>NZ_NFKJ01000024.1 GCF_002160325.1 Lachnoclostridium sp. An181
CTGTTTGTCATGCGATTTTCAAGGTACAACTATATCTGAAATGCGTTACCGCAATTCATTCACAAAATCTCCATTTTAGACTTGACTTTTAATAGTTAGTCTTTCTTTTAAAATAACTTCTCGGAATCTTCAACCTTGATTTTATAAGGCTTTCCGACCCCTATCTCAAAAAAATCACCCACTTTTTTTCAATAAACGCTTGACAAATCGCTCAAAATTTGCGACGAAGCCGATTGATTATATTTTATTTCCATCGACTGGAGGCGATTTCTTTGTTACCTTGTAATCCTGGCGGCCATGCCGCTTATCAGGATACTTTCGTATCCGATTTCCTTAAGTTTTATCCTAATCCCTTCGTGCTTCCTTAAAGTACCTGGGATTATATCGTGCAGTTCTGGTATCTTGATTTTTCCCTCACGGATTCCATTATGCAAGAATGTTACTCTGTTTTTGGCCCCACTCCACGACTCCCTTCCTGTATGCTGCGCTCTTACCTGCTTGCTTTGAAACTGAAAGTGACTTCTATCACAGTCTGGTGCCGCATGCTCAGGGAAACTCCTCTTTATGCTATCCTCAGTGGTTTCTCTTTCGGGAATACTCCCGGTGTCGGAACTTTTTATGATTTCTTTTCCCGCATCTGGCAGGCTGACTCCAACAACCATTCCCCCAAAGACCGTTTCCCTAAAGTGAAACCACCTAAGGGGAAAAAGAAAGGCGATAAAACTCCCTGCGATTCTTCCAGTACTGCATCTAAACTTCTTCCTTTGCTGGAACGCCGGAAATTCAAACCGGGAAATCCATTTTCCCTTGTTTTCCGGCTTTATCACCAACAGTTTCTGTCGGTTTCCTGCTCTAAAGGCCTCATTGATCCAGACCATCTGGCTCTTGCCGGTGATGGCACTCCTGTCCGTACTGCCGCGCAGCAGCGCAAAACGTGTACCTGCGATTGCAAGGAAAAAGGCTGTTCTTCCTGTAACTGTAAACGCCATTATTCTCAGCCGGACTGCAGCTGGGGCTGGGACTCCCATCGGGAATGCTATTTCTTCGGTTACCACCTCTACATGTTCGTGGCGTCCGATTCCCATAGTGACCTCCCTGTATTCCCTCTTTTGGAACGTGCTTCCCGCCATGACATGCTTTCTTTTCTCCATTCCTTTTTCACTATGAAAGCATATCTTCCGGAATTCCGTATTGAAAAGCTCCTTCTGAATTCCGCTCATGACGCTTATGCTGTCTATGAATACTGCAGACGGGAACATATCACACCGTTTATTGACCTCAATCCCGGTCATACCGGACATTTCACTTATAAGGACGATTTCACCATTGATAAGGACAGTGTCCCAATCTGTAAGATGGGCTTACGTATGCACAAGGATGGATATGAGGCTGCCAAGCATCGGGCGAAATACCGATGTCCAAAAGCAAACCGAAAACGTGGCTGCTTCTGTGAACATCCCTGTTCACCGGCGAAATACGGAAGGACCGTACACATCTTTACCGATGACAATCCAAGGTTATTTAACATACCGCCAAGGGACAGTAATGCATGGGAGAAGGAATATGACGGAAGAACTTCCGTGGAACGCTCAAACAAGCGTGAGAAGGAGGACTATAAATTAGAAGACGGCAGGCACCGCTCTACGAAGATGTGGTACTGCCGCCTCTACGGCATCATGATGCTGCAACATCATGATGCCTGGGAAATGCCATCAATCGAGGCATTTCAAAAATCATTATTAGGATTAACCGCCTAATAATGATATCTTAAACGACTCCATAAGATTTTTCAAGGCATAGCACCCCCTATGTCCAATGTTTATGTCCATTTCTCATAAATTTCTTTTCCTGCACGATATTCAGTTGTCAAGTTTCGGTTGGAATCTCATTCATTGAGATTCCGAGAAGTTATTAAATAATCTCTCGGAATCTTTAAGCCAGGTGAGTAAAACCAAGGCTTTCAGATTCCTTTATATTAAAATCCCCCTCTTTTTTGCCAAAAACACTTGACAAATCGCCTGAAATTTGCGGCGCAACCGATTGAATATCCTTTAATTCTTTCGACTGGGGGCGATTTTCTGTTCCGGATGCCATGCCTTATTACCTTTACTGCCGAAAAAACATATCCAGCCTTTCATCAACTTGAATGCGAAATGGGGAATCAAAATAGAATACAAGGATGATTTTACCATTGGTAAAGATGGAGTCCCAATCTGCTGAGCCGGAAATATGTCTGTTCCTGTAGCCAGCTCTGCTCCAACTCCAGATACAGCCGGACAGTTCATCTGGCCATAAAAGATAACCCGCGGCTCATCAACTTCCCGTCTCATGACAGCAAGGAATGGAAACTGGAATTTAATGCCCAAACATCCGTAAAACGTTCCAACAAACATGAGGAAATAAACTTTTAAATAGAAAACGGCAGACACCGCTCTACTAAGATGTGGTACTGCCGCCTCTATCACATGAAGATGTTGCAACATCTTCATGCATGGAATCTCCCCTTCCAATCACCCCTACAAAAGTTGATTTTGTAAGCGATATAATTCATGATTCTTATATCGCATTTTTGCAGACATAGCGACAGTTACGTCCATTTTAGCATGTCTATTTTTTCACTTTTGGGATAATATTTACTTGTCAAAGTCCAGTGCCGCCGATAGCTGGCTATGATCACTCAGGATTGCGAGAGATCATAGTATACTTTTTTCTTCTCTCTTCCTTTTCATCCCTTTTGATTTGTAATTTTGCACTAAGTAGTCTATATTTCTATAGCAAAAGCATACAATATCACCAATTTGAATTCAATACGCAATAATAAGAAATGCACTATAGTGAACAAAAATCGGACAAAAATGTAAATACATTCCTTTCATCAAAATATTAGATAATATTTTATTATTAGTTTCATTTTTTCTTAATCTAATTTTTCATCTTACAATTTTTCCATAAAAGTGGAGCAGAGGGCCAACCATTAGTTGATTAGCCGGCCTCTTACACCACCTAGTATACCGTTCGGTAGTAGGCGTTCTTTAGTTTTCACAAACTACTAGATAATAGTGAAACATAGATGTATATCCAAGTTTGGCTATTCTTTCATCTGTGAGTACTGTTTCAAGCACCTTTGCTATTCTCCAGTACCTACTTCTACTATTGACAAGTTTTATTGTTCTCCAGTGTTCGAGTTTCAAATTTCTTAGAATACGATAGCGTGTTCTTTCTTTTTTCCACTGTTTTAGTATGTTTTCCGTATTCTTCGTCTTGGCCATTTGTCCACTCTTACGGGTAACCCTGGAATTGTCAAGAAAAGTGTAGTCGTTAAACTCACTAAATTCTTTCAATGTCTACGCTGCAAGAGGTTTCTCCTGCAGTGTGCGATATACCACAGGCGGATATCCGCCTGGGTTAGATGTATAAACTCTCATTCGATTGTAATAAGTAAACACATATCGAAAAATGATTGTCTTTACTGCATCCCGTTTCATTTTGTAAGTAGGGATCCGATAGAGAAGTTCCTTTTTCAGAGTTGCAAAAAAGCTTTCCATTCTGGAATTATCATAACAGTGATTCACTCCGCTCAGGCTTTGTTTCACTCCCGCGTTGGATAATGCTGCTCTGAATGCTTGGCTGGTATACTGGCTCCCTCGGTCAGAATGAAGGATACAGCCGTCAAGCTTGTAGCGCTTTGTAACAGCATGAAAAGTATCGATACATAATTCCTTTTTCATATTGTCTCTCATGATCAAGGAAAGAATCTCTCCGTTATAACAATCCAGAATTGGAGAGATATACAGTTTTCCATCCCGGCAAGGTATCTGCGAAATATCAGTTAACAACTTTTTTAATGGCTGAGATGCTGAAAAATCCTGCTTGATCAAATTTTCCTGTTCTTGGATTTCAGTTGTTGCATGTGTAAGTCCTTTTGGTTTACGATGAGGTTTATGCAGCCATCCATGTTCCCGCATAATACGGGTAATACGGCGAATTCCTGCCTTGAGCCCTTTTTGCAGAAGTGCTAACTGCATACGGGATACGCCATAATTGTCATTATACGGAGATTCGTTCAGAATGGACTGTATTGCTGCCGAAAGAACGGTATCTTTTCTAGGTTTACCGAGGTTTCTACGATATTTATAGTAACCGGAAACACTGACACAAAGGATTCTGCACATCAGTTTCACAGTCCATTTACCATGATGTTTTTCGAAAATGAACTGATAACGCTGATGGGCTCTTATTTCTTTCGGCGTTGTGGGAAAAAACCAAGTGCCTCCTGCAGAATCTCATTGGAATGTTTGAGTTCTGCATTTTCCTTTTCCAGTTCCCGGATACGCTGTTCTGCAGGATCTGCAGACATCCGTTTATGACCACTGCCACAATATAAATCAGCTCCGTATTTTTTTCGGTTGTTACGCCATCCAGACAGTGTGTAATATGGTATACCTAATTGAGCGGCTGCCGCTTTTAATCCGATTTCGTCGGAGAGTTTCAGTGCTTCTTCTTTAAATGATTTGTCGTATTGCATTTTTCTCACCTTCCTATATATTGATAATATCATAGATTTGGTGAGTTTTACGACTCTACTTAAATGCTACCACTCCAAATTATATACAGAAAAAGCATCTGACATTTTCGCCAGATGCTTCATAAAATAATATTTAATTATAAATAACAGCGCCACGGTTTGCCATGGCGCTGTTATTTATTACTTTCTACTTCTCTTTTCCTTATCTGCGTTTCTTCCAAGCCACAAGTGCTGCTGCCATTGCCATAACCGCAACTGCTGCCGCTGCCATTGGATCTGCGCTGTCTCCTGTTTTTGCAGATTTTGCTGTATTGTTTGTATTTGCATTGTCTGTATTTGTTGTCGCAGTTGTTCCTGATGCATTTGCCTGCTTGTCTGCTGTTGCTTTTGTTGTATCTGTATCTTGTTCTCCGGCTTTTGCTCCTTCGGATACTGGTACCAGTTTTGCAACCGCATCTTTCAAGTTTTCTTCTGCTGCTGTCACTGCCATCTGGTCTGCAGTTTCGTCAGCAAATACTTCCTGCGCTTTTGCAAGCGCTGTTCTCATCGCTCCAAAGCTTTCTGCCTCATATGCATCTTCGGAAAGTGCAGATGCCTCATTGATCAAGCTCTCAAGAGCACTCTTATCCGGTTTCAGTCTTAAGTTCGCCATTGCCTCAAGAAGACCTCTCCATGCCTGGTTTACTTCCTCCTGCATTGCATCTCCATCTGCCAAAGTCTCTCTTGCAGCTGCAAGTGCATCTGTAAATGCCTGTTTTCCGTCGTCCAGGTAGGAATCTAATCTTCCCTCAATGTCTGCTGCCAGTGCAACTACTTTTTCAAGATCTGATTTGTCTCCCTGTTTGAAGGAAAGATACTGCATTACTTTGATCAGGTTCTGCCAGCATGTATCCACATCTGCCTGTGTGATTCCTGTAACGCCTGCGTTTACATCTGCAAGCATCCGTTCTGCATCCGCAAGTGCTTGTTCAAAAGCTGCTTTCACAGAGTCGATCACACCTTCTGTGTCTGCACTCTTTGCAAGGTCAATTGCATATTCCAGAATGGCTGTGGAAAGTTCTACCTCTTCTGCCGAGGACTTCAATGTCAATTCAAATTTATCGATATTCCATCCGCCGCCCACTACGTTAAGACGTACTGTGTATTCACCTGTTTCTGCAAATTCTACCAGACCTCCATCAAAATGCTGCCAGTTCTGCCATCCACCTGTACCTTGCAATGTAGTTGTTCCACATGGTGTTCCGTTTACAACAAACTCCACTCCATCTATCGGGGAGTTTCCATTTGCAGCAATGACATAACCCAGTGCATAGGTTCCTGCTTTTGGAATATTAACCTTATATTCCATCCAGTCACCAGTGTCAATGTATGCTACATAAGTCGGAGGATCATCCTCAAACTGTGTACCGCTCTCGGCTGTATAATCCTCTGCCTCCACTGTCACAATATTGATTGCAACATCGAAACTGATCTCTTTGTTGTCGAATTTTGGAAGTTTACCAATGACTGTATAGTAACCGGCAAAATCTTCATCTTCTGTGCATTCATTCCATACAACCGGTGTTTCACTTACCACACCTTTTACTTCCACTTCCAATGTGTCCGGCAGACTTTCCATCAGCTCTGTGATAGAGTTTGCTGTTTTCGGGAATTCTGTACGGATGATCACTGGTTCTCCGTTATCTTTTACAGAGAAGTTATCCAATACCTGTCCACGTTCAATGCGCACGATATAGTCTGTCTTATCGCCTGTTGCAAATGTAAATTTGCTGTGTCCTGCTGCAAAGTCCTTGCTCAATACCTGATCGGAGCTGTCAGTTTCAGACTGTACATATACTTTGCCGCTTCCAAGTGTATCAAATTCCATTTCATACTCACGGTTTGGCAAAAGGCGCATAGTCGCTGGGCTTGTGCGAACTGTCACATCTCCCTGTCCATAATGTCCATATAATTTCAATGACCAGTCTCCTGAAATCGTATCGGTTGTATATGGAAGGTGGGTCTCGGAAAGATGCGGTACACCGTCTGCGGAGCGCTCTGGGTTAAAGATTCCGTATGCACCCTGTTCAATGTACTCAAATGTCTCATTTGCCACATATCCTTCCGGAAGATCCGGCTCTTTTGTCTCCACAATACGGGTTTCCATAAAGGTTGCTTTGCCTGCCTCATTGTCACATGCATCTGCAGAAAATTTGACAACTGCTACTGTCTCTCCTTCTGGCTGTACAAAGTCTACCCACATTTTCTGGACCATTTTTCCTTTTGCATAGTTGTCAAAGTACTGATTGCTCATGATCACCTGATCAATATAATTTTCATGTGTCTGTCCATCCGGTGTCTCAACCGTGATGCGTGCTGTCTTTCCGTTCTCTGCTCCCACGAATGCTACAACGCGGTATTTCTGTCCAGGTACCAGTCCTTCCATTGTCTGAGATACTGCACCTTCTTTTGTTCCGCCGATCGTCAGGATAGATACACCGTTTCCATCGTCGTTAAACTGAATGTCAGCGTCCCCGCTCTTGTTCCAGATAGAGAAATCGCGGCTGTTAAATCCAGTATCCTTCATTGGACTTCCAACACTCCACTCTGTGTTGTCCGCTTTTGCCTCTCCTGGGTAAACCACATATGGAGTTTTTGCGTCTGCGTTGATTGTTACCTGTCCATCCACAACATCAATGGTATCAACCAATGTCTTGCCATTTTGTGTTGTTTTATAAAGATATACATTGCTTAAATCTGACCAGCTCTTTGGCAGTGCCCATGTTGTTTCTCCGCCATTGCTGTTCCAGTGGTAGATTTTTGCTGCCTCGTCCGGATTCTGTGTCTTACTGTCCTCATCGTACCAAGGAATGAAGATCTTGCCCTGGCCGTCTGTGATTTTATTTCCATCTTTTGTGATGATCCAGTTTCCGGATGTCACATTACCTGAAAATGTTGCAGAATCATTTGTCTGTTTCAACACATCGTGGCACATCAAATATTTTTGTGGCAGCTGGTTTGTGTAGAACTGTTCTACCAATGAATTGATATTGTTGTTGTGCTGCCAGGACATCATAGATACCGCACGATTATATCCGCCCCAGTAAATGGAACTTGACGGATAGATATCCTTCTGTGTGTTATATACAAACTGATGAATTCCGTTTGTACTTGTTCCGCCTGTGCTGTGAACCCATACGCCAAAACGGTTCAAGTCCGGAGCATTCTCTGTCCCAAACATTTCCGCACCATTCCTGAGCATATTTCCGACAAGTTTTAATTCTTCCCATCGGTCTCCTTCCCAGCAGTCGATATAAACAAAATCCAGGTCAGGAGTCTGGTCAAACAACTTATCCAGTCTTGCATCAAATGTTCCTTCCAGCATATCCACTTCACGGCGGATGTATTTTGACTGATCCATCCATCTCCAGCCATTCAAACCGGATATTACATGGTCGTTATACATTTTTGCCTCAGGATATGCCTCCGCATTGTTGATATGGATACCAAAATCAGAATGGATCTTGTCTGCCTCTGCAATGGCAACATTCATATCCTTTGCTCCTCCGGCACGCTTGTTGACATCCTCATAATCCGCATGTCCGGAATCATATCCTTCGTTCGCGTATCCTTTAAATACAAGATTCTGTCCAAATCCATCCATATAGTTGGAAAGACGTTTCATGTTGTCTGCAACTTTTAAGAATGGCTGCTGTGCACCGCTGGCAAAATTGTAACCAACGTGGAAGAAACGGCGTGCCGCCTCATCGCCTCCTGGGATCGCATCTTTTGTCAGTTTTTTCAGTGCATTTCCACCGTCCTGCCAATCCATCTGATTGTCGCCGTTTGTATCCTCTGTGATTGCAACGCGGCTGTACAGATTCTGTTCATCCGGCTCAGCTACGAATGGAAGTACCTTCTCGTCATCCAGTCCGCGGTACATAAACTCATTGTTCCAGAAACCTGCGGAAACTTCGCCATTCGGAAGTTCAAATGCACCGTACAGATATTCATCTCCATCCAGATATACGTTGTTGAAAACAGCTGCGGATAATTCATCTGTTGTAATGATCGGAATATTTACTGCATATGGCGCTGTCAGGGAAATATCCTTGTCCGCGATTGTCTTGTGGATGTCCTGTACACCCCAGTTTCCAGGTCCTTTGAAGATCCAGCTTGCATCCAGTTTTGCACCTGGCTGTGCACTGTTTGCTGAAATCATCGGCTGTTTTGGAAATCCTACAGAGTACAAAAGTTCGTCTTTTGGCTCCTGAACATTTGTGATGAGCATCTCCAGGATCTGATCCTCTTTTACGTTGAATACCACATCAAACGTAATTTTGCTTTTTTCCGGATCCGGAGTCACATGATAAGTTATGGAGTCCTCTGTCTGATTTGTAATCTCAGCTGTCGCCTTCATATTGACCGTGTTGATCGTCACATAGTTATGGCGAAGTTCAGCGCCATTCATTGTCTTTCCATTCAGTTCATAATTTGCAACTCTTGGGAAGTTCTCATCCAGATTTACAGTCAATCCATCTTTTGTGATCTTTGTTGTCTTGCGTTCTCCCGTCTCTTCCTGGAAAGGTTTTACTTCGCGGAATACAACCTTTTTCACAAGGATGTCGCCTTCTGTTCCATCCATCATGATACCCATGTTTCCAGGAACTGCTTCTGCCTGTTCCACACCTGCTGTATGTACAAACTGGTCATCCATCCATATAGTCATGGAATCATCCTCAAAACGTTCCTTGATCTTGTAATCCTTTACTCCATCACGGGAAAGCAGTACGTCTCCATCCATCAAAAGCTCTTTGGATGCCCCGTCACTGTTTGTAAACGCCCACACTGGCTGGCTGCTGACATATCCCTGCACAGAAACATTCTGCCATGACTTGTTAATTTGATCAGCACGGAAAAGACATCCAAAACCATGTGCTTTCGTATCCTTTGTCCAATTGTCATGAAGGAATTCAAATGTCACTTCGATTTCTCCGTTGACTGCAATAGGCGCCTGCTCATTAATCAGGAAATTACGTCCTGTCACGCGCATTCCATCTTCCTGCAGTTCAAAAGTTCCATCGCCTTCCAGGCTCTTCCACATGTCAATACCCTGATCCGGTGTCCAGACATATTCCACCTCTTCATATGGATCGTACTTCATCACATGCAATGTGGCAGTACTTCCCTTTGCAAATTCAACCTGCAGCCGGAAACTGTTCTCCATAGATGCAATGTATTCTTTTTTCAGAACCAGCGCACCTTCTGCTACAGTATAGTCCTGTCCTTCCACCAGTTTATGATCCCCATTTAAAATGGCAGAAATGCTGTCTCCATTTCCAAACTGTACCGGTACGGATACATCTTCTTTTCCCCATTCATCCTTTGGAATCTGCGCAACACTTTTTCCAAGGTCTGAGTTTACAATCTCTTTACGCTCAATATTATCGATTTTGATCTTTTTTCCGCCTCTCCAAATACGAAATCCCCAGGAACTTTCCTCAAGTCCGATCGGGCTTTCAAAGGCAGTTAATTTTTCTTCCTTGCCATCCTTTGTGACATACACCGTAATATTGCTGTCGACCGTCTCCATTCTTAAATGGTATGTTTTGTTGTACTCAAAATTTACGCCTGCAAGGTTGCTGACTCCTGCATAGGTTTCCACACCATCTCTCCGGCCCGTGCGCTCCAGGCCTGTCCCATTGGTGATAGCAAATCCTTCATAGTTTTTACCGTCCGTTGCTCTTGGAGCCAGCGCTGTGGCGATCCAGTTTCCATCCTCGGAATCTGTAAAGGTAATATCGTATTCCAGGGAACTGTTTTTATAGTACGGTTCATCACTGTCATACACGACCCAGCCCTGGTTTCCGGTATCTCTTACAATTTTTCCATAATCGATCGTCACGCCGTTTCCGTCTTCATCCGGCACGATCCAGCCATCCTGAAGTTCCATGTTGGTGGTCTCACTCTGCCTTTGGAGCACCCAGCCGTCCGCATCCGTTTTTCTCTCTTCATATACTGCGGACTCTTTTGCAAGTGTCTGCACCGGTACCATTGTCACTGCCATGGCTCCGGCCAAACATACTGCCATCATTTTTGAGTAAAAATTCTTTTTCACGATTCTTCCTCCTTCCATACTATTCCTTGCTAAATACACGTTTGTGGTATGGCCTTTTCTTTCCCTCCTTTCTTTTCGCCTATTTTTGCCAGTATACGTGGTACTATCAGTATACAACTTTCACTTTTTTACTCCATCCACATTATCGCCCTTTTTTTATACTATTTGGTTTTGTTCAAAACTTGTTATATTTTCAAAAACACATTGACAAATATCTATGTATTCTATATACTATCACAGGGATATCAATCTATGTGGGGTGAGAGATTATATGGATGAAAAGAAAATAGCGGGAATCTTTAAAGCATTTTGCGATGAAAACCGTATTAAAATAATAAAGCTGCTTCGTACTGGCGAAAAATGCGCCTGTAAACTATTGGAAGAAATCAATGTTACACAGCCTACGCTTTCTCATCATATGAAAATTCTTTGTGATTCCGGGATTGTCATTGGCCGCAAAGAAGGAAAATGGATGTATTACTCCATTTCAGAAAAAGGCGTAAAACAAGCCGAAGAATGTTTGCAGGCCCTCACATCATTTGCTATAGAATGTAAAAACAAGTCGTGTCATGAAAAGTAATTGAAGAAAATACTTTTTGACACGACTTACATTAAAGATTTTAAATAGATATATTTCAATATGACTATATGAGAGGAGTTCTTTATGGAAACAGTAAAAACAACATGGGATTTTTTTCAGACTGAAGTTTTAGGGATGGGCTGGCTTAATCGGCTTGTCGCATTCATTTTAAATGCCTGCGGTCTGGATACCTCAAGCAGAATCGGCGGCAGCATTCAATTTTTCATCTATGATACGATTAAGATCATGATACTGCTCGGCGTTTTAATCTTGATCATTTCCTATATCCAAAGTTATTTCCCGCCAGAAAGGACCAAACGGATACTTGGCAGATTTCAAGGTATTTGGGCAAATATCATCGCCGCCTTACTTGGTACGGTGACTCCTTTTTGTTCCTGCTCGTCGATTCCGTTATTTATCGGATTTACAAGCGCAGGTCTGCCGCTCGGTGTTACATTCTCTTTTTTGATTTCTTCGCCAATGGTTGACCTGGGAAGCCTTGTTTTGCTGATGAGTATTTTCGGTTGGAAAGTTGCTGTCCTATATGTGATATTGGGTTTGATCATTGCCGTTATAGGAGGCACATTGATTGAAAAATTACGCCTTGATGATCAGGTAGAAGAATATATCCGAATTGGTCACGACATGGATGTTCCACAAGAAGAACTCCATTTCAAAGACCGTCTAAGATATGCGTGGGAACAGGTTATCCAAACCGTAAAAAAAGTTACCCCATACATTCTCATCGGTGTAGGAATCGGTGCAATCATTCACAACTGGATTCCGGAACATTTTATTGTAAACTCACTTGGCGACAACAATCCGTTTGGTGTAATTCTTGCCACGCTCGTGGGCATTCCGATGTATGCGGATATTTTCGGTACAATCCCTATCGCAGAAGCATTATTGTCAAAAGGCGCTCTACTCGGTGTTGTCTTGTCCTTCATGATGGCAGTGACTACATTGTCCCTTCCTTCCATGATCATGCTGCGCAAGGCAGTGAAACCAAAACTACTGGGCATTTTTATTGCAATCTGTACAGGCGGGATCGTCATTGTGGGATATTTCTTCAATGTAATGCAATATTGGATCGTTTAAAATTCAGGAGATTATCATGATGTCATTATTTCAATTTGGAAAGAAAAAGAAAGCAGAAACTACTGCATCCGCCAGCTGCTCTGCTGCAGACAATGGGAAAATCTATTCTATCAAAGTATTAGGAACGGGCTGTAAATCCTGCCATGACCAGTATGAAAACACAAAACAAGCCATAAAGAAAATGGGGCTTTCCGTAGAGGTAGAATATATTATCGATATGCAAAAAATCATGGAATATGGCGTGATGAGTATGCCCGCACTTGTTGTCAATAAAAAGGTTGTCTCAACCGGAAAGGTGTTAAAACCAAATGATGTGCTCTCTTTACTTGACAAGTTAAGGGAAAATCAAAGATAAGAAAAGAGCTCTTTGCGAATGGTAGCACCGTTCACATAGAGCTCCTTTTATTCTTTTACTCTCTCTTTTCCCTATCTGCGTTTCTTCCAAACTACAACAACTGCTGCCATAGCCACTGCCATCATTGCTACAGCTGCCATTGGATCTGTGGCATCTCCTGTCTTCGCAGATTTTGCTGCATTGTTTGCATTTGCTTTTGTTGTTGTAGCAGTTGTTCCCAGTGCATTCGCCTGTTTGTCTGCTGTTGCTTTGATAGTATCGTTCTTATCAGCTTTCGCTCCTTCAGATACCGGTATCAGTTTTGCAACTGCATCTTTTAAGTTTTCTTCTGCTGCTGTCACTGCCTTCTGATCTGCATTTTCATCAGCAAATACTTCCTTAGCCCCCGCAAGTGCTGTTCTCATCACGCCAAAACTTTCTGCCTCATATGCATCTTCAGAAAGTGCGGATGCCTCATTGATCAGGCTCTCTAACGCGCTCTTATCTGGTTTCAGTCTTAAGTTCGCCATTGCCTCAAGAAGACCTCTCCATGCCTCATTGACTTCATCCTGCATGGCATCTCCATCTGTCAATGTCTCTCTTGCAGCTGCAAGTGCATCTACAAATGCCTGTTTTCCATCATCCATATAGGAATCCAGTCTTCCTTCAATGTCTGCTGCCAGAGCAACGACTTTTTCAAGGTCTGTTTTATTTCCCTGTTTGAAGGACAGATACTGCATTGCTTTGATCAGGTTCTGCCAGCACGTATCCACATCTGCCTGTGTAATTCCTGCAACACCTGCGTTTACATCTGCAAGCATCTGTTCTGCGTCTGCAAGTGCCTGTTCAAAAGCTGTTTTCACAGAGTCGATCACACCTTCTGTATCTGCGCTCTTTGCAAGTTCGATCGCATATTCCAGAACGTCTGTGGAAAGTTCTACTCTCTCTTCTCCTGGTGTGAATTCAATCCAGTTGTAATTTCCAACGTATGTCTTACCGCTTGTTCTTGTTCCTCTAAGTACAAGGCAGATAGACTGCATACCTGTCAGTTTCTGTGCCTGTGCCGGGTCAATATCTGCTGTCACGGAAACATAATTGCTCCAGTCTCCTGTTTCCGGAGTATTGACAGTCCCAATCACCTCTCCATCTTTGTCACCAAGACGGATTTCCACTCTTGCATCGTCAAAACAATTATATGTACCTGAATATCTGACTGTGATATTCTTCGGCGCTTTGTTTCCAAAATCCACAGCATCAAACTGATACCATGCACCGTCAAATGTAAATCCCATTACAATACCACCATCTGCCGGTTCCGCACTTGTTCCTACTCCAACATCCGGATTTTTCTCCTGTGTATAGGAATTTGCATTTTCAAATTCAATCCGTCCATATCCGTCCACAATTTCTACAAGCGCATCTATCGCGTCAGCCAGCTCATAGTACATTTCTTTCAGTGCATTTTCATCTGTTTCTGTTTCCAAAAGTTCTTCTGCTTTTTTGATCACTGCGTTTAAATATTCCACGGATTCTTTTGTATATGCAGATTCATCTACTGCTTTGGCCTCTTCCACAAGTGTTTCAAGAGCTGTTCTGTCAATGATCACTTCTTTGACTGTGAAGTTGTCCAGAACTCTTCCTCTTTCGATACGTACAATATAATCGTCTTTATCGCCTGTGATAAATGTAAATGTATTATGTCCTGTTTTGATACTTCCTGTAAGCACTTTATCATTTCCATCTGATTCAGACTGTACATATACAGTTCCATCTCCAAGAGTATCAAATTCCATTTCATATTCTGTGTTTGGCATCAAGCGCATTGTAGCAGGGCTCGTGCGCACAGTCACTTCTCCTTGTCCGTTTTCGCCATATAATTTCAAAGACCAATCACCTGAGATTGTGTCGCTTGTATATGGAAGGTGTGTCTCAGAAAGATGCGGTACTCCGTCTGCAGAACGCTCAGGACTGAAAATACCATAGGCTCCCTGTTCTACATATTCAAATGTTTCATTTGCCACATAATCTTCTGATAAATCCGGCTCATTTGTTTTCACAATACGAGTCTCCATAAATGTCACTTTGCCATCTGCATTGTCGCAGGAATTACCGGAAAGTTTTACGACTGCTGTTGTCTCTCCTTCTGGCTGTACAAAATCTACCCACATTCTCTGTACATTTTTTCCTTTTGCATAACTGTCAAAATATTGATTTGTCAGCCCTACCTGTTCCAGATAATTTTCGTATGTCTTTCCATCCGGTGTTTCCACTGTAACACGTGCTGTTTTTCCATTCTCTGCTCCCACGAATGCTGCTACGCGGTATTTCTGTCCAGGAACCAAACCTTCCATGGTCTGAGAAACGGCGCCTTCTTCTGTTCCGCCGATTGTCAGGATTGATACACCATTTCCATCATCATTGAACTGGATATCAGCGTCTCCGCTCTTATTCCAGATGGAGAAATCACGGCTGTTAAATCCAGTATCTTTCATTGGGCTTCCAACGCTCCACTCTGTCTTGTCCGCTTTTGCCTCTCCCGGATAGACCACGTATGGAGTTCTTGCATCTGCATTGATCGTCACCTGCCCGTCCTTCACGTCAATGGTATCTACCAGTTGCTTTCCTGTCTGTGTTGTCTGATACAGATATACATTTTCAAGATTTGTCCAGTTCTCCGGCAATATCCATGTTGTTTCCCCGCCGTCATTGTTCCAATGGTAAATTTTTGCTGCCTCATCCGGATTCTTTGTCTCGCTGTCCTCTGCATACCAAGGGATAAAGATCTTGCCTTGGCCATCTGTGATCTTATTGCCGTCTTTTGTGATCACCCAATTTCCGGAAGTTACATTTCCTTCAAATGTTGCAGAATCATTTGTCTGTTTCAGCACTTCATGGCACATCAGATATTTCTGCGGCAGCTGATTTGTATAGAACTGCTCTACCAGTGAATTGATGTTATTGTTGTGCTGCCAGGACATCATAGATACTGCACGATTATATCCACCCCAGTAAATAGGACTGGAATTATACACATCCTTCTGTGTGTGATAAACAAAGTGGTGAATAGAGCTTGCATCTGTAGCTGTGGAATGTACCCATGAATTAAACCGGTTCATGTCTTTTCCATTTTCTGTTGCAAACTTTTCAGCTCCGTTGCCAAGAAGGTTGCCGATCAGTTTCAGCTGATCCCATCGATTTCCCCACCAGCAGTCTACATATACAAAGTCCAGGTCAGGTGTCTGCTCAAATAATTTGTTCAATCTGTCATCAAATGTGCCGTCCAGCAAGTCTACGTCACGACGGATACACGATGCCTGATCCATCCATGCCCAGCCTGTACGGTTGGAAATCACATGATCATTGTACATTTTTGCCTCTGGATAAGCCTCATACGCATTGATATGAATACCAAAATCAGAATTGATCTTATCTGCTTCTGCAATAGCTACATTCATATCTTCCGCACCGCCTGCACGTTTATTGACGTCCTGATAATCCGCATGTCCGGAATCATGCCCTTCATTTGCATATCCTTTGAAAATCAGATTCTGTCCAAATCCGTCCATATAGTTGGAAAGACGTTTCATGTTGTCCGCAACTTTCAAGAATGGCTGCTGTGCACCACTGGCAAAATTGTAACCAACATGGAAAAACCTGCGAGCTGCATCCTCACTTCCAGGAATCACGCCGTCTGTCAGCTTTTTCAGTACATTTGCCCCATCCTGCCAGTTTACTTCATTGTCTCCATTTGTATCTTCTGTAATCGCAACGCGACAGTACAGATCTTTTTCTTCTGGCTCAGACTCAAACGGCAATACCTTCTCTCCGTCCAGTCCACGGTAAATGAAATCACTGTTCCAGAATCCTGCACTGATATTTCCATCAGGAAGATTAAATGCACGGTATGAAAATTCTTTTCTGTCCACATATACATTGTTAAACATGGCTGCGGAAAGTCCGTTTGCGGAAATGATCGGAATGGTCACAGCCCGATCCGCTGTTGTGGAAATTTTCTTCTCACTGATTGTTTCGTGAATATCACTGAATCCTCCTGCAGTTCCATTGATCCAGCTGGCATCCAGTGACGCTCCTTCCTGGTCGCTGCTTGCAGAAATCAGCGGCTGTCTTGGAAGGCTGATGGAATTTACCGGTTCTCCATTTGGCTCCTCAATGTTTTGGAACAACATTTCCAAAATCTGGTCTTCCTTTACCTGGAATACCACGTCAAATGTCACGCCTGTCTTTTCCGGATCCGGAGTCACATGATATCTTACAGAATTTTCATCCTGTTCTACAATCTGCGCAGTTGCCGGAATATTTACAGTATTAATGGTTACATAATTATAACGAACTCTGGAACCATCCATTTTTTTGCCATTTAATTCATATTCCGCGACACGTGGGAAATCTTCGTCTAAATTGACTTTTAGCCCATCATTTGTTATGGATACTGTCTCTCTCTCCTCGGTTTCTTCTTTCAATGGATTGATTTCACGAAATACGGCCTTTTTCACCAAAATCTCCCCGTCATCTTCCAAATACAGTCCCATATTCCCCATTGTTTCTTTCATCTGGCTGACATCGGAAGTTGTCATCAATTGATCGTCCAGCCAAATTGTGGCAGAATCATTTTCAAACCGTACTTTTAACTTATAGTCTTTTACTCCGTCACGGGATAAGAATGTTGTTCCGTCATTGATAAGCTCTTGTTTATTACCATCGGAATTCAGGAATCCCCACATTTCGCATCCATTTACATTGGCAATTCCCTGCCAGCTGTTTTTCAACGGATCTACTCTGAAAAGACCTCCCATGCCGCCTACACCGTCATCATCAAACAACTCGAATGTGATCTCTATCTCGCCATTTACTGATGCAGGAGCCTGCTCATTGATCAAAACATTTCGGCCCACCATTCTCATGCCATCATCTTCAAGTGTGTATGTACCGTTTCCATCTACGCTCTTCCACATACCAATACCCTGGTCAGGAGTCCAGATATATTCCTTTGCACTATCCGGGTTATATTTCACAACCCATAAGGATGCACTGCTGCCCTTTTCAAAAGAAATCTGCAGCTGGAAATTATCGTTCTGACTGGCAATGTATTCTTTTTTCAAAATAAGCTGGCTGTCTTTCACCTCATAATCGGTACCGGCATTCAATATGTTTTCTCCATTCGCAACAGAAACAATAGAATCTCCGTTTCCAAAACAAACCGGCACGGCTACATCCGTGTTTCCCCATTCTTCTTTGTCAACTTGCTTAACTCCACTTTCCAAAGAAGAATTCACAAGTTCTTTCCTCTCTATGTTGTCTATCTTAATTTTCTTTCCGCCCCTCCAAATACGCAATCCAAAGGAACTTTCTTCCAATCCGATCGGGCTTTCAAAAGAAGTCAGTTTCTCTTCTTTGTCATCCTGAGTGAGATAAACGGTAATATTGTTTTCCAGTGTTTCCATTCTCAGATGATACGTTTTGTTGTATTCAAATCTTGTTCCGAGAAGATTGCTGATCCCCGCATAAGACTCTACTCCATCTCTACGCCCGGTCCTCTCAAGGCCTGCTCCATTTGTAATGGCGAATCCTTCATAATTTTTTCCGCTTGTTGCTCTCGTGGCCAGTGCTGTCGCAATCCAATCACCGTCTTCTGAATCCGTAAAAGTAATATCGTATTCCAGGGAACTATTTTTATAATATGGCTCATCACTGTCATAAACCACCCAGCCCTGAGTTCCGGTATCCCGCGTAATCTTTCCATAATCAATCGTCACACCGTTTCCGTCTTCATCTGCTACGATCCAGCCATCCTGAATCTCTACATTGGTGTCTTCGCTCTGCCTTTGCAGGACCCAGCCGTCCACATCCATGCTCGCCTTGGTTTCACTATAAGCCGAAGACTCTTTTGCCAGGCTTTGCACTGGCAACATCGTAACCGCCATGGTTCCTGCTAAAAACAATGCCATAATTTTTGAGACATGTTTTCTTTTCACACGCTTTTCCTCCTTTTCGTTTTGTGTTTTTTACTGATTTTTCTTGTTTTCCTCGTAATAAATTATACTTTTTTCTTCTCTCTTCCTTTTTCTCCCCTTCCCATTTGATAATTTTAAACTAAGTGGTCTATATTTTTATAATAAAAACATACAGTATCACCAATTTGAATTCAACATCTCATGCACATAAACGTATTATAGTGAACAAAAATCGGATAAAAATATAAATACAATATTTTTATCAAAATATTGGATAATATTTTAGTATTAGTTTCTTTTTTGCTCTCCATTTTGTTTTTGATCTAACAATTTATTTTCATAAAAACAAAGTGGCAACGCCACGGTTTGCCATAACGTTGCCACTATTTATTCTCTATTTCTCTTTTCCCTATCTGCGTTTTTTCCGAACCACAGCCACCGCTGCTATCGCTGCTGCCATCATGGCTGCCGCTGCCATCGGATTTGCCGCATCTCCTGTCTTCGCAGATTTTGCCGCATGGTTTGCGTTTACTGTCGTTGCTGTATCCGCTGTTCCGGCTGCATTCGCCTGTTTGTCCGCTGACTCTTTTACCGTATCGTTCTTGTCAGCTTTCGCTCCCCCAGATACTGGTACCAGTTTTGCAACTGCATCTTTCAGGTTTTCTTCTGCTACTGTCACTGCCATCTGGTCTGCAGTTTCGTCAGCAAATACTTCCTGCGCTTTTGCAAGCGCTGTTCTCATCGCTCCAAAACTTTCTGCCTCATATGCATCTTCAGAAAGTGCGGATGCCTCATTGATCAAAGTCTCTAATGCACTCTTATCCGGTTTCAGTCTCAAGTTCGCCATTGCCTCAAGAAGACCTCTCCATGCCTGGTTTACTTCCTCCTGCATTGCATCTCCATCTGCCAAAGTCTCTCTTGCAGCTGCAAGTGCATCTGTAAATGCCTGTTTTCCGTCGTCCAGGTAGGAATCTAATCTTCCCTCAATATCTGCTGCCAGGGCAACGACTTTTTCAAGGTCTGTTTTATTTCCCTGTTTGAAGGAGAGGTACTGCATTGCTTTGATCAGGTTCTGCCAGCATGTATCCACATCTGCCTGTGTGATTCCTGTAACGCCTGCGTTTACATCTGCAAGCATCTGTTCTGCGTCTGCAAGCGCCTGTTCAAAGGCTGCTTTCACAGAATCAATCACACCTTCTGTGTCTGCACTCTTTGCAAGGTCAATTGCATATTCCAGAACGTCTGTGGAGAGACCTTTTTCTTCAAGTGCCCCCATCGCTTTCTCAAGCGCTGTCTGTGCATTATTGACCTCTTCTTGTGATGCATCACGATTTTCAAATACTTTCTGTGCAGCTTTTACTGCATGTGACAGTGCCATCCAGCTTTCGTTTGTGTAATCTTCTTTGGAAAGATCGGATACCTTTGAGAGCAGTTCATACAGTTTGCTCTTATCCACAATCTTGTTTCCTTCAATCACAGTCAAATCAAGTTCTACCGTTTCAGTATTTCCCAAAGTGTTTTCAAACACAAGTTCTATCTTATGAAGTCCCGCCTCAAGTGAAACAAGATATGCATTTTTAACAGTCAGCATTGTTTCGCTCATAACATAGTTTTGAGCATCAACCTCTTTACCATCCAAAGTGACTCTGCTCAATGTATATGCATTTGGCACAACCGCGATACCAAGATCGTCAGATGATGCTTTGTTTACAACAAAGTGAGCGCCAACGGTCTCAGGACGGAATTTTGTATTCAAAGCATCTTCTTCTATCTGCTCGGCATTCAGAGCCACTCGATAAATCTTCGCTTCATCGATCATACCGCCAAACTCATGGAGCATAGAGCTGCCGCTGTTATAATGACTTCCAATGTTCACCGGATTTGTGACGCTGTCTGGATAAGTATCGAATTTTGCACGGGCAGTTTCTTTTCCGTTGAAATACATTACAAATTCTTTATCTTTAAATGTAATTGCCACATGTGTCCATTCACCGACAGGAACGGTCTGTGAGCTTGTAAGATCCACGCCTCTGGAGCCATCATAAGGTGATGCCCAAAGTTTTTTATCTGTACGAATATGGAACCACATACCAGCAGTAGGGGATCCGCTGACATCATTTCCCATGATCGTCTGAGATTCTGTCGGATTTCCATCCCAGTTGATCCATGCAGAGAATGTCCACTCCGGAGCATCTGTCAACACTTTTCCGGAAATCTGTACGCCGCCGTTTGTATTGAAATCTCCTGCATTTCCATTGAAGCCCTCATTTGCAACACCGACATTTGTCTTGACTCCATTTTCCTGTCCTGTGGAATCATATGCAGCTTCTGCGTCTTCCTCGTCAAACTTAAAGTAACGTGATACAACAGAAAGTTGTACCGGACTCTCTCCTGTACATGCATTCTTTGCAACAGATACATCCTGTACCCCTGTTGCTGTTACAAGGAATGCCTTGTTTATCGGCAATCCGGCAACTGTCAGATTTACTGTTTTTCCGTCTTCCTGCAGCTGTGCCTTGGAAACCTTGGCGCCATCTGACAATGTGTAATTGGAAATGTTTTCTGCAGACTTCTTATCCAGCATTTCGTTAAACACAATCGCAATATGGGTTGTTCCGTCAAGTTTTGCAGAAACAATCTTCGGAGCACTTAAATCTGTTCCGCTGTATCCTTTGACGATTTCACTTCTTTCACTCTCTGTTTTCCCTGCATTCACTGCGGATACCTGATAACTGTATGTCGTGTACTCACTCACATTTGTATCGCGATAGTTTGTTTCTGTAACTGTGGCGATCAATTTATCGTCACGATAAACATTGTATGCACTTACGCCTGTATCCTCATCCACGGCCTCTTCCCAGGACAAATCCATTCCTCCATCTTTTGCATTTACTGTCAAACCTCCCGGAACAGACGGCGCTGTCGGATCATTCACTGTGTACACTTTAAAGTTATCCAGTACTTTATTGGAACCATCTGCAATGCGGACAATATAATCTGTTTTGTCTCCTGTCACAAATGTATACGTATTATGTCCCTCTTCAAATGTATCTGTCAGAGGTTTATCTGCACTATTTGACTCAGATTCTACCGTAACATTTCCATAACCTAAAGCATCAAATTCCATACTGTATTCTGTATTTGGCTCCAGGCGCATGGTTGCCGGATATGTACGCATATTAGCGCTGCCTGAACCGTACATTTTCAGTGACCATTCTCCATTGATGTTGATCGCGTCATCTGTATACTCTGTGTAATGGGAAAGATGATATCCACCATCTCCGCCTCCTTCTGGAGTAAAGATACCGGTTCCGCCCTGTTCTACATATTCAAATGTTTCATTTGCCACATATCCTTCCGGAAGATCCGGTTCTGCTGTCTTCACAAGACGGCTTTCCATAAATGTTGCCTGACCATTATTATTCTCACATGCATCTGCCAAGAATGTGATTTTTGCTGTTGTCTCGCCTTCTGGCTGTACAAAGTCTACCCATACACGTTCCACACGTTTTCCCTGTGCATAGGTGTCAAAACAGTTATTTCCTCTGACAATCTGATCCACATAATTCATATGCGTCTCTCCATCAGGAGTCTCAACTGTAATGCGGGCTGTCTTTCCATTCTCAGATCCTGCCCATACTACGGCACGGTACTTCTGACCAGGAATCAGTCCTTCCATTGTCTGAGAAACAGCACCTTCTTCTGTTCCTCCCATTGTCAAAATAGATACTCCATTGCTGTCATCATTGAACTGAATGTCAGCATCTCCTGATTTTTCCCAGATGGAGAAGTCACGGCTGTTAAAGGAACCGTCTTCAAGTGGGCTGCCCTCACTCCATTTAGTTGTATCCGGCTCTGCCTCGCCCGGATAAACAACATACGGTGTCTGCGCATCTGCGTGGATGGTCACCTGTCCGTCCACAACTTCGATCGTATCTACCAGTTCTTTTCCTGTCTGTGTTGTCTTATAAAGATATACATTGCTTAAATTTGACCAGTTTTCCGGAAGTGTCCATGTAGTATCTCCGCCCTGATCATTCCAGTGGTAGATCTTCGCTGCTTCATCCGGATTTCTTGTCTCGCTGTCCTCATCAAACCAAGGGATGAAAATTTTACCCTGTCCATCAGTCAGAAGGTTTCCATCTTTTCTGATCTGGTAATTGGAAGATGTCACATTTCCTTCAAAATAACCTGTGCTGCCGTCATCTTTCAAAAGTTCATGGCACATCAGATATTTCTGAGGAAGCTGATTTGTATAAAACTGTTTTACGATCGGAGTGATATTGTTTCTGTGCTGCCATGACATGAAAGACTCTGCACGCGCATATCCGCCCCAGTAAATCGGGCTGGATGCGCTTCCGTAAACATCTTTTTGTGTATGGTAAACAAAATGATGCATGGAGTTTGCATTGATCTCCGGCCAGTGAACCCAGCTATTATAACGGTTAAAGTCATTCTGGTTTTCCGTACCGATCATCGCGCCATTGGAAATCAGATTGTTTGCCAGTCTTGTCTCACACCAGCGGTCATCTGTATAAGTATCCACATACACAAAATCAATGCCAGGCGCTTTCTCAAACATAGAATTTAAACGCTCATCCATGGTGCGCTGTCCTTCGGCTGTGTTCAAAATATCCACTTCACGTCTGATATTCTTGGACTGATCCATCCATGCCCATGCATTGTTGTTTGAAATTACATGGTCATTGTACATTTCTGCCTCAGGATAAGCTTCCGTATGATTGATATGAATACCGAATGTGGCATTGATATCCTTGATGGCCTCTGTCATCGCGTTCAAATCTTCTGCTCCGCCGGCACGTTTATTGATATCATCATAATCTGCGTGTCCGGAGTCATGACCTTCATTCGCATATCCTTTCAGGATCAGAATCTGATCAAAACCATCGATCAGGTTGGACATACGTTTCAGGTTGTCCCCTACTTTGATAAAAGGCTGCTGAGCCTCACTTACAAAATTGTAACCAACTTCAAAGAAACTGCGGGCAGCATCTTCACCGCCAGGAATTCTGTCCCCTACCAGATTTTTCAGAGCATTTGCTCCATCCTGCCAGTCCATAGTTCCATCCGCATTGGTATCCTCTGTGAGAATGATCTGGCAATACAGATCTTCTTCCTCTGGCTCTGATGCGATTGGGAAGAGTTTCTCTCCATCCAGACCGCGGTACATAAATTCATTGTTCCAGAATCCTGCTGACACACTGCCGTCCCCAAGATCAAATGCTCTGAAACGGAACTCCTGGATATTGAGCAATACGTTGTTTGCCATGGATGCAGAAAGCTCATCTGTAGTGATCACCGGAATTGTTGCCACTCCGTCTGCTGTCTTGGAAATTTTCTTTTCACCGATATTGTAATGGAAGTCAGAAAGCTGGGAATTATGGAAGGCTCCCATAGCTTCTGTAAAGCCTGATGCATCCAGCCTTGCTCCACTCTGATTGCTGTTTGCAGAGATCAAAGGCTGATTTGGCAATCCAATGGAATATACCAGTTCATCTTTAGGCTCTTCAATGTTTTTAATGTGCATATCCAAAATATGATTATGCAAAACTGTAAATACAACATCAAATTTTACACCGCAGCCTTCCGGTTCCACTGTATAAGTAATGGAATCATCACTTTCTTTTGCAATTGTTGCTGTTGCAGGATAATCTACAGAGTTGATCGTCACATAGTTGTACTTGAACTCTGCTCCATTCATTTTCTTTCCGTTCAGGTCATATTCCTTTACTCTTGGGAAATCATCTGCCAGAGTAACGTTCATACCGTCTTTTGCAATGATCTTATCTCCACTGTCATCTGTTTCAGCCATAAACGGAAGTACATTGCGGAATACCACTTTCTTTACTACAATGTCACATTTAGAGCCTGTGAGCAGTCCCATTTTTCCCATGGTGTCTTTTACCTGGGAGACACTTCCTGTGTACATAAACTGGTCATCCAGCCACATGGACAATGTCTGCCCCTGAAAACGAAGTTTCAGTTTTGTGTCCGCCTCGCCATCGCGGGAAAGCAAGAAAGAGCCGTCCCCATGGAAACCTGTTCTGTTTCCATCACTGTTGTGATAATACCAGCGAGACAGAACATAATCATCGTCCTTCATCACACCCTGCCATGTTCCATCTTCTTTTGCTCCAAAGAGAAATCCTATATAATTGTTATCTGTAAGCTGGTCAAATGTCATCTCAATCTCGCCGTTCATCACAGAAGGAGATGCTGTATTCATAAGCTTTGTCTCCCCTTTAATGTGCAGCCCGTCCTCTTCCAGAGTATATGTACCATTTCCTGCGATTTTGTTCCATTCATCAAGTCCCTGTTCTGGTGTCCAGATATGTTCCTTGATGGCCGTATCCAGTTTGGTTACCTGGAACCTGTCTTCACTTCCCTTTACAAAAAGAATATTAAGCGCAAAACTGTCTGCCTGTTTTTCGATGTATTCTTTTTTCAGAGTAATTTCACTTCCATCAATCGTGTAATCTGTGCCTTTTATCAATTCCTGATCACCGTTTTTCACAGTATCCACAGCATCGTCTTTGCCAAAAGAAACAGGGATCACTACATCTTCTTTTCCCCAGTCATCAGATTTGATGATTTCCTCTTTTTTATCCAGTTTGGAAGAAATATACTCACTACGCTTGATATTTTCAAAATGCACGGTCTTTACATCACTCTGTGTCCAGATGCGGAATCCGTATTTACCTTCTGTAATCTCACTTCTTGTCTCAAAAGAAGTCAAAAGTTTGTCTCCCACATAAACAGACATTGTATTTCCGGCAGTCACCATCTTCATATGGTAGGTCTGGTCAACCTCAAAAGACATGCCAAGATTGTTGTCTACTCCCGGCCAGCCCTCCTGTCCATTTATCTGGTAACTGTGCTGCAGCTGAACGTTTTCGCCAACGGCAAAACCGTCACAGTTCTTCCCACTCTGGAAACGCGGGAAAAAAGCAACCTGATACTTATTTGCCTGTCCGCCTGTCACGGTAACATCAAACTCCAGGATACTGTCCTGATAGATATTTGCAGCATTATCGTACACAACAACATTGCCGCCAATGTCCTGATAGATCTTACCATAATCTACAAGAACTCCATCTCCTGTCTCATCAGGAGTCATCCACCCATCCTGAATCGTCAGGTCAGTGTCTGAACCAAAGTTTTGCATTTTCCAATCAGCCACAGTCTCATTATGAGCAATGGCTTTGTCCTTTTCTACCGCCAATGTCTGTACCGGCAGCATGCCTGCACACATTGTCAGAACCAGCAGGAATGCAAGAACTTTTTCGAACAATTTTTTTTGTCTTTGTTTCATTCTCATACATTTCCTCTCCTTTTCCCGATTTTTTAATCCCCTGTTTTGTTAACCTCCCCATCAGGCACCTCCTTTTTAGTTTCTTGGTCTAGGACCCCATCCTAGTCTTAAGAGCAGTATACTCTTTGCCTTTTTTCCCGTCCATGCACATTTTTTATGCATTATTGAACTATTTGGTTTTATTTGTTATTTTTTTCACTTTCATCATGTAATACAGTCTAAATATTTTATATTTTCGTCCTATTTTTTATACATATTGTCCTTTTATATTTTTCTTCTCTTGCTTTTGCTTTTTCAATATTGTATATTTTTTTCTAGCAAAATAGTCTGATCAGACTATATTTAAAAATAGCTATTTTATCGTTTTGTAAAAACTTATTTTTAAAAATACAGTCTCAGGCATCGTGTCTTTTCTTACCTTTATGCATGCTTGATGAAAGGAGGCATTATGTACAAAGTTTTGATTGTGGACGATGAAAAAAAAGTACGTATTTCCCTGAAAACTATGATCCGATGGGAAAATGAAGGATTTTGCGCCGACTATTCGGCAAAAGACGGTATTGATGCACTCCAAATGGTCCAAAAATGTCATCCGCATTTAATCATTGTGGACATCATCATGCCGAATATGAACGGGATCGAATTTATCAAAACAGTGAGAAATATCGGTTATAAGGGAGAGATTCTTATTCTCAGCGATTCCCAGAATTTTCTTTACGCTGTTGAAGGACTGCGTAATCATGTGTGTGACTATATTGTAAAAACAGACATTACACCGACGCTCCTCTCCCAGTGTCTTTCCAGAATCAAATACAGGCTGGACAGTCGTTTTGCTCTGTCATCCAAAAAAGAAAACCTGTTTCCAACAGCAGATGACCTTACGATCCTGTCAGATACTTTGAACGATCCAGCTCACGCTGCAGAACACTTACTGTCAAAACCTTATTTTATGCTTGACATATTTCTTGTCATGGACTCTGGCATTTCATCTTCTGAGTTCAGCAACCTCACCCAGACATTGTGGAAACTTGTATCTGAATATGCAAAAGGTTCTGAATGTCATATTCTGCACTCTACTGCTGCATCTGTTTTTATCATCATTCCGCAGCAGTCTGCTAATTTAGATACTGCAAAATCTGTTGTTGCAATTACAGAATCACTGCAAACACATTTTCGTTTTTATTCCAATGCCAACTGTGGATTTCTTCTTTCTCCGGTATTCCGCAGCAGTAAGCAGTTTGCAAACCTGCTTTTAAGTATCCCGCAGGCTGAAAAGCAGATTTTGTATCATAATTGGGGGGAAATTGTGAAATGGGAGGAGCATACACACTATCACGATCAGGCAATCGATACAAAAAAGACAATCCAGGCACTTAGAAAAGCCATGGATGAAGGAAATTTTTATGCATGCAAATCCATCTTTTCAAAAAAAGTCTTGCAGTTGAAAACCCAACAATATCTGCCGGCCAATACCATCCACTTTATGGAACAGGTCTTTTCATTCGTGTTGCTTCACAACACAATCCTGCTGGCTGAATCGCATGAACTGGCGGATAAAATTAAAGATGAATTTTATCATTCACACACATTGAAACAATATATCCGATGTTTCAACCAACTAATGGATTTTCTTTCCTCAAAACCAGCAAAAATATCAGGATTATCTGTCCGAAAAGAAATTTTGGAAATTGAAGACTATATCCATTCAAATATAGACAAAAAAATTACTTTGTCTATGATAGCGGAGCATATCAATATGAGTACTAACTACACAAGCCGTCTATTTAAGACTGAGACCGGAATAAATCTTATGAGCCATATTAATCAGTCAAAAATACATCGTTCACTCTTTTTATTGGAAAACCCAAATATATCGGTGCACGATATCTCCTTTGCACTTGGCTTTGAAGAAGTACCATATTTTAATCGATTGTTTCAGAAATTTTGTAAAATCAGTCCCACAGCATACCGGAAACAGATTCTGGCTACTGTACAGGAATAGCAATTTCAAACTTTTATTGCCATAATAAAAATCTCTCCATTGGAATGTTTCATATGATTCCAATGGAGAGATTTTATATGGCAAAAAAACTTTAAGAAATAATAAAAAAGCCTGTAAAATACAGACTTTTTAAAAGGCGCAGACCGGATTTGAACCGGTGGATACTGGTGTTGCAGACCATTGCCTTACCACTTGGCTACTGCGCCATCCAATGACTCCTACGGGAATCGAACCCGTGTTACCGCCGTGAAAGGGCGATGTCTTAACCGCTTGACCAAGGAGCCTCATTAAATTGTCATTTACGGGCATACTGTCCGAGCTCCCCCTGTTGGACTCGAACCAACGACAACTCGGTTAACAGCCGAGTGCTCTACCGACTGAGCTAAGGAGGATCATTCCTTCCTCGAAGGTTCATGCACCTTCAAAAC
>NZ_NFKJ01000025.1 GCF_002160325.1 Lachnoclostridium sp. An181
CAGGACTTACTGCAGTAGCAAATGCAATAGGAGGCTTTTATATCCCTCAAAACTTGCATTTACTTTTTCAATTAAGGCTTCGAAAAAAATATTTAAAAAATTAGCACTCGCCTCTTGACAGTGCTAATAATGCGTGTTATAGTACATACAGAACAAAGGAAGAGGGATAAAAAGAAAGTCCTTCGGAAATGTTCCGGGAACGCAACTTCGGATTACATCCGGAGATGCTTGACATAGATGAACAGGAAACAGATTTGGAAAGGAGATATGACTTATGATGATGCCTAGTATTTTTGGAGAAAACTTATTTGATGATGATTGGATGAACTTCCCATTTTACACAGATTTCTTTGGAAAAAAGAATCCACTGTACGGAAAACATGCGAAGAACATGATGAAGACAGATATCAAAGAAATGGACGATGCGTACGAAGTCGACATTGATCTGCCGGGGTTCAAGAAAGAGGAGATCAAGGCTTTGCTTGAAAACGGATATCTGACCATATCAGCAGCAAAAGGTCTGAATAAAGACGAGAAGGATAAAGAAGGAAAATATCTCCGTCAGGAGCGCTATGCAGGCGCCATGAGCAGAAGTTTCTATGTAGGAGACGAAGTAAAACAGGAGGATGTGAAGGCAAAATATGAAAACGGTATCCTGCAGATTTCGATTCCGAAAAAGGAGAAAAAACCTACAGTGGAAGAGCATAAAAATATTGCGATCGAAGGATAAATAAAAGATAAGCAAAAAAGTTTGTTGACATAAGCAAAATAGATGAAGGAGGAATGACTTATGTTACTGCCAAGAGTATTCAGTGATGATTTGTTTGATGATTTCTTTAACTTTAATGAATTTCCATTCTTTGATGACAGAGACGAGAGGAAGTTGGAGAAAAAACTGTATGGACACAGGGCGAGAAACCTAATGAAGACAGATGTAAGGGAAACAGAAAAAGATTATGAACTTATCATTGATCTGCCGGGATTTAAGAAAGATGAAGTCAAAGTTTCCCTGGAAAATGGATATCTGACTATTGGTGCCGAGAAGGGACTTGATGAGGAAGAAAAGGAGAAAAAGACCGGACGTTATATCCGACGTGAGAGATATGCGGGTTCCTGCCAGAGAAGTTTCTATGTAGGTGAGGATATCACACAGGATGACATCAAGGGTGAATTTAAGCATGGAATTTTGAAACTGAGCATTCCAAAGAAAGAAACCCGTCCTGCGGTGCAAGAAAAGAAATATATTACAATTGAATAGAGTTCGCTGTTAAGTTATATTTCCAAATTATGATAAAAAAGGGGAGTGCGCAACGAGTGCTGCGCACTCCCCTTTTTCCATGCTATAGAAAAGTCTTTATGCCTTCCCTATAGAATAAAAGTCCTCTCTAGACAAGTGAGGCGTTTCGGTTTATCGTCTCCTGGATCACATTCTGGCAGTATTTGTCCAGATGTTTCAAAGTGTCTTTATCCAAATCCACAGGATAAATCGGGTGGCCGTATTCCAGGATCACATGAGTTTTCTTGATTTTCGGGAAATGGTTCTCAAAAATTTCAGCTGTATTGTTCATACACATTGGAACGATCGCGCAGCCGGTTCTCTCAGCCATTTTCAGAGCACCCTTTTTGAATGGCAGCATACTCAGCTCTTCCCCTTTGTTTCTTGTGCCTTCCGGAAAGATACAGACGGAAATGCCGTTTTTCAGCCTGTCAATCCCGTCCAAAATGGTTTTCAGCGCCTGCTTTGGGTCATCCCTGTCAAGAAAGAGACAGTAGACAAATTTCATCCAGGTGGACAGAAGAGGGATTTTTTCCATTTCTTTTTTTGCGACGTATCCGGTAAGGCGTTTACATCTGGAATAGGTCAGAAGAATGTCAAAAAAACTTCTGTGATTTCCGATAAATAAAACAGGCTCGTCAGGTACGCGCTCCTGGCCGATCACTGTGACATGCACACCGGTGATCTTTAAGATACAGCGGAACCCCCACTGAACAATGCGAAGGGAAGTGATGTCCCGCTTTTCACGGTTGAAAAGCCCGATGATCCACAGTACGAGGAAAACCGGTATGGTCAGGATCAAAAACAATATCAAAAATGTTGCGACTAAGATAAAACGAATCATGTCAAATAATCCTTTCTAGTATCTTCCATACAAATGAGAAGTATTCTTTAAGTACTCAGCCATCCAGTCCTGCAGGGCATCTTTTCTGAAACGCCAGTTCCAGTTGTCCATGGCTACGCCGGGGGTGTTCATGCGCCCTTCTTTTCCAAGGCCGAGAAGATCCTGAAGAGGAAAGACCGCAAATGAGGCAATGCTGCTAAGACAGGTGCGGATAAAATCAAGATGAATGGAACTTCCATCCGTGTTCATATACCGTCTTACCTTGTCTTTGTACTCCGGAAGGGCGGTCTCATACCAGCCCACAGTTGTGTCGTTATCGTGGGTACCTGTGTAGCAGACACAGTTTGTAGTTGTGAACTGATGCGGCAGGAAAGAACTCTCTCCTGTTCCTTCAAAGGCAAACTGCAAAACTTTCATGCCAGGGAAATGGAAACGGTCTCTTAACTTTTCCACTTCCGGGGTGATCACGCCCAAATCTTCGGCAATGATCGGAAGATTTGTACCAAGCTCTCGTTCGATTGCAAGAAACAGATCTTCTTTTGGGCCGTGGCGCCACTTTCCGTTGATGGCTGTCTCATCTCCGTAGGGAATCGACCAGTATGCCTCAAATCCGCGAAAATGGTCAATCCGCACATAGTCGAGAATATCAAGCTGGTTTTTCAGGCGGGCGATCCACCAGTGGTAGTTCTGTTTCTTGTGGACATCCCAGTCATAGAGAGGATTCCCCCAAAGCTGTCCTGTAGCGGAAAAATAGTCCGGGGGAACACCGGCCACAGCAAGCGGATATCCTTTTGTGTCCAGCTGAAATAAGTGTTTGTTTGCCCACACGTCAGCGCTGTCCATGGAGACGAAAATTGGGATATCTCCGATGATCTTCACACGATGTTCATTGGCATAAGCCTTGAGTTCGTACCATTCCAAAAAAAAGATAAACTGAATAAATTTATAATAGTATACGTCCTCTTTGAGTTTTTCACGCAGCTCTTTTTTTTCGAGAGGAGACGGATTTTTGAACGGCTCCTCCCATTCCAGCCAGGATTTCCCATCGTTTGCATCCTTGCAGGCCATAAAAAGAGCATAGTCCTCGAGCCAGAAGGCATTGTTTTCGTGGAAAGAGTCATATTCTTCCAAAAGCATTTTGTCCGAGGTGGTCAGATAGCGGAGAAATGCCTTTTTCAAAAGCGCGTATTTCCACGGGATCAATGTTCCGTAGTCCACGTGATCGTCGTTCTCTTTCGGACAGTCAGACACATCTTCGATTGAGAGAAGTTTTAATTCGATCAAATGGTCCAGACTGATCAAAAGAGGCTGACCTGCAAAGGCAGAAAAGCTTTGATAAGGAGAATCGCCGAATCCTGTGTGTGTGAGCGGCAGAACCTGCCAGAGATGCTGGCCCGCCTTTTCAAGAAAATCAACAAAATCATATGCTTCTTTGCCAAGCTCCCCGATCCCGTAAGGGGAAGGAAGGGAAGTCGGGTGAAGAAGGATGCCGGACAAACGTGATTTCGGCTCATAGGTAGTTTGTGCAGTGTCGAAATTCATAATCATTGAAGGTGAGGGGAAGGGTTAAAACACCTCACCTTTTCCTCCTTTTTGTTTTTATGGTAATAAAAAATATTATACCTGATTTTGGAATTTTTCACAACCATGCTGTGTATGATGTAAGGAGAAGAATCAGGCAGGAAAAGCGATGAAAAAAATCAGTCTTTGCGTGATCACGATCCTTATAGTCTGCCTTGCGGCCGCTTGTTCCGTCCAGAAGACGAAGACGGACAAACTAAGGGATCTGGAGTTTACAGTACTTGGAGAGGAGGAGATTCCAGAAGAGCTGAAAGAAAAAATCGAAGAAAAAGAGCAGAATGGATTTAAAATCACGTATGCAGATAAGGGATATCTCTACATTGCCAAAGGATATGGGCGTCAGGAGACGAGCGGATACAGCATAGAAGTAAAGCAGTGCTATGAGACGGAGAACGCGATTTATTTTCATACTATTCTGCACGGGCCAAAGAAGGAAGAAGAGGTTTCTGACAATCCCACATACCCGTATGTGGTTGTGAAACTGGAGTGGATTGATAAAAATGTAGTGTTTGAATAAGGAGGAAACATATGGAATTAAGAAAGCAGCAGATTCAGGGAAGATACACCGGCAAACCGGTGACAGATCAGTTTATGATAGACGACGACTACAATGTACCGGACTCAAAGCCGGATATGAAACGCATTGTTGTGGCTGAGGGAGAGTTAAAGACAGAAGAGATGAAACGGGTGGAAAACTATCTGAAGATTTCAGGAAAACTTTGTTTTCAGGTGCTCTACATAGCGGACGAGGCTGAGGAACGCATGTCGTCCCTGGAAGGAACGCTGCCGTTTGAGGAAATGGTTTACATTGAAGGAAACGAGGAAGGGCATTTCCAGATGAAAGAAAGCAGGATGGATTTCTCGGCTGTGATGGTGCACTCCAGAAAATTGAGTATCAAAGCAGTAGTGGAACTGGAGATCCTTCCATCGCAGACAAAAGATGAAGAGATCACTGTGGATGTGGACGTGGATGTTCCTCTGTGCAGAAAAAAAGGGAACATGGAGATACTCACCATGACGACAAACAAAAGGGATACATACCGGATTAAAGAAGAGATGCAGGTGCCGGGTACAAAAGAAAATATCGGCACTCTTCTGTGGACAGATGTAAAAAACCGGAGACTGGACACAAGACTTGAACAGGATATGCTGGCCATGAGCGGGGAACTTTCTGTGTTTATTTTTTACGAGTCCGTGGAAGGGAAACTGGACTGGGTGGAGAAAAATGTGCCGTACGAAGGAAAAGTGGAGTGTTTTGGTGCAGATGAGGAAATGTTTCACCATGTGGAGGCAAAGCTGGACGATATTTCTACAGATATACGGATGGATGAAGACGGTGAGCCAAGGGTTATCGGGATTGAGGCAACGTTGAAGATGAAGATTGCAATATATAAAGAGGAAAAAATAGAATACCTGGAAGATGCATATTCCCTTGACAAAAAGTGCACCATCGTAAGAGAGCCAAAACAGTTTGAATCAATGGTCATGCAGAATCATTCCAAGTACAAAATCGACGAACAGATCATGGCGCCGGAGCTAAAGGATTCTATCCTGCAGATCTGTCACAGCAGCGCGGGAATCCAGATAGAAAAAACTTCCAGGACGGATGAGGGAATCCTAATTGAGGGGGTTCTACACCTTAGCGTTCTCTATGTCAAACAAAGCGATCAGGTTCCATTTGACATTTGGCAGGGAATGGTCCCGTTTGTCCATGTGATTGAGTGCAATGAAATGAGCGGTGAGATGGAGTACGATGTGTGCGCTCTGATGGAACAGCTTTCTGTCTCACTTCTTGGCAGCGATGAGCTGGAACTCAAAGCAGTGCTTGCCTTTCACTGCCTTGTCAGAAAACCGATCCGCGCGGATGCGATCACCGGAATCGGGCTGGAACCCTACACAAAGGAGGAACTGGAAAGAAGGCCGGGAATCGTAGGATATGTAGTGAAGGATGGAGATACAGTATGGGAGCTTGCAAAAAGATATTTAACGACTGAGGAAAGCGTTCGCCAGGTCAATGAACTGGGGGAAAAAGAGCCCAAAGAGGGGGATAAATTGTTGATTTTTAGAGAAAGAGTGGGTATACTATAAGAATAATGTATACAAGATACAAAAGCTGTACAAAGGGGGAATACTGTGCAGGAACTCGCACTCAAAGCACTTGCCAAGATAAATCTTGCTCTGGATGTTCTTGGAAAAAGGGAAAATGGATATCACGATGTACGGATGGTGATGCAGACCATTTATCTGTATGATGATGTAAAGCTGAAAAAGACCGGGGAGGCGGGGATTGATCTGAAGACAAATCTTCCGTTTCTTCCGGTCAATGAAAATAATATTGCATACAAAGCAGCAAAGCTTTTGATGGAGGAGTTTTCTCTTCAGGGAGGAATAGAAATTAAGCTTTTTAAGCGCATCCCGGTGGCAGCCGGCCTGGCAGGGGGCAGCACCAATGCGGCAGCAGTGCTGTATGGGATGAACAGGATGTATGGACTTGGCCTAAGTCTTAAAGAACTGATGGAGCGCGGCGTAAAGCTTGGAGCGGATGTGCCGTACTGCCTGATGAGGGGCACAGTGCTGGCGGAAGGGATCGGAGAGATGCTCACACCGCTGCCTCCGGTGCCAAAGTGCTATGTGCTCATAGCAAAGCCCGGCATCAATGTATCCACAAAGCTTGTGTATGAGAAACTGGATGCAAAGGAGATCGTGGAGCATCCGGACATTGATGCGCTGATCTTGGGACTGGAAGAAAATGACATCAAAAAGGTGGCCGGATCCATGGGGAATGTTCTTGAGAAAGTCACAATTGAGGATTATCCGGTTATCGAGGAAATCAAGAGCGTGATGAAAAACGAGGGGGCTCTTGGCTCCATGATGAGCGGAAGCGGTCCTACGGTGTTTGGGCTGTTTGAAAAACAGTCGCCTGCAAAGAGGGCATATGAGAAATTGAAACGGCAAGGTCTTGCAAAACAAATTTGCCTTACAAAGATGCACAATACGAGGAGGTGAAGGGATGGTTCTGGATTTTGAAGTAAAGATGGATGAATATCTGCCGCTGCGCGATGTGGTGTTCAATACCCTGCGCCAGGCAATCCTGCGGGGAGAATTAAAGCCAGGGGAGAGGTTAATGGAAATTCAGCTTGCAAACAAACTGGGCGTAAGCCGGACCCCGATCCGCGAGGCTATACGAAAACTGGAGCTGGAAGGTCTTGTTCTCATGATCCCGAGAAAAGGGGCAGAGGTTGCACAGATCACGGAGAAAAGTTTAAAGGATGTTCTGGAAGTGAGGAAAGCTTTGGAAGAATTGGCCGTGCAGCTGGCGTGCGATAAGATGGATAAAGAAGGCATTGAGAATCTGAAAAAGGCGGCGGAAGATTTTAAAAACACGCTGGATGCAGACGATGTCACCAAGATCGCCCAGGCGGATGTAAAGTTTCACGACGTCATCTATCACGCGACAGACAATCAAAGGCTGATTCAGCTTCTGAACAATTTGGGAGAGCAGATGTACCGTTACCGGGTGGAATATCTGAAACGGAAGGACTGTTACGAAATTCTTGTGGAGGAGCACAAAGAGATCATCAAGAAACTGGAAGACAGGGATAAATCTGCAGCATCAGAAATCATGAGCAGACACATTGACAACCAGGTGTCAGCAGTTATGGATGTCATCCGTGAAAAGAATAAAAAAGAAGAATAAGACAAGAAAAAACGGCAATACTCCTGATATCTAAAAAAGATGGAGGGAGTACATACTATGAAATCATTTATTACAAAGTATAGAAATTATATCTGCATCATTGCAGCGGTTCTCATTGCAGCAGTCATGACAGCAGGCATCGTGCATGCAAGAGGAGAGGCTTTGGGGGTTAAAATGGACCGGCTGCAGAGCAAGCTTGCGGGGGAAGTGTTCCGGTTTCATGTGCTGGCCAACAGCAATGAGGAAAAAGACCAGGAACTCAAACTGAAAGTCCGGGATGAAGTGATCGCGTATATGAAGTCCGAGATTCCGGATTCTTCAAGTGTGAAAGAGACGAAACAGTGGGCCAGAGAACATCTTGATAAGATTGAAGAGATTTCCGGGAAAGTGATAGAGCGGGAAGGGTTTGACTATCCCGTGCAGGCGAAGGTCTGCTGGTGTGATTTTCCGGATAAAAGCTACGGGGACATTGTATTTCCGGCAGGCAGATATGAGGCGCTGAGGATTGAGATAGGAGCGGCGAAAGGCCACAACTGGTGGTGTGTGCTCTATCCGGACTTGTGTTTTACAAGCGCAGTCAACGCGGTGGTGACAGACGATGGCAAAGAGGAACTGAAATCTGTTCTGGATGAAGAAGAATACAAGATGGTGACAGAGCCGTCAAAATTTAAGATTAGGTGGTTTTTCTTTGGATAACATACATGAAGGTGGAGAAAGATGACAGAATTTTTGGTCCGAAAATTTATCAAAGATTATGAAAATGTGGAAAAGGTGTCCGTTCGCACTGCCTATGGAGTCATGGCAGGCATTGTGGGCATCTTTTGCAATGTACTGCTGTTTTTGGCAAAAGGAGCCGCTGGGCTTGCGCTTGGCAGCATTTCCGTTATTGCGGATGCATTCAATAACCTTTCGGATGCAGGCTCATCGATTGTAAGTCTTGTGGGAGTAAAACTTGCGCAGAAACCTGCGGATGAAGAGCACCCGTTCGGGCATGGAAGAATTGAGTACATAGCAGCCCTGATCGTGGCTTTTTTTGTCGTTCAGGTTGGTTTTACTTTTTTTAAAGAGGCGGTCGGGAAGATCCTGCACCCGCAGGCGATGACGTTTAGCTTTGTCTCCCTGGTTGTTCTGCTTTTTTCTATAGGAGTGAAATTATGGCTGCGGTCGTTTAACCTGAAACTCGGAAAAAGGATCGATTCCAAAGTCATGAGCGCAGTGGCCGCAGATGCCATGGGAGATGTGCTCACCACATCCGCGACCATTGTATCTATCCTGTTTTTCCGGTTTACCGAGATCAATATTGACGGCATCGTAGGCCTTGGGGTATCATTAATTGTCATATGGGCGGGAATCGGTATTGCAAAAGATACACTGGAACCTCTTATCGGGGAGGCTGTTCCGTCCGAGGTGTACCGCAAGATTTCTGATTTTGTAGAAAGATACGATGGAATTGAGGGAACCCATGACCTGATCGTACATAACTATGGACCTGGGCGGAGCATGGCATCCATCCACGCAGAGGTGCCAAATGATGTAGATATTGAGACTTCTCATGAAGTGATCGACAAAATCGAGACGGACGCAAAAGAAGAGCTTGGGATTTTTCTTGTCATTCACATGGATCCGGTTGAGACAAAGGATGAAAAAGTACTCTCTGTGAAAGCACATATTGAGGAAATATTGTGCACAGTGGACCCATTCATCAGTATCCACGATTTTCGGATGGTGGAGGGAAAAGAACGGATCAATCTGATCTTTGATCTCCTTGTACCACATGAATATAACAAGGAAAAACAGGGGCACATTGTGCAAAAGTTGGAAGAAAAGATCCATTCTCTTGACACACGGTTTGAGTGTGTGATCACAGTGGAGAGCGGATTTATCGCAAAGACAGAAAAGGCGGAGGAGTAAAGATGAAATATACGATCAATAAAAGGGTAGGTTTCAGCGAGGTTGGCCCGGACAAAGAGATAAAGCTGACATCCATGGTCAACTATTTTCAGGACTGCAGCACATTTCAGTCCGAGGACATTGGGCTTGGGATGGACGTTTTAAAGGAGAGAGGCAGGGTGTGGGTGCTGAATTCCTGGCAGATCGAGGTGAAACGTTATGCAAAGATGGGAGAATATGTAAGTGTGACCACTTGGGCAAATGGATTTTCGGGACTTTACGGTACAAGAAATTTTCTGATGGAAGACAGAAATGGAGAAGTGCTGGCAGCCGCAAATTCGATCTGGGTCTTTATGGATCTGGTAAAAGGGCGTCCTGCAAAGCCTGGGAAAGAGGACATAGAAAATTACGGGATCGACGACCCGTATCCAATGGAATATGCTCCGAGGAAAATAAGCCTCCCTGTGGAGGTAAAAGATAAACCTGCCTTTTATGTGAAGAGAGAGCAGATTGACCCGAATCATCATATGAATAATGAACAGTACATTGCGGAGGCATTGGAGTGTCTGCCGGAAGGCATGAAAGTCAGAAAACTGCGTGCAGAATATAAAAAATCAGCGATGTATAAAGATAAGATCATACCAAAGGTGGCGGAGGAAGAAACACGGTTTGTCGTGGAACTTTGCGCAGAGGACGGAAAGCCATATGCGGTGATCGAGACGATAGGAGAAAAATAGAATGAAATTAGGACAAAAACAAATGCTCACAGTAGTGAAAAAAGTAGAATTCGGTGTATATCTTGGGAATGATGAGGAAAAGGTCCTTCTCCCGGCAAAGCAGGTTCCGGAGGGAATTGAGCCGGGGGATCCGCTGGAGGTCTTTCTCTATAAAGATTCCAAGGACAGGCTCATAGCGACGACAAACGAGCCAAAATTAAAACTGGGAGACGTAGGTGTTTTGGAGGTTGCGGCAGTAGGAAAGATAGGGGCATTCCTTGATTGGGGGCTGGAAAAGGACCTGTTTCTTCCTTTCAGACAGCAGACAAGAAAAGTAGAAAAAGGCGATAAATGCCTGGTAGCATTGTATATTGACAAAAGTGAAAGACTTTGTGCAACTATGAAAATATATGAGTATCTCCGAAAGGACTCTCCGTATCAGAAGGACGATGAAGTGGAGGGAACCGTGTACGAGACAAGTGAAAAATTTGGTGTCTTTGTGGCAGTGGATAACTGTTATTCCGCTCTTATCCCGAGAAGAGAAGGAGAGTTTGGACTCAAACCGGGAGATAAGATACAGGCAAGGGTTTGTGCTGTGAAAGAGGATGGAAAGCTGGATCTGAGTATCCGTAAAAAGGCATTTCTCCAAAGGGATGAGGATGCGAAGAAAGTGTTGGAGGTCATTGAAAGACACGGCGGGGAACTGCCGTTTACGGACAAAGCATCGCCGGAACGGATCAAGGAAGAATTCGGATTTGGAAAGAATGCGTTTAAGCGTGCGGTAGGAAAGCTTTTAAAAGAAGGTAAAATCGAAATCAGAGAAAAAAGTATTGCAATCCGATAAAAATCATGTATAATGTTGGGGTGAAATAGGAAGGTATAGACAGTAATGTGTGCGAAAGGAGCGCAGAAAGATGAAATTAAAAAATATTCAAAATGTAGATGGTTTCTTTAAGGTAATTGACAGCTGCGTAGGTCGTGTAGAGTTGGTGACAGGAGAGGGAGACCGCCTGAATCTGAAATCTAAATTGGCACAGTACGTATCTTTGGCAAATATTTTTTCCAACGGTGGAGAGATTCCGCAGCTGGAGATCATTGCATATGAAAAAGAGGATATTGATCGTTTGGTTCAGTTTATGATCGATGGAGAATAGTCCTCAAGACTTATTTATTATATTATATTATATAGAAACAAAAGGTGACAGGTGGATGGAAACATCCACCTCTTTTTATAATGCAAAGGTGGAAAAATGAATTTTACACATTTACATGTACACACAGAGTACAGTCTTTTGGATGGCTCGAATAAGATAAAAGAATATGTGGCAAGGGTAAAAGAACTTGGCATGAACAGTGCAGCGATCACGGACCATGGTGTTATGTTCGGAGTGATTGATTTTTACAAAGAAGCAAAAAAGGCAGGAATCAACCCCGTGATCGGATGTGAAGTATATGTTGCTCCTGGATCCCGGTTTGAAAAAGAAGGTGTTGGAAACGGAGATGACAGATATTATCATCTTGTGCTGCTGGCTGAAAATAATACTGGTTATCAGAATCTGATGAAGATTGTCTCCAAAGGATTTGTGGAAGGATATTACTATAAGCCAAGAGTGGATCTGGAGCTTTTGAAAAAGTACCATGAAGGTCTCATTGCATTGAGTGCCTGCCTTGCGGGGGAGGTACAAAAAAACCTGACAAGAGGGCTCTACGATGAGGCAAAGAAGGCAGCTTTCCGTTATGAAGAAATTTTTGGAAAGGGTAATTTCTTTTTGGAACTTCAGGACCACGGATTGACAGAGCAGGGCCAGGTAAATCAACAGCTTGTCAGGATGTCAAAAGAGACGGGTATAGAACTTGTTGCCACAAATGATGTTCATTATACGTATGCACAGGATGAAAAAGCGCATGACATTCTTCTCTGTATCCAGACAGGAAAAAAGCTGCAGGATGAGAACCGGATGCGCTATGAAGGCGGGCAATTCTATGTGAAATCGAAAGAAGAGATGGCCCGGTTATTCCCGTATGCACCACAGGCTTTGGAGAATACGCAGAAGATTGCGGACAGATGCCATGTGGAAATTGAATTCGGAGTGACAAAACTTCCGAAATATGATGTGCCCGGAGGGTACACATCCTGGGAATATCTCAATAAATTGTGTTATGAAGGGTTTGAAAAGCATTACCCTGACATGCCGGACGAACTTAAGGAGAGGCTGGACTATGAGCTTGACATCATAAAAAAGATGGGGTATGTAGACTATTTTCTCATTGTATGGGATTTCATCAAATACGCAAAAGACCACGACATCATGGTGGGACCCGGAAGAGGTTCTGCGGCGGGCAGTATTGTGTCCTATTGTCTTGGGATCACAAACATAGATCCGATCCGCTACCAGTTGCTGTTTGAACGGTTTTTGAATCCGGAAAGAGTGTCCATGCCGGATATTGACGTGGATTTTTGCTTTGAGAGAAGGCAGGAGGTCATTGATTATGTAGTGCGAAAGTACGGCAGTGACCGCGTGGTGCAGATCGTCACGTTCGGTACCATGGCGGCAAGAGGCGTGCTGCGGGATGTGGGAAGAGTGATGGATCTGCCGTACGCGTTTGTGGATTCCATTGCAAAGATGGTGCCAACGGAGCTGAACATGACATTAGAGAGAGCATTGACCATGAACCCGGAATTTCGGAAACTGTACGCAGAAAATGAGCAGGTGAAAGAGCTTGTGGATATGTCGAAACGCCTGGAAGGACTTCCGCGCCATACTTCCATGCACGCCGCCGGGGTTGTCATAAGCCAGAAGGCAGTGGATGAGTACGTACCTCTTTCTCTAGGTTCAGACGGCTCAGTGGTGGCTCAGTTTACCATGACCACACTGGAAGAACTGGGGCTTTTGAAAATGGATTTCCTGGGACTGCGCACACTGACCGTGATTCAAAATGCAGTCATGCTTGCCCAGAAAACAAGCGGCAAAAAGATTGATATGGAGAAAATCGACTATAATGATGCCAATGTAATGGAGATGCTCGGGGCAGGAAAAACTGACGGGGTATTTCAGCTGGAGAGTGCGGGAATGAAAAGTTTCATGAAGGAGCTAAAGCCCCACAGCCTGGAGGATATCATTGCCGGGATCTCCCTGTACAGGCCAGGGCCTATGGATTTTATACCGCAGTATATCAAAGGAAAGAATGAAAAATCGTCCATCACGTATGATTGCCCGCAGCTGGAGCCGATTTTAAAACCAACGTACGGATGTATTGTCTATCAGGAGCAGGTCATGCAGATCGTGCGGGATCTGGCCGGCTACACGCTTGGGAGGAGCGATCTTTTAAGAAGAGCCATGTCAAAGAAAAAGGCAGACGTCATGGCAAAGGAACGGCAGAATTTTGTGTACGGCAACAAAGAGGAAGGGGTTCCCGGATGCGTTGCCAATGGGATCGATGAGGCTACGGCAAATAAAATATACGATGAGATGGTAGATTTTGCAAAATATGCTTTCAATAAATCTCACGCAGCTGCATATGCAGTGGTATCGTATCAAACTGCTTATCTGAAATATTATTATCCCGTGGAATTTATGGCAGCACTCATGACATCGGTTATTGACGCTCCATCCAAGGTGGCAGAGTACATTTATGCCGGAAGGCAGATGGGGATCGAACTCCTTCCGCCGGATATCAATGTGGGAGAGGCAACGTTTACTGCGGATAAAGGAAAAATCCGATACGGACTTTCGGCGATCAAGAGTATTGGAAAGCCAGTTATTGCAGATATTATAGAGGAGAGGGAAGAGCGGGGAATATTTAAGACGCTCAAAGACTTTATAGAAAGGATGGCCGGAAAGGACGTCAATAAGAAGACGATTGAAAACCTGATCAAATCCGGGGCGATGGACACTGTGCCGGGAACGAGAAAACAAAAGATGGCTATTTATCTGAAAATACTTGACCAGGTGAACCAGGAAAAGAAGTATTCCATGACAGGGCAGATGACACTTTTCGATATTGTCGGGGAAGAGCAGAAGGATGAATTTGATATCAAGTTTCCGGAGGTGGGCGAATACACGAAGGAGACTATGCTGGCATTTGAAAAAGAAGTGCTGGGTATCTATGTCAGCGGACATCCTCTGGAAGAGTATGAAGAAAAATGGAGAAAAAATATCACAGCCACAACATTGGAGTTTCAGGTCAATGATGAGACAGGAAGGACAAAAGTCAGGGATGGGGCAAGAGAGATCGTGGGCGGAATGATCACCGCAAAGACGATCAAGCACACAAAAAATAATATGACAATGGCCTTCCTCACACTGGAGGATTTGGCCGGAACCATTGAGATTGTAGTTTTCCCAAGAGACTATGAGAAAAATAAGCTTTATCTTGAGATTGACAACAAGGTGTTTATCAAGGGCAAGGTGTCTGAGGAGGATGACAATCCGAGCAAGCTTATCTGCGAGTCCATTGTCCCTTTTGACAAGACAAAAAAGGAGCTGTGGATCCAGTTTCCGGACAAGGAAAGTTTCCTCTCAGACGAAGAAAACCTGTATCAGATGCTCTCGGATTCCGAGGGGGAGGATGAAGTGGTCATCTATCTGAGAGCTGAAAAAGCGATGAAACGACTCCCGAAAAACAGAAATATCAGGGTTAATCCGGGACTTTTAAGCATTCTAACGAAGAAATATACGGAAAAATGTATAAAAGTAATAGAAAAACCAATTGAAAAGATGCCTTAAATGGGGTAGAATTACATTCGGGATATATTAAAAGAATATGAACAATCAGATAATGATATGGAGGAATTATCATGGCACACAAAGTAAGAACAGTTGGTGTTCTGACAAGCGGGGGAGATGCACCAGGAATGAATGCAGCAATCCGTGCCGTAGTCAGAACTGCACTCAGCAAAGGCCTGAATGTGCGGGGAATCCGCAGAGGGTATCAGGGACTTTTAAATGAAGAGATCATCAATATGAATGCAAGAGATGTTTCAGATATAATTCACCGTGGAGGTACAATTCTTCAGACAGCGCGCTGCGCAGAGATGAGAACAGAAGAAGGACAGATTGAGGCAGCAGGTATTCTCAGAAAATACGGCATCGACGGCTTGGTTGTCATTGGTGGAGATGGTTCCTTTGCAGGTGCGCAGAAACTTGCGAACCTTGGGATCAACACGATCGGAATTCCTGGTACCATTGATTTGGATATTGCATGTACAGAGTATACAATCGGATTCGATACAGCGGTAAATACAGCGATGGAAGCAATCGATAAAGTCCGCGATACTTCCACATCCCATGAAAGATGCAGTATCATTGAGGTTATGGGCCGTGACGCAGGATGGCTTGCGCTCTGGTGCGGAATCGCAAACGGAGCAGAGCGGATCATCATGCCGGAAGAGCACGACTATGACGAAGATGCGATCGTGGAAGATATCAGAAGAAACAGAGAGCGCGGAAAACAGCATTATATCATTATCAATGCTGAAGGAATCGGCGATTCTTTGAATATGGCAAAGAGAATTGAGGAGAGGACAGGCATGGAGACAAGGGCCACCATTCTTGGACACATGCAGCGCGGTGGAAATCCGACCTGCCGTGACCGTGTGATGGCATCCATCATGGGGGCAAAAGCGGTAGAATTGCTCAAAGAGGGAAAGAGTAACCGTGTCATCGGTATCCAGCAGGGACAGTACATTGATGTTGACATCAATGAAGCGCTTCAGATGGAAAAGAGCATTCCGCAGTTTGAGTATGAGATTGCGAAAATGCTTGCACTGTAATCAAAAGCTCTTTGAGAAGAGGCGAGTTCAATATTTTGTGGCACAGGAATGCATATTCCTGTGCCTCTTTGCGTTAAGGTATAGAGTGGTTTTCTGTTTTTTCAGTAAAGGACACTAAGAGGCAAATTGACAAACCAATGGAAAATAGATACAATATTTTTATGTAAAAAAGGGAAAAGGAGACCAGAGTCTTGAGTATAAATGAGAAAAGAAGGGCGCCGGTGGGAGTCTTTGATTCCGGTGTGGGCGGACTTACAGTGGCAAGAGAGATCATGAGACAGCTGCCAAATGAAAATCTGGTGTATTTTGGGGATACGGCGAGAGTTCCGTACGGAAGTAAATCCAAAGATAACATTATCCGTTATTCCAGGCAGATCATCCATTTTCTGAAGACAAAGGAAGTGAAAGCGATCGTCATCGCGTGCAACACAGCCAGTGCGCTGGCGCTTGACGTTGTACAAAAAGAGGAGGATCTTCCGATCATCGGTGTGATCAGGCCAGGCGCAAGGGCGGCAGTGATGGCCACAAAAAATAAAAAGATAGGGGTCATCGGGACAGAAGCCACAGTGCAGAGCCAGATGTACAGTAAGGTGATGAAGGCAATGGAGCCGGAGGTGACAGTTATCGGGAAGGCCTGTCCTTTGTTTGTACCGCTTGTGGAAGAGGGGTTTGCAAAACATCATGTGACGGAGGAGATCATTGATTTTTACCTTGCTTCTATGAAAAAGGAAGAAGGGATTGATACTTTGATACTCGGATGTACGCACTATCCTCTTTTGCGCTCCAGGATCAAGGAGTATATGGGTGAGAAGATACATCTGGTAAACCCGGCGTACGAGACAGCCATGGACTTGAAAGCTCTGCTGGAGGAGATGGATATGGCAAATGATCTGCAGGAAAAGGAACATGCATCATACTCTTTCTATGTGAGCGATGCTGCGGATAAATTCAAACAGTTTGCCAACTCTATTCTTCCGTATGACATTGAGACGACCAAGCAGATCCAGATAGAAGAATATTAAAGAGTGCAGGTGGTGGGATGAAGAAAGAAGTTTTGCTTAGCATCCGGGGGATGCATACAGATATGCTGCTAAACAATGGGGAGGAAGAAGATGAAGCAATTGAAGTTATTGTGCCTGCTGTTTATTTCTTCAAAAATGGGAAACATTACATCCTCTATGATGAAGTGGCGGAAGGCATGCAGGGTGTTACGAAAAATAAGATCAAGATAAATGGGGAACAGTCCCTTGAGATCATGAAGACAGGGGTCGTGAACGCACACATGGTGTTTGAAAAAGACAAACAGATGCAGACATGTTATGATACTCCCTATGGGCAGATGCTTGTCAGTACATACACGACAGGGCTTGACCTTAAAGAGAGTGAAGACGAGATAGCAATGAAAGTGGAATACGAACTGACCGTCAACTATCAGCCGGTGGCAGAGTGTGAGATCTTTATGAAAGTGACCCCAAGAGGGAAATTTGAGAAATAAAAAGGATGTCTCCTATGCAGGGACATCCTTTCTATTTATGACAATAGACAGTCCGCAAAGCGTGCTGTCTATTGTTTTCTGAATCTTGCCAAGAATCCTTTTTTCTTCTTTTCCGGTGCGTCCAAAGGTCCTCGCAGTCCTTTTACATGTGTGATATAGATGCCGCTTACGCTCGCCTTCACCTCTTTTTTGAGCGGGATAGACGGATAAATTTTGGCATCGCACATCAGGTTCATGATTTTAGGACCAATTTTTGCTTTTACAACAGGAACTTTGGAGCGGCGCAGATATTTTGGTGTATTTTCAAGCACCGCAGAAGGAAATCCTGCCTCTTTAAACTTCACATACTTCTTATCAATGATGAGCATTGAAACAGACTGTGCCACTGCTTCTAACTGCTTTTGCTGCTCTGCCTGCCTTTTTTCCGCCTTTTTGCCAAAGATATACAGTACGACAGTAGCAATGATCAGCACGGCAAGGATAACAAGCAATACGATTGTAATTGTACTCATGGCAACCTCCCATATCCGATTTTTCTCTGTTATGTAAAAAGATTTTTACACGCTTAGTATTGTATCATTGTTTTAAGGCAAGTGCAAGAGATTTCAAAAACAGTGAAATAATTGTGAATTTGGGAAAAATACTTTTTATATTGATTCAAATGTGCTATAACAATATAGTGTAGATTTTAAGAAATACGAGAAGGAGAAAAAGAAAATGAAGAAGTTGGCAGTTTTGCTTTTGGCAGCATGCACAGCGTTTTCACTGGTCGGCTGCGGAAGTAAAGAATTGAAAGATCAGTATGTAACTATTTCTGAATATAAAGGGGTGGAAATAGAAAAAGAGGATGTGACGGAAGTTACGGATACAGATGTGGACACAGAGATCAACTCCAGACTTGAGGCAGCTGCTACATCCACAGAGGTTAAAGACCGTGCAGTACAGAGCGGCGATACCGCTACTATCGACTATGTAGGAAAGAAAGACGGACAGGAATTTGAAGGCGGTTCAGCTACAGATTATCCTCTGGAAATCGGTTCCGGCACATTTATCGATGGATTTGAAGACGGGATCATCGGACATAAGACAGGTGAAACATTTGATCTGAACCTGACATTCCCGGAAAATTACGGAAATGCGGACCTGGCAGGGAAACCGGTTGTTTTCACAGTCACGGTCAAATCCATTCAGCAGAAGAATGTTCCTGAACTGAACGATGAATTTGTAAAAGAAAACTCTGAAAAGTCAAAGACAGTGGACGAATACAAAAAAGAGGTCAAAGAAGAGCTTGAAAAGAAAAATAAAGAAAATTTTGAAGCCAGCATGAAAGAAAAGGCCTGGGCAGAAGTCATGGACAATACAAAAGTGACAAAGTATCCGGAGGATAAGGTAGATGAAATGAAAGAGCAGTACCGCTCTCAATATGAGCAGATGGCAAGCTATTATGGAGTAGAGTTCTCTGAATTCCTTACACAGTACATGAATATGGAAGAAGAAGAGTTTGAAAAGCAGCTTGACGAGGCTGCAAAGAACAGCGTAAAACAGGAGCTTGCAGCGGATCTGATCGCAAAAGAGATGAAACTGACTCCTACGGACAAAGAGTACGAGAAAATCTTTAAAGATTATGCGAGCCAGTACGGATTCACAGATGTGGATGCAATGAAAGAGCAGATCGGCGAGGATCAGCTAAAGGAGATGGCTGTGCAGGACAAAGTGCTTGACTGGGTATTTGACAATGCAAAACAGGTGGAAGCAAAAGAGGATGACAGCGACAAGGACAGTGGCAGTGATTCCAAAGATGAGGGAAAAACTGACAGCAGTTCAGATAGCAGCAAATAAAGAAAAGCAGGAAAAAGGAGATGCCGTTAAACGAAACATCTCCTTTTTATTTATTTCCATATTTCTTCTGCAATTTCTTTTACAAGAGCAAGTTTTGCCCATTGTTCTTCTTCTGCCAGTTTATTTCCAATCTCACAGGAGGCAAAACCGCACTGTGGGCTTAAACAAAGCCTTTCAAGGGGAATATATTTGGCTGCCTCAAAAATCCGTTTCTTGATAAGTTCTTTGTCTTCCAGGATTGGAGACTTGCTTGTGATAAGTCCAAGAACCACTTTTTTATTATCTGAAATATATGCAAGAGGCTCAAAACCACCGGAGCGTTCGTCGTCAAACTCAAGATAGTAGGCATCCACATGTTCATTTGCGAAAAGAAATGGAGCGATTGGAGCATAGCCGCCGGAGGATGCCCATGTGGAATGGTAGTTGCCCCGGCATACATGTGTGGTGAGGATGAGGTCAGATGGCTTTCCTTCGATAGCCAGATTGTTTAAACGCAGATATTTTTCGGCCTCTTCTTCGATAGTGACATTCTCTGACTGGCGTGCCTCCCAGTATTTTTTATCGCAAAACATTCCCCAGGTGCAGTCATCAAATTGGATATTTTGGCAGCCTGCGCGGTAAAGATCAGCGATAACAGTCCGGTAAGCGCCGGCAATATCCTGGATCAGTTCCTCAAAATCCGGGTACACGGACAGGGTATTTTTCCCATTATCTTCACGGAACAGTTCTGCAAGCAACTGTGCAGGAGCAGGAATGGTCTGTCTTGCCACTGTATGCTCGTCTTCAAATTGTTTCAGAAATTTAAAATGCTCAACAAAAGGATGATTCTCTCCACTGATCTTTCCTGTCACTTTGATGGAGCCATGTGTGGTCTCCTCCCCGTGAAAGAAGTATCCATGGTCCAATTCAATCCGCTCTATACCGTTGAATCCCCACATGAAATCAAGGTGCCAGTAACTTCTCCTGAATTCGCCGTCAGTGATTACGTGATATCCGGCGGCTTTTTGCTTTGCGACTAAATCGCAGATAGCCTGATCTTCCACGGCCTTTAACTGTGCCTGCGAAAGAATCCCATTCTCATGATCCAGCCTTGCCTGTTTGAGGGGCTCCGGCCTTAGAAAACTCCCCACAAAGTCAAATCGAAAAGGTGCAGTTAAGTTATTCATCATATTCACTCCTATACTTATGTCATAATTTTTTTGCTTTTCTCACTATACAGCCTTTTGGTTTACCTGTAAAATACAAGAAACAGACGGTTTGATATAGTTTAAAGCTATAGCTGGGGTAAGATATGACGCTTTAAAGCCGCTATGTACGCAGCACCCAATCTGCTTGGGAGGCTGTTTTTATGTGTAATATATCCGATATGCATTTCACCTTCCGCGTCCAATGGGATGGAAATGATATCTTTTCCGTTCAGTTCTTTGTCTATAATTCCGCTGCACACAGTGTAACCGTTGAGGCCGATCAAAAGATTAAAAAGTGTGGCGCGGTCCCGCACCCGGATATTTTTGGAGCGGTTCGCGGAGCTGAAAATTTCTTCAGAATAATAAAAAGAATTGTGCTCTCCTTGCTCAAAGGATAAATACGGGTATGAGTGAAGTTCTTCCATTGAGACTCGTTCTCTTTTTGCAAGAGGATGTCTGCTGCTGATGAAAATATGTGGCTTTGCCGTAAACAAGTCATGAAATATCAATTGATGGGTTCTTAAAATTTTGCGTATCACAGGTTCATTAAAACTGTTCAGGTACAGCACCCCGATCTCGCTTTTCATGCGGGCTACATCATCAATAATTTCGTAAGTTTGTGTTTCCCTTAAGCTGAAATCATATTCATCATGCCCGTATTCTTTTATCAGGTCTACAAAAGCATTTACCGCAAAAGAATAATGCTGTGTAGACACACAGAACTGCTGTTTTCTTTTTGACCGGTGCAGATATTTGTCCTCCAAAAGATAAGCTTGTTCCAGCACCTGGCGTGCATATCCTAAAAATATCTCTCCTTCTTTGGAAATAGAGATTCCCTTATTGGTTCGGTTGAAAATAGAAACATTCATTTCTTCTTCCAAATCTTTGATGGCATTTGTAAGGCTTGGCTGTGAAATAAACAAAAGTTTGGATGCCTTGCTGATAGAACCTGCATCTGCTGCTGTGATCACATATTTTAACTGCTGTAATGTCATTTTCTTCCCCTTTATCTTTGCTGTTCTTTCTGAACAGTATTGTAGCATAGAATGCAGGAGTTTTTTCAATAGTTTTGCCTTTTAAGACAAGCAGAAAAGACTGCCGATTTCTTGTAAGACACTCTTGTGTTTTACACAGTGCGGGACTATAATAAGAGCGTTACAAAAAGGAAAAAGGCGGGGAAAAGAAAATGAAGATAAAAGCTGTTTTGTTTGATATGGATGGAGTGCTTTTGGACACGGAAAAATATCTGACAAAATATATAAGGAAAGCTGCAAAGGAATTCGGATATGACATGTCCGAAGAAGTGTCATATACATTGAGAAGTTTTGCGGCTCCGTTTGCAAATCAAGAGTTAAAAAGAATATACGGAAAAGATTTTGAATATCTCCCGATCCGCAAACGGAAACAGGAGATGATGAAAGAGCATTTAGAGAAATATGGTCTTGAGACAAAACCGGATGTGGAAGAAGTCGTCACTGAACTTAAACGAAGAGGTTACAAGGTTGCAGTAGTGACAGCCACCAATGAGACAAGAGCGAGGGAATATCTGGAAATGGCAGGGTTCGATGAACTGTTTGAGGAAATCATTTCCGGGTCCATGGTGGACAGAGGAAAGCCGTTTCCGGATGTCTACGATTATGCGTGCCAGGAGCTCCATGCGCAGCCGGAAGAATGTGTGGCGATCGAGGATTCACCAAACGGGGTATCCTCTGCATATGCGGCCGGGTGCAATGTTATCATGGTCCCGGATCTGACTCAGCCCGACGCGTGGATAGAGAAACGGATCTACGCAAAAGCTGACCGGCTTTTGGACCTTTTGGATATCTTAAAATAGCCGGAGAATGACAAGGGATGTACAAGAATCGGTTGAAAAAAGAAAGGAGAACAAGGCTATCCGGGTTCTCCTTTTTTTGATGCTCAATTTTAAATAAGGTGATAGTGTTTCAATGCATTCCAGATTCCGTTATCCAGGATATGGGTGGTCTGATAGTCGCAGTATGGTAGGATTTCCTTCATACTGTTTCCCATAGCTATTCCATTTGGTACATACTGCAGCATGGACAGATCATTGGTGCTGTCGCCGATGGCATAGCATCTCTCCAGCGGAATATCCAGCCTTTCTGACAAAAACTGGATGGCCGATGCCTTTGAGTGTTCCTTTTGTATGATCTCGTACATGCCGCCGCCCCTGTTGAGAACAACGAAGTGTCTGTTGCAGAACTCGAAGAACGGTTCCGGATGACTTTCCGTCTCGGACAGGAGGATGACAAATTTATCGAATGTGTAATTATCGCGCTCTTCTTTTGGCAGCCTCATAATATCCTTGCCTTGAAAGTGTCTGCAAAGATCCCGGACTTCTGCTGTCACGACAGGTGAAGCGCCGTCAAAGGAAATCTGGTCATTTTCCTCAAATACGATCGGAATGCGCAGTGCCCGGGCCAACTCCATCGTCTCCATGCAAAGGTCGTGAGGTACAGTGGAGGAAAAGAGCAGTTCATCGTGCAGATAGATATATGTTCCGCATCCGCAAAGATACCCGTCAAATCCCATTTCTTTGATTTCCTGGGGCATGGCGATCATGGTCCGCCCGGAATTGATAAAAGTGAGATGCCCGTTTTCCTGGGCCAGGCGGATTGCACGGAATGTGCTTTCTGGAATCGGTTCTCCTGTCTCCGGGAGAATGGTACCGTCTATATCAAAAAATATCATACTTTTCTCCATAAAAATTACTCCATTTCCATCATTATCATATGTGCTACAGTGAGAGGGTCTTCGGAATATCCTTGTCTTGAGACGAGGATGCTGTAAATATAATCCTCCTCCAGAGCAAGAAGTGAGGAGATCTCTTTGATACTGTTTCCCTCATCGTTCAAAGAAAACACGCGCTCCACGTCAGCAGCGATTTCTTCCAGAGTTTTTTGTGTCATTGAAAAACTTCCTTTCTATTATCATTGTTAGACAGAATTCATTGTAATACAGTTTGTGGAAAAGTACAAGCAATGGTATACTGAATAAATAGAATGATGTCGAAAAATAATCTATTTATACAGAGAAGAGGAATATTTATGGGAGAGAAACGTTTTCAAAAATCAAGTATTCTGTCCGTGGAAAAATTTATCGATACTTACCGCATGGGGTGCAGAAACCATGAACGGTTCTGCTTTATACTCGGCTCCGGTGCATCTGTAAATTCCGGGATTCCAATGGGCGGGACGCTGGAATATTATTGGATGAAATGCATGATGGGGGAGGGGACGGACATTGATGGGACCGAACCTATGAATGCTGCGGATATAAGGGAACTTGCAGAAAATCTTTGGCAGGAAAAACGTCTGACATATAAGTTTAAAGAGATAGAAAAGGCTTGGGAAAAGATGAAAGCGGAAGGCAGAAAAACACTTTCCAGCGCCTATTATTTTGATTTATACACTCTTAGATTTTATCCGCACTATAAAAATGGATACCGTTATTTAGAAAGCCTGATGGAGAAAAAGGAGCCTAGTTTTGGTTATCACCCTCTGACCAGGCTATTGACAGACGGCCAGGGAAACAATCTGGTTATTACGACTAATTTTGACAGTCTTTTGGAAGATGCTCTGTTTTTGTATACGGATAAAAAACCAATGATCATCAATCATGAGCTGTTGGCAAATTATATTGGGGATTACAGTATTCAAAGGCCGATCATTGCAAAGATTCACAGGGGGTTGTTCTTTGATCCCCTCAATGATCCGGAAGGAACGACGGGATTAAAAGGTGAATGGGAAGAAAATCTTAAAGCAATTTTCCGTATGTACACACCTGTTGTAATAGGATATGGCGGTGGGGATCACAGCCTGATGGATTTTTTAAAGGATGATAAGAACAGACTGCCAAATGGAATTTATTGGTGTTATATGGAAAAATACGGATTGCCAGATGAGAATATTTTAGATTTGCTGAGAAAGAAAGGCGGATTTCTCGTGAGAACAGACGGATTTGACCATGTGATGCTGCAGATGGGAAACCGCATGTTTAAGGACGAGATCAGCGCTCATGGAACAGAAATGTACTTAAATGAACAGAATAAAAAGCGGATCGACCGGTATTATAGTGAGATTGAAAAACTGCAGGAGACACGGAAAGAAACGGAGAATACGTCTGAATCAACAGAGGAATTTTACAAAGAGATCGATGAGTTTAAAAAGAATGAGCAGCAGGATTTAAAGAGACGAGAAGAAAAGCATGAGATGACAGCGTGGGATTATAATACAAAGGGAAATGATCTGTTTGCGAAAAAGGATTACGCGGGGGCAATAGCAAACTACAGCCAGGCGATTAAAATGGATGAGAATAATGCAATATTTTATGGAAATCGGGGACTTAGCAGTTATCGCTTAAAACAATATGAAATCGCAATAGAAGATTTGTCAAGGGCAGTTGAAAAAAATCTATCTTATGTAAACGCATATTATACCCGTGGCAATACCTATAGGGCTATAAAAGAATATACAAAGGCACTTGAAGATTATGGAAGGGCCATTAAACTGGATACACATTATGTAGCTGCATACAACAGCCGTGGGAATGTGTATTATGATTTAAAAGAATACGATAAAGCTATAGAGGATTATACAAAAGCGATTGAATTGGATGCAGACTATGTATATGCATATAATGGCCGTGGGAATGCGTATTATGATTTAAAAGAATACG
>NZ_NFKJ01000026.1 GCF_002160325.1 Lachnoclostridium sp. An181
TTCCTAACTTACGCCTTTTTTGAAAAATACGTCGTAGGTCTATTAAGGTTACCCTTTTGTATGAAAATCTTTTTAAAATAACTCTTGACTATTTACCAAATTGCTTTCTATTTCTGATAAATATTTATGGTTAAAGAGCACGGTAAAATCCTCGCTCTTCGTACCCGTTTTTTACTCCCATAAATCCTAAAAAAACAAAAAAAACCAACTCTTACGACCAGGAATTTTTTCCTACTCGTAAAATTTGGTTTTGCCTGCCTTGCAGTAACAATCCGCTCTATAGACTTTATAGTCTATATATACCATTATTACCAATTTTTTTCAAGATTATTTTAATAATTTGTTTATTTTTTTGTTTTTAAAATAAATTATTTTATATAAAACGCCTTAGAACGCTCTTCTCAATAAATTGTAACAACAAAGTAGGCAAGCTCACTTCAGCTCGCCTATGTCCTCAGGAGCTTGGACACTTTGGGCACCGCACAATACCACAAAGCGGTAAAATACCTCATTGCAGCGTGTGAATCCTGCCCGGAGGGCTTTTATTCTATAGGGGGCGCCCAAAGGACTTTCCTGTAGAGATTAGGTTGTCAAAAGGGTGATAACCTTTGATACAATATAGAAGGGAGAATAATATTGGTGCCGCCAAAGAGCATCGGATAAAAAAAGTAGAAAAAATACCAACACATGGTAAGAAACAGACCCGATTGCATTTGGCTTTAAAATCCGGGCACTAAATTTACAAGGTACAACTCAAAATCAAATTTATTTTAAAATGTGTTTTGACACCTTAATCCTATAGAATAAAAAAACGGGAACAAATCCAAAGTTTCGGATTTTGTCCCGTTTTTTCAACAGCTGGCAAAAGAATTTGTTATTTATCTTTTCTTTCTCACCATCGCTCCTGCTGCTGCCACAAGTCCCATAACCGCCCATACTGACGCTGTTGCTGCATTTGCAGTATCACCTGTTTTTGCAGATTTTATGGTTACAGTTGCCGTATCAGATGCATTGCCGCTGTCACTTGCTGTGCAGTCTTCTGCAACCAAATAATCCATTGCACTTTGAAGATCTACTGCTGCTGTCTCTACCTGTTCTTCAGTTGCCGCATCATCTGCATATACTGCCTCTGCTGCCGCAAGTGTTGTTCTCATAAGATCAAAACTTGCGGCAGCATATTCACTTTTATCCAGCGCAGATGCTGTCTGAATCAATGTTTCCAGAAGGTCTTTATTTGGTTTGAGCCTTAATTCACTCATCTCTTTCAGGAGATCTCGCCATGCAGTGTTCACCTCACCCTGAGATGCCAATTCATCTGTACATACTTCATTTGCTACTGCAAGTGCATCTGCAAATCCTTCCAGGCTGTCTGGGATATACATTTCTGTGTTAATCTGTTCTGCCGCTTTGATCACTTTTTCCAGGTCTGTCTTGTCCGCAGCCTTAAAGGATAAATACTGCATCATGGTGATAATATCTTTCCAGCTCTGATCCACCATTGCCTGAGTGACTGTGGTATCGCCTGAATTCACTCTGTCCAAGATATTCTGGCCATTTTCCACTGCTGCGTTGAATCTGTCGAGAACAGATGAGATCACGCCTTCTGTGTCAGCGCCAGCTACAAGTTCCAGTGCGTATTCCAGAACTGCTGTGGAGATACTTCCCTCAGGCTCTTCTGTCTCTTCTTTTTCCATTACTGCTTTTAAGAGGAACAGCTGGTCATACATCTGTGCAAATGAGAATCCTTCTGTTTCTCTTTGTGCTTCTGCCTCAGCAATCTGTGCGCTTAATTCATTGTACACATCACTGCCTTCTGTAAGCTCTTCCAGTCTTGCTCTTGCCGCATCCAGCATCTTGGTCAACGGTTCATCAGAAAATTCAGTAACAAACTGTGCGTCACACCAGTCTGTGTGATCGTCCGCATTTCCATCACCTGCATCTGTTGTCACAAGTCTTAACTGCTTTGTGCCTACAGGAATCGGAAGATAAATGGAAACCAGTTCTGTCAGTTCTCCGATAGTTCCTCCAAGACTTTCTCTGGAATCATAGATCAGCTGATCGTCTGCATATACTTCATAGGTTGCACTTGCCAGATTTCTTCCCACATACTCTTCTCCAATGCTGACATGGTCAATTCCAAGATCTGCTTTGAAATACAGCGCGTGTTCCGGAACTGTATAAATCAATTCAGAGTTTGCATGTGCGCTGACACCTTTTTCGTATTCTTTGTAGATCTGGCGGTCCTGTGCATCATTTTTCTCCAGAATAGTCAGGGTATCTCCGTGGATTCCCGTATCAATTCCCATGTCGCCCCAGCCTACTGTTACAGAGTCTGTCTCCATATCACTGACATACTGCTGCATCTGTGTTGCTGCGGTAAAGTTGATTCTGTACGTGTCGCGGAATGTCTCATTTTCTACAATGACTTCTGCGTAATCCGGAAGTGTAGTGATCTGTTTTTCAGAAACAACGCTTGCCCCTTCATTTGGCACTACTTTTACTTCCGGGATACCTTCTGTTGTAAGTACATAATCATACTCATGATCATTGACAGCAAATTGGCTGTATTCTACGCCATTGATGGTAAGACCATCCACAGGAAGTCCTGCTGCCTCTTTTTCATCCAGCCATGCTTTTAAGTTTAATGCTGCTTTGAATACTTCTTCTGCTGTTGCGTCCTCAAGTGCCTCTTTTGCTGTCTCAATCTGCTGTTCTAATTCTTCTTTGTCTTCCGCTTTCTTTAAGCGTTCCATCATCTCTTCTGCTCTGGAAATCTGATTCTGCAAAATTGTAGTATCCAATTCGGAATGCTCCAGTCTTGCATCGCACCACTCTGTGTGGTCATTTCCATTGTGACCGTTTGCATCTGTCACAAGTCTTAACTGGCTGATTCCTTCCGGAATCTCAAGTTCCAGAGGAATACCAGGGGTTTTGATCGTCACTTCCGGACTTTCGTACAGCAAGGTGTCATCTGCATACACACGGAAAATGGCATTTGCATCATTTTCCATATTTCTTCCTGTGCTGACATAATCAATACCAATCACTGCTTTAAAGAGATCATAGCCTTCCGGTACTGCATATACCAGCTCAGAAGATGCATGCGCGCCCACACCTTTGGTATATTCTTTGTATACCGGATTGTTGTTTTCGTCATATTTTTCCAAAACAGTAAGCACATCGTGGCTGCCGTCTACAGTCTCGTCTCTTCCGTATGAAGGCCATCCATTGCCCTTGTAACCCACTTCTACAGATTGCGGTTCCAGATCGCTTAAATATGTTCTTGCATTCTGCAGTTCAAAATGAATGACATATTCTTTGCTGCCGTAATCATTATGTACACGGACAACTGCATCCAGATTATCTGCAGTGATCTGTCTGATTTCATCGATCACTGCTCCATTGATCGCCTGTGCATCCACAACTGGAATCTCATCTGTGATGGAAAGTGTTTCTGTGTATTCTGTCACATCCGGATCAAATCCTTCCAGAGCCTTTCCGTTGATCGTAATCTCAGAAATCATCGGACTTTCCGGATTGAATACTTTCTGTTTTGTCTCCTGCATTGGATCTGAGTCAATGGCTTTCAGGGAAAATCTGTACTCATGCACTCCTGTTGTAAGCTTATACTGTGCATGCGGCTGCGCGCCCCATGTATTATCTCCGCCAAGCCCGCTCTGGTGTTTCAGGATTCTCAGAACAATATTGTTTGTGCGGTTCAGGTTATGCTGATAAGTATTGGAGTCCAGGTCTGTGATATCCTCAGGCAGGTAATGAAGAGCATTTGCCTCCAGAAGTTCATTAAAGTTCTTGGACATAACAAGAAGTCCGGTACCTTGTTCATCTGTCAGGCTCATCCATCTGACATCTGTATGGTTACCTGTCTCCTGTGGACGGATATACTTGAAATACTGATCTTCTACTGTAGATTCATTTACCTTTACAGTTGCACCCTGTTTTCTGTCCCAATACGTCTCGCCGGAATTTCCATACCATTTCAGGTTTTCATATGCAGGATCAAGCTGAACCAGCATACCAATCTCCGGTATATAGTCATCACTTTGATTTACATCACATTCATAGTTGACTTCCAGCTCTCCGTTTGCATAGAAGAAATAGGTCAGCACAAGTGTACTTACCGGTTCTGTCTTGATCTGAACAGATGCTGTTACTTTTGCATACTTGTCAGATGTATCCACAGAAATATCCGTAAGCTCTGTATTCTTTGGTTTTCCACACCATCTGTCATATGCGCCCTGTCTCTCGCTCAAAGACCATACCCATGTGGAAAACGCATCATTGTCTGTAAGCGGTCTGTAGAAACTTGGCACAAGCGGGGATTTTAACATCTCTTTTCCGTTTGCCGTAAATCCTGTCACGAATCCGCCCATTCCGCTGCCTTCTGTTCCTGCTGCTTTGCTGATGGTAACTGTTGTGCCATTTGCTGTCAGCTCAATATTTTCTTTTGTTTCATTTACTTTTATGTTGTCGTAAGAAGTCAAATCACTGACAGCTGCTTCTTCTTTGCCAAGTTCCAGCTGTTCCCATGCAATCACAAGATCTTCTTTTCCTGTGTGTTTCTGCCACAGCTGTTCTTGACCGTCCTTATAGGACACTTCAAAATTCAGGAAATACTCTGTTCCCTCTTCCATGTCTTCAGGCACTGCATCCATAGGGATTGTGATTTTCGTACTTTCCCACGGCGCTGCATTTAAATCATCAATCAGTCCTTCTGCAAGTACATTTTGTCCATCTGTAATGTTCCAGTTTACCTGGACTGCAGACAGGTTGGTATCCATAAAATGGTTTTCTACTGTTACAATTCCCTTGGCCAGTTCTGCAGGAGTTGCTTCAAACCATATCTTCTGATACTGGTATTTTACTTCTGTCCCCTGAGGTTTGATGGTCCGTTCTGCTGTCACGATTCCGTTTGCGCAAAAGTTTCCTGCACGTTCTTTTGGAGTTCCTTCCGGCCCCCATGCTCCGCCATAACTTAAATACCGCTCTCCGCTATCCTCATCTGTCTGCCAGTATGCCTGATCTACCAGATCCCATATGTACATTCCCTGTACTTTGCGGTTGCTCTCCCACGCATCTCTGTACTCATCCATTGCTCCGCCGGAATTCCCCATCTGATGTGCATATTCACACTCGATCCGTGGCTTGCTGCCATTATAGCTCTTAATGCTGCTTGCCGAACTGTACATTGCTGACTGCACATCTACTTTTTCGTTGTCTCCGCAGTAATGAGTCACTCTTGTAGGATCCAGTGCTTTTGCATGGCTTTGTGCTGCCCCAAAGGCATCTCCTCCGCTGGACTCATTTCCAAAAGAATACATGATGACAGATGCATGGTTCTTATCACGGTTGATCATACGGTCCACACGGTCCACAACATTGATGGTCGCCTGCGGATCACTTTGCGGAATAATACCCTGTTCTCCATGTGTCTCCATATTTGCCTCATCCATAACATAAAGTCCGTAATAATCACAAAGATCATAAAAATACGGATCATTCGGATAATGGCTGGTACGGACGGTATTCATGTTCAGTTCTTTCATCAACATGACATCCTGTTCCATCAGATCTCTTGGCACATAATGTCCGCTTTCCGGACTGGTGTCGTGACGGTTGGTTCCTAAAAGTTTTACATAATTTCCATTTATATAAAGAAGTCCTTCTTCATTGATGTAAAAATTCCTGAATCCAACTGCATGGCTGACAGTCTCCACAATCTCACCTTGTGGATTTCTTAATACAAGTACTACTTTATAAAGGTTCGGATGATCTGCGGACCATTTTGCAGGATTGATGACCAGCTGCTCTGTCTCACAAACATAGTCGCCCTCCAGATAGGTACCTGTTTCCGCGTCCGTTTCACTCATATAATTGTCTGCACTTGTGACTACTGTCTGGAATTCTCCAACAACCGCAGCATCTTCTCCTGATGCGCCGTATTCATACAGTCTGCTCTCGAGTGTGTAGCCTTCTGCAGTGCCTCCATCCTCATTTGTGATGTTGGCTCTGACTTTTAAAAGTGAATTTACATTGTTGTCATCCAGCTTTGTCTCGATCTTGAAGTCCCTGATATTTACTTTTGGTGTGGAATACAGGGAAACATCACGGAAAATACCGCTCACACGGATGAAATCCTGCGCCTCAAAGAAACTTCCGCCTGACCAGCGGTATACGCGCATGGCAATCTCATTTTCCCCTTCCTGAAGATAAGGGGTGATGTCAAATTCGGATGAATCAAAACTGTCCTGGTTATATCCGACAATCTGTCCGTTGATGTAAAGATAATAACAGGACTCTACTCCATTGAACCTTACAAATACTTCTCTTCCGTCCCAGTTTTCCGGAAGGGTGAATGTGCGTACGTAAGTTCCGACCGGATTATAGCTGTGCGGGGAATAGAGTGTTGTTCGATCTCCTGTACGCGGCAGTACATTTCCGCTGAATCTGTTCTGATAACGATTCATAATGTCCTTGGAAAGATTGTTCATTCCCGGAGACCGCCAAGGATAGTTTTCATTTACATAGATCGGGTAGTCTTCTGTGTCTGCAGTTTCCTCAGACCAGTCTGCTGTCTGCCAGTTTTTCGGCACCTGCATGGTTCCCCAGTCACTGTAGTCGAAATCTTCGGCTGCAGGATCCGGAAGATTTTCATCATCCGGGCTCATGGTCAATTTAAAATTCCAGTCTCCGTTCAGTGAGCGGTGGTACTCCTCTCCACCTGCTGTCTCTCTTTTCCCAAGCTCTGCCCCCTCCAAAGCTGCAGAAATACTGTCATACGGCATGAATGTTGTCCGTGCACGTTCTCTGTTTACGGATACAATATCCATGTTCACCCATTTGCCCTGATCTTCATCCCAGTATACATCCCATTCATTGAATGCGACTTCTTCTGGCTGCGAGTACATGGTACTCTCTGCCGGCTGCGCCGTCGGCTCTTCCTTGGCTTTTACCGGAAATGGAATGCTGGTGAGCAATAATGCTGCTGCCAGTCCCAAAGCAAATTTTCTTTTTCTCACACTTCTTCTCCTTTCTGTTTTTTCCTCCTTTCTTTCCGCAATTCCCTACATCTCCCCTCCTCGTGCAGATATTTCTGATTTTACAGAATATCATACCGATTTTATTATAACACTCACTTTTATGTACTGATATGTCAAAATTCTAGTATTTTCATATAAATTTGTATTAAACTTTAAAAGAGCCAACCCGCCCGTTCTTTTTTCGCGCTGATTGGCTCTTTCCTAAAATGTTTAGATTTTATTGTTCTGCTCTTCTTTTCACACTCGCATACAGTGAAATCATGGCTCCTGCTGCCATCAACAGTATAAGTGTTCCATAGGCATCCATATCACCTGTTTTTACAGATTTTGCGGTTGTCTTTGCCTGTGTACTGCTCTTGCTGTCATCTGCCGCACTGTTTCCACTTTTATCCGCCTTATCATCTACAGTGACATCTCCTGCGGATGCCTGTTTTACCTTCAGGCCTTCTTTTGCGGATGACAGCTGTTTTGCCGCATCGTCTACAACCGCCTGATCATCCTCGGATAATACTGCATCTACCAGCACGCTCTGTGCTTTTGCAAGGGCTGTCTTAAATACTTCTGCACTTTCATCTGTGTAGTCTGTAAGTGCGATGCCCTGCGCATCGTTCACCAATGTTTCCAGCGCCCTCTTGTCTGCTTTCAAACGAAGATTTACCATTGCCTCAAGAAGAGCCATCCAGGACTGATCCACTTCCTCCTGCATTGCATCGCCGTCATCATATACAATTCTTGCGGCTGCCAGTGCATCTGTGAATTCCTTCTTGCCTTCCTCCACGTAGGAATCAAGCTTTCCTTCCATCTCTGCCGTAAGAGCAATGACCTTTTCAAGGTCTTCCTTGTCTCCCTGTTTAAAGGACAGATACTGCCTCACTTCAACCAGCTCTCTCATGCATTGTCAATCTGATCCTGTGTGACGGATGTGTTGCCTGCTTTGACTTCATCAAGAATTGTCTGTGCCGCAGATTTTGCGGTTTCAAAACGCTGTACAACAGAATCGATCACTCCGTCTGTGGATGCTTTTCCTGCAAGTTCCAGTGCGTATTCCAATACTGCTGTGGAAAGATCGCCGTCATTGTAAATCCTCCTGCTTTGTCTGTGCTGCGCACAATCACAAGAGCTTTACCGGAAAACGCATCGATATTTGCTGTTTTTTCACTTGTCAGAACACTTGGCTGCTGAAAATTTCTGTGGTGGAAGGATTTCCATTGCTGATTGTCAGATCTTCCTCATTCCAGCTCTGCGGCACAATGTGAAGGGTTGTCTTATTTTCGCCCCACTGACTGGAATAGAAGTAATAAGAATCTTCCGGGAATCCGGTAGTGTCGATCACACCAAAGAAACAGGAGTTTGGAACTGTTTGGATGGTCAATGAATTATATTGTATCAAAAATTATTTTTATCATATCATCCATTTTTTCGCAATAAATACAACTTTTTTGTGAATTTTTGCCACTTGCGTTTTTCTTTTATAAATGAGTTCAACAGGATATGGGGTTATTTGATGATTTTCATTGATTATACCCAAAAAATTTTATTCTTTTCATTTTATAGTCATTTATTTTAGGAAATTTCGCCTGATACGGCATGAACATTTAAGAAGACAAGAGAGATTCCCCCACTTGAGAATACTCTCCTGTCAAAAAATAATTTACTTAATCTACCTTAAAATAAAAACAGATTACTTTTTCAGATTTTCCAGTTTGTCTTTACTTGGAACTTCTCTCAGACCGAAAATTGCATTGCGCAGATTTACATATGCCTCATCTGTTTCCTTCTGAGTTGGATCTTCTTTTTCCAGAATTTTTCTTGCATGTTCCAGTGCTGCTGTAAAGTTTCCAGCTGTTGTATCCGTGAAATCATGCAGTCTGTCTGTATATCTGTCGGCACTGTCTGAAAGTTTCTTCAGTTTAGATTGATCCACGGGTTTCATAACCAAAGCATCCAATGCATCTTCCAATGCATCTTTTGCAGCATCAATTATATTTTGAAGTGAATTTTCATTTGCAAGCACTTCTTTTGCCTCTGCCAGAGCATCTTCCAATGCTTTTCTTGTTATATCTGTATAGATTGTAAGATCCATTTTATCTACAGTTTCTACCAATGCTTTCAGTTCTTCACTGTTTCCTGTCATAGAGAGCAGCTGCAATTTATCAACCAGTTCGCTATACGCACGGTCAACCTGACCCTGTGTCGCCTGCTCATTGTCATTGACTGCAATTGCATCTGCTAATGCTTTCTCAAACACCTCTTTTGCAACAGGCACTACATACTGGTATTGCGGAAGTTTCTGCTGTTCCTGTGCATACATAATCATTGTCTGAAGCTCTGTTTTATCTACAATCTGACCTTCTTCTGCCAGTCCATCCACTGCATTTTTTAATACTTTTACAGCTGCGTCTGCATCTGCCTGCAGTGCTTTGCTGTCGACCAGTATATTACGCGCATTTTCTAACGCATCTTCAAAATTAGCCCAACTCTCATCTGTGTAGTTTCCCTGCTCCATTCCTACATACTGTTCATAACACGCCTGAAGTTCAGACTTATCCGCAGGCGCTGTGTATGGTCGTACACTGAAATAATCCAAATTCCAGCCTCCCGTAACAGCATTCAGTCGGATTGTATACTCTCCTGTTTCTGCGAACTCTACAACATCTGTGTAAGTCTGCCAATCCTGCCAGCCACCTGTAGCCGGAAGTTCTGTTGTTGCCAAAGTTTCCCCGTTAACTTCAAATCCGACTTTTCCCACGCCTTTATTGACACCTACATTGTATGCCACCTGATAGGTTCCAGGTTTTTCGATCGTGATATCGTATTCCATCCAGTCGCCGTCATCAATATATGCCAGCCACGAATCCTGAACCTGCGTTCCGCTTTCATTTACATAGTTTTCTCCCTCGATCACAGCCTTCAGATTCGTATCTGTAATTTCAAAATAATCGATATTCCAACCGTCTGAAAGCGCATTCAGTCGAATCGTGTACTGTCCTGCCTCCGAAAATTCTACTGACTGCACAAAAGTATCCCAATTTTGCCAGCCTCCTGTATTTGGGAATGTGGTCCTCGCAAGACTCTCTCCGTTTGCCAGAAATTCCACACCTGCACTGTCACTGGTTGAGGCAACGCCATAATAAATATAATATTTTCCTGCTTTTGGAACGGAAACCGTGTATTCCATCCAGTCTCCTTCACCGATATATCCAAGTCCAGGTCCGTCTTCTCTTACAGTTCCATCTTTCTGAAGATAATCTTCCGCCTCAATACGGCAAGGCACTTCCTGACCTGCGTATGTAAATTCCATGCGGTTTAACTTCCATCCTCCGGATCTTGCGACCACTCGAATCACGTGAGACCCTTTTGTCAGGGATACCATTTGCTCATAATCCTGCCATTCGTTTCCTTGGGATTCAAATTCTGCATAATTATTTAATTTTCCATCTACCATCACATCAAAGTCTGCAGTAACTCCCTCATCTGCCATGGTGCGGTATTTCAGTTTATACATACCTGTGTCAGAGACATTTACTCTGTAGTCCAGGCTGTCATTTTTGTCAATTGCTGTGACATTTAGTCCTGCGCCTTCATCAAAGCACTCCTCTGTCTCGATTCCAGACATTGCAAAATAGTCTTCCGCCTCTATGGTGCCAGGAATTTTCTCTTCTTGTGCATACAGTTCTTTCTGACTTTCTTCCATAACCGGATATCCTGCTGTGATTGGAGTCAGACGGAAGGTCTGTGTATAGGAACGTCCAGATCCATATAAGGTATATTCCGGCAGTTTATCAGGTCCGAGACCAATCCCAAGCCCCATCTGATGAAAATCCACAGTCAGAGTGATGTTTTCTGATTTCTGTACTTCATATGGATGCAACACAGAAGAAATATCTTCCTGTGTATAATTCAATGCGCTAAACTCAAACGGCACCTCTCCCACTTTGGAAACCATCAGACCGGTTCCCTCGTCATTTGTCAAAGTCACCCATCTGGTATCTGTCCGGTTTCCGCAGTCTTGAGACTTGATATATGGCTGATACATTCCCTCTACTGTATTCTTATACACGCCAATGTCAGCTGCATATTTTCTATCCCAGTAGGATTCCTGAGGTCCTCTGCCATAATACTGAACATTGCTGTACTCTGCAGGCAGTTCCATTCTCATTCCGTATCTTGCCAGCTGATTCATTCCGTTTCCAACATCCATGCTATTCTTCACCACTACATCTCCAGATGGATAAATGGTGTAGGAAACTGTACTTCTAGAATTCGCTGCACCTTCAAAGATGTACTCCACTTTCACAATCATTGCTTTTTCACCCTGGACACATTCCAGATTGTAAATCCGAGGCTCATAATCCCATTGAGAGACAGTTTTCCATCTGTCATCCACATTTAAATCATTGTCGATTCTTGCACGCCAGTAATTACCTTTTGGACCTTTTTCAAGCAATGTTTTCCCATCTGCCTCATAAGAAGAAATTCTTCCGGTTGTTTTATCAATAGCAAGATTAAAGTTTTCACCTGCAACCTTGATTTCCGTATCCGTTTCTTCTACTGATTCAAATTCCGGCATATCTGCCTTGTCATATTTTTCCGGTTCTTTTTCTCCAAATGTAACCGTAAACTGTTCTTCGTCTACAACATGTCCTTTTTGTGCATATTTGCTGTCGTTTTTCAATGTTGTTGTGACGTTCACCCAATACTCTGCCCCCGGCTTTGTCTCAGGAATTTCATAAGGCAGAGTCACCGTTTTTTTCTCAAGAGGTGCAATATCTGCTTCTTCATCTGTTAGTGTACCACTTGCTATCACAGTATCATTTTCTTTTAATTCCCAGTTCAAATTGTATTCATTTACATTGGTGTCGATGTTGGTATTTCTAATCTCAATCTGACCTTTCATAAGATCCACTTCGTCAAACAACACTGCCTGGTATGCTTTTTTCACTTCAGAAGTGACTGCTTTGACCGTTCTGTCCGCATTGATGATACCGTTTACACAGAAGTTGTTATTATTCGGATCATCACCCCAGTCTCCGCCGAATGCAGGGTACATGCCCTCTCCATCCGGTATCGGTGTATATATTGTCTGGTCAACCCAGTCCCAGATACATCCACCCATCAGGTTATCATATTTATTGAATACTTCCCAGAATTCTTTTAAGTTTCCGAAAGAGTTTCCCATTGCATGACCGTACTCACATACGAAAAACGGTCTTGTGTTTCCACTCTTTCCGCGGCTTTCCACTGCGCTGACTGACGGATACATGACAGAATCCATATCCATTCTGGAGTCGTCTTTTTCATAATGAGTAAATCTGGTGTCATCAATTGCCTTTGCTGCGTTTACCATAGAAGTAAATACATCGCCGCTTCCGGATTCATTTGCCATGGACCAGAAAATAATAGAAGGATGATTTTTATCCCGCTCCACCATATTTACCACACGGTCTACACAGGCAGGTCTCCAGGTGTCGTTGTTCGACGGTAAAACGCTGTCTAGACCCTGGGATTCCATATTCGCCTCATCCACAACATAAATTCCATATTCATCACACAGATCATACCATTCATTGCAGTTTGGATAATGAGACGTTCTTACCGTATTGATATTGTACTGTTTCATGAGCTCAATATCTTTTTTCATCAAATCATAGGATACGGTACGCCCATATTCTGGTGATGTCTCGTGCCTGTTGACGCCTCTTAATTTCACCTGTTTGCCGTTTACCATAAATGCACCACTGGATGCGAATTCCAGTTCACGGAAACCAGTTCTTGCACTTGTCATCTCCACAACTTCACCGTTTTCATCTTTTAATGTCAGTACAGTTGTGTACAGGTTCGGTTTTTCTGCGGACCATTTCAGCGGATCTTCCACTGTTGCACTCATGGAGCCCGACACCACTTCGCAGTCCATTTTATCAGTTTTCACATTTTCGCCGGCAAAATCGATTTCTGTTACAAGGGGGCTCTCCAGCACCTTCTGTTGCTCCGCATCATACAACTGGGCCTCTACCGTATATTTCCCCGGATCTTCCAGATCCAGATTTCTCACATCCACATTAACATCCAAAGTCGCATCTTCGTAATTTTCATCCAGGTCTGTCTCAATCTTGTAATCAAACAATTCTACCTTGTCCTTGGAGTACAGGTAGACATCCCGGAAAATACCAGAAAGACGGATCATATCCTGGTCTTCTAGATAACTTCCGTCAGACCAGCGAAATACCTGCAGCGCTATGGTATTGGTCCCGCCCGGAATAAGGTAATCTGTGATATTAAAATCAGACGGTGTATAACTATCTTCTGAATATCCTACTTCATGTCCGTTTACATACAGATAAAAAGCAGATTCCACCCCCTGGAAGGAAACGAATACTTCACGTCCATCCCAGTCTTCTGGAACTTCAAAGTCTCTCCTGTAATGTCCCACCGGATTGAACTGCGTCGGAGCAAACCCTTCTATGGTTGCCGTTCCTCCCGGATTTCCGTTTCCCACTGTTCCTGTCCACGGATATATATTGTTTACATAGATTGGTTTGTCATACTTAAATGTGCGTCCGTCTTCTTTCCGGACAGTCTGCCAGTTTCTCGGAACTTCGATATCATCCCAGCTGCTCACATCATACTCTTTTGCAAAGAAAGCATTGTCACGCTCTGCGGGTCTGGATACCCATTTAAACTTCCATGTTCCATTCAGCAACTGATAATAGCATGACTGATTCTTGTCCTTTGTCAATGCACTTTCCAGATCCTGGTATGCCACAGAGTCTGCTTTTGCAGGTTCTCTGTTTACCTCAAACACTTCCGGCATTCCGGTCCACTCTTCCACTTCATTGGATGGCATGGCAAATGCTGCCAGATGGACACTTGTGGCAAGCATAGCAGCCGTCAGAACAATTGATACCACTTTTTTTCTCATTCACGCTCCTCCTTTCATTCCCACAGTTTTTTGAAGTTTCCGGGCTTTGTTACAAAACCCGGTAACTTCATGTTCATTTACTTATCTCACTTTTTTCCTTTTAAAGGAAATAACTGCAAATACTCCTGCACAACCCATCAGCATCATGAGTATAACTGCATCCGCCTCATCTCCTGTTTTTGCTGATTTCACATTCTCTGTATTTTCTGCTGTTTTATCTGTATCTGCATTATCATTTGGGCCGTTTCCACCATTTGTATCGCTATTTCCATTTTGTACATGCTCAGTCTGATCTTCTGTTTCCCCTTTGGATGCCTGCATATTATCAACTGCTGTCTGAAGATCTGCTGTTGCTTTTGCAACTTCCTCTTCTATTGCCTGTTCGTTGTCATATACTGCAACTGCTGCTGCCAGTGCATTTCTGAACACTGTTACGCTCTCTTCATTCGCACCTTCTGTATCGAGACCTTTTGCCTCATCAATGAGATTCTTTAAAGCATCTTTATCCGGTTTTAGACGAAGGTCACTCATGGTTTCCAGAAGATTTTTCCATGCCTGCTCTACTTCATGCTGCATAGCATCTCCATCTACAAGCACAGCCTCTGCTGCTGCCAGTGCATCTGTAAATGCGTTCTGGCCTTCATCCAGATACAAGCCAAGATCCAGCTCTTTTGCCATTGCAATGACTTTCTCAAGATCTGTCTTGTCGCCCTGTTTGAAGGAGAGATACTGCATGGCTTTGATCAGATTATGCCAGCTTTCATCAATCATGCGCTGTGTAATACCTGTTTCTCCTGCCTGAACATCTGCAAAGAGTTTTTCTGCATCTGCAAGCGCTTTTTCAAAGTTTACTTTTACTGTATCGATCACACCAGTGGTATCTGCTGTCTTTGCAAGATTAATTGTATATTCGAGAACTACTGTGGATAATTCTTCTGCTGATACAAGCCCATCTACTGCTTTCTGCAGTGCATCTTTTGCTGTATCAATATCATCCTGCAATGCGTTTTCATCATCCAGAACAGCTTTCGCCTCATCCATTGCATCCTGCAGTGCCTGTCTGGATTCTTCTGTATATCCGCTTAGATCCATCTGGGATACTTCATTGTACAATGCCTGTAATTCTTTTTTGTTTCCTGTGAAATCCAGATAATGCGTCATCTCAAGAAGTCTGTCATATGCTGCGTCAACTTCTTTCTGCGTAGCATCTGCATCCTTATAGACTGCAATTGCGTCTTCCAGCGCTGTCTCAAAAGCTTCTTTTACGATTGGGACCAGATATTCATAGGAATCGTCTTCCTGACAACTCTTTGCATAATCAATCAAATCAGACAGTAATTCTTTGTCTGCAGCAGGAGCCTGCAAGGTCAGATCAAATCTGTCGATATTCCATCCGCCTTCTACAACATTCAAACGTACAGTATATTCTCCTGCCTCTGCAAATGTCACTGTACCGCCGTCAAAATTTTTCCAGATCTGCCACCCGCCTGTGCCCTGCAGAGGAGTTGTTCCCTGAGATTCTCCGTTTACCACAAACTCAACTCCTGCAATCTGAGCGCTGCCATTTGCACCAATCACATAGTTCAATGCATAATTTCCTGCTTTTGGAATGACAATCTTGTATTCCATCCAGTCTCCGGTGTCAATATATGCCACATAGGTAGGAGGATCATCCTCAAACTTTGTACCGTTCTCTGCTGTATAATCTTCAGCTTCTACTTTGACCACATTGATTGCAACAACAAAGCTGATTTCCTTATTGTCAAATTCCGGAAGTTTTCCGGTCACTGTATAGTAACCTGCAAAGTTCTCATCCTCTGTACACTCATCCCATACAACCGGTGTTTCACTTACTTGCCCCTGGTACTCCACTTGAAGTGTATCTGGCAGACCTTCCATCAATTCTGTGATGGATTCTGCTTTTGTAGGAAACTTGGTTAAGATTTTTACTACTTCTCCGACATCTTTTACTGTAAAGTTATCCAGAACGCTGCCTTTCTCAATTCGCACAATATAGTCGGCCTTATCACCTGTTGCAAATGTAAATTTACTGTGTCCAGCTGAGAAACCTTTATTTAAAACCTGATTAGAGCCGTCAGATTCAGACTGTACATATACTTTTCCGCCTCCTAGTGTATCAAATTCCATCTGATACTCACGGTTCGGTTCCAGTCTCATGGTTGCCGGGCTTGTACGGACTGTCACATCTCCCTGTCCGTAATGACCGTATAATTTCAGTGACCAGTCTCCAGAAATCGTGTCGTTTGTATATGGAAGATGTGTTTCTGAGAGATGCGGAACACCATCTGCCGAACGCTCCGGATTGAAGATACCGTATGCGCCCTGTTCTACATATTCAAACGTCTCATTTGCCACATATCCTTCCGGAAGATCCGGTTCTTGTGTTTCCACAATCCTTGTTTCCATAAAGGTTGCAACGCCATCCGCAGATTCGCATGCATCACCTGAAAGTGTGACCTTTGCAGTTGTCTCGCCTTTCGGCTGTACAAAGTCTACCCACATTCTCTGTACCATCTTACCTTTTGCGTAATTGTCAAAATACTGATTTGACATAAACACCTGATCCACATAATTTCCATGCGTCTCTCCGTCCGGAGTAACTACTGTCAGGCGCGCTGTCTTTCCATTCTCTGCCCCTGCCTCTACTACAACTCGGTATTTCTTTCCGCCTTGCAGGCCTTCCATTGTCTGGCTTACCTGTCCTGCCTCTGTACCTCTGATTGTAAGAATGGATACGCCGTTTCCATCGTCATTATACTGGATATCTGCACCTCCGTCTTTCTGCCAGATGGAGAAATCACGGCTGTTAAATCCAGTGTCTTTCAGCTGACTACCAACACTCCACTCTGTTTCATCTGCTTTTGCCTCTCCTGGATAAACCACATATGGAGTTTTTGCATCTGCATTGATAGTCACCTGTCCATCCACAACGTCAATGGTATCCGCAAGTTTCTTTCCTGTCTGTGTTGTCTCATAGAGATATACACTGCTTAAATTAGACCAGCTACTCGGAAGCGTCCACGTAGTCTTGCCGCCGTTGCTGTTCCAGTGGTAAATCTTTGCAGACTCATCCGGATTCTTTGTCTCGCTGTCTTCATCATACCAAGGGATAAAAATCTTTCCCTGACCATCTGTGATTTTGTTTCCGTCTTTTGTGATGACCCAATTTCCGGAAGTTACATTTCCTTCAAAGGTTGCAGAATCATTTGTCTGTTTTAAAACATCATGACACATCAAGTATTTTTGTGGCAGCTGATTCGTGTAGAACTGTTCTACCATGGTATTGATATTGTTATTGTGCTGCCATGACATCATAGATGCTGCACGTGAATATCCCCCCCAGTAAATGGAGCTTGACGGATAAATGTCTTTTTGTGTGTTGTATACAAACTGATGAATACTATTAGAACTGGTTCCTCCTGTGCTGTGAACCCATACACCAAAACGCTGTAAGTCTGGTGCATTCTCTGTGGCAAACATTTCAGCTCCATTTCTCAGCATATTTCCAACCAGTTTGAGTTCCTGCCAGCGGTCACTCTCCCAGCAGTCTACATATACAAAATCAAGATCCGGTGTCTGTTCAAATAATTTGTTCAGACGGTCATCAAATGTTCCCTCCAGCATGTCTACATCACGACGGATATATTTGGACTGGTCCATCCATGCCCATCCATCCACGCCTGACATATTATGATCATTGAACATCTTTGCTTCCGGATAAGCTTCCTGATGATTGATATGAATACCAAAATCAGAATTAATCTTATCTGCCTCTGCGATGGCAACATTCATATCTTTTGCATCTCCTGCACGATGGTTGATATCTTCATAATCTGCATGTCCGGAGTCATGACCTTCGTTTGCATATCCTTTGAATACCAGGTTCTGTCCAAATCCATCCATGTAGTTGCTCAGACGTTTCATATTGTCTGCAACCTTCAGGAACGGCTGCTGTACCCCACTTGCAAAGTTGTATCCCACATGGAAGAAACGGCGTGCTGCCTCATTTCCTCCAGGGATTACACCAGATGTCAGTTTTTTCAGCGCATTGGCTCCGTCCTGCCAATTCATCTGGTCATCACCGTTTGTATCTTCTGTAATCATGATACGGCAATACATATCTTCCTCTTCCGGTTCAGATGCAAAAGGAAGAATTTTTTCTCCATCCAGACCTCGGTACATAAACTCGTTATTCCAGAATCCTGCACTCACTTCTCTGTCCGGCAGATTGAATGCAGAATATACAAATTCGTCACCGTCCAGATATACATTATTGAACATAGATGCAGACAGCTCATCTGTTGTGATGATAGGGATTGCTACTCCAAACGGAGCTGTTGTGGAGATATTCTTATCCGCAATTGTCTCATGGATATCCTGAATGCCCCAGTTTCCAGGTCCTTTGTATACCCAGCTTGCATCCAGTTTTGCTCCTGCCTGGGTGCTGTTTGCAGAAATTAGCGGTTGTTTTGGAAGACCGATGGAGTTGACCTGTTCCCCTTTCGGCTCTTCAATATTGACAATTTTCATCTCAACAATATGTTTTTCCAACACCTGGAATGTCACATCAAAGGTAACTCCTGTTGTCTCCGGATCCGGAGTCACATGGTAAACCAACTTATCTTCACTCTGTTGTGTGATTTCTGCTGTTGCAGGAATATTGACAGAGTTGATCGTTACATAATTATAGCGAAGTTCTGATCCGTTCATGGTCTTTCCATTGAGTTCATAATCCTTTACTCGCGGGAAATCCTGATCCAATTCTACGCTCAATCCATCTTTTGCAATGGAAACAGTCTGGCGCTTTCCGGACTCTTCCTGCAGAGGATTCAGTTCACGGAATACTACTTTTTTCACAAGAACATCTCCGAGATCACCATTTAAAAGAAATCCCATATTTCCAGGAACTGCTGTAGCCTGACCGATTCCCTGTGTATGGACTACCTGATCGTCCATCCACAATGTGATTGAGTCATTTTCAAAGCGCTGTTTAATCTTGAAATCTTTTACCCCGTCGCGAGACATGACGACATCTCCGTCCAGTGCAAAATCCGCAGATGATCCGCTGCTGTTTTTAAATCTCCAAATCGGCGTGCTGCTGACATAACCGTCAATTGCAAGTGCCTGCCAGGAACTATCGGACTGATCTGCGCGAAATACACAGCCGATTCCGTGATTTGCCTGATCTCTTTGCCAGTTATCATGAAGAAATTCAAAGGTAACCTCGATTTCTCCGTTCATTGCCATGGGAGCCAACTCATTAACAAGAACATTTCGTCCTGTCACTCTCATGCCGTCCTCCTGCAGTGCGAATTTTCCGTTACCTTCCAGGCTCTTCCACATGTCAATTCCCTGATCAGGAGTCCATATATATTCCTGTGCATGTTCCGGATCATATTTCATAATCCATAGTACTGCTGTGCTGCCTTTTTCAAACTGGAACTGAAGCCGGAAATTATTTGTCTGTGCTGCAATATATTCCTTTTTCAGCACAAATGCCCCATTTTCAATTACATAATCTGTACCTTCTACCAGTTCTTTATCACCATTGCAAACAGACTGCACAGCATCACCGTCTCCAAAACGGATCGGAACAGATACATCTTCTGTTCCCCATACATCTTTGTCAATCTGTTCAATTTCTCTGTCAAGTCCGGAAGTCACGATCTCTTTACGCCGAATATTGTCCAGCGTGATCTTCTTTCCACCTCTCCATATACGGAAACCATATGTACTTTCTTCCAGTCCAATCGGACTTTCAAAAGAAGTCAGTTGCTGTTCTTCCCCATCTACAGTCACATAGACTGTAATATTGTTGTCCACAGTTTCCATTCTGAGATGATAAGTTTTGTCATACTCAAATCTTACACCAGCCAGATTATCAACACCTGCATAAGATTCCGAACCATCTTTACGTCCTGTACGCTCCAACCCTGTACCATTTGTAATCGCAAAACCTTCGTAGTTCTTTCCATCTGCAACACGTGTTGCAGGTGCAACTGCAATCCAATCTCCCTGTGTAGATTCTGAAAATGTGATATCGTATTCTAGAGAGCTGTTTTTATACTTTGGCGCATCGCTGTCAAAAACAACCCAGCCTTCATTTCCAGTATCTTCTACGATTTTTCCATAATCAATAGTGACTCCGTTTCCATCTTCATCCGGTACAATCCATCCATCCTGAAGTTCTACATTTGCATCATCACTCTGTCTTTGGAGCACCCATCCGTCCTCATCCGCGTACGTGGTAGGTTCTGGATCTTGCGCCAGCGTCTGTACTGGAAACATACTTACGGTCATGACTGCTGTCAAAAACACACTCATCATCTTTGTTCTGAGTCTTTTTCTCACACTTCTCTCCTCCTATCTTTTCCATAATCTCTCGGAATCTTAATCCCTTGATTTATAAAGGGTTTGGATTCCTTTTTTATTAAAATCCCCCACTTTTTTTGTCAAAAACACTTGACAAATCGCCCAAAATTTGCGGCGCAGCCGATTGAATATATCTTATTTCTTTCGACTGGAGGCGATTTTTTGTTACCTGTTAATCCTGGCGGTCATGCCGCCTATCAAAACTTTGTTGCTACAAATCTTCGTAAATATTATCCCAATCCTGATGCCTTTTCACCGGCTACCTGGGATATCATCGAACGTTTCTGGAATCTTGATCTTTCTTATACGGATGATCTTCTGCGTTCGAAATACTCTGTCTTTGGTCCTAAGCCCAGAACCCCTTCCTGTATGCAGCGCTCTTATCTGCTGTCTATTCATTTCAAGATCCATTCTCTGACTGACTGGGCTGCTCAGTTGAAGATCAATCCGCTTTATGCGATCCTCAGCGGTTTTGAATTCGGTGATACTCCCGGCGTCGGTACCTTTTATGACTTCCTCAGCCGCCTGTGGGATTCTGAAGACTCTAATCTCTCTTCCCATCTGCGCCCTGCAAAAGAGAAAAGGATTAAAAAGCCTGCTCAGAAAGGGGCGAAGGCAGAATCTGTCGAAAAGGTTTCCGTTGATCAGTTACTGGGGCAGTTGGAAGCAGCTTCTTTTGTGTTAGATGATCAGCCTTATTCTTCCCTGTTTAAGATCTATCATCGGGAATTTCTGAGTCAGTCCATAACCAAAGGACTGATAGATCCTTCTGATCTTTCCCTCGCTGGTGATGGAACACCTGTTGTCACTTCCGCAAGGGAACGAAAGCATCCTGCCTGTGACTGTTCGGAAAAAGGGATCTCGGATTGTTCCTGTGACCGTTTCTTTTCCCAGCCCGACTGCGATATTGGATGGGATTCTTCCAGAGAATGCTTTTATTTCGGCTACGACTTATATATGCTTGTCGCCGCGAACTCAGAAAGTGACCTCCCTGTTTTTCCTCTGTTGAATCCTGCCTCAAAACATGACTCCCTTGGCTTTCTGGAAACCTGGTTCCGAATGAAAGCTTTCCTTCCTGATCTTCATGTCAGCAAATGGCTCCTGGATTCTGCCCATGACGCGATGCCCTATTACATTTACTGCCGCAAGAACCACATCCAGCCCTTTATCGACCTGAATATAAAGCGGGGCATTAAAGTAAAATATAAAATTGATTTCACCATCGGTGAAGACGGCGTTCCCGTCTGTAAAGCGGGAAGGAAAATGCGTCATGACGGTTCGGAGCCTTCCAAGGGGAGGCTGAAATTCCGCTGTCCTCTGGCCAGCCGGAAATACGGCTGTTCCTGCACACATCCCTGTTCGGATTCCAAGTATGGCAGGACAGTCCATCTGGCTATGAAAGATAACCCAAGACTGATTAACTTCCCGCCCCGTGACACGAAAGAATGGAAAAAGGAATTCAATGCCCGGACTTCGGCAGAACGTTCCAATAAACGTGAGAAAATAGACTTTCAATTAGAAAGCGGCAGACACCGCTCTACTAAGATGTGGTACTGCCGCCTCTATCACATCATGATGCTGCAACATCTTGATGCATGGGATCTGCCTTTCGAATCTCCATTACGTAAGTTGATTTTGGAAGTAGCATGATCCTTGATTATTATATCGCATTTTTTCAGATATAGCGACAGCTATGTCTATTTCAGCATGTCTATTTTCACTCTATTTTTTACTTTTTAGATAATATTTACTTTTCAAAGTTCAACGCCAGCGTCTGCTGGCTGTGATCACTCAGGATTCCGAGAGATCATTTCCTCATTTATACTGTGTCTATATTGGCGCAGATACGCGCCCTATATTTTTCTTTCCTCCTCGTATTATATAGTAGTAGTATTTATAGACCCTCTCCAAGGTCTGTATGCTATACTGTTTAGAGATACTGTGGATTGGTTTTTTTCTCCTACCACTTGATGGTTACAGAAAGGCTCCAACCACAGTCTCTTTGTATAGTTGTTAATCAGTTAGATACCGCATGACGGTTGATTTAGAACGAGGTTACAAGCGCAGAGAGCCCTGTGGTCCCAAGCAGTATCTAAATCTATTACTAAGGAGTTTTCTTATGATCTACGTTGGAATTGATGTCGCTAAGGATAAACATGACTGTTTTATCACTAACTCAGATGGTGAAGTCCTCTTTCAGGTTTTTACTATTCAGAATAACCGGGATGGTTTTGACGATCTTTTTGCCAAGATCCATTCCATTTCTACAGATGTGTCCAATATAAAAGTAGGACTGGAAGCCACCGGACACTACTCTTACAACCTGCTCGGTTATCTCATTGACAAAGGTCTCCCCACCTTCGTCATCAATCCGCTCCACACAAATCTTTACAGAAAAAGTCTCAGCCTTAGAAAGACGAAAACGGATAAGGTTGATGCCCGAACCATTGCTATGATGCTCATGTCTGATGTGAACTTGAAGTCCTACTCAGACACATCTTACCACAACGAGGAGTTAAAGTCACTCACTCGTTACCGTTTTGATAAGGTTCAGGAACGCGCTCAGCTCAAACAGTCTGTCTCCAGGCTTGTTACCATTCTCTTTCCGGAATTGGAAAAACTTGTTCCCACGCTTCATATTGCTTCCGTCTACGCCCTGCTTTCCGAGCTTCCCTCTGCCGGAAAGATTGCTTCCTGCCATCTGACGCACCTGACGAAACTGTTGGAAAACGCCTCGAAAGGCCGTTACAGCCGGGAGAAAGCAGTTGAAATACGAGAGGCTGCCAGAGTCTCCATTGGCTCAAACATGCCTGCCAAATCCATGGAATTGAGGCATACTCTTAAACTGATCGGAGAACTGGATTCCGAGATCTCTGAAATTGAATCCGAGATTAAACGGATCATGGATCAGATTTCTTCTCCGATCCTTACCATTCCCGGGATCAGTTATCGCATGGGCGCGATGATCCTTGCTGAGATCGGGGACTTTTCCCGCTTTGATTCACCGGATAAGATCCTGGCGTACGCTGGCGTTTCCCCATCCACCTATCAATCCGGGCAGTTGGAATCCTCTTATTCCCATATGGAAAAGCGGGGCTCACGCTATCTGCGTTTTGCTCTGATCAATGCCGCCAAGTATGTCTGTCACTGGGATGAAGCATTCGGTGCATATCTTCAGAAGAAGATTTCTGAAGGAAAGCACTACAACGTTGCCATTACACACGCCACAAAGAAACTTGTACGGTTGATCTACACAATGGAAAAATCCGGCATGCCTTACAGAAAAGCAGCGTAACTTTTTCTATTCAATCATCCTTATATTTGAGCACCGATATACGATGCTCTGTTTGTCATGCGATTTTCAAGGTACAACTATATCTGAAATGCGTTACCGCAATTCATTCACAAAATCTCCATTTTAGACTTGACTTTTAATAGTTAGTCTTTC
>NZ_NFKJ01000027.1 GCF_002160325.1 Lachnoclostridium sp. An181
CAGGACTTACTGCAGTAGCAAATGCAATAGGAGGCTTTTATATCCCTCAAAACTTGCATTTACTTTTTCAATTAAGGCTTCGAAAAAAATATTTAAAAAATTAGCACTCACCTCTTGGCTCGTTTGGGGTGGTTTTGTCCTGTGGTGTCAGAGCCCGTAAAGCCTTATTTTACAAGGCTTTTGCGGGTTCTTACTTTTTGTCCGGGAGCGTCAAAAATCGTCATTTTTTGCGAAAATGGTGTAGTAAATGGTGTAGTGGGAACAAGGGTAAAACTGTAAAAGGTAGAGTTTATCTATAAACTGCCAATTCTTTGTTTTTTTAAATGATTGTGATAAAATATATTAATAAGTACTTGTATATTAAATGTTATTTTGCGGTTGATCGATAAAGGAGGAAACAATATTTTGAGGATCATATTAACTTCATTGGATTATGCATTAAAAATTTTACCAATATTTATATCAGTGAGTGCTCTATATATATCGATACGTAATAGAGGTGCTGCAAAACGAGAGGGAAAACCTAATTTTAGAATTGTACAAAATCTTTGGACTCAAGAACCATATTTCGAATTGATTAATGAATCTAACTCAAAGTTAGACGAACCATTAAATCCAACATATATTATGTTGATCCCGTCAAAGTTATTTTTTGTTAAAAAGGATGGCCAAAGATCATCCTTAATGATGCTATCACCAATATCTTATGAGGTCATTACCGAACAGGTGGTCAGTGGTATTACAAAAAATCAAATTGTTACTAGCAAACTTCCTCCATGTTTTTTTGGAAAAAAAGGAGATCGAGATGTTATAAGAACTATTTTTCCAGACCAATCGTCTGAGAAACTCAAAATGTATGTTGAGACATATCCTTTTTTAGTCATTATGAGCGCAATTAATTATAAATATGCGAAAAAGTCATATACAGATATCGTTCTTTCGACAAGTTTTAATAATTGTAATCTCGATGAAAAAGATTTTATCAATTTATGTATGTATACCAAAGATAATTATATGCATGAAGTAAGTGTACCAGAAGATGGCGTGAGTATCTATAAGAAAGCACATGAACAAGTGTGCCATGCTGTTAAAAATATGCAAAATTATCCGTTGTTTTTTGGGGGGAGAAAAGATGGGTATGGATTCGTGTTGAAAAAAATTAATGCAATGATAAGTCCATATGATTTTCTTGGGGAAAAGTTTAATTCCAACTGTGGTTCGTAAATTTTAAGTTAAAGTGAAAAAAGATAGAATTATCAGTTGTATTAGTCGACAGCTGTTCGTGAATTTTTCAATCGATTATTAGAATAGGTTTGTGAAATTGATATTTTAAGCGTGGTTTTTCAGAAGAGTCCAGATATTCATGTGGTATTTCTTACCTATTATTACCCCAATAATTAACATAAAATAACGGGAGATGTGAATTATTTAATAGAAGTATTCTATGTTAACAGATAAAGAAAGTTGGTGTTATTGATGGAATTGATAAAAGATGAAATTCTTAATTTAATTATTGGTAAAGGTGAGTCCACTATATCAAAAAAAATAGTAGGATTGTTAAGTGAAGAAAAATATAAAAAATTTTTTAAAGAAATACCAAGGATTGTTGAAGAAAGAGTATTATTCCCAATGGAGGGGGAACGTTTTTTTGACGATTTGCATTCCTTTTATCTGGGAAAAAATATTGTGCCGAGGTTTGTTGTTGGTTATTTAAGTACAAATGACAATTCAGTATCTTACATGGTAGATAAATTTTCAGAAGATTTTATTAACGAATATCCGCAACATAAGATTTTCAAAATGCGTATAAAAGAATTATTAGAAGAATCAGCTAATATTATTAAATTTCAAATTAAAGAAGATAGACTCGTTCCTGAAGATCAGGAAATAGTATTATTTATTGCCCAAAAATGTAAAGAAATATCGGAAGTTGATAATTCAATAGCATCATCAGTAGCTGTAATAAGAAGTGAAGTCAATGGAATGCGAAAAGATGTGGACAAATTAGTAAAGCAATTTGCGAACACTCAAAATGATTCCAACCCAAATGTATCACCGATACTTTCAATTGGACAGTTGGAGGATGATACCCAATATTCAGTGGAAATAAGGAAAATTGAGGAAGAATTACAAAATAAAATAATATTTGGTGAAGCTATTACAAAATATAATGAGCTTATTAATGACATCAAAGAAAATGTTAAGGATCAAGGAAGACTATTAACCCATATTTATATTAATCTTGCATTATGCTATGGAAATAAGGAGGAATATGAGCGGGCATACAAAAGTCTAGGATATGCAAAAAAGTATTGTGCTTGGGAGAATAATGCGAATTATTATTATGTAGAAGGCTATATTTGTTGGAAAGAAAATAGAAATAATGTTAATGTTGCGATCCAATTGTTAGATCAAGCGATTGCTATTGATCCAAAACATGTTTATGCAAGAATGTTGAGATGTGAGCTGGGGGCATTTAATGGAGAAGAAAAAAACAAAGTATTAACATTGCTTAATGAGGTGGAAGACGAGCTTTCTACAGATAAGCGAAGAGCTGATTTTTTTGCGGCAAAAGGGATAATTTACAAAGCATATGCAGAATATAACTTGGCAGAAGAATGGATGCTAAAAGCAGAAAAAGAAAAACATTCAATTGAGAATTTAATCAATTTAGGGATTTTATACTATAGTAAAGCAACTGTAAATAATCAGCAAGAGAAAAGACTTTTGAAAGTAGAAATCGATTACCCAGAAATATTTAAGGCATTTGAATGTTTTCAAAAAGTGAAACAAGAGATTACACAGGATGAATTCAAATTGTATAGAAAAGATTTTTTGGATGTATATATTTCAACGTGCATTTTGTGTGAAACCCCTGAACAGATAGAAAGTATTCAAATGGAAGAGGAGGAGATAAGTGAGTTAGACTATGAAACGCAAAGAAGTATAATTTTTCATGAGGCACTTAAGGGGAATAGTGACAATATTAATTTGCTTTGTAAAGAAGACAAGACATTTCTTTCATTTGTTGATAAAGCGGAATCTGGCAAGTTAGAAGAAGCTTTTCAATCAGTACTGCATAGTATTTATGATGAAAAAGGAAATGATTTGGAACGTAAGTATAATTTTGCGTTACAATTAACAATTGAATTGAAACATTTAGATGAATTTAAGCATTTACGTAAAAATCTAATCAGTAACAAAATTGAATGCCCATATTTAGAATTATATGATGCGAAATATTATGATATTATAGGAGAAACAGGGAAAAGCAAAAAGTTCTATGATTCTCATCTTCAGGAAAATGACGGGCTTTATTTATTAAATGCTATACTATTTTATAGAAATCACTCTTTTAATGTAGAACTTAAGCAGGCATATTGTATTATTTTGAGAAAAATATGTAATAGAGAAATTGCTGTTAATAGACAAGAAAAAATAATTCAGGATGCGTTTGTTTTTCTTGCAGATCATGATATTGAGTTGGCATTACAACTCCTAACTGATTTTGATAATACGATTATTAGTGAAAATATATTTCGTAGTATTTCAGAAACTATATACTCAAAAATAATGAATGTGACTGAGCTTATAAATATTTACGAAAGTAGTGAAGAAAATATAAAATGTTTTGATCAAAGATTAAATTATATTATTCTTCTTAAATATAATCTACAATTTGATAGAGCAAAAGAAGAAGCGGAGAAAATGATCGACTTGTCTAAGAAGGAGAGTAGGGATAGACAAATTAAGTTACTTGAGCTACTAAGTGAGTTATGTTTGTTTACAGATGATCTAGAAAAAAGTGCTGAATACATAACAGAAGCAAAAAATCTTGCACAGGATTTGGTGTATGATCCAGTGCATCAGCTATATATGACAAGGATGATTCGATGTGGAAAAAAAGATGGATTAATTTATGGAATAGAGTTCAAGCACACACATCCTAATGTTGTTAATTGGCTTAGTGAATTTGAAGGTATTGAAACAGATGAACAGGGCGAAACTAAATTAACAGATGAAGCGAGAGATATTCTTGATAATTTGGAAAATCGTTTTGATGTGGCTTTGGAATACTATAAAAACCAATTAATTTCTTTTTATCAACTTCAAAAATTATTAGGATCCGATTTACTTGCAATGTTAAGTATTCCTGATAACTATAATTTCAAATTTGTAGTTGGATTGGGTAGTGTGAAAAAGCTCAATAAACAAAAAGAAAAAATAGTAATTGATATTATGACGCTCATGTTCATAAAGTATTTTAATCTTTTGGCTTTACTGGATCGTTTTTCAATAATTTATTTAACATATAGTTCAGTTGAGGAGTTGGAAAGATTATTTATATTATTTGGAAGTAAATTTATAGATGATTTAATTGTATGGATAAAAAATGATTTGCGAGTAAATCTTTATCCAAATTATAACAGATTGAATGAGCAGGAATCTCTATTTCACCCCAATTATTTTATGGATAGTTTGGCAGCGGCAAAACGAGAAGATTGTCATTTTTTGTGTATTGATGGAAGGGTTCCATTACTATTTTCAAAAGATCAGAATTATTTTATTAATCTAATAAGTTTAGTGAATAGTGAAGAAGGTGATGAATCGTCTCTATTTAAAACAAAACTTTTGGCGCATAATGTTACGTTTGTAAATTTTAGTGCAAATGATATTATTTATTCTTTAAATAATGAAATCGAAGAAAAAATTTTTAATAAGTTTTTTGCGATTGATTGTGGTTGTGATTCATCTAGCTTTATAAATGTATATTATTCTGCGATTATGATATTATTATCTTCACCACAAAAAGAGAATAAGTTAGACAAACTTTTATTTCAAATCTGTAAACAGATAGATAGAACATTTTCAAGAGCAAGAATGTGTAGATGGAGAGTACGGGAGTACAGGGATGTAAAAGAAAATGTAAAGTATATGTTTTATGTAAAACACAATATTATGTTGTTATTTATGCTAAAAAACGTGTTTAAGAAAAACGATAAAATATGGAATAAAATTTGTAATTATAGCTATAAGTACTTTAATGTATCTATTTTGGACAAAATATATGGAACAGACTTAGAAACTAATAAAATTAATCAAGAAGAAATAGTTAGAGATTTAATAGGATATTATTCATTATGATGAGATTAATGGGAAATATCATTGATATAATTTTCAAAATTTAATAACTTATTGAAGTGTAGAGTAATATCTTGAGAAGAGTCCGACGATAAAGTAATTGCTTTAGTATCCCGTATAGATTAAATTGAAGATATCTATTATGGAAGGTGTAAAATGACTCATGATATTTTATATAGGTTTGTTTAAGGTTTATATTTATTGAAATTGATAAATAGTTTATAAAAGGGGAAAATAATGTCAGTACCAAAGTATTATGAGATGCATAAGCCAATTTTAGAGTGCCTTTCCGATGGACAAGCACATACGATGAAAGAATTGAAAGTTTATGTAATAAAATATTTTCAATTAACAGAGGAGGACGTTTCATCCTTGTTGCCCAGTGGAACACAAACCTATTTGACCAATCGGATTGGCTGGGCAAGAACCTATTTGAAAAAAGCAGGTCTGATAGAGAGTCCTGCAAGAGCAGTATTTCAGATTACAAAAGATGGAATGGATGTCCTTCATGATAATCCGAATGTTATTGATCAAAAATATTTGCTTCGGTATGATTCATTTAAAGAATTTGTAGGAAAAGAAGAAAAGAGTAGACTTCAATCCGAAATGGAAGGTGAGCAAACAGATACACCAGATGATATTTTTGAAGAGTCATATCAAAAAATCAATCAGAATTTAGCAGACGATATTTTGACCGAAGTAATGAAATTATCTCCGGTTTCTTTTGAAAAAATGGTATTGGATCTTATGGAAAAGATGGGGTATGGAACATATAGTACAACAGGGAGAACCAACGATGAAGGTATTGATGGCATCATCATGGAAGATAAATTGGGATTTGATTTAATTTACGTGCAGATGAAACATTGGGGCTTAGATCATCCTGTTGGACGCCCGGAAGTTCAGGCTTTTGTTGGAGCAATTGCGGGTAAGGGAGGAAAAGGACTTTTTGTTACGACTTCTAAGTTTACGAAACAGGCAATTGAATACGCAAAGGGACAACATATTATTCTAATGGATGGACAAAAACTTGCTTTTAATATGATTGAACATGATTTTGGAGTGAGCACAAAAAAAATCTTTGCCATTAAAGCATTGGATACAGATTTGTTTGAGGAGTATCAGGAGGAGTAGTGAATATTTATGACGAAAAGACATTTGTCTGATTCTGATGTACAATGTAATATCGAGAAATACATATTTGATGAAATAAAGAAAAATTTATTATGCGAGAATTTGCAATCGAATGTGATATTGACTCTTTCTGAAGAAAATGATATACGAATATGCCCTGATTTATATTCGGAAAAAGATCATATTATCGGAGAAATTCATACTCATTTAGGCAGACTGAAACCAGCACAATTGCATAAAATTGAAGGTGATATTTTAAAAATGTTACTTTTTGAGAAGGGACAGAAAGGCGTGAAGTATACCAAAATGATTGTGGTATGTGATATGCAGGAATACGAGCAACTGAAGGGAAAGTCCTTTGTGGCAGAAGCAATTCGTCAGTTTGACATTAGATTAAAATATGTTCCATTGAATAAGGAGCGAATCGTTCAGTTACAAGATGCAATGGAGAATCAGAATTTGTATTGTAGTCATAATACTAATATCCATAATCAATAAATAAAATTTTGAACAAAAAGTCAGATGTAAGAAATTGCATTTGACTTTTTTGTTTGCAGAGCTAGTCTTATATTGACTTTTTTTTATGATTCTTATAGTATGTAAGTATGTAGACATACATACTATATAGATGATTAAAGGTGGTGATAGCTTGATTGATGATAGTTCAATGAAATTCTGTAATTTGCTTGCCCAAATGATAAAAGAGGCAGGTTTATCAAATGTCAAGTTTTACACCGCACTTGGTATAAAAAAACCTTATTTTTACGATATTTTAAGCGGTAAAGTTAATCCACCTCCTTCTGAAAGGCAATTTGCAATGCTCCGGTTACTAAAACCTAAGCCTGAGCAAATAGAGTTGTTTTTTGACTTAGCTGCGCAAGAGAGAAATGAAGTGCCTGCTGATATTGCACAAACTTTAAAGAATAAAGATTTGTGCAGAGAATTACGAAATGATATAGATTACGAAAAATTATTAAAGAACGGAGAATATAAAAATGAGTGATAATAAAAGAGAACAAGAGAGAACAGAACTTTACCGTACAATATGGGCACTTGCAAATGAACTTAGAGGAAGTGTCGATGGTTGGGATTTCAAACAATATGTTTTAGGTATGTTGTTTTATCGATATATATCTGAAAACCTTACAACTTATCTGAACACAGGTGAATGGGATGCAGGGAATACTGATTTTGATTATGCCCAAATCAGCGATGAAGAAGCTTTAAACGTTAAAGATGATATGGTACAAGAAAAAGGTTTCTTTATTATGCCAAGTGAATTGTTTGGAAATTTATTAAAAAGAATTAAAAAAGCAGATAAAGATGTAAAGGAGCAAGCAGAAAAAAACGGTAAAGAAGTAGAAGTTGCTGATTTAGACGAAAACTTAAACGAAATATTGCAAACGAACTTTAAAAATATTGAAGCATCTGCTATTGGTAGTCCAAGTGAAGAAAACTTCAAAGGTTTGTTTGATGACATAGATGTGAACAGCAATAAGCTTGGACCAACAGTTATTAAAAGAAACAAAAGGCTTAAAAGATTAATCACCGTTATCGGAGATATGGATCTTGGTAATTATCAAGATAATTCTATCGATGCTTTTGGGGACACCTATGAGTATTTAATGGGAATGTATGCTTCTAATGCCGGCAAAAGCGGCGGTGAATTTTTCACCCCACAAGAGGTATCTGATCTTCTGACAAAAATCTCACTTCTTGATAATAACGGTAAAATGAAAACAGAAGTAAACAAAGTATACGATCCTGCTGTGGGAAGTGGTTCGTTACTTTTGAAGTTTGCCAAAATTCTCGGTAAAGATAATGTCCGCAATGGATTTTTCGGTCAGGAAATCAACATCACAACTTACAATCTTTGCCGTATCAATATGTTCTTGCATGACATAGGTTACGATAAATTCAGCATTGAACACGGCGACACTTTGATCGATCCTAAACATTGGGATGAAGAACCATTTGAAGCCATTGTTTCAAATCCGCCTTACTCTATAAAATGGGAAGGCTCTGACAACGGAACGTTGATAAATGATCCTCGTTTTTCTCCTGCTGGTGTATTAGCCCCTAAATCAAAAGCAGACTTTGCTTTTATTATGCATTGCCTTAGCTGGCTTGCTACAGACGGAACCGCTGCTATTGTTTGTTTCCCTGGTATTATGTATCGTGGCGGAGCAGAACAGAAAATCAGAAAATATCTGATTGATAACAACTATATCGAATGCATTATTCAGTTGCCTGATAATCTTTTTTATGGAACAAGTATTGCAACTTGTATTATGGTTCTCAAAAAATCTAAAGTCGACAACCAAACCTTGTTTATTGACGCATCAAAAGAATTTGTCAAGTCTACCAACAGTAATAAGTTGGGTGACGGAACAGCAAGCAACGAGCCTAATAACATTCAGAATATATTAAATGCTTATATCGATCGAAAGACTGAAAAGTATTTTACTGCTCTTGTTAAGCAGGAAGATATTGAAAATGCAGATTACAATCTTTCTGTTTCAACTTATGTTGAAAGCAAGGATACAAGAGAAGTTATTGATATAGCTGTGCTTAAAGAGCAAATAACTCAAATTGTTCAACGTGAAAATATATTGCGTGCCGAAATTGATGCGATTATAGCTGAAATTGAGGAGGCGTAATTATATGAGGCTTAGTAGCAGATTATCTGATAGAGATAAAAATCATGGCGAAGTGGAATCGTTTATTGATTCTACGAAATATACATCACTAGAAGAAGAGGCAACTGATGAAATAGTTTATGTTTCTTCAGGAGATTTCATTGAAATACAAATCGGTACAATTAATTTGCCTTTTTACTCGACAATATGTCAAGATAGCAATTCCTTTATTTCGCCTAAAAAACTACATTGCTTAATCATCAATGAAAAAATGATTAGTATTGACTGCCAATTAAAGTGTACAGATTTTGATACAGAAAACTCAAAATGTCAGAAATGTAATCCATATATTCAAGCCTGGTTTTTAATTGAAGCTGACGATATATTTGCAAATACTCCTAGTATTAATTTAGTGAAACAAAATTTTAAATTACCCGAAAATATAAAACTTCCTATAGAAATTGAGGATAAATATTCAGAGTGGTTAGCTAAAGCGGAAATTGCACATAAAGAAAGGCTTGGAGCAGGTGCGACCATATATTTAAGATCTGTATTTGAAAAAATAACACATGAAGTTGGTTTGAAGGCTGGCGTAACAATTCAAGGTAAAGATGATAAATTTTTGAATTTTCGTGAGGTCTTAAAACGGGTTGATTTAGAATGTTCCATTATACCTCCAATATATGCTCAAAATGGATATGATTTATTTAGCAAATTGAGTGAAATAGCTCATGGTAATTGTGATGAAGAGAGGGCCTTGAATGAATATGAATCATTGAGAAGGTTGGTAATTGGAATTATCGAGAATGTTAGAAGAAAGAATGAAGAAATAAAGAATAATGCTGAAATTCAAAAGGCGTTGATTGATGCTGGTTTAGTCACTGGAGTTGAGAAAAATAATGAGTAAATTGGAACAACTTATAAAGGAACTTTGCCCAAATGGGGTAGAATTTAAGGAAATAAAAAATTATTATACAAGAATTAAAGGTACTCCTATTACTGCGGGGAAAATGAAAGAAATTGCATCTGATGAAGGAGAAATCAAAATATTTGCGGGAGGAAAAACTGTCATCACCGCTCATGAGGCTGATATACCTAATGCCAATATTACTAGAGTACCGGCTGTTTTGGTACAGTCCAGAGGGGTGATTGATGCTGTTTATTATGATAAACCATTCACTTTTAAAAATGAAATGTGGGCATATACAGCAGATAATCCAATCAAAGTAAAATATTTATATTATATTCTGAAAAATAATATTGAACACTTCCGAAAAGCGGCTTCAGGAATGGGATCGCTACCTCAAATTTCTTTGCGAGTAACGGAGAATTTCATAATCCCCATTCCCCCGTTACCGATTCAAAAGGAGATTGTTCGTATACTAGATAAATTCACGGAACTCACTGAGGAACTCACTGAGGAACTCACTGCGAGAAAACAGCAGTATGAGTACTATAGAAATAATTTGTTGAGTAAAAATACCAATAAAAAATCATTAAAACAAATAGCACTATCAAATCGCTCTGGTGGTACACCTCTAAAAAGTAATAAAGATTACTATGTTGATGGAACTATTCCGTGGCTTAGAACGCAAGAAGTTGTTTTTAACGAAATCAATAAGACAGATTGTTTTATAACAGAATTAGCTGTGCGAGAAACATCAGCAAAATGGATACCTGCAAATTGTGTAATTGTTGCGATTTCAGGTGCATCAGCGGGACGCTGTGCTATAAATAAAATACCATTAACCACAAATCAACACTGTTTAGCAATAGAAATTAATCCCGAAGAAGCTTTATATAAATATGTGTTTTATTGTGTTTGTAATCAATATGAAGATTTGATTGCAAAAAAAGAGGGAGCACGAGGAGATCTTAATTCATCAAGAATTTTAGGTTTACAAATTCCTATTCCATATCCAGAAGATAAGAAAAAGTCGCTTGCAGAACAACAGCGCATTATTGATATTCTTGACCGTTTCGATAGGTTTTGCAACAATATCAGCTATGGATTACCTGCCGAAATTAATGCAAGACAAAAGCAATATGAATATTACCGAAATAAGCTCTTAACTTTCAAGGAAAAGGATAAATGATATGGATGTTTTAGATTTTAAAAATATTTATTGGAATTATTATATTCAAATTGAAAAAGATTTTTTTGATACTGTTCCCTATTGTAATATTGCTGAAAGTAATAACAATTCTTTTTCTGTAAAATATTTGCAGTTACATCTAGCTCTTTGTAGTGAAATAGATACTATTTGTAAAAGTTTATGTCAAAGAATAAATAATAGTTTAAATTTATCGGAATGTGGTATTAGCGATTATATTAAAATACTTAATTCATCATATGTTACATTTTCTAAAGAGACAGTGAATTTGATTGGATACAAATATCGAATTGTACAACCTTGGAAAGGTATTGATAAAGGGCATATTCCTAATTGGTGGAATGTGTACAATGAGATTAAACATCATAGAGATTCTAAAAAAAATAATAAAAATATTTATGAATATGCAAATCAAAAAAATGTTATTGAGGCATTATGTGCACTATATGTTTTAATCCAATATTGGGCGGCTAAAAACTTCGTTGTTGATAAAACAGAAAAGAAAAATAACATTATGCCAACCTTACAATCAAAAAAATTGCATTTGGATAATTGGAAATTTTATTTTTCTTTTATGGGACCCGGTGAGTGGTTTGATTCAAGCTTATATTTCAAATATATTGAAAAGGAGGGGAAGGAAAATGAATAGTTTTGAAATTGTGGCAAGCTCTACTGAAAGTACGGTGGTGGCTGAATACACACCTGAAAAAAGAAAAAGCACCGACTATCAAAGCGAAGCAGAACTTGAACAGGATTTTATAAATCGTCTTGTCAGTCAGGGTTATGAGTACATTACTATAAAAAGTGAACAGGACTTAATTGACAATCTTCGTGCTCAGATTGAAAAATTAAATAACTACACCTTTTTCGATAAAGAGTGGAAAGACTTTTATAACAGCGTTATTTCAAACGGAAATGATGGAATTATAGAGAAAACACGTAAAATACAGGAAGATTATCTGCAAAACATTATCCTTGATAATGGTTATGTAAAAAATATCAAACTGATAGACAAAACAAATATCCATAACAATCATTTACAAGTAATAAACCAGTATGAAGAAGATAAAGGAAAACATGATACTCGTTACGATGTGACAATTTTGGTAAATGGATTGCCATTGGTGCATATTGAGCTTAAAAAAAGAGGAAATGCGATTCGGGAAGCATTTAACCAAATTAATCGATATCAGCGTGATAGTTTTTGGGCAGGTAGCGGATTGTATCAGTATGTACAACTGTTTGTAATCTCCAATGGTACGCATACGAAGTATTATTCTAATACAACAAGATTTCAGCATATCAAAGATAATGCAGAAAAAAATGCCACGAAAAAGAAAAAAACTTCTAATAGCTTTGAATTCACAAGTTATTGGTCGGATGAGAAAAATCGCACCATTCCGGACCTTGTGGACTTTACAAAAACTTTTTTTGCAAAGCATACCCTGCTTAATATTTTGACTCGTTACTGCGTGTTTACCTCAGAGGATTTATTATTGGTAATGCGTCCTTATCAAATTGCGGCAATTGAGAAAATCCTAAACCGCATTATTGTTTCTACTAATCTCAAAAAAACTGGTAGAAAAGAGGCAGGCGGTTATATTTGGCATACGACCGGAAGCGGCAAAACTTTAACCAGCTTTAAAACCGCACAGCTTGCTCAAGGATTGAATTTTATTGATAAAGTATTGTTTGTTGTAGACAGAAAAGATCTTGACTATCAGACGATGAAAGAATACGACAGATTTGAAAAGGGTGCTGCTAACAGCAACACCTCTACTAAAATACTGCAAAAACAAATGGAAGATGATAATGCAAAAATTATTATCACAACTATTCAAAAATTAGATAAATTTATATCCAAGAATCAAGAACACGAAGTTTATAAAAAACATATTGTTATGATTTTCGATGAATGCCACCGTTCTCAGTTTGGAGATATGCACAAGTCGATTACAAAGCACTTCAAAAATTATCATATTTTCGGTTTTACAGGAACACCAATTTTTCCATCAAATTCCAATAGTTCCAATGCTCCGAATATGCGTACCACAGCACAGGTTTTCGGCGGTGATCCGGATGAAAACGGAAACAATGTGAGACCGCTGCACGCATACACTATTGTTGATGCTATCCATGATGGAAATGTATTGCCTTTTAGAATTGATTATATCAACACAATCAAAAATCCAGAAATTTTATACGACAAGCAAGTAAAGGCAATTGACCGTGAAAAAGCTTTACTCGATCCTAAAAGGGTGTCTGAAATTACACAATATATTCTTGAACATTTTGAGCAGAAAACTTATCGTAATCAAAACCGTTCCTATTATGACCATAAGGTGATTACGAATGTTGAAAAAATGGCTAAGTCCAAGAATAACACTGTATCAGAGCAAAAAATAATAACAAAAGTAAATGGATTTAATTCGATTTTTGCGGTCGCATCTATTCCGGCAGCAATTGTATATTACAATGAGTTTAAAAAACAAATGGAGGAAACCGATCACAAATTAAAGATCGCTACGATATTCAGTTTCAATCCAAACGAAGAAGATCCCGATGATATCTTACAAGATGAAAGTTTCGATACAAGCGGTCTTGACCAGACTTCACGGGATTTTCTAGAAAGTGCCATTGATGAATATAATAAGATGTTCAATGTTAGTTATGATACATCCGCTGATAAATTTCCTAACTATTATAAAGATGTTTCATTACGAATGAAAAATCGTGAGATTGATTTACTGATCGTGGTAAATATGTTTTTAACAGGATTTGACGCAACGACTCTCAATACCTTGTGGGTAGATAAGAATTTAAAAGACCACGGTTTGATACAAGCGTTTTCACGTACCAATCGTATTTTAAACTCTGTTAAAACATTTGGAAACATTGTTTGTTTTAGAAATCTTGAGACAGCCACCAATAATGCCTTGGCACTTTTTGGAGACAAAAATGCAAGAGGTATCGTTATCCTAAAAACTTACAATGAATATATGAACGGATACGAAGATGAGCATGGAAAACATATTGAAGGTTATAACGAGCTTGTAAGCAGACTTGTAAATGAATTTCCGATAAGCAGTCAAATCGTTGGAGAGGATAATGAAAAAGAATTTATTAAACTGTTCAGCCGTATTTTGAAATTGAAAAATATTTTAAGATGTTTTGATGATTTTGAAAGTGATAGTTTTGTATGCGTTAGAGATTTACAGGATTATCAAAGCGTTTATATTGACTTATATCAAAATTACGCCAAACAAAGTGATATTGAAAAAGAACGAATCAACGATGATATTGTCTTTGAAATCGAACTTATCAAGCAGGTTGAGGTCAATATAGATTATATTCTAATGCTTGTAGCTAAATATCATGAATCAAATTGTGAGGATAAAACGATTCTTGCTAATATTAACAAATCAGTAAATGCAAGTGTTGAGCTGCGTAGCAAAAAAGCACTAATTGAGGGATTCGTTGCCCAAATGACAGTAAAAACAGATGTTGAAAAGGACTGGAAAGACTTTGTCAAAAAGCAAAAAAAACATGACTTAGAAACAATTATCAAAGATGAAAATCTGAAACACGATGAAACTCAAAAATTTATAGAGAACTCATTTAGAGATGGTGAGATAAAAACCACAGGAACAGATCTTGATAAAATATTACCTCCAATTTCTAGATTTTCAGGTGGTTCAAATAGGGCACTGAAAAAACAAACTGTTATTGATAAGTTAAAAGAATTTTTTGAAAAATATTTCGGATTGATATAACAAAAAACCCGCTATCAAATCTTAACTGATAGCGGGTTTAAGTATATAAAGACAAATTAATTAATCGGATGTAAAGATACTGATTAAAATTGTAGGGAGAGTATTCTGAGGGCTAGTGAATTGTAATGAACCTATATTATTTTTTATTCTTTTCAAATCTTATTATATCATTTGGTTCGCAATTTAAAATCTCACAAAGCCTTTCTAGTGTAAACATGGTAATAGACTTATTATGTTTTAAATTATTGATCGTTCGGGGATTAATTCCATACTTATGAATCAGTGTATAGGTGGAGATATCCCGTTTCTTCATGGTTTCCCATAATGGAGAATAGCTTATCATTTCTGCTCACTTCCCAGTTTGTAATATAATCATTATCATGGGAAAAATAATAGTTTACTATACTGAAAAATGTATCTATAATAGAGGCATATGAAAGGAGAGCAGGGATGAAAAAATATGATGAGCTATCCAACAAAGAAAAACATAATTTTGAAGAATTCCTTATCTTAACATTCGAGTTTTCCGAAGATGAGCTGGCGGCAATCGATAAGCAAAAGCCGATGACAATGGAACTTTTTTCTTCCTGTCTGGCTAAGTGTACAGAGCGGGGGCTTTATAAACTTTTCGAAAGGCTGTTGGATGAGTATCCGGATTTAACGGATAAATACGTAAAAGCTATTGATGATGATATAAAGGATGTGATATTGCCGAAAAGAACTCCAGAGGAGGAAGAAGAAAGCTGGAATCGACTGTGCGAAAGGATAAAAAAAGAATATGGTGATGATTTAACATGCGAATAGCTGCCGGAAAATCTGGTGGCTATTTTTTATAACAGAAATCTATGAATTAAAATCTGGCATCCGGTCAAAAAAGACGGGATGTTTTTTTATGCACTTTATTAAAAACTTTGTCTCCACACACTGTATAATCCACGAATTTCCTTTCTATAAGTGAGGGGAAATCTTTTTTGAAGCAGAAAGTTAACAGATTTTTCGAATCGCCTTGTATTTCTGCCTCTGACGATTGGGTTAAGTGAGGGGATCTTTAAAGAACAAAAAAGATAAGAGCGGATCTGGTTGATAAGAATAAAATTTATTTCTTTTTGACCCTGTATAATAGCCGCTCCCGGTTACGTTAAGTGAGGGGGGGAATATTATAGAGCAAGATCCACCCCGTAATACACTATCGTGTTTTCCTGTGTAGGGCTCTTGTTTGGGATTTCGATTCCCCATACCCTCGATGATCTGCCAATCTGGCAGATATTGGCGTCCACTGGAAAGTGGGACGCAGCACAAAAGGAAGATTCCGGCAGGACTGCCGTTTCTCCCGTTTGTGGTGTTACTGAAGTAACTGAAAGAAGAAAGGAGATGAAGTCATGAGAAAAAGAAGAATGGAACAGGAACTGAACCATCCACATTTTGTCGGAGTCCGGCTGTCGGATATTGAATTGGAACTTCTGGATAGGAAGGCAGAAACCCTTGGGGTGTCTAGATCCGAATGCCTGCGGAAACTTTTGGTGGAAAAGGAAATCGTGCATCGGGTAGAAGTGGTCGCCGATATGGAAGAACTCCGAAGGTTGGTAGGCGAGTATGGAAAGATTGGTGTGAATCTGAATCAGATCGCACGGTACTTCAATACGGGCGGGGATCGTTCGCTGGCTATGGAGGATGAAATCCGTCACTGTATCGCGGAATTATTTGCACTCAGGGAAGAAGTATTGAAGATGGCAGGGGATTTTGAACGGGATTATCGGGGCGGTTAAAGTAGTCCAGATGAATTGTTCCAAAACGATACCGAAACACGACCAAACAGCGTTTTCTGCCGTCAGATAGGATAAACCCCAGGCAAATATATTTGAGGTCAAAAAAGCCTGTCGTAAAGGGCAAAAAATGCAAAAAATGATACCGAAACGCGACCATATTTCGCTGTCCTGTACCAGGTACTGGCAGGATGGCAGGAAGGAGGAATGTCTGTGCCGAGAATGAGCAAGAAAAGAAAACAAGAATTGGCTTTTTTTCTCAATGAAAGAGGGCGGGTTGCCCACAATGACACCTGCCGGAAATGTGTTGGAGACTGCAAGCAGAGTTTCCGGACTGTGATTGTCTGTTGCCCCTGCTATGAATCCAAGCGAAGCCGTCGGCGGAAGATCAGACAGAAACAAAAGGATGGATGTGAAGAATAAAGATCAGATGGTATACATGACGGATCAGGCCCAGATTCCGGTATATCTTCCTTACCCACGGTTTCTGCTGGGGATGGATCTGACTCAGACAGCCAAGGTCCTGTATGCTCTGTTGTTGGATCGGGCGAGTCTTTCCAGGAAGACAGGGTGGAAGGATGAGGAAGGCCACATTTTTGTGGTTTATCCCATTGCTTATCTGGCTGACGATCTTAGAAAGAGTCACATGACTGTAAAAAAGGCATTGAATGAACTGGAAGAAGCCGGACTTCTGGTGAGAAAAAAACAGGGATTTTCCAAACCGAATCTGCTGTATATCAAAATCCCGGCAGAGGGAAAGAAAAGTTTCCCTGTGAAGGAAAGAAAAGTGTCCCTCAAAGGGAAAGAAAATGATACTTATGAGGGAAAGAAACCTGTCCCTGTGAGGGATAGAAAAGTATCCCCTAATTACTTAAATAATAGTTACTTGATATATAGTCAAACAAATAAAGAGAGAGAAGCGCGCTCTGCCTATGGTAAATATCACAATGTGTTTCTCTCCGAAACAGAATATGGAGAATTGAAACAGGAGATCCGGGAATTAGACAGGCTGATCGAGGAACTGTCCAGTTATATGCGTTCCAGTGGAAAGCAATATGCCGATCATGCCGTTACCTTGAGAAGATGGGCAGAGCGGTCAGCCCCGGTAAAAAACATTCCGGATTATACCTGCAGTGAGGAGGACAGTCTATGAACAAGATGGTAGAAGAAACAGTAAAGAACATGATGCAGCCGGGAGAAAGAAACGGGGAAGATTACATCGGAAAAGATGGGCTCCTGTATTGTGGACAATGCCATGAACCGAAGGAGGCTTATTTCAATCAGGAGAAAGTCGGAGTTTTGGGAATAAAAAAACATCCGCGTGAATGTGAGTGCCGGAGACAAAAGAGAAAAGAGGAGGAACAGTACCGGGAACAGCAGCGCCATGAAGCTGTAGTCAGAGAATTGAAGGAACATTGTTTTTCGGATAGATCCATGAAGGAATGGACATTTGAGAATGATAAAGGGCTTTCCGGAAATACCGTGCTTGCAAAGCTGTATGTGAAAGACTGGGAAACAATGAAAGCGGAGAATACAGGCTACCTCTTCTGGGGAGCAGTGGGAACCGGAAAAAGTTTTCTGGCGGGCTGTATTGCCAATGCACTGTTGGAACAGGAGATAGAAGTACGTATGAACAATTTTGCGGAAGTGCTGAATGATCTGTCTGCTAATTTTTCAGAGAAGAATACATACATAAAAAATCTGTGCAGAGTTCCGTTGCTGATTCTGGATGATTTTGGAATGGAGCGGGGGACAGAGTACGGACTGGAACAGATCTATGCGGTGATCGATGGCAGATATCGGAGTGGGAAGCCCCTGATTGCGACGACCAATCTGACACTGCAGGAGTTAAAGAATCCGCAGGATACAGCGCATGCCAGGATTTATGACCGGCTGCTGGAGATGTGCGTGCCGGTTCAGTTTAAAGGGGAGAGTTTCCGGAAACGTACAGCTCAGGAAAAGCTGGGACGGATGCAGAAAAGAGTAAAGGAGGAGATGAGGTAAATGAGACAGACAAAAGAAAGAGAGAGCAGCTGCCGTCTGGCAGTGGATATTGAAGGTCTGGCCGCTATGCTTTCTTGCGGACAGATGACTGCAAGGAAGATTGCGGAAGATGCGGGAGCCCGGATCACCATCGGCCGCCGGGTATTGTATTCCGTACAGAAAGTGGAAAAATACCTGGAAGCAATAGCGGAATAGAGCAACACGGATGTGCGTGGGGTTGGTTTTGTGCTATACTTTTCATAGACAGGACAAGACCATTCCCCACAACAGGGAGGTGTGGAAATTAGAGAAAGGAATGGTTTTGTGGCAAGAAAAGACAATAGAGGAAGAAATCTGAGGACCGGGGAATCCCAGCGCAAGGATGGACTCTATATGTACCGGTACAAAGATGAACGGACCGGCAGACGTCTGGCCGTTTATTCTCCGGATCTGGCTGAACTCAGGAAAAAAGAAAAAGAGATTGAGAAAGACCAGAGCGAAGGAATTCTGACCGATACCCAATGCAAGAACATGACTCTCAATGACCTGTTTGAGATCCACATGGATACCAGAAAGCTGGCAGAGAGTACACAGGCCAATTACAGAAGGATGTGGAACAGTCTTGTGAGGAATGAACTCGGACAGATGAAAGTGGTACAGGTAAGACCATCTCATGTACGCCTGTTTTATTCCCGGCTGAGCAAACAGAAATATTCCCACAGTACCATCAAGTTTCTCCATAATATGATCTTACCGAGCTTTGAGGTGGCTGTAGATGATGATATCATCCGGAAGAATCCGGCCAAGAGAACGCTGGGAGATTATGGAGAACCGGAAAAGAAACGCACCGCCCTGTCCTTTGACCAGCAGAAAAATCTGTTGAACTATGTTAAGAACAGTGAGGTATTTCATATCTATCTGCCGCTTTTGCAGGTGATGATCGGAACCGGACTCCGCTGTGGAGAGCTGATCGGACTCACCTGGAAGGACGTGGATCTGAAGACCCGGACTGTATACGTGAATCATCAGCTGATCTATAAGAACTATGGAGACGGGTGTGATTTTCATGTGACCATGCCGAAGACAGAAGCCGGGATCCGGGAGATTCCCATGAGCAAGATGGTGGCAAAAGCCTTTGAGACCCAGAGACGGCTGAATTTTCAGATGGGGATTCCAAGAGATGTGAAAATCGAAGGGCTTTCGAATTTCGTATTCATGAGCAGGAGCGGACGTCCGATGATGCCCACTACCGTGAACTTTATTCTCCGGGATATTGTGAAGGCGTATAATGAGGAAGAAAATGAGCGGGCAAAGCGGGAGAGGAGAAAGCCGGAAGAGCTGCCGCACATCTCCGCCCATATTCTCCGACATACGGCTTGTACCCGGATGGCAGAGTCTGATCTGGATATGAAGGTCGTTCAGTATGTGATGGGACATGCCAACATCAGTGTCACGATGGAAGTTTATAACCACATCACAGACCGGTCCAGGATTGAAAAAGAGATTGCGAAGATGGATCTGGTGCAGATTATGTGATGGGAATTTCTGTCCCGGCATTGGAGGTTTTAAGGGCATGATGGTGAAAAACATGAAAAAAATCAGATTTTTCTGCTTTTGATGGTGTAGTAAATTACCTCAGATTTCCTTGAATTTACAGGGGATTTTGGAGATCCCCGATTCTGAAATTGGTGTAGAAATGGTGTAAAAATGGTGTAGTAAGCCATTTTTTGAAAAAATCGAAAATTTGGAAAGCCCGAAAAAGCCCGTAAAATCAAGCTTTTTTGAGGTTTTCCAAAAAAATTATTTAAAAAATTAGCACTCACCTCTTGTTATCGCAGTGTGGCTTTTGTCTAACTTCATAGAGTGTCGTAAGTGCCTATTTATGGGGATTTCTCGGATTTTATGATTTTGTCTTAACTCGTCAGAAATCGTCATTTTATAAAAAATTGGTGTCAAAATTGGTGTCAATCAGCAGAGAGATACCTTTTCTTGCCACAGTATATCAGTATCACAAATTGAAAAATTGAATATCGCAGATACCTTATTGAACATTAGCAGTTCAATAAGTATGGATTATGGAACGCCGATATTGACGTTCCTTTTCTATTTCCAGCCGTTCAGAAATGGACGGCTTTTTCTATATCCAAACGAAAGGAGAATTTTAAAAGCTATGAAAAAGATATTGAAGCGATTAGCCACAGGCTTCCTTGCCTTTGCGACTATCGTTACCGCTTTGCCGACAACGGCAGTCCACGCTTCCGAGAAGCAATATTGGACAGAAAGTGCAGAGCGTGTCGGTATCGTTGAAAAAGTAATGAATGACGGCTCTATCGGTTCGACATTCAATGAGGGACACATGACCGTTGAGGGCGAGGACGCTTTCTGCGTGGATATTAACACCAACTTCCGCAACGGTTATAAGACCAGAGCCGACGCAAGCACACGCATGAGCTACGACCAGATTTCAGATGTTGCACTCTCAATCGAGTATGTTAATCAGTATGTGCAGAGCCACAGCGGATTGAGCAGTCAGCATATCTATCTTTTGAAACAGTGCGTCGTATGGCAGAGATTGAGCGTTCATCTTGGCTGGCAATGCGATAACGTCAGAGCTTCCTATGATGAAATTCCTAAAGCTATACAGGACGAGGTGTACGCTGGGGCGAAAGCCTTTGCCAGTGAAAACAAGGGACGCTATGAATGTGGCGGTTATATCTACTCTGGCGAGGGACAGGACATTGGACAGTTCTGGGCGAAACTTGCCGTAGGAAACGCTACCCTTAAAAAGGCTTCCAGTAATGCCAGCATTACCGACGGGAACGAACTTTACTCTATCGTTGGTGCGACCTATGGTGTCTATTCTGATAAGGGCTGTACGAAACAGCTTGCCACCCTTACGACTGATAACAGCGGAAATACTGATACCGTGGAAGTAAAGGCTGGCACAGTCTACATCAAAGAGCTTTCTGCTCCTGCTGGCTATAAGGTGGACAGCACTGTGTATTCTTTAAATGTGGAAGCTGGCAAAACAGCTACACTCAATGTATCCGATACGCCAAAGGTCACAAACACCTTGATTGAATTATTCAAGATTGACATGGAAACACAGAAAGACGCTCCACAGGGCGACGCTTCCCTAGAGGGTGCGGAGTTCACATGGAAATTCTATGCGGGACACTATACCGCTGATAATCTCCCTAGTGAGCCTACCAAAACATGGGTGACAAAGACAATCGCTGAAAAGGACAGCGACGGCACTATCCATTACGTTTCCCGCCTTTCTGATGAATACAAGGTATCTGGGGACAGCTTTTATACACAGGACGGAAAGAATGTACTTCCTTTAGGAACTCTGACTGTTGAGGAAACAAAAGCTCCTGACGGCTATCTTCTTGACGGTGCGTATATGCAGGCAAACGGTAGCGAGGAACAGATTAAGGGAATGTACCTTACACAGATTACCGAGGACGGCGACCTTGCCGTACTGTCTGGAAGCAATCAGTACCATGTATCAGACAAGGTTATCCGTGGCGGTGTGAAAATCCAGAAACGAGATTTAGAAACCAGCGATACCAAAGGTCAAGGAAGTGCGACCTTGAAAGACGCTGAATTTGAAATCATTTCCTTAAATGACAATGCCGTACTTGTCGAGGGAAAACTTTACAGCAAGAATGAAGTGGTAAAGACAATCCTTACCGACATTGAGGGCGTGGCTTCTACTTCCGCTGACCTCTTACCTTATGGAAAATACCGTATCGAGGAAAGCAAAGCTCCAGAGGGCTATCTGACTGACGGGGCGAAACCGATTGAATTTGAAATCACAGAGGACGGAAAAATCGTTGACCTTACAGGGACAGACACATCAATCTACAATCAAGTGAAGCGTGGCGACTTAGAGG
>NZ_NFKJ01000028.1 GCF_002160325.1 Lachnoclostridium sp. An181
TGTAGTGATATAGTAAATTTGTAACAACTTGTTCGAATAATATATTATAATATTATTCAAACCAAGGAGGACATCGCTATGTCAGTACGTTACAACGAAAACTTCAAAAAGGAAGTAGTAAAAGCCTATATGGCTGGCAATAAATCAACCGTTCAGATTGCTGCTGAGTATAATATTGCTAAAAGTACTGTTAGCCAATGGGTTAACCAGTACAAGGAAGAATGCCTTTATACCACAAACACAACACCGGAATCAAATGAAGCCAGGGAAATCAGAAGATTAAACCAGCTTCTTAATGAGAAAGATAAAGAAATTGCTTTCTTAAAAAAAGCAGCGGCATTCTTCGCAAAGGAAATCGATTAGTGGTATATCGATTCATAGATGATAATAAAAATATTTTTGGTTTAAGATGGTTATGTCATCAGTTTGGAATAAGTCCTAACTGTTATTACAATTATAAAAAAGATGCAAAATGTGAATATCACAGGCGTTTAGCACATATTTTTGAACTTATAAAGTATGTTTATTATAATAATAACCGTGTTATAGGCTATAGAGCTATGCGTATCTTTATCAAACGTTATGGATACATAGTCAGCAATACCACTATGCATAAATACATGAATAAAGAACTTCATTTATATGCGGTAATTATGCATTCTAAACCCGGCTACAAAACAGGTAAGAAACATAAAATATTTGACAACCTTTTAAACCAGAATTTTACAGTCGACGGCAAAAACAAGGTCTGGTGTACGGATTTTACTTATATGCGGCAACCAAACGGAAAGTTTAGATATAACTGTTCTATCATTGATTTGTATGACAGATCAGCAGTAGCATCTGTTAATAGTAATTATATAAATACAGAATTAGCAATAGACACCCTTAAAAAGGCCCTGGAACAGGAACATTATCCCCAGGTAATCCTGCATTCCGATCAGGGAGTACAGTTTACTTCCTGGGAGTTTGTTAATTTCTGCAAAGATAACAATGTAACTCAAAGCATGAGTAAGGCAGGCTGTCCTTATGATAATGCGCCTATGGAAAGATTCTATAACACTTTTAAAAGTAATTTTTATAATGTGACATCATTTTCAAGTATTGAAATGATGGACGAGCTTACAATAAAATATATCAACTGGTACAATTATGTTCGGCCTCATTCCTACAATAATTATTTAACACCAATGGAGGCCCGTTACAGTTAGATATTTATCGAACAAAGTGTTACAAAAATGCTTGACCAGTACAGTTGTACTGTCGGCAACCCCCTCCGGATTAGTAAGATGGATTGCATTTCCCTTTACTCCGGCCGGAAATTCCGGTGTCCCCATCACTGTACCGTTATTTCCCCTTCCACTTTCATCGGTAGCATCAGAATCATCAAACGATACATAGAGGACTGGCTGATCTTTTGGAGGCGTCTCGGCTCCGCTTAACTCCCTGACCTGTTCTTCCGTCAGAGCAGCTTTATAGACTGTCAGTTCATCCATATAGATATCCAGCACGCCAAGCTCTTTCTTTCCGTCAGCTCCTACAACGAAATTCAGCGCATCGATCGTACCGCTGCGGTCAGTAATATCGATTTCTGCACTTTTACTCGAGCCAAACCCGGATCCCTGAGTCGGTTTCTCGCCATCCACATACAGTACCATAGATCCGTTTCGGTCGACTGTTGCTGCAATATGATGCCATTTGCCGTCCACTGCCTCCGCAAAGCGGTCTGTCTCCCGGCGTTTCAGGCTTGCGTCTGTATTGAAATTCAAGTTGATTCCCTGCCTCATGTCGCCGATATTAAACCCTGCATTTTGTCCACTGTTCCAGTTCTTATTGCTGACAATCGCACCTTCTTTATGGTTCCTGTCCGAAGGACGCTCTGACTTATACCAGAAGGTAATCGAAAAATTTTCTTCCCCAAATTGAAGATCTTCCGGACTTCCGAAATCAATATACTGCTTGGCAGCCACCGGAGGCTGTCCGGCTGCATCTTCCGGATTGACCAGATGAACCGCCTGCCCGGAAACTCCTTCCACAAATTCCGGATTTCCGTACACAGTTCCATTATTTCCTCTGCCAGTGACATCCGTCGCCGTCCCATCATCAAACGTAACCTGCATAACAGGATCCGGAATCGACTCTGTCGCGATCTGTGCTGTAGTTGCTGCCGGATTCACGTTTTCTTCTGCCAGCACTGTCATTCCGCTTCCCAATGCGGACGTCAGAAACGCAAATGATGCCAGCATACTTAAGATTCTTTTTTTCCTTTTCATTCATAGATTCCTCCTTTGTCAGTTTTTATTTCTATTATTACAATATAAAATTATATTTTTTCAGTTAATTTAATTCATTATCAAAAATTGCTGTTTCATTTATATTTTTTGCTATTTTTGACTATCAACCAATACTTATGAACGTCACACATGTTCTGTTTCTCTTCAAATTTGTTTTCTTGTAATACACATCATAATTTAAATTAATCAGATAAATTTTTCTCTTTTTCTTGCCATACATCCAAAATTCCAATAAAATGATTAAAAGAAACCTTTTACATAAAGAGAAAGGAGCTATGAATATGCATTCCCAAGAATTGAAAATTTCGCCCCTGTCAGATTATTATGTGTATACTCCTAGTACACTGGCACAGAAACTTTTTCTGTATCCGATATCTGTAGGACATTTTATCTATGAACCAGGTTATAAACTACGCAGGAACCATTTTGACAGCTTTTTGATTATGTATATCTCTAAAGGGGTAGTTGAAATCCTTTCCAATGATGATACCTTTTATGCCAGGACAGGAGATTTTGTCCTTTTGGACTGCTATGCTCTTCATGGTTATAAGAGCTCTCGTTCTTGAGAAGCTTTATGGCTGCACTTTGACGGCCCACTTGCCAGGAACTATTTTCAGGAAATCTCCGCTCGTTTCGGACTGATACTAAATCCTGCCAATCCCAAAACACTTACTCACACATTGGGCCGGATATATACTACATTCCGCTCCTCCTCTCCGATCATAGAGTCCGTACTTTCAGATAATATTACCAGCCTTTTGAACAGCCTTCTCATCCCTTCTCCTGAGAAACACTCTTCTTTCTTCCATGCCCAAACGATAGCTGAAAGCATTGCTTTTATTAATGAACACTTCCGTGAGCAAATTTCTCTGGAAGAACTTTCCAGCCGCGCAAGCTTAAGCCTTTATCATTTTACGAGACTCTTTGCCAAAGAGACTGGTTTTACACCGCACCAATACTTGCTCCACACCCGGATTGCTGCTGCTAAATTCATGTTGACCTCCTCTAAATCCTCTATAAAAGATATTGGATTTGAAATTGGTTTCAATTCCGAGAGCAGCTTTTGCTCTACATTTAAAAAATGGGTTGGCCTGACACCAAGCCAATACCGTGAAAATACAACTCATCCAAACTTTTATCCTTAATGCAAAAAGAGACACAGGAATAAATTTCCAGTGTCTCAAAACCTTCTGCTTTCATAACTTAGTCGTTTTCTTCCATCCATCTGCGCATCAACTGCATATATTTTGCGTGCTCTTCCACAAACGGCATGTGGCGGCTGTCCTCAAAAAGCTCCCATTTTGCATTCGGGATACGGTCAAACATCGTCTTTGCCACAAGCGGCGTACACAGATCGTTTGTTCCATTGGTGATCAATGTCGGAACCTGAATCTCTCCAAGTCTGTCTGTATATTCAAAATCTCTAAGAGAACCACTTGGCACGTATTCGTTTGGTCCCCATCCGTGCACGTAAGCCTCTGTGCCGGATTTCTTCGGTCTTCTTAAACATTCCGGAGAATCTTCTGTCACTTCACCTGCACAGTGGCGCAGCATGAACTCTTCATTTGCCGCTAAATATTCCGGTGCGTCAAAGTGTCCGCTCTCCTCTGCCTTTGCGATCGCATCCTGCATTTCTTTTGGCAGGAAACGGATCTGTCTGTGCTGTTCCTGTGCCCAAAGTTTTGCTGAAGGAAGCGTGCTTGAAAGGATCGCACTTTGCACACCTTCTGGTTTGTAATTGATCAGATATTCGATCAAAAGCATTCCACCCCAGGACTGTCCCAAAATGTGTACATGCTCCAGTCCTAAATGCTTGCGCAATGCAATCAGTTCTTCGTCCCATGTTTTTGAACACCATAGTTCCGGGCGGTTCTCCACGAAAGAATTTCCGCATCCAAGCTGATCGTACATGATGATGGCGCGCCCATCCTCTGCCAGCTCGTCAAACACCTCAAAATAGTTGTGTGTTGAACCCGGACCTCCGTGAAGTAAAAGCAATGGTTTTTTATTTCCCTCACATTCTCCTACAATGCGGTAGTATGTCTGGTAGCCAAGATATGGCATATATCCTTCCTGTATTTTCATTGTTTCATTTCCCTCCTTGCCGTCTGGCACTTTTTCTTTGTCCATTATAGCAAATCGGGCTCTCCTTTGCTAGCTCATTTTCAGTTCATCAATGATATTGCTGTTTTTGATTTTCCTCATACAGTAGAACATGGTAAGCGCAACCACCAAAAAGGTCCCCATCACAGCTATTGCAAGGTATTTCCACGGCATCAAAAACGGAGCGTCCACTCCTTCTAGTAAAATCTTATACAGTGCTGCACTGATCAGCAAAGTCCCTGCAACTCCATAAAAAACAGAACGCAGTCCATAGATCAGGCATTCGTAACACATCATTTTCCTGAAATTCTTCTGCGGCATTCCCACCGACCGCAGCATAGCAAACTCTTTTCTTCGCAAAAGGAGGTTGGTGGAAACCGTATTGAACACATTTGCCACCGCAATGACAGAAATAAGGATGATAAAACCGTAAGTCAGGACATTGATGGCTGTCATGATGCCTTTGTCATCTTCATATTCTTTTGCCTGGTTGGAGAGCTGACCTTTTTTGGCAAGTCCGGCCATCTTCAGATCTTCTTCCAGCTGCCTGTAGACAGTTTTGTAATCATTGCTTTTGATATCGTATTTGAGAAGTGGTTTTATGGATGTTTTCTCTTCAAATATTCTTTCCATGGATCGCGGAAGGAGAAACATCGGACTGTACGTATTGCTCTGCGCCCATGACGGCATTTTGTCGGTCACATCCCATGCAAGGATTTTTGCCTGTTCCTGAAACACATACTCCTCTCCCTCGAATTCGCCCATTCCGATAGAAATATCTTTTCCTTCCTCTTCCTCCAAAATTTTCGTCTTTTCATATCTTTGTGTTTTTGCATTGTAGGAGCTGACTGTATTCACCAAAATTGCCGCAAGACGATCCGTCTCAAGGTATTTCTCACCATTTACTCCCATTTTTTTTGCAAAATCCAAAAAAGTTTCATCCGGAAGAAAATAGGCATCCAGATACAACTCCCCTTCTTTTTCTGTATAAATATTTATAGATGCAGCCAAATATTTTTCCATTTTCCCAATCCCGCTGTTGCCTGCAAACACTTTGTCGGCCTTCTTTTCGTCTTCGTCCGTATTCTCCCTCGACATCGTATAGGAAATCTGATACTTTGGCATCTTAAGCACAAATGCGCCTGTGCCCAAAAGATACATCTGGAAGAGCGCCGCGGTTGTGAAAAGAATGATGCTGACTGTCAAAGATAATACCGTAGTCCTGTATTTTTTCCTGTCGCGCTTATAATTTTTCTGCGCCAGCATTCCCTCCAGGCCGAAAAGTCTGTACGCCCACTTTCCTGTCCTGACTTCCTTTGGCCGTATTTTGATATCCGCAGTCGCGCGCAGGGCTTCCATTGGCGATATTTTCCGGATTCTTCTGGACGGAATCCACACAGAGATCAGCACTGTCACAAACGCGATCACAGCGGCAATCACAATGGAACTTACTGAAATTTTAAGAGGAATCTCGCAGGTTTCTCCATATATCCAGTTGCTGATGTCTTTTCCGATAAAGAAAAGCGTCACTCCGATCCCGCCGGTCCCTGCCAGAATGCCAATCGGAATGCCAATGGCACTCACGCTCAAAGCCTCGTATCTCAACGATTTTCTCAGCTGCTTTTTCGTGGCCCCGACAGATGACAAAAGTCCAAACTGAGCGGTTCTCTCCCTCAGAGAGATGGAAAACGCATTGTAGATAAGAGAGATAGATCCTACCATGATGACGATAATGAGCACAACTGCAAATCCTTTTAAGATTGTTCCTAGGTTGGAATTATCATCGATTCCCATCCATCTTAAAAGGCTGCTGTGGTAAACATAACCTTCCCCTTCCTCCAATGTGTATTGATCGGTAAACTCATAGACCTGTTCTGGATCTTTCAGGGTAATAAATACATCTTGGTACAGTGCCTCATCTTCATTTTGTACAGGTCCTGTGAGCACATCATACGCATCTCCACCCATGTTTACATCCTGCCATTCGCTGTATACTCCCACTACTGTGACCTGTTTTGTCTGTCTTGGCGTAAATACCTCCTGTTCTCTCTCATCATACCCGATCATACTTTGCACTGTGATCCTGTTTCCGTTCACGCTGCGGTCCCCAATCTCCAGAGTGTACACATCCCCGATCTTTGTCCTGCTTTCCTCATCTTCATTGGCAAGAAGGGTCTCGGGAACCAGTATCTCAGAGTCATTTTTTGGCATTCTGCCTTCCGCAAGCTTTGTAGGTATTGTTTTGACCGCCTCCTCTGACAGGGAACGGATATAAAGATACGGCATGCCCGGGGAATTCTCCATGACAGGCGGAAATTTTGCATATCCAAGCTGCGTACAGACAGCTGCCTCTTTTACCTTCTCATCCTGACACATCTGTTCTGCCTTATCTTTGGAAAGTCCGTTAAAAAGCACATGCCACCTGCCGTCCCGCTCTATTGTATAGTCGACTAAAAATGACTGAAAGCTAAGCCCAAATGTAGTGACAGCCGTTATCATAGCTGCGGACAAAATCACTCCTATGATCGTCACCAGAGTTCTCACCTTGTTTTGTTTCATTGTCCTTTTGGTAATACCCGAAAAAATATTTTTCATCTTCGGCTCACCTCGTCTCTGACAATCTTTCCATCCGCAAGCTCTATGATTCTGTCTGCCTGAAGGGCAATATTTTCGTCATGCGTGATCACGATCAGCGTCTGTCTGTATTTCTGATTGGAAAACCGTAAAAGCTCTATGATCTGACTGCTGTTCTCACTGTCCAGATTTCCTGTCGGTTCATCAGCCAGTACAAGCGCAGGCGCATTCATAAGAGCCCTCCCAATGGAAACTCTCTGCTGTTGTCCTCCGGAAAGCTGGTTCGGCAGATGGTTTTGTCTGTCTTTTAAATGAAGCATTTCTATCAGCTCCTCAAACCGTTTTTCATTCACCTCCCTGTGGTCCATCAAAACAGGAAGTGTCATATTTTCCCTCACATTGAGGACCGGGATCAGATTATAAAACTGATAGATCAGCCCTACCTGTCTTCTCCTGAAAATAGCAAGCGCCTCCTCATTCTGCGCGTACACATCCTTGCCGTCCACATAAACCTTTCCTCCGTCCGGCCGGTCCACCCCTCCGATCAGATGTAAAAGCGTAGATTTTCCCGAACCCGATGCACCGATAATGGCGACAAACTCGCCTTTCCGGACAGAAAAAGAGACATCTCTAAGCGCATGCACCTTGTTCTCCCCCGTACCATATATCTTCGATAAATGTTCCACCTTCAAAATTTCCATATCCTTTTTGCAGCCTCCTTTATATACATAAAATATCACAGAATATCTCCCAGATATCCTGTGATATCAAAGATAACAGATCCACATGACTCCCCCGTGACTTTCCCGTGACAAATCTGTCACTTTAAAGATTTCCTTTATAAAACCGGACTGTAAACATACCTCCGCCATGTTTTTGATTCTCTGCTTTTACTTTTGCATTCTCCCTGAAAAAAATTGCCTTTGCAAGGGCAAGGCCAATGCCAAACCCGGATCCTTTTGAATTTTTTCCTTTATAAAACCGTTCAAACAAATGCGGCAGATCCTCTTTTTCAAATCCAAGCCCACCGTCTGATATCTCCAGGCTGGTGTACAGGGGATTGTCCTGCCAGGAGACAAAAATCTCCCCTTCATTCGGCGTATATTCCATAGAGTTTTTCAAAAGGTTCCCGATCGCCTCCACAGTCCATGTCTCATCTGCCAGGACCATGGTATCTTTCTCCCCTTGAAGAGTAAGTTTCTGCCCGCGAAGTTCTATGGCGATTTCCAGAGGCGCCAGCGCTTTTTTTACAAGTGTGTAAAGCGGAACTTCCTGAACATTCAGCTCCACAGCCCCTGCATCCAGCCTTGAAAGTTTTAAGAGTACTGTGATCAGCCGTTCGATCCGCTCCAGCATCTGTTTCATCTCCCGCAGAAGTTTTCTTTGTTCCTCTTCGTTGAGATTCGGGTTTTTCATTCTCTCTGTCAAAAGATTCAATGTGGTAAGCGGGGTTTTGATCTGATGGGAAATATCTGCCAGAGAGTCCGCAAGCTCTTTTTTCCCTTTCAAGGACTGCTCCGCCTGCTCTCTTAACCGGACGGTCATCTTATAGATTTCATCCCTCAACACCTCCATATCCCCTTCCTGAAAACTGCTGATCTCCAGCACCGTATTTCCATGCAGGATTTCATCCAGCTCCCTTACAAGACGATTCACAGACCGATACCTGGCCGTACTCTCCAGATACCAAAGCCCGGCTGTGCACATCCCCAGAAGACACCATATCAGCACTGCAAAATCCGGGGCAGCTATCATTCCCGCCAATCCGATCATCCAAAACATTCCAAACAAGACTGCCTGCCGTTTTATTTCCTGATTGCGAAACATATCCTCTCTCCCTACCCCTCCATCTTATATCCTAGTCCCCTTACCGTGGTGATGATTTTCGGATTTTGGGGATCATCCTCAATCTTTTCCCTCAGACGTTTGATGTACACGGTCAGTGTATTGTCATTGACGTACTCTCCTGCAATGTCCCAGATTTCTTCCAAGAGCCGGTTTCTGGACAAAACAATCCCTCTGTTGTTCAAAAAGACGAGCAGTAGTCGGTACTCCAGGGCGGAAAGAGCGATCTCTCTTCCGTTTTTCTCCACCACACCTCTGACCATATCTGCCCTCAGCCCTTCTATTTTTGCAACCTGCACTGTCTTCCCAGCCCTCCTTAGGACGGACTTCATCCTGGACAAAAGCACTCTTGGCCGGAACGGTTTGCTGATGTAATCATCCGCCCCCATGTCCAGCCCTGTCACAACGGAAAACTCATCCCCAAGTGCAGTCAGAAAGATCACGGGAACCTGGAACTTTGCCTTGATCTCATTGCAGGCGCTGTACCCGTTCCCTTCCTTAAGTGTCACATCTAAAAGTACAAGAGAAAAATTTCCCTCATGCAGATATTTCAATGCCTTTTTTTGTCCATCCGCCGCAACCACCGTAAATCCTTCTTCCTTTAGGTATTGAGAAAGGTTTTCCACAATATCTTTGTCATCTTCCACAAGCAGAACATCCATCAGCTACTCCTCCTCGTATATTTCATTGACTTTCCTTTTGTTTCATGGTAACATAAATTGGCTATAAAGTATAAATATAAATTAATATAAAAGACAGAAGTCATATGGTTTTCCTGTTTCAGAATTAAACAGGGCATATGGCTTTTTTCTTTGTAAGGAGTTATTTTTATGGAAAAGAAACATGATTTTATGAAAACAAAACCTTTATTTTCTCTTTTGATGTCCATGTCTGTACCTATGATGCTGTCCATGCTGATCCAGTCCCTGTACAACATCGTTGACAGCATTTATGTGGCAAGACTTGGCACAGATGCGCTGACTGCCGTCTCTCTTGCCTTTCCGCTGCAGAACATCATTATCTCTGTTGCCGTGGGCATCGGGGTAGGCATCAGTTCTGCCATTTCCATCTACCTTGGCGCCGGAAAACAGTTGGAGGCAAACCGCACAGCCACCATCGGAATGGCACTTAGCGTCTTTCACTGTCTTTTATTCATTTTAATTGGCATTTTTGTCACAAAACCGTTTCTATCCTTGTTTACTTCCAAAGAGACTGTCCTGACCCAGGCCTGTCAGTATACTTATATTGTGCTCTGTGTATCTTTTGGATGTATTTTGCAGGTTGCCATGGAAAAAATCTTTCAGGGGATCGGGGAGATGAAGATTACCATGTTCCTGCTCGCCACAGGGTGCGTCATCAATATTGTCCTGGACCCGATCCTTATTTTTGGCCTTTTGGGCTTTCCTGCCCTTGGAGTTGCAGGCGCTGCCATTGCTACAGTCATTGGACAGATCTGCGCTTTTCTTTTGTACATTGTCGTCTACATGAGAAGGACTTTCGCGGTATCCATTCACCCGAAATATCTGTGCTTTGATAGAACAATTATTACGCAGATCTACAGTGTAGGCATTCCTTCTTCCATTATGATGACCCTGCCTTCTGTTCTCGTCAGTATTTTGAACAGAATCTTGATCACATTTTCTGATATTTATGTGGCAGTGCTTGGTATTTACTTTAAACTGCAGACCTTCATCTATATGCCTGCAAACGGCATTGTACAAGGGCTGCGTCCTATTGTCGGATACAATTACGGCGCAGGGGAACAGAAACGTGTCAAGCTTGCCATTCAATACAGCCTTCTCTGCGCAGGGGCGATCATGCTTTTGGGAACGCTCCTTTCCCTTGTTTTTCCGTCCCAGATATTTGCCCTGTTTGATGCAAGCTCCAGTCTTTCAAAGGCAGGTGTTCTGGCTCTTCGGATCATCAGCGCCGGATTCTTGATCTCCAGCATCGGCATCATCTATTCCGGAGCTTTTGAAGGACTTGGAAAAGGAAAACAATCCCTTTTGATCTCTCTCCTCCGTCAATTTTTGATCACCATTCCAGCTGCCTTTTTGCTCTCACGCACCCTTGGGCCTGTGGGTGTATGGATTTCATTCCCTGCCGGAGAGATCATTGCAGCCATTGTCTCCTTCTTTTTGTTAAAAAAATTTGAAAAAGGAGTATATTCTCCTCTGTAAAAGGCCTCAAATTTCCATTATAAAATCTTCTTAAATTTCATTTACTGATAATTTTTTCCGTGTTATATTATTGTTAGCACTTTATTTCGCGAAAGCGATGAGCAACAACAATAAGGAGGAAACATATGAGCAGATTAGAGCTTAAAAAATCCGGAAACATCCAGCGCTCTGTGGAGCAGATGTATGAAGTTCTGGAACGGCGTATGATCGCAGGGGCGATTGATTCGTGCCCCGCTGACTTTCACACCGGTTTCTTAAAAATCTGTCATGCACAGACATGCGGTAAATGTACTTCCTGCAGGATCGGTTTAAAGCAGTTGCAGAATCTGATGGAAGATGTTTTGGAAAACCGGGCAACCGTGGATACTTTAAACCTGATCGCACGCACTGCTGAGCATATTTACCAGTCGGCAGACTGCGCTATCGGTTATGAGGCAGCGCGCATGATCTACAAAGGTGTCACAGAATGTTACGATGACTATGTAAAATATATCAAAGACGGCGGAAACTTCAATTCCACACAGATATCAGTCCCTTGCGTGGCCGACTGCCCTGCAAGCGTTGACATCCCTGGATACATTGCACTTGTAAATCAGGGGCGCTACAGCGATGCTGTCCGCCTGATCAAGAAAGATAATCCCTTCCCTACCACCTGCGCTTACGTCTGTGAGCACCCTTGCGAGCGCAAATGCCGCCGCCGCATGATCGACAGCCCGGTCAACATCCGTGGGCTGAAACGTGCCGCTGTCGATTATGCAGAAAATGTGCCTCTTGAACCGTGCGCCGAGGCGACCGGAAAACATGTGGCTGTTGTCGGCGGCGGACCAAGCGGACTGAGCGCGGCTTATTACCTTCGCAGAATGGGACACAACGTGACTGTATACGAGGCAAAATCCCACCTTGGAGGTATGCTGAGGTACGGAATACCAAGCTATCGTTTTCCTCGTGAAAAACTTCAGGAGGATATCGACGCTATCCTCGCCCTTGGTATAGAGGTAAAAAGAGGAGTAAAGATCGGGGAGGATATGACCATGCAGGCTCTTAGAGCCCAGCACGACGCAGTGTACATTGCCATCGGAGCTCACACAGACAAAAAGATGGGAATCGAAGGCGAAGACGCAAAAGGTGTCACCTCAGCCGTGGATCTTTTGAGCGATATCGGCGATGAACATTACCCGGATTTCACGGGTGATGACATCATCATTCTTGGCGGTGGAAATGTTGCCATGGACTGCGCACGGTCCGCCCTTCGTCTCGGAGCCAAGAAAGTTTCCATCGTTTACCGCAGACGCCAGCAGGATATGCCTGCTCTTGCGGAGGAGATCGAGAGCGCGATTGCAGAAGGCGTGGAGATCATTCCGCTCATGGTGCCTCTTCGGATCGAAAAGGACGAGGATGGAAACGCCTGTGCTCTCTGGGCGCAACCTCAGCTGATCAGTCTTGCTGACAGAAAGGGCCGCCCATCCCCGAAAACGGCAAACAAGGAAGAAATCCGCATTCCTTGCAACAGAGTACTTGTGGCGATCGGCCAGAACATTGACTACAAGCATTTTGAAAGCAGCGGCATCGAGATCAAACATGGTGTCATCGATGCCTTGGATGACGGAATGATCCGCGAAAAAGAAGGCGTGTTTGCAGGGGGCGACTGTGTGACTGGTCCGGCCACTGTCATCCGCGCCATTGAAGCCGGAAAAGTTGCTGCCGCAAACATTGACTCTTACCTCGGCTACAGCCATTACATCAGCTGTGATGTGGAGATTCCAAAAGATCACATCCATAACCGTCTCCCTTGCGGACGCGTGGAACTTTCCGAGCGCGAGGCAGGAGAGCGCAAATGCGATTTTAAGGGAGTGGAAAACTGCATGAGCGAAGAAGAAGCAAAACAGGAATCAAGCCGTTGTCTTCGCTGTGACTACTATGGTTATGGCTCACTGGAAGGAGGTAGAACAGCACAATGGTAAATGCAGTAATCGACGGTATAAAAGTATGTGTTCCAAAAGGTACCAGCATCATGGAAGCCGCGGCCAGTATTGACATCAAAATACCAAAATTATGTTTTCTAAAAGATATCAATGAAATCGGAGCCTGCCGTGTCTGTATGGTAGAGATCGAAGGGATTGACCGCGTTGTCTCTTCCTGCAACCATGAACTGGAGGAAGGCATGGTCGTACATACAAACACCCCAAGAGTTCTCAGCATCAGAAAGACAAATATTCAATTGATCTTGTCCCAGCACAACAGCAATTGTCCGGTCTGTCTTAGAAACGGAAATTGTACACTTCAAGACATTGCCGGGGAGATGGGAATCTTAAGTGTGCCGTTTAAAAAAGAAACCGAAGAATTCAACTGGGATCACTCCCATCCGATCGTCCGCGATGCATCCAAATGTATCAAATGTATGCGCTGCGTGAACATCTGTGATAAAGTACAGGGTCTTCACGTCTGGGATGTCATCAACACCGGATATCGCACCACTGTAAATGTAAAAGGAAATGTCCCGATCGCCGACTCAAACTGCTCTATGTGCGGACAGTGTGTAACCCACTGTCCGGTCGGTGCACTGACTGTCCGCAAAAACGGAAACCAGGTATATGAAGCGCTCCGCAATCCGGAGATCACGACTGTTATCCAGATTGCGCCTGCCGTGCGCGCGGCTTTCTGTGAAAGCCTTGGACTTTCCAGGGATGCAGTGACAACCGGCCAGCTTGTGGCTGCTCTAAAAAAAATCGGTTTCGATTATGTCTTTGACACAAACTTTTCCGCGGACCTTACGATCATGGAGGAGGCAAGCGAACTTATTGAGCGTCTTTCCAACCGCTCTCACCATGCGTGGCCGATGTTCACGTCCTGTTGTCCTGGCTGGGTACATTTCTTGAAGACTGAATACCCGGACATGGTGAAAAATCTATCCTCGGCAAAATCTCCGCAGCAGATGTTCGGAGCTGTGGCTAAGACATATTTTGCGCACAAGATGAACATTGACCCGTCCAAAATGATGGTGATCTCCATCATGCCTTGCAGTGCGAAAAAGTACGAGTGCAAAGTAAGCGGAATGGACTCCACAGGAACCGGACAGGACGTGGATCTTGTTCTCATCACCCGTGAAATCATGCGTTTCATCCAGATGGAACATATCAATGTCCAGGAACTTCCGGAAGAGGATTTTGATTCTCCGCTTGGGGAAAGCAGCGGAGCAGGTGTGATCTTTGGCGCATCCGGTGGAGTTATGGAAGCAGCTCTTCGCACCGCTTATTTTCTCCTCACCGGCTCCAATATCACTCCGGATGCTTTCCAGGAAATCAGAGGCTATACAGGAGTTCGGGAGCTGGAAGTGGATGTGGCAGGTGTGAAAGTCCGCTGCGCTGCTGTCTCAAGCCTTGGAAAGGCAAGAGAACTGGTAGAAGATATCCGTTCCGGAAACGCATCTTATGATTTCGTGGAAGTCATGGCATGTCCGGGAGGATGCGCCGGAGGAGGAGGCCAGCCGATCAAGGATGGTTTTGAATTTGCCAAAGAACGCGCAGGCAAACTGTATGAACTGGATCAAAAAGCAGCGATCCGTTACTCCCACGAGAACCCGGAGATCCAGACACTTTACAAAGAGTATCTCGGAAAACCTCTCTCCCACACTGCACATGATCTTTTGCACACAAACCAGGAAGAATGGGAATTTTAACAGATTGATCTGACAAAACAAAACGAGGCGGTCACAAGACCGCCTCTCTAAAACATACAAGGTTGATCAAGAAACCGGAAACAGCCAAAAGATCACCCTCTTTTCTCATCTTACTTCTTTTCCTCCTTCGGAAATTCGATTTCCAAAATTTCCATTAGATTCCTGTAAGTTTGTATTTCATTTTTACTTCTTCTGTAAACGTACTCTCGCTTTTTTCCTGTTAACCCCAGAGTTTCAAATATTCTAAATTTTATTGAAGAGGCATCATTTTTATAATATAATAAATTTAATAGTTCAGGAAAGGAAGGACACAGCTATGATCGATTTTAAAAATGGCAGCTATGTAAAAATGAAAAAGACAAAAGGGTTCACAAATGAACAAATGGTAACCCCACTTTTTATTCCAGGTGAGGAATTCATCGGAGAATATCAGGCAATGCGCGATTTTGTAGTGTTTACAAACAAAAGGGTGATTGCCGTAAATGTGCAGGGACTGACGGGAAAGAAAAAAGATTTTACTTCTCTTCCGTATTCCAAAGTACAGGTATTTTCCATTGAAACATCCGGAACCTTTGATCTGGACAGTGAACTTGAACTTTGCTTTAGCGGTATCGGTATGGTAAAATTTGAATTTACAGGTGCCAGCGATATTGTTGAGATTGGTCGGACGATCGGAGAATATGTACTGTAAGGTGAAACTTTTCAAAAAAGCTCGATTAAAACACACAGACACCAAAGTTGGTATCACCATATCTCTGAAATTTACACTATAATGCAAGCAAGGACAGAATATACAAAAGAGAACTCTGTCCTTGATAATTAGTAACATTTCTTGTATATCTTCTTTAGTTTACACAAAAATCAAAATTTTCTCTATCTGTTTTTATTTATAGTAAATTTCACACTTATTTATTTGTTTTTTATATTATTTCTCTTTAATTCATATTTAACACATTATTGTATTCTATTTTATTTTATTTCTTTAATAATAAACTATGTTTTACTTTTTTTATATAATTAATTCATTTAATTTGTGTCTATTTTCTATTTTATTGTTTAATTTTTTTATTTTATGTGTTATAATCCTAATTAATAAATATGTAAAGATATAGTTTTTAATTATAATAGGGAAGACTTTTATGATTAAACGTAAGAAATTAATCTTTTTAGCAATATGTTTTAGTTTTATTTTAGTTGTATATATTTTTTTTAGTGCGCTAACTTATAATCAAATTTCCTTTAATGAAAATTCTATAAAAATTAATGGAAAAATTCTTTATCAAAAACACACTCCTAACAGTATGTTTACGATTTCTTATGAACAGGAAACAAAGAAATTTTATGTACGTTTTTTAAAAAAAGAAATGTGCGGTATTGGAAGTTTCAAAACTAATTTAATATATAATAGTAACTTGTTTTCTTTTAATTCAATTTTAAATAAGAATTATAGATATCAATATATATTAAAAAAGAATAAACTAACAGAAGTAAACAAAACTCCTAGTTCGGGAGCTCTTGGTTGTATAGGCTGGTACACTAAAAAATCAATATTAGGAACTATGATATCCGATACAGAAATTACATTGATATTAAAAGAAAATCAAAATTTTAACTTAAAGAATATAAATTCTATAATTTTTATTCAATAGATAAATGCAAACCATTGTACAATAGTTTTATATAAATAAATTATCTACAAACAAAATACTTATTTTTGAGAAAGACTAACTATTAAAAGTCAAGTCTAAAATGGAGATTTTGTGAATGAATTGCGGTAACGCATTTCAGATATAGTTGTACCTTGAAAATCGCATGACAAACAGAGC
>NZ_NFKJ01000029.1 GCF_002160325.1 Lachnoclostridium sp. An181
GAGTGCTAATTTTTTAAATATTTTTTTCGAAGCCTTAATTGAAAAAGTAAATGCAAGTTTTGAGGGATATAAAAGCCTCCTATTGCATTTGCTACTGCAGTAAGTCCTGCAAAAACAAGGGTGGCATTTACTCCTGCAATGCTTTATGATACTTCTATCTGAACCGAAACCCGAAGCAGATTGGAGGTTCTTATGAAACACTTGACTCTCTCTGACCGTATCCGTATCGAAACCCTTCTGGAAGAAAGAAAAAGTTTCTCCCAGATTGCCGCAGAAATTGGCAAATGCCCTACTACTATTTCAAGAGAAGTGCGCAGGCATCGTTCCGTTGTGCACCATTATTCCTCAGAAACAGCCAGAAAACGTTCTGAATGTGAACATTTTGGCTCCTGTACGGTGAAAGGTCTCTGTGGACGCCCACAGTGCGAGACCTATTGCTCTAAATGCCGCAGCAAACGCTGTTCACTTTTCTGTAAAAACTATGCCCCCAAAATATGCGCTCTACTCAAAAAGCCGCCTTATGTCTGTAATAAATGCCAAAAGCTGCGCTCCTGTTCCCATGATTTCTTTTTCTATCGGGCAAAATATGCAGATGATGCCTATCTTGAGATCAAAGCTTCCTCCCGCAGGAGCATCAACCAGATTCCAGAATCCCTGGAACAGCTTGATAAACTCATTTCTCCTCTTTTAAAACAGGGACAGCCCCTTTCCCATATCTATCTTTCCCACAAAGAGGAGATCGGCTGTTCCCAGCGCACTTTGTACAACTACATCGACCAGAACCTTTTTACCGTCATCAACCTGGACCTTCCGCGAAAAGTACGTTATAAGCCTCGAAAAAAACGCCATGGAGACAGAGAAATCCCTGGTTATAGGAAAGGACGTACTTATGCTGATTTTGAACTCTATATGACACAGCATCCGGACTCTCCTGTAGTGGAAATGGACGTTGTGGAAGGAGCTGGCGGGAAAGGCGGAAAGGTTTTCCTGACACTTTTGTTCCGGAACTGTCTGCTTATGCTGATCTTTCTGCTCCCTGCTGACCGCAGGGAATCCATCAAAGAAGTTTTCCATTTCCTTTATGACAAACTTGGAGCCAAGTCCTATGGACGGCTGTTTCCTGTGATCCTCACAGACAATGACTCTGCCTTTAAAGATCCAAAGATCTTTGAACGAGAAAATGAAAATGGAGAGGATACACACGTATACTACTGTGACCCTATGGCCTCCTGGCAAAAAGGAAGATTAGAAAAGAATCATGAATTCATCCGTTATATCCTTCCAAAAGGCAGCCATTTTTCGAACCTTCCCTAAGAGGACGCCACACGGATGGCCAATCATATCAACAGCACAGCAAGAGCCAGTTTAAATGGACATACCCCATTTGAACTGGCTCATCTGCTGTTGGATAAGAAACTGATAGAACTCTGCCGTCTGACCAGTATACCGGCTAATCAGGTGGTACTAAAGCCGTCACTTCTAAAATAAATAAACAACATTAGCTTCGGGCGAAGGCTCCATAAAGTGCTGTTTGACGGGTAGCAGTTACTTCTGCAAAAGTAACCCAGCCGTCTTTTCATGATGCCTGAAAAAGGGAATCCCATCACGTTTCCTGTTCCTTAAGTATAATAAAAGCGATAAAAGATAGCTAGTCTTACTAGGATATTTTAGTGCCTGGATGCAATAACTTTTTCAATAACCGCTGACTTTTCAATGATTTCTACTTAGTTGCAGTTACTTTTTCATTCAACTAAGTATAAACTCATGACAGGTGATTTAAAATGAGGAAAAAGAAAGACACGCACAGCTTTGATTTCCGTCCGCTTGGACTGGCAATCAGAGAAGCTAGAGAAAAAGCTGGGCTTTCCCGCAATGATTTAGGCGATAAGGTCTTTTACGGAGAACGTCATATCACAGATATTGAGAATATAGGGAAACGCCCCTGTTTCCAGTTATTTCATGATTTAATGATTATGTTCCATATCTCTGTTGACGAATATTTCTATCCACAGGAGAAAGCGAAAAAATCTACAATTCGCAGACAGATAGACATATCGCTTGATGAACTGACAGATGAAGAACTCAAAATCATTCAAGGAACAATCGACGGTATCATGAAATACGAGGGGACGGGAAGCAAATAGGCTTGTCGTTTTCTTTTTCCTCTCATAAGCTATCCTGCTGATCTGCCTTGCAGGAAGCAGGATAAGCACTTAATACTTTGTTCTCTTTGTAATTGTGTAAATGTATTCTTCCGGTGTAGGTATTCTGTTACCAAAATACTTTTTAAAACGTTTCTGTACGACTGGGTCTTGACTATTCATAGCGTTGTCAATGTTCTCCTGTATCTCGCCTCTAAACTCTGATAGCGACACGCCTCTAGCTTTTGCCCCAACCTTTAGTACATTTCTTATATCCTGCTTTTTTAGTATTCTAATTTTTTCACCTCACATATTAGTATTCTAATTGTTTAAATACCTGTCTTGAATACCATGCAATTAAAATCGAAACGATAGAAGCTATAAGCATTACTATCCAAGCATTTCCAAAAAATACGTCAAATAGAATACCGTAAATCATCTGTCCTATCGGCTGACCACACATAGCGACAGAAACTAATGTTGCCATGATTTTACCAACTAATTCTGGTGGTGTTTGCATTTGTACCACAGTATATATTTGTACTACAAATAACGTAGACACACCCATAGCAACAAAACACATTAGCGTAATCACCCAATAAGATATTATTTCTGGGAATTCTAGCAAAAGTGAAATTCCCATTAAAAATACAGAAGCAGAACAAATCAATAAAAGAACATATAAATTCTTTAGTTTTAATTTTTCTGCCACTATTGCCGTCAAAAAGCCCCCACATAATCCGCCTAAAGAAAGTGACGCTTGTGAAAATCCATATAACGTATCAGACATTCCCAATACTTCTGAAATTAAAATTGGCAAGCCAACAATCAAAACGGCACTTAATACCAGATTAAAAATACATACCAAAATAATGACAGATATAAATATAGGTTTTTCGTGCCTTAAAAATCTGAAACTATCTTTTAAATCATTTTTTGCTACTGTAAAAGCTCCTGTTTCACGAGCACTTTTTTGATGTGGTATATGTATGAATATTTCCATAATTGCCGAAAAAGTGAAACATACTATACTAGCAATCAAGATAGGCAGTATTCCATAAAATTGCAAAACAATTCCACCAATGGCTGGACCAACAAAATTTGCTAAAGTATTTACTTGATTGATAACCGCATTTCCAACAATCAATTTATCTGATGATACAAGCAATGGGACACTTGCCTGTACTGACGGCTGGTATGCTCCAGAAATGCCATATAGTAGCATTAGGAATACAATAAACAATGGAACCATTGGCAATTTCCCAAATGAGAAATAGAACAATGTAATGATAATAGCCGTACTAAAATCCAGACCAACCATAATATTTCTTTTATTTATCCTATCAGCGAGTATGCCACCTACCATTGATAAAACTACCATAGGTAAAAATGAGCAGGCTGTAACAAGTCCAAAAAGAGTAGATGAACCTGTTTCTTTTAAAAGATAATACGGCAGGGCAAAACGTAAAATTGCATTACCAAAAAGAGAGATAATCTGTCCAATTACTACGAGGGTAAAATCACGTCTAAAAAGTTTGGATTTTGCTTCCATAGGTTTTCCTCCTTTAAACAGTTAATTAAACCGACCGTCGGTTTATATGTGGGTTGAAATAAACTGCACTTCCAAAATATGTGTGCAGTCTATTAAAAATGATGTATTACTTCTTATTGCAAAGTTGAACAAAAGCAGAAATTGTCTGATTGTCAAGCAAACCGTCTATACCCAATCCTTTTAAAAGAGTATTAAAAGTATCACACCTTTTTTTCATGCCCTCTGTATCAGTCATTTTAACCAAAGGATTTAGCCATACGTTTGTTAATATCATAATTGTTTCCGCAATTTCATGCGGATTTTCAATATTTATAGAGCCGTCCTTAACACCCTCTGCTAAAATCGGTTCTACAAATTGCGGAGCTATCAGTTCATATATTTGTTCAATCTGCATTGCCAAAAATCGTGGATTATTCAGCAAGCAGGGAGATACTGTAAGTAATACACTTTGATTAGAGTGGAATACAGCCGTTTGAAATATCTTTCTTAATTTTTCAATTCCATTTAAACGACTATCATCTCTTATTTTTGCAAATATTTCTGCGTTTTCATTTCCGAGTCGATGAAAAATCGCTTTTAATATGTCCTCTTTAGAACTAAAATGATGATAAATTGCTCCTTTAGAAAGTTTTGTTTCATTGATAATATCTTGCAATGAAGTATCGTCATACCCCTTTTCAGAAAACAGTATAGTTGATACATCTAAGATTAGTTTTACTGTTTCTTCTGGATATTTGTTTCGTGCCATAACTCACCTCCATATACAAACCGTCGGTCTGTATATAGTATATATGATGATTTTACCGTTGTCAATAGAAATAAGACTTGCAGAGCATAGTTTGTATGTTGTAAGTCTTTCTCATTTTATCCTATTATCTTCCAATTGTTATCCATATGAAGCATCAACTCATATTGTATACCTGTGTTGCCTTTGTCTGCTTATTAATGAATTTCACTGTCAGCTTGACTTTTATAAACATTTCAAAAACCGTAGCGTGCAGATCACAGTGAATTGTGAAATACAGCTACGGTTTTTCTTCTCCGTTAAATTTATACCCCACACCCCAGACAGTAATGATGTATCGTGGATTGTCTGAGTGTGGTTCAATTTTCAGTCTTAGCTTTCTGATGAACGAGGAAAGATTGATTGCGTCTGGCGCATTGTCATATCCCCATACCTTTTCGTAAATCTGTTCCTTAGTGAATACCTGCCCTTTATGGCTGGAGAGGAAATATAATAGGTCAAACTCTTTAGCAGTCAAAAGTATCGTTCTGTCTTTTGTGTCAGTAACAATACGTGTATATGGATTTATGGTTAAATTGCAGGATTGCTTTTTAATCAAAATAGGCAATATACCTAACTCTTTAGATAGCATTTTAACAGTCCTATGAAATATAATTTCTTCCTCATTAGAAAATTCTACAACTAATATTTTCCCATAGTATCACCTGCATTCTTTTAAATAATTATTTTATCTATCTCCTAAACATTTTCCGTTTCTTCTTCTAGTATAGATTTTTGCGCCTTATTTAACCCGTCCTTTATTGCCTGCTTTCCCTTCGCTTTATATCTCTTTATAGAAAGTATAATGCACACTATGGCAAGCAGGATTGTTTTGAGCAGAGGATTTTGAAATCCAAATACATTGAAAAGCACATAGGCAATACATGAAGATAAAACGGTGGAAATAGAGTAAAGCACGATAAAATATCTGTTTAAAAATTTTTCTTTCATGGACAAAAAATATTTGTCCCATTCAAGAGCAGAATTTTTTATTGATTTTCCTTTCAGCCAAACCGACAATAGAATAAGCCCTAACATCAATCCTTTATCTAAGACTATTTTTATTACGGTAATCAGCATGAGAAATAGCAATTTCACTTTCGACACCCCTTAAAATAATATTCTTTTTATCATAGTAAACTATGCAGTAAGTGTAAAGTCAATACTATTCCTTAATCTTAATTATAAACTTTGTGACGTATTCTTCCGGACTGGAAATAGCAAACTCATTCAACCCGATTTCATAGGCATATCCAGTCAGCAAAAGATTGTTTTGACGTGCATACGCTATCATTTTCTCATACATGGCAGGTGCTTTATCCCAAGTACCTTTCTGATAGCCACAAAGATATTTTCCTTTTGGTCTGACGAGCGTATCAGATACAGAGGTTTTACCTAATGTGTAGGTATAAATTCCGTCGTACCGTTCAAAAGTTTTATTGATCACTTTATCAAGTGAAATAAAACTTCCCACTCCCATGCGTATTTGTTCTATGCTCCATTTATCATTGAGATAGGCGAAAACTTTTGATATATCATCATCAAGAAAATCATAGGGCAATACGGATATTTTCTCTGCCTTGTATTCTTCAATCCTTATTTCCTGCTCCTGTAAATTTTCGCAAAGGCGTATCTGGTCTTTTTTTGACATTAATATTTTCTTAGTGCGTTTCAGCTTTTGTATTGCCAAATCCAATTCTGTTTCTTTCATATCTGCAATTTTCAAAAATCTTTCTGCCGTAGGATTTTTACAATAATCTGTGATTTCCTCTATACTCATGTTCATTTCTTTCAGCATACGGATATACTCAAATGTTATACTCTGCGATACATCATAGTAACGGTAGCCGTTATCACCTTTTGCAGAGGGAGAAAACAATCCAATATTATCGTAATAATGTAATGTCCGTTTGTTGACTTTATGCAGTTTTGCAAACTGGGCTGTCGTCAATTTTATATTGTTATGTGTCATTTCTCAAAATCTCCTTTCTTAGTATTGACATTACAGTTACTGTAAAGATTATTATACTAGATGTAAAATACAAGTACAAGGAGATATTGCAATGCAGATACAATTCAGAGAATACCAGAAACAGGATTTTCAGCCTTTAAAAGAGATTATCAGAGAAACATGGCACTATGATGAATTTAGCAGTCCCAAAACATCTTCCAAGCTGGCAGAAGTCTTTTTGAGCAGTTGTCTGACGAATTATACCTATTCGCAAGTAGCCATACTCAATGATGAAGTAGTCGGAATTATTTTAGTAAAGGACATCAAAGCCCACAGATGTACCCTCTATAATCGTTACAGGCAGATTAAATCTATTCTAAAGCTGTATCTTTCCAGTGAGGGAAGAAAAGTTTCTCAAATCTTCAAAAATGTCAACGGAATAGACAGGCAGTTATTAAGTGACTGTCAAAAAACATATCCAGCGGAATTAGCTCTATTCGCCGTAAGTTCTTCCTGTCAGGGAAAAGGGATAGGTAAACAACTTTTCCAGTCAGCCCTTGATTATATGAAACGTCGAAACCTAAAGGGATTTTACCTGTTTACGGACACGAGCTGTAACTATGGATTTTATGAATATCAAGGCATGATACGCCGTTGCGAAAAAGAACATATCTTCAACATCAACGGACAGTCAGCTAAGATGAATTTCTTTATTTATGATTATCAGCATTAGGCTCTAATAAGCATATTACAAGAAAGAGGGTGGACGAATGAATATTCTGTTTTCGCTGTTGAGCATAATGGTGTTGGTTGGCATTTATATGATTTTTGACTTTATTTCCAATAAGGAATTTAAAATCTCTCAATTTTTAAAACGGGACATAAGTAAGTTTATTTTATCAATCATCATAACAATTATTTTGGTATTGATTGTAGCCAAAATTATAGAGCTTTTACAATAAATCACTATTTTCATAAATAAAGCGTGTAGATCCCTTTGAGAAATACACGCTTTATTTTGCTTAGCACTTCTTCTCATAATAAAAAGCCAAGATAAAAGAAGAAATAAACCAGATACACAAGAGTACGAGCAGAGGGAGTATTGCGATAACTATATTTATATTTTTCGTTACCGCATACGCCAGCATACCTATAACAACCGAAATGTATATAACGGGAATCAAAATTTTATATCGCATATTGTTAATGCGTAAGCTGATAAGTTTATTTCTTTCGTCATTTTCCTCTACAATGTCCTCTGCTGTATCTGATTTTGAAAGACTTCTTGAAATATTGACAATTCCCAAAGAAAAGACTATCACGTTTAAAATCATAGATTTTATATCTATGGTCTTTGTTATAAACATAGTTACAAATACTATGATAGATAATAAAAATTCTGCAATTCCTATAAAAAAATTTCTTTTATGGTATATCTTCATTGTAATTCCTCCATATGTTCTAAGTTCTCCTTTAGACAGCACAAATCTTCAACCGTTGTATGAAAGACCTGTGCCATACGGTAAGCAAGCATTAGTGACGGGCTGTATTGTCCTTTTTCGATAGATATAATAGTTCTGCTTGAAACGTGAACTAAATCAGCTAATTGCTGTTGCGTAATACCCATTGCATTACGTAATTCTCTTACTCTTGTTTTCATGTCCCATGCCCTTTCTAACATGAAGTTTATTTCATGTGAAGTTAGTTTCATATTACAATGAATACATAAATTTGTCAAGAGAGTAAAAGGTTTGTAAGATACGCTGATGTAGAATACAAACCTTTTTCGCTTTATCCTATAATCTTCCAGTTGCTATCCTTATGAAACGTTAGCTCATACTGTGATACTTGTGTCGCTTTTGTCTGGTTGTCGATAAATTTTACCGCAACGCTCACTTTCACATTGTCGCCGTCAGCCGTGAATACAGGATTGGCAAGCTCGGAAAAGAGATAGTCCCCGTTTATCGGTTCAAGGGCATTTTCCTCTACATAGTAGGCAAGCTCCTTGTCCGTTGCGGTAGGGTACAGCTTGAAGAATGTTTCCAGAAACGCCGTAGCGTTATTTACTGTGTCAGCGTCCACATGAACGGTCACGGTATAGGTTTCTGATACGTCCCTTGTCTGGTCGCCCTCTTTTATCTGTTGATCTATTTCGTAGGTGACAGAAAAAGCGTTCTCCCCAGACTGTTCCACGTCCCAGATAAGTACGTCCGTGACCGTGGAGCTGGTTCGGTTATATCCGCTCTCACAGTATCAACATTCAAATCCTGCAATTCCTGTGTCAGATAGGCACTGACAGCCTAGCCTGTGTCCTTGTTTCGATAGCTTCCTTGCTGTTGCTCCATGTATGATAGGACTTCGCAAAGTTCTTGGCGAAATTTTCTATGCCGTTAGTGTCATTCAAGCGGAGCTGTATGGTTTCTACCTCATGCGTGGTATGCTGGTCGATAACCGTAAAATTCTTATACACAACAAAGCTCACGCTTGCGATAAGCACCACCCAGAGGGCAATGACGGACTTCTTATGCGTCCCCACTTTCATAGTGCGAATTTTCATTTCTGATGAGTTAAGACAAAATCATAAAATCCTTAAATTGATTTCGGATCACAAGCTTTCAGCAGCGATTCTATGCCATGTACGCAATGGCCTCTTCCCTTGTCATCCACACATGGATCCCTCCTCCGGAATCAATAAATCTGTCCGGATTGAAATTCCCGGCGTACACCATCTCGCCTTTTCTGTATACAAAATCTTCATCCACGTAAGAGCGGGCCTCCTCGTAGCTTTCCCTGTAATCCACACTGCGGATGGAGAGGACCTTTGCCTTGTCGCAGCGGATTTCATTTCTCGTCCCCGAAACCCTTGCCGCGTCGGCCGGCACAAGAAGCTGTACGATCCTTCTGTTGAAACAGACTTTCCACGCAATAAAAGGACCTGTCTTAGGACAATAAAGGCGGAAATATTTTGTCTTGTCATCCGTTTTGATGCCATCCAGATTTGCACCTTCCAGTGCAGCACTATACAAGTCTGCGCCGCCGAGATCTGCCCCGGCTAAATCACATCCGCGCAAATCTGCTGTCCTGAGCGCCGCACCGTGGAGATTCGTCCCACAAAGGCTGGATCCGCCAAAAAAGCTGTTTTCTGCCTTAATGTAGGACATGTCTGCATGGTCAAAATTCACATTTCGGAAATCACTTTTATTAAAATTGATATTGTGCAGATCCCATCCTGACAAATCCATATCTTTCAGCAGGATTTCATGCAGATCCAGCTGCTCCGCCACAGTCCTGTTTTCCAATATACGTCCCAGCTCTTCCTTTGAAATGTTACGCAGCATATCCTTCCCCTCCTTTTTTCACGTGCTGTTTAACGCTTAAACACATCCTGATGCAATGCCCTCTGTATATGAATGGCAAGAAAACTGATATCTTCTTTTTAAACCGAGGTTCTCAATGATGCATTTATCGGATTTCTCATGTTCTTTTATATATTTTATATCAAATGCAAGGAGTTTGTCACCTTTTTTTACCTGATCGCCATGACTGTCCTTTTCACAGGTCGCAGATGGGTTGTTTGTTTAATTATATAATTTTTTCATAACTTTCATAAATTTGCAATTTTAACATAATGAAACAATTTTTTATATATTTTTTACAATTCCATGTTTTTGTTTCCTTCTTTTTAGGAAGATTTCCCTTGTGAACCTTTTCATACATTGTTATAATTGATATATCATAAGAAAAAAGGAGACACAGGATATGAAATCATATGAAAGACTATTAAAATATGTCGTTGTAAAAACTCCAAGCGATGAAAAAGGTGAAACTGTCCCTTCCAGCAAGTGCCAGTTTACACTTGCGGACATGCTTGCAGAAGAATTGAAATCACTTGGCGTGGAAAATGCCCATGTAGACGACAAATGTTTTGTATACGGTATCATTCCGGCTACTCCGGGACATGAAAACGCCACAAAACTTGGATTCATCGCACACATGGACACTGTTTCCGATTTTGTGGACCAGGAAATCCGCCCGGTGATCACAGAAAATTATAATGGGGAAGATCTTCCTCTTGGGGACAGCGGACGCGTACTCACAGTCAAAGACTTCCCACACCTTCCAGCGCTGAAAGGACGTACCTTGATCACTTCCGATGGAAACACCATTCTCGGCGTTGACGACAAGGCTGGTATCGCGGAAATCATGACTATGATCGAACGCCTGCGCGATGAAAAGATTCCGCACGGTCAGATTAGTGTTGCCTTTACACCGGACGAGGAAATCGGAACCGGATCCCACAGTTTTGATGTGGAACACTTTGGTGCAGACTTTGCTTACACTCTGGATGGCGATGGTGAGGCTGAGATCCAGTTTGAAAACTTCAATGCCTGCAAAGCAGACTTTGAGATCACAGGCTTTTCCGTTCACCCAGGTTCCTCCAAAGATACGATGATCAACGCAAGCCTTGTTGCCATGGAGATCAACTCCATGCTGCCTGGATGTGAAACACCAAGGGGAACCGAAAATTACGAAGGATTTTACCACCTGACAAATATGACCGGCGATGTTTCCCACGCGGAACTCCATTACATTGTACGAGACCATGACGCAAACTTTTTTGAGGCGCGCAAACGTACACTCCAACTGATCGAAAAAGACATGAATGAAAAATGGGGAGAGGGAACCGTAAAACTGACCATCTCAGAACAGTACCGCAACATGGCAGAAATCGTAAACACATGCATGCACCTGATTGATAATGCAAAAAAAGCATGCGAAAATGCAGGAGTTGCTCCTTTGGTACTTCCAATCCGTGGCGGTACAGACGGCTGCCAGCTTTCCTTCCGGGGTCTCCCTTGTCCGAACCTTGGAACCGGTGGTCACGGATACCACGGTCCTTATGAACATACAACTGTGGAAGGTATGGATATCGCCACAAATATTCTCATTGAGCTGGTAAAACTTTACGCATAGACCATTCATTTCACAACAGAAATGCACCGCATGCGCGGACCATATATCCGCACACTGCGGTGCATTTCTTATCTTTTATTTCCTGTGCCTACAATAAATTTTGCATAGCATACGATTGTATAAACCACAAGCAGCACTGCGATCACTGTCTCGACGGTCACGATCCAGGACAGCCAGGAAAAATGATACCCCATACCTGCAAGACACCCTGCTGCCATCTTAAGACCGATTGCTGTGATGACAAAAGGAAACGTAAATGCCGCATAACTTGGATAAAACTTCAGCCGCAAAAAAGACGGCAGTTTTATGAGCACAAGCACATAGAGCACTGCTCCCAGAACAGCCAGGAAGATCACCATTGCCGCTGATTTCTCCTGCGCAGACTGTACATAGCCTGCAAGGCAGAGACTCACCGGCGCCGTATAAATACAGAACAACGGTTTCGCCGGTTCCGGTATGTTCTTTTTTGATATGTAGCGTACACTTACCAGCACAAGCAAGATTAAAACAGAGACAAATCCAAACCAGAACGCCGCCATGCCGATATCCTGTCTTCCAAATACAGGAGCACTTACACTTGCCACCACAATCCCCACATACACGATAAAGTAACTTGCGAACACCTGCTCCATCCGTAAATGCAGCAAAAATTTCCATGTAAAATACAAGATCAGCAGCACGTGCAGTCCGATCGCCACATACCAGATCATATCCGCCGGCTTTCCGATCACCGGTTTTAAGTACCCGGCGAGCAGCATACATCCCATCGGGAATGTCGCACTGATACTGGCCATAATAGGATTTTTCATATCTTCTGCAACCTGTTTCGGATAACAGACCACTTTCAAAATAAACAAAAGTCCAAACACTGCTGAGAGCAAACCGCAAAACACTCTCACTCCTTCCGAGTAACTTTGAAGGAGATTTCCAAGCGCTGCGGTTCCAAGCATAACCCCTGCGATAGGTACCGGTATTTTCTTAAGCATTGTTTCTCCTACTCCTCATCTGTATTTTTTAAGCCTAATTCTCTGACTATCATCTCTGCCACTTTTCCTGCCACAAGTCCGGTAAAGCGGATGCACTGTTCTTTGTGCTCTCCTTGTCCCATGTCAAATTCTTTTGTGAGAATCCGGCAACACAGTGCATTTTTTCCATTTGCCACTTTAAACCAGTCGTGCAGCTCTTTGGAAAGCTCCAGTGTCTTCTCTACTTTTGGATCCTTTTGTACTGTACGTCCAAAAAACAGGCCGATTGCCATCACTCCTCCGGACACTGCCCCGCACAGACATTTGGAACGCCCAATCCCCACCGGGAAACCGGATGCCATGCTGATCACTTCTTCAGGGATATCCAGTTCAAAATTGCTGCGGATCGCACTCACCACTGCTTCAGAACAGAAAAAACCTCCCCTGAACAACTCTTCCGCATCTTTTCTTACTTTGCTTACGCTGATTTCTCTCTTACATTCCATAATGATCGTTTCCTCCTAATTGTATTTTCCATTTTCTATTTTATCGAAAACTGCTCCAATCCAAAAATTGAAAATACAAATAGTATCATAGGAAAAATTTATGATTATTTTAAAAAAAATGAGATTTTTCTTCTCCCAAAACGGTATTATAAGTGAAAAGCTTTTCAGAAAAAATTTACTATGCTTGCGAGGTGTGGCTTTTGGATGAAGAAATGTATGTAAACATCGTAATGACTTATCAGGATATGTTATACCGGCTGGCGCTGCATGACTGCAAAAACTGTCATGATGCAGAGGACGTGGTGCAAACGGTATTTTTAAATCTGTACCGCACATCTCCTGATTTTGAGTCCATGGAACATTTAAAGAACTGGCTGATACGCGTCACCATCAATGAATGCAGAAAATTATTTGTATCGCCCTGGAAAAAGAAAATGGATTTCCCAAACGAATTCCCCGACATCGCTGTCACAGGATTTGAAAATCCGGAGGAGCAGACCATGCTTTTACAGCTTGTCTTTTCTCTTCCCCGAAAATACCGTATTCCTATCTATCTCTACTATTATGAAGAATACAGTGTAAAGGAAATCTCCTCTCTTATGGGGAAACGTCCATCTACCATACAGACACAGCTTGCACGTGCAAGAGGGAAATTAAAACAATTGCTAAAGGAGGTTGAAGAAAATGCCGGATCATTTTCCAAAAGAACAATATAAAAAAGCCTGCGACATGCTCACACCTTCCACAGCGTTTACAAAGGAGGCTATTTGTATGATCAAACCAAAAAAACGCTCTCATTTTAAGAGCAGGACATTCGTTGCATTTGCCAGTGTTCTCATTCTTCTCTTCTCCGTATCCATTGTATCCGTGGCTGCGACAAACGGGGAGATTTTAAAAGGAGTTGCTTATTTCTTGGACGAACTGGTGCTGGATACCAAAAACTCAACACCTAAGGAAAAAGTATATCACACAGAAGACGGCACAAACATTCATGTGGTAGATGGATACGGCGACAATGGCGAATACTATGTCACTCTTATTTCCATGGAAGACTCAGGAAGACTCCACTTGAAAATCGGCGAAGTGGAAAAAGACATTACTGACGAGCTGAACGAAAAAGGCATCTACACAGAAGAATACACATATAACGGACTGGATATGAAACTTACCGTGACCGGAGACAGTGAAAATCCTATTTTGTCAACAGAACTTATCATAAACGAATTGAATTAGTACAAAGACACGGCCAGCATCCCTTTTGTGATGTTGACCGTGTCTTTTTATATCTCCTTTAAAATAGAAACCAGCTCTAAAATCCCTTTCTTCCCAAAATATACTTTTTCATCATTTACGATCATACACGGCACACTCATGATTTGATATTTTTCTTTTAAGTCTGGAAAATGAGCCAAATCGTACATCTCCGCTGTAATGTTTTCGTTGAGCAGGGCGATTCTCTGCGCAGCCATCACAAGTTCCGGGCACATCGTGCAGGAGAGGGATACCATGATCTTCATTGAAACCTTTTTCTGTATCTTTTGTATTTCTCTCTTTATCTCTTCATCAAGCATCTGTCCCGGGCCTGCTGCGTTGTAAAGAGCAATGATAAAGGAATTAAATTCATGTCCTCCCGGCACGGCATGGAACTGCACGTTCAGATCCCTTCCGTCTGCATCGCAAAGGACCATAGCTGGAAAACAGTATCCCTCCCCTCCTTTTTGCTCTTCAAAGTGGACTTTTTCACAGAGATGCTCAAACTCTTTTGCAAATCCCCTTATTTCACCTGCAAGAACAGAATCATCCATGTACAGTTTTATTCGTATATCCTTTTCAAATTTTTCAAAGACAGGCTGTAATGTCTCCTTCATTTCCTTTGTAATAAATCCTTCCTCCTGCCCTCTCCCTTTGATATCCTTCCGGGTTTCCTTTACTTCTGATTTTTTTAGTTTCTTCCTCTTGATCCCGTATTTTCGATGTTTGGCATACACATACTTTTCCATGGAAGTAGCTGCCACTGCGCCGTCTGCAACAGCAGTCACTACCTGTCTCAATTCTTTGATACAGATATCCCCTGCTCCGTACACACCTTCCAGCGAAGTCCTCTGGGAACGGTCAGTTACAAGATATCCTCTCTCATCCAGCTCAAGCTGATCTTTAAAAAGTTCATTGGCAGGGGCATACCCTGTGAATACAAAGACCCCAAAACCATTTTCGTCTTCATACCTGTACATCTCTTTTGTTTTATTCTCACAGAGCAGGGCATGCGTCAAATACCCTTCGCCTTTCACCTCTTTGATCTCAGTGTTGAACTTCACTTCAATGTCCGGATTTTCCATCACTTCCTGCACTACAGATTCCGCACAGCCAAAGGCATCCCCTCTCACCAGGATCGTCACTTTCTTTGCATATTTGGTGAGAAACATTGCCTCTTCGGCTGCCGCAAAGCCTCCGCCTATGACAAATACATGCTTTCCGGTAAAGAACTCGCCGTCACAGGTAGCGCAGTAGGCAACCCCTCTTCCCTTGAATTCTTCTTCCCCTTTGAATCCTGCTTTTCTTGGAGATGCTCCTGTGGCGAGAATCACACCGAATGCCCCAATCTTACCTTTGTCTGTGTAAATAATCTTTTCCTCTCCCTTTAGACTTAACCGTTCTGCCTTTGCCATCAAAAATTCTGCTCCAAAGTTCTCAGCCTGCCTGCGCATATCCGCAGTCAGACGCTCCCCGTCTGTCCAAATAACTCCCGGATAATTGACTACCTCCGAGGTTATGGTGATCTGGCCTCCTATTTTTTCTTTTTCCACGACCAGCACCCGGTACCGGGCTCTTGCAAGATAAATGGCTGCTGCAAGCCCTGCTGGTCCCGCCCCTATCACAACCGCATCGTATATTTCTTTCACATCCATTCCTCCTCGTATAATAAGTTTGTAAGCATAAAACAGCTTACAGACTTATTCTTTTTTGATTAGACAGAAGGATAATTCTAAACATCCTTTCAGAAGAGGCTTCTTC
>NZ_NFKJ01000003.1 GCF_002160325.1 Lachnoclostridium sp. An181
TCTGCATGAACGTTCAAAGATGTGTAGCCCAATGTTCCCGCTGCCTGCGGTACTGCCATGCTTGCTACCAAGAGCATACTGAGCACTTTCAAATTTCTCTTCTTCATAGTAACCCTCTTTCTATCATTTTTGTGTAAATCAGCTGATATTTACTCTTTTATATTATTTTTTTGGTTATTATTTTCAATATCAAAATGCAAAAACATTTAATAGTATACTTTTTTCGGATAATTATACAATTAATATCTTTATGGAACAAATTTTCTATTATTTTCCATTTTTTATGTGCACTTTTCACTATTAATTTTATAGAAATTATTATATTTACTATAATAAATTTTAGCAGAAAAAATGCTCCCTTTCGGATAGCAAGTTTCATAATGTTAATCTACTATCCAGAAGGGAGCATATTATATTTTATTCTATAACTTTTTTGTCCGGGTTTCTAACAAAGAAATTTTCGTAACTGGTTAGCCATTATTAAATCAACAATCTTCTTTTCTCTTTGTATAAACCACAATTGATACCATTGCTGCTGCAAGCATCATTGCTGCCACTGCTGTCATGTTTGCCATATCGCCTGTCTTCGCAGATTTTGTCGTTGTTCCTTTTGCCACGTTTGACGTATTGGCCGTATTTGTATCTTTCTTATCTGCAGATGTACCCTTGTCGTCAGAGCTTGTCGTTGTACTTCCTGAATTCGCCACAGTACTTTCATCTGTATCTTTTACAGGTGTCAGTTTGGAAATCGCTCCTTCAAGCTCTTTAGCCGCTGCAGTTACTTGTGCTGTTGTAGCCTGCTCATCTTCATAAACTGCTTTTGCATCTGCAAATGCTGTCCTGAATGCCGCAAAGCTTTCTGCCTCGTAATCAGCCTCATTCAATCCTTCCGCCTTATTCAAAAGTTCTTCCAGAGCAGTCTTGTCCGGAATCTTCTGAAGTCCTGCCATGGCTGTGAGAAGGTTTTTCCATGCTGTATTGACCTCTTCCTGCATTGCATCGCCGTCTGCCTGCACTGCTTTTGCAGCCTCAAGTGCTTCCGCAAACGATTCTTTTCCATCATCCAGATAGGAGTCCATGTTGTTGTTCATCTCATCTGCCAGAGCGATCACTTTTGCAAGGTCTGTCTTGTCGCCCTGTTTGAAGGACAGATACTGCATCATGCTGACAAGCTCCTGCCATGCATTGTCCACCATTTCCTGAGTTACGGCTGCATCTCCTGCCTGAACTTTGTCAAGGAGTTCCTGACCTGTTTCCACTGCTGCGTTGAATCTGTCCACAACGGATGCAATAACACCTTCTGTGTCCGCTCCTGCTGCAAGCTCCAGTGCATATTCAAGAACTGCTGTGGATATTTTTTCTGATGAAGTTTCGTTCTTCATCATCTCCTTGATCTCCTCTTCTGTCAGCGCACCCTGATAAATCTTCAGATCATCTACCGCACCTTTCAGATATCCCCGGTCTGCCAGATTTGTTCTTGCATTTGCGCCAAGGAATAAAGTTGGAGCTGCAATGTAATGGTCTATCTCACCTTGTTTTTCACCATTGACATACAGTACAGTCTTGTTGTCTGCTCCCACAAATGTCAGATGTACCCATTCATCAGCCGGTGTTTCGTAATCAAATGTCCAGTCATCCACTCCATACTCGCTGACACCGACTTTCTTTGTATTCTTCCACTGTTCCAGTTTCAGTTCTCCTGTATTTCCCGAAATCAATGCAGTATTTGTGCGGTCATTGTCTTCCCGTTTTACCCACATACCGATTGTCCAGCTGCCTTTCACATCATTGATGCCAAGGTCTACATATCCTTCATCAAAGGAAAGGGCTTTCCCGTATTTACCGTCCACCCATTCAACACTTCCTGTGAGTGTTCCTGTATAAGCACCTTCACTGTCTGTTACGGTTGTACCTTCGCCTTCGTCAAAGTTCATATGGATCTGAAGAGGTTTTTCCCCTTTCTTGACCAGTCCGTCAATTGCTTCATTCAATGCATCTACTGCTGCACTGATTGTCTGCTGGTCATCTGTTGATAACTCCGGATTATTCTGAAGTTCTTCCGCTGCTGCCAGTTTTTCTTCCAGTACATCCCATGATTCTTCCGTGTATTCGTCTTCCACCAGTTTTTTCGCCTTATCAACAATGGAATTCAAAATACTCTTGTCTGCTTTTGGTTTCAATGCCAGTCTTGCATCATCCAGTGCCTGAGTAGCTCTGTTGATTTCACCCTGATTTGCTGCTCCATTTTCTTTGATTGCTTCTGCAGCAGCTTTGGCTGTTTCAAATTCTGCTTTTCCTGCTGTCACATAATCATCAAGATTTACTTTTTCTGCTGCCTCTAACGCAGTTTCCAGAAAATCTGTATAAAGCGGTACGTTCCCTTCATTCATCAGATCTTTTACTTGATCGGCTGTCAGTGCGCGGTTGATCACTTTCAGATCATCCATGCTGCCCTTTAATGCACCATTATCTGCCAGATCAGATTTCGCGTTGGAACCTGCTCTCTTGAACGGGGCTGTGATCACATGATCCAAAGAATCCTGTAATTCACCGTTTACATATAAAGAAGTGCTTGTTCCGTCTGATACAAATGCCAGGTGTACCCATTCTCCAATTGGAGCTTCATAGTCAAATGTCCAGTCCTCCACTCCAAATTCTGTTAATCCCACTTTATTCGTGTCATTATACTGCTCCAGTTTGATCTCTCCGGCATCTCCTGACAAAAGCACACTGTTTGTATGCGGATTGTCTTCTCTGTTGACCCACATGCTGGCTGTCCACTGTTTTCTTGCACCTTCCACATTCAAGTCAACATATCCGCTGTTGAATTTCAGACCTTTTCCATATTTTCCATCAACCCACTGAACATCTCCTGCGATTGTTCCCGGGTATTCCCCGGATACATCCTGAATCGTAGTTCCTTCTCCTTCATTCATTGTCCAGGAATCACTTACCGGAATGGACGGTTTTTCCCAGTAATCTTCATCTTCATAGAACTGAATGCCTGCATTTTTCAGACGTTCTCCATGAGCGATCATTCTGGTTCTGTAGTCTTCCCATACTCTGTCATCCTTTGGAGTCCAGCCAATCTCTGCATGTCCCATTAATCTTGGATAAATCATGTAGTCCCATGCTTCATCCTCTGCCAGAGTCTCTCCAAACATCGGAGCCTCTATACCTACAACCTGATCTTTGGAACCATGGTCTGTCGGATCCCAGTTGTAAGCATCATCGATTGGATTCATACTTGCCCAGGTCAGTCCATATGGGCAGGAAGAATCATACTTCATATCCATATATGCATGGTCTGCTGTTGATACAATATAATTGATCCCTTCCTGGAACTGGGTATTACCTGTTGACCAGAACTGTGTCACTGTATTCTCTTTGTCTTCTACTACAGTATCATAATTCTGCCATCCAATCGGAGTCTTTCCGTATTTCTGTGCAATCTCTGTGACACGGTTGCAGAAGTATGCATAGTCCTCATCGGATGTACTGTGTGCCTCATCTCCGCCGATATGAATGTATTTTGACGGATACAATGGAGCCACCTGTTTGATCACTTCTTCGATAAATTCATATGTTTTCTCATTGCGGCATTCATATGTACAGAACCCTACATCATAGCCGTCATATGGCTGTGTATTGTCATATCCAGGTGCATGCGGTTTTCCATCTTCTGTACTGTTGAGGAAATTTAAGGATACAAGCGCTGCCCATGTATGGGAAGGCATATCGAATTCCGGAATGATCTCAACATAACGTTCAGCTGCATACTCTGCCAGTTCTCTGAATTCTTCCTGCGTATACTGTCCTGGTCTGTAACCATTTGTTGCACAAGACCTTGACGCTCCGATGGTGCGCAGTTTGTCAAGACTTTCCCCGTACATTTCTCCCTTAATTTCCAGACGCCATCCCTGGTCATCCGTCATATGCATGTGCAGTTTGTTGATTTTATACTTTGCTGCCTGATCGATCTGACGTTTTACAGATTCTACAGGGAAGAAATGTCTTGCCACATCCAGCATCATTCCACGGTATTCATATTCCGGTTTGTCCTTGATGTCGCAATATGGGGCAGCCCACTCCACATCTGTTTCCACTTCTGTGCTCTCGATTTCTGACGGGAACAGCTGCCTCAACGTCTGAACTCCATTGAATACACCTTCCGGCTGGTATGCGGAAACTTTGATTCCGTTTTCATCTACTTTGACTGTGTAGCCTTCATTTCCAAGATCTTCCGCTCCGTCCAGTGCAAGCTGGATATCCTCCGCTGAAGCATCGTCTCCTGTTTTTACAGGGAGTTCAAATCCTGTTGATTTCTGAAACTCTTCCTGAAGATAGTTTCCGGTCCTTGTCACTTCAGCATTTTCATCCACATAGATTTCCGCATCATCCTCCAGGACAAATTTACCGCCATCTTCATCCTGATAGTATTCCAATGGTTTCGGAATCAACTGTCTTTCCAAACTTTCTGACTCTTTGGCGGTTCCCTCTGCTTTGGCATCGGTTATATTACCGTAAAGCCCGCTGGTCAAAACCATTGCGGATGCCAAAAGCAGAGAAATCACTCTGTGTCTTCTCTTTCGCATAACTACTTCCTCCTATACATTTTATTTTTTTATTCATAAAAATAATTATAGAATTTTAGTTGCTTTTTTTCATTACTAATAATTGCTGCTTTGTTTATATTTTTTGCTAAATTTATTCTTTCATTACTCCAATATATTTATGGTTAATACCCCTTACAGCCAGTAAGGAATTACCCATCTTGTTGCTTAAGCTGTTAGAATGAGTATGGCAATAGGTCTGGCCTTCCTTTCTCAGGACGTAGCGTCCGTAATTAAGCCAGTCAACCAGCCCTCATTCGCAGCATTCGTTTTACGCAGGTTGAACCCTTTTACGTTCATGTGATATCCCCAGTAGATTGAACAGTCAATGAATAAATCTGGTATTGACCATTGCTAGTTCATTTCAAAGGAGTTTTTATCATGAACGCTATTGGTATCGATGTTTCCGAAGGCAAAAGCACTGTCACCATCCGCAGCCCCGGCGGTGTGGTTCTCATGCCGCCCCGTGATATTCCACTCACCCGGTCCGCTATTAACACTCTTATTGAGCAGATCAAACGTCTGGACGACGAAACCAAAGCCTACATGGAGCACACCGGCAGATATTATGAACCCATTGCCAGCTGTCTCTCTGATGCCGGCATCTTTGTCAACGCTGTCAATCCTATACTTATCAGGGATTTCGGAGACGACTCTCTTCGTACTCCAAAGACGGATAAAGTGGATTCTAAAAAAATCTCCCGTTATGCTCTTGACCGCTGGGCAAAACTGAAACAATATAGAAACATGGATAAAACACGCAACCAAATTAAGACAATAAACCGGCAGTTCAGTTTCTATACGGACTAGAAAACTGCCATGAAAAACAACCTACAATGGCAAAAAATGAAGAGGGTAAAGTTTGTTGCCCAAACTGCGGCGGCACAAATTTACAGGCAATCACTGACACACACGGAAAGGGTGTAAAAGCCTGGAAAGTATGCTTATTTGGTATCTGTGGTCTTTGCGGAGCTGGCAAAACACAAACCGATCACTATTGGGTTTGTTCTGATTGTGGACATAAATTTAAAATGTAATGAATCGCAAAGACGAAATCTGGGTCAAAACAATGAATTGGTTTGCTAAGTATGGCGGGTGTCATCAAATGCCTGAAAGAAGTTTTTTCTTTCGAGGATATCAATTTCCGCTTTGTGCCAGATGTACTGGCATCGCTTTAGGTTATATTTTAGGAGTGTTATTCTGGATTTTTAATATCCAACTCTCTCTTTTATTACTATTGATATTCTTTTTTTCTTGTGCATTAGATGGAGTTATTCAGTATTTTACCCGTTATACTTCTACCAATCCTAAAAGATTTGTTTTGGGAATATTATGTGGCATTTCTATTGTCCATATACTTTTCAAAACTCTATCTTTTATTTATAACATCCTTATATAACAGAAAAACCGCCCCGGTGCGCCAACACCAGGACGGAGTTACATATCCGAAGATATGCGAATATTTTAACGGACACTATTGTATCATCTTTGGAACAGCCATGCAAGCGAAACAAAAGTTCGCTGGCTGTTATTTTTATACCCAAAATTAAGAAAGGTGATCTTATGGCATTAATCAACTGTCCGGAATGCAACCGGCAAATAAGCAGTGTTGCGCTCTGCTGCCCCGGCTGCGGCTATCCCATTAACCAACCTGTACTTCCAAAAAAGAAAAAAGTGTAAGGAGCACGAGACGCGCGAACGGTCACGGTACCGTATACCGATTATCCGGAAATCGACGCAATCTATGGGTTGCGTCTGTCACTACCGGTTGGGAGCTTAACGAAAAGACAGGCAGAGTTCGGCAAATTCAAAAACCCATTGGTTATTTTCCAACAGAATCCAAAGCAAATATTGCACTCGATCAGTACAATGAAAACCCTTATGAACTTACTACGAAGATTACCACTGTATCTGATCTGTACGAACATTGGACAGATGAATACTTTGAAGAGATTGATGCCTCTGCAATTCGGACCGTACAAGCCGCCTGGCAATATGTTCACTCTGAATTTAAAACGCAGAATGCCTGCACTCTGTCTCCCCAGCAAATCAAGAATCTTATCAATAGTTCTTATAAAATTGACGATAAAGGTAAAAAAGTCTCTCCGTCCGATAATACAAAATCCCGTATGAAGTCTATTTTTAATCTTATGTATGATTATGCCGTGCTTGCAAATCTCGTACAATACAATCCGGCAAAGCAATTCACACTCAAAGGAATACAGGGTAGATTGAGAAAAATCGAAAAGATAAAAACCCAATTTTGCCCGAGCATGAACAAATATTATGGGATGATTTGGACTACGGATATACGAAAATGATACTTATTAACATATATTCAGGATTGCGGCCAGAGGAATTGTTGCAGCTAAAAAAAGAAAATATAGACTTATTTCACATGACTATGACTGGTGGAATGAAAACAGATGCCGGGTTTAATCGGACCATTCCGATTCATCCAAAGATTGTCGGCCTTATCGAATACTATTATAAAAAATCTGATGGAGAACTTCTCTTTTACGATTATGATAAAACAACACCTGCTGCCATGACTTATGATAAATACCGCGGCCGCTTTAAAAAGATTCTCACTCGCCACGGGTTGGACAAGTTATACCGCCCAAGTTGTCCAAGACACACCTTTTCTACTCGCGCCAAAGATGCCCACATGGATGATTTTGCACGCAAAAAAATTATGGGACATGAAATCACAGATGTCACAGATAAGCATTATACACACCTGGATCTGAATGATTACCTCATGTCGGAAATCTGTAAAATCGGATGATATTTCTAAAAATCATGTTTCACAACAAGATTCCCGTGTTAGTTGTAGGTGTTAGTTGTGTGTTAGTTTCCGTTCCCTTTTTCTGTTTTTCCAGACCGCTTTTTTACAAATCTTGCTCAACGCTAAAAAACGCCGCAATCCCTTGAGATTGCGGCGTTTCCTGAGCTTTCATTGATCCAATTCTTAGAACTTACCTTCTTTAGCAGCCTCTTCAATAGCAACTGCAACAGCAACTGTCATACCAACCATCGGGTTGTTTCCAGCGCCGATAAGACCCATCATCTCTACGTGTGCAGGTACAGAAGAAGAACCAGCAAACTGAGCGTCAGAATGCATACGTCCCAATGTATCTGTCATACCGTAGGAAGCTGGACCTGCTGCCATGTTGTCCGGGTGAAGTGTACGTCCTGTACCACCGCCGGATGCAACGGAGAAGTATTTCTTTCCTGCTTCAATACATTCTTTTTTGTATGTTCCTGCAACCGGATGCTGGAAACGTGTCGGGTTTGTAGAGTTACCTGTGATGGATACGTCTACTCCCTCTTTCCACATGATCGCAACACCTTCGCGAACATCGTTTGCTCCGTAGCAGTTTACTTTAGAGCGAAGTCCGTCAGAGTAAGCTGTTCTGGAAACTTCTTTGAGTTCTCCTGTGTAGTAGTCATACTCTGTCTGAACATATGTAAAACCATTGATTCTGGAGATGATCTTTGCAGCGTCTTTTCCAAGACCGTTCAGGATAACACGCAGTGGTTTTTTACGTACTTTGTTTGCTTTCTCAGCAATTCCGATAGCACCTTCAGCTGCTGCGAAAGATTCGTGTCCTGCAAGGAATGCAAAACAGTCTGTGTCTTCTTCCAGAAGCATTTTTCCTAAGTTTCCATGTCCAAGACCAACTTTTCTCTGGTCAGCAACAGAGCCCGGGATACAGAAAGCCTGAAGGCCTTCACCGATTGCAGCTGCCGCATCTGCTGCTTTTGTACATCCTTTTTTGATCGCGATCGCAGCGCCTACGATGTATGCCCAGCAAGCATTTTCAAAACAGATTGGCTGGATTCCTTTTACCTGATTGTAAACGTCAAGGCCAGCATCTTTTGTGATTTTTTCCGCTTCTTCAATAGATGCGATTCCATAGCTGTTTAATACGCTATTGATTTTATCAATTCTTCTTTCATATGATTCAAATAAAGCCATTGTAACGTCCTCCTCCTATTCTTGTCTTGGGTCGATGATTTTTACTGCGTCAGCGACGCGGCCGTACTGTCCTTTAGCTTTTTCCCAAGCATCGTTCGGTGTATCACCTTTTTTGATGAAATCTGTGAATTTTCCAAGGCTTACGAACTGGTATCCGATGATCTCATTGTTCTCATCCAAAGCGATTCCTGTTACATAACCTTCTGCCATTTCAAGGTAACGAGGACCTTTTGCCAATGTTCCGTACATGGTACCAACCTGAGAACGAAGTCCTTTTCCTAAATCCTCAAGACCAGCTCCGATCGGAAGTCCATCCTCTGAGAATGCGCTCTGTGTTCTTCCGTATACAATCTGCAAGAACAATTCTCTCATAGCTGTATTGATCGCATCACAGACAAGGTCTGTGTTCAATGCTTCGAGAATTGTCTTTCCTGGCAGGATCTCAGATGCCATAGCAGCGGAGTGTGTCATACCTGAACATCCGATTGTCTCAACCAGTGCTTCCTGGATGATACCCTCTTTTACATTCAGTGTAAGTTTACACGTTCCCTGCTGAGGTGCACACCAGCCTACACCGTGAGTTAAGCCGGAGATATCCTTGATCTCTTTTGCCTGTACCCATTTTGCTTCTTCTGGGATTGGAGCTGGTCCATGGTTTGCACCCTGTGCAACCGGACACATCATTTGTACTTCGTGTGAATAAATCATGTTAAGACTCCTTTCAAATTATGAAATTTTCTCTTTTATAATGGTTGATAAAGTTTTAACACCCATATATAGCTATATTTTCTCACAAACTGTGGGTTTCGTCCACATATTTTTTCCTAATTTTTCGTTTTTGGCAACTTTATGTATGCCGGGAAAGTAAGCTCTTTCCCATTGTCACTATTGACGGTTTTTGTCTGTTTTTACAGCCATCCGTCTGCTCCGCCCTTGTATGGAGAATCATAATATCCACCGCCATCGCTGCCCCCAAAATCACCGCCGTCACGGAAAAATCTGTCAAAATTGTCATAATAGTCATCCAAATAGTTGCCCTCATCTTCATAATACTCCTGGTAAGGTGATAGCTCCTGCTCCATCTCATGGACAATCCGGTTCTGCTCCTCTATTGCATCCGACACAACAAACCCTGCATGGACAGCTCCCACAACCGCGATTACGCATGCCACCGCAACAGCAATTTTCTTTTCCGGATATTTCTTTTTTCCTTCCCTTTGCAGCAATTTTTCAATCTGAATATGCATCGGCGTGTATCGGATTCCATTCTCGATCATCTCCTCACCATCCAGAATAAATCCAAGATGCATATATGCCTGCACTGCCCCTGGCGCCGCGTTCACAGTCAGGTACTGAATCTGCAGCTCCTTTATCTCCCCGGCTGCCTTTTTTAAAAGTTCTCCGGCAATTCCCTTCCTCTGGCAGTCCATTCTCACAAAAAGAAGGGTAATGTGTCCTTCTTTTGTCATCTGTAATACGCCGCGTATTCCATCTTCCTCAAAAGCAGCGTATGTCTTTCTACGCCCTGCCAAAAATCCACTGCGCTGGTTGTTGTATTCCAAAAAATCCAGAAAAGTTTTCTGCCCTTCAGCTGTATAGCTGTTTGCCACCTGCTCCATAAACACCTGGTAGCACAGGTTCATGGCATCCCACAATTCTCCCTCTTTTACCAAACGTACTTCCATTTTTCCACTTCCTTCTACTACTTTATACATGATACCTGTTCAGCCAAAAGCAGCAATGCCTGTCTGACGGTTTCGTTTCGATTTTCTTCTCTTGTTCCATGCAGGCGCAGCTCTCTTACCGTGACCTTTCCAAAGAGACTGCATCCTATATATATGAGCCCTACCGGCTTTTCCTTTGTCCCTCCGTCAGGCCCTGCAATCCCGGTAGTAGATAAGGCTGCGTCCGCCTTGGCTGACCTGGCTGCCCCGGCTGCCATCTCTTCTGCTGTCTCCTTACTCACAGCGCCGTACTTTTGGAGTGTCTCATGAGATACTCCAAGCAGCTTTTCTTTTGCCTGGTTGGAATAGGTAATGTATCCTTCCTCATACACAGCTGATGCCCCCGGCACATTTAACATCGTTCCGGCCAAAAGTCCTCCGGTACATGATTCTGTCGTCGTGACTGTGATATGATGTTCCATCAATTTTTTCATAACCTGTTCTTCTAATCTCATCACTTTGCCTCCACTTCTGTCATTTCTTGTCCCATATCCTTATCATAACACAAAAGACAGTACTTCCGCCTTCCATTTTTCGGAAATACTGTCTTTTTTCTTACATGCCGCCCTTTGTCAGGACCTGCACATTTTTTGCCACATAATCGATCAAAGATACGATTGTCAAAATCAATGCCGCCCAGATCAGCACTGTTTCAACAGTGTCGAAAACACCGCCCAGATCCATGATCAGGACAATGATCATCAGCATTTGAAATACGGTTTTAAATTTCCCCCAATAACTTGCAGCAATGACAATACCGCTGTCAGACGCCACAAGACGGAAACCGCTGATGATAAACTCTCTGCTTATGATGATGATGACGATCCACGCAGCAAGCTTTCCGCTTTCCACAAGACAGATCATCGCGGAGGAGACAAGAAGTTTGTCTGCTAACGGATCCATAAATTTTCCAAAATTGGTCACCAGATTGTATTTTCTTGCAATCTTTCCATCCAAAAGATCCGTAAAACTCGCGATACAAAAGAGCGCAAGGGCAATCCATTTACCGGCATCTCCCGCCACGTCCGTGAGCATAAAAAATACAAAAAACGGTATCATCAATACTCTTAACACTGTGAGTTTATTTGGTAAATTCATGGTATCATCTCTCCTATCAAATCATATTCCAATGCCCCTGTCACCTTTACTTTGACAAAATCCCCGGACATCAGTTCTTCCTCTGTATTGATAAAAATGAGCCCGTCCACATTCGGTGCATCCTTGTACGTTCTGCCGACATAGGCGTTTTCATCCGCAACTTTTCCTTCCACCATGACCAGCACTTCTCTTCCGATCATATCCTCAGCCATGTCAAATGCAATCTCCTGCTGCAGTTCCATAAGCTCTGCCTGTCTCTCTTCTTTGACCTCTCCCTCTATCTGGTCTTCCATCAAAGCTGCAGGGGTATCTTCTTCCTGGGAGTACGTAAACACGCCCAGTCTGTCAAACTCCATCTCATCCACAAACTGCATCAGTTCTTCGTGATCTTCCTGTGTCTCACCCGGAAATCCGGTGATGAGCGTAGTGCGAAGGGCAATATCCGGAATTTCTTTCTTAAGTTTCCCGATGATCTCCATCAGCTGTTCTTTCGATGTACGCCTTCCCATGCGTTTTAAAATCCGATTGCTTGCATGCTGGATCGGCAGATCCAGATAGTGGCAGATCTTCTTTTCTTCCTTCATCACTTCGATAAGCTCATCCGTGATCTCCTCCGGATAGCAATAAAGAATCCGGATCCAGTAAATACCGCTGATCTTGCAAAGTTTTCGTAATAGCTTATGCAGTGATTTTTCTCCGTACAGATCTTTCCCGTACAACGTCGTCTCCTGCGCCACTAAGATAAGCTCTTTGACTCCCTGAGAGGCAAGATCTTCCGCCTCTTTGATGAGTCTTTCCATCGGAACGCTCCTAAAGTTTCCGCGGATCTTCGGAATAATGCAGTATGTGCAGTGTTTGTCGCATCCTTCGGCTATCTTTAAATAAGCGTAATGCCCTCCGGTTGTGACAAGTCTTTTTCCTTCTATCAAAGGCAAGGCATCGATATCCTTTAAATGCATACCGTGTTTGCCCTCCAGCGCTTCCTCCACTGCCTCAATGATCTCGTCAAATGAGCTTGTCCCCAAAATGACATCCACTTCAGGAATCTCATCCAGAATTTCCTGCTGATATCTCTGCGCCAGACATCCTGTCACCACAAGCGCTTTTAGAGATCCCGTCTTTTTGTACTCTGCCATCTCAAGGATGGTCTGTACACTCTCTTCCTTTGCGTCATGGATAAAACAGCATGTATTGATAATGATGATGTCAGCCAAAGTTTCATCATCTGTCATATGATATCCTTTTGCCGCCAAAAGGCCCAGCATGGCCTCTGTATCCGCCAGATTTTTATCGCACCCAAGCGAAACAAATAATATGTTCATTCGTTTTCCCCTTATCAGTTTTTAAGGCAGATACCTTTTTGGCACCTGCCTTTTTCTTATCCTTACTGTTCAGAATCCTCTGCAACAATTTTAATCTTTCCTTTGTTGAGCTCTTCAATTGCAATGGATAGCGGTTTATCCTCCGACTTGTGCATCACCAAAGGCTCTGCACCGGCAATGATCTGTCTTGCTCTTTTTGCTGTTGCAAGAACGATGGAGTATCTGCTGTTGACAATTTTTGTAGCTCCCTCCTCAACGTCCTGGTTTACAACTTTCATCAAATCCGTATAAGATGGATGCAGCATGATTATTCCCCTTTCCTGTTCTCTTTTAATTCTTTCCTTATTCTTTCAATAAACTGGGCATTGCGCGCTGTCCGGCTGTGCTCACTTTGAATGATACGGTGAACCTCTTCTGTGCACTCATCCAGCGTATCGTTCACAACCAGATAATCATACTCTTCGATTCCCTCCGCCTCTTCTGCGGCACGTCTCATCCTGGATTCCACAACCTCCAGTGTCTCTGTGCCTCTGCCGATCAACCTTTTCCTCAATGTCTCCATATCCGGAGGCGTGATAAAAAGAAGGAGCGTCTGAGGAAATTTTTCCTTGACTTTGAGCGCACCCTGAATCTCAATCTCTAAAATTACGTCTTTTCCTTCCAAAAGTTTTTGCTCCACATACGCTTTTGGTGTGCCGTAATAATTATTTACGTATTCAGCATACTCTATCAGGCCATCTTGTGCAATCATTTTTTCAAAATCTTCTCTTGTTTTGAAAAAATATTCTCTCCCGTCCATCTCTCCTTCCCGCGGCTGTCTTGTAGTCGCGGAAATGGACAGCGCATAATTGTCATGCTCTTCCAAGAGCTTTTTCATGATGGTACCTTTCCCGGATCCGGAAAATCCTGATACGACAATCAAAATACCTTTTCTATCCATTTTCTTCACCTTTCATAATGTCATATTTCAGTATCATACCATTAAATGAAAAATTATTCAATATTTTGTATCTGCTCCCGCACTTTTTCTACTTCTGTCTTCAGCTCTATGGCAAGATTGGATGTCTCCAGATCATTGGCTTTGGAGAGGATCGTATTTGCCTCCCGGTTCATCTCCTGAGCGATAAAATCCAATTTTCTTCCAATCCCTTCACTGGCCTCCAACGTTTCCTTCATATTCCTGATATGGCTTTTCAGGCGGACTGTCTCCTCATCTGTGCAGATCTTGTCTGCAAAAAGAACAACTTCCTGCGCGATCCGGTTCTCATCGATCTGTGTATCATCCAAAAGCTCTTTGACTTTTGCCTCTATCTTTTCCCTGTACTCTGCAACGATCTTTGGAGAGCGTTCTTCCACCTTCTCCACATATGTTTCCATATTGTCCAGCTTTTCGATCAAATCTTTTTTCAGATGGATTCCCTCCGCAGCTCTCGTCTCCACAAGCTGCTCAAACGCTCCTTCCAATGCCTGCTTTAAAATATTCCAGAGTTCTTCCTCGTCCGCTGTCTGCTCCTCCATAGTGATCACTTCCGGACATCTTGCCAAAGTAGACACCTTTACATCGTTCTCCAATCCAAAAGTTTCTCTCATCTTCTTATAATATTCCATGTACTCCCTTGCCAGCGTTTCATTGTATTTCAGCGCAACCTGGGTTTCCGTCATATCCTCATACGTGATAAAAATATCTATCTTTCCTCTGGACGCGTACTGTTTTAAAAGGTTTCTTATGGAGGATTCGAAAAAATTCAGTTTCTTCGGCATCCGGATATTTACATCCAGATATCTGTGGTTCACGCTTTTTAACTCCACTGTAATCTTCCGCTCTGCCTTGGAAATCTCAAATCTCCCAAAACCTGTCATACTTTTTATCATCTGCACTACCTCATTTTCACTGTTTCCTGTGTTAAATCATTATTGTTTATGATAATCTTTTTCTACTTTTATGTCAACTGAAAGCTCCCCGCGAACAGACAGAATACGCTTACAGGAACTATCTATCCGTCATTTCTGTAAATCTATGACTCTCTTCTATATAGGACATGATTTCATCGTCACTTAGAGTATTATCCAAAATAATAGAAATCCAATTTTTTTTATTCATATGGTATGCCTGATAGAACCCTTTTTGCTTTAAAAGTTTTTTTATTTTTTCTTCATTTAATTTAACATTTATAATTTCTACTTCATAATCTCCTTGAGATATTTTGCCTATACTAATATTCATAATCAATGCATACCATTTTTCATTGCTAGTATTTCTATATATACCGTATCCAGGGTATTTTTTCCATAAAAACTCTGGTTTATCATCATATTTTTGTATGATTAAATGAGATATTCTATTTGCCTGACCTGACAAAAAGTATTCTGTCGTAGTACAACTATTTTTTATATCCCATAAAATGTTTTCAAATTCTTCTCGAACTTTTGCAACAAATTCTCCCACCAAAGATTCAATACGAAAGTTTGTATATTCTTCATATAATGATAAATCTAATACTGTCCCAGCGATTCTTCCATCTTTGGTAACAATAATGTCAACTCTAAAATTATCATTCATAATATTTTTTGAGTAAATATAATCACCATTTTCGTTTGAAAATCCATAAGACAATAATTTTTCAAAATCTATCTTACATCTTTTGAATACTTCTTTTTCAATGCTCATTTGTTTACACTCCCATAAATCTGTGATCAATCCTCTGGCTTTTATCTTTGATTATAGCACGGTAACGAATAGTCGTCATTTCATTCCTTGTTTTATTGTAAAAATACTTATGTGATAAATTTCCTGTTCAAATTCTTGCGATCACTGATAGATAGAATGTTAAGGCCATGCTATAATGAAAGATAAGAATTAAAATTAAGATTTTAAGATAACAATATAGCTACAAAACAAACGATGCACAGGAGGAACAAATCATCATGGCTTTAGACGGAATTACCATCGCTAATTTAGTAAAGGAATTTAAAAAAAATCTAATAGAGGGCCGCATCAATAAAATCGCACAGCCGGAGACGGATGAACTTCTTCTCACTGTCAAAACTCCATCCGGCCAAAAAAGGCTGTGTATCTCTGCCAGCGCGTCCCTGCCTTTAATATATGAAACTTCAGAAAACAAACCAAGCCCAATGACAGCGCCTAACTTCTGCATGCTGCTTCGCAAATACATCGGAAATGGAAGGATCGTAGACATCTTTCAGCCATCTTTGGAGCGCATCATTCACTTTGACATTGAACACCTGGACGAGCTTGGGGATGTCTGCCGCAAGAAACTGATCGTGGAAATCATGGGAAAACACAGCAATATCATTTTTTGCACTGCAGACGGAAAGATCATCGACAGCATCAAGCATGTATCCGCACAGATGAGCTCTGTCCGGGAAGTACTGCCGGGACGGGAATACTTTATCCCGGATACCATGCACAAAAAAAATCCATTGGAGACTACATGGAAAGAATTTAAAGAGGTACTTTGCTCCAAACCAATGCCTTTATCTAAAGCTGTTTATACTGGGTTCACAGGCATCAGCCCTGTGATTTCGGAAGAAATCTGCCATCGCGCAGGAGTGGATTCTTCCATCCCTCCAAAAGAGTTTTCCGAAGATATGCTCCTGCATTTTTACAAACAGTTTGTCTTCTTTTTTGACGCTGTGAAGGAAGGAAATTTTGAACCAGCTATCTACTATGACAAAAAAGAACCTAAGGAATTCTCTTCGGTTCCACTTACACACTTTTCTACTTATAGCAAAGTCTCTTTTTCTTCTGTATCAGAGGTTGTGTCCAACTATTATGCGTCCAAAAACATACTTGGCCGTATCCGTCAAAAATCCGTTGACCTGCGCCATATCGTACAGACTGCGCTTGAGCGCAACCGGAAAAAATATGACCTTCAGCTAAAACAGTTAAAAGATACGGAAGGAAGGGAAAAATTCAAAGTCTACGGCGAGCTCATCCACACTTACGGCTACAATGTTCCGGAAGGAGCCAAAAATATGGAGGCATTGAATTATTATAAAAATGAAACTATCTCCATTCCTTTGGATCCAACGAAAACTCCGGCAGAAAATGCGAAAAAATATTTTGAAAAATACAATAAATTAAAACGCACCTATGAGGCACTGTCCACACTGATCACAGAGACAAAAGATGAGATCGACTATCTGGAATCTGTCAGCAACGCGCTTGACATTGCCCTTAGCGAGGACGATCTTCTGGAGATCAAAGAAGAGCTCATCCGTACCGGCTATGTAAAGAAAAAAGCGTCCAAACAAAAAATAAAATGGAAAAGCCATCCGTTTCATTATATTTCCAGCGATGGTTTTGACATGTATGTAGGTAAAAATAATATTCAGAACGAGGAACTCACTTTCCAGTTTGCCTCCGGGAATGACTGGTGGTTCCACGCAAAAGGCATTCCCGGCTCCCACGTCATTGTAAAAAGCAATGGACAGGAACTTCCGGACCGGACATTCGAAGAGGCCGGCAAACTGGCTGCCTACTATTCCAAAAGCCGCGGCAGCGATAAAGTGGAGATTGACTATGTGGAGAAAAAACATGTAAAAAAAGTAAAGGGAGCAAAGCCAGGCTTTGTCATTTATCACACTAACTATTCCCTTGTCATGGACTGTGATATCTCGGACATTCAAAAATCCGAGTCCGAATAACCGGAAAGTTCTTTTGTAAGAGAGAATCGATTCTTCTGAAACGTAAGAATGGATTCTCTTTTTAGTTTTCCAAGCTCTTTGGAGAGTGCGCTCCTGTCCACTCCGAGATAATCTGCCATCTCCTGCCTGTTAAACGGAATCTCAAAGTTGTAACTGCCCGCTTTTTTTGCCTGTCCCGAAAGAAAAGACAATATTTTCTCCCTCGTCGTTCTTTTTGACAGGTAAGTAATTTTCTCGGAAAGCTGCAGATTTTTTTCCGCCATGATCTTCAGAAGATTTTTGACAGCTCTTTGATGGAACTGGCAGGAAGACGGACAGACGTGCAGAATTTTTTTGCAGTCAAGAAACAAAATTTCTGTTTTCTCCGATGCAAGGACACTGACTTCGAGTCTCATTCCCTCCACGTAGGCGTACGTCTCACCAAACAACTCACCTTCCTTTAACTGTGCCAAAATGGTTCGGTTCCCCCAAAAGTCTTCTTTGATCACCTGCACTTTTCCGGTCAGAATAAGCCCCATCTCATGTATCGTTTGCCCTTCATTAAAAATATAATTTCCCTTGCCATATGTCGCTCTTTTTGCACCCATACACTTTAGCATAGACTCAATTTCTTCCTCTGTATTTCCTTCAAACAAGGTACTTTTTTTTAAAATTCCCATCACAAACTCCTATTCTTTGTTGCAAAAACAACAGACAAATTTTTATTTTTTTATTATACTCTGTGTGTCATGAAAATTCTATAAAAATAACTGATATTGGGAGGATACTATGATTCGACGTATTATAAAAATCAATGAAAAAAAGTGTAATGGCTGCGGGGCCTGCGCAACCGCCTGCCACGAAGGTGCGATCAGAATGGTAAACGGCAAGGCAAAACTGATCCGGGATGATTACTGCGATGGGCTTGGCGACTGTCTTCCTGCCTGTCCTGCAGATGCCATTTCCTTTGAGGAGCGCGAGGCAGCTGCCTACGATGAACACGCCGTAAAACGCCATCTGGAAAAACAGCCAACAAAAACAGCCAACAGAAATTCTGTTTCTTCAAGCCAACTTTCCCAGTGGCCGGTACAGATAAAACTTCTTCCGACAAAAGCACCTTATTTTCAAAATGCCCACATATTGATAGCAGCTGACTGTACTGCTTACGCTTACGCCAATTTCCATCAGGACTTTATCAAAGGCCGCACAGTGCTCATCGGATGTCCCAAACTGGATATGGTCGACTACTCCGAAAAACTGACGGAAATCTTCCGCGAAAATGACATTGCTGATGTCACCGTAACCCGCATGCAGGTTCCTTGCTGCGGCGGTATGGAGTACGCGGTAAAAACAGCCGTGCAGGCAAGCGGAAAAGAGATTCCTGTAGAAGTGTGCATCATTTCCCCGGATGGAAATATTTTAAATTAATACAAAAACACGGACAGCTCCTTTGAGGCGTAAGGAAACTGTCCGTACTTTTCTATTCGTAAAGCGGATATTTCTCGCAGATAGCATTGACAGCACTTCTGATCTCATCTGCTTTTGTCTCAAAATCTGTCACCGTCAGTTTGATCAGTCTGGCAATCTCTTTCATATCATCTTCTTTCAGCCCTCTTGTCGTGACAGCCGGTGTTCCAATACGGACACCGCTTGTGACAAATGGACTTTGCGGATCATTTGGAACCGCATTTTTGTTCACTGTGATGTAAACTTCATCCAAACGGTTCTGAAGTTCTTTTCCTGTGATATTCATATTCTGCAGATCCACAAGCATCAGATGATTGTCCGTTCCCCCTGACACCAGATCAAAGCCTTCATCCACCAGTGCCTGTGCCAGCACTTTTGCATTCTTTACCACCTGCGCCTGATATTCCTTAAACTCCGGTTTCAAGGCCTCACCAAAGCATACTGCCTTTGCCGCAATGATGTGTTCCAAAGGTCCCCCCTGCGTTCCCGGGAAAATTGCCTTGTTGATCGCCTTTGCATGTTCCTCTTTGCACAGAATCAATCCCCCTCTTGGACCTCTTAGTGTTTTGTGGGTTGTCGTCGTCACTACATCCGCATACGGAACCGGACTCTGATGCAGCCCTGCCGCTACAAGCCCTGCGATGTGAGCCATGTCAACAAAGAGAATTGCTCCAACCTCTTTTGCAATCTCAGAAAATTTTTCAAAATCAATCGCTCTTGGATATGCAGATGCCCCTGCCACGATCATCTTTGGCCTGCACTCCAGCGCCTGACTGCGGATGATGTCGTAATCCAAATATCCGTTATCATTTACACTGTAAGGCACAAAATGATACAAAAGACCGGATGCATTGACCGGTGAGCCATGTGTCAGATGTCCGCCGTGATCCAGGTTCAGCCCCATTACAGTATCCCCTGGATTTAAAAACGCCTGGTATACAGCCAGATTTGCATTTGCTCCGGAATGAGGCTGCACGCACGCATGTTCTGCCCCAAATAGTTTTTTTGCTCTCTCGATCGCGATATTCTCAATCACATCCACATCCTGGCATCCACCATAATATCTTTTTGCAGGGTATCCTTCCGCATACTTGTTAGTCGGCACGGTTCCCATAGCGAGCATAACAGCCGGACTCACGATGTTCTCCGATGCGATAAGCTCTAAATTTCTTCTCTGTCTTCCAAGTTCCCCGTAAAGCGCCTCTCCTACTTCCGGGTCAAATTCTTTCACAAAATCCATCACTTCTGTCACTAAATTCATACATGCGTTCTCCTTTTCTCTTTTTGTTTCTATTTGCCAAGCAGATAATCAATAAACTGCTGTGCTGTCCTCCCGGAAAGTCCGCCGTGGGAGAGCTCCCATTTGTTCGCATCCAACAAAAGTTTTTCCTGGGGCATCTCGATTCCATTTCTTGCAGCCAGCATTTTTACGATATCCTGGAACTGTCTTTTGTCCGGCTTTCCAAAGTAGATGGACACCCCAAACCTTGCCACAAGGGAGAGTTTCTCTTGTACCGTATCATTTTTGTGCAGATCATCATCCCGCTCTTCTTTGTCGCTGAATTTCTCGCGCACCAGATGACGCCGGTTTGAAGTTGCATAGATCAGCACATTTTCCGGTTTTTTCTCCAATCCTCCCTCGATCACTGCCTTCAAATATTTGTATTCGATCTCGAATTCCTCAAAGGACAGGTCATCCATATAAATGATAAACTTATAATTTCTGTCTTTGATCTTTGCGATCACATCATTCAAATCCTGAAATTGATGCTTATATACTTCTATCATACGCAGCCCCTGATCATAATACTGGTTTAACACTGCTTTGATGGATGTGGATTTTCCGGTCCCCGCATCGCCGTAGAGCAGGCAGTTGTTTGCCCTCTTGCCTTCCACAAATGCCCTCGTGTTGTCCGTCAGTTTCTGCTTTGCAATCTCATATCCAACGAGATCATCCAGGTTGACATGGGCAATCTTTGTGATAGGGACAATATCCACCTCCCCGTCTTTCCTCTCCACACGAAATGCCTTATGAAGACCAAACTTTCCTACGCCAAACTCTTTGTAAAAGTTGGTCAGCACCTTCTTGAACTCCGCTGCATCTTGTGCCTTTCCAAGATGCACACTCAGATCGCAGATTCTGTCCCGAATTCTTTTATTATACACTTTACCTTGTCCTTTTGGGTTCTTGTACCCAAAAAGCACGGAAAAACAGGATGCCTCCAATGCATTTTCAAGCTTTTGGAAATCATAATCAAAAAGCTCTTTGAAAATCTCAAAATCATGCAGCGCTACCTCATTGATACTTCCTTCGATTTCCCCCACAATCTCACAAGCTGTACTGTAGGCATTTTCGTGATTTGCAAGAAGGTATGTGAGATAGGTATGCCAAAGATTTCCCTCAAACCCATGGCTTGCCGCCAATTCCAAAAGTGCATTCATGCATTCAAACAGCAGGCTCTTTAAGTCCTCTTTGTTGTAATATGCATTGTCGTAATTATCCATCAAAAATGTCATGTCATCCAAAATTGACTCCTGCTCCATATGTTTATAGAGCATCAATTCATTCGTCCTCATTCTCTCACCGCCTCTTTTTCTCTAGTAATTGCCAAGGATCCTTAAACTTCTTGCCTCTTCTCTCAGTCCCCTTAAAGCATTTTTGACTGCTCCGTCCGCCAGATTTCCTTCAAAATCAACAAAAAAACGATACTCCCATGTGCGTCCCTCAATTGGTCTGGACTCAATCTTCGTCATATTTAAGTGATTGTAGATAAAATGGGACAGCATTTGATAGAGGGAACCGCTTTCATGCGGAACTTCAAAACAAATGCTGACCTTGGCAGCGTCCTTTAGGAACACTTTCTGGTTCGTCACAACGATAAATCGTGTGGAATTACTGCTGTCAAAATTCACTTGTCTCTCCAAAATCTCAAGACCATGTACCTTTGCCGCATATTCGCTGCAGATAGCCGCTTCCTCCACGTTTTGGTCTTCCAGCACTTTTTGCGCCGCGACAGCTGTGTTTGCCACACTGATCTGCTGCCAATTCCGGTGTTCCTCCAAATATTTCTGACACTGCATCAGTCCCTGCGGATGGGAGTAGACCCTCCTGATACCGGAAAGACTTGCGCCCTTTAACCCGGAAAGCGTGTGGGAAATCGGGATCACCACTTCCCCCACAATATAATTTTCAAACTCAACAAGCAGATCATACACCTGGTCCACAGCGCCTGCAGAAGAATTCTCTATCGGCAGCACCGCGAAATCCGCGCTGCCTTCCTCAATCGCAGCCATCGCATCTTTGAAGGTGGACACATGGAAACTATTGATATCCTCCCCAAAATATTTCTGCATCGCTGCCTGAGAATAAGCTCCTTCTGTGCCCTGGAATACAATCCTTGCCCCCTCCACATTCAGTTTGTCAATCTCAATAAAAGGCAGTTTCCCAAGAGTCCCTTTTTCTGTCAAAAGCTGATACTGCAGCTTTCTGCTCATGGACATCAGCTGCTGAAACAGCTCTCTTGCACCTGTTTTGTAGCTGTCTGTTTTCACCTTTTCCTCAACAGCCGCCAGTTTCTCATTTTCTCTTTCCTTGTCAAACACACGGCTGCCAGTTTCTATCTTATATTCTGCGACCTTCCCGCAGATATCCATTCTTTCTTCATAAAGTTTTACAATCTCTGCGTCAATTCTGTCGATTTCTTTTCTTAAGTCTTCTAATTTTGCCATTCCCTCACCCTGCTTTCAAAATTCTTTTCCCATTATAATACATTTTTTCCGTAAAATCCATGCCGCTGGTTGAAATCAATTTTATTTTATTATATGATGTAGAAAGATAATTCCAAGAATTTTCCTTAAAGGAGGTTTCATATGAGACATTTAATGAGTCCTTTGGACTTTTCAGTCGAAGAACTGGACCGTATCTTAGATTTGGCCAATGACATTGAACGTCATCCGGATAAATATGCACACGCCTGTGCAGGAAAGAAACTGGCAACCTTATTCTATGAGCCAAGCACACGTACCAGATTAAGCCATGAGGCTGCAATGTTGAACCTGGGCGGTAGTGTTCTTGGCTTTTCTTCTGCTGATTCCAGCTCCGCTGCGAAAGGGGAGAGCGTATCGGACACGATCCGCATGGTCTCCTGCTATGCAGACATCTGCGCAATGCGCCATCCAAAAGAAGGCGCGCCGATGGTTGCCTGCAAACACTCTTCTATCCCTGTCATCAACGCGGGAGACGGAGGACATCAGCACCCGACTCAGACATTGACAGACCTTTTGACCATCCGCTCTTTAAAGGGCAGACTGGATCACTTGAAAATCGGGCTCTGCGGAGATTTGAAGTTCGGGCGCACAGTCCACTCTCTGATCCACGCCCTTGTGCGGTACGAAGGAATTGAATTTGTCCTGATCTCCCCGGAAGAGCTGCGCCTTCCGGACTACATCCGTGAAGATGTATTGGAAAAAAATAATGTCCCTTACAAAGAGGTCGTTCGCCTGGAGGAAGCTCTTCCAAGCCTGGATCTTTTATACATGACACGTGTGCAGAAAGAACGTTTCTTCAATGAAGAGGACTATGTCCGCATGAAAGATTTCTACATTCTGGATGCAAAAAAAATGCAGCTTGCACCACAGGATATGCTCGTCCTTCATCCGCTCCCAAGAGTCAACGAAATCTCTGTGGAAGTAGACAAAGACCCACGAGCTGTATACTTTAAACAGGTACAATACGGCGTGTACGTACGCATGGCTCTTATACTGACACTGCTCGAAATCAATGTGGAATCATAGGGAGGCTGAAAAAATGGTAAAAAAAGAAAATAATGAGACATTAAACGTCAGCGGACTGAACGAAGGCGTGGTCCTTGACCATATCCAGGCAGGCAAATCCATGGACATCTACAATTATCTGAAACTGGACAAGCTTGACTGCACAGTTGCCATCATCAAAAATGCACGCAGCAACAAAATGGGGAAAAAAGATATTATAAAAATCGAATGTCCGATCGACTACATTGACCTGGATGTATTGGGATTCATTGACCACAATATCACCATCAACATTATCCAGCATGACAAGGTTGTGGAAAAGAAACAGCTCCATCTGCCATCAGAAATCACAAATGTTATCAAGTGCAAGAATCCAAGGTGCATCACTTCCATTGAACAGGAACTGGAGCATGTCTTTGTCCTCACAGATGAGGAGAAGGAAATATACCGCTGTAAATACTGTGAAGAAAAATATGAAGGACGACTGCGCAAGCAATAAAAGACCGGGACACGCTATTGGCGTGTCCCGTTTTCTCTACATATTTTCATAAAGTGTGCTCAGCATCAGAAGAATCTGTTTTCTGGAGACCCGGCTTGTATCTATGCATACATCGTACTGCTCCATGTCATTCCACTGTTCATCTGTGAAATAATTGTAATAGTATTTTCTCTGCTTATCCATCCTTTTTACCATCATCTTTGCTATCTTCTCATCCGCTGATGTGCGGTTCACGATTTCCTCCACACGCTTTTCAAACGGTGCGTAAAGAAATACACTCTTGCAGTTTTGTTCTTCTCTTAAAATAAAATTGGCACATCTTCCGACAAAAATACAGTCTTCCTTTTTTGCAAGCTCTAAGATAATCTCTCTCTGCGTTTTAAAAAGCACATCATTGAGCGGTTCAAAACGGAATTTCTTTTCCATCTGTATCTCATCCTCAACAGGATAACGCCAGGAACTGGCCCTTTTTTCATCCACTTTTATCAGCTCTTCGTAAGGAATGCCTTCGCGTTCCTCCGCAATCTTCAGCAACTCATTGTCATAATAATGTATTCCCAAAAGCTCGCCTAGGCTTTTCGCTATCTGCCGTCCACAGCTTCCGTACATGCGGTTGATCGTAATAATCCGGCTATTCATAAAACATTCCCCTTTCTGTCATGCTTTTTTAACAATTTACAGTTATATTTTACCATACTCTGCATAAAAAAATAGTCCCCAATACATTTTTTGTACAGGAACTATAATCTTAATCTTGGGCTTAAGCAAGACGATAAGCCGGGTTATGTCGTTGAGCGGTCATCTATCTAGACCTGCCGTTGCCGGCAGGTTCAAGCAACCTACCTAAAACGTGACGGGCCGCCACATTGTTTTACTCCGGTTTTGCTTCGGATGGGGTTTACATGTGCCCCCGCTGTCACCAGCAGGGCGGTAGTCTCTTACACTGCCCTTCCACCCTTACCAGCCACTGGCTGGCGGTACATTTCTGTTGCACTGGCCTTGGAGTCGCCTCCACCGGACGTTATCCGGCATCCTGCCCTGTGAAGCCCGGACTTTCCTCGCCTGCATCCTTTCGGAATTCGCAGCCGCGACCGCCTGTCTTACTTAAAACCTTTGTCATTCTATCACAACTCACATGCAAAGTAAAGTACCATCCCCGCCATTCTATATCTCAAGTCCTTCATCCACCGACAAGTCATCGCCGTCTGCAGCTGTTGTGGCAAGCGTGTCGCACCGCTCATTCTGGGGATGCCCGTCGTGTCCCTTTACCCAGAAAAAAGAGACATTATGAGGCTCCTTTGCCTTCAACAAACGTTTCCAAAGATCAATATTCTTCACCGGCTCATTTTTCCCTCTCTTCCAGTTTTTCTTAAGCCAGCCATCAATCCATCTTTGGTTAAATGCATCCACCAGGTACTTGGAATCTGAGTAAAGCTCTACCTCACACGGACGGTTTAGAGCCTCAAGCCCTGCGATGGCTGCCATCAGCTCCATCCTGTTGTTCGTGGTCCGTTTATATCCTTTTGAAATTTCCTTTGTGTGCAGCACACCTTTTGTGTCCGTATATTCCAGGACTGTGCCAAATCCTCCAGGCCCTTCCGGGTTTCCTCTTGCCGCTCCATCTGTATAGATCATCACTTTCATATCATTTGCTCCCATCTAAATTTCAAATGTCTCTCCTTGCCCGTGCACCAAAATCAGCCTGTCCCTGTAGGAATTCGTCTCCTCCTGCAACTCCAACCTTTTGCACACGGAATAGTCCTCAAAGAAATGCATCGGCACTGCCCACCTTGTGTCTGTATGACGCATGAACCAGTCCAGTCCCCAAAAATACTGTTCGCCAAGCCTTGCATCAACCGGGATAAAGGCGACGTCAAACTTTTTGCCTTCTATCTTTGCGATTTCGCGCTGGTAATCCTTTTTCATCGTCTCATTAAATTCCCCCGGCTCTCCTTCCCAGTGCCACCAATTCAGATCTCCTGCATGATAGATGCGAACTCCTTCACACTCTACAAGAAACGCGACACCCTCATCTGTGGAACGTAAGGTCTGCACAGTGCAGCCTTTCATCTCAAACCGCTCATCCGGCGCACACCAGCGGATGTCTGCATCTTCCTGCAGTTCTTTATCTTGCCCCTGGATATCGTCTGACAGAACATAATGAATGCTCTTCGTCTTCTCTCTCCAATCAAAAATCTCCTTACGAAAGTGGTCAAAATGCCTGTGGCTGGAAAATACGATCACCTCTTTTTTTGAGAGATCCCCTACATTGCCTTTAAAATAGTCAAAAATTAAAATATGATGCTCCAATTCCAGTTTAAAACCGCTGTGTCTTAAATACGTTACTTTCATCCTCTCTCTCCAAACATCTACGAATTTTTTCTGCTGTCTGTGCCACTTTTCTGTGGTCGTTGCCGTCCCCGCACACGCCTGCAACAATACCTTCTCCTTTTGCCAAGGCAGGAAAATAAAAATCACACATGGATGCATCGGACGCATTGTTGACAAAAATTCCCCTTTTTCTGCACAAAAGCGCAATGTTCCTGTTGAGTTCTTTTTCATCTGTGGCTGCCAGAACAGCAAACGGCTGCTCCCCAAGCTCCTGCTCTGTAAATCTTTTTCTCTTGATCTCTATTTTTCCTTCTTTTTCATACCTTTGCAGTATTTCGGAAACCTCCGGTGCAACGACAGTGATGTGCACACCAAAAGGCAGAAGCGCACATACACGCCTCTGTGCCACCTTCCCTGCTCCCACTATAAGCACTCTTTTGCCATTTAAGCGGATAAAAACAGGAAAAGGCAGTTCCCTGCCTTCCTTTTCTGTGCTTTTATTTTTTTGTCTTTTCTCCAATGATCTTCACTCCCTGAATGAACTCCGGCATCATGTACTGTGCAGACTCAGCCATCCATTCTGTCTCCCCCGAAAGATTGACGATCAGCGTATTTTCATAAATCCCTGCGGTCTCTCTTGTCATCATGCAGTCTGCCAAAATTTTTCTGCCATATGCCCTTATTGCCTCCGGAATACCCGGAAGTTCCTTCTCCACAATATCCTTCGTCGCCTCCGGTGCAATGTCATCCTCTGCAATCCCTGTACTTCCCACAGTCAATATCAAATCAATCATCCCGCTTGATGCAATCCGTTTCATAACCTCCAAAAGCACTGTCCTGTCACTTGGCAGCACTTTTTCAAATCCTATCTCAAATCCCGCTCTTTCTAGAATTCTCTTCAGTATCTCACTGTTTCTGCTTTTTTGCATCTTCAGATAAGCATCCGTATCTACAACTAATATTGCCGCTCTCATCCTAAGTTCCTACCCCTTTTTCCGTTTTATTCGGATTTTTATATCTTTCCGATATCTTTCATGCATTTTTATTATATCAGAACAGCCATTTGAAGTCTATATGATAATGCACACCATTCCTCCATTACTGTCGTTGACAATCTTCTGCATGGTATCCTGCAATTTTGACTGACTCTCCTCGTTGATCATCTGCATTTTGTTTCTCATACCGTCCTCCACCAAATCCTCGATCGTCTTTCCAAAGATACTTGTTTTCCATACTCCTTCTTCCGAATTCTCCGCATTTTTGATAAACTGTACCAAATCCTGCGCCTGTTTTTCATTTCCCACGATCGGTGCGATCTCTGTCTCAATATTTGCCCGGATCAGGTGAATGGATGGTGCCTGGGATTTGATCTTCACCCCGTATTTGTTTCCCTGCTTGATGATCACCGGCTCCTCCAAATGTATCTCTTCCTTTTTCGGACTGACCACACCATACCCTTTCATCCTCACGCTGGAAAGAGCATCCTTTACGGACTCGTATTCCTTTTGCATAGAAGACATCTGGCTCATGGTTTTTATAAGTTCATATTCATCTTCGATCTCCATCCCTGTCATCTCACTGAGCAGCTCATAATAATACTTTTTCGCAATATCTATCCGTACATCCACACTTCCCGTATCCATGTGGATCTCCTCTGTTTTGGCGGATGTGATGTACTCCTCTTCCGGCGAAGGGAGTTTTTGTTCCGCGTCTTTAATTTCCGTCATTCCCTCCATCACTTTTTTTACATAATCAAGAAGACTCTCTTTGATCTTGTGCTCTCTTGGCAGCATTTCGGTCCACTGCGGCACATAAAAACGTACTTCTGAAATTGGAAATGCAAAGAGCACACGCTCCATGATCTGATGGATATCCTCTTCCCTGAGCTGTTCACAGTTGACCGCGATTGCCTCGGTCTGATGCTCCTCTTTAATCCTGTCCACCACTGCTTTCGCTCCAGCGCCGTATGGTTTTGTGGAGTTCACCAGTACAATAAACGGTTTTCCGATCGCCTTTAGCTCCCGGATCGTCTGTCCTTCCGGCTCTATGTAATTTTCCCCCGGAATCTCACCGATACTGCCGTCTGTAGTCACTACAATCCCAATGGTCGCATGTTCGTGGATTACTTTCCTCGTACCGATCGCCGCTGCTTTTGTAAAAGGAATCTCATTTTCAAACCATGGCGTTTTCACCTGTCTTTCCTCACCATTCTCAATGTGCCCGGCTGCTCCCTTCACCATATACCCCACGCAGTCGATGAGCCGGACCTTGACCGGAACATTCTCCTCTCCAAGGTGAAGCCTTGCAGCTTCCTTTGGAACAAATTTGGGTTCTGTAGTCATGATCGTTTTCCCGGAGGCAGACTGTGGCAGCTCATCTTTTGTGCGCTCCTTGTTATGCTCATCTTCCATTTTCGGAATCACGAGCAAGTCCATAAAACGTTTAATAAAAGTTGACTTTCCGGTTCTTACAGGACCTACAACGCCGATATAGATTTCCCCGTTTGTCCTTGCCTGAATATCTTTGTATAAGTGAAATGTGTTCATATATAAAAATACCCCCTTGCTGTGCTGATATACTTTATGCACAGCAAGAGGGGTTTATGTCTTTTTATTTATAGCAATAGAACAATTTAAAGAACACAGAGTCTATTATTGTTCCCACGGCAAGGCACTGGACTCTGCTCTCCCATCTCTCATCATCAAATCTTCCACTGCTTTGCCAGGGTTCTTGCCAGCAAACAAAACTGCATTTACTTGCTCAATGATCGGGAGGGAGACATCATATTTCTTTGCCAGCTGCACCGCTGCCTTGGTGGAGTAGACACCTTCCACAATCATCTTGACCTCCTTCATGGCCTCTTCCATGGATTTTCCCTCCCCGATAAGCACACCGGCTCTTCGGTTCCGGCTGTGCACACTTGCGCATGTCACGATCAGATCACCGATCCCTGTAAGTCCTGCAAACGTCTCCAGATGTCCTCCCATTTTGACTCCAAGACGGGCAATCTCTGTGATTCCCCTTGTGATAAGGGCTGCCTTTGTATTGTCCCCGTATCCGAGTCCGTCTGCGATTCCTGCTGCCAGGGCGATCACATTTTTAAGCGCGCCTCCAACTTCAATACCCGTGATATCCGGGCTTGTGTAGACACGGAACACCTTGCTCATAAACAATGACTGGATATACTCTGCTGTCGCCTTCTCCCTGGCCCCTACAACACAGGTGGTCGGCAGCCTTCTTCCAACCTCCTCCGCATGGCTTGGTCCAGACAAAACAGCAACATTGGCATAGGGGATTTCCTCTTCAATCTGTTCGGTCAATGTCATCAGCGTATTTTCCTCAATTCCCTTTGCAACATTGACGAGAATCTGTCCGTCTTTTACGTATTCTCTCATTGCCGCCGCGGTGCTTCTCGTGGCAATGGAAGGAACTGCCAGAATACAGATATCCTTTCCAACCACCGCACTTGCAATGTCCCCCGTAAAACAGATACTATCCGGCAGTTTGACTCCCGGCAGTTTTGACAGGTGCTCTCTTTTGGAAGAGAGCATCTCAACCTCTTCTTTTTGAATCGACCACACAGTAACCTCATGGCCATTTTCACTCAACAAAAGCGACAACGCGGTTCCCCAGCTTCCCGCACCTAAAATCCCTATCTTTGCCATAAGCCATCCTCCATCTTATTTTTCTTTTCCAAATTTCAGTTTGTTTTCTGTTCCGTTGCAAAGTCTCTTGATGTTTGTCCGGTGCTTATACACTGCAAGCACCATCAAAAACACAGCGATTCCGTACATTTCATAAAGCGGCGTACCGGAAATTCCAAAACCTCCGCTTTGTCCGTACACCACAACCTCGATCACAAACAGCACCACAAGCGCAATAGAGCCAACAGACACGTAACGCGTAATGCCCACGATGACGAGAAACACTGCAAATGCAATAAGGGCCATCCAAATATTTGTCGCCAAAAAAAGTCCTGCCGTGGCCGCGATTCCTTTTCCTCCCTTAAATTTCAAATAAAACGGGAAATTATGGCCAAGCACAGCCCCCATTCCTGCATACATAGAAAGCATTGGCAGAATCTCTTCATGGGAGTGTCCAAAAATAAGCCGCACGAGCACAACGGCGAGCACACACTTGAAACAGTCCCCCAAAAATGTGATCACTCCGGCCTTCCATCCGAGTGTTCGCAGGGCATTTGTCGTCCCTGCGTTTCCGCTGCCGTATTTGCGGATATCCATATGATGAAACTTTCCATACAAATATCCTGTCTGGAGAAGGCCGCAAATATACCCAATCAATATGCAAATGATCCTTTCCATTACTTTTCCTTTCTTTCACGTATCAAAAATCTCAAAGAAGTACCTTTAAACCCGAATGCTTCTCTGATCTTATTTTCCAGATATCTTGTGTATGAAAAATGCATCAATTCTTTGTCATTGACAAAAATGACGAATGTCGGCGGTTTAACAGACACCTGCGTGATGTAATACAATTTCAGACGTTTTCCTTTGTCTGAAGGCGGCTGCTGCATAGCCACTGCCTCTGTCATGATCTCATTGAGGACTCCTGTGGCAACTCTGAGTGTCTGGTTTTCGATCACCATATCGATCATGTCATACAGTTTTCCAAGCCTTTGCCCCGTCTTCGCAGACACATACATGATCTGCGCATACGGCATATAGGAGAGCACCTCGCGCACCTTTTTCTCAAACTCATTCATCGTCTTGTCGTTCTTTTCAATGGCATCCCATTTGTTCACCACAATGATGATCCCTTTTCCTCTTTCATGTGCGATTCCAGCAATCTTCGCATCCTGCTCTGTCACACCTTCTGTGGCATCGATCACCATCAGCACCACATCCGCTCTCTCAACCGCAGTCACTGTGCGGATGATACTGTAGCGCTCCAGCTCTTCTTTGATCTTATTTTTTCGTCTAAGTCCTGCTGTATCGATGAAAATGTATTCTTTTCCATGATATTTGATCGCTGTGTCGATGGCATCCCTTGTTGTTCCCGCAATGTCTGAGACAATGACACGGTTCTCGCCCAGAAGTTTATTGATAATGGAGGATTTTCCCACGTTTGGTTTTCCCACGATTGCCACTCTCGGCCTTTCATCTTCTTCCTCCTCTTTGGAATGTTCCGGGAAAAAACTGCACACAACATCCAGCATATCTCCGATTCCAAGTCTCGATGCTGCTGACACCGGTACAGGGTCGCCGATTCCAAGATTATAAAATTCGTATACATCCGGCATAAATTTTTCAAAACTGTCCACCTTGTTTACTACAAGCACAACCGGTTTTCCGGAGCGTCTCAACATGTCCGCAACCTTGGAGTCTGCGTCCACCACTCCCTGTCTCACATCTGTGATGAATACGATCACATCTGCCGTGTCTATGGCAATCTGTGCCTGTTCTCTCATCTGCGAGAGAATGATATCCTTGCTGTCAGGCTCAATCCCCCCGGTGTCGATGATGGTAAAATTGTGGTTCAGCCATGCCACATCCGCATAAATACGGTCCCTGGTAACACCAGGGGTATCTTTTACAATGGAGATCATCTCCCCTGCCAGGGCATTGAACAGTGTTGATTTTCCCACGTTCGGTCTCCCGACTATCGCTACTACTGGTTTACTCATCTTTGTTTCTCCTCATCTATCTGTCTATTATCATTTCAATAAAATCTTGCCCGCTTGATTTTACAATATCTATCGGTACTTGTAAAGCGTTCGCAACATCTTCTTTTGTGTAGTCATCCAAAAATACTTCCTCTCCGTTTCGGAACATACTGACAGGAAGAAGAAGGGTCTCTCCAAGCGCTCTTCCTTTTAACTGGGCAACCAGATCCTGCCCTGTGAGCAGCCCCGCTACCGTGATCCTCTCCCCAAAGAAATCGTTTCGGATACAGTACAGATGTACCTTCGTATTTGGAAATTTCTCTTTCATCCTCTCAAGCATCTGTCCGATATACGGATAAGCCAACACCCCCGTAGCCATGGACAGTTCTCTTTTCTTGTCATCCCCTGTCGCTGCCAAAAAAGCCTCCTCAAATTCATCGTGCAAAAGCCGTAACATACCAACTCCGTTTTCCAGCTGCAGGTACCCGTCGTACCTGTTTGCCAAAGGCACTTCCTGCTCTGCCAGAATATACCACTCATCCCCTGCATGGATAAAATGCATCCCATATTCTTCGTAAAATTTTTCCTGCCACCTGTGTATGGTATCCAAAACCTTTAAAGCATCTTCCTTTGTAAACGGATCCAGCGGATAAAGCCCGTCCCGGTATTTGCTAAGTCCTACCGGTACAATGGAAACACTTTGCAGTGTCGGAAAATATTTTGACATATCCCGGATACTTCTCTCCAGCTCCTCTCCGTCATTGATGCCTTTACAAAGCACGATCTGACCATTCATCTGTATTCCGCCTTCGTAGAGACGATCAATCTTTTTCAGTGCATCCCCCGCAAAACGATTGTGCAGCATTTTGCAGCGAAGTTCCGGATTAGTCGTGTGTATGGAGACATTGATCGGCTCCAGGTGATATCGGATGATCCTGTCTATATCATGGTCACTCATATTTGTAAGCGTGACATAATTTCCCTGAAGGAAGGAGAGCCTGGAATCATCATCCTTAAAATAAAGTGTCTCCCTCATCCCCGGAGGCATTTGGTCGATAAAGCAGAAAATACATTTATTTCTGCAGGAACGGTATTCATCCATCAGTCCCTGCTCAAATTCAATGCCCAAATCCTCTTCATACTCTTTTTCAATCTCCAGCTCCCACTGTTCCCCGTTTGTCTTTTCTATCAGTACAAGAAGCTCCTCGTCATTCACCAGATAATGGTAGTCAAATACATCTTCAATCTCCGTGCCATTGATAGCCAAAAGCTTGTCCCCCGGCTCGATTCCCATTTCCCATGCAATGCCGCCCTGCTCCACACTGCGTACTATATGCTCATGTTTCATTCCTGTTCTCCTGTCTTTGATTCTTTCCTTATCATACTAAATTTCATATTAAAATGCAATTTTTTACATCTCTTTCTTGTCCTGCAAAAGAAAAAATGGTATAACTGAACTGTAACAAAACACAAACAGATAGGAGAATACTATGCCGAATATTAATTTATTAGAGCAGTCTCTTCCAAAGGCACCTTTGAAAATCATTGCATTAGAGAGCTGCAAAGAACTTGGACAGAAAGTCAATGACTATATTGTTGATTTCCGCAAGCAGGCATCCTTTAATATCAGTGATTCTGCTTTATTTGCAAGTTATCAATCCGACAATTATCTTGTAAAGCATGCCTGCCCTCGTTTTGGGAGCGGTGAGGCAAAGGGAATGCTTTATGAAACAATCCGTGGAAAAGATTTGTTTATCATGGTTGATGTGTGCAATTACAGCCTGACCTACTCTGTCAATGGATATAAAAATCACATGTCACCGGATGACCACTATCAGGATTTAAAGAGGATCATCTCCGCTGCAACCGGAAAAGCAAACAGGATCAGCGTGATCATGCCTTTCCTCTACGAAAGCAGACAGCACAAGCGAACCAAACGCGAATCTTTGGACTGTGCGCTTGCCCTGGAGGAACTGGTACATATGGGCGTCTCCAATATCATCACCTTTGATGCCCACGACCCAAGAGTGCAGAACGCAATCCCTCTTGATGGATTTGACAACTTTAATCCGCCATACCAGTTTATGAAAGCACTTTTCCGTGAAGTGCCTGATATAACGGTGGACAAAGACCATCTCATGATCATCAGTCCTGACGAAGGTGCGATGCACAGAGCTGTCTACTTCTCCAACGTGCTTGGCGTAGACATGGGTATGTTCTATAAGCGCCGCGACTATTCCACAGTTGTAAACGGCAAAAACCCGATCGTGTCTCATGAATTCTTAGGGGATGATGTGTCCGGAAAAGATGTGATCATCATCGACGATATGATCGCCTCCGGTGAGAGTATGCTTGATGTGGCAAAAAAATTAAAAGACCGCAATGCACGCCGTGTTTTTGTGTGCACGACTTTTGGACTTTTCACAGAAGGTTTTGACAAATTCGACGAATATTATGCAAACGGCTGGATCGACAAGGTCATCACTACAAATCTGACCTACCTTCCGCCGATTGTAAAGGAGAAACCTTATTTTGTGATTGCGGATATGAGCAAATTCCTTGCACTCATCATTGACTCCATCAATCACGATCTGACTATCGGCAAAGTTATGAATCCGACTGATAAGATCCACGCTCTGCTGGATAAATACAACAAACGCTAAATATCAAAAGGGAAAGGATACTTCTTTAAGTGCCCCTTCCCTTTTTATTACTCTGCAAACCTTTTTGCCAGTTCATCGTGAATTCCCTCTCCCAGGGAATAGTCGATCGGCCGTTCAAACCAGATTTCCTCTGAATGGATGGCCTGCCCTACCAACATTGACAGCCCACTCACAACTGTAAGACCTTCTCTTTTCGCGGCGAGGAGAAATTCTGTCATCAAAGGATTGTATACAATGTCTGCCGCCACTTTAAAATTGCGCAGCACTTCTTTTCCCACAACGCTCTTTCCCGTATTTGGGTACATACCGACCGGAGTTGTATTGATAATGATATCCCCACAGAGCTCCTCCTCGTATGTCTTTTCTTCTATATAAGGAAACCTCTCTTTCAGCTTTGCCAGTTTTTCCCTTGACCTGGCCACAACAGTGATCTTTTTGGTTTCCGCCTCCTTCATGGCGTAAATAAGGGCATGAGCCGCTCCCCCATTGCCAAGGATGACGATCTCTTTTCCGCGAAGTTTTACATCGTGAGAATCAAACATATAACACACACCAACATAATCGCTGTTGTAACCGTAAGTCTTTCCGTCCTTGAGCAAAATCGTATTTACAGCCCCTATAGCCTTTGCATCTTCCCCGAGAACATCCAGATATTCCATGACCGTCTCCTTATAAGGCATAGTCACATTCACTCCGCTCAAATTCTTTTCCCTCATAATCTTTGCAATACAAGGAACCTCATCTGGCGTAAGTTCCAGTTTTTCATATGTCCCTTCAATTCCAAGTTTTTCGTACATATACCGGTGGATTTCCGGGGAGAGAGAGTGCGCGAGCACTTTCCCGATCACTGCAAGATGTATCATATTTATCCTCTTCTTTCCTATACCTTATCAATTCCATCAAAAAATTCTGTATCAGTCTGGTAAATATAGCTCTCCCCGACATTCTTCAACAGAATCAGATTGAGATGATTATTTAAATTTTTTTTGTCAAGACAGATTGCCTTGATAAGTTCACTGACCGGTATCCCGCTTTCACAAGGGAGTCCATACATATTCAGCACATGTGCAATCTTTGCAGCTATCCCTGATTTGGCAATCCCTTTTTGTTCGGCAATCCGCATCACCTGGTACATGCCTTCCGCAACTGCCTCTCCGTGGCTCTCTCTTTCATAGTGAAAGTACTGCTCGATCGCATGCGCCAGCGTGTGGCCAAAATTGAGAAGCATCCTCTCTCCTTTGTCAAACTGATCTTCCTCCACAACCTTCCGTTTAATATCCACACAGTGGTAAATGATCTCCTCCATCTCTCTGCCAAGTTTCCCGTAAGAACCTAAGCTCTCCAGCTTTTCAAGCAATACCGCATCCTTGATACAGCCGTATTTGATCACTTCACCCATGCCATCCTTCAAAAACCGCTCTGGCAGTGTGTCAAGTACATCCGGGTCGATCAGTACCAGTTTAGGTTGATAAAATGCGCCCACAAGGTTTTTCCCCTGCGGCAGATCCACAGCAACCTTTCCGCCTACCGAAGAATCCACTTGCGCCAGCAGGGAAGTCGGAATCTGTACAAACGGAATTCCCCTTAAATAAGTCGCTGCCGCAAACCCTGCCAGGTCCCCGATCACTCCACCGCCAAGTGCCACAAGAAGATCGCTTCTTGACAGGCGCGCCTTAAGCATCGCATCGTAGATAATCGGCAGATTCTGAAAACTCTTTGTCCCTTCTCCGTGTGGAAGTACCAGTCTGGTGCATGAAAACTCCTGAGAGAGGTTTTCCAAAAGCTCTTCCCCATAATGTTCATAAACCTGATCGTCTGACACAATGATAATGCGCTTTCCGTTCCACACTTCCCGGATAAGCTTTACAGCTTTTTTCCTGATCCCCCGCTCTATATAAATCGGATAGCTGTTTTCTTTTAAGTTTACTATGAGTTTCATATCCGTCACCTAATCCTTGTCTACAGGCTTTTCCCTACCACCGGGGCAATTTTGGAGATAGAGTTTAGCAGCATATCATATTTCTCTGGTTTCAATGACTGCGCTCCATCGCAAAGTGCATTTTCCGGATCATTGTGTACTTCCACCATCAAGCCGTCTGCTCCCGCTGCAACCGCTGCCTTTGCCATCGGCTCGACAAGCCACCATTTCCCTCCTGCATGGCTTGGGTCAACCACGATCGGAAGATGCGTCAAAGATTTGATGACAGGAATGGCCTGCAGATCCAGTGTGTTTCTCGTATAGCTTTCAAAGGTGCGGACACCTCTTTCACAGAGGATCACGTTTTCATTTCCTGCTGCCATAATATACTCTGCCGCCATGATCCATTCTTCATATGTGGCATTCAATCCTCTCTTTAAAAGAATTGGTCTCTTGGTCTGTCCCAGATGTTTGAGAAGGTCGAAATTCTGCATATTTCTCGCACCAATCTGGATCAAATCCACATTTTCGTCAAACGCTTCCAGATATTCTAAGGACATTAATTCTGTTACGATCGGAAGTCCTGTCTCTTCTCTTGCTGCACACAAAATTTTTAATCCGTCCAGTCCCATTCCCTGGAATGCATATGGACTTGTTCTTGGCTTGAAGGCACCTCCTCTCAACATGTTTGCACCAGCTGCTTTAATCGCTTTTGCAATGCCGATCACCTGTTCTTCAGATTCTACAGAACAAGGTCCCGCGATCAGAGCCAAATGATCTCCTCCCACTTTCACTCCGGACACGTCGATAACGGAATCCTCCGGATGAAACGCTCTATTTGCCAGTTTATAAGGCTCCTGTACATGCATGATCTTTTCCACACACTCATTGACTTCAAATAATTTAGAGTCTATTTTTGTTGTATCCCCGATACATCCAATGATGGTCATCTCTTCCCCGATCACCGTATGAGGAGTCAATCCTCTTCGGATAATCTGGTTTTCCATTTTTTTAATCTGTTCCTGTGAAGTCCTTGGCTTTAATACAATAATCATGTCTTACCCTCCCTAAAATGCTTTCTACCCGGAATACTTTTCGAAAAAGGAATCTTTTTGGAACTTTCCTCTAAAAGAAAAAAACTCCCGTCCTCTGTTATTCAGAGGACGAGAGCAAAATGCTTCGTGGTTCCACCTCAGTTCACAGATGCCTCACAGCATCTGCCTCGTCAGGTACGCTTTGAAAGTTATACCCTTGCATGGTAACGGTTGCTGCCGGAGATGCCTACTGCAATTTCAGCATTCTACTCCAAGAGGAATTCAGTAATGTGGTTCTGTGTGTTCCGCTCCCACCATGCCGGAACTCTCTGTGACACACCTTTCATACTTACTATTTCTTTTCATCGTATTTCTAAGTAGATATTTATTTGATTTTCTGTTTTGTATTCTACTCCCACTTTTTTCATCCGTCAAGAGTTTTTTCTATTTTTTTCTACTGTTGTTTTGGAAAACTAAAATAGGACTCTCCATTCTGCATCTGAACGTCCCTTGCATCTGCCAGTTCCGAAACTGTCACTAACTGAAATCCCCTGGCCACAAGCTGAGGGATTGCCTCAATCGCTGCGTCCACGGACCAGGAATGGATATCGTGCAGAAGGATGATATTTCCATCCTTTGCACCGTTCATGATGGCTTTGTACGTTGCCTCTTTATTTTTCAGTTTCCAGTCCTCTGTGTCCACAGACCAGAGAACAAGCGGCAGCCCCGCTGTTTTTTTCACCAGATCATTTTTTGCACCGTAAGGCGGTCTCAGAGAAGTCGCGCCATGTCCCACGATCTTGCTCAGTTTTGTATTGACATCTCCTACAGCTGCCTGGATACCTGACTCGTTAAGTTTTGTCAGATTCTCATGGTGGGCCGTATGGTTTCCAAGCTCACACCCAATATCCTCCATCAGCTTGATCGTATCCGGATGGTTCGGAATATTCTCTCCAACCATGAAGAAGGTAGCTCTCGCCCCGTTCTCTTTGAGCACTTCCAAAAGCTCTTTCGTCCTGGCACCAGGTCCGTCATCAAATGTCAGCGCGATCATCGGCTTGTTCACATCAATGGACAAATCTTCCGTTTCCAACTTTCCATCTTTCCCAAACACACAATGACGGATTCCCACCTGCTGCTCACCAGTCATCATTTTTCCATCTTTGTCAAAGTAGTACTTGTCCTCATTCTCGGTCAACCATCCAATGTGCATGGTCCCATCGCTGTTAAAATAATACTTCCCGTCTTTATTTTCCATCCACCCGGTTTTCATCTTGCCATCTTTGTCAAAGTAGTATGTATAGGAATTCAAAGTCTGCCATCCTGTGACTTTTTTGCCTTTATCGTCAAGATAGTATGTATCCCCTTTTGATTCAATGAAGTCCTTCTCAACATAGGTCCCGTCATACCGTTTGAACTTATCTCCATCCCATGTACCGTATTTATTGCTTACAGTCAGGGCCCCCTCCTTTGTCTCCAGCTGCAGTTTATTTAAATATTTTCCCATCAGCGTCTCTTCAAAATCGCCGTCAAGCCGTATCTTTATCGGATATCTTCCCTCTTTTGTGCCATCCGTCTGGCATTCCAGCTCATATCCTTTTCCACTCTCAAGCTCGTCCACTAAATCCTGGACCGTATACCCTCTCTCTTTGTCCAGAATCGTTTCCCTATTGCCCTCCACTTCAACTTTTGCCTTCAGTTTTGGAATATTTTCTTCCTGTCTGATCTCTATATTCTCGGCCTTCAGCCTGACGTTCACCACTGTTCCGTCCTTCATGGAACCTGTCCCCTGGACCGCCAGGGCAACAAGAAAGAACAACACCACCAAAATGCCCGTGTTTCTGTCCAGGTGCGCATTGTTCTTTCTCCTTCTCGGCATCCTTATCTGTGGAATATGATGCCGCTTTTTATGCATCTTAATCTTAGACATGTCTCGTCTGTCTATCATCATTTGTAACTACACCCTTTTCATCATCTCTATACTCTTACGATGATTATTATAACGTGTGCAGTCCTATTATACAATAACCCTAATCCTTAAAATATCTTTAACTTTTGTTAACTTATCCACAATATTTTGTGATATTTCTTCATTGACATCAATGATAGTGTATGCGTAAGCACCCTTGCTCTTGTTCACCATCCTGTCAATGTTAACATTTTCCTCTGCCAGAAGAGCAGTAAACTGTCCGATCATATTCGGTACGTTTCTGTGCAGAAGAGTGACTCTTGCTTTTGCGCGGCATACGCCCATATCACAGTCCGGATAGTTGACAGAATGATGGATATTTCCGTTTTCCAGGAAATCCATGAGCTCGGAAACCGCCATCTTGGCACAGTTGTCTTCGGATTCCTCTGTGGATGCTCCAAGATGCGGAATCACAATGGCGTTTTTCACTCCCACGATTTCCTGAGACGGGAAATCTGTGACATATCGTTTCACCCGGCCGGATACCAGGGCATCCACAATAGCCTCCTGCTCCACCAGCACCCCTCTTGCAAAGTTTAAGATCACAACATCCTTTTTCATCAGGCTGATCGCCTCAGCGCCGATCAAACCTTTTGTCTCCTCTGTGGCAGGAACATGGATCGTAATATAGTCACACTCTTTATAAATTTCATCCAGTGTGCGGGCATGCTTAATGTTTCTGGATAATCTCCAAGCAGAATCCACGGACACATACGGGTCATAACCATACACTTCCATGCCAAGATGAGTCGCGGCATTCGCGACAAGGACGCCGATCGCGCCAAGTCCGATGACGCCAAGCTTTTTCCCTTCAATCTCATGCCCTGCGAATTCTTTTTTCTTCTTTTCCGCCAGTTTCGCGATATCCCCGTCTTCCTCATGCTCTTCCACCCAGTTGATACCACCGACGATATCCCTTGCGGCCAGCAGCATTCCGGCAATCACAAGCTCTTTTACACCGTTGGCGTTTGCTCCCGGGGTATTGAAAACAACAATGCCCGCGTCCGCACACTTTTCAAGAGGAATGTTGTTGACTCCTGCCCCTGCTCTCGCAATTGCTTTTAATTTCGGCGAAAACTCCATCTCGTGCATAGATGCGCTTCGGACAAGGACTGCATCCGCATTCGGAAGGCTTGACGGTACGTACTCTTCTGCAAATTTTTCCAATCCGACTTCAGAAATCGGATTTAAACAATGATATTGATACATATTACAGATTCTCCTTTTCAAATTTATCCATAAATTCCACCAGTGCTTTTACCCCTTCTTCCGGCATTGCATTGTAAATGCTTGCGCGCATTCCTCCTACGCTGCGGTGCCCTTTCAGGTTCTCAAGTCCTGCCTCTTTTGCCTCTTTTACAAATTTTGCATCCAAATCTTTGTCCCCTGTCACAAAAGGAACATTCATAAGGGACCGGTCTTTCTTCTCCACAGTTCCCTTGAACAGTTTACTGGAGTCCAAAAAGTCGTAGAGTATTTTTGCCTTTCTCTCATTGCGCTCCTTCATCGCCTGAAGTCCGCCCTGCTTTTTCAACCATTTAAACACTTTTCCGCATATATAAATTCCATATGCCGGCGGTGTATTGTACAGCGACTTTGCATCTGCATGAGTTTTGTATTTCATCATTGTCGGTGTCCCCTCCATCACCTCGTCTGTGATAAGATCTTCCCTGATAATGGCGATCACAACTCCCGCAGGTCCGATATTTTTTTGAGCTCCTCCAAAAAGCATTCCATATTTCGTCACGTCCACAGGTTCAGAAAGAAAACAAGATGAGACGTCCGCAACCAATGTTTTTCCTTTTGTGTCCGGCAGTTCTTTGAATTTTGTACCGTAGATGGTATTATTCTCACAGATGTAAACATAGTCTGCATCCTCGGAAACCGGAAGATCGCGGCAATCCGGTATGTAGGAAAATGTCTTATCCTCAGAAGATGCGATCTTGTTTACTTTTCCATATTTTTTTGCCTCCTCGTAGGCTTTTTTTGCCCACTGTCCTGTGACGATGTAATCTGCAGTCCCATGTTTCATAAGATTCATAGGGATCATGGAAAATTGTAAAGAAGCGCCCCCCTGTAGGAACAGTACTTTGTAATTGTCAGGAATCCCCATAAGATCCCGGAGATCGTTCTCAGCATCCGTGATAATCTTTTCAAATGCAGCCGAACGGTGGCTCATCTCCATCACGGACATCCCGGTTCCTTGGTAGTCCAACATCTCTTCTGCTGCTTCTTTTAGTACTTCTTCCGGGAGTACAGCCGGCCCGGCTGAAAAATTAAATACTCTTCCCATCTTGCTCCTCCTTTAAAAATGTTTTTGTGCTAATTTATAATTATTGTTTTTCTTTTAAGTCTTCCTCACTGAATGTCTCGCTCAAAGCAGCGCCAGGCGCCACCATCGGCCAGACTTTGTCATCGCAGCCAATCTGACAGTCAATGACGATCGGGTTCTTGCACTTCAGAGCATATACAAACGCATCTTCAAATTCTTTTTTTGTTGCCGCGCACACACCCTCTGCCCCCATTGCCTCTGCCAATTTTACAAAATCAACTGCATCGTTCAACACAGTTGCGGAATAGCGTTTTTCATAGAACAGATCCTGCCACTGGCGCACCATACCCAGAACATGGTTATTGATCACAACCTGGATAATTGGAACCTGATGTCTGACTGCCGTCGCAATCTCGTTCATATTCATACGGAAACACCCGTCCCCGGCAATATTCACAACCGTCTTGTCCGGACATCCCACCTTTGCTCCTATAGATGCTCCCAGACCATAGCCCATGGTTCCAAGTCCTCCGGATGTTAAAAACGTCCTCGGTTTTGTGTATTTATAGAACTGCGCAGCCCACATCTGATGCTGTCCCACTTCCGTTACAATGACCGCATCCCCTTTTGTCTGCCGATAGATTTCCTCCACAACATAAGGTCCTGTCAAAGGTTCTTCGTGGTAGGTCAGCGGATATTTCTCCTCATATTCCCTGATCTGCTGTTTCCACTCTGCGTGGTCCTGTTGCTCAAGCCTTGCGCACAGTTCTCTTAAAACACATTTCAAATCTCCCTCCACGCTGGCATGTGTGAGTACGTTTTTGTCAATCTCAGCAGGATCGATATCAATTTGAAGTATCTTTGCGTTGGATGCAAATTTTTTTGCATTCCCGGTCACACGGTCGCTGAATCTTGCCCCCGCAACGATCAGCAGGTCACACTGGCTCACTCCAAAATTGGATGCCTTTGTCCCGTGCATTCCAAGCATTCCGGAATACAGCTCATCCGTCCCCGGAAATGCACCTTTTCCCATAAGTGAATCAGCCACAGGGGCATCCACTTTATGAGCAAACTTTCGGATTTCCTCACTGGCATCAGACAGAATGGCTCCTCCTCCTACAAATATGTATGGTTTTTTGGAATTATGAATCATTTCCACGGCAGTCTTTAACTGCTCCTCATCAATCAAGGTTTCTTGACACGGCTTTTCCGGTTCTTTCTTTTCATATTCTGTTTCCTGTGCAGTCACATCCTTTGGAATATCGATCAGCACCGGACCCGGCCGGCCGGATTTTGCAATGCGGAACGCATTGCGGATCGTGTCCGCCAGTTTCGTAACATCTTTTACAATATAATTATGTTTCGTGATCGGCATAGTCACTCCCGTGATATCAATCTCCTGGAAACTGTCCTTTCCAAGAAGGGATACCCCCACATTGCAGGTGATCGCCACCACCGGAATAGAATCCATATATGCGGTGGCGATCCCGGTCACCAGATTCGTGGCTCCCGGCCCGCTTGTCGCAAAGCAGACGCCGACTTTTCCTGTGGCTCTTGCATATCCATCCGCTGCATGGGCAGCTCCCTGTTCGTGGGAGGTGAGAATATGGCGGATTTCGCCGCTGTGTTTGTACAGCGCATCATATACATTTAAAATCGCTCCTCCCGGATATCCAAATACGGTATCCACGTCCTGCTCTTTTAAACACTCTATTACAATTTCTGATCCTGTCAACTGCATGAATCCACTCCTCTTTCTCTGTCATGATTTTCGGCTTTTTATCTTGGAATTTCCAGAACTGCTCCTCTGTTTCCTGACGTAACCATGGATGCATATCTGGCAAGGTATCCTGTGGTAATCTTTGGCTGTCTTGGTTCCCACTTAGCTTTTCTTTTTGCAAGCTCCTCTTCGCTCACATCAATCTCAAGGGTCAGCGCCGGAATATTGATCTTAATGATATCTCCTTCTTCAACAAGAGCAATCGGGCCTCCGACTGCCGCCTCCGGGGAAACGTGTCCGATGGACGCTCCTCTTGAGGCGCCGCTGAAACGTCCGTCCGTGATAAGGGCCACGCTGCTGCCAAGCCCCATACCGGCAATCGCAGAGGTTGGGTTTAACATCTCCGGCATACCAGGTCCGCCTTTTGGTCCTACGTAGCGAATGACCACCACATCGCCTTCCACGATCTTGCCGCCTTTGATGGCTGCAATCGCATCTTCCTCGCAGTCAAACACTCTTGCAGGGCCTTCATGCACCATCATTTCCTCCACAACTGCAGAGCGTTTTACAACACTTCCATCCGGTGCAAGGTTTCCTTTGAGCACTGCCAGCCCTCCGGTCTGACTGTACGGATTGTCGATCGGCCGGATAACTTCCGGATTTTTATTGATACAGTCTTTAATATTTTCTCCTACTGTCTTTCCTGTCACAGTCATGCACTCTGTATGTAAAAGTCCTTTTTTGTTCAGCTCATTCATCACCGCGTAAACACCGCCTGCTTCATTTAAGTCTTCCATATAGGTAGGACCTGCCGGTGCAAGATGACACAGGTTCGGAGTTTTTTCACTGATTCCATTTGCAAAATCAATCTCAAAGTCCATCCCAATCTCATGGGCAATAGCCGGCAGATGCAGCATACTGTTTGTGGAGCATCCAAGAGCCATATCCACAGTGAGCGCATTTAAAATAGCCTCCTTTGTCATGATATCTCTTGGACGGATGTTTCTTCTCAACATCTCCATCACCTGCATGCCCGCATGCTTTGCAAGGCGCAGTCTCTCAGAATATACTGCCGGTATCGTTCCATTTCCTTTCAATCCCATTCCAAGCACTTCTGTCAGGCAGTTCATACTGTTCGCTGTGTACATACCAGAACAGGAACCGCAGGTCGGACATGCCTTGTTCTCAAACTCACATACATCCTCCTCTGTCATTGTTCCTGCCGCATAAGAGCCAACTGCCTCAAACATGCTCGAGAGACTTGTCTTATGACCCTTCACATGACCTGCCAGCATCGGTCCTCCGCTGACAAACACTGTCGGAACATTGATCCTTGCTGCTGCCATCAAAAGTCCCGGAACATTTTTATCGCAGTTTGGAATCATGACAAGAGCGTCAAACTGGTGCGCCAACGCCATGGCCTCCGTGGAATCTGCGATCAGATCTCTTGTCACCAAGGAATATTTCATTCCAATGTGTCCCATGGCGATTCCGTCACAAACAGCAATCGCCGGAAACATGACAGGTGTTCCGCCTGCCATCGCAACTCCCATCTTAACTGCGTCTGCTATCTTATCCAGGTTCATATGCCCTGGCACAATCTCATTGTAGGAACATACGATTCCAACAAGCGGCCGTTCCAATTCTTCCTTTGTCATCCCCAATGCATTGAACAGGGAGCGGTGGGGTGCCTGCTGCATCCCTGTTTTCACTGTATCACTTTTCATAGATGTCTGCCTCCTTATCTGTCTTTTCTATTTCAATCTCTCACAGATGAAATCACCCATTTCCTCTGTGCCTATCAGTGTCTTTCCATCGGACATAATGTCACCTGTGCGGTATCCATCCTTTAGTACCTGTGCAACCGCATTTTCAATCGCATCTGCCTCTTTATCCAAATCAAACGAAAACTTAAGCATCATGGCTGCAGAGAGGATCGTTGCGATCGGATTAGCGACTCCTTTTCCCGCGATATCCGGTGCGGATCCGCCGCTTGGCTCATACAATCCGAATTTACTCTCATTAAGACTTGCAGATGCAAGCATTCCGATAGACCCTGTCACCATGCTTGCCTCGTCTGAGAGAATATCCCCAAACATATTCTCCGTCAAAATCACGTCAAACTGTTTTGGATTCTTCACAAGCTGCATCGCACAATTGTCCACGAGCATGTTCTCCAGTTCCACTTCCGGATAATCTGCCGCAACTTCTGCGACAACCTTTCTCCAGAGCCTTGAGGAATCCAGAACATTTGCTTTGTCCACGCTTGTGACTTTCTTTCTGCGTTTCATAGCAATGTCAAAGGCCCTTTTCGCGATTCGCCTGATTTCTGTCTCATTGTAGGTCAGAGAATCGTAAGCAGTCAGCACACCGTCTTTTTCCACTGTGTTCCTCTCCCCAAAATAAAGTCCTCCTGTCAGCTCACGCATGATCATCATATCAAATCCGCCCTCAGTAATCTCTTCCTTGAGAGGGCAGGCGCCTTTTAAATCCTCATACAATACAGCAGGCCTTAAGTTGGCAAATAGATTCAAAGACTTGCGGATCGCCAAAAGTCCTGCTTCCGGTCTTTTGGAAGGCTCCAGCTGATACCAAGGTGAAGTCTTTGCATCTCCTCCTATAGAACCCATCAGTACAGCGTCACATGTTTTTGCCCTCTCCACTGTCTCATCTGTGAGCGGTATTCCGTGTACATCAATGGACGCTCCACCGAGCAACAACTCCTCATATTCACAGGTGTGTCCGTACAACTCTGCGATTTTATCCAGGACTTTCATCGCCTCCGTCACGATTTCCGGCCCTATTCCATCCCCTTTTATCACTCCGATATGTAAGTTCATAATGTCACCCTTCCTAAAGTACTTTAACTGATTAAACTCTATCATACCCTATTCCCTTTTGATTTTCAACCTTTTCCGTGTTAAAGCATTAAAAATTTGGAGCGCACTCTAATTTTTTCAATGAATATACATGCAAAAAAGGCACTGCTCATTTGCAGTACCTTCTTCCGCTTTTTCTATACATTCTTTTACTTTATTCCGGTTTCTCAACCTGTGCAATTGCAGCTTTCTGCATCGGAATCCTACAGTTTTTGTTGCTTCCGAACTCCACGATCACATCGTCGTCTGTGATATCAATGACAACTCCGTAAAATCCGCTTGTCGTAAGAACGGTATCTCCCACCTCAAGAGAAGAAATCATCGTCTGGATTCTCTTCTGCTCTTTTTTCTGAGGACGTACGAGGAAAAACCAAAGTCCTGCGAACAATAACACGTATACAATAATAATAACCATTCTCATACCTCCGTCTGGCTGTGCTTATCCTGCGTTTGTCTTATTCCTTTTTAAACGCTATTGCTATCATACACAAAAATGGTAAATCCATCAAGTACTTTACCGCTTTTTCATAAAATCTTTATGCTATTTTTCCGTAAGACCTTCCAGTTTCTTTTTCTTGTACTCCTGGTAACATCCACCGTCAATGGCCTGTCGGATCTCTTCCATCATTGTATTGTAGAAATAGAGATTGTGTAGAACACAAAGTCTCATTCCAAGCATTTCTTTTGCCTTCAGCAAATGTCGGATGTACGCCCTGCTGTAACTCCTGCACGCAGGACAGCCGCATCCTTCCTCGATCGGCCTGTCATCCAGCTCGTATTTTGCATTGAACAGATTCAGCTTTCCGTGATTGGTATACACGTGCCCGTGTCGGCCGTTTCTCGACGGATATACGCAGTCAAAGAAATCCACACCCCTGTCCACAGCCTCCAAAATATTGGCCGGTGTTCCCACTCCCATCAGGTAAGTTGGTTTCTCCTGCGGAAGATACGGCACAACAGCCTCCAGAATCCGATACATCTCCTCATGTGTCTCGCCTACCGCAAGACCACCAATAGCATATCCGTCCAGCTCCATATCCGCAATCCTCTTCGCGTGTTCAATTCGGATATCTTCGTATACCCCGCCTTGATTGATCCCAAACAACAGCTGGTTTGGATTAATGGTATCCTCAAGCTTGTTTAATCTCTGCATCTCGTTTTTGCAGCGCATAAGCCATCTTGTAGTGCGTTCCACAGAATTCTGTATATACTCTCTTGTGGCCACACTGGATGGGCATTCATCAAATGCCATAGCAATAGTGGATGCCAGGTTCGACTGAATCTGCATGCTCTCCTCCGGCCCCATGAAAATCTTTCTCCCGTCAATGTGGGACTGAAAATATACGCCTTCCTCCTTGATCTTACGAAGGCCTGACAAAGAAAAGACCTGGAATCCTCCTGAATCCGTCAATATCGGCCGGTCCCAGTTCATAAACTTATGAAGGCCGCCCAATTTCTTTACAATGTGATCTCCCGGTCTTACATGCAGATGATAGGTATTGGACAATTCCACCTGCGTTTTGATCTGCCTTAAATCATCTGTGGAAACCGCTCCTTTGATAGCTGCAATGGTTCCCACATTCATAAATACAGGGGTCTCAATGACCCCATGTACTGTGTGCAGTCTGCCTCTTTTGGCTGACTTATCCTTTTTTAACAATTGATACATATTTTTAACTCCGATTCTAGTAGTGCATTACAACAGGATATCCCAAATCGATTTTGTCATACAGAGTGCCTGCATCTTTCAGCGACATATTGATACATCCGTGTGAGCCTTTTGTTTTGTAAAGTTCTCCGCCAAATGCAGACTGCCATGTTGCATCGTGGAAACCGATTCCTGTCCATGTCACACGCATCCAGTAGGACACCGGTGTTTCATATTCATAGCTGCCGTCTGTCTGGCGGTCTCCTCTTAAAGTTTTATTTCTCTTTTTCTCGAGAATGTCATATACGCCTTGCGGTGTCTCTTTTTCCGGTGTCGGTTTTCCTGTGACAATGTCTGTGCTAAATACAACCCCGCCGTCCACGATCAGCCACATGTGCTGGGTTGTCAGATCCACCTCAATATAAGTGGTTCCCCAATCCTGTTCTTCTCTGGACGCAGCCTTCTGCACATAGGCAGGTTCTCTCTTCGTCTCTTTTCCCGCTTTGATATCTGCTGTCAGAAGTTCCAACTCTTTTGCTTCGTCTACTTCCCAGCCATAGGTTCCGCCTGTGACGGTCGTCTTTTTTCCATCCGGGGTAGTAATACTTCTCTTTGTTCCCTTGGTGTCATATTTCTTCCCGATGCCCCTCAAATATTCTTTCACCTTGTCAGTATCAAAGGAGGCCTGCATTTTATCGTCCACAGTCAGCCATTCCGAAATCAACGCCTTGTCGACCACCTCAGTCGCTTTTCCAAAATCATAGGTAATCTTCGCATTGAGATACTGGTTCATGTCATCACAGGCTTTTTTCACTTCTTCGGAATCGGCAGTATAGGACGGCGCCACATAGCATTCGTCTTTTCTCAGGTCAATTTCCTGCCGAAATCCTTCGATGGACTCTTTGACCTTCTTTCTAAATGTTTCCACATCGATCTGGGTCCCTTGTTCTTCTTTTTGAACTGTAAACTTTGCACCGTCAAACACCGGCTGTGCGGATTTTGGAGCTGTCTGGTTTTCTTCCTCCATACAGGAAAGTCCTGCAAGCTGTTCCTCCAGCGCACTCTCATCATATTTGACCCCCATCTGTGCTGTCACATTTGACTTTTTAAACAGAGCAGACGGCCATAAAAACGGATTCTGAGCATCCATGACTTTCTGCAGTTCGTCTCCGCTCTCATAGGAGATAGAAATGTCCGCCCCATCGATCGTCTCCGTGTTTCCGCTGTCTTCTTTTATGGTCAGTTTATAGTCATCCACCTTTTTTTGCATATATTCTTTAACCTGGGCCACTGATTTCCCTGAAAAATCTGTTCCATTGATTTTTGTGGAGAAATAATAATGACTCATAAAAAATACCGCAAATCCAATGTAAATGACAAGCAGAATGCCTGCCCCACTTCCCACAGCTATCCAGACCTTTTTATGGCTGTTTGTTTTCTCTTTTCCATGTCTCCTGCGACGTCCCCGGCTGTGCTTTGGCTCTTTTCTGTCAAGCCCCTCCATGTCATCTAAATAGATCACTCCCGTTTTATCTATTCTTCTGTCCATCCCGGCATTTCGCTTTTCTTTTGTCTTGTCAGAATTCCCGGCAACAAGCTGTCCTTCGCCCTTGTTCCGGCGATTCTTTTTTCTGTTTTCTTCGCTCATTTTGTGTAACCCCTTGTGCTTTAATTCTACATTTTGTAATTATAATACACCATGGTCTAAAAGTACAGCCTTAAAATAATCATTGCTTGTTTTTTTTAGTTCTTATATAATAACCTCAGTAAAAATTTTGCTTAAGAAAAGGGGGATATGATGTCAGGTTCAATTTACGGTACTCATTTTAAAATTTCAACATGGGGAGAATCCCACGGGAAGGCTGTCGGCGTTGTCATCGACGGCTGCCCTGCCGGGCTTTCTCTCTGTGAGGAAGATATCCAGAAACAATTAGACAGAAGAAAACCAGGGCAGAGCAAATTCGCCACGCACCGGGCTGAGGAAGATACAGTGGAGATCCTTTCCGGAATCTTTGAGGGGAAGACAACCGGTACCCCTATTTCCATGCTCGTACACAATAAAGACCAGCGTTCCAAAGATTATGGAAACATCGCTTACAGCTACCGCCCAGGACATGCAGATTATACTTTTGACGAAAAATACGGCATCCGCGATTACAGAGGCGGGGGCCGTTCTTCCGGCCGCGAAACCATCGCACGCGTTGCCGCAGGAGCTGTAGCTTCCAAAATCCTCTTGGAGCTGGGAATACATGTCAGGGCCTACACAAAAGCTATAGGACCTGTGTCAATCGACAACGAGGACTATGATTTTTCCTGTATCCAGGATAATCCTCTGAACATGCCGAACCGGGGGAAGGCGCAAGAAGCAGCTGAATATGTCTCTGAATGCATGGCACATTACGATTCCTGTGGAGGTATTGTGGAATGTACTGCCGAACATCTTCCAACAGGCCTAGGGGAACCTGTTTTTGACAAGCTGGATGCCTGCCTTGCCAAGGCCATTATGTCCATAGGTGCAGTGAAAGGTGTGGAAATCGGAGACGGTTTTGAGGCGGCAAAATCAAACGGCAGCAAAAACAATGACCCTTTCCGCATCCATTCGGATGGATCTGTTTTCAAAACTTCCAATCATGCAGGAGGTGTCCTTGGAGGTATCAGCGACGGCAGCACCTTAATCCTGAGGGCAGCAATAAAGCCAACCTCCTCTATTTTTTCTACACAGCAGACCATCACTAAAGACCACGAGGAAATCGACATTGCCATAAAGGGACGGCATGACCCGGTCATTGTTCCTCGCGCGGTGGTTGTCGTTGAATCCATGACAGCCATCACTTTGGTGGACTTGCTTTTTGCCAATATGTATGCAAAAATGGAATCTCTGAAAAAACTGTATGAAAGATAGGAAAACAATGGAACGAATTCTGCAATACACAATGACAAAAGAGGATGCACTTCATCCTCTTTTGTTCTTCTTGAAACAAAAAGGATACTCCCAGACAGTTGTCACACACTTAAAGAGAACCGAAAACGGTCTTCTCTTAAACAACGAATGGGCGAGAGTCTGGGACATCCCATCTTACGGAGATATTTTGACTGTCAGGCTCGTGGAACCCCCATCCCCAAAAGGGATTCTCCCTGTATCTCTTCCGTTTCCTGTCGTTTACGAGGACAAAGATTTGCTTGTGATCGACAAGCCTGCCGGAATGCCCATACATCCTTCCCAGGGCAACTATGAAAACACACTGGCAAATGCAGCCGCATGGTATTTTGCCCAGAAAAACGAACCCTTTACCTTTCGCTGTATCAATCGCCTGGACAGGGATACAACCGGACTTCTCATTTTGGCCAGGCACATGTACAGCGCCTCCCTGTTGTCCGACATGGTGAAAGAGCGCCGGATCAAGCGGACATACCTTGCCGTTACCACAGGACTTCTCCCGGAGCGCGGCACCATAGACGCTCCTATTGCGAGAAAGGAGGGTTCCACCATTGAGCGGTGCGTGGATGAAACAGCAGGAGAATACGCCAGAACTCATTTTTGCCGGATCTGTGAACATGCAGGGTACTCTCTTGCCAAAATCAGGCTGGAAACCGGGCGCACCCACCAAATACGTGTGCATATGAAACACATTGGGCATCCTCTGCCCGGAGATTTTTTGTACAATCCGGATTATTCGCATATAAAAAGACAGGCCCTTCATTCCTATAAACTGGAGTTTCCACACCCCATTTTGGGAATTCCCCTGTCTTTTACTTCTCCTTTACCCGAAGATATGAAACAATTTTTTATATCTTAAAACATCCTCCGCCTATGAATTCTCTGAGAAGAGAATTTTGCGGGATATTCCTGCTGTCGATCGGAAGAAAATAATCTAAAAATTTCAGCAGTCTTTTTGCCTCTGCATATTCTTCGCAGTCTTTTGGAATGCCAAAAAGTGCGGGCTCTGCATACACCTTTAAGACTGCCATCTCATAGATCAGTGCAGAATTGAACATGGCATCTGCCTGCTCCTGGTACGGGAAAATGTTCTTCTCCTCTCCTCTTCGCACTGACGGCCACATACGGATCGTCTCTCTGGCGCTTGTGCCCCTTGTCCTCGCATCCCGCACTATGCGCCTTAAAAGTCTTCCGTCTGTAGTTGGAATCCGGTTGTGCTCATCAATATGGATCTGTGTGAGCGCACTGATATAGACTTTAAATTTGCTGCTGGCATCCAGGCCGTATGTGAGTGCATCGTTGAGGCCGTGAATTCCTTCAATGACAAGAACATCCTGCTCACCCAGTTTCTTTTTATCTCCGCGGTACTCCCTCATCCCGGTTTTAAAATTGAAGACAGGAAGTTCCACCACTTCTCCCCTCAAGAGCCTTGACATATCTTCATTGAACTTTTCCACATCAATGGCTTCCAGACATTCAAAATCATAATTTCCGTTTTCATCCAAAGGCGTTTCTGTGCGGTTCTTAAAATAATTGTCCACTGCAATCGGATGAGGAGTCAATCCATTCGCCTTAAGCTGTATGGAAAGTCTGTGGGAAAAAGTCGTTTTCCCGGAGGAAGACGGACCTGCAATGAGAACAAACTTTACTTTCTGCCTCTCCACAATCTGCTGTGCAATCTCTGCGATCTTCTTTTCCTGCAATGCCTCCTGTACAAGGATCAGATCATTTGCTCCCTGCTCGATCACTTCCTCATTCAGTTCCCCCACAACCGGCACATGCAGCATATCAGCCCACTGCTCTGACTCTCTTAAGACCTGGCACAGCTTTTCTTGAGGCTTAAATTCCGGCACTTTTGTCGGTTCCTCTTTTGTCGGCATCTGAATGACAAACCCTTTGTCGTAAAGATACAGATCAAAATATTTCAGATAACCGGTGTTTGATACCATGTATCCATAGTAATAGTCTTCAAATTCATTTAAACTGTAAATGTTGACATTGGAACTTCTCCTAAAATGGAACAGCTTTTCCTTGGCATACATCCCATGCCTGTGAAAAAGCGCGATCGCCTCATCTGTGGTCACTGTGCGCTTTTTGATCGGCAGTTTCTGTTCCACAAGCGACTTCATACGCTCCTTTACCTTTTCGAGAAACTCCTTATCAACCGTGACATCACCGTTCACAGTACAGTAGTAGCCCCTGCTCACAGAATGCCGGATACGGACCTCCTTGATCTTATCATGACCGCTGATATCGTAGATGGATTTCACCAGAAGAAGATTCATACTTCTTTTATAAGTCTTCATGCCAATGGAATCCTTTGTTGTGACAAAGATAAGTTCTGCATCTTCCTTCAGTGTCCGGTGCAGCTCCTGAAGTCTTCCATTTATAAAGACGAGCACAATATCATTTTTATACAGCCCCTGAAAGTCCCTGGCGATCTCTTCCATACTGGTGCCATGCGGATACCTCTTTTTTTCTCCTTTCACCGTAACCTCAAATAACCTTTCTTCCATTTCTGCCGCCTCCTTTTGCTGCCTGATCCCTGCCTTTACAAAATATGATATGGATAATGAATTGGTTCCGTCTCAATAAGCAATTCCGGAAACATTCTGCCAAGACTCTCTTTCATATCTTCCACAAAAATATGTTCCATCCCATAATGTCCGACATCGATGATGCAAAGCCCTTTTGCAACAGCATCAATCCCTTCATGGTGTCCGATATCCCCTGTCACAAGCGCATCCGCACCTTTTTGGACTGCCACATCAATGACACTTTTTCCTGAGCCGGGACAGATGGCAATTCTGTGCATTTCCTTCTGTCCGTCTCCAAATAATACCACTCCCGGCAGATCAAATGCAGATTTTAATATGACGCACAATTTTTTTGCCGTCTGCCTTTCTACATGTCCAATGAGACCGATCCCAAAAACTTTCCCTTTGTCAGGATCCTCCTTTGTCTTTTCCAAAACCTCATACTCTGTCATTCCCATCCGATCTGCCGCACTCTTTGCCATGGAAAGCACATCGTAATTAGTATGCATGGCATAATAGCTGACATCATTTTGAAGAAGACGGACAAGGCGTCTTCCTATGAAATCCTCATCTGTCACCTTTTTGATTCCAGAAAAAATGAGCGGGTGGTGTGTGATCAACATGTCGGATCCTTCCGTGATGGCGTGTTTAACTGCTCTATCATCCGCATCCAGGGCAAGATGGATTTTTTTCACCTCTTTGTCCCGCCTTCCTGCGAGCAGTCCTACATTGTCCCAGGACAGTGCATAGTCTTTAGGATATACTTCTTCTATTTTTTTTATTACTTCTCTACATAACATGACAATCCCTCTTTTGCAGTCTCCAGTTCCCGTTCCACTTCCAAAGCCCTTCTCTTCGCGCGCTGTGTAGGCGATGCTTTCAGGCTCTTTAATATTCTTTCCTTCTCTTTTGCCACAAACTCCAGGTAATTTTTCAACACCGGATGTCTTTTTTTCAGAAGAACTCTCCCATATCGCAATTCTGTCTCGCTGTACGGGCTTTCCACCCCTTTTTCCACGCGCATCATCGGATAATATTTTCCATCCTCAAGCACAATATCTTCCTCTACAATGCAGTATCCGTTCTCCTGGAGATAGTTTCTTACTTTCCAGATTTCAGACTGAGGCTGCAATACAAAATATTGCAGCCCCTCCACAACTTCTTTTCCTTCTTCTAAAATTTTAGTACAGAGCGCTCCTCCCATACCGGCGATGATGACACACTGTACCTCATCCCTGGCAAGCTCTCTCAGGCCGTCCGAAAGTCTTGTCTCTATGTATTCTTCCAATCCTTCCAGGGCAATATGATGTCTAGCCCTCTCCAAAGGCCCTCTGTTCACATCCATAGCAATGGCATGTCCAAATCCCTTTTCCTTTATCAGACTGATTGGAATATATCCATGATCCGTCCCGATATCCGCCACACAGACAGTTGTACTCTTTTTTCCTCCTGCCGTCAGGTCTGCCACGGCGCAAAGTCTTTTTGATAAATCCATGTTCATCCGCGTTTCCTCTTAGTCCAGATAATCCCTAAGCTTACGGCTGCGGCTTGGATGTCTCAATTTTCGGAGCGCTTTTGCCTCAATCTGGCGGATACGTTCACGGGTCACATCAAACTCTTTTCCCACTTCCTCCAGTGTGCGCGCACGTCCGTCATTCATGCCGAAACGCAGCCTTAAAACCTTCTGCTCACGCTCAGTAAGTGTGCCCAAAACCTCATCGAGCTGCTCCTTCAAAAGAGTTGCAGCTGCAGCCTCTGCAGGTACCGGCACATTGTCATCCTGGATAAAGTCCCCAAGATGGCTGTCCTCCTCCTCACCGATCGGAGTTTCCAGAGAAACCGGCTCCTGGGAAATTTTTAAAATCTCGCGCACTCTCTCAACAGGCATGTCCAGTTCTTCTGCGATTTCCTCAGGTGACGGCTCCCTTCCAAGCTCCTGAAGAAGTTGTCTTGACACGCGGATCAGCTTATTGATGGTCTCAACCATATGAACAGGGATACGAATTGTACGCGCCTGGTCCGCGATCGCCCTTGTAATGGCCTGACGGATCCACCATGTGGCATAGGTACTGAACTTAAACCCTTTCTGGTAATCAAACTTCTCAACTGCCTTGATAAGTCCTAAATTTCCCTCCTGGATCAGATCCAAAAAGAGCATTCCGCGGCCTACATAGCGTTTCGCAATGCTGACTACAAGACGCAGATTTGCCTCCGCCAGACGTTTCTTCGCCTCTTCATCCCCTTCAGCCATCCTTTTTGCAAGTTCGATTTCCTCCTCTGCGCTCAACAGTGGAACCTTACCGATTTCCTTTAAATACATTCTTACCGGATCCTCAATGCTGATGCCGTCAGGTACAGACAAGTCAATTTTCTCCATATCCACTTCGTCCTCGTCTGTGATAACGATCTCCATATCATCATCATCGTCTGAATTGATTCGAAGCACATCAATATTACAGGATTCCAAATACTCAAATACCTTTTCCATCTGTTCCGGTTCTAATTCCATGTCCGCAAAACAGTCGTTGATTTCCTGAATCTCCAGAATATTTTTCTTCTTCTTGCCAAGGTTGACAAGCTCTTTTAGTTTTTCTTCGAACTTTGTTATGTTTTCTTCCATAATGTGTCCATCCTCTCTTGGCATGACAGTGCAAACTGCTGTCAAGGCCGGTTGTTTATATTTTATCCTTATTTAACGGAAATATGCAGTTTTTCCAGGTCCTGCAGCGAGCGCTTTGCATCCATCAAAAGCTGCAGTCCTTGTATATCTGTAGGGGCGAGTTTCGCCGTCTTTTCTTCTATACTGTTTCTCTTGACCTGAATTACCATTTCCTTTAGCGCTTTTTCTTGTTCCTCTTTTGTCGTAAGCTCTTTGATCCTTGTGTGAAAAAGCTTTGCGACCTCCCGGTGCTCCTCTTCATCTGTAAAATGATTCATGATCTTTGCCGGGTTTCTCTCACCGTTGTCATACTGCTCATAGAGCATTTCCGCCACATCCTGATATAATTTTGTCGTGAAATCTTCCGGGGAAATGTATTTGCGTATTTGCCCAAACACCCCTTCATCCTCCAACATCCAGGTAAGCAGCGCTTTTTGGGAAGTCGTATTCCCGCTCTCTTTTTTTTCCCTGTGTACTGAAGGTTTTGCCCGTACAGCCGGGGCGGCAAGCCCACTTTGCACAGCCACTTTCCGCACCAGTTTCTGCAGCTCTTCATAGCCGGTATGATACGTTTTGGCCACTGCCTCTATATAATTATTTCTCTCAATCTCCTCCTCAAACTCTCCCAGCCTTCTGGCTGTTTCCCGGAAAAATTCTGTCTTCCCTTCCGGCGAATTCATATCGTATGATTTTGCAAGCACGCGCAGCCCGAACATAAAGCTATTCTCTGCATTTGTGATCCGCTCTTCAAACGCCTCCGCACCCAAATTTTTGATAAATTCATCCGGATCTTTGTACGGTTCCATCCGTATTACTTTTGTATTGATCCCCGATGCTTTTAAAATCGGCGCTGCCCGCAGCGCGGCTCTTGTTCCGGCCTCATCGCTGTCATATGTCAGATATACATCCTTTACATACCTCTTGATCAGGGATGCATGTCCCGATGTCAGTGCTGTGCCAAGTGATGCCACGGCATTCTGAAATCCTGCCTGATGCAGCGCAATAACATCCATGTAGCCTTCGCACACAATGAAATATGGCTTTCTCGATGTCCTTGCCCTATGCAAACCGTAAAGGTTTCTGCTCTTGTCAAAAATCATCGTCTCCGGAGAATTGAGATACTTCGGCTTGGCATCCCCCATAACACGCCCGCCAAAACCAATGACCCTGTTATTCACATCCATGATCGGGAACATCACCCGGTTCCAGAACTTATCATGAACCCCGTGTTTTTCATCAATGGTCACAAGCCCGGCCTTTTGCTGCAGCTCTTCGGAGTACCCCATCGTTTTTAGATACCTGCTCAAATCATCGCTGTATTTATTGGAGTATCCGAGTCCAAAGTGCACGATCGTCTCATCGTCGAGCCCGCGCTCCTTCAGGTATTTCCACGCTGTCCTCCCTTTTTCTGTCTTTAACTGCGCATAATAATACTTTGCCGCCAGTTTGTTGATTTCCAAAAGCGCATTCCTCAAATCTCTCTTTTCCTGCTCCTCTCTGGAGTACTCCATCTGCGGTAGCTCCACTCCCGCCCTCTCGGCAAGATATTTGAGTGCTTCCACAAAAGAGAAGTTTTCATACTCCATGATGAACGTAAAAACATTTCCTCCAGCTCCGCATCCGAAACAATAGTACATCTGCTTGTCCCTGCTGACGGATAAAGAGGGGGATTTTTCATTGTGAAACGGACAGAGTCCAAAATAGGAATTTCCTTTTTTCTGCAATTTGACATATCCGGAAATCACATCCACGATATCATTTTTGATCCTTACTTCTTCAACTATCTCTTCTGGATAATACATGCTGTCCTTCCTTCCAAATACACTCTGCTATATATAATATTCGACAGGAGATTTTGATTTCCTTTAATTTTTCCACGATTGCGGCACAAAAAATTTCTGAAACATTTTTACCGCATATGTATCGGTCATTCCGGCGATATAATCGCACACTGCACGCTCTTTGGAGTGCCCCTTTTCCACAAGATCAACGTAAAACTTGGGCAGTTCCTCTATATGGAGAAAGTAATACTCATACAAAGCTGCTATCATCTGCACAGCCTTTTTCTCCTCACTTTTCGCCTCAGGATTCAGATACACGTGAGTAAACATAAACTGCCGCAGCCCTTTCATGGCTCCCTCTACTTTCTTTGACATTCTGATTTCAGGTTTGTCGACACTGTTTCGTATGACATCGTGGACCATTGTACTAAGGCGGCTGCTGATCGTATTCCCGACCACCTCCCTGTACTCCAGAGGGATATCGCTTGCTCTTAACACTCCTGCCCGGATGGCATCGTCAATGTCATGATTTACATATGCAATCTTATCTGACAACCGTACAATCTGGCCTTCCAGCGTCTTGGGTCTGCCTGCGCTTTTATGATTCAAAATACCGTCAATGACCTCATAAGTGAGATTTAATCCCTTTCCATCCTTTTCCAGGTACTCCACCACGCGTACGCTTTGTTCATTGTGCCGAAAACCTTCCGGACACATCTGATCAAGAGCCCTCTCCCCCGCATGCCCAAAAGGTGTATGTCCCAGATCGTGCCCGAGCGCAATAGCCTCAGCTAAATCTTCATTTAAGCGCAATGCTTTTGCAATGGTCCTTGCATTCTGTGCAACCTCAAGTGTGTGCGTAAGTCGCGTCCGGTAATGGTCTCCGTCCGGCAACAGAAAAACCTGCGTCTTCTGTTTTAATCTTCGGAAAGCTTTACAGTGAAGAATCCTGTCCCTGTCCCTCTGAAATACAGGCCGAAGATCACACTGCTCTTCGTCTCTCTTTCTCCCTCTTGACAGCGCGCTTTTTGCAGCGTACGGACTCAAATATGTCAATTCTCTTTGTTCCAGCTCTTCTCTTATCGTCATAGTTCTCCTCCTTTCCAAAATTTGCGCCATGTGCATCACGAAGGGGCCATTATATAACAAAAAAGCCTTGAATTCTCAAGGCTTTTTAGAATGCGGAAGATGGGACTTGAACCCACACGACTGCAATAGCCACAAGATCCTTAGTCTTGCTCGTCTGCCAGTTCCGACACTTCCGCGCGTCTCAACAAAAAATATTCTATCACTTATTTTTCTTTTTGTCAAGAACTTTTTTAATTATTTTTTGTTTGTGAATCCTTTTCACAAAAATAGCCCTCTTATTTTTTGAAGGCTAATCGGGGTGACAGGATTCGAACCTGCGACCTCCTGGTCCCAAACCAGGCGCTCTAGCCAAACTGAGCCACACCCCGTCTCATCTCTCGATTGGTGTATCTCGAAGACAAAACTTATTATATTGTCTTTCCCCCCATTTGTCAACAGTTTTTTTACATATTTTTCAATATTTTATCACTATTTATTGCGGCGTGCGCATTCTGCCCGGAGAGATCTTATATTCATAAGAAATTCTTTTGACTCCCCTATAGAATAAAAAAACGCCATACAGCGCCGCGCACAAGCGCAGCACCTGGCATCTTTTCATCTATCCACTCTCGTTCCTTTTACCAATCTGAAATTAAGCCAATTTAGATTTTGCAACCTCTGCGAGTGTTGTGAACCCTTTTGCATCGTTTACTGCCATCTCTGCCAGCATTTTTCTGTTCACTTCAACACCTGCAAGTTTTAAACCGTGCATAAATTTGCTGTAGGAAAGTCCATTCATTCTTGCTGCTGCGTTGATACGAGCAATCCAAAGCTGTCTCATCTGACGCTTGCGCTGCTTTCTTCCTGCATATGCACTTGTAAGAGCTCTCATTACAGACTGCTTCGCAACTCTGTACTGTTTAGATCTTGCTCCTCTGTATCCTTTTGCGAGTTTTAAAACTTTATTATGTTTTCTTCTAGCGTTCATTCCGCCTTTGATTCTTGCCATCTCTTATAATCCTCCTTCAATTGTTTTTCTACATCTTACAGGTATGGTAAGATTTTCTTCATATTCTTTACGTTAGATGCATCTGTAACAGTTGTTTGTCTAAGATTTCTTTTTCTCTTAGTAGATTTTTTTGTTAAGATATGGCTTTTATAAGCTTTCGCTCTTTTTAATTTTCCTGTACCTGTTACTTTGAAACGTTTTGCAGCTGCTCTGCTTGTTTTTATTTTTGGCATAATTTTGTCCTCCTCCGTCTCTTTGGCCTTTTCTTGCGGCTGAATATTTATGTGTTTAACGTTTTTCAGTTAAAACCATGCTCATGCTTCTTCCCTCGAGTTTTGGCGCTTTTTCAATGACAGCTACATCTTCCAGCATATTTGCAAAATCATCAAGAATATGTTTGCTTGTCTGTACATGTGCCATCTCTCTTCCCCGGAACCGAAGCGTTACTTTTACTTTATTGCCTTTTGCAATAAATTTTCTGGCGTTATTCACTTTTGTATTCAGGTCATTGCCCTCAATATTTGGTGACAGGCGCACTTCCTTTACTTCAACAGTCTTCTGTTTTTTCTTTGCTTCTTTTTCTTTTCTCGCCAGTTCATACCGGTACTTTCCGTAATCAATAATCTTACATACCGGCGGTTTTGCTGTTGGAGCAATCTTTACCAAGTCTAACTCAGCTTCCACGGCAATTTTCATCGCTTCTTTCGCTGACATAATGCCGAGCTGTTCTCCGTTTTCACTGATTACTCTCACTTCTTTGTCTCTGATTTGTTCGTTGATCATTAAATCGCTAATTGTAGTACACCCCCATCAATGGAATTCATTAAACTTACAAAAAAAAGTGAATAGCACAAGACTATCCACTTTCTATACATAAACAAAGATTTCTCAACATCTGTATTCTCTGCAATATAAAACCATTAGTCACTCAATCGTGCTAAGGTGAGAGTGGATACTCTTCTTTCTTTTCTTCACACGCAGATAATATTACCATGTCTTTTTTCTGATGTCAATACCTTTTTTATACTTTCAGGAAATCAAATGGTCCCAAATCCCACTGCATAACTCCGGCTACTGAACTCAAAAGAATGAGTACCATAAATACCGGACAGATCCATTTGATCATAACTTTGAACAATTTTTCCGCCTTGAAACTTCCATTTGTGACTTTGACTTCCTCGCTGATCACCTTTGGCTTTAAGAAGAAACCGACAAATACACAGGTAAAGAATGCGACGATCGGCATCAGTACACTGTTGCTTGCAAAATCCATGATGTCCAAAATCGTCAATCCCTGCCAACTGATTCCGTTTAACAGCCCAAATCCAAGGGAAGATGGAAGTCCCATCAAAACTGCGATCGCAAGTACCAAAATACAGGTTGGTTTTCTTTTCCATCCCAATTTATCCATTACAACTGATACGATCGTCTCCATCAGGGAGATAGAGGATGTGAGTGCTGCAAAAAGAACCATGAGGAAAAACAGTGCTCCTATCAGTCCTCCTGCAGGCATGCTGTTAAATACTTTCGGCAATGTGATAAACATCAACCCAGGGCCTGCGCTCAAAGCAGATTCATCTCCTCCTGAGAATGCAAATACAGCCGGAATGATCATAAGCCCTGCCAGGAAAGCAACTCCTGTATCGAAAATCTCAATCTGTCTTACCGCGCCTTCCAGACTGTTTTCTTTTTTCATATAGGAACCGTACGTGATCATGATTCCCATGGCAAGTGACATGGAGTAAAACATCTGTCCCATAGCAGCCACTACTGTACTTGCGGAGAAGTCCTCCATCTGAGGAAGAAGATAATACTTCACTCCCTCTCCTGCCCCTTCAATGGTACAGCTGTAGATAGCGATGATTATAGTCAGCAACACCAGCACCGGCATCATAAATTTGCTCACTTTCTCAATACCTTTTTCCACGCCAAGCGCTACGATAATAGCTGTCGCGCCAATAAAAACTGCAAACCAGAGGATTGGTTCCCCAGTAGATGCGGTAAATTCAGAAAAATATGTATCTCCTGCTGCCTGTGCTGCCCCTCCTGTCGCAAATGTCACAAGATATTTGATCACCCATCCTCCGATCACAGAATAATACGGGAAAATGATGACTGGTACGAGCGCAGCTAAAACTCCGACAAATCCAAACCGCTTATCCAGTTTTTTAAATGCCCCAATTGGGCTTAATCCTGTTTTTCTTCCGATCGCAATCTCCGCAACCATCAAAGAAAATCCAAATGTCACTGCAAGTACAATGTAAACGACCAAAAAGGTGCCCCCTCCATACTTTGCAGCAAGATATGGGAATCTCCATATATTTCCAAGTCCAACGGCAGAACCTGCTGCAGCCATGACGAATCCCATTTTGCTTGAAAAGCTACTTCTTTCCTTCATCCTTTCCATTCCTCTCTTTAACTTTAGTGTGTTGACTTATTATTACATAAAACTGCCAGAATAGCAAGTAGAGATGCCTTCTTATGCTTTTTTATTTCCCATACAGAACGTTGCGACAACACCCGGCCCCGTATGTGTTCCTATCACTGTGCCTATATTATTAATAATAACGTTTGAAATTCCATACTTTTTCTGTATTTGTTCCTTCACATACTCGGCATCCTCAATACAATCCCCATGGGTGATCATTACAAGATCATTTTCCTTCTCATAACCTTTCATCTGATTTTCCATCATATCCACGATCCTGTTCAACGCTTTTTTTCTTCCACGCTCTTTTCCGATAACCTCAAGTTTACCTTCGTCATTCAAGTAAATAATAGGCTTGATCTGTACCATGGTGCCAAGAATCGCTGTGGCCTTTGACACCCTTCCACCGCGGTGCAGGTGATGCAGATCATTCACTGTCACATTGTGACAAATGTGAAGTTTATTTTTCTCCACCCAGTCTGCAACCTCTTCCAGTTTCCTGCCCTGCTCTTTCAAAGCAAGCGCTTTTGTAAGAAGAAGCCCCTGCCCGAGGCAGGCGCAAAGAGAATCTATCACAATGATCTTTGCCCCCTCTTTCTCCTCCATCAAAGTCTGGGCTGCAATTCTAGCGCTGTTGCATGTACCGCTCAATCCGGAAGAAAAGGCAATATGCAGGATATCATATCCTTTCTCCAGTTCCTTTTCAAACATTTCCCTGACCTGTTCCGGATTGACCTGGGAAGTCGTTGGCATAGAGCCGTTCCTGATCTTGTCAAAAAATTCTTTTGGACTTAGACCATTTCTGTCCTCATAAGTGATTCCATCGATCGTATAGCTTAATGCTATGTACGGGACACCTTTTTCTTCGAGCATACTTTTGGGCAAGTCCACTGTACTGTCTGTAGTGATAATATACTCTTTCATTCGTCTCCTCCTGCTCTTCATTCTCTTTGCTTTTTATCATATCATCATTGATGTGATTATGCAAAACGAATTTGGCGGGGGCAGCTTTCTGCCCCTCAAATCCTGTTTTTAGTTTTTGCTGATATGCAGGTAATTTCTTCCGGAAAGTGTCCTGTTTCCCGCTATCGCACAGATGATCACAATACATCCAATAAGAAATCCCGGAAGGTTTAACGCGGCTGTCAGCACCAAAAGAAGAAGTCTCATAAATTTCAGGGCGTATCCCAATTCAAAATTCGGCTGTGTATAATTTGCTACAGCTACGAAAGCCATATAGAGCATCACCTCCGAATTAAACCATCCTGACTTTACGGAAAATTCCCCCATCACAATACCTGCGATCACACTCAAAGGGGTACTGAGCATACTCGGTGTGTTGAGGGCCGCCAGTCTCAGCCCGTCAATGGCCATCTCCAAAAGCAAAAACTGCAGGACAAGCGGAACATGGATGGAATCCTGCACATTGATAAAAGAAAAAGGTTTTGGAATCCATTCCGGATTCTGCATAAACAGAAGAAACACCGGGGTGAGGAATACAGTGAGGAATGTGATGATTCCCCGCGATATCTTCAGGTACACCCCTGTGATCGTAGGGAAATAATAATCATTTGCCTCCTCTATCATATCCAGAATGGAAGTGGGAAGGATCAATGCGGATGGAGAATTGTCCACAATCAAGACAACCTTCCCTTCCAGCAGACATGCAGTCGCTGTATCCGGTCTTTCTGTAAATTTGTATTTTGGCATAGGATTATACCATTTTCGTTTAAAAATTCCTTCCGCCAGTGTTTCCTGATTCATTTTCAGGGCATCGGTCTGTATGCTTTTAATGCGGGTTTTTAATTCCTGTAGCACTTTATCATCAACCCGCTCCTCCATGTAACAGATGGCCACATCTGTCCTGGACGCATCTCCCACCTGCACAAGCTCCATCACAAGATGCGGATCTCTGATCCTTCTTCTCATCAGGGCAGTATTGAATATAATGTTTTCCACAAATCCATCCCTGGAACCTCTAAGAGCCTTATCTTTATCCGGCTCCCCTACACTCCTGGCCGGATAACTCCTGCAGTCAATAATCACAGCTTCCTCGTACCCATCCACAAAAAAGCATATGGTTCCGGACAACAGTTTATAGAAGATCATATCAAAATCACTGATAACATCCACCTGCCCATAAGGTACAAAACGTTCCGAAAATTCGCGCGCATTCTCTGCCATCTTTAGTTTTGGAATATCAAAAAATTCACTCACGATCCTATTTAGTATTTCATCTTTGATAAATCCATTGATAAAATAAAAACTGCTCCTTTTCCCACCAATGAGCAAATCCTTACACACAATATCAAAACTTTTTCCTATTGGAAGAACATATGATACATACCGCTTGTTCTCCTCAATCTGCCTGCTCACTTTTTTGGACATGAAACTACTCCTCCTATCGGATTTAGTGTTAGCATGTCCTGTTTTTACATCTATTATACAAAAACAGGATGAGACAGTTTTCCCTGCCTCATCCTGTGCTTTTCATATATTATTTGCTTGTGCTCCCAAAACCACCGTTGCGCACTCCATCTGCATCATCGTCAACCGTAATCCCGTATTCTACAAAGATTCCCTGCATAAATCCATTCCCAGCAGGAATGCTGACTGTTTTTCCTTCGTTCGTATCATTTGTCAGTTTTGCAAAAATATGTCCCTCATTGTCCGAATAGAAATAATCACTGTCAATAATTCCAACTGTATTGTTCATCTGCAGGCGGTATTTGAATCCCAGTCCACTTCTTGGATAACATTTCAACACCCAGTTTTCTTCCATCTCCACGCGGATTCCCGTCGCAATCTTTATGGTTTTTCCAGGCTCTATCGTAATATTCGTAGGAGCATAAAAATCGTATCCTGCGGAGCCTTTTGTAGCGCGCTTTGGAAGTTTTATGGCATCATAGACCTTTCGGATGTTCTCTTCCTTTTCCTGTGGACAGATGTCTGCATATCCTTTCTTAAACTGTTCATAGCTGACTTTATAAAACTTTGCGATTCTTCTCATATTCCCTCCTAAGCATATCTTTTTTATCATATATAAAGCCCGATTTCAAGTCTTTTTGCTAATTTCCGCACTCAATGCTGATTTCATTGAACAGAGAGAGAATTGTATCCACAGACACTTCTTCTTTTTCTTTTCCTTTTTTATCCAGGATGCACTCTCCTTGGTGCATCATCATAAGACGGGTTCCGTACTCCACTGCATAACGCAGATTATGAGTCACCATAATAGTGGTCAGTTGCTTTTCTCTGACAATTTTGTCTGTAAGCTCCATGATCAGGTCCGCTGTCTTTGGATCCAGGGCCGCGGTATGTTCATCAAGGATCAAAAAATCAATCGGCGTCATAGTTGACATCAGAAGCGCCATCGCCTGACGCTGCCCTCCCGAAAGACTGCCTACTTTTACATTCAACTTGTCTTCCAACCCAAGACCAAGCTGTCTTAAGCTTTCCTTGTACGCATCAATCCTGGTTTTATTGGTGCCCCTGGATAGACCAAAAAATTTACCTTTGTTGTCCGCCAGAGACATGTTTTCCAATATCGTCATGTTCGGACAGGTTCCCATAGCCGGATTTTGATGCACTCTCCCGATTCTCCGGTTTCTTTTAAACTCTTTTTCCCTTGTGATATCTTTTCCTTCCAGCTTAATGGTCCCTGCCTCCACCGGTATACTGCCGCAGATAATGTTCAAAAGAGAAGTTTTCCCTGATCCATTGCTTCCGACAATGGAAATAAATTCTCCTTTTTGGACAGAAAGATCAAAATTATCGAACAGACACATTTCGTTGACCGTGCCCGGATTATAGTATTTGTGTATCCCCTTTAACTCAAGCATTTCCCTTCACCTTCTTCTTTCTCTCCATACTGATAATCAGGATTACAAGGAACAAAACCGCTGTGATCAGTTTCATGTCCTGCGGTTCAAAATTCCGGATCGCGATCGCTACACATGCCTTGTAAAGCACAGAACCGATCAGAACACTCGTCGTTGCCTTGATCACAGTCATTTTTTTGAAAAGGCTTGTTCCGATGATCACACTTGCAAGTCCGATGACAATCGCTCCTGTTCCCATAGAAATCTCAAACACTCGCTCCTCCTGACAGAAAACGCTGCCTGCAAGGGAAACAAGACCGTTCGCCAGAGCAAGGCCCAATATCTTTACATTCCCGTCTTCTTTTGCAAGGGAGATCACAAGCCTGTCGTTGTCTCCAACTGCACGGAGAAGAAGTCCTGACTTTGTCTTTAAATATAAATCCAAAATTATTTTTACAATCATCGTCAAAATCAATACGATGATCAGTGTCATGTACGGCATCATGCTCTCTGGCACAAAACTTTTTAGCATATCATTGTTAAAAATAGACTCTTTGGAAAAAAGCGGAACATTGGATGTACCCGCAACCCTTAAATTGATCGTCCAAAGCGCTGTCATCATGATGATCCCTGATAGCAGATCCCGGACTTTAAATTTTACGTGGATCAACCCTGTACACACACCAGCCAGTGCCCCTGCCACAAACGAAATCAAAAGAGTCAGATACGGATTGACCCCCTTTACGATCAGTGTTGCTGTCACAGCTGCCCCTAAAGGGAAACTGCCATCCACAGTCAAGTCAGGAAAATCCAGTATTTTATAAGTAATGTATACGCCAAGGGCAAGTATTCCATAGATAAGCCCCTGCTCTAAAATTGTAACTGCCAAATCCATAAGGCGCCTCCCAATATTTTGTCTTATTTACGGTCCTACTTTGTATCAATTTCGTCAAACACTTCCTTTGCCTCGTTTTTGAGCTCTTCCGGAAGTGTGATCCCAAGATTTTCGGCTGTTTTTGTGTTCAGGTAAAGATAACTTTTGGAAATTGTTTCATATTTGATCTCGGATGCTTCTTTTTCCCCTTTGAGTACCTGGGCTGCCATTTTTCCGGTCTGTTTTCCAAGATCCACAAAATCCAGCCCTTCTGCACCAAGACATCCCAGTTTTACCTGCTCGATTTCACTTCCGAATACCGGAATCTTCTTTTCATTTGCCTTTTCCAGAATAGTAGGTAGAGAGCTTACAACCGTATTATCTGTCAAGTTTGTAAGACAATCCACTTTATCCATAAGGCTTTCCGCTGCCAGTGGAATATCTGCTGTGGTAGAGATACCGGAAGTCTTGATTTCAAATCCGTAATCTTTTGCGTATTTTTCATATACTTTGATCGCAGATTCTGAATTCGCCTCACTTGTTGTATACAGGATTCCGATCGTCTTGGCATCCGGAAGGATTGCACGGATCATCTTTAACTGTTCTTCCACAGGGAGCATATCACTCGTCCCGGTGATGTTGCCAACGGACTCTCCATCCTCTGTTGCAAGCTCAGCTGCAACCGGGTCTGTGATCGCTGTGTAGATGACCGGAATCTCAGAATCCATGGCCGCATTAAACGCTGCCTGGGCACTCGGAGTTGCAATGGCGCAGATCATATCCACGCGGTCGGACACAAAACCTTGTGCTATCTGCGCTGCAGTTCCCTGATCAGATGCAGAATTCTTATATTCTACTTTTAAGTTCTTTCCTTCCTCAATTCCTTCTTCCTTTAAACCTTCCAGAAATCCTTCCCTGCAGTTATCTAAAGAACCATGTTCCGCAAACTGGGAGATTCCGATCGTGTACATATCCTTATCTTCTGATCCGGAACCTTTACTTCCACATCCTGCCGCCATGACAGCCACCATCACTGCGCTCATTAAAATTGCTAACATTCTCTTTTTCATCTTTTTCTCTCCTTTTCAAAATAAATAAAAAATGACATTTGCTATGCTAGGAGAACAGACACTTTGCGCGCCGCCGCAATACTGCAAAGCGGTAAAATACTTTATTTTGGCGTGCGCATCCTGCCCGGAGGGCTTTTAATTCTATAGGGGGGAGACATAAGGACTTTCCTATAGAATGAAAAAACGTCCCAAACCATGCTGGTTTGAGACGGTAATAAACTTGTATTATCGCGGTGCCACTCAAATTGACGTTAAGTCCTCTTTCATGTACTAGCATACATCCCACATTGATAACGGGTTTGGTTCCCGACAGCGCCTACTTTTTTCATTTCAGGCTGCCCTCGAAAGTCCATTCGGATATCTGCTCCACACGGCAATCCCACCGCCTGCCGCTCTCTGTTGTTTCACCTGATATCTTACTACTCTTTCTCATCGGTTTTTCTTTTATTACTTTATCACTTTAAATCACTTTTGTCAATTGCTTTTTCTCATTTTTCTTCTATCCACCGATTTCCGACATCTTTTTCTTTTCCAGCATGTTTCCTGTTAAATCACATCTTTTTTCTTGCTGTTCCTGAAATTTATGTTCCTTCGGTTTTTGAAAGATGCTTTTTACGATCAATTCTGTCAGCTCGTGCTCAGTCCTTCCTTGTCTCAACATACGTTTTAGTTCCACATGTGATTCGTACTGCAGACAAGGTTTCAAAACTCCATCCGCAGTCAGGCGGATACGGTTGCACTGGGAACAAAACTTGTGGGACATGGCACTTATAAACCCAATCCTACCCAAAAATCCTTGCACTTTATAATAAATGGCTGGTCCATTCCCCTTTTCTTTTTGCTCCTCTACATCCCCATATCTTTCTTTGATGCGTGCAAGCAGTTCATCCTGCCCCCCGCTCGTGTACTGTTTTCCAGTGCCTATTGGCATCATTTCAATAAAGCGGACATCGACCTTCGCATCTTTGGCATATTCCGCCAGAGAAAGCCATTGTCCTTCATTGAGCTCTCGGGCAAGGACACAGTTGATCTTTACGGTCATGGGATATTTTTTAGCCTCCTCAAAGCCCTCCATCACCTGCTCAAAATAGTCTATGCCGGCAATAGAAGAAAAGTGCTCTTTCTGTGCTGCATCCAGACTGATATTTACAGAGGAAATCCCGGATTGATAAAGTGCTCCTATCTGATCTTTCAGAAGAACCCCGTTTGTGGTCAGCGTCATCTCTTTCACTCCCGGAATCTGCCCGATACGAAAGACAAGATCTGCAAGCCCTTTCCGCAAAAGGGGCTCACCTCCTGTGAATTTGATCCTGGAAATCCCGATATCCGCAAATATACGGCAAAGCCGTACGATCTCTTCGTCGGTCAGCAACTCGTCTTTTGGGAGAAACCGAAGATTCTCTTCTCTTGGCATACAATATACACAGCGCAGATTACACTGGTCCGTCACGGAAATCCTAAGATAATCGATAACTCTTCCATACTGGTCCTGCATCTTCCCCTCCCCTATTCTGCTGCGCATTCCTGTGCCTCACCGCCCAATATCTCAATGCCGTGGATCAAGGTTGGAAGAACTGTTTCCAGATTCTCTCTGACTGCTTTGGGGCTGCCGGGCAGATTGACGATGAGCGTTTCATTCCGGATGACCGAGACTCCTCTTGAGAGCATGGCTCTTTTTGTAACCTGCATGGATGCGGCGCGCATGGCCTCGGAAATACCGGGAGCTATCTTCTCCGCAACTTTGAGCGTTGCCTCCGGCGTAATATCACGCTTAGAAAATCCGGTCCCCCCTGTCGTCAAAATCAGCCGGGCCCTTTTCTCATCACAGATTTCCCGAAGAAGTGTTTCCAGTTTCTCCTCATCATCCGGAATCAGATGATATTCCTCCACATAATATGTGTTGCTTTCCTCCAGCATCTTTTCAATACATGCCCCGCTCACATCTTCCCGCTCCCCTTTTGCCCCCTTATCACTCAGGGTTATGATCGCAGCAGAAATCCGGTTTTCCCTTGTATCTTTCATTTTCCGCCTCCTTTTCATTAAAAATAGTTCCGCTTTTTCCGCCTGTCTTTTTATAAAGATAAATGCCACCAATCTCCATCGTCTTGTCCATTGCCTTGCACATATCATACACTGTGAGAAGAGCTGCGGAGACACCGGTCAGCGCCTCCATCTCTACCCCAGTCCTCCCAGTCACTCTGACTGTACATGTACAGTGAATCTCCAGATGGCTGTCATCTATCTCAAAATCAACCGCGCACTTGGAAATTGGCAGAGGATGGCACATAGGAATCAGCTGTGATGTCTGTTTTGCCCCCATGATACCTGCAACTGTGGCACAGGCCAGCACATCCCCCTTTGCAGCCCTCCCTTCTTTGACTGCCCGCAAAACCTCTGCGGTTACTTTGATCTTCCCTTTTGCCACTGCCTCCCTGTATGTCTCTTTTTTTTCCGTCACATCCACCATGACAGCACGGCCCTTTTTATCAAAATGTGTAAATCCCATATCTTACTCCTTTTCTCTGACATTATACTATAACACATCTTCTGTTTCTGTAAAGGAGAAACAGCGGATTTTGAAATTTCCAAAATCCGCTGCTCTATTTTTATGCCATCAAAGCCTTTATATCATCTTCTACTGTTGTAATCCCTGTAATCTGGAAGTTTTCCACCAAAAGTTTTGCTACATTCGGAGACAAAAACGCCGGGAGCGTTGGCCCAAGGTGAATATTCTTCACGCCAAGGGACAAAAGGGCCAAAAGCACGATAACTGCTTTCTGCTCATACCACGCAATATTGTAGACGATTGGCAGCTCGTTGATATCCGCAAGCTGGAATACTTCCTTTAACTTAAGAGCGATCACCGCCAAAGAATAGGAGTCATTACACTGTCCTGCATCCAATACTCTTGGAATTCCCCCGATGTCTCCAAGGTCCAGTTTATTGTATTTATACTTTGCACATCCTGCTGTCAGGATCACGGTATCCTTTGGAAGCGCTTTGGCAAATTCTGTATAGTAATCCCTCTTTTTACTTCTCCCATCGCATCCGGCCATGACAACGAATTTGCGGATCGCACCGGATTTCACTGCATCCACAATCTTATCTGCAAGTGCCATCACCTGACCATGTGCGAATCCTCCGACAATCTCTCCGCTCTCAATCTCTTTTGGAGCAGGACACTGTTTTGCCATGGCGATCATTTCGCTAAAATCCTTCTCCTCCCCGCATGCTCCTTCTATATGTTTACATCCTGTAAATCCCACAGCTCCGGTTGTAAACAGCCTGTCCTTGTAAGAATCCTTTGGCGGGACAAGGCAGTTTGTCGTCAACAGGATCGGGCCGCCGAAACTTTCAAATTCTTCCTTTTGTTTCCACCAGGCATTTCCGTAATTTCCCACAAAATGTTCATACTTTTTGAAGGCCGGATAATAGTGGGCCGGCAGCATCTCAGAGTGAGTGTACACATCCACCCCGGTTCCTTTTGTCTGTTCGAGAAGCATCTCCAGATCTCTTAAGTCATGTCCTGACACAAGGATCCCCGGGTTCTTTCTCACCCCGATAGACACTTTTGTGATTTCCGGATTTCCGTATCTTTGTGTATTCGCCTCGTCCAGAAGAGCCATAGCGCTCACGCCAACCTCTCCGGTTTTAAGTGCAAGAGCAGTAAGTTCCTCAACAGAAGCATGTTCATCCAGCATTTTTGCCAGCGTTTCCTGGAGAAATGTGTCAATCTCCTCCTTCTCCCATCCAAGGGCATTGGCATGTTTCAGGTAAGCAGACATTCCTTTTAACCCATAAGTGATCAGCTCACGGAGACTTCTGATATCCTCATCTTTTGTGGCGAGTACTCCTGTTTCCTCTGACACTTCTTCCCAGGTTTCCATTGTCCAAAGAGCTGCTTTTGAAAACCCGAACTCGTCCGAAAGTTCTTTCCGGATCTCATCTCTTTTCTCCAATGTCTTTTGGATTCTTTCTTTTATTTTTTCATCGTCAAAATTAGCATTTGTGATCGTCACAAACAAGTTTTCCGTTACCAAATGATTGCATGTACCCGGAATGATCATTCCTTTGTTTCTGGCTCTCATCAGAACTTCTGACAGCCCCTTTGTCGCATATACAAGCATATCCTGCAAATTTGCAGTAGCTGCACTTTTTCCGCACACTCCTGCATTTGTGCACCCCTTACATCCGGCTGTCTCCTGGCATTGATAGCAAAACATTTTATGTTCCATGATAATATCTCTCCTTTGTTTTCTTAGAATGCCACCATTATAGAATTTTGAGCGCAAAAAATCCGTTGCAAATGCAACGGATTCGACACAATTTTCTGCTCTTTTATTTTTGTTTGTCAAGGCGTTTGATCAGCCACGCACATCCAAGTCCTCCCACAAGATTTCCTGCTGACACAAACACCAGCACTTTGACGATATCCATAATTTCAGCGCCAAACATAAGCACATATGAGGAAATATAGAACATATCCGCCACAATATGTTCAAATCCGCAGAACACAAAAGCAGTGATAAAAAGCCACACATAAAAAATCTGCGCAAAGGACCCTTTTTCCTGTTTTGCCCCTATCAGCACTGCAAATGCCACGAACAGCGCACAAAAAATTCCGAGTATGAAAAGGCTTAAAGGATCATCAGAAAGTTTCACATTTCCGATACTTTCCACGGAATTGCGGATCCCTGTTTCAAATCTCGTAAAATGAACTGCCACCGCAGCAATCACCGTTCCGATGCCATTTCCAATCCATGCAATGACGATATCTCCCCATCCATAACTGCCGTCATACACTTTGAGTGGACACACTCTTGTCACAAGCATGTTGTGCAGGTTCAGCACAAGCAGAATTCCCGTCGCAAAAAAGAGACTTCTTACAATTGTGTCGGGAATGATCAGGTACACCATCGCTCCCATGGAAATGAACACGCCTGCAACTACACTGCTTATCCATTTGTCTTTCATCTGTCTTCTCCTTTGTCTCTTTGTTATTTATTAAACAATCTTATTTATTGTACTAAAGAGACACTGGAAATTCAACATTTTTTTCCGAAGTTTTCAAGGACTTTCTCGTACGCCAGACGCGGTACGCCATCTTCTGATCCCCCGATCAAACGGATGACCCCGCACTTTTGATACCCCGCTCTCTCCAAAACATGCTGCATGCGCACATTGTCCTCATGTGTATCGATCCGGATGCTAAAAACTCCTTCTTTTTGCGCCAGTTTTTCTATCTCCCCCAAAAGAAAGGAGGCCATTCCTTTCCCTTTGCAGGAAGAATGGACGGCAAACCGATGCACGATTGCATGATCTTCTCCCTTTGTCAGCCAGGCTCCGCCCTCTATTCTCTCATAACTCTTTTCACTGTCAAAACTTACCGCGCACATAGCTTTCGGCCCATCTTTTTCCTCGATCACGTAGGAACATTTTGCCCTGATATCTTTTATAAGCTGCTCCCTGTCCGGATACCCTCTCTGCCACTGATCAATCTTTTGCTCTTTCAAAAACCGGATCGCATCTTTTAATATCTCCTCCATGCCGGCCAGGTCATGTTCTGTTGCCTTCCTGAATCTTCCGTTCATGCCATCTTCCATTCCTTCTTAAATTTTGTATGCTCTAGGCATCATTCCAGAAAAGTATAGCATTTCACTGCGAAACGCACAATCCCCCATCCTGCTAGTTTTTTTCTTCTTTTTTCCTTTCTTTCAGCTGACCGATCACAACATCTTTGATCTTTCTTTTCTCAACCTGAAAGACAACGCCAAGTTCACCATAGAGGTTGTCCTCCGCAATCTTAAAATACCGTTCGTCCAGGGAGATTACCTTTTTTCCTTCTTTTAACCGTTTCTGCTTTCTAAAGTAAATGGTTTTGATGACTTTTACAAGTTCTCTGCAGTCACATTTTCTTACGATTTCTTTGTACTCTTCCTCACTTTGCTTTTTTCCTTTGTCTTGCAGCACTTCTATTGTACTGATTTCGTCTATCAAATGCCTGGCCTCTTCTTTTGTGATGATTTCTCTCATTGTCACTCTGTGGTTGTCCACAGGGGTGTAGATCACACCTTCCTTATCATAATAAGGCCGCAAAGTATAGTAAAGTTTTTCTTTATCCGCACCAGCCAGCTGTAAACCTCCAATTTTTTCTACCTGGCAAACACCATTGTCGCCGTACACAATATACGCCCCAATTTCAAACACCTGCATCACCTTTCTTTCTAAAACAGATTCATACTTCCGCTCATAAAAAACCCGCTAGTTTTGACAAAATCAACTAAACGGGTTCGTAAAACTTTTATATGACTATTTTAGCACTTTTCAGTAATTTTTGTAAGACTTGAGGTGTAAAAATTTTTTTCAGCTCTTTTGCAAACGATATCCCTCTTTTGTTTGTCTATTATCTCCAAACACTTTACTTTTTCTCTTTTATCTGTTTTTGCACCTGATGAATATAAGTACTAAGGCCCGCCACCAGTATCCCCTGGGTCACCGCAGTGAACACTGCCATGGCAACATCTTTGGCACCTGCAAAAGAACTCGTGGCAAATACATACAGCGCACATACAGCGATTCCCGCCGCTCCATTGATAAGCGGAATATACCTGCAGTCAATCTTTCCGCTTTTCTTTATCCCACCCCCAATGAAGTAGAGGACAACCGCCACTACGAGAAGTTCGGGTCTTACATAATCCATGATCTCCATTTCTTTGCACCTTTTCTTTTTTACCAGTATATGCAGCACCTTTTAATCTGTGGACGAAATATGGTTTATCGTTGCCCATAGACGAAAAATCTGTTCTGCTGTATCCTGCAAATTTTCCTTTGCCGTATGTACCTGCATTGCCTCTTCTGATGACACAGGAGTCTTCAGAATGGAAAAACAGGCGTCAATCCCCTGTTCATTGCATTTTGTTGCGCTCTCTCCAATGCTCCCTGAAAGGGCAAGAACCGGTTTTCCATACTTTTTTGCCAATTTTGCAATTCCCACCGGAGCTTTTCCCATGGCGCTCTGAGCGTCAAGTCTTCCCTCCCCGGTCACAACCACATCCGCATCTTTGATCGCATCTTCCAGATACGTTTTTTCTGTCACAATCTCAATGCCTGACTTTATCACTGCATTTGTAAAGGTAAGAAAAGCAAAGCCCAAGCCTCCAGCGGCGCCTGCTCCAGGCGCAAAAGGGTCAGCGTCCGGATAATGCTTTTTGGCAAGCAGCGCATACTGTTCCATCCATGCGTCCATCCTTTTTATCATTTTTTCATCCGCCCCTTTTTGCGGACCAAAAACTGCACTGCATCCTTCAGGTCCGCAAAGAGGGGCGCCCACATCGCACGCAATCTCAAATGTACACTCTTTTAGCATGTCCGGCACATTCTCTTCTGTAATATGGGCAAGCGATGCAAGCCCCAAAGCACCGTTTGGCACCGGATTTCCCTTTTTGTCCCACAACCCAAATCCCAGTGCTTTCAGCATTCCGATCCCACCGTCATTGGTTGCACTTCCGCCGATACCAACAAGAAAATGCCTGCACCCTTGTTCCATGGCATCCCGGATTACTTCCCCTACTCCATATGTTGTTGTGTAAAGCGGATTTCTCTTTTCTTTTTTCACCAGCGTAAGCCCGGCTGCCCTGGCCATCTCAATGACAGCCATTTTTCTGGCTTTGACAATCCCATAGGTGCACTCCACACAGTCTCCCAGAGGAGCGGTAACTCTCCTTGTTCTTCTCTCTCCTTCCAGTGCCTCTGTCAGAACATCCAAAAAACCTTCTCCTCCGTCCGCGATTGGTTTTCTCACAACCTCACTGTCCGGAAGTGCTTTCTGGATTCCAACCGCTGCTGCATCTGCCGCCTCTAAAGAACCTAAACTTCCCTTAAACGAATCCATTGCCACTACAACCTTCACACGCACTCTCTCCTTTTCTTAGTATAACCTTCTAAAATTTTTCATTTTTCTCATCAAGATGATTTCACCTTTTTACAATTGAATAGTATGTTCTGGCCGTGATTTTATAGATCAACACATAAATAAGCGCAAATACGGCAAAACATCCGACTGTACATGTCATATATAATTTCGTATCTGTCAAATACAGGGTAGCCAAAAGTCTTTTTATGATCGGAAAAGCAAAAACGATGTGCACTGCTGCCATGATCAACGGCAAAAAGAAGACAGTCAGTATCTGCGAGTTGATGGCCCGTTTTACTTCCCGCTCTCCAAGTCCCACTTTCTGCATGATTTCATATCGTTCTTTGTCCTCATACCCTTCTGTTATCTGCTTATAGTAAATAATAAGGATTGCTGCCATGACAAAGAGGATACTGAGAAAAATTCCTATAAACAAAAAACCACTGTACAAGGACAAAAAAGAATCATACGCTGCATCTTTGAAGTCAACATTTCCCACTCCTGTCTCCTCCAGCTTTATTTTCAGAGTTTCATATACTCTGTCTTTTTCCTCCTGTTCTCCAGTCATGTCAAATGCCATATAATTTTTTATTTCAGACGCCTCCTTCCCATAGGCGGCTTTCTGTTTTTCGTAAAGATCCGCAAGGATTTCCTGATCTTCCACCACAATAAAGTAAGAAGATGCTACATTTGACGCCATCAGGGCATCCCCTTGAAACGCATTCAATTCTTCTTTTATCTGAAATGTATCTTCGAAAATATGGAGGCTCTTCTCCCTGTAAGGTTTCTGATTTCCATATATGAAAATTTCATCCTTTTCCAACGTTTCTTTTGTATCATTATTTTTGTTGTAATCATCCAGGGTAATAAAAAACAGATTACTTACCTTCCTCAAATCCGGCATCTTCCACTCATCCCGTTTTACCTGAAACTCATCTTTATCTCTTACTGCAGAAAATCCAAGATAGCTATATCCAATATAATTCTTTTTTTCCACCTTCTCTTTGTTTAAAATCTCCTGAATGACCTGAAACTGCTTATTCTGCTCCATGTTTTTCTCGTCACAGGCCACTGTCATTTCTCTTGGATATTTTTCATTTAAAGCCTCTTTGATACCGAAATGAAGACTTAAGGTGGATGAGAGCATGACAAGCACCATGGTGGACAAAATACAGATGTTCGCAAGTCCAACTGCATTTTGTTTCATGCGGTAGATCATTCCGGACACGCTGATAAAATGGTTTGCTTTGTAATAGTAGGACTTTTTCTTTTTGAGCAGTTTCAGCCAGGCAACACTGCCTGCAAGAAAGAAAAGATACGTCCCCACAATGACAAGGATCACAGCGAGAAAAAAAAGACCGAATGCAGCCAAAGGGTTGGTGCTGGTCACAGAAATATAGTATCCGCCCAAAAGACACGCTACTCCCAAAAACGCGGCAGCCCATCTGGCCTTTGGCTCTTTTTCCCCCTGATTTTGGGAGCGCAGAAGTTCGATCGGTTTTGCCAGATGAATCTGCCTTCTGGCATCCACATACAAAAGCAAATAGAGAACTCCAAATAAAATCGCTGTTTGTGCAGCCGCTTTCCAGGAAACATGAAATCCAAGCGCAACATCCTCTGCCTGAAAAATGTTCAATAAAATCAAAAACATTAACTTATCCAAAAGAACTCCAAAAAACAATCCAACCACCATGCTGGATGCTGCTGTCAAAATGCTCTCCCAGGCAATGATCCGCCCGATATGCCTCTTCTCCATACCAAGAATATTGAAAAGACCGAATTCCTTTTTTCTTCTCTTCATCAGAAAGCTGTTGATGTAAAATAAAAACACCAGTGCAAAAAATGCAACAATCCCAGTCCCCAAAGACAGAAGTATCTGAATCTCATCTGCGCCCACCGGCATCTTTTTTAAATCCTTGTTCCAAGACAAAGACGTGATGATATAGAACATGGCTGTGGTGAACGTGCAGGCCAAAAGGTATGGAACGTACATCTTTGCATTCTTTTTGATGTTGCCTGCAGCCATGGACACAAAAAATCTACTTCTCATGGCCAACACCTCCTGTCGCCATCACTGTCAGGATGTTTGAAATGTTCTGGTACATTTCCTCGTTCGTCTTACTACCTTTATATACCTGGTGATACACCCGCCCGTCTTTAATAAAAAGCACCCTTTTTGCAAAACTTGCAGCCTTTGCCGAATGCGTCACCATTATGATGGTCCTTCCTGTTTGATTCACCCTTTCCAAAAGTGTCAAAAGCTCATCTGCACTTTTAGAGTCCAGCGCACCTGTAGGCTCATCCGCCAGGACAAGACTGGGACTTGTGATGACTGCCCTTGCAACTGCACACCTTTGTTTTTGTCCTCCGGACACCTCATACGGATACTTTTCCAGGATTCCTCCAATTCCAAGCTCTCTTGCCAGAGGAAAAAGTTTTCGCTCCATCTCTTCATAGTGCTCCCCGGAAAGGACAAGGGGCAGAAAAATGTTATCCTTCAAAGTGAAATTGTCCAGAAGATTGAAATCCTGGAACACAAACCCTAAATGTTTCCTCCGGAAAGCAGAGATTTCTTTTTCTGAGATGTCCGTAAGGCTTTTTCCATTCAAGAGGACCTCTCCCTGTGTGGGTTTATCCAAAGCAGCCAGAATATTTAAAAGAGTTGACTTTCCGGAACCGGATTCTCCCATGATGGCAACATATTCCCCTTCATTCACCTCCATATCCACGCCTTTGAGAGCCTGCACCTGCATGCCCCCGAACCTTGTCGTATACGTTTTCTTAACATTTTTTACTTTCAGCAATGTCATATTCGCATTCCTCCTTTGCACTTCCTATTTTACGGGGCAGCTCTCGTTGATTCTATTTTCTGCCCTAACAAAAGGAATGCATTTCTGTCATTTTTGTAAGAAATCCGCCTTTCCCCCTCCTATCTTTCTCTGTCCGAGAAACAGGTGGACTTTTGTCCCTTTTCCTTTTTTTGACTCGATTTTGATGTCACAGGAAAGATTTTTCAATATATTTTTGCAAAGATATAGTCCAAGGCCTGATGCCTGTTTCTCCATTCTCCCGTTCAGTCCTGTAAATCCTTTCTCAAAAATGCGTTCCAAATCCACTTCGTCGATTCCAACTCCGTTATCTTGTACAACAATCTCCCCTTCATCCTGAGCGTAGATCCGGATTTCGCCTTTTTCACCGGAATATTTGATGGCATTAGACAAAATCTGTTCCAGAACAAAGACAACCCATTTTTCATCTGTGAAAATCTTCTGCTCTGTCTCCTGGAAATCCAGACGGATTTTCTTTCGTATAAATTCCCCTGAAAACCTGCGCACAGCCTGTCTGATCAGATCATCCACGAAAACCTCACGAAAAACATAGTCCGTGTACGGACTTTTCATCCGGAAAAAGACGAGTACATTTTGTGCATACTGCTCAATCTTAAAAAGTTCGGACTTCAATACTTTCACATCCGGTTTCCTGTCTGTCTCAAGCACCAGTTTCATGGCTGCAATCGGAAGTTTCATCTGGTGCGCCCACAAAGTAAAGTAATCTTCCATCTCTTTTCTTTCCGTTTCATAGACAAACGACTGTCTGTTTTTCTCCTCCATCAATAAAAAAAGCAGCTCCTGGTAATCCTTTCCTTCCACCTTTGTCTCATGGGGAAGATTCTCCAGCGTAAAACCGATTTCTTCCCTCAAAGACTGCAATTTCCTGTGTTTTTTGACAAAGGATACAACATCTGCCAAAAACAAAGCCCCTAAAAACACTGCGCAAAGCAAGCACGCGTAGCAGAACGCCTCCTTCTCCAGCCTGTAGAGCAAAAATACGGTCAAAAAAATAATAAAACAGACAGCAAAAATCAGGAACAGACGCCATCTGTCCCTGAAATACTGCTGCCACATTCTTTTCTTATCTGTCCTTTTCATATGCGATAGCCTATCCCCTTTTTCGTATGTATGAACTCTTTCACACCTATGGACTCCAGTTTTTTCCTAAGCCGGTTGACATTTACAGACAAAGTATTCTCATCCACATAGGAATCCGTCTTCCAAAGATATTCCATAAGCATATCCCTCTCCACGATCTCTCCTGGATGTTCCATCAGTATGCGCATGATCTTGATCTCATTTTTTGTAAGCTCCAGCTTTTTCTCCTGAAAAGACACACTCCCTTCTGCCGGAAAAAAGCGGACCCCCCGATATTCCAACACCTCTGTTTTCCCCGAAAAATCATAACTTCTTCTTAGGATTGCCTGTATTTTTGCCGCCAGCACAGTCAGATCAAATGGTTTCGTGACAAAATCATCCGCCCCCATACTCATAGCCATCACAATATTCATATTGTCGGACGCAGAAGAGATAAAAAGTATCGGCACTTTGGAGACTTTCCTGATCTCTTCACACCAATGATACCCGTTTAAATACGGCAATGTAATGTCAAGCAGCACCAAATCGGGTGAATACCTGAAAAACTCTCCCATTACATTCTCAAAATTTTTTGTAAGCCTTACCTGATAATTCCACGATTCGAGACAGTTTTTCATGGCAGATGCTATGACTTCGTCGTCCTCCACGATCATGATCTGATACATGCTCATTTTCTCCCCTTTCCGTCTTTCTTCTGCGTCCATTATATCCTTTTCTCCTTTTCATGGAAAGAGGCATCTTTTTCTATTGTTTTACCCCGGCATTTTTTTGGTACACGGAAACAGAGAGCAGATAGCATACAAAAAAGATTGCGTAAATGACAAGTACGCTGATGATATTGACGCTCAAAAGTTCGGTACTCATCATTTTTGCCAGCGCATGTACGGAAAACCAGGACGAAACCGTCATCACAATAAGAGGGCCGACATAGGCAAATTTCAGCTCATTTGCAATGGATTTTTTCAGTGTTTTACGGTCAATCCCAAGTTTTTTCAGCACCTGGTACCGCTCTTTTTCCTCAAATGCATCGTTGTACAGTTTCATAAACAAAATGCTGCCGCCGGCGAGCACAAAGACGAGGAACATGAAGATACAGATGGTGTAGAGCACTTTTACCCACTCAATGTCATTGCTTCTCATATCCACTGCAATCCTTCCAATATCTTCTCCATTCTCCTGCTTTGTCTTAACAAGGTCATCAAGCTTGGCCTTTGTCTGCTCGAAACTATCCATATCGCTGATTTTGTAATTATAGGTATAACTCATTGTCCCAAGAGGACAAAGTCTTTCAAATTCATGATCATTTACAAGATAAAAACTGATCTGCTCCTGTAGATACCCAAGATAGGGCTCGTTTGTGTCGTCAATCTGGCGGTATTCTTTTCCGTTGATCGTCACACGGATCCCCGATTTCTCTGTATATAGGGACAAAAGATACATCTTGCTCACATCAATGATCTCATCGTCTTTTGGCTCTTTGATGTCAAGTTTCAGCCCCGCGTCCTCTGCCGCCTGTTTTACGTCCGACCAGGACAGTATTGCATATGTGTTATTTTTGTATGCAGTTTTAAAAAGGGAACCGTCCAGATAAAGGATCGGAATCTTTGTGCTGTATTTGATGTCACTGTTTCTCTCTATCACTTCGTCCATCTTTTCTTTTTCGTCTGCATCATTGCTGATCAGCTGGTAGGTGTAGGTGCTGCGAAAGTGTACGATCCCCTCATATCGGTTCTTCATGGCAACTCCTGTGGCCAGCGCGGTCACGGAACACAACATGAGCACGCATACGATGGCATAAGTCCGGTAATTTTTCTTCATGCGGAAGATCAGGTTGTTCACCCAAAGATTTCTCTGCTTTTTGTAGAGAAACTTCTTTCTTTTTGCAAGGCTTTGGGTCACCATTGGTATCACTCCGCCAAAAAGCAGATAGATTCCCGCGATCACAAGAACAACTGCTGCAAGTACATTTCCCATAACCTCCTGACCGCCTTCTTTGATGGCCAAAAAGTATCCGGCTCCCAGTACGCAAACGCCTAAAACAGATTTGAATGCCAAAATCACAGAATTTTGTTTTACATATTCATTCTTTTTGGTTGCCAGCACCATGTTGAGCACACTGCTGCGCACAATATTCACATAGCCTTTCAGCACAAAAATCATATACACGGCAAGATAGGTACATGCCGCCACGGCAATCGGCTGCCAGGAAAGCTGAAATTCAATCTTAACTGCAATATCCGAGATGGCCAAGAGCACCATCTGGAAGAGCCATGTGAGTGCAAGCCCAAATCCAAGCCCAAGTATGAGGGCCAAAAATCCGATCATTGTTGTCTCGATCATATACAATTTCCCGATTTTCTGATTCGTCAAACCCATGAATACATAGATTCCAATCTCTTTCTTCCTCTTTGTCAAAAACACATTGGTGGAATACCAGATAAAGAAAAACATGAAACAGATCAGGACAACGGTAATTGCCTGTACAATGATAATGATATTATCCTTGTTCCTCTCTCCCAGCACATCCAGCGAATTGGAATAGACAATATTTTGAAAATTCAAAAAAATCAGTATTGTAAAAGCCAAAGAAACGATCAGGGACAGATAGCTCTTCAGGCTGTTCTTAAAATTCATATAGGCAAGTTTCATCATACTCATGACTCTCACCTCCCCATAGATGTCTGCACATCAATGATCCTGTCATAAAATTCTTTTCTCTCGCTGCCCCTGCTGATCTTACATTTGATCAGTCCATCGCTCAAAATATACACATCCTTTGCATAAGAAGCACTGAACGCGTCGTGAGTGACCATCATGATCGTTGCCTGCCTATTTTCATTGACAATCCTTAAGCATTCCAACAAATCTTTGCTTGACTTGGAATCCAAAGCCCCTGTAGGCTCATCGGCAAAAATGATCTTGGGATCTGTGATCAGTGCCCGGCATGTAGCTCCCCGCTGTTTCTGACCTCCCGAGAGCTGATACGGATATTTCTTCAGCTCCTCCGCTAAACCGAACATTTCTGCAAGCTCATTTGTCCTCTCAACGCAGGATTTTGGGGAAACACCATTCAAAGACAACGGAAGTGCAATGTTATCCTGCAAAGTCATGGTATCCAAAAGATTATAGTCCTGAAAAATAAATCCAATTTTGTCTCTCCGAAGTCTGGACAGATCCTTGTTGTTCAGTCCTGTGATCTCTTTTCCGTCCAGCATCACACTTCCCTGGGACGGCTTGTCGATGGTGGAGAGAATATTCAAAAGCGTCGTCTTTCCGGAACCGCTTGGACCCATGATGGCAATAAAATCAGTCTCATAGATGGTCAGGTCAATTCCTTTTAACACTTTTGTCTGGAATCCCTTCCCTCCATAATTTTTTATCAAGTTTTTAATTTCCGCTACTTTTCTTTCACTCATTATGCAATTCCTCCTTATGCCATCATTATAAAAAATCCACGCACAAAAATCCTTACACCCTCATTACAAAACAATCTCCAACATTACATTTCTTGTAATGTCAGAGATTGAAATAGTCCCTGTTATCTTTAAATGTGATGGAAAACCTTGTAAATTTTCCGTATTCACTTTCCACATCAATGTCATGCCCAAGCCGTTTTAAAATGAGGGATACCATATAAAGCCCCATTCCTGTGGATTTGTACTGTCCATTATGGTGGTTCTGTCCTGTGAACCCTTTTTCGTATATTCTGCGGATATCGCTCTCTTTGATTCCTTCCCCTTTGTCCTCCACAAAAAGGATCGTTCTGTTCTCTTCCTTTTTTGACCAGATATGCAGCTCCTTTTTCTCCCCCGCATACTTCATGGCATTCCCGATCATCTGATCCAAAACATAGACAAGCCATTCCTTGTCCGTGTACACCTTCTCCTCACCCACATCGAGAAAAATCTCGAAACGACGGTTGATCAAAAAGAATTGATTGTTTTTGATGGATGTGCTGACACACTCCTTCAGGCCCACAGCCTGTATCTGAAGATCATAGATGCTGCTTTGCACTTTACATCCAGTCAACGCAGAATTTAAGTGCTGCCTGATCTTTTCAAGCTGTTCCCTCATCTGCTGCCTTGTCATTGGGTCCTCGATCCGCTCGTCGATCAAAAGAGCTGCTGAGAGAGGAATCTTGACTTCATGGCACCACTTGGCAATGTAATCCTGCAGCTCACAGTTGATGTCAAACTGTTCGCTCAACTGCCCATTTACAATATCCATATCATGTTTTAAAATCTCTTCATCCTCCAGGTCGTCAAGATACGTCCAAATGATCTCCTCTCCGTCAAGCAATTCTTTTCGCTCTTTTTCCTTTCTGCGAAAAACAGTCCATTCCCTTATAGTAAACATCGTCAGAAAGAACACCGTGAGGAAATCCAAATAGTAAAGATACGCTTTGTCAATATCCTGCAAAAGAAAAAGGAAATACAAATTGTACGCCAAGACGACTAAAAAAAGAAGGAGGATATATTTGATATGTTTTCTGAAATATTTCATTCTATATAATATCCCTGTCCTTTCTTTGTACATATGATATCTCTGCCGCAGAACTCTTTGAGCTTTCCTCTCATTCTGGATACCATAGTCGTCAAAGTTCCGTCGGAGACAAATTCATCTGTGCTCCAAAGCTCCATCATCAGCTCATCCCTCGTCACAATACAAGGACGGGCCCCAAGAAGTTTGGACATGATCTTCTTTTCTGATTTCGTAAGTTCCAGTCTCTTATTTTGAAAGATGCATGTACCTGTCCCATAGTCAAAATAAAGCTCCTCACCAAGGTACCCTCTGTCCCTGACTTTGTATTGATACGTCCTTCTTAAAATGGCATCCATCTTTGCCTTCAAAAGTTCCAGGTGAAATGGTTTTTCCACATAGTCATCCCCTCCCTGGGCAATGGCCATGATCTTGTCCCTGTCATCATCTCTGCTGCTGATGTAGATGATCGGAACTTCAGACACCTGACGGATTTTTTTACACCAATAAAACCCATCACAAAAGGGAAGATTGATATCCATCAGCACCAAATGAGGACTGTATTTGATAAACTCACCGGCAATGTCCCCGAAATTTTTCGCTGCCTTTGCCTCGTATCCCCATTTTTCCAGGAAACCTATGATTTCCCCTGCCAGGGTCTCGTCGTCCTCCACAATCAAAATTTTCATCTTCTCTTCCATCCTGCTATACCTCCCTGCCTACATGCCCAAGCGTAAAGACGGCCACTGAGCGCGGTCCCATCACATAGATGCCTTTGTCCAGAATCTCCTCTTTCCCTATGAGCGCATCCTCTCCCCTGGATGTGTCGACCAGAGGGCGCCAGAAATATGCGTTTTCCGGTTTTGGCAGTGTAACTTCCAAATGCTCCCAGTAAGCATTGATGCCAAGATAGATGACATCATCCACTCCGTTCTGCCTTCCGGCATACATGATTCCAATCATCCTTGTTTCATGGTCATATGCTCCCTCCCAAGGTTTCACACTGTGAAAACTGACTTTCGGGAACCCAAGCGTACACTCTTTTGTGTCTTTTCTAACTATCTTATGTTCTTTGCGGAACTTTATCATGAACTTAAAAAATTCAAATAACTCTCTGTTTTTCTTGAGAAACGACCAGTCAAGCCAGGAAATTTCATTGTCCTGGCAATAGGCATTGTTATTTCCAAACTGGGTATTTCCAAACTCATCTCCGGCCAGGAACATCGGTGTACCTCGACTCAACATTAAAACTGCGCAGGCGTTTTTGATCATCTGAAAACGAAGTCTCATCACTTGGGTATTGTCCGTATCCCCTTCCGCACCGCAGTTCCAGCTTCGGTTGTCGTCCGCACCGTCTGTGTTGTTCCACCCGTTCTTTTCATTGTGTTTTTCATTGTAGCTGTACAAATCGTAGAGAGTAAAACCATCGTGGCATGTGAGAAAATTAACGGATACATTGTCTCCCCGTTTGTCCGGCGGATAAAGGTCTGTGGAGCCAGTGATCCGGTTTGCGGCCGCCCTTGCAAAACCGGCATCCCCTTTCAGGAAACTGCGGATATCATCCCTGTATTTTCCGTTCCATTCCGCCCATCTGTTCCAGGAAGGAAAACTCCCCACCTGATACAATCCGCCTGCATCCCACGCCTCAGCGATCAAATCCACCCCGGCCAAAATAGGGTCGTAGGCAAGTCTTTCCAGAAGAGGCGGTCTGTTCATGGGAGCGCCGTCCTCACTCCTCCCCAAAATGGATGCCAGATCAAACCGAAAGCCATCCACCTGGTAGTTCATGGTCCAATATCGCAGACAATTGAGTATCAAATCTCTCACAAGCGGATGATTGCAGTTCAATGTATTGCCGCATCCGCTGAAGTTATAATAATATCCGTCCGGCGTGAGCATGTAGTAAATATTATTGTCGATTCCTTTAAAAGAGAAAAATGGTCCGTGTTCATTTCCCTCGGCTGTATGATTGAACACCACATCCAAAATGACCTCGATTCCATTTTCATGGAGCTCTTTGATCAATTCTTTGAGTTCCCGCCCTTCCCGATTGTACTCAATTTCGGATGCATAACTTGTGTTAGGCGCAAAAAAGCAGACGGGATTGTATCCCCAGTAGTCCAGAAGTTTTGTGCCGTCCACTTCCCGTGCATTTCTCATTTCATCGAACTCAAAAATCGGCATCAACTCCACCACATTGATCCCCAGCTCTTTCAGATAAGGGATCTTTTCACGGATACCATCAAAAGTCCCCGGATGTTTCACTGCCGAAGTACTGCTTTTCGTAAATCCCCGCACATGCATCTCGTAGATGATGCTGTCATTCAAGGGAATGTTGGGCTTTTCACAATTTCCCCATGTAAAGTTATTGTGCACAACCCTGGCCTTATAAAACTCTCCTCCTGATAGTTTCACTCCCCACTCTCTTTGTCCTGTCACTGCCTTGGCGTAGGGATCCAAAATATATTTGCTCTTGTCAAAAATAAGGCCCTTTTGAGGTTCATTTGGTCCATCCAGGCGGTAGGCATACTCAAATTCTTCAATATTCAGCCCGAATACAAACATAGAATATACCTTTCCGACCCTGTATTCCGGCGGAAATGGAATCACTGCATACGGTTCTTGTTCTTTCCTTCGAAACAGCAAAAGTTCGCAGGAATAGGCGGAATGGGACGTCACAGTAAAATTGACACCATTGGGCAGGGCCGATGCGCCGTTGATCTCGTAGAATCCCGGCCGCACTAAAAAACCGTTCACTTCTTTTTGGGGCTTTAGGTTTTCCTCTTCCTCCACCCCTGCATAATCCTCCAAAAGGAGAATCTCTTTGTTTTTCTCTTCGATTACCAGTCTTTTTTTCTTTTCTCTTTCTGCCATACCCTGCGCCTCTTTTCTTATTCACTCTTTCATTGTTTCATTTTTGAATCATTCCATATCCCAATGTCTTTCATTATATCACAGTTTTCCTTATGATATATCTTGTCAGTCAAAAATTTTCAATTACAACATAAAAGCGGCAACGTTATAAAAATACCGTCAGCCGATCAACCAGCTGACGGTATTGTTCTGCCATCTTCTTTATTCGATTCCAATCACCTTGTAATCCTGATCTTCCACAGCCTTTTTCAGCACATCGTCCGCAATCTGTGCGTTCAATGTCACAACAGCTCTTCCCTCCTCATGGCTTACATCTGCCGCATCCACCTGAGGCAGCGCCTCCAGACACTTTTTCACCCTTGCTTCGCAGTGCCCGCACATCATTCCTTCAATCTTCATAGTTCTTGTCATTGTCATGTCCTCCTTATTTTGTTTTGTTTTTCTTTTTTTGTCTTTCCCCGCATCATACATTTTAAACCAATTCAGCCTGAGCGCATTGGTCACAACACAGAAACTGGAAAGACTCATGGCAGCAGCACCGAACATGGGATTTAACTGCCACCCCACAAGCGGAATAAAAACTCCTGCTGCCAATGGGATTCCGATGATATTATAGATAAATGCCCAGAAAAGATTCTCATGGATATTTTTCAGAGTCGCTCTGCTTAGGCGGATTGCAGCCGGAACATCCGAAAGCCTGCTTTTCATCAGCACTACATCCGCTGCGTCAATAGCTATGTCCGTGCCTGCACCGATGGCGATTCCAATATCCGCCCTTGTAAGCGCCGGCGCGTCATTAATGCCATCCCCCACCATGGCCACTTTTCCTTTTCGTTTCAGAGAACGGATAACGCTCTCCTTTCCGTCCGGAAGGACGCCTGCGATCACTTCGTCCACACCTGCCTGCTTTCCGATCGCTCTTGCCGTTCGCTCATTATCTCCGGTGAGCATGACAACCGAAATTCCCATGTTCTGCAACTCTTTGACGGCACGCGGGCTGTCCTCCTTCATCACGTCAGCCACAGCGATGATACCTGCAAACGTTTCATCCTTTCCAAAGAACAGCGGAGTCTTTCCTTCTTCTGAAAGTCTGATGGCTTTTTCTGCCATCTCTTTTGGCACCAGAACCTTTTCCCTGATGAACTTTAAATTTCCTCCCACAAGATAACTGCCTTTCCATTCACCGGACAGACCGTTTCCGGGTACCGCCGTAAAGTCGCGGACCTCCCCAGGCTCTTTGATCTCCCGCTCTTTTGCAAGCGCCAAAATGGCGTGTGCAAGGGGATGTTCACTTTTCTTTTCCAGAGCATACGCCAAAGCAAGAAACTCTTCCTCTTGCATGCCCTCTGCCGGAAGGATATCTGTCACCTTTGGCTCACCCTGGGTGATCGTGCCTGTCTTGTCGAGGGCAACAATCTGCATTTTCCCGGCCTCCTCTAAAGAAACCGCTGTCTTAAACATAATGCCATTCTTTGCACCCATTCCATTTCCCACCATAATGGCAACCGGAGTGGCAAGCCCCAACGCACAAGGACAGCTGATGACCAGTACAGAAATTCCCCTTGCCAGGGCAAATCCAACGCTTTCCCCTGCAAAAAGCCATACCAGGATCGTCAAAACCGCAATTCCTATGACTACCGGAACAAACACGCCCGACACTTTATCCGCCACCTTGGCGATCGGCGCTTTTGTGGCAGCCGCATCGCTCACCATCTGGATGATCTGGGAAAGGGTCGTGTCCTCGCCCACTCTGGATGCCTCGCATGTAAGGAACCCTTCCTGGTTTAAAGTGGCAGCGGACACCTCATCCCCCTTCTTTTTGTCCACCGGAATGCTCTCTCCGGTGAGGGCAGATTCATTCACTGCGCTTGTTCCTTCAAGGACAATTCCATCCACCGGGATATTTTCTCCTGGTCTTACTACAAAAATATCACCTTTTTTTACCTGGTCAATGGAAACTTGCATCTCCACCCCGTCTTTTAACACAACCGCTGTCTTTGGGGCCAGTTTCATCAGACCTTTGAGAGCATCTGTTGTCTTCCCTTTTGATCGGGCTTCCAGCATTTTACCGACTGTGATCAAAGTCAGAATCATAGCCGCAGACTCAAAATAAAATTCATGCATATACTTCATGACTCCAGTCATATCCATACGCATTTGCGCGTCTGTCATGGCAAACAGTGCATAGGTACTGTACACAAATGCAGCGGTTGAACCAAGCGCCACAAGCGTATCCATGTTTGGAGCTCTGTGCCAAAGACTTTTAAAGCCGCTGATAAAAAATTTCTGATTGACTACCATGACCGCGATGGTAAACAAAAGCTGGATCAATCCCATGGCTACATGGTTTCCTTCCAGAACATTTGGAAGGGGCCAGTTCCACATCATATGTCCCATAGAGACGTACATCAAAGGAAACAACAGACATAAAGATACGATCAGCCTTCTTTTCAGCACTGGCGTTTCCTTGTCTTTGAGCATTTCTTCCCCATCCGAAATTCCCTGTACATCCTTTTTTTCTTTGCCGGCAGATTTTGGCGCAGCACCGTATCCTGCTTCTTCCACTGCCTTAACGATATCCGATTCTTTTGCCTCCCCTTCCACGCCCATGGAGTTTGTCAAAAGGCTGACCGAACAGGAAGTAACGCCCGGCACTTTTAAGACAGCTTTTTCCACCCTTGCGCTGCACGCAGCACAACTCATTCCTGTCACTGAATATTGTTTCATCTTCTGCCTCCTTACCTCATCAATTTCTGCAGCGTCACGACAAGCTCATCGATCGTTTCCTCTTTTCCCTCCCGGATATCCCGGGCCACACAGGTACGGATATGATTTCCAAGAAGGACTTTATTGAAACTGTTGAGCGCTGCATTGACTGCAGATACCTGAATCAGAATATCCGGACAATAGGCATCGTTCTCCACCATCTTTTTGATTCCCCTTACCTGTCCTTCAATTCTGCTAAGTCGATTGATCAAATCTTTGTATTCTTTTTCTGAACGCTCTTTTGTCTTATGACAGCATTCTGTGTAATTATCCATTTGCAACACCTCTCTTTACAGCGCCATTATATACCCCATATGGGTATTTTTCAAGTAGAAAAATAATACCATTATCCATAATTTTTTTCAAAAAAGAAAAAGCTCCTGTAAAAGAGCTTTTCCTTATACCACACTCGATTTATTTTCTACATCCAGCCCGCAAACACGGATGCCCCTATTACAGTCAAAAGTCCGGCCACCGCAATGGCAAGACTGCTCATGGCCCCTTCCACAGGTCCTAACTCCATGGCCTTGGCTGTCCCCATGGCATGTGCGGAAGTGCCGATCGCCAATCCTTTTGCCACCGGCTGGGTAATCTTGAAACATTTACAGATGATATCGGAAAAAATATTTCCCAAAACACCTGTGATCACGATCACTGCCACAGTGATCGTGGCGATTCCGCCAAGCTCCTCGGAAATCCCCATTCCAATAGCCGTAGTGATGGATTTCGGCAGCATGGTCACGTACATCTCATGGGACAGGGAAAACAGTTTTGCCAGCACAAAAACACTTACAAGACTTGATAGCACTCCGGAGAGGATCCCCGCTGCAACTGCCTTTAAATTTTTTCTAAGAAGAGTCAGCTGCTCATACAAAGGTATGGCCAGGCACACAGTGGCCGGAGTCAAAAGGTAACTTAAATATTGCGCTCCCTTGTCGTAATCCTTATAATCGATTTTCAGCACCATCAGAATCCCGATGACGCAAAAAATCGCTATAAGCAATGGGTTAAATATCGCCATCCTAAATTTTCGTTTCGCGAGCAGTCCGATCTCATAAGCAATCAGGCTGATCCCTGCTCCAAAGAAAACAGAATCAATCAGAAACGTTTTCATCTTCTCCATTCCTTCCCATCTTTATCATCTTCTGTGTCACAATTCCCGTCACTGCCATGACAATGACTGTTGAAAAAGCTGTGATGATCATGACCGGTACAAAAACCGGTTTCAGCACAGGCCACGCGGTGATCAGTCCCACTCCTGCCGGAATGAACATCACAGGCATAATCTCTATCAAAAATGACGACGCTTCTTTGACCTGCTCCACCTTCACAATCCCAAACTGCAAGGCCGCAAGCATCAGCACAAGTCCCCACACACTTGACGGAATTGGCAGCGGTATGAGCATCTTGATGCCTTCTCCCAAAAATGAAATCACAAGAATAATTGTAAACTGTCTTAAAATCTTCATCTCTCTACTTCCTGTTTTGTTTTTTGTACGAACGCAAGACGATCTTTTCGAGGTACCGTTTCAGCACGATCTGAATCTCCTCTTTCGGGTGCATTGGTTTAACCAAAATGGCATGAATACCCGCTTTTTTTGCTCCCCATACATCCGTAAAAAGCTGGTCTCCCACAAACACTGTCGTCCTTTTGTCCGTCCCCATCTTCTGCATAGCCTGCTCATAATTCTTTATCGACGGCTTATGTGCGTTATAAATATAATGGCTGCCAATGGGTTGATTGAACATCTTCACTCGGCCTGCCTGGTTGTTCGAGAGCAGACAGGTCTCAAATCCGATCTTCTTCAATCTTTGAAACAGTTCCCTGGAACGCGCATCCGACGGCGCTCCGTGCGGAACAAGTGTGTTGTCAATGTCAAAAATAATTCCCCTGTATCCTTCTTTGTACAATTCTTCAAACGGTATCACATAGGTGGACACCATATATTCATCCGGAAAAAACCGCTCAAACATCTATCTTTTCAACTCCAATACTTTCTCTATGATTTCATCGCATATCTCTTCTTTTGTCCTTCCATCCGTGGCCACAATGAGATCCGCGGCAGCCTCATATCTGTCTTTTCGTTTCTTAAGCATCTCCTCAATAAAGGAAACATTCTTATTTCCCTCGAGAAGAGGCCTGTCATGATTTTCTCCCACACGCTCTAAAATACTCTCCGGTTTTGCCGTCAACAGTACCACTTTTCCGGTTTTTCGCATGATGGAAACATTTTTCTTGCGAAGAGGAGTTCCGCCTCCACAGGAAATGACAACATTCTTTTTGCCCTGGAGTTCTATCAAAAGACTGGTTTCCAGATTTCTAAAATGTTCCTCCCCGTATTTTTCAAAAATTTCCGGGATGCTCATGCCTTCCCTCTTTTCAATCAGACTGTCCATCTCCACGACCTCCATGCCGTAAAGCGTGTGCATACAGGCAGCGATCGTGGATTTTCCTGTTCCCATAAACCCAATCAATGCAATATTAAACGAAATTTTTTTGTCATTTTCTCCCATATTTCTTTCCCCGCTGTTTCTTTTTTTACAAAACATGACCTTAATTATAGCAAACCAAAAAAGAAATAGCAACAATGACGCGCAAAATGAGATTTCTCCCTTTTGCGCTCTTGCCGCTATTTTTGGCTGTTCGCTTTATCCACTACTTTTTGTACGTTCCCTTTAAAAATCTGCCATGCATCCTCGTGTTCTACAAAATATTTCGGACAGTTTTTTCCCGTCACATCGTAATGCCGGATCACATCGCTGGATGAAAGATCAAATTTCTGGCACAGCCATCCTGTCAGCCGTACAAGCGAACGGTATGTCTTTTCCGTGAACTTTCCGCTTGTATCCGGATGGCATGTCTCAATGGAAATCGTGTCCCCATTTCTGTCATTGGACGCATAGGAAATTTCCCATGTGGGGATGCACTGTACGATCTCTCCTTCCAGCCCCACCACAAAATGACTGCTGGCATGTGTGATGTGCGTATCCTTCAGTCCATTGAAATAATCCCTGTTCTGCTTTGCCGTGGAACCCGGATTTGCCGTATAATGGATGACGATCCCCTGGATCTTCCCTATTTCGATCCCTGGCCTGGAGTACGGATTTTTCTCCAAAAGATCCACTTGAATGTCCGGCTTTTCTGCTGTAATCTCGGAATCCGGGATCTCCATATACCCTGCTGTGACCTTTTTGTAAACCCCTTTCACCAAAAGCACACAGAATACTGCACAAAGGCACAAAAAGCCAACTCGGATTTGTCTTTGTAATTTTCGTTTTCTTCTCGTCTGATAACTGATTCTTTTTCTTTTCTTCATTTGTATCTCTTCCCGCATCTTTTGTGTTTTTATTCTAGCACAGAAAAGTTAGGATGGATGAAGAAATTCCTTATATTTTTATTAAACGGTTCTAAATTTTTTCTATCGTAAACGTCATCTCGTAGACACTGTCTGGCGAAAGAAGATAGATATCGTGTACAGGAGCGCCCCAGCTGTCGTCTCCTCCGACTCCCATCTGGGCCGCATTGAGCCGCACCCAGGTAAAACACGGCTTTTGGAGTTCATACTGGTGCAGGGCCTGCTCCAATTCCAATGGACCGTACGCCAGTACACAGCTTTCAAAACTGGTGCCCTCCTTTGCGCGGAAACGAATACCACAGCCTTCCTCATCGTACACCTCCAGCCATCTTGTTCCCACACGGTTTCCGCATTCTTGAGGGACAAGGTAAGGCGTCACATTATCCTTTGCAGTGCCTTCATAGATCCCAAGCCTTGCGCCCTCCATCCGGTCCACATAATTCTCAGAAGGCCCATATCCGTAATAGCGAAAGTTGTGATATTTTTCATCCAGTTTCCAGAGCATTCCAAAGGATGGCATGATACCCGGATTTTTTGCTCCTTCATATCTTGTCGTCACCTGGATTTTTCCGCAGGAATCCACCTTATAGGTGATAATATTTCTCGCGTCCTGGGACAACGGAAGTTTGTATTCATACCTGATTTTTAAATACCTCTCCTGAACATCCACCTCTACATTTTCCAGTTTCTGACACTGCCCCGCATACATCCATGGAGCCATATCAAAAGCCAAGCCTGCTCCCGCTCCTCTGTCATTATCCGTCAAAGGTCTCCAATAATTCGTCTTCGGTGTGCGCAGAACATATTCTTTTCCCTCATATTTTAATGAAGTGATCCCACCTTCGGTTTTGGAAAACATTGCTTCAAACCCGTCCGCGAATACTCCGATATTGGCATCTCCTTTTACGATCCTCCACGGCTTTTTCGACTTTTTCGGACCTTTCATTTTCCCAGTCACATACTGACCCGAGACAATCTCAAATCCTTTTTCCGCCCACATCGTATCCTCCAAAAGCCGCATGGATACTTCGTACACAAGCTCCCCTTCTTCCTTTACATCCGGATAGTCCAAAGGAATGTACGCGCTCTCAAGCGGAGGCACGGAAATCTCTTTCTGTCCGATAAAAACACATTCCCCATCTTTTAAAATGCCGTACACAAAGATAAATTCATCTGTATTTGTAAAACAATTGTCATTTACAACTTTGACCCCTTTTTCATCCGGATACAATTTTACATTGGAATAGAGCATCTTGACTTCCTGGGCTTTCGGTGAAATCGTCCGGTCCGCAAATACAATCCCGTTTCCACAAAATTCATAGTCAGATGTCCGGTCCCCGAAATCCCCACCGTACGCAAGAACCTCTTTTCCATCCCGCCATCCAATCAATGCCTGGTCGATCAAATCCCAGATAAATCCTCCCTGGTACATTGAATACTCCCGCTCCAAATCCGTGTACAGTTTCAGTCCCCCGAGAGAATTTCCCATGGCGTGCATATACTCACAACTCAGATAAGGTTTCTTTGGGTCTGACTCTAAATATTCCTGGATCTCCTGTGGTTTCGCATACATGCGGCTCTCCACATCACTGATGGCATCATACTTCCGGTTATGGAAAACGCCTTCGTATTGCACAAGCCTCTCCTTATCCTTTTCGTGGAAATACCTGGACACTGCGGCAATATTCTCTCCTGCGTAAGATTCATTTCCGCAAGACCAAAAGAGAATGGATACATGGTTTTTATCTCTTTCATACATGGACTTTGCCCTGTCCAAAAGCATATCCTTCCATTCAGGTGCATCGCCCGGCAAATGCCCTTCTGGCATCTTTATATTTCCTTTCTGCCAGCTGCCGTGGCTCTCCAAGTTCATCTCATCTATCATATAAATTCCGTACTGATCGCACAACTCATACCAGAGTGTCTGGTTCGGATAATGGGAGGTGCGCACTGCATTGATATTGTGCTGTTTCATAAAACGGATATCCCAAATCATGTCCTCCTTTGTGACCGCACGTCCTCTTTTACAGTTAAACTCATGCCTGTTGACTCCTTTTAAAAGCAGTCTTTTCCCATTCAGGCACATCACATTGTCCCGGATTTCAAACCTGCGGAATCCTACCTTTGTCCTTGCGATCTCCACCAGACTTTTCTGCCCGTCCTTTAAAAAGACATACATATCGTAGAGGTATGGCTCCTCCGCACTCCACGGCCGCACCCGTCCGATCGGAACTTCCAGATCCAGCACAAGGAATTCTCCTTTTTTTCTGCACTCAGACGCCAAAAGCTGGGTCTGGAAGACCCCTTTTTCTCTCTGGTCTGCAAGGATGATCTCTATATAACCGTCCTGTGTTTCCAAAACTTCACCGCACAGCTTAAGTTTCGTCTTTAAAGTCCCTGTGCGGAAATCATCCAAAAGTCCTCCCCGCACATCCACATCGTACACATGACTTTTGGGAAACGCGTACAGATACACATCCCGGAAAATCCCGGAAAATCTCCAGAAATCCTGATCCTCCAGCCAGCTGGCCGTACTTCTTTTGTATACCTCCACAGCCAGTTTATTCTGGCCTTCTTTCAAAAACGGCGTGATCTCAAATTCCGCCGGTGTAAAACTGTCTTCACTGTATCCGACAAACTTTCCATTCAGCCACACATAGAACGCAGTCTCCACTCCCTGAAAAGAAAGAATCACCCGTTTTCCTTCCAGTTTCCTCTCAAGCTGAAAATATCGGATATAGCTGCCCACCGGGTTTTCCTCTTTTGAAACCTCTCCTTCTTGGAGAACTTCCCTTCCGTCCCAAGGATAATTGACATTTGTATACTGATTCTGCCCAAATCCCTGTAGCTCAATATGTCCCGGAACTTCAATTCTCCCAAATCCCCGAAACCCAAAATCTCCTCTGTAAAAATTTTCTTTTCTCTCCTTTTGGGAACGCGCATAGGAAAAATGCCAGATACCATTTAAGGACTGTCTTAACTCCATTTTTCCGTTTTCAATCTCAGACCAGGTCTCATAGAATTTATGATCCGAGTGTGCCCTCATCCGGTTCACCGCAAACACCTCCGGCTTTTCCAGCCAGTCTAAAGATGCTTTAAATATTTTCACTGCCCTTCCTCCTTGTCTTTCCCCATCATCAAAAGAGGGTATTGCAAAACCTCTATTTTGCAATACCCTCTCCCCAGACGCATTCTATTCATCTACACTGTAGTTTGGCGCCTCTTTTGTAATGTGGATATCATGTGGATGGCTTTCCTTCAAAGACGCTGCTGAAATCTTGACAAATCTTCCATTTGCTTTCAATTCCTCCACTGTCTTTGTACCACAGTATCCCATACCTGCACGTAAGCCGCCCATGAGCTGGAATACAGTGTCCTCAACGGTCCCTTTATAAGCCACACGACCTTCCACGCCTTCCGGCACCAGTTTCTTGGCATCGGACTGGAAATAACGGTCCTTGCTGCCGTTCTCCATCGCTGCGATGGATCCCATTCCACGATATACTTTGTATTTTCTTCCCTGGTACAACTCAAATGTTCCCGGGCTTTCATCGCATCCCGCAAAGATGCTGCCCATCATACATACGTTTGCTCCGGCTGCGATCGCCTTTGTCATGTCTCCAGAATACTTGATTCCTCCATCCGCGATAATCGGGATATTGTACTCTTTTGCAACCGCATAGCAGTCCATAACAGCTGTAACCTGAGGGACGCCGATACCTGCCACAACACGTGTCGTACAGATGGAGCCCGGTCCAATTCCCACTTTCACCGCGTCAACTCCGGCCTCGATCAATGCCTTTGTGCCCTCACCGGTTGCTACATTTCCTGCGATCACAGGAAGATCCGGATATTTTTCTTTTACCATTCTAACTGTTCTCAAAACATTAGCGGAATGTCCGTGTGCAGAATCCATGACGATCACATCGACTTTTGACTGCACCAATGCGTCCACACGCTCCAGACAGTTTGCCGTAATCCCCACAGCAGCACCGCACAGAAGCCTTCCCTGGGCATCCTTTGCGGAGAGTGGATATTTAATCTGTTTTTCAATATCTTTGATCGTGATAAGACCTTTTAAATTGAAATCTTTATCTACGATCGGAAGCTTTTCCTTTCTGGCTTTTGCCAGGATTTTTTTAGCTTCCTCCAATGTAATTCCTTCAGGAGCTGTGATCAGATTTTCAGAAGTCATTGATTCTTTGATCTTCTTTGTAAAATCTTCTTCAAATTTTAAATCACGGTTTGTAATGATACCAACTAATTTCTTTCCCTCTGTGATCGGCACACCTGAAATGCGGAATTTCGCCATCAGTTCATTTGCATCCGCAAGTGTGTGCTCCGGCGATAAATAAAATGGGTCTGTGATAACACCGTTCTCAGACCTCTTTACTTTGTCCACTTCTTCTGCCTGCTGCTGAATGGACATGTTTTTGTGGATGATTCCGATTCCTCCCTGTCTGGCCATCGCAATCGCCATCCGGTGCTCTGTCACCGTGTCCATTCCCGCACTCATCATCGGAATGTTTAAGCGGATAGTCTTTGTCAAATTAGTTGATAAATCAACTTGGTTTGGAATCACTTCTGAATATGCCGGAACAAGCAGCACATCATCAAAAGTAATACCTTCTCCAATAATTTTACCCATGATTTTATCCTCCTCATTAAATTTTATCTTGCTTGAATTGTTTAACAGTTATACTACAAAAAAGTTCGGTTCCTGTCAATACTAAATTCTGACTTTCCTCGGCGCCTGCATGCGGAATGCTTCCAAAATCCTGTCATTTGGCTCAAAGACAATCCTCATACTCTGTCCGTCTTTTACATACACTGCCACGCACTCTCTGTCTTTATGCATGCCGGAGCTAAACTCTTTTAGAGGTGCACTTGCGTAAGCATCCAATTCATGGGAATTCGCTTTCACTAAAAGCTCCAGCTGGTTTAAACTTCCTGAAAAAACCTGTTTTCTCTTTGACTTTGCAATGATTCTGTCAATATCCAGCTCCCCGTTCATGTACAAATACTCAAACTCCTGGTTTGAGTTTCTCGCCTTAAAGATGGCGACCGCAAGAAATACAATTGCCACAAGCGGAGCAAAAATCGTCATGGGAGTCATGGCAAGCGCTGCAATTCCGATTACTGCCAGCACCACAACCAACGCCATCTCAGAAACTGGCGTCCTTCTTTTCAATAATTGTTCCGTATAAAAATCATTCATCTTCCCAACCTCCGTTTTTCTATTGCCTATTCTATCACAAATAAATGAAGTTTCACAAGTCCTGGCACTGGAAGTTTCCCAAAAACAGAGCAGACAAATTGCTCCACAATGCAAAAAGGATGCTGCAGTTTCTTTCCTACAGCACCCTTTGTTTTCTTTACATCATGCCCATTCCGGCTCCGCCCGCCGGCATTGCCGGTGTCTCTTCTTTGATATTTGCAACAACAGATTCTGTTGTAAGCAAAGTGGATGCAACGCTTGTTGCATTCTGCAGAGCACTTCTTGTCACTTTTACAGGGTCAAGAATACCTGCTTTTACCATGTCCACATACTGTTCTGTATATGCATCGAATCCCATGCCTGGCTCCAGCTCTCTTACCTTATTAATGATCACGGATCCTTCCAGCCCTGCATTGGCTGTGATGTGGTACAATGGCGCCTCCAAAGCTTTGAGGATTACATTCGCACCGGTCTTCTCGTCTCCTTCCAAAGATGCAACAAGTTTTGAGATTTCCTTTGTAGCGTGGATATAAGCAGATCCGCCTCCTGCAATGATTCCCTCTTCCACTGCAGCTCTCGTTGCTGCAAGAGCATCTTCCATACGAAGTTTTGCTTCCTTCATCTCTGTCTCTGTCGCCGCTCCCACACGGATAACAGCAACTCCACCTGCCAGTTTTGCAAGTCTTTCCTGTAATTTTTCTCTGTCAAAATCAGAAGTTGTCTCTTCAATCTGTTTCTTGATCTGTGCGACACGTGCGTTGATTTCTTCTTTCTGTCCGTATCCGTCCACAATCACTGTGTTCTCTTTCTGAACCTTTACGGATTTTGCACGTCCAAGCTGATCCAACGTTGTCTCTTTTAAATCAAGTCCAAGCTCTTCTGAAATCACCTGTCCGCCTGTCAGGATTGCGATATCTTTGAGCATCTCTTTTCTTCTGTCGCCATATCCCGGAGCTTTTACTGCCACTACATTGAATGTTCCGCGCAGTTTGTTGACGATGAGAGTTGTCAAAGCCTCTCCCTCAACGTCTTCAGCGATGATAAGAAGTTTTGCGCTGGACTGCACAACCTGCTCCAAAAGCGGAAGAATTTCCTGAATGTTAGAAATCTTTTTATCTGTGATCAGAATGTATGGATCTTCCAGATTTGCTTCCATCTTATCCATATCTGTAGCCATATATGCGGAAACATATCCTCTGTCAAACTGCATACCTTCTACTAAGTCAAGCTCTGTCTTCATTGTCTTGGATTCTTCGATTGTAATGACACCGTCATTGGAAACCTTTTCCATAGCGTCCGCAACCATAGCTCCTACCTCATCGTCGCTTGCAGAAATTGCTGCAACTCTTGCAATCTGTTCTTTGCCGCTGACTTTGCTGCTCATCTTTAAGATCGCATCCACTGCAGCGCTTGTCGCCTTTTTCATACCCTTGCGGAGAACGATCGGATTTGCACCTGCTGCCAGGTTTTTCATTCCCTCGTGAACCATTGCCTGTGCAAGTACTGTGGCTGTCGTTGTACCGTCACCAGCTACGTCATTTGTCTTGGATGCCACTTCACGGATCAGCTGTGCTCCCATGTTTTCAAAAGCATCCTCAAGTTCAATTTCTTTTGCAATCGTAACACCATCATTTGTAATCAATGGAGCGCCAAAAGATTTGTCAAGCACAACGTTTCTTCCTTTTGGTCCCAATGTCACTCTTACAGTATCTGCAAGTTTATTTACACCTGTTTCCAATGCACTTCTTGCTTCTGCACCAAATTTAATTTCCTTTGCCATTTCAAAGACCTCCTAAACTATGTCTATATCTGCTTTTCTTTTTCTCTATTCAACAACTGCAAGAATATCACTCTGTCTGACAATGATATATTCTTCTCCGTCCAGTTCCACTTCTGTCCCTGCATACTTTGAGTAGATAACCTGATTTCCCACTGCAACATTCATTGTAACTTCTTTTCCGTCCACAACTCCACCAGGACCAACTGCGATCACTTCCGCCTGTTGCGGCTTTTCTTTTGCCTGCCCCGGAAGTACGATTCCTGATTTTGTTGTCTCTTCTGCTTCCAATTGTTTCAATACAACTCTGTCACCCAATGGTTTTAATTTCATGGTCAATTCCTCCTCTATTCTTATTAGCACTCACTAAAAACGAGTGCTATTTTTAATCTAGTAATAAAATAGCACTCCTCTTTCCACTTGTCAACCGGTTTCTTTTCACTTTATATTTATTTTATAGAATGATAAAACCCGTTTTTTATCTGAAATTTTAATGTTCTTCCCTCTTTTGAAAAGTATCTTTCCATGACAACGCCCTCACAGATAACAGGCTCTTTCTCAAAAATAGTGCACTCATAGACCGCATCCAAAAGAATCTCCCGCAATGTCCCCTCCTCCATCACCAAATATATGCATTCTTTTTCCCCATCATACGCAAGAATCCTGCAGTTATAATAAACGCGCGCCCTTTTCTCTTCATCGAGAATCACCTTTTTTAATTCAAGCCCTGCCCGCATTCCTTCAAACATGAATGGCTCTCCTTTCGTAAAAAAGGATGCTGCAAAACGCTAACCTTTTATCTCCAGTGTTTGCAGCATCCTTTTATTCTTCCCAAATTACTTTTTACTTTTTCATTTTTTCTTTCTTTAAAGATTCAATTTCCTTGAACACATAGTCGTTTACGACCTTAATGTATGTTCCTTTCATTCCGGAAGACCTGGATTCAATCACCCCTGCACTCTCAAATTTGCGCAGGGCGTTAACGATAACAGACCTTGTGATTCCCACTCTGTCCGCAATCTTGCTCGCCACAAGAATCCCTTCCGTCCCTTCCAGTTCGTCGAAAATATGAATAATTGCTTCCAACTCTGAAAAGGAAAGTGTCCCGATAGCTGACTGAACAATCTGCTCTTTTCTGGCTTCCTCAGCATTTTCTTCGTTCACGGAACGAAGCATTTCAAGTCCAACTACAGTTGTGCCGTACTCACTTAAGATAATATCATCGATATCGTATGTCGCATTCATCTTGTAAAGGAACAGTGTTCCGAGACGCTCTCCCGCAATGTCGATCGGAGTGATGATCGCCTGATAGTTTTCTACAACATCCTTTGAAAATCCAAGTGTTTGAAGATTTACATTCTCCTTCGTGGAAAGAATGCTCAACAGACGCTCATTTAAAAGTCCGTCAATGTGAGTTCCCACTTCAGATGTAATCAATTCATTGATCAACTCAACACCCAAGCATTTTCCGATACCAAGAACTTTTCCCTTTTTACTTACTACAAGCACGTTCGAGGCCAGTATTTCCGTAAGTACCTCACAGATATCATTAAACACCACCTTACTGGAATTGTTGTTATGGAGCAGTTTATTAATTTTTCGAGTTTTATCCAACAACTGTACGCTCATTTTTTCTTCCTCCAATTAAGATTATTTGATTCTGTGCCTTTTTCATTAATAACATTTTGCCAAACACAAATCACTTTTCATTTGTAATGTTATCATACAATTTATCACAATTCAACATTTTTTCTAATTTTTCACTTTTTCTTCAAAATATCCGCACTGAGCGTCGCTGCAGACAAGTTTATTTCCCTTTTCAGTCATGTATTTTCCACATCTTGGACATCTCTTTTCAGAAGGTTTTTGCCATGACATAAACTCACATTCCGGATTATTCTCACATCCATAGTATTTTCGTCCCTTTTTGGTCTTTCGGATCACAACCTCTTTCCCGCACAGAGGGCAGGCCACCCCTGCTTTTTCCAGATAAGGTTTTGTATTTCTGCACTCAGGAAACCCTGGACAGGCAAGAAACTTTCCGTGAGGTCCGTATTTCACCACCATGTTCCGGCCGCACTCCTCACAGATGACATCTGTCACCTCGTCTTCGATCTTCACGCTCTCCAGCTCTTTTTCCGCTTTTTTCACTGCTTCATCCAGATCAGGATAAAAATTGCTGATGACAGACTTCCACTCCACCTTTCCTTCTGCTACCAGGTCCAAAAGCCCCTCCATATAGGCTGTAAAATTCACATCCACAATGCTCTCAAAGGATTTTTTCATAATATTGTTTACAACTTCCCCAATCTCAGTAAGATAGAGATTTTTATTCTCCTTTGCCACATAACGCCTTGCAATGATGGTTGAAATGGTCGGAGCGTACGTACTCGGGCGTCCGATCCCAAGCTCCTCCAGCGTCTTGACAAGCGCTGCCTCCGTATAATGAGCCGGGGGCTGGGTAAAATGCTGTTTTGATTCAAAGGACTCTTTTGAGAGAACAGAATCTTTGTCCAGCCCTTTGACAAGCAGATTCCCCTCCGCCTTCTCCTCTCCGGACTCCACGTATACATTTCGAAATCCGTCAAATACAAGTTTGGATGCAGCAACTGAAAAGCGATATTCATCTGCTGCAATCTTAACGGATGTTGTCTCATATTTCGCTGGTTTCATCCTGCTTGCAAGAAAACGTTTCCAGATAAGCTGGTACAGCCGGAACTGATCCCTTGTCAAGGATTCTTTCAATGAAGCCGGGGTCCTTGCAGGATCTGTCGGACGGATAGCCTCATGGGCATCCTGAATCTTCTTCCCTGACTCTTTTTTTCCTTCCTTCTCCGCTACATACTCTTCCCCGTATACCTGACCAATATATTCCCTCACAGCAGTGTCTGCCTCCTCGGAAATACGGGTGGAATCGGTACGCAGATAGGTTATCACACCGACTGTTCCATTCCCTTTGATGTCGATTCCTTCATATAGCTGCTGCGCAATGCGCATCGTCTTCTGCGTTGCAAAATTCAGCGCCTTTGATGCCTCCTGCTGCAATGTGCTCGTCGTAAACGGAACAGGCGCTTTCTGAGAGCGCTCCCCTTTTTTTACTTCCGCAACACGGTAAGCAGCATTTTCTACTTTTTTTAAGATTTCATCCAATTCTTCTTTGGAATGAATATTCATTTTACTTTTTTCTGTCCCGTAGAATTTCGCTTTCAGAGGTTTCTTCTCCCCTTCCACACGGAAGGTCCCTTCCAATGTCCAGTATTCTTCCGGGATAAATGCATTGATCTCTTCTTCACGGTCCGCAATGATACGAAGCGCCACAGACTGCACACGGCCTGCACTTAACCCTCTTTTTACCTTTGCCCAGAGAACCGGACTGATGCGATATCCCACGATTCTATCAAGGGCTCGTCTTGCCTGCTGTGCATCCACCAGATTTGTATCGATTTCCCTAGCCTGTTTGATCGATGCCTTTACAGCACTCTTTGTAATCTCGTTAAAGCTAATCCGGTACATCTTTTTGCTGTCCACTTTTAAAGCTTTGGAAAGATGCCACGCGATAGCCTCCCCTTCACGGTCCGGGTCAGTTGCCAGATAGACTTTATCTGCCTTTTTTGCTTCCTTTCTCAAATTGGCAAGGATATCACCTTTTCCTCTGATGGTGATATATTTTGGTTCAAAATCATGCTCCACGTCAATACCGAGCTGACTTTTTGGCAAATCTCTCACATGCCCATTTGATGCGGCAACAACATAATTACTGCCCAAAAACTTTTTGATGGTTTTTACCTTCGCCGGAGATTCTACAATTACAAGATACCGGGCCATATAACATCCTCCTTATATTTCAATGGTCGATTCTACTCTCGCATAATAATTTTTTCCTATTTCACAAATACATCCTTTGATTTCCAATGCAATCAATATGTCTAAAAGTTCCGGTATATTCATGGAAATTTCGTCTGAAAGTTCTTCCAGACTTTTTGGATGTAGACCAAGGCAACTATACACCATATTTTCGGCACTTTCAAGCATTATTTTATTTTCATTTTTTTCTTGTTTCTTTCCAGTATTTATAATCCCAAGGTCCAAAAGCGTCTCCCCGGGCGATATCAGCACACCTGCCCCCTGTCTTAAAAGCTGGTTGCATCCGCGGCTTAACGCACTTGTCACATCTCCCGGCAGTGCATACACATCCCTTCCCTGCTCCAGCGCCATGTCAGCGGTTATAAGTGATCCGCTTTTCTCTTTTGCCTCCATGACAAGGACAGCATCCGAAAGACCGCTGATGATACGGTTTCTAGCCGGAAAATTTTTGGCAAGGGGTGGGGTGGAGGGAGGATATTCACTCAAAATGCCTCCCCCTTTTTCCAATATCTCCATGTACAGTGAAAAATTTTCCCTTGGATAACAAATATCCACACTGCACCCGAGCACTGCAAATGTCATTCCCCTGGCATCCAATGCACTTTTCTGTGCAATACTGTCAATCCCATGAGCCATGCCGCTCACAATCTCCACACCAGCCACTGCAAGTTCCTTTGCGAAGAGCGATGCCATACCCTTTCCGTAATTGCTGCACATTCTTGCTCCGATAATAGCAACTGATCTTTTTTTCTTGTTTGGAAGTTTTCCTTTCACATATAAACCATAAGGACTTGACGGGATCTTTAAAAGCTTTTCTGGGTATTCCTCTGTAAAAAAAGGAACAAATGCTATGTTCTTTTTCCTCAAAACTTCCATCTGCCTCTCCATTTCCCACGTTTTTTTGCTCTCTTTTAGAGACAGGATTTGTTTGTCAGAAAGCCCATATTCGGTATATAAGTTCATTTCTTCTATATTATGATACAGAAGTTTTGGATTCATTTTTCGTTTCTTTGCCAGTGAAATGCCTTTCACTGTGGAAAGCCACATTCCATACTTCCACATACTACCCCATTCACTCTCTCCAATTTCTTTGCTCCATGACACGATATCCAAGCGCCTCCCTTATCTGTATTCTTTTTATCTTTTCATCGCCCTTTAGATCTGCGATCGTCCTGGCCACTCTCAATATTTTGTGGTAAAGCCTCGGCGTCAAACCAAGTGCTGTGTACGCCTCCTTAAGGCAGTCCTTCGCCTCCCCATCCATGATGCAAAATCTTTCTATCTCCTTTATCCCCATCTTGGCATTGACCATGCTCTTGTTCCCAAATCGCTTTTCCTGTATCTCCCTTGCTTTTTCAATTCGTTTTCGGATCAATGCAGATGTCTCCTCCTGTCCGTCTGCGGAAATATCCTTGAATTGTATCTTCGGCGCCTCAACACAGATATCGATTCTGGACAAAAAAGGCTGACTGATTCTGCCAAAGTAATTTCTCCTCTGTGAAGGTGTACAGGTGCATGCCGAAAGGTCTGGAAAATTTCCGCATGGACATGCATTCGTTGCAGCCACCACTATACAGTCCGCTGGGAAAACATAGTTTCCAGAGTTTCGCACAAGGCGGATCTGCCTCTCCTCCAAAGGCTGTCTCAATACCTCCAGCACCCCTCTTTGAAATTCCGCAAGTTCATCTAAGAACAGGATTCCTCCATTTGCAAGACTCAATTCCCCAGGTTTTGGCACAATCCCGCCGCCAATGAGGGCTGCTTTTGTAATAGTGTGGTGAACTTCCCGGAACGGCCTTTGCTCCTCTCCTTCCATCTCATCCAACAGTCCAAGTACACTGTATATTTTCATGATCTCAAGCTTTTCTTGCTCTCCCATCTTGGGCAGAATACCTGCCATCCGTTTTGCGATCATCGTCTTTCCTGCTCCAGGTGGCCCCACCATCAGCATATTATGACCTCCGCACACTGCCACCTCCGCAGCCCTCTTTAATGTCCTCTGTCCTTTGATGTCCGAAAAATCCGGAATGCATTTTTCCTTTTTTTCTTTTTTTCTGGCTGTTCTATGTCTGGGAACTCTTCCCTCCTTTAAAAATTCTATTGTTTCCTTCAAAGAGCTCACCCCTATGAGCCGCATTCCTTCTGCCATCTTCCCCTCTTTCAGATTTCCATGAGGGATGACGCACGTTTTCACACCTTGTGTCTTTGCGTGAAGCACCATGGGAAGAAGCCCCCTCATAGGACGGACACTGCCGTCCAGTCCAAGTTCACCAAGAATGAGTACATTCTCCAGATTTTCTTTTGGAATCTCCATCAGAGCACCGAGAATGGACACTCCTATAGGCAGATCAAATGCAGCCCCGCTCTTTCTCACCCATGCTGGAGCCAGATTCACGATAATCTTTTTTGCCGGGATTCCCATTCCCATATTTTTGGCTGCAGCTTTTATCCTCTCCCCAGACTCTTTGACCTCGGAAGCCAGGCAGCCAACCATATGAAGCATGGGCAGCCCGTTTTGAATATCGGTCTCAACACAGACAAACTCTGTCTTAAGTCCCTTGAGAACCGCTGACATCACTTTACAGTACATGAAATTTTTCCTTTCTTTTTCTGAAATCATTGACGAAATGTCATGAAATGAGTTAGAACGTAATATAGTTATCATTATACATATATATACAAAAAAAGCAAGGGATTTTCTTTTTTGTTTCTCGTTTTCCCTTGCTTTTTGTACTAAAACGGCAGATTTTCAATCCAGGGACGAACCAGTTTCATCCATACAGCGCATTCCTTTTGAAAACCTCTTCCATCCTCGGAAAGCCCCAGTCCATCCGCACTTCCAAGTCCATGTGCGCCTTTTGGAAACAAATGAAATTCTGTGACAATCCCATGTTCTCTCAACGCCCGCGCATACAACATGGCATTTTCCGCAGGAACCGTTGTATCTTCAAATGTATGCCAGATAAAGGTTGGAGGAACTGCATCGCTCACCTGTTTTTCCAAAGATACTTTTTCCTTGAGCACATCATACTTCTCTCCGCAAAGATTGCAAAAACTTTCCCTGTGTCCATATTCACCGGAAGAGATAACCGGATAACTAAGTATCTGCCCATTTGGCCTTAACAGTTCCGCGTCTGAAACATGCAGGGAGCTTTTCATCCACTCTTCCTTCCAGAAACTGCTATATCCGGCTGCCAGATGTCCTCCCGCAGACGAGCCCTGCACAATGATTTTATCCGGTTCAATATACCATTCGTCTGCCCTCTCCCGAAGTATCTTGACACACCATCCAAGTTCCAAAAATACCTTTGGCCAGAGCTTTTGAGGAGCCACGCTGTAACGGAGGACCGCTGCATGGCACCCCATCTCCATAAACTTGATCGCCAAAGATTCCGCCTCCCTGTCGGATGTCATGCGGTAGGCGCCTCCCGGGCAGATGATCACGACAGGCCTTCTTCTTCCGTCATAAAGTTCCTTTGAATTTTCCCAAAAATAAGTATAAAGTTTCGCTTCTGTCCTGATTTTTTCCAGGACAACAGGAATTTCCTGATGTATCATCTCTTTCCTCCTTATCGTGTTTCATCAAAATCGTACAACTCCAAATCTTCTTGGAAAAGCACAATCCATTTTGTCCTCTCATACGTTATATTAAATACGCTTTGAGGTGTTTTTCTTGAAAGCATTTCCAAAACCTATGATTCCCGAAGAAGAGGCTTATTACCTGCAAAAATATACAGAAGGCGACCTTCAAGCAAAACACATCCTGATCGAGCGTAATTTAAGACTGGTTGCGCACATTGTAAAAAAATACCAGAATTACGGGGAAGACTCTGAAGACCTTCTCTCCGTCGGAACCATCGGACTGATCAAAGCGGTTGTGACATTCGACCCCTCCAAAAACAGCCGTCTTTCTACCTATGCTGCCCGCTGCATAGAAAATGAAATTCTCATGCTTTTGCGATCCCACAAAAAAATCTCCAGAGAAGTCTCACTCTATGAGCCAATCGGAACAGACAGGGAGGGCAATGAGATCCAGCTCTTCGACATCATTGAATCCGATGAGACAACTGTGCAGGATCAGCTGGCCTTAAAAGAGGATATCAAAAAACTGTATCAGACTCTGGAATCCACACTCTCCAAAAGAGAACGTCTTGTCCTGAAAATGCGCTACGGCCTCTACAACGAAGAGGAATACACGCAGCGGGAAATCGCCGCTTTGCTCGGCATTTCCCGCTCCTATGTGTCCCGAATTGAAAAAAGCGCCATCGAAAAACTGCGCGCTCACTTTTAAACCAGCTCCCGAAAAAGAAGCGGACTCTCCGCTCCTTTTTCGCCGGACTTTTACTCCTCTTTTCTTCTCAAAATATCAAACTTGTCCGCTTTCACCCCAAGGTCTACATAGAGCACCTGTTTTGGATGTGGTGCGCTCCCCTGTTCGTTCCCCTCTTCATCCAGGATCCTCTTTACGGTTGCCACAAGATTGTCCCCGTTTGGTTTCATGATCTCAATCTCTTCCCCAACGGAAAATTTATTTCTCTGCTCAATCCTATACATGCCGTCTTTTTCCTTCCCAATGATGCCAAGGTAAGTGTACTCCTTCACATACGTGTTGCTGTCGTATATCTGCGTTGTCTCATCGGGTTTACCAAAGAAAAATCCGGTTGTAAACTGGCGGTACGTACAGTTGGATATCTGTTCCAAATACCACGGCATATTTTTTTCATAGAGTTTTGGATCCTTCTGATAATCATCAATGGCTTTTCTGTATGTTCTCGCCACAGTAGCCACATAAAGTGCTGTCTTCATCCGCCCTTCGATTTTCAGACTGTCAATTCCCGCATCCAGGATTTCCGGAATATGTTCTATCATGCACAGATCCTTGGAATTGAAAATATAGGTACCTCTCTCGTTTTCATAGACCGGCAAATACTCACCCGGCCTTTTCTCCTCAACAACTGCATACTTCCATCTGCAAGGATGAGTACACGCCCCCCTGTTGGCATCTCTTCCGGTAAAATAGTTGCTCAGCAGACATCTTCCGGAATAAGAGATACACATAGCGCCGTGTACGAATGTCTCTATCTCCAACTCTTTTGGAATATGAGCGCGGATTTCTTTGATCTCCTCAAGAGAGAGTTCCCTTGCAGACACCACGCGGCTTGCTCCCTGGCGATACCAAAAATTATAAGTTCCATAGTTTGTGTTGTTGGCCTGCGTACTAATATGCCTTTCAATGTCCGGACAAATCTCTTTGGCAATCTCAAACACCCCCGGGTCTGCAATAATGAGCGCATCCGGCCCTATTTCTTTTAACTCCTCAAAATATGCTCTGACTCCCTCCAGGTCATCATTATGCGCCAGAATATTCGCGGTCACATATACTTTTACATCGTGTTCGTGAGCAAATGCAATACCTTCCTTCATCTCTTCCATGGAAAAATTTTTTGCCTTTGCCCGAAGTCCAAATGCCTCTCCTCCAATGTACACTGCATCAGCCCCAAATATGACTGCAGTCTTTAATACCTCCAGGCTGCTCGCCGGAATCAGCAATTCAGGATATCTTGCCATTGTCTTCTCTCCTTTATTTCTTTATACTCAGAGCCGCCCCGTCCCCGATAGGGACAATGGACGTTTCCAGTCTTTCATCATGTTTCAAAGTGTAAAGGTACTCCCTCATTCTGCTGTGGATCGTACGATTTCTTCGCTCCACTGCAAACCTGGATTCTATGATATCCCCATCCTGCAGCACATTGTCCGAAAGAAGTACTCCTCCTTTGCCAAGCAACCGCACTGCCTCTGGAAAATAACTGATATACTGTGCTTTCGCAGCATCCATAAAGATAAAATCATACGGTCCAGAAAGAGAGCGCATAATTTCCAGTGCATCTCCTTTGAGCAGAGAGATACAGTCTTCTTTCCCTGCCCTTCTAAAATTTTCCCGTGCAATGGGAATTCTCTTCTCATACTTTTCAATAGTGTCGATGATGCACCCTTTCGGCATATATTCACTCATCAAAATGGCAGAAAATCCAACTGCTGTCCCGACCTCCAAAATCCTCGCCGGCTTTTTTATTAAAAGCAGAACCTTTAAAAAACTCTGCATCTCTTTTCGGATAATAGGGACCTTGTCTTTGAGGGCCTCACTTTCTATCTCTTCCAGGATAGGGGTGTTTTCCTGTTCCAGAGAACGTATAAAGGATACCATCCTTTCCTCTACTATCATCTTTTTTCCTCCTGTGGCGCATCAAGAGAGGGCCCGCAAAATCATAATTCTGCGATGCCCTCCCGCAAGTCTTCATATACTTATACATTCACATCCATAATGATCGGAAGAATCATAGGTTTTCTCTTTGTCCTCTTCCAGATAAAATCATTCATCGTATCACGGATTGCATTTTTAATCTTACTCCAGTCTGCATTCCGGTTTCTAAGACAGTCCTCAAGCGTATTGTATAGCACCTGTCTTGCCTCCTCCATCAGACTTTCGGACTCTCTGACATAGACAAATCCCCTGGACACAATGTCCGGCCCCGCCAAAAGTCTGTTTGTCCCCTTTTCCAAAGTGAGCACAACGATCAGGATTCCATCTTCTGCCAAATGCTGCCTGTCTCTCAGTACGATATTTCCGACATCTCCGACACCAAGTCCATCTACGAGGATTGCTCCGGTGTGTACTTTATCCACGACTTTTGCGCTGTCCTGGGAAAGCTCGATCACATCCCCTGACTGTAGGATAAAAATATTCTCCTTCGGAATACCAAGTGACTGGGCAATCCCTGCATTTGCCTTCAAATGCCTGTACTCTCCGTGAGCCGGGATCGCATATTTCGGTTTGATCAAAGAATAGATCAGTTTCAACTCCTCCTGACATGCATGTCCGGACACATGGGCATCCTGAAAGATAACATCAGCCCCTTTCTGGGAAAGCTCATTGATCACGCGTGATACTGCTTTTTCATTTCCTGGAATCGGGTTGGAGCTGAAGATAACAGTGTCTCCCGGCTTGATCGTCACTTTTTTATGCACATCCGCAGCCATCCTGGAAAGGGCAGCCATAGACTCGCCTTGGCTTCCCGTTGTGATAATCACTGTCTTTTCGTCCGGATAATTTCTAAGCTGGTCAATGTCGATCAATGTCTTGTCCGGAATCTGCAGATATCCAAGTTCTGATGCCGTGGAGATGATGTTCACCATACTTCTTCCCTCAACAACCACTTTTCTGTCGTATTTGTACGCCGAATTTATGATCTGCTGCACACGGTCTACATTGGATGCAAATGTGGCAATGATGATCCTCGTGTTTCTGTGCTCCGAAAAGATATTGTCAAAGGTTCTTCCAACCGTGCGTTCAGACATGGTAAATCCTGGTCTCTCCGCATTGGTACTGTCGGACATCAGTGCCAGAACACCCTTTTTCCCAATCTCTGCAAAGCGCTGCAGATCAATGGCATCGCCGAATACCGGCGTATAGTCCACTTTAAAATCCCCTGTGTGAACGACAATTCCAGCCGGAGAATAGATGGCAAGCGCCGATGCATCCTGAATACTGTGGTTTGTCTTGATAAACTCAATTCGGAACTGTCCAAGATTGATGGACTGTCCGTGGCGCACAACCTTTCTTCTTGTGCTGCGCATCAGGTTGTGCTCTTTGAGCTTATTCTCAATGATCCCCATTGTCAGTTTTGTCGTATAGATCGGCACATTGAGCTCTTTTAAAATATACGGCAGTGCGCCGATGTGGTCCTCGTGCCCGTGGGTGATGACAAATCCTTTCACTTTTTCTACATTGTCTTTTAAATACGTGATATCCGGTATAACTAAATCTACTCCAAGCATATCGTCCTGTGGAAATGCAAGACCGCAGTCCACGACAATAATACTGTCTTCGTATTCAAAGGCAGTAATGTTCATTCCTATCTGTTCCAGTCCGCCCAAAGGAATGATTCTCAATTTTGAATTGTTTCCTTTTCTCAAAACTACACCTCCATAAATCTAACTCTTCCGCACATTTTGTTTTACTACATGCAATGTCAGCGGGTCTACCTATCCGCATTTTTAAGGAAATCCTGACTCTGTCCGTCCTCTTTTTCTCCTCAGTACTGCAAATCCGGATGATACTCCCCGACATGGCTCGTCTATTGCAACAGCCTTATGGCTTTTGTAATCTATCTTATATACGCAAAAGTTTCACTTCATTCTAATACTTATAATTCAATTGTTGTGTCTTCCAAAAGTTCTTCAAACATCTTTGATACGGCCAATAATTCTGTGTCATCTTCAATAATCTCGTAAATACTGTCCCTGTCCTCATCTGTACTCGTATCTTTCAGGATCAGACATTCCGCTTCATCGTCTTCAGAATCTGAGACAAGAAGGTAAGAAACACCGTTGATCCTCGTCTGTTCCAGGACAAAAAACTCTGTTTCCTCTGTTCCGTCCAATACAAACTTAATCTTCTCCATGTTTTTCTCCTTTACGCTCATTGTCATGATATATGGAATCCAGATATCCCTGCAGAATAAACACTGCCGCAATCTTATCGATATATTTCTTGCGCTCTTCACGCCTTATACTGCTCTCGATCAAAGTTCTCTCTGCCTCCACCGTGGTCAGCCGTTCATCCCATAAAATCACTTCCAGCCCGGTACGCCTCTCCAGCATTTCCTTGAACTCCAGCGTACGTTTCGCGCGTTCTCCTATGTCGTTGTTCATATGCTTTGGAAAGCCGAGTACAATCTTCTCCACACTGTTTTCCTTTGCCAAACTCTCGATTCTGGCAAGGGTCTGGCGAAGTTTGTTCTCCGCTTTTCTCACAATCGTCTCAACAGCCTGCGCTGTAATTCCCAGCGGGTCACTTATCGCCACTCCCACTGTCTTTGTCCCGTAATCAAGTCCAAGTACTCTCATCTTCTATTTCCAGCCCTGGTTCTTGATATATTCTTTGAGCATCTCCTCTACCAGTTCATCTCGCTCCACCTTCATAATCAGACTTCTGGCTCCGTTATGACTTGTAATGTACGTCGGGTCTCCGGACATGATGTATCCTACGATTTGATTTACTGGATTATAACCTTTTTCCCTCAAAGCGCTGTATACAATCTCTAGAATATCCTTTGCCTGAATCTGAGGTGCCGGCTCAACTTTAAAAAATTGTGTATTGCTTAAATCTTTCATCTGCTCACGTCCTTCTATCTACTTTCCATTTCATTCTAATATAACTAGTTATAAAATTCAATGTATAATTTGTAAACGATTTTCAAGCGTCATTTTTACTATTTTATTCCTGATATCCTCATCTGACTCAAGGAACACCTTCATATATTCCTTTGTGTGTCCGACAAATCCTTTCTTCCCTTCGTGGACAATCTCCTCCTCCACAAGGACCTCCACCTCTTTCCCAAGCCAGGCATCCTCGTATTTTTGGCGTTTTTCCCTGTCCATGGCAAGCATTTCATTACTTCTTTTTGTCTTTATCTGCTCATCGATCTGACCTTCCATGGCCGCAGCTTTCGTACCCTGTCTTTTGGAGTATTTGAAAATGTGTGTTTCATAGAAATCAATGCCGTCCACAAAAGCCTTCGTCTGGGCAAATTCTTCCTCGCTCTCCTGAGGGAACCCTACGATGATATCGGTAGTAAGGGCTGGATTTTCAAAATACTTTCTGAGCAATGTGCATTTTTCTCTAAACTCTTCCGCTGTATATTTGCGGTTCATGCGCTTCAAGGTGGCATTGGAGCCGCTCTGCAAGGACAGATGAAAATGCGGACAGAACTTAGGAAGCCCAGAAATCGTTTTTGCAAACTCCTCAGTGATGATTCTTGGCTCCAAAGATCCAAGCCGGATTCTTTCAATTCCCTCAATCTTATGCACTGCCAATATCAAACCAAGAAGGTCCGTTTTTTCCTGCTCAAAATCCACGCCATAGGAACTCAAATGGATTCCTGTCAAAACAACTTCTTTATATCCATTTTCCGCCAGGTCTTTGATCTCGTCCACCACATCGCCGGCTGTCCTGCTTCTGACTCTTCCTCTGGCATATGGGATGATACAGTAACTGCAGAACTGATTGCACCCATCCTGTACTTTGATATATGCCCTTGTGTGCTCTCTTGTTCTTGTCAGGCGCATGCCCTCATACTCCTGTGTGTGGTTGATATCAATGACTTCCGTTATCTTCTCCCCGCAGCGCTCCTCATACTCCTTAAGCACTTCTACGATATTCTTTTTCTTATTATTGCCAATAACAATGTCAATGCATTCATCGATCTGCCCATTTTCTTCGGCTGCCTGTACATAGCATCCTGCCGCCACAACAATTGCTTCCGGATTTTTCTTTTTTGCCCGGTGAAGCATCTGCCTTGACTTTCTGTCCGCCATATTGGTCACAGTACAGGTATTGATGATATAAACATCTGCTTCCTCCTGAAACGGCACGATCTCATAGCCGGCACGTTCCAGCAGCTCCTGCATGGCCTCTGTCTCATAGGCGTTTACTTTACATCCTAAATTATGCAATGCTGCTCTTTTCATTTTTTCCCTTCTTTCTGCTGTCACCATTTATCGAAATTAACGAAAAACAAAAGCTTGTTTCGTCATTTTGTTTCTTGACTTTTATATACGCTCACCGTAAGATATAAATATAATTACAAATAATCTTAAGGAGGGTTTTCCAATGAAAACAGTTACAATTTCTTTAAATTCTATCGAAAATGTAAAATCATTTGTAAACACAATTACGAAATACGACTCTGATTTTGACTTGGTTTCCGGCAGATACGTTATTGACGCAAAATCTATCATGGGTATCTTCAGCCTTGACCTCGCAAAACCAATCACATTGAACATTTATGCAAAGAGTGATATCGACGAAATTATGGAGGCTTTAAAACCTTACATTGTTGAGGCGTAAAATTTATTGCATTTTCATGAATAAAGTCATCCTATTTAAAAATAGGATGGCTCTATTTTTTTCTGTCTCTATTCAATTACTATTCTCTCGGTTGTCTCGATCGCAGTCTTCACAAGCTCATCAATCTTTTCGGTAAGTTTTTCCTCTGAACGGCGGATCACATTTACATTCGGTTTTGTCACCGGATGCTTGGCCACAAAGATTGTACAACAATCCTCGTATGGCTGAATGGACGTCTCGTACGTATTGATCTTTTCAGATATTTCCACAATCTCCTGTTTGTCAAATCCGATCAAAGGGCGGTACACCGGAATCGTACACACATCGTTCGTGGCCATAAGGCTTTGCATGGTCTGGCTTGCCACCTGGCCGATGCTCTCCCCTGTGATCAGACCAAGACATCCGCTCTCCTTTGCAAAATGTTCCGCTATGCGCATCATGTACCGGCGCATAATAATGGTCAGCTCATCGTGAGGGCATTCATCGTAAATGTAGAGCTGAATGTCTGTGAAATTCACGATATTTAGAGTGATCGGACCGGAATACTTTGCCACAAGTTTTGCCAGATCCACTACCTTTTGCTTTGCACGCTCACTCGTGTACGGCGGCGCATGGAAATAGGTTGCCTCCAATCCTACACCTCGCTTGGAGATCATATAACCAGCCACCGGGCTGTCAATACCGCCGGAGAGCAAAAGCATAGCCTTTCCGTTTGTCCCTACCGGCATCCCTCCAGGTCCCGGGATGACCTCCGAGTATAGATACACCTCGTCGCGCACTTCCACATTGAGCAGTACATCTGGGTGATGGACGTCGACGCGGATTTCCGGGAATGCCTCCAGAATCGCCTCCCCTAAATCTCTGTTGATCTCCATAGAGTTTTTCGGATAGGTCTTTTTCTGCCTTCTGGACTCCACTTTAAAGGTAATGTTTTTGTCCGGATATGCCGCGTCCATATATGCCACCACATCTTTTTTCAGTTCCTCAAATCCCTTTTGCTCTACCTGAACGACCGGACAGATCCCCACAATCCCGAACACACATTTTAATGCAGAAATCGCATCCTCATAGTCATAATATCCGTTCCAGTCTATATAGATGCGCCCCTGGGATTTGCGGACATGGAAACTGCCCTCCACGTCTTTGAGCGCATATTTAATCTGGCGCACAAGCGCATCCTCAAACAGGTAGCGGTTCTTTCCTTTAATTCCAATCTCTCCGTATTTTATCAAAAAAGCCTGATATGTCATTTTGATTTATCCTTTCTATCCCTCTTGGACTTCTTTTACCGTCTGGAATAACGACGTAACATTGGTACCAAATTATACAGCGTCTTCAGCGTATAGTCAATCTCTTCCTCTGTGGTAAATTCAGACATACTGAAACGCAACGTCGCATCCAGGAATTCCCTTCTCGTTCCAATCCCCTTTAACACCCCGCTTATCTGCGGATGGTTAGATGCACATGCGGACCCTGATGACACATAAATCCCCTGATCTTCCAGCGCGTGCAAAAGAACTTCGCTGCGCACTCCCATGAATCCTACGCTGATGATATGCGGTGCGCTTGTGTCATCATACAGTCCATGGATCGCAGTATACGGAATCCTTTTGATCCCTTCAACAAACTTTCCTTTCAGTTTTCTCATAACAGCTACCTTTTCTTCCAGTCCGGTATAAATTTCCTTTGCCGCCATACCAAGTCCCGCGATCCCAGGAACATTCTCCGTACCGGATCGGATGTTGTGCTGCTGCTCTCCTCCAAACACGATCGGTTTGATCTTCACCCTTTCATCAATATAGAGTGCCCCGATTCCTTTTGGACCATGAATCTTATGCCCGCTTAAGGAGAGCATGTCAATGCCTTCCCTTTTCGGAAAAATTCTGTATTTTCCATATCCCTGTACTGCGTCCACATGGAACAGGATATTTTTATTATAATTTTTAATCACCCGGGCTGCCTCCTGTATCGGCTGTACAGCTCCAACCTCATTGTTCACATACATGATGGATACCAAAACGGTGTCCTCACAAAGTGCATCTCTTAAGGCATCCAGCCGTACTCTCCCGTACTGATCCACAGGCAAAAACGTAACCCGGTATCCCTGCTCTTCCATATATTGCATGGTATTTAAAACAGCCGGATGTTCAATCGATGTTGTGATAAGATGTTTTCCGGCTCTCTTATTGGCCCTTGCAACTCCCCTGATAGCCAGATTGTCACTCTCTGTTCCCCCAGAAGTAAAAAAAATCTCCTTGTCCTGCACCTTCAGCGACTTTGCAAGAACGGATCTTGCTTCTTTGACATATTTTTCTGCAACCACGCCTTTTCTGTGCATGGAGGACGGATTTCCGTAATCTTCACACATCACTTTCCCTACAATGTCCCGTACACTGTCATAACATTTTGTTGTGGCCGAATTATCTAAATAAACCTCCATAGGTATTCTCCTCTTTTTCCTCTTCTTTATTACTATATGCTCCCGCCAACAAAGTGCAACGGCCCTAGCGTCCTTCCAGACAGAACATCAAAATAGAGAGCACAGTAAGTCCTGCAGTCTCTGTGCGCAGGATCCTCTTTCCCAGGGTAATGACCTGCGCCCCCGCCTCTTTGGCATCTTCCGCCTCTTTGGCATCAAATCCGCCCTCCGGCCCGATGAAGACTGCCACCGACTGTCCACTTTGAATGGTGGAGATCACTTCCCTTGTCCTTTCCATGCCTTCAGCTAGCTCATAAGGAAATAAAAATCTGTCCATTTCTTTTGCCAAGCTAAGCGCCTCTTTATAGCTCATCACAGGGCAGACCTTAGGGATCATCTGGCGCGCAGACTGTTTGGCCGCACTCTCGGCAATCATCTGCCAGCGCTCCACTTTCTTTTTGGCCTTTTTCTCGTCCAGTCTGACAACCGACCGTTTTGTTGCCACCGGGATGATCTCATGCACGCCAAGCTCCACAGCCTTCTGCACGATCCACTCCATCTTATCTCCTTTTGGTAGCCCCTGGAACAGGTAGATCTTTGCCGGAAGCTCCATATCCTCCGCCAGGATTTCTTTGATGGCTGCAAGTACTTTGCTTTCCTCTATCTTCTCAATTCTGCACAGATATCTCTGATTGTTGCCGTCACTGACATGAAGTTCTTCACCTTCCTTCATGCGCAGTACATTTTTGATGTGGTTCACATCATTCCCCTGTATTTCAATGGTTTGTCCCTGCACCTGATCTGGTGTCACAAAAAACTGATGCATCTTTTCACCTAATTCTTTCTCGCTGTCACAGATACCCATTCTCCTTGATGGTTCACTTCCAGAACCGTAAATCCTGATGCCTTGACAGCCTCCACAACCGTATCTTCCTTTTCCTGGATAATACCGCTTGTAATATAAATGCCTCCTTCTTTCAGATGACCAGCGACCACCGGAGTCAACGGCACAAGCACATCGGCCAGAATATTTGCCACGACAATATCATAGCCGCAGCCAACCTTCTCCTGCACCTCTTCGTCGTCAATGATATTGCCGATCATCACCTCATATTGATTCTTTGCAATCCCATTTACCTCCATATTTTCATATGTGGCATCAATCGCACACGGATCAAGATCCGTCCCAACGGAATACGCTGCCCCGAATTTCAAAGCCAACATGCCAAGAATCCCGCTTCCGCAGCCAACATCCAAGATTTTTGTGGATGGCGTTGTATATTTTCTTATCTGACGGATACAAAGCTGGGTTGTCTCATGCATTCCGGTTCCAAACGCTGTACCTGGATCAATGTGTATGATCATTTTGTCCTCATCCTCAGGTTTTACATCTTCCCAGGACGGAATGATAAGGATGTCATCCACATAAAACTGATGGAAATACTGTTTCCAGTTGTTCACCCAGTCCACATCCTCGGTCTTAGACTCCTCAATCGTACACTCTCCTACATCCATAAAAGAGGAAAGCTCCTCAAGCTCTCTTCTCACATCATCCAGAACTTTTTCCTTATCATCGTCCTCCTCCAGATAGAAACTGATATACGCTACTCCATCGTCAGGCTCTATCTCCGGGAGAATATCCACAAACATCTGCTCTTTGTCTTTTTGGGTGAGCGGGATTTTATCCTCAATCTCGATTCCCCCAATCCCAAGGTCCATAAGCACGGAACTGACAAGATCCTCTGCCTTTGTCGTTGTCTTTAATCTGAATTTATACCATTTCATTTTCGTTCACCTCGTTTTAGTCTTTTACAAGTATAACAAATGACCGCCTAAAACGCAATCAGGACAGGAAACCCAAATGTTCAAGAAGAATCTTTAAGCCGATCAAAATAAGAATGACTCCCCCGAACAGTTCTGCCCTGCTTTCATACCTGTTTCCGAATACATGTCCGATTTTCACACCTGCCATGGAAATCATGAATGTTGTCACACCGATGAAACTGACAGCCGGAATAATATCCACATTCAAAAATGCAAATGTCACGCCCACAGCCAAAGCATCAATGCTTGTTGCAACTGCAAGTCCTAACATGGTTTTCACATCCAGCTTTTCTTCATTGCAGACGCAGTCCTCTTCCCCTGAGAGTGCCTCCTTTATCATGTTTCCACCAATACATCCCAAAAGGATGAACGCGATCCAATGATCAACAGAAGTGATCACATCTTTAAATTGAACTCCAAGAAGGTATCCCAAAAGTGGCATGCCGGCCTGAAAAACACCAAAATAAATACCCACGATCCCAGACTTTTTCCATGTACATTGTTTCATAGAGAGTCCTTTGCATATGGACACGGCAAATGCGTCCATAGAAAGTCCTACTGCAATCAGAAATAATTCAATAATCCCCATGTCTTCCTCCGTTCTTTCCGGCAAGACCTGCACTGCTCTTTTCTTAGTATTTTTAAGTTATACTTCCAATTAACGATAAAAAAACTTATCCACAGTGGGCAGAAAAAGTCTCTGCCTTCACCATGGATAAGTCTCGTTATTTTTGACAATAGAAAATCTACAAACTCTGTTTTCTACTGTTTAAAGTCCTGCCAGATAATTTCTTATCAGTATGTTGACAAAACTACGCGTGAGCGCCAACTACTCCCTTACCAACTCTGTTATTATAAAATCCGGCATCTTTGTTAGTCAATTCTAACTTATTCTTTTCAACAATTTTTTACAAAAAATGTTTTCTTAAGTACTCCGGAGTCTTTGCGCTCAAATATGCAGGTGCAATATCAAATGCAGTCTTGCAACCGGACTGTCCTTCTTTGTTGAGACGGTATGCTGCTCTTGCATATGCAACCAATACAGAGGAAGTAAATTCCGGGTTAGAATCCAGTGTCAGGCTGTATTCAATAAGATGTTTGTTTTCACCGTTCCAGCCTGTTTTACCGCTGCGGATCACAAATCCTCCGTGAGGGATTCCGCTGTGGTCTCGTTTCAGCTCTTCTTCACTGATAAAATGTACAATAGTGTCATATTCATCAAAGTAATTCGGCATTGTCTTAATGGTCTCCTCGATTTTTGCCTTGTCTGCGCCTTCCTCTGCCACAACAAAACACTCTCGCAGATGTTTTTCTCTTGTTGTCAGATCCGGATTTTCCCCTGCACGCACGGCACGCAGCGCCTCTTCTTTTGGAATGGTGTACTGTTTTGCATCTCTTACACCTTCTATGCGACGGATCGCGTCAGAATGACCTTGGCTTACACCTTTGCCCCAGAATGTGTAGTCTTTTCCATCTTCCAGAATCGCATTTGCGTACAAACGGTTCAAAGAGAACATTCCCGGATCCCAGCCAATGGAAATGATTCCGACTTTTCCGCTCTCCTTTGCCGCTTTATCAACAGCCTCAAAGTGCTCTGGAATCTTTGCGTGTGTATCAAAACTGTCCACAACATTGAACGTTTTTGCAAATTCAGGAGTCTGCACCGGAAGGTCTGTAGCACTTCCTCCGCACAGGATCATGACATCTATCTCATCTTTCATATTTACAGCTTCATCCACAGAGTATACCGGCACACCGTCAGTCAAAAGAGTCACGGTCTTTGGGTCACGTCTTGTGAAAACTGCTTTCAGCTCCATATCTTCTCTCTGTTTAATGGCGCATTCTACGCCTCTTCCGAGATTTCCGTATCCTAAAATACCAATTCTAATACTCATCGTTTGTCCTCCTTAATCTTTCTGTTCACTATTTTATACGTTAATACGAAAAATTCAAGCATTTTTTATACTTTCTCAATTCCCTGAAGAGCAAAATCCGGAATAAAACTCTCTTTCGCCGTTTCACCTTCCTGCACAAATCCATTTTCCACTCCAAGGTCAATGGCTGCATCCACCACTGCTTCGTACTCTTCTTCTGTCAGTTTCCGGTTGATCTCCGGATAATCTTCCACCCACGAAAGCGGCGTATACTGGTTCATAATACTGATATAGATATCATCCCCGTAAGTTTCATATAAATAACGGATGATCTTCTTTGCCTCCTCCACATGTCCCGGGAGGACAAGGTGCCTTACGATGACTCCCCGTCTCATATAGCCATCCCCGTCAAACACAGGTTTTCCTGCCTGGCGCACCATCTCTTTTAAAGATTCTATGGCATACGCCCGGTAATCCGGCGCACTGGAATATCTCCTTGCGCTCTCCTTTTCCCAATATTTAAAATCCGGAAGATATACGTCCACATATCCTTCCAGTATGCGGATCGTCTCTGCCTTTTCATATCCGCTGGAATTGTAGACGATGGGAATATCAAGCCCTTTTTGTTTTGCAAGTTTTAAAGCCTCAAGGACCTGATACACAAAATGTCCTGGGGTCACCAGGTTGATGTTTGCGGCTCCTTGGTCCTGCAGATTACAAAAAATCCTGGCAAGCCTTGACACAGAAATCTGTTTTCCAATCTCTGCCTTTGCAATTTTTTGATTTTGACAGTACACACACCCCATCGAGCAGCCGCTAAAAAACACAGTGCCGGATCCCTTTGTGCCGGAAATACAAGGCTCCTCCCACATATGAAGGGCAGCTCTGGCTGCCACAAGCCTGTCGCTCATCCCACAGAATCCCTTCTGTCCGGCTGTTCTGTCGACTCTGCAGTTTCTCGGACAGATCACACAGGATTGAAACGGTTTTTTCATAGAATCTTTCCTCCAAAATCTGTAAGAATGTCTCTTCCATCCAACACCGCCTCCATAAGGTTGTCCCCCTCATAGCGAAGTTTCAATGAAAAAAACGGAGCGTCCCTTCTTATAAGATCGAGAAAAATCTTATCCCCTTCCCACAAATTGAGTTCTAAAAGGTCCTCCTTTTTGATCCAGCAAAGATTGCCCTCATCGCAGGATGTCATCTCCCCTTCATATGCATCCGCTGTATACAGGCACATGTATTCCGTGACCCCTTTATCCGAAATGAATGTCACAAGTCCCCGAAAACGGTAATCTAACAGGGTAAGCCCGGTCTCCTCTTTCACTTCTCTTACCAGGCATTCGTCCGGACTTTCGTTCTTCTCAAAATGTCCTCCCACTCCGATCCATTTTCCTTCGTTGACATCGTTTTTTTTCTTTACCCGATGCAGCATCAGATACGCATCATCTTTTTCTATATAACAAAGTGTGGAAAGACTCATTTGTTTTCTCCTTTTTCTTTTTTCAATAGTATTTCATAGCATTCCTCTGACACCGGAATACTCATGCCAAGCCGCTTTGCCTCCCGCACCAAATATCCTCCGAACGTATCCAGTTCACTTTTTCTTCCCGCACGGATATCTCTTTGCAGAGAACTGGTTGCATTGTCTTTCAGCCTGTGAAGAAAATGCTCATACTGATATTCCACATAACTCTCCTCAATCTGTACTCCTTTTTCTCTTGCCACAGTATATGACTCTTGTAAAATCGTCAGGTACTGCTTTTTTGTCTTTTCCTCTTTTCTAAGCTGCCCGATACTCTTGTCATAAAGCGCTGTCATGACATTGTAAGCACAATTCAAAATATATTTTTTCCAGATTTCTGCTTCGATATCCTCTCCAATCCTGCATGAAATCCCTGCTCTTTTCAGCAGATTCTCTGTCTTTAAAAGCCACTCAGGTTTTCTGTTCTCTTCTGTCCCAATACGGATATCCGCAAAGTTTCCTTCGTGGATGATACTGCCGTCTTCTGCCACAAAAGAGACAATGTAGATCAAGGATTTCACAAGCTTTCCCTTTCCAAGATATTTACCTGCACAGTCTGCGCAGTCAACACCGTTCATCACCGGAATGACGATGGTATGTTCATCCACAGCGCCTTTTAAATTGGAGCACATTTCTTTCAGTGAATAATTCTTTACGCAGATAAAGACATAATCCTGCACTTCCAGTGAATCTTTAGCGGCATCCTTCACTTCCTTTGCGAATGCATGCACGTCTCCGTGAAGTTCGCTGTGTAAGATAAGACCCTCCTTTTCCAGCTTTTCTTTTCTCTCTCCCCTTGCAAGCCATGTCACGTGCGGGTAGGCTTTTGACAGCATGACGGCCAGATAGCCGCCCACACCCCCGATTCCTGCCACCATGATTTTTATTTCTTTATCATCCATTCGTTTCTGCCTTTTCTTTTTTGTATGATTAAAATGTTTCATATTTTACAATTTCTTCCGGCTTTTTGCGCATAGTTTCATGCCGGTTTACATCACCTTTTTTCCCGTCCTTTGCATATCCCACAGCCAGAATATTGACCGGTTCTATCCCTTCTGGTATTTGGAAATTTTTTCTGATGACTTCTGGCTTGAACCAACATATCCAAAGCGTTCCAAGGCCAAGGTCTGTGGCTTCCATCATCATATGATCCGTCACAATACTCACGTCAATGTCTCCGTGATTTTTTCCGTCGTATTTGCGGCACCATGCCTCTTCTGTCACTTTGCACACAATGATGGCAAGCGGCGCATTGTAAAGTCTTGCACCTTCCTCAATCTTTGCAAGGCCTTCCTCGCTCTCTACCACGATCAGTCTGTACGGCTGGTTGTTGACCGCACTCGGCGCAACTCTTGCCGCCTCCAAAATTTTGTAAAGCTTTTCTTTCTCTACCTTTTTTTCTTCATATTCCCTTACAGAATACCTCGTTTTTGCCAGCTCTAAAAAATCCATCCCTAGTTTCCTCCTTCTTCCTGTCCATCATAAAATTTTCCACGCACCCCTATTACTCTGTTCTTCCGTATCAAGAGCACCTGGTTTCCATTTTCGATTGTATCGTACCCTTTTTCATTCGCCTGTATCTCTTTTTCCTCGTCATTGATCAAAATTTGAATGAAATACTTTTTCCCCTGTTTCCTTTTTCCAAGCACCAGTGCCTCTATGGTTCTTACGTTCCCTGCAACTCCCCGGACAAAAGCAAAGGTGATGATCGTTGCCAGCGCCCAAAAGAGAAAAATCAGAAAAATAATGAATGCCTTTTCGTTTGTCATTTTCCCACTACCTGTCCCATCCAGCTTTTGTTATTTTATCAATAGATCTTTTCTGTAGAATAAAAAGAGTGCTGCTTTCCCAACAACACTCTCTCCTTTTTACTGTACACACTAAATCATCTTTTCATTTGCACGCATAAATTTATATTCCGCTACAGAACGGTCAAAGGATTTGATATGTCCGTACAGCCACTCGATCACATTTTTGTTTACCTGCTCCACAAATGCCTCGGAAGGCCCTTCCTCTTCCTCCAGCATCTCGTGCAGCTCTTCCACTGTACGGATAAACTCTTCGTGCTTTTTCTTGTGCTCTTCAATTCCAGGATATGCAATCTCCTCCTGCAGTTTTTCCTCTGCCTGAAAATGAAATTCTGTATAGTCGGCGAGAAAATTGAGCATACGCACTGCTGCTGCTTTTCCTCCGTTCTCCTCACAGCTGTCCAGAAGATCATTGATCTTTTGAATCAATTCTTTGTGCTGACCGTCTATCATTTCATTTCCTGTTACCAAGGACTCGTCAAACTCTGCTCTCATAAATCAGTCTCCTTTCCTAGTGCTTTCAAAATCTTCCCCTATTATAGCATATTTTATTGAATGTGTAAGCTTTTTCGGAAAAAATCGAAGAATCAGGAAAAATCTGCTCTCCTATCCAGTTTCTGTTTCAAAATCTCCCTCACCATCTCAGGATCCGCATTCCCGTGCATTGTGCGCATGGTCTGTCCCACCAAAAACCCAAACGTCTTTTGTTTCCCTTCCCTGTATTCCTCCACTGCCTTTGAATTCTGCGCGATAATCTCTTCCACTGCCTGTGCTAGTTTCTTTGTATCCTTCACGGAGACCATACCATGCTCTTTTATGTACAAAGAAGGCTCTATATCCTCATAAAAAATTTTCTCAAATACTTTTTTTGCGTTCCGGTTGTTGATTTCTCCTTTTTGTACGATCCTGATCAAATCTCCCAGATGCTGAGGGGAAAAATGGATCTCTTCATATTCCATTCCTCTTTCCTTTGCAAGACGCAGTGTTTCCCCGATCATCCAGTTTGCAGCCTGTTTGGGCATACCGCAAAACTTTGTTGTCTCCTCAAAAAGCTTTGCCAGATGTCTGGATTCCGTGAGAAGCAGGACATCATACTTGGACAGGCCAAATTCTTTTTGATACCTCTCCCGTTTTTCCTCTGCAAATTCCGGTTGGTTTTTGCGCAAAAACTCCAGCCATTCCTCCTCAATATTCACCGGCATAAGGTCAGGATCGGGAAAATAACGGTAATCTTTTGCATCCTCCTTGGAGCGCATCGCATAAGAATATTCTTTATTGTCATCCCATCTTCTCGTCTCCTGAATGACTGCCTTTCCCTCCTCCAAAAGCTCTATCTGACGATCTCTCTCATTCTCGATCGCCCTTGTGATCGCTTTAAAAGAGTTTAGATTTTTCATCTCTGTTCTCGTTCCCAAATTCAGAGTTCCTTTTTCTCTGACAGAGAGATTCACATCCGCACGCATGGAACCTTCCTGCAGCTTACAGTCTGACACTTCCAGATACTGCATGATCGATCTTAATTTTTCCAGATAAGCCACAACCTCCGCGGCTGTGCGCATGTCCGGCTCTGACACGATCTCGATCAGCGGAATCCCGCTTCGATTATAATCCACCAGGGAACAGTCACTCCATTCATCGTGAACCAGCTTTCCCGCATCCTCCTCCATATGCATCTCATGGATCCGGATGTTCTTTTTCCCGGATGCAGTCTCAATCTCCACATAACCGTCATGACAGATAGGAAGATACAGCTGGGAAATCTGATAATTCTGCGGATTGTCCGGGTAAAAATAATTTTTTCTGTCGAACAGGCAGGGGCTGTTTACTTCACAGTGCAGCGCAAGTCCTGCTCTGAGGGCATACTCCACCACCTTTTTGTTTAACACCGGGAGAGCTCCCGGCATCCCGGTGCAGACCGGACATGTATGTGTATTGGGTTCCCCTCCAAATTTTGTGGAACAGCCACAGAAAATCTTTGTCTTTGTCGCAAGTTCTACATGCACTTCCAGCCCAATGATCGTTTCATATTCCTTTTTCATACCCATCCTCCTTACTGTTCCCTTCTTTGCTGTGCACGTTCTAATGTATAGGCAGTACGCAAAATTTTCTTTTCCTGAAAACAGTCCGCGAAAATCTGCAGTCCAATGGGCAGATTCTTTCCATCCACCCCAAACGGAAGACTCATACCCGGCAGTCCTGCCAGATTCAGAGGCACTGTGTAAATGTCCCCAAGATACATCGCTAACGGATCTTTTAGACTCTCCCCCAATGGCGGAGCTGTTGTCGGTGTCACAGGGCCTAACAGTACATCGTACTTTGCAAATGCCTTGTCAAATTCTTGTTTGATCTGTGTCCTGGCCCGCAATGCTTTCAGATAGTAAGCATCATAGTAGCCGGAGCTTAAAACAAAAGAACCTAACAGTATCCTCTGTTTCACCTCCATCCCAAACCCTTCGGATCTGCTTTTTTTGTACATCTCATGTAATTCCTCATATTCCTTTGCCCGAAATCCGTATTTTACCCCATCAAACCGCTCCAGGTTTGAGCTTGCCTGTGCGCAGGCGATCAGATAGTAAGAGGGTATCGTGTACTCTGTAAGTCCAAGTGAAAAATATTCGATTTTTGCTCCACATTCCTTAAGCCATTCTGCCGCTTTTTTTACTGCCTCCCTGATTTCTTTTTGCAGTCCTTCTTTTAAATATTCTTCTGGAATTCCGATCCGAAGTCCCTCTACTCCGCTCTTGATTCCATCCATAAAATCGTAAACATCTCTCTTCACACAAGTGGAATCCTTCCTGTCGTACCCTGCGATCGTTTCCAGAATACAGGCACAATCCTCCACATTCCTGGCAATGGGGCCAATTTGGTCAAAAGAGGAGCCATAGGCAATCAGTCCGTACCGGGACACCGTTCCATAGGTAGGTTTCATGCCAGCGACATTGCAGTAGGCGCTTGGCTGGCGGATAGAACCTCCTGTATCTGAACCAAGTGCATAAAAACACTCCCCGGAGGACACGGCTGCACAGGAACCTCCGGAGGATCCCCCTGGTACATGTTCCGGGTTGCACGGATTTTTCACTGGTCCAAAAGCAGAAGTCTCGCTGGTACTTCCCATGGCAAATTCATCCATATTTGTTTTTCCTATAATGACTGCCCCTGCATTCTCAAGTCTTCTCACCACCTCTGCCTGGTACGGGGAAACAAAATGTTCCAGCATTCTGGACGCACAGGTTGTAGGCATATGTACCGTACAGATGTTGTCTTTCACTGCTACCGGAACCCCTGCCAGCCCACCTTGATATACGCCGTCTTTGATCCCCTGCTCAACCTCCGCAATCCTCTTTTGCAGTCTCTCCTTTTCACATACAGAAATAAATGCATTAAGTTTGGGTTCTTTTTCCTCTATCTGTTTCATGCAAAACTCCACAGCCTCACCAACGCGAATTCTTCCCTCACGGATTTCTTTTCCGATCTCCATGGCGGTCATATCTCTCATATCCATCTGGTTTTCCCCCCTTTTACCCGATCGTCTTTGGAACTTCATACTGCCCGTCTTTTTTTGCAGGCGCATTTGCAAGCATTTCTTCGCACATGTCTCCATTTTCCACCACATCTTCCCGGAATACATTGCTGTTCTCAAAAACATGTACACCCGGCTTGGTCTTTTCTGTGTCAAGCTCGTTGAGCTTTTCCACATAGTCCAGTATTTTCCACAGCTCTTCTTTCATCTTCTCTTTTTCTTTCTCTGTCAGGTACAGCTTAGACAAAACACTAAGGGATTCCATCATCTCATCGTCTATCTTCTTCACCCTCACTCCTCCTTTTCTCTATGGTATCAGTCGATTGATATCTCTTGGAAACAGACAGGCCTCCCGCACATTTTCTTCTCCCAAAAACTGCATGGTCAGTCGTTCCAGTCCAATTCCAAGGCCCCCGTGAGGCGGCATCCCGTACCGAAACGCATCCAGATAGGGCTCCATCCCTTCCGTGGACATGCCCCGCCGCTCTATTTTGTTTAGGAGCATTTTATAATCATGGATCCTTTGTCCTCCTGTCGTGACTTCCACCCCGCGAAAGAGAAGATCAAAACTCAATGTATACTCCTGGTTTAAAGGCTCATCCATGGTATAAAACGGCCTCTTTTTTGACGGATAATGTGTGACAAAGACAAAATCTGCGCCGAATTCTTCTTGAAAATAAGTGCCGATCAAGCTCTCCTCTTCAGGCTCCAGATCATAAGGATTTTTCATTGGTCTTTGATATTTTTCAGCCACCAGCCTTTTCGCCTCCTCAAACCTCACCTTGGGAATGCGATCTGTTTCCGGAAGGGAAATATCTAAAAGCTCCAGCTCTTTTTTGTAATCACTTTTCAGCGTTTTTATCATGTACTGAAGAAATCCGGTTTCCATTTGCATGATTTCCTCAAAATTCTCAATATAACCCATCTCAAAATCCAAGCTTGTATACTCATTGAGGTGTCGTTTGGTGTTATGTTTCTCTGCCCGAAATACAGGAGCTGTCTCAAAAACTCTTTCATATACGCCGACCATCATCTGTTTGTAAAACTGAGGGCTTTGCTGTAAAACGGCCGGCTTATGAAAATAACTGAGTTTGAAAATATTTGCTCCTCCTTCCGCTCCTTTGGCTCCGATCTTAGGTGTATGAATCTCCGTAAACCCATTTTTATACAAATAGTCACGAAATGCCCTGACAATTCCTTCCTGTATCTTAAACTTTGCTCTCTCTTTCATGTTCCGGAGTGTAATGGCCCTCATATCCAGCCTTGTCTCCAATGTGGCAGTCAGTTTCCATTTATCCACTGCAATGGGAAGAGGCGCAGATGCCCTGGACAAAACTTCCAGGGAGGTAATCAGCATTTCTACTTTGTGTGGCGCTCTTTTTTCTTCTCTCAGCACTCCAAAAATACGCACAATATCTCCTGGAATCACCTTCTCTATCCGTTTTCCCAACTGTCCTGCATCGTACACAGTCTGAAAAAGTCCGTCTCTTTTTCGCAAGATTAAAAACAGAACTTCGCCGATATCCCGGATTGTATGTACAGCGCCCTCTGTACACACTTTTCTTCCGATCCGTTCTTTCTCCAAAAGTTCGGAAAGCTCCAGTTTCGTTGTCTTATATGTTCCTGTCAAAAATTCCATATGACCGCCTCCTTATTATTAAAATTCAACACAGGATTTTTCTGCTAATATCTATAGGGCGTTCAGCGAGCTTTCCTATAGATAAATAAAAATCCCGGATTCTCCTTTTTCTGGATATCCGGGATATCATTGCTACATATTTTTTATTCTTTCAATTGCTTTTTTTGTATTTTCATGAGTGCCGAATGCAGTCAGCCTGAAATACCCTTCTCCACAAGGCCCAAATCCCGAGCCGGGAGTTCCGACTACATTTGCTTCATGCAGCAATGTATCGAAGAATTCCCAGGACGTCTTTGTTCCAGGTGTCTTCATCCAGACGTATGGGGAATTGACCCCACCGTAAACCGTATAACCTGTGTCTTTAAGGCCTTTGTAAATCATCTTGGCATTTTCCTGATAATAGCCAATCTGTTCTCTAAGCTGGGCTTTTCCTTTCTCTGAGTAGACTGCCTCGCCAGCTCTTTGCACAATGTACGGTGTACCGTTGTACTTTGTGCCCTGTCTTCTGAACCAGAGGGAATGAAGGGAGACTCCATCTCTATTGATTTCTTTTGGCACAACCGTAAATCCAAGACGCACACCTGTAAATCCTGCATTTTTTGAAAAACTTCTAAGCTCTATGGCACACGTTCTCGCCCCCTCGCATTCATAAATGCTGTGGGGGATATGCTCCTGCGTAATGTATGCTTCGTACGCTGCATCATAAATAATGACAGCTCCCACTTTGTTGGCGTAATCCACCCACCTTTGCAGTTCTTCTTTTGTGATCACCTCACCGGTCGGGTTGTTCGGGAAACAAAGATAGATGATATCCGGTGTCTCCTTTGGGAGCTCCGGAACAAAGTGATTTTCCCTTGTGCACGGCATATAGATCACATCATCGAACTTCCCTGTCTTTTGATCAAATTTTCCGGTTCTCCCTGCCATGACATTAGTGTCCACATAAACCGGATAGACCGGATCACACACCGCGATCTTATTGTTCTTTGCAAAAATCTCCTGGATATTTCCAGAGTCGCATTTGGCACCGTCGGAGATAAAAATTTCATCTGCCTCAATCCGGCATCCTCTGTCCTGGTAATCGTTTTTCGCGATGACTGTGCGCAAAAATTGGTATCCTTGTTCCGGCGCATAGCCGCGAAAAGTTTCGGCGCATCCCATCTCATCCACTGCTTTGTGCATGGCCTCCAGGATCGCCGGCGCAAGTGGCCTTGTCACATCCCCGATCCCAAGTCTGATGATCTCTTTTTCCTTGTTAGCCTCCTGGTATTCTGCCACCTTTTTGGCAATGGTGGAAAACAAATAGTTTCCCGGCAATTTCAAATAATTGCGGTTAATCTCAAACATGCTTTCATCCTCTTTTCCTGTTTTATAATTCATCATAAAGCAGCATCAATATCATCTGTGCAGTTTCCGCCAAATTGGTCCCTGTGTCCATGCTGCTTTTTTGGATATATCGGTAAGCCTCCGGTTCGCTTAGATGATTTCTCTCCATCAAAAGATGTTTTGCCTTTTGGATCAGCTCCTCATCCGCATCACTTCTTGGTTTTGGCCCTGCCCTCTTTTTTCTCCGTTTTCTCTCCTGGTTTGCAAGGATCATCCTCACTGTATTGACAAGCTCAAACACTTTCACCGGAGTCTCCAATGCAACAATCTCTTTGTGCTCGTTTTCCGCCAGTTTGTGTGCAGAGCCAATGAGCATCAGATCAAAAAATGGAGGAAGACACTCCAAAAGCTGCGTATAGTGCATATCTAAAAGCCTGCTGCCACAGATGACAAGTCCGGACTGCATCTGTTCCGTCTCCTGAAGGACAACCGCGCCCAATGTGCAGACCGCTCTCACCTGGAAATCATGTCTGTTTAGAATGTTCCTGATTTTTTTCGCGTCTTCAATTTTTGGCAATGCTACGATGATGTTTGCCATCGAATGTCCCCCTGTCCTTGTCCTTTGTCCTGTTTGTGCTCTGCCTTAAATTCGGAAAAGGTAATTTTCAATTTCCCATTCCGTCACCTGGTTCATATAGGCATTCCACTCTGTCTGTTTCTCCTTTGCATACTGTTTCACAAACGCCTCTCCAAGAATCCGGTTCACAAACTCGTCTGTTTCCATTCTCTTTACAGCCTCACAGAGGTTTTTCGGTATATTTGCATAAACTTCCTCTGGTTTCAGCTTTCTTTTAATCCCGTCAAGCCCTGCTCCGAGGCATAACGCCAATGTAAGATACGGATTTGCAGCTGCATCCGGGAGACGGAATTCAATCTTGTAACCCTCTTTTCCAGGATGCGGTACGTGAATCAAAGACTCATTTCCCTGCCCTTCTCCCGCAACTAAAGGCGCTCCAAATCCAGGGACAAGCCGTTTGTAGGAATTTACGATCGGATTCGTAATTGCAGCCATGGCTCCTGCATGATATTTCAGCCCCCCTATGAAATATTTGGCTTCCTGGCTAAGGCCTCCATTCTCTTCAAATACATCCTTTCCGTCTTTCCGAAGAAGAAACCGAAGATGCATGCCTGACCCTTGGGCGTCATTCCTTGGCTTTGGCATAAAAGTGGCGTGAAGTCCGTGCCGTTTTGCAATAGTTCGCACCGCAGTCTTAAACGTGACAATGAGATCTGCAAGACGGACGCCTTCTTCGCTGCAAAAATCAATCTCGTGCTGCGCAGGCGCCTTTTCATGATGGGAAGTCTCGATGTCATATCCCATATCTTCCAGTGTCAGCACCATATCCCTGCGCGCATTCTCTCCCAAATCCAATGGACTTAAATCCATATAGCCTGCCTTTTCATGTGTTGTTGTCGTAGGGATTCCATTGTCGTCTGTGTGAAACAAAAAGAATTCACACTCTGGCTCAGCAAAAAACGTATAGCCTTCTTTTTCTGCCTCTTCCACCACCCGTTTCAGAATGTATCTGGAGCTCTCAAAAACCGGTTTTCCATCTGCATAGCAGACATCGCACAAAAGCCTTGCAACCTTTCCCTGCTGCGGACGCCACGGTAAAATGGAAAAGGTAGTAAGATCCGGATACAAAAACAGCTGCTCCATATCATCTTTGTCAAATCCATGGACTGCCAAGCCTTCGATCCAGCACTTTCCATCCAAAGCTTTCTCCATTTGTCCTGCGGTCACTGCAATATTTTTCAGTGTTCCGAACATATCCGTAAACTGAAGGCGGATAAACTCCACATCCTCTTCTTCTATCAAGTTTAAAATACTCTCTCTTGTCTTATGTTCCATTTTTCACACTCCTTTATTCAGATTTCCTCTCATAAAGAAAAAAAAGCGCTCCTATCCTGGGACACTCCCCAAAATAAGAACGCCTTTGTTCATGCGGTTATTATAACAATCCACCTTTTCTTTGTCAAGATTTCCCATGCTCAATCAAAGATTCGTATATCCCATCAAAGACCTGTCCACTGCTTTTGCTGCCTCAATTCCCTCTTTGATTGCCCAAACGACAAGGGACTGTCCTCTTCTCATATCGCCTGCTACAAAAACTTTTTGTTTGAAAGTTTCATATCCAGAGTCTTTTGTCTTTACATTTCCTCTTTCGTTTAACGCTGTTCCAAATTCATCTGCAATGTATTTCTGCGCGCCCAAAAATCCTGCGGCGATCAGCACGATATCGGCATCCATCTGTTTTTCACTGCCTTTGACCGGGCTCATCTCCACTCTTCCAGTGTTCTCATTTTTTTTCGCAGTCAGTTCCACTGTACGGACTGCTTTTAGGTTTCCGTCCTTGTCCTTTATAAATTCATCCACTGTTGTGCAGTACACTCTCGGATCTTTTCCAAAGACAGCAATCGCCTCCTCCTGACCGTAATCTGTCTTCAGAACTTTTGGCCATTGCGGCCATGGATTGCTTTCTGTCCGCTCTTTTGGAGGCTCTGGCATCATCTCAAGCTGGACCACCGATTTTGCACCCAGGCGGATGGAGGTACCCACACAATCGTTTCCTGTATCTCCTCCTCCGATCACAACAACACGTTTTCCTTTTATTTCCGGAAACGCTTTGTCCTCCAATGAAGAATCCAGAAGACTTTTTGTCACCCTGGAGAGGAAGTCTACTGCAAAATAGATCCCTTTTGCATCCCTTCCCTTTACGTTTACATCCCGAGGATTGGATGCCCCGCAGGCAAGGAGAATGCGGTCATATTCTTTCAAAAGTTCTTTTGCTTTTACGTCCGCACCTACATTGACATTTGTCCGGAACTGTACCCCTTCTTCCTCCATCAGCTTTTTTCTTCTCTCAATAATGGATTTGTCCAATTTCATATTCGGGATGCCATAACAGAGCAGTCCGCCGATTCTGTCCGAGCGTTCAAACACAGTCACCTCATGGCCTCTTTGATTTAATTTCAGCGCCGCTGCAAGTCCCGCCGGACCGCTGCCTATGACAGCAATTTTTTTCCCTGTACGCACTTTTGGGGGACATGGTTTGACAAGACCTTTGCGGAACGCATTCTCTATGACAGCATACTCATTTTCTTTTGTGGCCACAGGAGCAAAATTCACGCCGCATGTACATGCTTCCTCGCAGAGCGCCGGGCATACGCGGGCCGTGAACTCCGGAAGGCAGTGCGTCTTTGTAAGCCTTGCATATGCCTCCTCAAGGTTTCCCACATAGACGAGATCATTGATCTCAGGGATGAGATTGTGGAGAGGGCATCCGGACGTCATGCCTGCAAGCGTACAGCCGGACTGGCAGAACGGCACTCCACAATCCATACACCTCGCCCCCTGCTCTCTTTGTTTTTCCAAAGAATCATGCTTTTTAAATTCTTGAAAATCCAGAATTCTCTCCTTTGGCTCTTTTTCTTTTGGCGTCTGTCGCCTGTATTCTAAAAATCCGGTTGGTTTTCCCATATCGTCACATCCCTCCTATTGTTTTTGTCCAATGCTTTCATAGAAAGCCTCAATCTGTGCCTGTTCGCTTGTGAATCCTTTTTCTTCCAGTTTCGCGCTCAGGGAAAGCATACGTTTGTAATCATGCGGAATGATCTTTTTGAATTTTGGAACGTATTCGTCAAAATGATCCAGAACTGCCTTTCCCTTGCAGGAACCGGTAGCCTCCACATGCTGTTCGATCATCTTTTTCAACTCCTGCTCATCGAACTTGCTCTCCACCTTTTCAATCGCTACCATAGTTTTGTTGATATTGCGGTAAAGCTTATTTTCCTCATCCAGCACATAGGCGATTCCTCCGCTCATTCCGGCCGCAAAGTTTTTCCCTGTCTTTCCAAGGACCACAACCCTTCCGCCTGTCATGTATTCGCACCCGTGGTCGCCGACACCTTCCACAACTGACCATGCCCCGGAATTGCGGACAGCAAAACGCTCTCCTGCCACACCGCAGATGTACGCTTTTCCGCTTGTCGCTCCGTAGAGCGCCACATTTCCTACAATGATATTTTCATCTGCTTTGTAGGATGCTTTACCGGAAGGATAGAGAACCAGTTTTCCTCCGGAGAGTCCCTTTCCAAAATAATCGTTGCTGTCACCGCAAAGTTCCAGCGTAAGCCCGGACGGGATAAACGCTCCAAAACTTTGTCCTCCTGCACCCTCGCAGTGGATGATAAAGGAATCTTCCGGAAGTCCTTTTTTATACTGTCGTGTTATTTCTGCTCCAAAAATCGTTCCAAAGGATCGGTCCGTGTTTGTGACCTTGACGTAAAGTTCTCCCTTCTCTCCTTTTTTCAGCGCCCCTCCAAGCTCTTTTACAAGCACACGTTCATCCAGCGTTTTTTCCAGCGCAAAGTCATATTTTTTCGTCTCATCGAAAATCACCTTTTCTCCGCCTGACGGCTGCCTCATAAGAATTGCAGACAAGTCGATCTTTTTTGCATTTGGATGACTGGCATCTTCTTTTGCTTTCAGTAAATCCGAACGTCCCACCATTTCATCCACAGTGGCAAATCCTAATTTTGCCATATATTCTCTGAGCTCCTGGGCGATAAACCGCATAAAGTTTTCCACATATTCTGGTTTTCCGCGGAAACATTTACGCAATTTTGGATTCTGTGTTGCCACCCCCATCGGGCATGTGTCCAGATTGCACACTCTCATCATGACACATCCGATGACAACAAGCGGAGCTGTGGCAAAACCAAATTCCTCTGCCCCAAGAAGAGCAGCCATGGCAACGTCCCGTCCGGTCATCAGTTTTCCGTCCGTCTCGATCATCACACGGTTGCGAAGTCCGTTTCTTATCAAGGTCTGGTGCGCCTCGGCAAGGCCAAGCTCCCATGGCAATCCTGCATTGTGGATGGAGCTTTCCGGCGCAGCCCCGGTCCCTCCGTCAAATCCGGATATCAAAATAACCTCTGCTCCGGCTTTTGCCACACCTGCCGCTACGGTCCCAACGCCTGCCTCTGATACAAGTTTTACGGAAATACGCGCATGTTTGTTGGCATTTTTCAGGTCATAGATCAGCTGGGCCAAATCCTCGATCGAGTAAATGTCATGATGCGGAGGCGGTGAGATCAGGCTCACTCCCGGCGTAGAATGTCTTGTCCTGGCAATCCATGGATACACTTTCTTTGCCGGCAGATGCCCTCCTTCTCCAGGCTTGGCTCCCTGTGCCATCTTGATCTGAATCTCTTTTGCGCTCACCAAGTATCTGCTTGTGACGCCAAAACGTCCGGATGCCACCTGTTTGATGGCAGAACATCTGTCATTTTTCGTGCCGGCAGAATCAAGACGTTCCTCGCTCTCACCGCCTTCCCCTGTGTTCGATTTCCCCTTGAGACGGTTCATCGCAATGGCCAGTGTCTCATGAGCTTCCTGGGAGATAGAACCATAGGACATTGCCCCGGTCTTAAACCGTTTCACAATGCTGTCCACGCTCTCTACTTTTTCTATCGGAATCGGCTCCCTGTCATAGGAAAAATCAAGCAGACTTCTCAAATAGCCATGTTCTTCTTCATCCGCAAGACGGGTGTATTCTTTAAACATCTCATAGTCCCCGCGTTTTGTGGATTCCTGCAGAAGATGGATCGTCTTAGGATTATAACGGTGTTCCTCACCATCGCTCCTGTATTTGTGATTTCCAACACTCTCAAGCTCCAGATCATGTGCAAGTCCTAAAGGATCAAATGCTTTGGAGTGAAGAGCATCCATCTGCCTCTCAATCTCCTCCAGTGTGATTCCCCCCACTCTGCTTGTTGTTCCGGTGAAGTATTTGTCGATCACTTCTCCTGAAATTCCAATGGCCTCAAATATCCCAGAGCCGTGGTAGGACTGGATCGTGGAAATCCCCATCTTGGATGCGATTTTTACAATTCCCTGTAAGACAGCGTCATTGTAATCATTTACAGCTGCATAGTAATCTTTTTCGAGAAGCCCGCTCTCGATAAGCTCTTTGATGCTGTCCTGTACAAGATACGGGTTCACCGCACATGCCCCGTATCCGAGCAATGTCGCAAAGTGATGGACGCATCTTGGCTCTCCAGACTCCAGAATAATGGCAAGTGATGTCCTCTTTTTCGTCTTTACAAGGTGCTGGTGTACTGCAGACACTGCCAAAAGCGACGGCATCGGCACATGATTTTCATCCACACCCCTGTCTGAAAGAACGAGAATATTGGCCCCCTCTTTGTAGGCCCTGTCCACCTCAACAAACAGTCTTTCAATGGCACGCTCGATCTTTGTGCTTTTATAGTAATTGATGGACACCACTGCCACACGAAAACCTTCCACGTTCATATTTTTGATCTTGAGCATATCCGTGTTCGTCAAAATCGGATTGTTCACTTTGAGTACCTGACAGTTTCCTGGTTTTTCTTCCAGAAGATTGCCGTCCCTTCCAATATAGACGGTTGTACTTGTCACGATCTTTTCGCGGATTGCATCGATCGGAGGATTGGTAACCTGGGCAAACAGCTGTTTGAAATAATCGAACAATGGCTGTGGTTTCTTTGAGAGCACGGCAAGCGGAGTATCTTTTCCCATTGCCTCAATACTTTCACTTCCGTTTAACGCCATTTTGTAAATACCCTGACGGTATTCTTCATACGTATAACCAAATGCTTTCTGAAGCTGTTTTAAGCGGGTCAGGTCATATTCCTCCACCTTCTTGTTTGGTATCTTCAGACTCTTTAATTCCACAAGATTGCTGTCCAGCCACTCCCCGTACGGCTGCCTTTTGGCGTAGTGTTCTTTCAGTTCATCGTCTCCGATGATTTTACCTTTAACCGTATCCACAACAAGCATTTTGCCAGGGTGGAGACGCTCCTTCAAAACAATCTTTTCTTCCGGGATTTCCAAAACTCCCACTTCGGAGGAAAGGATCATATCATCGTCAGATGTCACATAATATCTGGACGGACGGAGTCCGTTTCTGTCCAGTACCGCTCCCATGATATCCCCGTCAGAAAACAGAATTGAGGCTGGTCCGTCCCACGGCTCCATCATGGTTGCGTAGTACTGATAAAAGTCTTTTTTCTCCTGGGACAAGGTCTGGTTGTTTGCCCAAGGCTCCGGAATCGCAATCATCACTGCCAGAGGAAGCTCCATTCCATTCATGACAAGAAATTCCAGTGTATTGTCCAGCATGGAGGAGTCGGAACCTCTTGTATCCACCACCGGAAGGACTTTGTGAAGTTTTCCTTCAAAATAATGGGAAACCATGGTCTCCTCTCTTGCCAGCATCTTGTCCGCATTTCCCCGAATCGTGTTGATTTCCCCATTGTGCACCATCAAACGGTTCGGATGCGCTCTCTTCCAACTTGGATTCGTGTTCGTGCTGAAACGGGAATGCACGAGCGCGATGGCGGACTCATAGTCCGGACTTTGCAGATCTTCAAAAAAAGTTCCAAGCTGCTCTACAAGGAACATTCCTTTATAGACAATCGTCCTTCCTGACAGGGAGCAAACATAAGTATTGTCATTGCTCAGCTCAAATTCTCTTCGGATAATGTACAGTCTTCTGTCAAAATCCAATCCTTTTGCTGTTTCCTCCGGCTTTTCGATGAAAACCTGCGCAATATACGGCATGCAGTCCCGTGCTTTTTTCCCAAGAACATTTGGCCTTACCGGTACTTGTCTCCATCCAATGATGGAAAGTCCTTCTTTTTCGGCAATGATCTCAAACATTTTTTTCGCCTGGTTTCGCTCTAATTCATTCTGGGGAAAGAAAAACATACCAACGCCGTATTCCCTCTCCCCTCCGATGTCCATGCCAAGCTTTTTACATTCCTTTTTGAAAAAGCGGTGAGAAATCTGAAGAAGGATCCCTACTCCGTCGCCGGTTTTCCCTTCCGCATCTTTTCCTGCCCGATGCTCTAAGTTCTCCACGATCCCAAGAGCGTTTGCTACTGTTTTATGTGTTTTTCTTCCTTTTATATTGACAACCGCACCGATTCCACAGTTGTCATGTTCAAATGCCTCTCTGTACAATCCTTCTTGTGTATTTTTTCTATCATTTACCATGCATGTGTTCCTCCATTCCATTGTGATCTTTTGCGTATTCTGCCGCCGCACCTATAAATCCTGCAAAAAGCGGATGCACACGGTTTGGTCTTGATTTCAACTCCGGATGCGCCTGTATTCCGATGAAAAACGGATGTTTTTTTAGTTCCACCATTTCTACAATATGTCCGTCCGGGGAAAGTCCCGCAAGGTGCATGCCGTGTTTCTCAAGGGCTCTCCGGTAATCATTATTCACCTCATAGCGGTGTCTGTGCCTTTCTGAAATTTCCTCTTTTCCATACAGTTCATATGCCTTAGAATCCTTTGAGAGAATACATGGGTAAGCCCCAAGTCTTAACGTGCCTCCGATATCCTCCACATTCCCCTGATCCGGCATAAGTGCGATCACCGGATGCATCGTATTGGGATCAAGCTCCTGGCTGTTGGCATCCCGGTATCCGAGCACATTCCTTGCAAACTCTACAATAGCAAGCTGCATGCCAAGACAAATTCCAAGAAACGGAATTTTCTTTTCTCTTGCATAACCAATGGCCGCAATCTTTCCTTCTGTACCGCGTTTTCCAAAACCGCCTGGAACAAGAATGCCGTCCATGCCAAGGAGAACATCACCGACATTGTCTGCATTGATCACCTCAGAATCCACCCAGTGGATATTCACCTCCGTACAGTTTGCGATCCCTCCATGTTTCAACGCTTCCACAACACTCAAATAGGCATCATGGAGCTGAATGTATTTTCCGATCAGTGCAATGTGGACCTCTTTTTGGGGATTGCGCAGACTCTCCACCATCTTTTCCCAGTCCGAAAGCTCTGGCTTTGGACAAGGAAGCTGCAGGCAATCGCACACTGCCTGTGCAAGCCCCTCCTTTTCCATGGCAAGGGGAGCCTCGTACAGATACTCCACATCCAGGTTGGTCAGCACCCGTTTGCTTGAGACATTGCAGAACAGGGCTATCTTGTCTTTGACCTCATCGGACAGAGGCATCTGCGAACGGCAGACAAGTACATCCGGCCAAAGTCCAAGTCTTTGCAGCTCTTTGACACTTGCCTGGGTCGGTTTTGTCTTGATCTCCCCGGATGCTTTCAGGTAGGGAATCAAGGTCACATGGATCAGAGCCACATTTTCCCTCCCCATGTCAAACTGAAACTGCCGGATTGCCTCCAAAAACGGCTGGCTTTCAATGTCTCCTACTGTTCCCCCGACTTCAATAATGGCAATCCTGTCTTCCTTCTGCTTTTTTGCGCGGTAAAATCTGCTCTTGATCTCATTTGTAATATGAGGGATCACCTGAACTGTTCCTCCGCCGAAATCCCCATGCCGTTCCTTTTGCAGAACAGACCAGTAGATTTTTCCGGTCGTGACATTGGAATCCTTGTCCAGATTCTCATCAATAAACCGTTCATAATGTCCCAAGTCCAAATCTGTCTCCGTTCCGTCATCCGTCACAAACACTTCTCCGTGCTGTATTGGATTCATCGTTCCCGGATCCATATTGATGTAGGGGTCAAACTTCTGCATCGTCACCTGGAATCCCCTTGCCTTTAAAAGTCTTCCAAGGGATGCTGCCGTGATTCCCTTTCCAAGACCGGACACAACCCCTCCGGTCACAAATACATATTTGACTGCCATATTGCTCTTCTCCTTCCATGTTCCCAAAACGAAAAAAAGCGTCAAAAATCCTGTTTTCTCTGGATTTTTGACGCCTTTGTCCTCTCAATATCTCTTCTTGCATTTTTTCAAAAAAATTATGGGACTACTATATAACAAAACAAAAAAAATGTAAATCCCTCAATGTCATTTTTTCTTTTTTTGCCAAAAATCAATTGACAGATTCAAAATTTTGTGTATACTACTACCCATAAAGCTGATCCACAACAGGGAACAGCCCATACCGGCAACAGCAAAGGCGCTTTGGTTTTCACCAAGGTGCCTTTTTCTGTTTTGTCATTTTGAAAGGAGTTGTAAGCTATGGGAAAAAACATACCGGAATTATACGGAAGTCTTGTATTCAATGATAAGGTGATGAGAAACAAACTGCCAAAAGATGTATACAAGGCATTGAGAAAGACCATTGAAAACGGAACACATCTGGAGCTGGATGTGGCCAACGCGGTTGCGGTTGCCATGAAAGAATGGGCCGTTGAAAATGGAGCCACTCATTTCACTCACTGGTTTCAGCCAATGACAGGGATCACTGCGGAAAAGCATGACAGTTTTATCACTCCGACCGGAGACTGTGAAATCAACATGGATTTTTCCGGAAAAGAGCTCGTAAAAGGGGAACCAGATGCATCCAGTTTCCCGTCCGGAGGACTGCGCGCTACGTTTGAGGCAAGAGGCTACACTGCATGGGATCCGACCTCCCCTGCATTCATTAAAGACGGGACGCTCTGCATTCCGACTGCCTTTTGTTCCTACAGCGGGGAGGCTCTGGACAAAAAGACACCTCTCCTTCGCTCCATGGAAACACTGAGCAGGGAAGCGGTAAGACTTCTTCGTATTCTGGGACGGGATGACATTACGCGGGTTCTGGCGACCGTTGGCCCTGAACAGGAGTACTTCCTTATCGACAAAGATCTGTACAAAAAGAGAAAAGATCTCATCTTCTGCGGACGCACGCTTCTTGGCTCCCCTGCTCCAAAGGGCCAGGAGATGGAAGACCATTATTTCGGAGTCCTAAAGCCGCGCATTTCTGCCTTTATGCATGACCTTGACGAGGAACTTTGGAAACTTGGCATTCCTGCCAAGACAAAACACAACGAAGTGGCCCCTGCCCAGCACGAACTTGCTCCTGTGTTTGAAACCGCAAACATCGCCGCAGACCACAACCAGGTGACAATGGAGATCATGAAAAAGGTGGCGGAAAAACACGGACTTGTATGTCTTCTCCACGAAAAACCGTTTGAAGGCATCAATGGCAGCGGAAAACACAACAACTGGTCACTGACTGCAAATGATGGCAGCAACCTTTTAAACCCTGGAAAAACTCCTGCAGAAAATACACAGTTTCTTCTGTTTTTGACTGCCGTGATCCAGGCTGTGGATGAGTATGCAGACCTTCTTCGGGTTTCTGTGGCAAGCGCCGGAAACGACCATCGCCTCGGCGCTAACGAAGCTCCCCCTGCAATTATTTCTATCTTTCTTGGCGAGGAGCTGAGTGCGATTCTGGATTCCATTGAAAATGATACGTTTTTTAAAGATCCAGGGCGGATTCTGATGAGTGCTGGCGCCACAGTCCTTCCTCATTTTATCAAGGACAACACGGACAGAAACCGCACCTCACCATTTGCATTCACAGGAAACAAGTTTGAATTTCGAATGCTTGGCTCCCATGCCTCTGTCTCAGGGCCAAATGTCGTTCTCAATACAGCTGTGGCAGAAATTCTTTCTCAGTTTTCTGACCGCCTTTGCAATGTCCCGAAAGATCATCTGCACGATGAGATCATGTCCTTGTTAAAAGATACGATCCGCTCTCACAAAAAGGTGGTCTTCAATGGAAATGGATATACGGATGAATGGATAGAGGAAGCTCAAAAAAGAGGTCTGGCAAACCTTCGGTCATCAGCAGATGCGTTTCCTAAATTCATCTCCCCAAAAAGCATGGATTTATTTACCCGACATCAGATTTTTACAGAGGAGGAAATCCGTTCCCGGTATGAGATTTTTCTGGAAAATTACAGAAAGACAATCTACATTGAGGCAAAAACTCTCGTTGAGATGGCAGAAAAAGAATTTCTCCCTTCTCTCCTTGCCTATACGGGGGACATGATCAAAATCGCGTTTGCAAAGCAAAACTTTCTCTCCCGCACAGCATCAGACGCGGAGAAGTTTTTCATTGAACATTTATCCAGCGGATATGAAGAAGCCTTTCAGCTTTTGTCCGACTTAAAATCCTCGCTTTGCACTGCACAGGCAATATCCGATCCTTTAAAAAATGCGCAATACTGTCATGACACTCTTCTTTCATCAATGGAAAAGCTGCGGGCCACATTGGATGATCTGGAGACACGCATGCCTTCAGACTACCTTCCATACCCAACCTATGACCAGCTTTTGTTTTCCATATAAATATTGATTACAGAACAAAGTATCCAGAGGACTTTTATTCTATAGGGAGGCAAGAGGACTTTCCTATAGAATGAACAAAAGCTCTATGAAGATCATTCATCTTCATAGAGCTTTTGTTCTGAAAACCATTGTCTACAAAAGAATATATTTCAAAATAAACAGTACTGCCAGCACATACATCAGGGCGCTGACTTTCCTGCCTTTTTTCACCCCTGTAAAAATGTGGATCGCCACATAGGAGATGACCCCCATAGCAATTCCTTCAGAAATACTGTAGAAAAACGGCATAGCCGCTATGCAGATATAGCAAGGAATCGCCTCTGCATAATCGTTAAAATCAATGTTCACCACATTTGTCAGCATATAGAATCCTACAACGATCAGTGCAGGCGCAGTCGCAAAGGACGGGATCGCCAAAAAAATCGGCGAAAGAAAAAGTGCAAGACCAAATAAAACCGCTGTGGTGACAGCCGTAAGTCCGGTTCTGCCCCCTTCTGCCACACCGGATGCACTCTCCACAAATGTAGTTGTCGTGGATGTTCCAAGAACTGCTCCTGCAGTTGTCGCAACCGCATCAGCCAAAAGTGCACCTCTGACTCTTGGAAGTTTCCCGCCTTTGTCAAGCATTCCTGCCTTTGAGGACACTCCGATGAGCGTTCCTATTGTATCGAACAGATCCACAAAAAGGAATGCAAACACTACCACTGCAAACTCCAGGGACGCCACGCCGGAAAAGTCGAGTTTTCCAAATACCGGCATAATGCTTGGAATGGCAAGTCCATTGCTAAAATCCGGGAGCAGGCTGCCAAACCCAATCTCTGCATTTGGTACATAAAGGCCTGTGAACTGACATATAATTCCAAGGATCCAGGTGATCAAGATTCCCCACAGAATATTTCCCTTGATATTTTTCACTACCATGATCGCTGTGATGATGACTCCCACGATCGCCAGGAGCACCGTAATTCCCACATCATTCATCGTTGCCTGCACACCATTGAATTCATTGTATCCTTCCAGACTGAAAAGCCCGAGCAAAGTAGAGCTTCCAATTACAATATGTGCATTCTGAAGACCCACGAATGCAATAAAAAGACCGATTCCCACACTTACTGCTGCCTTTAAATTGTGGGGAATCGCATTGAAGATCGCTTCCCGCACATTTGTCAAGGAAAGGATGATAAACACGATACCTTCTACAAATACAGCAGTCAGCGCAACCTGCCAGGAATACCCCATCTTCATGACTACTGTATATGCAAAATATGCATTCAATCCCATTCCCGGCGCAAGCGCAAACGGGTAGTTGGCAAAAACCGCCATCAAAAGTGTCCCAAGAAATCCTGCGAGCGCTGTGGCAGTAAAGACTGCACCTTTATCCATCCCTGTGGCGGACAGAATACTGGGATTGACCGCAAGGATATATGCCATGGTCATAAATGTAGTGATTCCCGCAATGATCTCTGTGCGTACATCTGTCTTGTTCTCTTTCAGTTTAAATAGTTTTTCTAACATTTGTGCCTCCTCTTCTTCTCTTTTCTTCCTACAAGTCTTATTTTAGCAAACCCTCTCCTTTTCGTAAACAAAAAGGAGACTTGACTGGGGCAGATTTTTTTCTGAAAATTCAGTAATTACAAACATGTCAATCAGATTTACGTTGACTTTTCAGTCATAACATGTTATTGTTAGTATGTATCTATTGGCAGCCGTTTTATCCAAATAGAACGGCTGTTTTTTTTATTTTATTTTTTATTTTTAACGGAGGTATCATTATGAACAGAGGTACAGTAAAATGGTTCAATAACCAGAAAGGTTATGGATTCATCTCTGACGAAACCGGAAACGATGTATTTGTACACTACTCAAGTCTGAATATGGAAGGTTTTAAGACTCTGGAGGAAGGTCAGGCAGTTGAGTTCGAAATCTCAGAGGGTACAAAGGGACCTCAGGCAACAAATGTTGTAACACTTTAATCCGATTTTTCATATGACTTTTTAGCAAATTTTTGAATAGAAAAGACATACTGGAATCAAAGAAGGGATGCTGTATTTCTACAACATCCCCTTTTGCTGCCTGTTACACTTCATTCACTACACGAATTCCAGCATCCTTTAAAATTTTAGCAGCTTTCTCATAATCATCGGTATTAAAGACCATGACCGGAGCCTGCCCCACACGGATGACAAAAGAATAAATGTAATGCACATCAATTCCTCCTTTGGCCAGAATGGAGAGCATTTGATTTAAATGCCCTTCCCGGTCCTCAAGCTCTACACCCAATACTTCGCTTACTCTTACCACAAACCCCTGGCTTGTCAGATAATCTTTTGCCACCTCCGGCTTATCCACCACCAGTCTCATAATGGCAAACTCCGGTGTATCAAAAGATGCAACGGCGCGGATATTCACATGCGCCTTCGTGAGTGCGCTTGTCACGTCCATAAGGCTTCCTGTTCTGTTTTCCACGAATACGGATAACTGTTTGATCATAATCTCCTCCTATAACTGGTATCCTGTTTCAAAGGCTTTTTTATTGATGTCGATCGTCTTTGGCGGCACTGTCTTTTCGATCACTGCATACCATGTCTCTTTGTCAAAATCCATATGCTGCGCTGCGATTCCAAGGACGATCATGTTGAACACCCTGGAATTTCCAAGTTTTTTTGCTTCTTCAGTTGCATTTACCGTATAAACTTTGTAATTTTCTCTCAGAGTATCCAAAATATTTTCCGGATATTTTGCCGCACCGATCACCACAGGCATCGGGTCGATTCTCCAGTCATTGACGATCAGTGCGCCGTTCTTTTTCAGATAATGCGCATACCGAAGAGCCTCCAGTCTTTCAAAGGCAATGATGACATCAGCCCATCCTTCTTCCACGATCGGCTCTGCAACTTTATCCCCATAGCGTACAAACGTCACAACACTTCCTCCTCTTTGCGCCATGCCGTGCACTTCCGAAAGTTTTACATCGTATCCACCTTCCAGAGCAAGCCCTCCCAGAATTCGACTTGTCAAAAGGGTCCCCTGTCCGCCAACGCCGACGATCATTATATTTTTTGTCATTATCTGTCACCTGCCTTTACCAATTCAATCGCATTAAATTTACACAAGGATTCACACAGCCCGCAACCTGTACACATGGTATCGTCAATGCGGATCGTTCCGTCCTCATTTTTCGTCATGGCCGGACATCCTGGTTTCATACACATACCGCATTTCTTACATTTGTCCTCATGGGCAATATACACTGGTTTTTTGGACTTATCCAAAAGCACGCAAGGAGATTTTGTGATGATGACAGAGACTTCATCTTTTGCCGTCTCCTCTTTGATCACCTTCTCCAGGCGCTCAATGTCAAATGCATTGACCTCCACCACATTTTTTACACCAATGGCACGGCATAGATTTGGAATGTCGATCGCATTGGTATCCTCTCCCTGCAGTGTCTTTCCTGTTGCTGCGTGGTCCTGATGTCCGGTCATGGCTGTTGTAGAGTTATCCAGGATCATCACGGTTCCTGTTGCATGGTTGTACACCATGTTCATCAGAGAGTTGATCCCTGTGTGCAGAAATGTGGAATCACCGATCACAGCGACCCAGTTTTTGATATAATCTTTTCCCTTTGCTTTCTCCATGCCGTGAAGACTGGAAATACTGGAGCCCATACAGATACAGCTGTCCACAACACTAAGAGGTGCAACTGCTCCCAATGTATAGCATCCGATATCCCCTGCTGCATGGAATTTCAGTTTGTTGAGCACATGATACACACTTCTGTGCGGACATCCAGGGCAAAGGATCGGAGGTCTGCCTGGCACTTGTGCAGGTGCATTGCAGGCGACATCCTCTCCAAGAATTGCCTTTCTGATCATATTGGCGCTGTATTCGCCCTGAATCGTGAAAATTTCCTTGCCCACTGCCATGATTCCCCAGGATTTCACCTGTTCTTCAATGACTGGTTCCAGCTCTTCCACAATATAAAGTTTCTCTACTTTTGATGCAAAATCTTTGATCAGTTCTTTTGGCAGAGGGTTGACCATGCCAAGTTTTAACACGGACGCATCCGGAAGTGCCTCCTTTACATATTCATATGGGATTCCGCTTGTGATCACACCGATTTTGGTGTCATTCATCTCCACCTTGTTGATGGAAAGCGTATTTGCTGCTTCTGAGAGCTCATTGTTTCTCTTTTCGATCTCAATATGACGAAGTTTCGCATAGCCCGGCATCATCACATTTTTTGCAATGTTCTTTTCATACAACTTATCCGGTACCTGCTCTCTCTCATTCAATTCTACAAGGCCCTGAGAATGCGCAAGTCTCGTGGTTGTGCGCAAGATAAACGGACGATCAAATTTTTCGCTCAACTCAAATGCTGTTTTCATGAACTCTTTTGCCTCCGCGCTGTCGGAAGGCTCCAGCACCGGAACACCTGCTGCTCTTGCGATCATCCTTGTATCCTGCTCATTCTGAGAACTGTAAAGACCAGGATCATCTGCAACGACAAGCACAAGTCCGCCGTTTACCCCCATGTAGGAAACCGTGTACAAAGGGTCTGACGCCACATTCAATCCCACATGTTTCATACAGGCCATGGCGCGAACGCCCGAAATACTCGCGCCGATGGCTGCCTCCACCGCCACTTTCTCGTTCGGAGCCCATTCACAGTACAGATCCTCTTTGTACTGCACCAGATTTTCGCTGATTTCTGTACTTGGCGTCCCCGGATATGCAGAAGATACTTTCACCCCTGCCTCATAAGCGCCGCGGGCAATCGCGGCATTTCCCAACATTATCATTTTCTCTGCCATTTTATAGACCATCCTTTCGTAAATCTGTAACTCTTTTTGCTTTTCCCTCAAACCTCTGCAGTGAATTTGGCGCCACCAGTTTGATCTGTGTTGCCAGACCAAGCTGGGATTTCAAGCCCGCTTTGATCCTCTGCTCTAATTCACTCAATTTTGTATAGCTGTCCAAAAGTCTGTCATCGATCAATTCGACTGTAATGGTCATCACATCCAGACGGTTTTTACGCTCAACAAGTATTTCATAGTGCGGACCGATTTCCGGAATCTTAAGGAGCACTTCCTCAATCTGTGTAGGAAATACATTGACTCCGCGGATCACAAGCATATCATCCGCGCGTCCGGATAAGTTTTCCATACGGCATGTAGTCCGCCCGCAGCTGCAAGGCTCGTACATCAGTCTTGTCAAATCTCCGGTACGGTAACGGATCAGCGGGATTGCCTCTTTCCCAAGACATGTGATGACAAGCTCTCCTTTTTCTCCCGGAGGGAGCACTTCCTCGGTCTTGGGATCAATGATCTCCGGTATAAACCAGTCCTCATTGATGTGCATTCCGTTAAGTGCACTGCATTCCCCGGCCACACCAGGACCGCAAAGCTCACTCATTCCATAATTCTGCGTACAGAAAAATTCATCGCCCCACACTTTATGCATCTCATCCCTCATCGGCTCCGTCATCCCTTCTCCGCCAAAAAGGCCGATGCGCACGTTTAAATCTTTTTGTGGATCCATGCCTCTTCTTCTGATCTCTTCTCCCAAATGCAGTGCATAGGAAGGAGTCGCCACAAGAAGAGTCACTCCCATATCTTTTAAAAACATGATCTGCTTGTTTGTATTTCCGGATGACATCGGTATCACGCTGGCTCCGATCGTCTCCAGGCCGCCGTGCAGTCCCAAAGCCCCGGTAAACGTACCGTACCCAAAAGCAATCTGCGCGATATCCGAAGAGCTGGCTCCTCCCATGCAGGTGACCCTTGCCACATTATTCAGCCACACATCCAGATCATGTCTTGTGTATCCCACCACTGTAGGTTTTCCTGTGGTGCCGGAACTTGCATGAAATCTGACCAGGTCTTTTACTTCCACTGCGAACAGGCCTGTCGGGTAATTGTCCCGGAAATCAGACTTATATGTAAATGGTAATTTTTTCAAATCTTCCAGCTTTTGGATGTCTTGCGGCTTTACATTCGCTGCATCCATCTTTGCACGATAAGGCGCAACTTTTTCATAAATATACGGAACCGTCTCCTTCAGTTTTTTTAACTGAATTTTTTCCAGCTCTTCTCGCGGCAATGTCTCTTCTTTTGCCCAAATCATAATTGCATCCTCCTTGATAGTTCATACTCTAACTATCATATCACAATACTTTTGTAAATTAAAGCGTTGATTTGAAAAATTCAAGGTTTAAAAGTCAAAAAGGGAAAGCTGGTTGGAATCCGGTAAATCTCCGAACATTCCAAGATCAGCCATCAAGTCAATGACTGTCTTACTCACCTTTGTCCGCTGCCTGAAGTCATCCTTTGACAGATACGGTCCATCCATGGATGCGTACTCCACTGCCTCAGCGGCCTTGTCCCCCATTCCTTCGATGCTGGACAAAGGCGGCATCAATTTTCCGTCTATGATCTGGAATTTTGTCGCTTTTGCCCGGTAGATGTCCATTGGAAGAAATTCAAATCCCCTGGCATACATTTCCTGGACAATGCGCATATCTTTGAGTGTGGCCTGCTCTTTCTGGGACAGGGAGTCAGAACGCCTTTTATAATCTTTTATATAATACTCCAGCTGCTCCCTCCCCTGACACATCAGCTCATAGGAAAATGCAGTGGCGCGGATACTGAAATACGCTGCATAGTAGGCAAGCGGATAATTTACCTTACAGTACGCAATCCGATACGCCATCATGACGTAAGCGGCGGCATGGGCCTTTGGAAACATGTACTTGATCTTTTTGCAAGACCAGATATACCAGTCCGGAACACCTGCTTCTTTCATGGCCTGCTCCCACTCGGGTTTGAGCCCTTTTCCTTTTCGTACACTCTCCATAATGGTGAAGGACAACTCACTCTCCATCCCCATATTAATAAGATACGTCATAATATCATCCCTTGTACAGATTGCAGTGGAAATCGTCGCCTTGCCGGTCTCGATCAGAGTCTGTGCATTTCCAAGCCATACATCCGTACCATGAGACAGCCCGGAGATCCGGATCAGATCGGACAATGTCTTTGGTTTTGTGTCGACCACCATCTGGATGACGAAATCCGTTCCAAACTCCGGGATTCCAAGGCATCCTACCGGGCACCCGTCCAGATCTTCCGGCGTAATCCCAAGAGCGCTTGTGTCAGCAAACAGGGACATCACTTGTTTGTCGTCCAGACGGATTTTTTTCGCATCGAACGGCTTTCCTGTCAACTGCTCCACCAGCTCTTCGAGCATCTTGATGATGGTCGGATCGTCGTGTCCGAGTATGTCAAGTTTCAAAAGGTTGTGATCGATCGAATGGTAATCAAAATGTGTCGTGATAATGTCCGTGTGCATATCATTCGCCGGGTGCTGCACCGGGGTAAAGGAGTTGATGTCCTCCCCGATCGGAAGTACGATGATTCCTCCCGGGTGCTGTCCTGTACTTCTTCGTATTCCGGTACATCCCTGTACGATCCGGTCAATCTCACAATTCCTTTTTCGGTTGTTTCTCTCCTCAAAATAATTTTTTACATATCCAAAAGCAGTCTTGTCCGCCAAAGTTCCGATGGTTCCTGCCCTGTACGTCTGCCCGTCTCCGAAGATAACTTCCGTGTACTTGTGGGCATTGCTCTGGTAGTCCCCGGAAAAGTTCAGGTCAATATCCGGCTCTTTGTTTCCCTTAAACCCAAGAAATGTCTCAAAAGGAATATCAAACCCATCTTTTACGAGCATCTCGCCGCACACCGGGCAGGTTTTATCCGGCATATCCCATCCACATCCCCCGGCAAATTTTTTCACTTCTTCAGAGTCAAAATCACTGTAATGGCAATGCTTACAGTAATAATGCGGGCTTAAAGGGTTGACTTCCGTGATCCCGGCCATTGTGGCAACAAAGGAAGATCCGACAGACCCCCTGGAACCGACCAGGTATCCATCGTCATTGGACTTCCATACCAGTTTCTGGGCAATGATGTACATGACGGCAAATCCATTGGAGATAATGGAATTCAACTCCCTCTCCAGCCTTTCCGTCACAACCTTTGGCAGCTCTTCCCCGTACATGCTGTGGGCCTTATCGTAACATATCTTTCTAAGCGTCTGATCAGAGTCCGGGATAACCGGCGGACACTTATCCGGCCTCACAGGAGAAATTTTCTCCACCATATCTGCAATCCTGGATGGATTCTCTATGACGATCTCATGAGCCTTCGCTGCTCCAAGATAAGAGAACTCCTCCAACATCTCCTCCGTGGTGCGCAGGTACAAAGGAGGCTGTGAATCTGCATCTCCAAATCCTTTTCCCGCCATGATGATCCTTCTGTACACCTCATCGTCCGGATCAAGAAAATGCACATCGCAGGTGGCCACCACAGGCTTTTTGAACTCTTCCCCAAGCTTTACGATCCTGCGGTTGATATCCTTTAAATCCTCAATGGACTGTACGGCGCTGACCCTGTCGCTCTCGATCATAAAGGCATTGTTTCCATTTGGCTGAATCTCCAGATAATCGTAAAAATCCACGATCTTTGCAATTGTCTCCGGCGGCCGGTTGTTGAGCACTGCCTGGTAAAGTTCCCCTGCCTCGCAGGCGCTGCCCACAATGAGCCCCCTTCTGTATTTATTCAGCTCACTTTTAGGAATTCTCGGTCTCCTCCCAAAATATTTCAGATGAGACATGGAGACAAGCCGATAGAGATTGATACGCCCCTCGTCATTGCAGGCAAGAATGATCACATGGTATGTCGGAAGTTTCCGAATTGCATTTGGATTTAAGTTTCCAAACTGATTGACACCCTTTAACGTAGTGATCCCCCGTTCCTTTAACATCTCCACAAATTTTACAAAAATCTCCGCTGTCGCCCCCGCATCATCCACAGCCCTGTGATGGCTTTCCAGAGAAATATTCAATGCCTTTGCCACCACATCCAGCTTGTACTTGGAAAGTGTGGGCATCAAAACCCTTGCAAGTGCCACTGTATCCACAGACACAAAATCCGGGATAATGTCCTGATATCTGCAGTTCTGCTCAATAAAACCAACATCAAATCCTGCATTGTGCGCAACAAGAACTGCTCCATCCACAAATTCCAGAAACTTTGGCAAAACCTCCTCAATCCGCGGCGCATCCATGACCATACCGTCCGTGATGCTTGTCAGCTGAGTGATCTTAAACGGGATCGGAACCCCCGGATTCACGAACGTACTGAATTTATCCACGATCTTCCCATTCTCCACCCGGACTGCTCCGATCTCAATGATCTTGTCCTTGATGGAACTGAACCCTGTTGTCTCAATATCAAAGACAACATATGCATCGTCCAGACTTTCCTCTTTTGCGCCCACGGCAATCTCCGTCAAGTCGTCCACCAGATACCCTTCAACCCCATAGATGATCTTAAACGGGTCATCCTTGTCCAGTGTCTCAATATAATGATTTGCATCTGTAAACGCCTGCACCACTCCGTGGTCTGTGATTGCGATCGCTTTGTGCCCCCAGTCATGAGCCCGTTTTACAATGGCTTTTGCATCTGAGACACCGTCCATATCACTCATCTTCGTATGGCAGTGCAGTTCCACCCTCTTCTCCGGGTACGTATCCTTCCTCACCACGCGGAAATCCATAGCCTTCTTGATTCCATGCACAGAGCCAATGGTCAGCTCACTGTCAAATCGGTCGATGGCTGTCACTCCTTTGATCTTCAGGAATGCACCTTTTTTCACTTCTCCTAAAATTTGGGGCAGCTGCTCGTTTTTCACAAACATCTTTACCATAATAGAATCCGTAAAATCTGTCACAGCGAACATGACGATCGTTTTTTCATTGCGGATCTCTCTTGTGTCAAAACTGATGACCTGCCCGCGGATAACGATCTCACCCATCTCACCTGTAACTTCCCTAAGTTCGATCGGTTCCTCATCGAAATTACGCCCATAGATCAGATTCGGGTCATCATCCCGTTTCAAAGGAATGAATTCCCGTTTCTTAAAGCTCTTTTGGAAGGTCTTTTCTGTTTTCTTATTCTCCTGTTTTTCCCCTGCAGTTTTTTCCTCAGCCTTTTTCTCCTGATGCGCTTTTTTTAGCACGGCATTTTTCTCCATGATCGCCTCCACTTCCTGCAAAAGCTGCATCTCATTGAGCTTTTTATGTTTGCTCTCTTTTGCAGGACGGTAGGAAATCTCAATTGCAATCGGAATCTGGAAACGTTCTTCGTACACTTCTTTTAGAAGCATCCTGATGGAATCTTCCTTTCCCTGGGCAACGATATTGTCTTCCATCTCCAGTTTCAGCTTATTTCCCTCCTCAAAAATACAGGACGCATTCTGAAACATGTTGTACTCAATGGCGCTCTTTTGACGCAGTTCAAAAAGAATGCTCTCTTTGTATGCCTCCATCAGATTTTTCGGCGTATACTGACCCGAGAGCTGATATCTTTCCACTATATGTATCCAGATAGGGGTTCGTCCAAAAAGCTGCTCCCGTATCATCTCTTCCATCTTCACGATCTGACGTTTCTGGATCAGGTGAGTGCTGAAAATATGAATCTTCAGGTAACTTCTCTCCTTGTTTGTCGTCACCTTTGGCACTTCCACATTCTCAAATAATTCCCGCAGCGTGCCTTCAGCCTTCAGCGTGGGAAACACATCAAAAAACATCTTTGTCACTGTCTTTACTCGTTCCAATGTTCCAGCTCCTCTTGTAGTACGGACAACAGTTCCTCTTCTTTTACTTTCTTCACGATCTGTCCTTTCTTGATGAGAAGGCCTTCGCCGATCCCGCCGGCAATTCCGATATCTGCTTCTTTAGCCTCTCCTGGTCCATTGACCACGCATCCCATAACTGCCACTTTAATATCAAGCGGATAATCCTCCACCATTGTCTCCACCTTGTTTGCAAGCCCGATCAGATCGATCTTCGTCCTTCCACATGTCGGACAGGAGACAACTTCAATTCCTCCCTTTCGAAGTCCCAGTGTGCGAAGGATCAGTTTTGCAGTCTTAACTTCCTCCTCCGGGGCTCCGGTCAGGGACACCCGTATTGTGTCACCGATTCCCTGGTAGAGGATAATGCCAAGCCCCACGGAGGACTTCACATTTCCGGACAACAGGGTACCTGACTCCGTAATGCCTACATGCAGCGGGTACGGACACACTTTTGCAATCAGTTCATGCGCCTTTACACACATCAGCACGTCGGAAGACTTGATACTTACGACAAGATTGTCATAGCCGAATTTTTCGATCATTCTGACTTTTTCAAGGGCACTCTCAACAATCCCTTCCGCCGTCACACCGTCATACTTTTCCACCAGCTCTTTTTCCAGGGAACCACTGTTGACTCCGACGCGAATTGGAATCCCAAGTTCTTTTGCCTTGTCCACCACAGCTTTTAAACGTTCCTCGTTTCCGATATTGCCAGGGTTGATCCTTATTTTGTCAGCCCCGTTTTCCATGGCAGCAATGGCGAGACGGTAATCAAAATGAATATCTGCCACAAGCGGAATATGGATTCTCTTTTTAATCTCTCCAAGTGCCGCTGCCGCCTCCATTGTCGGCACTGCACAGCGCACGATCTCGCAGCCCGCACTCTCAAGTCTTAAAATCTGACTGACTGTCGCGTCCACATCCTCTGTTTTTGTGTTTGTCATGGACTGTATCGCCACAGGGTTTCCCCCTCCGATTTTTACATTTCCAATCCGAACAACCTTTGTATCCTTTCTCTGAAACATGTTTTCCTTCCTTTCTTATTCAGCGAAAAAATCCCTCTACGGCAACCGCCGCAAGGGATTTTTTTGTCTATTTTCTTGTAAATACGAGTTCTTCCCCATATTCCCGTTCTGTCAAAGTCAGCTCTCCGTTTTCAATATTGTAGTTAAACGTAGTCAAAAGCGGGCTTACCGCTGCCTCAAGATTCTCAGCGGAAAGTTGTCCGTTGGAATCTTCTGCCACCTTTTCAAGTTCTTCTGTGTCCACCTGCATGGTGATGATCTTTTCCTCTTTGTCCAGTGTATAATTCAAACGAATCTTTACGTTTGTCTCTTCCAGAAGACTTTTGCATGTCACCAGGGCGGTTCCGTCGTTGATCTCCAGTTTCATGTTCATGTCCTCATTTTCCCATGTACCTTCCACCGGATCCCCTGTGAACATTCTTGTGAGGAAGAAAACAGCGATGACAATGATCAAAATCGTTGTGATTCCGATCACCAGACGCCAGATGTGATTCCTTTTTGTTTCATCATTTTTTGCTATCATCATCTATACTACCCTCTCGTTCGTGATTTTACTTCAATTATACGGAAGTCACTGAAAGCTGTCAACGGGTAAGTATTCGTCCAAGAGCATCAAACAGTTTCTCCATCTCCTCTTTCGTGCCAATGGATACGCGCAGATACCGGCCAGTCCTCTCCCCACCGAAATAGCGTACGTACACATCGCATTCCTTGAGTTTTTCAAAAATTTCTTTTGCCTCATGATCCGGATGTGTCACAAAAAGGAAATTTGCTTTGGAGTCCGGAAAGGAAAATCCTAACCTTAAAAATTCTCCTTTTGCCCACTCTCTTGTCTTTATGATCTCCTCTGTCGTTTTTTCAAAATATGAACGGTCCCTGACACTTTCCACCCCTGCAAGAAGGGCTGCGCGACTCATGGTGTAGGAATTAAACGAATACTTCACGTCATTTAAATACCGGATCAGCCTTTCGTTCCCAATCGCATAACCAATGCGCATTCCTGCCATGGAGCGTGCTTTGGAAAACGTCTGCACTACAAGAAGATTGTCGTACTTCTCTAAAAGCAAAACAGCGGAAGGCCCTGCGAAATCAATGTACGCCTCGTCCACGATCACAATGACATCCTCATTGTGCTTTAGGATATCTTCCACAAAATCCAGGTTCTCATAGATTCCTGTCGGTGCATTCGGATTTGGAAAAATGATTCCCCCGTTTTCCTTGTAATAGTCCTGTCTTTGAATTCGAAAATCTTTGTCCAGTTTCGGGCATTCATATGGAATTCCAAAAAGCTCTGCCCACACCTTATAGAAAGAATATGTAAGATCCGGGAACAAAATCGGTTTTCCAGAATTAAAAAATGTAAGGAAACTCATGGCAAGCACATCGTCAGATCCAACGCCCACAAATACTTGTTCTTTTTTCACACCATAAAATTTTGCCATCTCACATACAAGTGATTCACTTGTCGGATCAGGATATTTTCTTAACTCGTCCGTATCCATGCTGTTCAATGCTTTTGCCACACCGGGAGCCGGCGGATATGGATTCTCATTTGTGTTCAATTTGATAACCTTTTTCTGCGGCTGTTCCCCGGGCACATATGGCTCTACTTTTCTGATATTTTCTTCCCATTTCTTCATAATTAAAAGTATTCCTTTGCAAGTTCTTTGAATTTTGGCAGTGAATTTACGATCGTCTCATAGGAAACGCAGTATGCCAGCCTAACATAGCCAGGACACGCAAAAGAACTTCCAGGGACAAGAAGGATATTGTATTTCTTTGCAGCCTGGCAAAATTCTTTTTCATCTGCAACCGGAGATTTGACAAACAAATAGAAGGCACCTTCCGGCTTGATGCAGGAGAATCCACACGCTTTCAATCCTTCATACAGAGTCTCCCTGTTTCTGTCATAGTAGGAAACGTCAGTCTTTGCATTCAGGCATTTTGCGATCACCTTCTGCTGAAGTGTCGGGGCATTCACGAATCCGAGGATCCTGTTTGCCACGCTGGCAGCAGAAATGACTTCCTCACTGTCCGCCACTTCATTTGGAATGACAAGATAGCCGATGCGCTCTCCGGGCAGGGACAATGATTTGCTGTAAGAATATCCTACAATGGTATTTGCATAGTACTTTGTCAGGTACGGAACTTCCACTCCGTCATAGACAAGCTCTCTGTACGGTTCATCAGAAATAAGATAAATATCCGTGCCAAACTCTTTTTGTTTTTCTTCCAGGATCGCCGCCATCTTTTTGATCGTTTCCTCGGAATACACGACACCGGTCGGGTTATTCGGCGTATTTACGATAACTGCTTTTGTCTTTTTCGTAATCTTTTCCCTAAATTCATCCAGTTTTGGCTGAAAGGTTTCTGTATTTGGAGATACTTCCACCAATACCCCATCAAAATTTGACACATAACTTCTGTATTCTCCAAAATAAGGAGCAAAGACAACGACCTCATCCCCAGGGTTGATGATCGTCTTCAAAATCACGTTCAGTCCGCCTGCTGCTCCCACCGTCATCACGATATTCTCTGATGTGAAGGAGGTCTGAAATCTTTCATTCAAAGATTTGGCCACAGCCTTGCGCACTTCCTCATACCCTGCATTGCTGTTTGTGTATCCATGCACAATGAGAGGCTCCTCATCGTTTAAGATTTCCAAAAACGCATCTTTAACTTCCTTTGGCGCCGGAACATTCGGGTTTCCAAGGCTGAAATCAAATACGTTTTCTTTTCCATAGATGGATGCCAGCCTGTTCCCCTCCTCAAACATTGCCCGGATGGCAGAACTGTTTGCTACAAGATTTTTCATTTTTTCTGCTATCATTGTCCTCTTCTCCTTTTCCTTTATTTATTTTCACTTTTTATTGATGCAATTCCCTTTTCAACAAGAAAAACCGGACGGTAGGAAAGTTTGGCTTTTCTAAGCCCTTCTGCCCCTGTATCCTCTTCCCTGTTGACATACTGATAGTCCATGCACTCGTGCTGTACAAACTGCTGATTGATCATCGGATAAGCGCCCTCTACATCAGCAAATGCCTTCTCGATATGCACGACAAACGTATCCGAACAAATCGGCTCTCCCATGGTAAATGCCACAATCTCTCCGTTTACTCTCAAAATACCTCCCACAGCGCCAAGCTCTTTGAACAGACGCAATGAGTTGAGCGTCACACACATCTCAGAATTCTTCTCCTCATCCTCCTCGCAGCCGTTTTGGTTCCTCCACTTGAGCGCCATCTGAAAACATTCTTCCAGATTCTCCTCCCGTATCGGCTCATAGGACCAGTTTGCATATTTTGCCTTGAATTTATTGATGTGATTGCGTTTCCCGTGAAGTTTTTTGCCTGACAGAGTTGCCAGTTTTTCTGTCTCATACACATAGTCCGCAATATCCCTGTTGCACTCCACTGTGAACATACCCGGATAAAGCTCTTCCAGCTCCTCCATCTGCTCTTTCGTCATATTGTGCAGCTGAAACGGCACTCCCTTTTCCCTGCTGTATGCCATCAGTACTTCCAGTGCTTTTTTCACATCTTCCTTTTTCCCCGCCGGGTACGCAAACGTAAATCCATCGTCTGTCTTTGTCTGAAATACCAGAGTATCCTCCACGATCGCAAACCCCACTCCATAAAATCTTGCCCAGAGAAATACATTGATAAATGTCCTTTCACAACTCCTGGACGGGTAAGTTTTAAAATAACGTTCTATAAGCTCCTTGTCCTCCAATGCAGGTCTTTTAAATTGTAATTCCATATCAACTCTTCCTTTTTCACGTTAATGTTTTAAAACTAGACAATAGTATATCACATTTTCTTTTTTGCTTGCTACCTCATTTGTCCAATTTTTCATAATTTTACCGTTTTTCTTTTTTTTCATCCGTGATTTTGTTACATTCCACTTAAATGCCACCGGGTACTTCCCCCTGAATATATCATAAAACGTGCGCCCTTAGGACGCACGTTTCAAATAAAATTCTCTCTAATTTTCCTGGAGATTGCTAAGTTTAGCTGCCTGGTCTGCGGCAATAAGGCTGTCTATGATCTCATCAAGATCACCATTTAAAATGGAATCCAGCTTGTGCAGCGTCAGCTTAATGCGATGGTCTGTCACGCGTCCCTGCGGGAAGTTGTAAGTACGTATCTTCTCGGAACGGTCTCCTGTTCCGACCTGACTTCTTCTCGCCTCAGCCTCCGCATCGTGCTGTTTTTCCATCTCCAGTTCATACAGCCTTGCGCGTAAAACTTTCAGCGCTTTGTCTTTGTTTTTCAACTGTGATTTTTCATCCTGGCAGGAGATGACGATTCCTGTCGGAATGTGTGTCAGACGCACCGCGGAATCCGTAGTGTTGACACACTGGCCACCATTTCCGGATGCACGGAAAACGTCAAATTTACAGTCGTTCATATCCAGCTCCACGTCAACTTCCTCAGCCTCCGGCATGATCGCCACGGTAATTGTGGAAGTATGGATACGTCCTCCGGACTCTGTCTCCGGCACACGCTGTACGCGGTGTACACCGCTTTCATATTTCAGCCTTGAGTATGCACCCTGCCCGCTGATCATGAAAACAGCCTCCTTGAATCCTCCAATGCCGTTTTCATTTACAGAGATCATCTCTGTTCTCCATCTTCTGCTCTCCGCGTAGTGCTGATACATGCGGTAAATCTCCGCAGCAAAAAGCGCTGCTTCATCCCCGCCCGCGCCTGCGCGGATCTCCACGATAACATTCTTCTCATCGTTCGGGTCTTTTGGAAGGAGAAGGATCTTCAGCTCATGCTCAAGTTCCTCTACTCTTTTTCTGGACTCTGCAAGCTCCTCCTTTGCAAGCTCTCTCATCTCTTCATCGCTCTCTTCCTCGAGCATTGCAAGGCTGTCCTCAATATTCTGTTTGCAGCTTTTATATTCTTTATAAGTCTCCACGATCGGTGAAAGATCATTCTGCTCCTTCATCAATTTCCGGAAACGGTCCTGGTCATTGGCTACGTCCGGCTCCTGCAGCTCACTCATGATTTCTTCAAAGCGAATGAGCAAATCTTCCAATCTATCAAACATGTTCATTCTCCTCCTATTTCTCCTGATTATTGTACATGCCGTACAGGACGCGGTCAAGTCCTGCCAAGTCTTTTTTCACGCACACATCCTCAAACCCGCTCTCCCTCATCATGCGGGCCACATCCTCTGCCTGGTGGCAGCCAATCTCAAAAACCAGATATCCTCCTGTATGCAGATGATTTCCTGCCTCCCTGACTATCTTCCTATAGAAATAAAGGCCGTCTTCCATCCCGTCCAGGGCAATCCGCGGGTCATATATGCGCACTTCTTCCTCCAGGTCCTCAATCTCTCCGCTTTTAATATACGGAGGATTGGATGTAATCAAATCGTACTTTTTCTCAATGTTTTTAAATAGATCCGACAAGACCAAATGGACTTTTCCTCCATATCTTGCCGCATTTTCCTCAGCCACTTTCAATGCTTTTTGGGAAATATCCGCGCCGTCACACCTGGAGAGCACGGCGTAATGCGCCAGACTGACAGGGATACATCCACTGCCCGTACACATGTCAAGACAGGAGAGCTCTTTCTTTTCTTTGGCAAGGAGTTTCAGAAGTCCGAGCGCTGTCTCCACAAGGATCTCTGTATCCTGCCTTGGAATGAGAACATCTCCGTTGACATAAAAGTCAAGCCCCATAAACTCCTGTGAATTCGTCAAATGCTGCAGCGGCACCCTCTCTGCCCGTTTCGCCAAAAGCTTATGATAGTACCTTGCTCCATCCTCATCCACTTCTTTGCCTCTGTCCGCATAGTAGGCTGCCCTTGTGATGCCTGTGGCAAACTCTAAAAGTAACCAGGCATCCACGTCAAAGTCAGGAACCTTTGCATCCAATAGTCTTTGTTTCCCGTATTCGTACAGTTCCGCAAATGTCATGCAGCCACCTCTTTGAACGTCTCTTTTTGATATTCTTTCCAGTCAAATACAGCTTCTACTGCAAGAATAGCCACTTCGATCATGTCATCCTCCGGCTCTTTGGTGGTCAGTTTCTGCAGCATCAGCCCAGGTTTGCTCACCGCGCACACAATCCCGCTCTCACTGTTTCCCGCCAGACGGATGATCTCGTAGGAAATCCCCGCGATCACAGGTATCAGTGCCAGACGGACGGCCAGATTGAGCGCCATGGAGTCGAACTGGACAAAAAAATGCAGAATAATACTCACGAGAATGACAAACAGAAGAAAACTCGTTCCACACCGTTTGTGCAGCCTGGAGCTTTTCCTGACATTCTCCACATTTAGTTCAAACCCATTTTCAATACAGTTGATGCACTTGTGCTCTGCTCCGTGGTACATGAACACTCTTTTGATATCTTTCATCCTGGAAATAAGTACCATATATCCAAGGAAAATCGCGATCTTGATCATGCCCTCGCACACTGCAAATACGCTCTGTGACGCGCCGGCGCGCTTTAACAGGGATGACAGAAGATACGGGAGAACCATAAAAATTGCAATGGCAAGCACAATGGACAGGGCAATGGTTCCACCCATCATCCATTTTTCCGCCCGCTCCTTTTTCTCTTCCTCTTTTTTTGTCAGGCCCGCCTCCATCTCGTCTTCCTCCTCAAAAAAACTTGCAGAGAAAGCAAGGGTCTTCATCCCGAGGACGAGGGAATCGACAAATGCAAATACACCGCGGACAAACGGAATCTTCAGGAGCATTTTATGCCTTCCGACAACGCTTCGGTATTCCTTTTTGTCCACCTCCACATTCCCGTCCGGTTTTCTCACCGCCACCGCGTATTCGTCCTTGTTTTTCATCATGATTCCCTCGAGGACTGCCTGCCCTCCGATATTTGATGATTTCATGAATAAAACTCCTTATGACGCAAAGCAGGATTGCCTGTTCGGCAATCCTGACATTCCAACTTTGATTATTTAATTCCGTATTTTTTATTGAACTTGTCTACACGTCCGCGTGCCTGAGCAGCTTTCTGCTGTCCTGTGTAGAATGGATGACACTTGGAGCAGATTTCCACATGGATATCTTCTTTTGTAGAACCTGTCACAAATGTGTTTCCACAGTTGCAAGTCACAGTTGCCTGATGGTAATCTGGATGTATTCCTTTTTTCATGATTTTCACCTCGTCATTCTATATTATCTTTCACGCAAAACAACCGCCTGCGCAAGGTTCCTTGCAGCCAAGGGGCTGCCTGCTTTTCATTATCTCTTAAACAGCGTTGTTATTGTACCATATCTGTTTTTGGATTGCAAGTTATTTATTTTTGTTTTTAAAGAATTTTTGTCTTCTTGATCATCTGGACAAATTCCTGGTTGTCCTTTGTCCTCTCGAAAAGATTGAGGATATTGTCCACTGCCTCATCCGTTTTCATACCATTCAAAGCCTTCCGCATGATATAGACAGCTTCCTGCTCTTCCTTGTCCAAAAGAAGGTCCTCTCTTCTTGTCCCTGATTTTGGAATATCCAGTGCCGGGAAGATTCTCTTTTCTGATAATTTTCTGTCAAGCACAAGCTCCATATTTCCGGTCCCTTTGAACTCCTCGTAGATGACATCATCCATCTTGCTGCCCGTGTCCACCAGCGCACTGGCAAGGATAGTGAGACTTCCGCCCTCTCTCATATTTCTCGCAGCTCCGAAGAACCGTTTTGGCATGTGCAGCGCTGCCGGGTCAAGTCCTCCGGAAAGTGTCCGACCGCTCGGCGGCACGGTCAGATTATATGCCCTGGCAAGTCTTGTGATACTGTCCAAAAGGATCATGACATCTTTCTTGTGTTCCACAAGACGCTTCGCCCTCTCGATCACCATCTCTGACACACGCTTGTGGTGTTCCGGCAGTTCATCAAAGGTCGAGTAGATCACCTCCACATTTTTCCCCTCGATCGTCTCCTTGATATCTGTCACCTCTTCCGGCCTCTCATCAATGAGCAGAATGAGAAGGTGCACTTCCGGATTGTTTTTCTGCACAGACAATGCAATCTCCTTTAATAATGTAGTTTTTCCTGCCTTCGGAGGAGATACGATCATTCCCCTCTGGCCCTTTCCGATCGGTGAGATCAAGTCCACCACCCGCATGGCTGTGGACCCTCGCCTTTTGTTTTCCAGGCGCAGCCTTTCGTTCGGAAAGATCGGAGTCATATCCTCAAAGTTCTGTCTTTTTGCAGCCTCCGCAGGATGGATTCCGTTGATCTTTGTCACATACAAAAGCGCACCGAATTTCTCAGACTGGGTCTTGATCCTCGTGTTTCCGCTCACAATGTCCCCTGTCTTTAAGTTGAATCTGCGTATCTGCGACGGGGATACATAGACATCGTTCTCACCCGGGAGATAATTCTCACACCGGATAAATCCATATCCGTCCGGCAGAACCTCCAGTATTCCATTGGCAGTCTGTCCACTGTCCAGCTGCTCTATATCCATGCTGCCTCCCTTTTCATGCTTTACCTCTTCTTTTACTTCTCTGGCAGAATCTTTCTCATCTTCTTTCAGCATCAGTTCCACCAAATCTGATTTTTTCATTGCAGAAATGCCTTTCAGTCCTCGCGCCTTTGCCACATCTCTTAAAGCTGACAAAGACAGAGACTCGTACTTCTCTCTCATAGATTCAATCCTTTCTTGCTTCCTATCCTCTTTATGTTCTCTCTGTAATTCATTGGGGATTTTATAAAAATGAAATGCTTTTCGTGAATTTACTTTGCATTATACACCATAACCCCACAAAGTGAAAGCCTTTTTTCTTTACCGCTTTTCCCGGAAAACATTTGGTTGCTTTGGAATTCTTTCAATGCTATGATGTTATATAGATTTTGACAGAATAAAATGAAAAGGTGTGAAAGAACATGACGATAAGTGAAAAAGCATTAAAGATGCATGAAGAATGGAATGGAAAACTGGAGACAACCGCAAAAGCGCATGTCAAATCCCGCGAGGATCTGTCCATCGCGTATACCCCGGGTGTCGCAGAGCCATGCAAAGTCATTGCAAAAGATAAAGAAGAAGCCTACCGCTATACGATCAAATCAAACACCGTGGCTGTAGTCTCGGACGGAAGCGCTGTCCTTGGCCTTGGCAACATCGGTCCTTACGCAGCTATGCCTGTTATGGAAGGAAAAGCCGTACTCTTCAAGGAATTCGGCGGCGTCAACGCCTTCCCTGTCTGCCTTGACACCCAGGATACAGAGGAGATCATCCGCACGGTCGTAAACATTGCCCCTGCTTTTGGCGGCATCAACCTGGAAGACATCTCCGCTCCGCGCTGTTTTGAGATCGAGGAGCGTTTAAAAGAACTTTTGGACATTCCTGTTTTCCACGATGACCAGCACGGGACAGCTATCGTTGTGCTCGCGGGCATCATCAATGCCCTGAAAGTAACAGGCAAGAAAAAAGAGGACTGCAAGGTTGTCGTAAACGGAGCCGGCTCCGCAGGGGTTGCCATCACAAAACTTCTCCTCACCTACGGATTTGCTCATATTACTATGTGTGACATCAACGGAATCATCTCCAAAGATTCCCCAAATCTAAATTGGATGCAGGAGAAAATGGCCAAATTGACAAACCTGGAGAATAAAACAGGGACTCTTGCCGATGCTTTGAAAGGAGCAGATATCTTTATCGGAGTCTCCGCTCCTGGTATTGTCACAAAAGAAATGGTGGAATCCATGAACAAAGACTCCATCCTGTTCGCCATGGCAAACCCTGTGCCGGAGATCATGCCGGATCTTGCAAAAGAAGCCGGAGCTAAAGTAGTGGGAACCGGCCGTTCTGACTTTCCGAATCAGGTAAACAATGTCGTTGCCTTCCCTGGAATCTTCCGGGGAGCTTTGGAAGGACGTGCTGTACAAATCACAGAAGAAATGAAACTTGCGGCCGCGCACGCCATCGCCGGCCTTGTAAGTGAAGAAGAACTCAGTGAGACTAACATTCTCCCTGAGGCCTTTGACCCTCGTGTCGCTGATGTGGTCAGCGCAGCAGTTAAGGAGCACATCAAACAATGACAAAGCGCTGGGGCGACAAAAGATATTACTCTTTAGACTATTATGTGAAGAAACACTGCGGTGAAAAACTTTATAAAATCGCACTAAACGGTGGTATGAGCTGTCCAAACCGCGATGGCCTACTGGGTGATCGCGGCTGTATTTTCTGCAGCGCGGGAGGCTCCGGTGATTTTGCTTCCTCCCCAGCCCTCTCCGTCCACGAACAGATCGTGGAGGGGAAAAAGCTGGTGGCCAGAAAATACACAGGTGGTTCCTACATCGCCTATTTCCAGGCATATACAAACACCTACGCTCCTGTCACCTACCTTCGCCCTCTTTTTATGGCAGCCATAAAGGAGCCGGACATAAAAATCCTATCCATCGCTACAAGGCCGGACTGTCTTGGAGAGGAGGTGCTCTCTCTGCTTAGTGAATTAAACAAAATCAAACCCGTCTGGGTGGAACTTGGCCTTCAAACCATTCACGAGGGCACTGCAAACTTTATCCGCAGAGGATATCCACTCGCTGTCTTTGATCGGGCTGTGGATGCACTGCATAAAGCGGACATTGACATCATCGTCCACACCATCCTCTCGCTCCCGCACGAGACAAGAGAGGATATGCAAAAAACAATCACTTATCTGAACACCAAGCCTATTCAGGGCATTAAATTACAGCTTTTGCATGTACTAAAAGGCACGGATCTGGAAATACATTACAGGAACGGAGATTTCACTCTTCCCACAATGGACGAATACTTTTCCATCCTGTCCGGATGCCTGACTCATTTAAGAGAAGATATTGTGGTCCACAGGCTGACCGGGGATGCTCCAAAACATCTGCTCGTTGCTCCTTTGTGGACCGCGGACAAACGACAGGTACTGAATAAAATGAACCACTATTTGAAAGAACACGACATATGGCAGGGAAAAGAATGGTTTCCCAGCTGAGAAAGGATTCGTTTTTATGGCTGATACGTTTACCCTCTACAAATTAATTATTTTATATATGCTAAAACGTGTGGATTTCCCACTCACAAACGGTCAGATCTCGGAATTTATTTTGGACAAGGGGTACACGACCTACTTCAAACTCCAGCAAGCGATCTCCGAGATGGTGGAAACAGGACTTCTCCGCGAAGAGCAGGCTCACAACCGCACACTCTATCATCTGACCGAAGAAGGGGAACAGACCATTGACTTTTTTCATACAAAGATTTCCCCTGCCATCCAGCACGACATTGACCTGTTTTTAAAGGAGCGCAGATATGACTTAAAAGATGAAGTGTCCGTAAAATCCGATTATTTTCAAAACGAACACAATGAATTCTGCGTCAGATGCCAGGTCATTGAAAATCAGATTCCCCTTATTGATCTGACTCTCACCGTTCCGACGGAAAATGAAGCAGAGACCATCGCCACAAACTGGAGCCAGCACAATCAGGAAATCTATGCGCTGATCATGGAAAAACTTTTATAAGCAAAATCAAACCTTAAACATGGGTATTTGGAACGTATGCATTTCCAAATACCTATTTTTTATTTCCATACTTGACATTTCTTCTTTTTGGGTGTATTGTATTAAGCAAGTAATACAATAATACATTAACACAAATTCAGAGGAGGGTATGATATGTCATCTGTATTAACTGCCAACAAGGTTACCAAAACCTTTAAACAGAAAAAAGCTCTGGACGAGGTCAGCATGGACATTAAAAAAGGCGATATCTATGGACTGATCGGCAAGAATGGCGCGGGCAAGACAACACTCATCCGCATCATCTGCGGCCTGGCTGCCCCGACAGGCGGAGACATTAAACTTTTTGACTCATCCGATCTGGTGAGCGCCAGAAAAGAGATCGGTACAGTAATTGAATCGCCTGCTTTTTATCCAAACATGACTGCCAAACAAAATCTCATGGCACAGTGCAAACTTATGGGAGTCAAAAATACAAAATGTATCCCAAAGATCCTTCATATGGTCGGACTGGAAGGAACTGACAAGAAAAAAGCAAAGAATTTTTCCCTTGGTATGAAACAACGTCTGGCCATTGCCCTCTCCCTCGTGGGAGAACCAAAGTTCCTTGTGCTTGATGAGCCTACCAACGGACTTGACCCGGAAGGCATCAAGGAAATCCGGGAGCTGATTTTAACGCTGAACGAAAAATACGAGATCACCGTGCTGATTTCCAGCCATATTTTGAGCGAACTTTCCAAAATCGCAACCCGTTATGGTATTCTCCACCAAGGAAAACTTCTGGAAGAATTCACAGAGGAGGATCTGTGGAAAAAATGCAGTGAAAACCAAAATGGGGAGCTGGATCTGGAATCTTATTTCTTACAGGTGATTGGAGGGAACAGACAATGAAACAATTATTGAGAAGTGATCTTTATAAATTGAACAAAGCACGCTACTTTTGGATCTGCCTTGTCATCAATATCGTGCTGGCAGTCCTTTCCGTATTCATCATTGATTTTTCTTATAGGGTTGCGGGCGATGCCATGGCAACCAGCCTGGAGGCCCAGGACCAGGCAATGCAGGAAAACGGCGTCAATATATCTACAGACGGACTTGCAAGAAGTTACAAAGACTTGAGCGCATCCAGCCAGATGCTCGCTCTTTCCTTTGGCAGCAGTCTTTTGCTGATCGGAATCGTCATCTCCCTTTTTGCGGGCGGAGAATTCAACCACGGGACGATCAAAAACATTGCCTCAAGAAATTACAGCAGAGCAAAGATTTATCTGTCTAAACTTTTGATCAGCATCCTGGCAGCCATCGTATTTACTCTGCTCTACATGGCAGCCACGACGATCACAGCCACTGTCCTGTGGGGCTTTGGAAGTACAGGTTCTGGGTTCTGGACGCATGTGATGCAAGTGACAGCCATTGAACTTTTGCTTGCCGGCGCATTTGCATCCGTCTTCTACATGATCGCCATGCTCATCCGCCAAAGCGGAGCTGCCATTGCCGTCAATCTTTGTTTTCTGGAGTTTTTCTCCATGATCTTCATGCTCCTGGAAATGCTTTACAAAAAGATTAGCGGGGACACAATCGTACTTTCCAAGTATCTTTTGGACACTAACATCACAGAAGTGGCCACAAAAGAACTGACCTCTTCCCTTGCGACACGCAGCATTGTCACTGCGCTTGTCTACCTTGCCGTGACCATCTGCATCGGAATGGTGGTATTTTCCAAAAAAGACATCAAATAGCAGATAAGGAGGTGGAAATCCACCTCCTATTTTTCATTCCCGCGCAAAAACGAAAGCCATTCTTTTATCTTTTTCTCATAGCCATTCTCTGTTGGCTCGTAAAAAGTTTCCCCCAGGATTTCCGACGGCAGATACTGCTGGCGGACATAGTGGTTTGGAAAATCATGGGCATACTGGTACCCGATGCCATGTCCGAAATTTGCCGCTCCTTTATAGTGTGCGTCCTGCAGATGCGCAGGCACGCTTGTCTTTACTTTTCTTACATTTTCCATCGCCCTTTCCACTGCCATATAGGCAGCATTGCTTTTTGGAGCGCAAGCCACATAGGTGGCTGCCTGAGCAAGAGGAATCCTTGCCTCCGGCATGCCAACGCGTTCCACTGCCTGCGCTGCCGAGATGGCCACGGTAAGGGCCATTGGGTCTGCATTGCCCACATCCTCAGACGCACAGATCATGATCCTTCTTGCAATAAACTTGATGTCCTCCCCCGCATATAGCATCTTTGCCAGATAATACACTGCTGCGTCCGGATCAGAACCACGCATACTCTTGATGAATGCGGAGATGGTGTCGTAATGGTTGTCCCCGGTCTTGTCGTATCTGACCACTCTCTTTTGCACACACTCGCTGACCACATTTAGATCCAGATGGATCTTTCCGTCAGCAGCCCTCTCTGTTGTGAGAACGCCAAGCTCCACAGCGTTGAGCGCAGTCCTTGCATCTCCACCGGCAATATCCGCGAGAAATTCCATCGCATCCTCCTCAATGACAGCCTGATAGCTACCCATCCCCTTCTTCTCATCGTACACTGCCCTCTTGATCAAAATTTTGATATCCTCTTTGGAGAGATGGAAGAGTTCAAAAATGATGGAACGGGAAATCAGCGCGCTGTTGACCTCAAAATACGGATTTTCCGTTGTGGCGCCAATCAGAATGATCGTGCCGTCCTCCACAAACGGGAGAAGATAATCCTGCTGCCCTTTATTAAAACGATGAATCTCATCCACAAAAAGGATCGTCTTCTTCTGATACATCCCAAGCACATCCTGCGCCTTTTTTACAACCTCCTCCATATCCTTCTTTCCTGCGACCGTAGCATTGATCTGTGTAAACTCTGCACTCGTAGAGCTTGCGATCACCTTGGCAAGTGTTGTCTTCCCGGTCCCCGGAGGGCCATAAAAAATGATGGATCCAAGCTTGTCGGCTTTGATCGCTCTGTACAAAAGTTTTCCCTTTCCGATAATATGCTGCTGCCCCACCACCTCATCAAGACTTTCCGGCCTCATTCTGGATGCAAGGGGCGACTCCTGTTTCTTTGTATTTTCCCTCATGTAGTCAAACAAATCCATATTATTTCCTTCTTTCCTCCACACCGGCCAGAGTGCGCACAACTTCCCCGGCAATCAAAAGTCCTGCCACAGGAGGGACAAAGGAGATGCTGCCAGGCAGACTCCTTCTTGCCCCTTTGTCCTCCCCTGTCTCTCTGTCTTTGATGTCCACTGGTTTCTCTTTTGAGTACAGCACTTTCAGATTTTTGATTCCCCTGGCTTTCAGCTCTCTTCGCATCACTTTGCACAAAGGACATACCGATGTCTTTTGAATATCTGCTATCTCAAATAATTCCGGGTGCAGTTTATTTCCTGTTCCCATACAACTGATAAGAGGAATCCCCCTCTCCTTTGCCAGTTTTACGATAGCCAGCTTTGCCGTCACTGTATCAATGGCATCCACAATATAATCGGGTTTCTGGTCAAACATCGGCTCTAAGTTTTCCTCCAGCACAAAGGTTTCATAGGTGAGGACCTCTGTATCCGGGGAAATGTCCGCGATCCGCTCTTTCATCAATTTTGTCTTATATTTTCCCACTGTGCTGTGGTAGGCGATGGACTGGCGGTTGATGTTTGTAAGCGAGACGGTGTCATTATCCACCAAATATAGTCTTCCCACCCCGCTTCTTGCAAGCGCCTCAATACAGTGGGAGCCAACTCCTCCGACACCGAACACAAGCACGGCTGCGCTTTTCAGCCTTTTCAATCCTTCCTCTCCGATTAATAATTCTGTCCTCGAAAATTCATTTACCATCCGTTTCCTCCAATTTTTGTCTTTTTTATCCTGCCAGCAGTTCCTCTGCTGTCACAAATTCATATCCGTCTTCCAGCAGTCTGTCAACAATGCGAAACGCAGCCTCCACGGAAGTTTTATAACAATCATGCAAGAGAATGATATCATTTTCCCCCACACTCGTCACTACCCTATTTACGATTTCCTCTACATCCTCTGTCGCCCAGTCCCTGGGGTCCACGGTCCAAAGAACCGGAAACATGCCTGTATCCTCCTCCAGCTCCTTTTGCCATTCTCCAAAGGGAGGACGCATCTGCTCCACGTTCTCCCCGCAGGCATCTTTGATCGCTTTGTTTGCCTCCTCAAGTTCTCTTCTTGCATCCTCTCTGGAAAGGTCCGTCAGTTTTACATGATGCATGGTATGATTCCCAATGGAATGCCCTTCTTGGCTGATACGTTTCACAATATCCGGCGCTGCTTTCACATAATCACCGATCAAAAAGAAGGTGGCCTTGACATTCCTCTCTTTTAGTCCGTCCAGCAATGTTTCTGTGTAATACGGATGCGGGCCATCATCAAATGTAAGGGCCACCTTCTTTATTTCCCGGTAGGCACTCTTTTTCTCATTGTTTTCCATCTCTCCGCTGTCCGCCATTTGAGTCCGATCTTCCAATGACTCTGCCTTTTTCTGTATGGTAAAACCTGCCACTGCAACAGACAAAACATACAATATACCTACAATCGCTCTTTTCTGCCACTTTTTCAAAGGTATCGCTTCTTTGCTCTTTCTTTAAACTATGTGTATGCATTTTACCAAAGTTTCATCAGCAAAATCCTGCCAGAATAGCCTGCTGTAAAGAGAAAAGGATAACTCATTGCTATGAGTTATCCGTAATCTTCTATTTTCTCTTTTTCTTTACCTGCTTTTTTCTGACACTGTATCCAAATGTTCCGATGGATGCTCCAAGCCGAAGATATTCTCCATGGGAGTAAGCCAAAAGTCCTGTTTTATTCAACTCAAACTTCCCATTTGGATTCATATGCTCTTCGCTGACCTGGACTGCCTGTACCTTGGCAAGGAACATGTGATGGGAGCCAAGTTCCTCCACTTTTGTCACCTTGCACTCAATATTGACCGGGCTCTCCGCGATCACCGGTGCATAAACAAGACTCTGTGCTTTTCCTCTTGTCAGGCACATCTCCTTCCACTTGTCTATATCCCGGCCTGAACGTACACCGCAAAAATCTGTGGCTCTCGCAAGTTTTTCTGTTGTCAGATTGATGACAAACTCTCCGCTTTCTTTTAGCATATGGTAAGAATACCGCTCCGGTCTTACGGAGATATAGACCATAGCCGGATTTGTACAGATCGTCCCTGTCCAGGCCACAGTCAAAATATTGTCATTTCCCAATGTATCCGCAGTGCTCACCATCACTGCTGGCAGAGGATACACCATATTCCCGGCCTTCCATATCTGTTTTTGCATATCTTTATCCTCTCTTCTACTGCTGCAGAGCACTCACGATCGTAGGGACAAGCTGTTTCTTTCTGGACACCACTCCCTTTAAAATGACATGTCCGCTGCTTTGGGAAAGGTCAAATGCCTCCAAAAGCTGCTCTTTTGCACGATGCCCAAAGCAGAGGAGTTCTGAGCTTTCCTCCACAATATTCGTCAGCATAAAATAAATCATATCCAGGTTCTGCTTTTCCATTGCCTTTGGAAGTTCCGGCAGCACCTTTTCCCGGATGTGTTCCAGTTCTTCCTCGCTCATGGAGTTTACCTGGCCAACTCCAAATGTCGTATTGTTGACAGTAAATTTCTTGAAATCCAAAAAGCAGATCTCCTCCGCAGTCTTTCCCTTCAGATTGCTGCCCGCATTGAACATGCTTTTAGCCAGCTCTTCAATATGGATGTCCGCGATTTTCGCAAGTGCCTCGGCAGCCTCTTTGTCAACCAATGTACACGTCGGTGAACGGAACATCAAGGTGTCTGAAATGATCGCCGAGCACAGAAGAGATGCGATCAGCTTTGGTATCTCCACCCCATATTCCCGATACATCTGATAGATGATGGTCGCTGTACATCCCACTGGCTGGTTCCGGAAAAATACCGGCCCTATCGTCTCCACACTTCCAATCCTGTGGTGGTCAATGATCTCCAGGATATTGGCCTCCTCAATACCGTCCACTGACTGGGACCGCTCATTGTGGTCCACCAGGATGACCTGTTTCTTTCTCGCATTCAAAAGTCTTCGCCTTGACACAAATCCCAGAAACTTGCCCTCTTTGTCCAGCACAGGGAAATCCCTGAATTTTTTTGTTGTCATGGCTTCCTTTACGTCATCAATGTATTCGTTTGTCTGAAACGTGATAAGATCTTCCTTTGTCATAAAATATTTGACCGGAATACTCTGATTGATCAACCTTGCCACCGTAAAGGTGTCATGCGGCGTGCTGATGATAACAACACTCCTCTCTTCGGCCAGTTTTTTGATGGTCCTGGAAACTTCAGCCCCCTGGCAAACGACAAGACAGCTTGCGTCCATCTCAATCGCACACAGCTGAGATTCGTACCGATTTCCTAAAATAACGAGGTCATCTTTCTCAATGAAACTTTCCATCATATCCGGACTGGACGCTGCAATGACTACCTTGCCTTTTACAAAATATCCATGTTCATTTCCTGTCACGATCTTGCCACCAAGAGTATGTGCGATACTGCGGTACTGCGTCCTTGCTGTGGAAAGGATCGTGCTGTCATATACATCCATGTAGGATGTTGCGATATCTCCTGTTGTGATAAGACCTTCCAGGTGCCCTTCCTTCAACACGGGAAGCGTCTTCATATTGTTTTCCTTCATCCGCTCCCACGCCTCCTTGATAGAGGCATGATCCGCAATCCCTTCTATTTTATGGATATCAATGTCTTTGATCTGAAGATTCACATTGGAAAGAAGGCTTGGAGGTTCTACCTTGAATCTGTCCAGAATATATTTTGTCTCTTCATTTATCTGCCCTGCGCGCTTTGCCACGTACTCGTTCCCAGTAATCGTGCGTTTCAACTGCGCGTACGCGATAGCAGAACAGATGGAGTCCGTATCCGGATTTTTATGTCCTATGACATATACTTTTTTTGTTTTCTCCATTTTTTATCTCCCTATATCGTTATACTTGGTAAGAATTATAGGTGCTTTTCCCCAAAAATTCAACCTTTTCGTTGGTTTTCGGGACATTTAACAAAATAACTACTTTTTATCAGAAAAATATGTTATACTGTTAAATCATGAGAGAAAGCAGAGGTATCAAAAATGAGTGAAGAATTATTACAAGAGGAAACAATGGCCAACTACGAAGAACACTTCGATGATGCCAATCCATGGAATCTTGTCCAGAAATACATGGACGAAAAGACCGTCCTTCCTGTAAAAGTAGAAGGAATCGTAAACGGCGGCGCTATCGCTATGGTGGAAGGCCTGCGCGGATTCATCCCGGCATCAAGACTTTCTTTATCCTATATTGAAGATTTGGAAACTTTTCTTTTAAAGGATATTGAAGTACGCGTCATTGATGTGGACCAGTCAAACAACCGCCTTGTGCTGTCCGCCCGTGAGATCCTCAAAGAAAAAGAAAAGAAAGAACGCGAGGAGAAGATTGCCGGACTGAAAGTCGGAACTGTACTGGACGGAGTTGTGGAAAGCATCCAGAATTACGGGGCTTTCATCCGTTTTGAGGACGGCCTTTCCGGACTCGTACATGTCTCACAGATTTGTGAAAAGCGCATTAAAACTCCTGCGGAAGCACTTTCTGTTGGCGATACAGTGACAGTAAAGATCATCGGGATCAAGGATGGCAAATTAAGCTTAAGTATCAAAGCTTTACTGGAGCCAAAAGAAGAGCCGCAAGAAAAAATTGTGATTCCAAAATCAGAAGAAATCGGAACCAATCTTGGCGAATTATTTAAAAACCTGAAATTGTAGAACAGACAAAATCCCCACCGGAATCCAGACTCTTGGTATGAAAGATTCCAGTGGGGATTTTTTCGCCTTTTATTTGCTGTTTTTTAATTCTTCAATCTCTGCCATCCAGACAGATGCACACGCATCACTTGGCATCCTTAAGTCTCCTCTTGGAGAAAGCGCTACGGATCCCACTTTCGCACCATCCGGCAGACAGGAGCGCTTAAACTGCTGGGAGAAGAACCTGCGATAAAACGTACTCAGCCATTTGTACATGGTCTCATCATCATATTCCCTGGCAAATGCAAGTTTTGCCAGATAAAAAATCTTTTTCGGAGAAAATCCATACCTCATCATATAGTAAAGATAAAAATCATGCAGTTCATATGGGCCTACCAAATCTTCCGTCTTTTGTGCGATCTCTCCATCCTTTGGCGGCAAAAGCTCCGGACTTACCGGGGTATCCAATACATCCAGCAGAACCTCTTCCAGTTCCTTATCTTGGCAGGTGTCCGCATAATATTTCACCAGATGTCTTACCAGTGTCTTTGGCACGGATGCATTGACGCCGTACATAGACATATGGTCGCCATTGTAGGTCGCCCATCCAAGCGCCAGCTCGGACATATCTCCGGTCCCGATCACCATTCCATTGCACTGGTTTGCAATATCCATCAGCACCTGCGTGCGCTCTCTTGCCTGAGAATTTTCATATGTCACATCGTGGTCATCTGCATCATGCCCGATATCCCTGAAATGCACATTCACTGCTTCCTTGATCGGAACCTCCATCAGTGTGGCTCCCAGTTTTTTTGTGAGCAGACAGGCATTTCGATACGTCCGGTCCGTTGTTCCAAAACAAGGCATGGTCACTGCATGTATATTTTTTCTATCCAGACCTGCCATGTCAAATGCTTTTGCACATACCAGCAATGCCAATGTAGAATCCAATCCGCCGGAAATCCCCACAACCGCTGTGGCTGCCTTTGTGTGCAGCAGACGTTTCTTTAATCCAAGCGCCTGGATCATCAGAATCTCTTCGCAGTGCTCTTCCCGTTTTTCTTTGTCCGCAGGCACAAATGGATTGACTGCGATCTTTCTTGTAAGCACAGTGTCCCCCAAATCTATGTGAAATGGCACCTGAACTAACTGCGCTCCCTCCTCCATCTGAAACGTTGTATTTTTTCTACGTTCACTGACCAGACGTTCCACGTCGATCTCTGAATAGATGATCCCATTTTCATAGTTACAGGACTGGGCCAGGAGCACCCCGTTTTCTGCAATGAGATTGTGGGCTCCAAAGACAAGATCAGTAGTGGATTCCCCCTCTCCTGCGCTGGAATATACATAGCCTGCTATGAGTCTTGCAGACTGACCCACGATCAGATCCCTGCGGTAATGTTTCTTTCCGACCGTCTCATTGCTGGCAGAACAGTTAACGATCACAGTGGCCCCATTTACCGCTGAACGAATGCTTGGAGGCACCGGAGCCCACACATCCTCACAGATCTCTGCAGAGACGATCAAATGTTCCATCTGATCTGCCTGAAACAAAAGATTGGGGCCAAATGGAATTCTTTCTCCCTCAAAGCAGATCCATTCTGCCTTGGCAGGTCCTGGCTGAAACTGGCGCATCTCATAGAATTCCCCGTAGTTTGGCAGAAATGTTTTTGTGACGATTCCCAAAAGCTTTCCTCTGTTTAAGACAGCGGCTGTATTGTAAAGCTTTCCTCCGATTTCCAGCGGCATACCTATAAAATAAAGTCCGTCCTTTTCTGCAGTGTGCTCCTGAATCTGTTTGAGTGCTTTTCTGGTCCCCTTTAAAAGGGTGTCCTGATAAAACAGATCACTGCACGTATAACCGGTGACACAAAGCTCCGGAAACACGATGATCTTTGCACCTGCGGAGGCAGCCTGATCAATAGCTCTTAAGATCTGCTCTGTATTATAGGCAAGATCCGCCACCCTGATATCCGGTGTGGCTGCTGCGGCTTTTACAAATCCATATCTCATGTTCGTTTCTCCTTACTTCTTACATTTTTTCAAAATTTCCTTCAGTTCATCCACGGAAAAAGTATAGTTTGTATTGCAGAAATGGCAGTTCACTTCCACAGGTTTTCCTTCCTCTATCATGGATCTGATCTCTTTTTCTCCCACGCTTATGATCGCTTTTTCCACACGCTCTTTTGTACAGTTGCAGTAAAACTTTGTCGGCAATGTATCGTTAAACTCCACATCCATACCCTCAAAAATCGTCTCAAGCATGTTTTCCGGAGTAAAACCTTTCTCAAGCATCGAAGTCACAGGCGGAAGTTTCCCTATATTTTCCTCCAGCTTATCCAGCACCTCGTCCTCCACAAACGGCATCACCTGAATGATAAAACCGCCTGCCTGTTTCACAGTATTGTCCTTTTCCATCAACACTCCAAGTCCTACAGAGGACGGCACCTGCTCGGATGTGGCAAAGTAATACGTCAGATCCTCAGCGATCTCCCCGGTCTGAAGGACCGTCTGTCCCACGTACGGCTCTTTTAAGCCCATGTCCTTGATCACATGCATCACACCATGTCCAAGCGCTCCGCCCACATCCAGTTTTCCGGCCTTGCTCGGGGGCAGCATCACTTCCGGGTTGTTCACATACCCTTTGACATCCCCCTTACTGTCCGCTGTGACCACCAATCCTTTGATCGGCCCGTCTGATTTGATCTGAATCGTCAGGACATCGGAATCATTTTTCATCATACTGCCCATCATAGCACCCGCAGTCAGAAGACGGCCCAGAGCTGCAGTTGCCACAGGGCTTGTATTGTGTGCCCGTCTTGCATCCTCCACCGTCTGTTTTGTATATGCCGCAAACGCTCTCAGCTGATTTCCTGCAGCTGTTGCTCTTACAATATAATCGTTCATTTCTTCAATCTCCTCCAAATGTATCTCCAAATTTATCCGTATGATTATAGCATACCCATTCTAATGTTTTCCACTCTCTCTTGCAATCACAAAAATCCGCTCGCTCTCCTGGCCCGGCGCATCATATGTGTAGGCGTCAAATGCCTCCTCAAAAATAAGTCCGGCATCTTCAAGATACGCTTTTATTTGAGCAAGCTCATATCCTCTCTGATAATGCTCTTCTGTGTACTTCCGGTACAGCCCCTCTGTTTCCTTTACAAACAGGTTCAGTTCATACTCGTTGATGTGCTCCTCTTCATAATAGTAATTATCCCAGATGAAACTGCACTCCTCTCTGGATTCCGCAATGGTCCTCTCTCCCAAAACTTCCCTGTATTTATATACTGTGTTGAAATCAAACAGAAACACTCCTCCAGGATCCAGGTAATTGTTCACAAGACGGAACACTTCTTTTAAATCTTCAGTCTCTGTCACGTAATTGATGGAATCACACACACTTACCACTGCGCGCACAGTGCCGTAAAGTTCAAACTCCCGCATATCCTGACACAAATATAAAATATCGTTTCCCGACTCTTCCTTCTTCCCGGATGCAATCTCCAGCATTTCTTCCGAATAATCCACACCTATCATATCGTAACCGTTTTGCGCCAAAAATTCCGTCATATTCCCGGTCCCGCATCCAAGATCCAACACAAGGCCATCCGACACACCATACTTTTTTAATTGCTCTAAAAGATACTCTCCCCACTCCTTGTAAGGAACATTATCCATGAACCTGTCATAGACCTTTGCAAAGCTTGTATATGCATCCACTGATCTTCTCTCCTTCTTCAAGTAATCTCATTTTTTAAGTATAGCATGCATGGTAAATTTTTTAAAGTTTTCTAAAAAGCATTGACAACCAAAAAGGATATGCCTACAATAAAAGAGAAAATTCGGTAGGTGAGGTTACCGCAGGGATTTGGTCATACCTAAGATTGCTGCCGCAAAGTTGTGGAGACACAACGCGCTGGTCAGCAGGAGATGTCGATGAAGGCATCACCTAATGCAATTTGATATGCCCTGCGATGCTAAAACTTGTACGAACTTCAGGTGTAATTGTGTCCTGTCACGTACAAGTGGCAGGATTTTTTTGTGCAGAAAAGTTCCTGGAACTTTTCCTGGATATTCAAACCTACTTCAACAATACGCAAACAGAAAGGCAGGTGAGAGCAATGGACGCTGGTGCCGATTGTGGACGACAACAACTTCATACAAAACGAAAGGAAAAAGGTGATGATCATGAACAAAAATACTTTCTTAGAACTCCTTTCCAGGCGCGAGTTCAAAACCATCCAAAAAATTCTGGATGCTATGAATGCCTTCGACATTGCTTCTCTCCTGTCCGAGTTGGATGACAGAGAACTTGCTGTGGCATTCCGTCTGATCCCAAAATCTAAAGCTGCAGATGTATTCTCTGAGATGAGCAATTCCATGCAGGCTTATCTGGTAGAAATTTTTACGGAAAAAGAACTAAAAGACCTTTTAAATGACTTATATATGGATGATACTGTGGATCTTTTGGAGGATCTTCCTGCGAACCTGGTCACAAGGATTCTTGACATCATTCCGTCCAAGGATCGAATCCTGATCAATCAGCTTTTAAACTATCCGGAAGACAGTGCCGGCAGTATCATGACAACCGAGTATGTGGCTTTGCGCGAGGACAATACAGTGGCAGAAGCAATGGCGCATATCAAACGCACGGGGATCCACAAAGAAACCATCTATACTTGTTATGTGCTGGACAACCGGAAATTGATCGGAATCGTCTCGGCTAAAGACTTGATGACAATGGACGATGACATGAAAATCTCCAATCTTATGGAGACGGAAATCATCTCCGTGACAACACACACAGACCAGGAAGAAACAGCAGCTCTGTTTTCAAAGTACAACCTCCTCGCTATTCCGGTTTTGGATTTACAGGGATACATGGTCGGTATTGTCACAGTGGACGATGCCATCGATGTCATGGTGGATGAGACGACCGAAGACATGGAAAAAATGAATGCTCTGGCTCCAAATGAGGAGACTTATTTTGAAACATCCGTATTTCAGCACGCCAAAAACCGTGTTGGATGGCTCCTCTTTTTGATGCTCTCCGCAACACTGACACAGACCATCATTGCCCACTATGAGGACGCGTTCGCCGCTATCCCGCTTTTGGTATCCTTTATCCCAATGCTGACGGACACTGGCGGAAACTGCGGTTCCCAAAGTTCCACCCTGGTGATCCGAGGGCTTGCTCTCCAGGAAATCCGGTTCCGCGATTTCTTCAAAGTGGTCTTCAAAGAATTCCGCGTAGCTATCGTTGTCGGCATAACATTGTCTTTGACAAATGCAGTTTACATTATGTTCCGCTACCACGACCCAATGATCGCACTTGTGATCGCGCTTTCTTTGGTCGCAACAATCCTGATTTCAAAAATGATCGGATGCATGCTGCCTCTTCTGGCAAACAAAATCCATGTGGATCCTGCCATCATGGCTGCTCCTCTGATCACAACTATTGTGGACACCTGCTCCATCATGATTTATTTTCAGATCGCGACGCATCTGTTCCACTTAGCATGATGCAAATATATATTTAGCACTAGAAAACTCCGGGTAAATTCACTTTGATTTTCCCGGAGTTTGTTATCATTTCTATCCTTTTTTCTCCTGATATGCATCCAGTCCAAATATAACAGCGACCACTGTGATTACCATCACACAGAGCAACAGGACAACCTTGGGAGTGAGCGCCATTCCTTCTGTCAAGATATTAATCGCTACCCCTTCTCTTGCTATGTAATTAGATTTCACGGCAAATGAATATACTGCTAAAGAACCCGCCACAAATACGAGAATCATTTCCGCCATGATCCGAATACGGATCTGGTACATGTGTATTTTTCGAATCGGGACAATCTCATATTTTTTCAGAAGATAGATGGTCTTTCCCTGTTCCTTTATAAAGAAAAGTTTTCTGTTTAAATATGTAACAAAGAAAATTCCCAATATACAAAGCAGACTTAAATTATAAGGCAGCACTTGGTTTTCCAATTCATCCCATATGATATATGATGCTTTTCTCTGTAGCACACAAAAATAAATAACTAAAAAAATCACTAGCACAGCCCATCTTTCAAGGCCGATCCGTTTTTTCTCATGTCTGTATAATTCTTTCACTTCACTGCCTCCTTTTTCTCAACAAGTCTTTGATCGATACTTTATTTGTCAAAAATGTTTCCAGTTGATCTTGAATCGATCTTTCTTTGATACTTTCTCTTGTCTCGTGCAGCTTTAATTCCCCATTGGAAATCACCATAATTTCATCTGCAATCTGTTCCATATCACTTAAAATATGCGTTGACATCAAAATCCCAATTTTTCTTTCCCGAATTTCCTGTATGATTTTTATAAAGTCTTTTCGGAACACCGGATCAAATCCCGCGGTTGGTTCATCTAACAAAAGATATTCCGGGTGATATGACATTGCAAATGCGACCTGGTATTTCATATACATCCCTTTTGAAAACTGATACAACGGCTGCCCTTTCGGAAGAGAAAATCTGTCAAGCCATTGATATAATTCTTCTGTATGCCAGTTTTTAACTGAAAACCCTCCAAATCTTTTTCCAAGTGCTTTACACTGAGCAATGATTCCATAACATTTCCTCCGTTCTACACCTTGTATTTACAATCAACTATTGTTGAATCCCCTATATTTTCTATCAATTATTATTTACAATAAAATGATACCAAAAATATTTTATGTTTTACAACTCATTTCCATGAACGGCAATAATCCAACCGCAACTAGCAGACATCAAAAACCTCTGGAGAATTTCTTCCTGTTTTCCCGTTAATTAAAACAAGGGTATCGCTCAATCAACTAATTTTATGATTTTGCGACTTCCCTTTCGAAAAGAATAGATTTCCTTTATATTATTCGCCACTATTCCATAGTGTTTATTATTTCTTTCATTGTATCTAATGATACATGCCCTTTCAAAATATAACGTACACCATCTGAAACAAAAATAGCTACTTTTTCTGATACAGTATTCGCATTTCCCATTTCCTTTGAGACCGTATCTTGAATAACATTTACTTGATAACCTTGTTCACTTTCAAAACTTTCCATGCTTTCATACATTCCAAGATAATCACTGTCCCAACCATTTTTCAATTGCTCTTCGCTCAAAACAATATTTATCTCAAGTGAAACAGGAGAATAATACTTTTCACCATGTTCATATTGATACCTCTTCTCTTTAGGTAAATACTGAAACTCACTGGTATCTCCTGTAATATAATTTTCCATTGTAATCATGGCAAAATCTTTATTATCTGTCATAAGATGACCCTGAATATATGGATTATTTTCTGCCGACTCAGAATCCAGTAAATCGATCCCCAGTTGCGATTGCAACACATCATATTCTTTAAAATCGTGTTCTATCATGCCATTTTCATCCTTAGGGATTTGCACTTTTTTTGCATTTACTACATGCATTTCATCTAACTTTGGTAACACCTCGTCATTTACACTAATGTTATTTACAAAATAATATCCCGCTGCCACTGTTGTGCTTCCCAATAACAAAGCCGCACAACAAGCTGCCACCGTCTTTAAAACATTATATTGTTTTTTTACAAAAACCGCTCCTCTGATATTTTTTTTCATTTGCTCATTTACTTTTATCATACTTAATTCTTCATCAATAATTGTTTTGACATTCTTTTGTCCCATAGTCTGTCTCCTTTAAAAATCTTTTTAATCTTTCCCGCGCCCTTTTTAACTGTTGATTAATAGCATTCTCTTTTTTCCCAACAATCGCTGAAATTTCCTTTACAGAAAGCTCTTGGTAATAATATAAAATAATTATCTGCCTGTCACTTTTACGCAAGGACATAATTGCTTTTGTCAAGCTGTCTCTTTCCAATAATTCTTCAATGGGATTTTTATCATCTACTTGTTGGTGATCCTCGATATTAAGCATCGGAAGCCGAAACCATTGCTTTCTCATAATATTTTTACAACAATTGATAGCAATACGCATCAACCATGTTTTTTCATTTGATTTGTGCAAAAAAGAATCATAAAATCTCATTGCCTTTATAAATGTTTCCTGCATTGCATCTTCAGCTAAATAGTAATCTTTCAAACAGAGATAACACATGCGGAAAATAGAATCTCCATATTCTTTCATTAATCTTTCTAGAATTTGTTCTGCCGGCATCTCTTACTCCTTTCATCTATTTAGACACAGATTATTTTTGAAAAATTACAACAAAAAATTTTTTCAACTAAACAAACTATCTTAACATAAAAATCCTGCCCATGCTGTTAGACCATAGGCAGGATTAATTATTCTCATTATAGTATGTTTTATTATTTGCAAATTACAAAGTTGAAATCAAGCCATCACCCACTCCGGAAACAGTGTACCATTGTCTCTTCAATCTACTGTGGTGTGACATCTGACTTACCTGGGTGTTTGCGTTTCATATTGTCGCTCATTTTTAGTTTCTTATCTTAAACGTCTTCCATGCAATCTTATACACAAGAACACAGGCCACAATACAATAAGCCAGACAAAATGCAATTGCAAGCAGTCCGAAAAGGGCGATATCTACTCGCAGTTTCATACAATAAAAACATACAAAATAAGTGACACACGAAACGATAGTGTACGTCCCGCTTTCCATGTAGGCCCCTTCTTTGTACGGCTGCAAGAGATAATAGCAGATCAGATAATGCACAGAGAAAAATACGCTGATGGCCAATACAGAAACGATCAAAATCACATAATCCCATCCGCTCTTTGTCCCTCCTGATACAAAAAGTAAAACAGAAAGCGAGGCAGCTATCACTCCGGCCGGAAGGAGATTCATCAAAGCAAGAGATTTCAGGCGGATCTGAAACAATTTCAGGATTGCCTTTGGCTGTCTGAAAAATGTGTAATTCAGCATACTGTGGTCACAGTTTACAAACATCAGCTTTGTGACTCTTCCCCCTGGATTTATCAGATACAAAATAAAAACAAAATATGGAAGAAATGTAAGGAGCAGTTCATTCGTTTTTTCACAAAACGTTTCGTTTACCAAAACTCCGATGAGCACAGCTGCGAAAATCCCTGCCATAATACAGGCATTTCGTTTTGCTGCTTTCCAAAGGATCTTTTTATGCCGTTTCATAAACAAATCGTGAAAATACTCATAGCCTGTCTTCCTACTCGTAATTTTCTCATCCCTACAGATTATATTCCGGTTTGTCTCCTCCACCACATCCTTTACAATCTTCTCCGGGTCGATCGCACTTCTGACCAGCAAAAATTTGTACAGCTCTGTGTAACTTTCAAATTTTTGGATGCGCCAAATCCCCCAAACACCTCCTGTTGCAAAGACCAGGAATATCACCACGTATACAGGAATACTAACGGTAATTTTTAACGCCGGCAACCCATATGCAGCGGCGAGCAAAAGAAATACCGTTCCCCATTCTGCCTTTGACAGATTATTTTCATTCGGAACTTTCGACGTCATCTCATATTTTCGAAGTTTCATTCCTGACAAAAAACACTTCATCCCCATTGCAAACAGAGGAAAACTGAGTGCCAAAAGCACATTCATATCCACAAAAAGTGCAAATACACTGGCCGCCACTGACATGCCGATAAAAAGTTTCAACATCGCGTAGATATAATCTGTAAGTGTATATTTTCTTGCATCCATGCGCATTAAAATCATAGCATAGTATTTATCTTTTGTCGGATTGAACATATAGGTGTTCATAAATCCTCCAATCAGAGTAAGAAAGATGAACATATGCAAAAATGCATCTGCCTTCCCTACCTTGTACAAAGCAGCCGGGAGAACGATCATCAGACCAAGATACAAAAACTTTCCAATAAAAATGGAAAAAAACTCGCGGATTCCCTGCAGGATAGCTGCAAATCGTTTCAATCCCACATTGCTGTAAAGTGTGGCAGGAAGAAACCTCTTTATGATCGGAATCTGTTTCAGTGAATAAATGATTCCATTTACTTTGTATGTATTGCGCAGGAGAAATGCAATTTTAAATGTCCGAAACATGTCCATCCTCCTGTAAAAGCTTGATGATTTTCTGTCTGAATTCCTCCGCGACCTCTTCTCCTCTTTCTACCTGAAACAATTTTCCTCCATTTAAAATCACAATCTCATCGCACAGGCTAAGCGCCAGCTCCATAATATGAGTGGAGAATATAATGATCTGCTCTTTCTTCCAGCTCTTCAACATACGCTGCATTTCTTCCGCCGCAACCACATCCAATGATGTGAGCGGTTCGTCAAGGAGCAGGATCTTTGGCTTTGCTATGACATTGATGAGCATCTGCATTTTATTTTTCATTCCGTGTGAATACCCATTGAGCAGTTTGTCCCTGTCCTCCTCCTCGATGTTCATCATCTCAAAATACTCATCGATACTTTTTAAATCCTCAATGTGTTCCCGATTGATATCAATAAAGAATTTTAAAAATTCTCTTCCCGTGAGAAACTCCGGGACCGTAGGTGTGGACAGTACATATCCGATATCCTCGGTTTTTGTCTTTCTCTGTTCGTTCCCCTCAACTATATAAAACTCTCCACCATCGTTTTTCATATCCCTGTTCAGACAGTTGAAAAGTGTTGTCTTTCCGGCTCCGTTACGTCCTAAAAGTGCATAAATCTTTCCTTCTTCAAACCGATAAGAAACATCTTTCAGCACTTGTTTTTTCTCAAAATGTTTTTCCAGATGTTCGATGACAAGTTCCATAACTTTTTCCTTTCCTCATGTACTCATTTTTTATTTCTATTTTATCATATCTCTCTTGGGTATATTTTAAGATTTTATGAATATTTTTGTGAACAAAAATGGCTGCTGCAAATCTGCAGCAACCATTTTTATTCCTCAACCTTTTCTTTATTCGATCACTTTCAGCCATCCTTCCGGCGCCTCGATACGGCCCATCTGAATACCTGTCAATGTATCATACAGCTGTTTTGTCACAGGTCCCATCTCGTTCATTCCACTTGGCATCACGATTTCTTTTCCATGATCCACGATCTTGCCAACCGGCGAAATCACGGCAGCAGTTCCACAAAGTCCGCACTCTGCCATATCTTTGACTTCTTCCAGTGTCACGGTTCTTTCTTCTGTCTCAAGGCCTAAATACTCTTTAGCCACATGCATCAAAGAACGTCTTGTGATAGATGGAAGGATTGTGTTTGATTTTGGCGTTACAATTTTCTTATCTTTTGTGACAAAGATAAAGTTTGCTCCCCCCGTCTCCTCCACATGCGTTCTTGTCGCAGAATCCAGGTACATATTCTCATCATACCCTTCCTCGTGTGCAGTCACGATCGCATGAAGGCTCATGGCATAATTAAGTCCTGCCTTTATGTGACCGGTTCCATGCGGAGCAGCGCGGTCAAAATCAGACACCTTGATGGTCAAAGGTTTGATTCCGCCCTTGAAATAAGGTCCTACCGGTGTGGTGAATACACGGAACTGATATTCATCCGCAGGTTTTACTCCGATCACTGCATTGGAACCGAACATATATGGACGGACATAGAGTGTAGCGCCTGTTCCATACGGCGGCACATACGCTGCATTGGCCTTTACCGTCTTGACTACAGCATCCACAAACTTGTCTGGCGGAAACACCGGCATCTCCAGACGTCTGGCGGAATCGGCCATTCTCTGTGCATTCAAATCCGGGCGAAAAGTCACAATGCGCCCGTCCTCTGTTGTGTATGCTTTCATGCCCTCAAAGATCGTCTGTGCATATTGGAGAACCCCTGCACATTCATTGATCACCACATTGGCATCCTCTGTAAGGACACCTTCATCCCAGGCGCCATCCTTATAATTCGAGACATATCTTTTGTCAGTCTGCACATATCCGAATCCCAGATTTTCCCAATCTATATTCTTTTTTTCCATTACTCACCACTCCATTTCTCTGCTGCTGTACAGTTTCAAATTCTGTTCTCAATTATAATACGGCATCTCCAAAAAATCAAGAGTGCGCTCTGTTTTTTATCTTTCCGCCATGCTGATGGCCTCAATACCGACACTTCCCCCGCGCACAACCTCGATGGACTGAAATTCTTCCTTCATAAGTTTGATGACAGCATCGTTCTTTCCCGCGGTCTGAACAAAAAGCAAAAGAAGACTGTCCCGTCCATAGTCCACCACCTTTGCATCAAATGCCTGTGCAATCTGGAAAAGCTCCTCTTTCTCTTCTTTGTTGCATTTTTTTACTTTCACATAAAGAATTTCCAGCATACATACAGAGGAATCTGTAAAGTCCATCACTTTAATGACCTCCACCATGCGGTTCAGCTGTTTTTTTATCTGCTCAAACGTCTCCTCATCGCTGGATGTCGCAATCGTCATTCTGGAAACTGTCGGATCTGCAGTGGTTCCTACAGTCAGACTGTCCAGATTGTAGGATTTTCCGGAAAAGAGCCCGGAAATTTTTGAAAGTACACCTACCTGGTTTTCTACATAAAGGGAAATCCATCTTTGTTTTAGTTTTGCATTCATAATTCCGTCTCCTTCCTAACTTAACAGCATTTCTTCCAGTGTACCGCCCGGTTTGATCATCGGGTATACAAGCTCTTCCGCATCAATGATAAATTCAATGAGCGTCGGCGCATTTTTATGTGTTTTTGCCTCCTCAAACGCTCCTGCAATGTCTTCTTCTTTTTCCACACGGATTCCATATGCTCCGTAGCTCTCAGCCAGTTTTACAAAATCCGGCCTGTATTTTGGCGGTTCCATGCTGCCTTCCTCCGCAGGGCATAAGTCCGTCATAGAGTATCTTCTTCCATAGAACAGTTTCTGCCATTGGCGCACCATTCCAAGGTAACTGTTATTAAACACACATAATATCAGCGGAAGTTTCTGGATCACCGCTGTCGCAAACTCTTGAATATTCATCTGAAAGCCACCGTCCCCGTTAATGGAAATGACGGTTGCATCCGGATTGCCAAGCTGCGCTCCGATGGCACCTGGAAATCCGTATCCCATTGTTCCAAGCCCTCCGGATGTGACCAGTTTTTTCTTTTCATTCATCTCCAAAAACTGTGTCGTCCACATCTGGTGCTGTCCTACATCCGTCACTACGATCGCCTCATCAAACTGCCTGTTCAGTTCTTCAATGATTTTCTGCGGAGTGATTCCCGGATGTTCCTTCATCTTCAGCGGATATCTTTCCTTCCATTCATTAATCTGGCTCATCCATTCTTTTGTATCGGAAACCTCCACATACTCCAGCATTTTTTCAATCGCCTCTTTGGCATCCGCCACAATCGGGATATCCACCTGGATATTTCTGGAAATAGACGCTGTATCGATGTCAATGTGTACAATATTTGCTTTTGGCGCAAACTCATGGATTTTCCCTGTGATACGGTCATTGAATCTTGTTCCGATGGAGAACAAAAGATCGCATTCGCTCACAGCCATGTTGCACGCATAAGCACCGTGCATACCAAGATTTCCTATATACAGCGGATGATCTGTCGGAATGCTGCCTTTTCCCATAATGGTCGTCACAACCGGCACCTGTGTCTTATCCACAAGTTCTGTGAAAACTTTTCCTGCTCTTGAAATATTGACTCCTCCGCCCACAAGGAACAATGGCCTCTCTGCTTTGTGCAGCATTTTGATGGCGCGTTTTAACTGTCCGATGTGTACCCCTGTGCTCGGCTTGTATCCACGGATATTGACCTCGGATGGATATTCCGGACTTCCAAGCTCAGCCATCACATCTTTTGGCAGATCCACGACAACAGGTCCCGGTCTTCCGGTTCTTGCGATATAGAACGCTTCTTTTATGATCCTTCCAAGATCCTCACGGTTTCTCACCGTAATGCCGTATTTACAGATCGTGCGTGTGATCCCTACGATATCCACTTCCTGGAACGCATCGTTTCCGATAAGATTTCTGGACACCTGTCCGGTAAAACACACAAGCGGCACACTGTCCATATTTGCGGTCGCAATTCCGGTCACAAGATTGGTCGCACCCGGTCCGCTCGTCACAAGACATACTCCTGTTTTTCCTGTTGTCCTTGCATATGCATCCGCCGCGTGGACGAGCGCCTGCTCATGTCTTGGAAGGATGACGCGTATGTCCTGCTGTTTATAGAGTTCATCGCTGATATCAATGGTACAGGCTCCCGGATATCCAAAAACGATCTCCACACCTTCTTCTTTTAAAGCTTTCACCAATAATTTATTTCCCGTTATTTTTTTCATGTAAAGCCTCCCTTTCTTTCTAATATTCATATCAGAAGAAAACGCCCTAAGCTGAAATACAGCTTAGGGCGAATATATATCCGTGTTACCACCTAAATTCAAAGATTTCTCTTTGCACTCTGCCGATACAGGAATCTTCCGATATCGTTTTCCTTTAACGCCGGAACTGCGTCGGAGCCTACTTATAAATTGTTCAGTCCGCTGCTCGAAGGCTACTTCCATAATCTCCTCACGAGGATTTCCACCATCCATCCACTCTCTTTGCTTGCGGAAACTATGTACTCCTCCTCTTCATCGCATTTGAATAATAAATAATAGAAAGCACGCGCTGCGAACTTTCTATCATCATAAAATTTAAGATAATTATAGAGTCTTTCTTTTTCTTTGTCAATGATTGTTTTTAATACTTTCTCTCATACCGTACAAAGGTATATTCGAGATCAAAATACGTCTGCTCCTCGCTCTCCCCGGTCACTTCCCAGTCATCCATGTCATCCAGATTTGGGAAATAAGTATCCGCCTCGTAAGCGTGGTCAATCTTCGTCACATGGGCAAGTCTGCAGTAAGGAAGGAGCTGGCGGTAAATACTCTCCCCTCCGATGACATAAATATCTTCCCGATCATACTTTTTGAGCTCTTCCAAAAGCTCTTCCACTGAATGCACCGCCAATGCATCTTTTACGCAGTAGGAAGTGTCTGTTGTGAGCACAATGTTAGTCCTGTTTTTTAGAGGTTTTCCTCCCGGAAAACTCTCCAATGTCTTTCTCCCCATGACAACCACTTTTCCTCCCGTTGTCTCACGGAAAAATTTCATATCCGCCGGAATACTCACAAGAAGTTTATTTTCCTTTCCGATTGCCCAATTTTTATCCACTGCCACGATTAAATTCATTTCTCTTTCCTCCTACACTGCCACCGGTATATTTTTGATCTGCGGTCCGGTTTCATAATTTTCCAGTTTCACATCATCTGGCGTAAACGCATAAAAATCTTTGATCTCCGGGTTCAGCCAGAATTTCGGCGCCTCAAAAGGTTTTCTGGAAATCAACTCTTTCACAAGCGGAATATGTCTGTCATAAATGTGCGCGTCCGCGATCACATGCACCAGCTCTCCTGCCTGCATATCGCACACCTGTGCAAGCATATGGACGAGAACTGCGTACTGGCACACATTCCAGTTGTTGGCAGTGAGCACATCCTGGGAGCGCTGGTTCAAAATGGCATTGAGTACCAGTTTATCTTCACCTTCTTTTTTTGTCACATTGAACGTCATACTGTATGCACAAGGATACAGATTCATCTCGTGCAGATCTTGATGCACATACAGATTTGTCATGATCCTTCTGCTGTACGGATTGTTCTTCAGATCATAGATCACCCGGTCCACCTGATCCATCATGCCTTCTCTGTACTGATGTTTCACCTGCATCTGGTAACCGTATGCTTTGCCGATCGATCCGTTCTCATCCGCCCAGCTGTCCCAGATATGACTGTGCAGGTCATGGATATTGTTTGATTTTTTCTGCCAGATCCACAAAAGCTCATCTGTACAGCTTTTGATGGCAGTCCTTCTAAGTGTCAGGGCCGGAAATTCCTTTGACAAATCATAGCGGTTTACAACGCCGAATTTTTTTACCGTGTATGCAAGGCTGCCGTCCTCCCACTTTGGTCTTACTTTTTCTCCTTCCGTGCTCACTCCATTTTCAATAATGTCGCGGCACATTTCGATAAATATATGGTCTGCGTAACTCATGTTTTTCCTCCTATGGTTCGTCTATATTGTAAAGCACCTTGTCCAGCAGTTTCTCCAGCTGCTCTTTTTCTTTTTTGTTCATGCCAAGCGTCAGCTTTTTGTCTATTTTTCTGCGCTCAGCTTCCATCCTTCTCTGGATATCGTAGGCTTTCTCTGTCAAAAATACATGCTTGCAGCGCCTATCCTCCGTACCTGGCACAGCAAACACAAACCCCTTTTCATCCAGTCTTTTTAAAAGGCCTGTGACCGTCGGATTTCTCAGGCTCAACTGTTTTTCAATATCTCTTTGCGTGATATTCTCTTTTCCGCATTGAAAAAGATAATGCAGTACCGCATATTGGGAGGATGTGATTCCGACTCTCTTCAGAAGAAGATTCAACTCCTTTTCATATATATGTCCTATCTGCTTTACAAGCATTCCGATTGATTTCTTCTCCTCCATCTTTCTCCCTCTTTTTCTTCTACGCTTTTAATTTTCCAAATACCTTTGCCCTCACCAGCATACCCGCCACAAGGAAAAACAACAGGCTGTCCACCGGAACCGAAATGAGCTGTTTGATCGCTCTTGCCGGGAGAAGGGCCGCAAATCCTTTTCCGTAAAGAATGGATAGCCAGTACGTATTAAGGAATAAATTGACCACAATGGCAACCGTAATCTTTGCGGCAAACACTCTTTTTAGGGACAACGGTCTCTTATACCAGAACATCCCATAGATCACAGCCCCCAACACAGCATTGAGTGTGAATCCAAAAAAGAATGGTCCTGTTGGCCTGATGACAAATTTCAGGATATCCGTGACGCCTCCCATCAGCCCTCCGACTACCGGGCCAAACAACATAGCTGTCAGTTCATTGGCAAGACCGGAAAATCCGATTTTCAGGAAATCTCCGATCTGAACTGTATAAAAACCAAGCACAACTCCAAGCGCGATCATCATCGCTGTAACTACCAACGTTTTGTGCTCTTTCAGCTCCCTGGCGGATTCCTGAAAACATGTTGCTAAATTTCTCATAAAAATAACCTCCTTTGCAGTGTCCTTCGCCACGCATAGAAAGGAGGATATAAAGATTTCTCTATGTGCAGCAGCGGGATGCGGAATGTGCACCGCAAGCATTTAAGCTTTTCGTCCGGGTGACAACTCCCCGTTCACCCGGCACTTAACGCGCACACTCCTATTCTGCTTAAACTATTCTTTTGTTACATCTGCCATTCTAACACTGCTGTTTCGTTTTGTAAACAGATGGATCTCTCGTTCTCAAAAAAAACAAAATTTTTCACACACAGAAAACTGTCAGAAACCATCCGGGATAATAAAATAAAACATACACCAAGGAGAAGAATTATAAAAAAATACATCCAGGTATCGCAGTTATGTTAAATGATACGAAAATAAAGATGAACTGGAATTTGAAGTTTTCTGTATCGAAGATATTGATATCAGGTTAGGAAAAAACAGATCCAGTTATAAGGGAGTATCCCAAAGTGCTGACTGCATAAGAATGTTTCCTGTTTCTAACCGGGTATAGAACAAAGTGGGCAAGCCCACTTCAACTCCCCCCTCCCCTCACTCATGAGGGGCTTGGCACTTTGCGCGCCGCCGCAACACCGCAGAGCGGTAAACTTCCTCATTGCGGCGTGCGCATCCTCCCGGAGGGTTTTGTTCTATAGGAAATCGAAATTTCCTATAGAATAAAAAAGCAGTTTTCAGATTGAAAACTGCTTTCTTAAGAGCACGAGACGGGATTCGAACCCGCGACCCTCGCCTTGGCAAGGCGATACTCCACCACTGAGCCACTCGTGCATATTTTGTTGTCTGTCATGAACTCATCTTTTCTGAAAGAAAAGCACGAGACGGGATTCGAACCCGCGACCCTCGCCTTGGCAAGGCGATACTCCACCACTGAGCCACTCGTGCATATCTGTTGTTCTGTCGTGAACAATACATACTATACTATATGAAAAGATGTTTGTCAACAAGTTTTTTAAACAATTATAACAATTTGGGGCAAAGGTCAACTCTGCCCCTGTATCCTCAATTTCCCCTTGACCGTTTCAATGGATTCTGCGCCCTGGCGTAGCTGTCTGATCCATTCCAAGCCGCTGACAGTGTCTTTTCATTTTTTATAATTTACGGAAACAATCCTATTTCTCTATTCTCTGTGATACAATAAAAAAATAAGAATTTATTTTGGAGGGATACATATGAGTCAAGCAAAGAAGGATGCCTACGCCCTGCAGGCTGCAAGCATCATCAAAAAATTGGAAAAACGCAACATGGAAGGTTTTTATTTTGACACAGCCAAGGACGCTGTGGAATACATTCTTTCCACAATACCTGAAGGTTCTTCTGTGACATGGGGCGGTTCTGAAACACTCGCAGAAAGCGGAATGCTGGATGCGCTGAAAAATGGAAACTTTGAAGTCTGGGACAGAGATCTTGCAAAAACTCTGGAAGAGAAAAAAGCATTTTACCAGAAATCTGTGGGAGCCGACTATTTCTTTATGAGCACGAACGCCATCACTTTGGAAGGCGAGCTGGTCAATATTGACGGAAACGGAAATCGTGTGGCATGTCTGATCCATGGTCCTGAACACGTGATCATCCTTGCCGGCATGAACAAAGTTGTACCGGACATCAAAAGCGCGGTACCGCGCATCCAAAACTGTGCATCTCCTGCCAACGCGGCACGTCTGCACACAAATACTCCTTGCGAAAAGACAGGATGCTGCGGCGACTGTCATGCCCCTGGATGTATGTGCTGCGAGATTGTAGTTACCAGACATTCCCGCCACAACGACCGAATCAAAGTCTTTCTGATTGGTGAAGAGCTCGGATTTTAAGAACTCTTCACACGCAAAAAAGACAGCGTGGAAAACTTTTTCGCTCCACGCTGTCTTTTGCATTTTCTATCTGTTCTCTATCAACAATCCTTATTCCTGTTCTTCCGTCCTGCGGATCGCAAGTCCTAACTCTTCCAACTGTTTTTCATCTACTTCTCCCGGAGCTTCTGTCATAAGACAGGAAGCATCTTTGATTTTCGGGAATGCGATCACATCGCGGATGCTGTCCTCTTTTGCCATCAGCATGACAAGGCGGTCCAGTCCATATGCAAGCCCTGCGTGAGGAGGCACTCCGTATTTGAATGCATCCAGAAGGAATCCAAAACGGCTCTGTGCCTGCTCTTTCGTAAATCCAAGGCATTCAAACATTTTCTCCTGGATATCGTTCTGGAAGATACGCACGCTTCCTCCTCCGATCTCATTTCCGTTGAGCACGATGTCGTATGCTTTTGCACGTACTCTTCCAGGATCTGTGTCAAGATACTGTAAATCTTCCTCCATCGGCATTGTAAACGGATGATGCATTGCTGTATAACGGTTCTCTTCCTCATTCCACTCTAGCAGCGGGAATTCTGTGATCCAAAGGAATTTATACTCACTCTTATCCAGAAGTTCCATCTGTTTTGCCAGCTCCAGACGAAGCGCTCCCAGCACATCCCAGACAACTTTGTTTTTATCTGCTGCAAAGAGAAGTAAATCTCCGTTCTCTCCACCCATTGCCTGGATGAGATTTGTCATCTCATCCTCTTTCATAAATTTTGCGAAAGAAGATTTGACATTTCCATCCTCTCCAATGGCAATGTATGCAAGACCTTTTGCGCCGTAGTCTTTTGCAAAATCCACCAGCTTGTCAATTTTCTTTCTTGGCATTGCTCCCTGGCCTTTTGCATTGATACCGCGCACACTGCCGCCATTTTCCACTGCACCTTTGAATACTGCAAAGTCGCAGTTCTTTACCACTTCTGTCACATCTGTAAGCTCCATGCCAAATCGGATATCCGGTTTATCAGAACCAAAGCGGTCCATGGCCTCCTGCCAAGTCATTCTTTGAATCGGCAATGGCACTTCCACATTCAGCACTTCTTTAAATACTTTTGCAAGCAGTCTTTCATTTACATCAATGACATCGTCCACATCCACAAAGGACAGCTCCATGTCGATCTGAGTGAACTCCGGCTGACGGTCCGCTCTTAAATCTTCATCGCGGAAACATTTTGCGATCTGGAAATACCGGTCACATCCCGAGCACATCAAAAGCTGTTTAAAAAGCTGCGGTGACTGCGGAAGTCCATAGAAAGAACCAGGATGCACACGGCTTGGCACAAGGTAATCTCTTGCCCCTTCCGGTGTACTCTTTCCAAGGATCGGCGTTTCAATCTCCATGAACCCTTCTTCTGTCAAAAACTGACGTGTCAACGTCGCCACCTGGCTTCTCATCATCAGGTTTTTCTGAAGGTCAGGTCTTCTAAGGTCAAGGTAGCGGTATTTCAAACGCAGCTCTTCCTTTGTTTTGCTGTTCTCTTCCACCTGGAACGGCGGTGTCTCAGCCTCAGATAAAATACGAAGTTCCTCCGCACGGATCTCAATCTCTCCTGTCGCAAGATTTTCATTGACCGCACCGGAACGCGCCTCCACTTGTCCGACAACCGCAACCACAAACTCACTTCGAAGTTTTGCGGCCTTTTCCATCAATTGCTCATTGTCCTCAAAAATAATCTGAAGGATTCCGGAACGGTCTCTAAGATCAAGAAAAATGATTCCTCCTTTGTTTCTGTTTTTCTGGACCCACCCCATGACGGTCACTTTTTCACCCACATTGGACTTATTTAATTCCCCGCATCTGTGGCTTCTCTTTAAACCACGCATTGATTCTGCCATTTTTTCTTCCTCCACTTATCTTTATTCTGCAGCTTACAATCTGTCCACAGAGTCACAGTAACAATCCACGATTTCTGTGTATCCTTCATTCATCAGCTGTTCTTTCTGGAATTTTTTATTTTTCTTCATGTTCAGGATCGTCACCTGCATGCCGCCGGCACGCTCTTCTTTTGCCAGCGCAAGCACTTTCTGTAATCCTTCTTTATGCATTCCTTTTTCTAAAAGGTATGCTTTTTTCCCTCTGCCTGTCGGGATTTCATATCCGCGCTCCAAAAGCAGCATGACAATTCTCTCAAATCCAATGGAAAATCCACACGCAGGAGTATCCTGGCCTGTAAACTTTCCGATCATTTTGTCGTAACGTCCGCCGCCGCCGACAGAACCGCCGAACTCATCCATGGCGATCTCAAAAATTGTGCCTGTATAGTAGGACATTCCGCGCACCAAAGTAGGATCAAAACGGATGGAAAATTCGGCTTCTTTTGCATGTTCCACGCTGTCCATGATCGTCTCAAGGCCTGCAGCTGTGTCTGGATCGAGAAAACCTTCCAGTTTTTCTTTCAGATAGCGCACACCTTCCACGTCAAAACTTGTCTCTTTAAACAAGGCGAGGTATTTGTCCACTTTTTCTTCTGCGTAGGATGCTTTTAATTCTTCCTCCACGCCTTCCATGCCAATCTTGTCCATTTTATCCAGCGTGATGAATACGCTGTCATAATCTGTTTCTTCGAATCCGCTGTACGCTGCCATTGCTTTTAAGATTCTTCTGTCGTTGATACGAATGGCAAAATTATGGAAATCCAGCTTTCCAAGCAGAGATGTTGTCGCAAGGATCAGCTCAATCTCTGCCAGGTTAGACGGCTCTCCCAAGATATCAATATCACACTGCATGAACTGGCGGAAACGACCTCTCTGCGGTCGGTCTGCTCTCCAGACATTGCCCATCTGGAGCGCTTTAAACGGTGACGGCAGTTCATTTGCATGATTTGCGTAATATCTGGACAATGGCACAGTCAGATCGTAACGCAGTCCGCCGTCCACCAGATCAGTCTCCTCCTTGGCTGTGTCAATCTTCAACTTCTCACCGCGCTTGAGGATTTTAAAAATCAGTTTTTCATTGTCACCGCCCTGTTTGCTGCACAGGTTTTCAATGTGCTCCACACATGGGGTTTCCATGGAACAAAATCCAAACGCCCCGTATGTCTCCTTAATTAAACGGATGACATAGTCTCTGATTTCCATCTCCTTTGGCAGAATATCTTTCATTCCGGTAACTGGTTTCTTCTTTAATGCCATAGCCATTCTCCTTTTCGTTCTATCATTTCATCTACTCTTTGGATGTATTCTTTTAAGTCTTTTACATTTTCTGTCCGCTCAATCCGGTTCATCCCGTTTTTGTTCAAATCCGGAAATACGATTTTCGTGCTCGCACCTGCGCCGCACGCAACGATCGACTGCTTTTCTTCCATAATAAGTATATTGTATATTCCTGCTTTGTCAACCTTTGCATACCCAACATTTTCAAAATTCCCTGCAATATTTTTCTGCCTGTACAGGTAATACGGTGTCATTTGCATCTTCCTTGCATACTTCTCTGAAAGCGCGATCATCCGGGAAAATGTCTCTGCCATCTTTCCTTCCTCATCCGCGGTTCTTTGGTATTCTTCCATTTGGCGAAGTTTTGATGCCCTTTTGATGGCAAGGCTGTGGACTGTCAGATTATCCGGATTCAGCTTTTCAATCTCTTTTAGTGTATCTTCCATATCCACTACGCTCTCACCCGGAAGTCCTGCGATCAGATCCATATTGATGTTGTCAAATCCAAGTTCCCTTGCCATAAAAAAAACATTCCTTACATCTTCGACCGTATGCTTTCTCCCGATCAGATCCAGTGTTTTTTGCTGCATAGTCTGCGGATTGATAGAAATTCTGGAAATCCCATGTGCACGCAACACTTTTAGTTTCTCTTGTGTAATGCTGTCCGGTCTTCCGGCCTCCACGGTAAATTCCTTTACATCTTCGTAGGAAAAATGTTCCTCCATGTGAGTGAGGAGCCGATCAAGCTGATCCGGCGAAAGTGTGGTCGGCGTTCCGCCCCCAATGTACACGGTGTTGAGCTTTTTCTCTTTGGACACACTGGCCACAAAGGTAAGTTCTTTTAACAAAGCGGCCAAATAGTCCTCCACGTATTTTTGGTATGATGCCAGCGGATAAGAAGTAAAAGAACAATAGATACAGGTAGTCGGACAAAATGGAATCCCCACATACAGACTGTATCCATCCTTATAGTCCAATCTGGAGAGCAGCTCTTTTTCTCTCTTTGCAATCTCCAGCCCAAGTCTTGCTTTTTTCTCTGTCACCATGTGCACTTTCTTCATTGAAGAAATGATCTCCTCGTTCGTCTTCCCGTCTTCCAGACCTTTCATGATGATTTTTGTAGGCCGAATACCAGTCAGGATTCCCCAGGCAAGCTCCTTTCCGGTAAGCTTTGAAAGAATCCGGTATACCTTCACATTCACATACTGTTTCTTTTCTTTTTTTCCTGAAAACTCCGCCACCTCTTCCGGACAGACGGATGCGATTTCCCTGCCGTCTTTTTGGATCCGCACCAGAGCAGAAAACTCCTCGTTTATACTCTGCTCCAGCTCCTCTGCAGGATAAAACGCCTTCACCATATGATAAATGTCATAAGGATAACTCTCATTTTGAAACTCCAAGCGTATCATCGTCTGTTTCCTTTCCTATTCATATATCTACACACAATTTGGCAGAGGCCGCATTCTTTTGCATCCTCTGCCAAATACATTCATTAAATAAATGGGTTTTCCCTTTTTTCGTTTCCGATCGTGGTCATCTGCATATGCCCCGGATACACGATCGTGTCATCCGGAAGAGGCAACAATCTTTCCTTAATATTTCGGATCAAAGCAGATATACTGCCTCCCGGGAAATCCGTCCTCCCCACAGAACCTGCAAACAAGGTGTCTCCACTGAAAAGCACATTTTCACTCTCCTCATAGTAACAGCATCCTCCTTGTGTGTGCCCCGGCGTAAAGATGACGCGGAAGGAAAATCCCGCAAAAGAAATCTTCTCATCAGCCTTCAAAGGCAGTGCCTCCTCCAACGTGTAAGGAGCCCCAAAAGAACTTGATAAATTCACGTTTGCATCCTTCAATACAGCAAGTTCCTCTTCGTGGGCATAGATTGGAATCTTGTATTCTTTTGCTGTCTCACTTGCCCCGCCCATATGGTCAATGTGACCGTGTGTCAAAAGAACAGCCTTTGGGGTAAGCCCTTCTTTTTGAATATACGCTTTCATCTCCGCCGAAAACAGTGCCGGATCAACGATCACACACTCCTTTGTCTCCTCATTTACTGCAAGATATGTGTTCGTCTGGAACATTCCCAGTACATAAGTTTTAACTTTCATCTTTTCCTCTTTTCTAGCCCACTGCGCGCTCAATATCCACAACGCCTTCCAGTTTCCTCAGCTTATCGATCGCCCTGGAAAGTTCTTCTCTTCCATGGACAATAAATCCCGCCTCAATAGTTGCAGTGCCTTGTTTGTTCGTTCGGATATTCATGGATTTTACATCTATCTTCATCTCTGTGAATACTTTTGTGATCTCCATCAAAAGTCCCTGTCTGTCGTTGGCGTACATTTTAATCTCTGCCATATACTGGCCGATATTTTCTTCGGCACCGGATTCCCACTCCGCCGGAATCAAACGGGCTCTCTCACTCTCCGATAGGTGGAGGATATTCACACAGTCCGTCCGGTGAATAGTCATGCCTCTTCCCCTTGTCACAAATCCTACGATCTCATCACCGGGAACCGGATTGCAGCATCTGGAAAAGCGCACCGCAATATCGTCAATTCCCTTCACCACAATGCCGCTCTTAGATTTTGCAATGTGGACCTTGTTTCTCGTGGCCTCATTGACTTTCTCCAGTATGGCCTCATCGGTAATGCTTTCTTTATGGTCTTTTCCGTATTCCTCCAGAAGCCGGTTTACCACCTGGCCTTCCTTCAAACCTCCATGCCCCACGGCTGCGAGCACAGAATCCCAGTCCCGGAATCCATATTTTGTCTGCACAACCTGAAGGTATTTTGGTTTCGTCAGATCGCTCAACACGATCCCCTTTGCCTTACAGTAAGCCCCGATCAGTTCCTTTCCGCGGACAATATTATCTTCCTTAAATTCTTTTTTAAACCACTGGTTAATTTTATTTTTAGCTTGTGTGCTCTTTACAATATTGAGCCAGTCTCGGCTCGGTCCTCTGGAATTCTGGGATGTCAAAATCTCAATTCGGTCTCCGTTCTGAATCTTGTAATCAATGTTCACAAGCTTTCCGTTCACCCTTGCCCCGACCATTTTATTTCCGACCGCAGAGTGTATCGCATACGCGAAATCCACTGGCGTGGAACCGTTCGGCAGATTTTTTACGTCCCCGTTCGGGGTGAAACAGTAGACATCCTCTGCAAACAAATCCAAATCTCCTTTGAGAAGACTTAAAAACTCCCGGTTATCGGTATCCTGCTGCCATTCCAGTATCTGGCGCAGCCACGTCAGCTTTTCTTCTTCCTGGACTTTGATGTTCTTCTTTCCGTCATTGGATTCTTTGTATTTCCAGTGAGCTGCGATTCCATATTCCGCTGTTTTGTGCATTTCCTGAGTGCGGATTTGAATCTCAAACGGCTGTCCTATGGAACTCATCAGCGTGGTGTGCAATGACTGATACATATTTGGTTTCGGCATGGCGATATAGTCTTTAAACCGTCCCGGAACAGGTGTGTACATTTCATGGATAACTCCAAGTGCAGCGTAACAGTCCTTCACAGAGTCCACAATGATCCTGACTGCAAACAGATCGTAAATCTGATCCACTGTTTTATCCTGATTCACCATTTTTTTATAGATGCTGAAAAAATGTTTCACACGTCCTTTTACCTCTGCCCTGATATTGGCATTTTTCATGTGTGTGGAAACTTCCTTGACGATCTGAGCCACAAACTCTTCTCTTTCTGTCTTCCTGGCATTGATCTGCTGCACCAGATCGTAAAAAACTTCCGGTTTTAAATATCGCAGGGAAAGATCATCCAGCTCTGTCTTTATCTTGGAAATACCAAGCCTTTGAGCGATCGGAGCATAAATGTCCATAGTCTCTCTTGCTTTTTCCTTCTGTTTCTCAGGTCTCATAAACTGAAGTGTGCGCATGTTGTGCAATCGGTCCGCCAGTTTGATGATGATGACACGGATATCCTTTGCCATGGCCAAAAACATTTTTCTTAAGTTTTCTGCCTGAACCTCTATTTTATCCTGAGAGTAGGACAGCTGTCCCAGCTTTGTGACACCGTCCACCAACAGCGCTACTTCGTCCCCGAATTCATCTGCAATCTCCTCAGAGGTCATCACTGTGTCCTCAACCACATCGTGGAGAATCCCAGCAACAATGGTCTCCTTATCCATCTCAAGCTCCGCCAGGATCGTTCCGACCCAGAGAGGATGGATGATGTAAGCCTCCCCTGATTTGCGGAACTGTCCTTCATGCGCACTTTTGGCAATCCTGTATGCTTTTTCTATCATGGATATATCATCGGACGGGTGATATTTTTTTACCCTCTCGATCAATGCCTGGTATAACTTTTCCGGGTCTTGATAATCAGATGGTTCTTTCACCGCATGGCCATCCACAACTTTTAATTTCTGTATATGGTCCATCTCTTCCAGTATATTGTCTGCCATATCAATTCCCTCCTTCATTCCTTTATCCCTGCGTATCCTTAAGGCTACTTTCCAGGATAGGAGATGACGCTCTCCACATCATATCCTTCCAGTTTCTCTCTTCCTTTCAGTCCCATAAGTTCCATGAGAAATACAATTTTGACTACTTTTCCTCCGAGACGTTCCACCATCTTAATGATCGCCTCAATGGTTCCCCCTGTTGCCATAAGATCATCGATAATCACTACCTTCTGTCCCGGCTTTATGGATGTCTCGTGCATCTCAATCTCTGCACTTCCATATTCCAGATCATACCTTTCACCGATGGTCTTTCTTGGAAGTTTCCCCTTTTTCCTCACCGGGACAAATGCCTTGCCAAGATTGTACGCAATCGGCATGCCAAAGATAAATCCCCTTGACTCCGGTCCAATCACAGCGTCAAAATCAATATCCTTTACTTTTTCCTGTATCAGATCAATGGCCAGATGAAGACCCTCCGCGTCCTCCAGAATACTGGTCACATCTCTGAAGATAATTCCTTCCTCCGGAAAATCCGGAATACTTATGACATATTCTTCTATTGGTTTCATTCTTTTCTCCATTTTCTAAAATTAAATCTATTTTTTAGTATATCATCTTTTTTAACAATTTTCAATTTTTACCTGAAAAACTCACTTTCTTGTGCTTTTAACGATAATTCTTTATCACTATCTGAACATTTTTTCTGCCCATATATTCATTTATCTGAGGATAGTATGTAAATGACATGGCGATCCCTGAAATCCTCCCGCGAAACGCCTCTTCCGTCCTGGTTTTTCCAAAGGTCTCTTCCATATAAGAGTACAGTTTCTCCACATCTCCAAAATAAATGCCTTCTATGGTTGTCTGATTTTGATCCTTCAGCTGAAATTTTACCACGTTTTTATTTTTTCCAATGATATGTGCTCCCAAAATTTCTACGTTTCTCTCTGCAAATAATGGTTTTGCATTGCCCTTTCCAAAAGGTTCCAGCAACTCCAACTCTTCGACCAGCTCCTCCGTGGCAGAAAAAAACGGCATCTGCATATCAATCGACACTTTCTCCATCAAGTCTTCCACGGAAAGCCCTGCGCACTCGTTTAGCCGTGTTCTGAGTTTTTCAATATTTTCCTCTTTTAAGGATAGTCCTGCAGCCAGTTTGTGCCCGCCGAATTTTGTGAGCAGATTTTTACACTGATTGAGTTTCTCATACATATGGTATGCATCAATAGAGCGCCCGGAACCCTTCACTCCCTCCTCTGCTTTGGTCAGGACAAAGGTTGGTTTATAGTACCGCTCTCGGATCCTCCCGGCCACAATACCCGCCAGGCTTTCGTGACAATTCGGCAGATAGACGACGAGCACAGTGTCCTCTTTTAAAGAACTGCCTTCAATCTTTTCAATGGCTTCCTCCACTGCCTGGAGCGTCATCTCCTTTCTGCTGTCGTTTAGCGCCTTTAAATCTCCGGCCAGAATGTCAGCTTCCTTTTTTGTTTCCGCCGACAACATTTCCAGAGCACGCTTTGCTGTGTCCAATCTTCCGCTGGCATTTAAGCATGGCCCTAAAACAAACCCGATGTGATATGCACTAAGCCTGTCCTTGTCAATCTGTGTACACTCCATCAAAGCCTGCAGTCCCAAATTCTTCGTCTTCTTCAACATTTCCAGACCATATTTCACAAAAACCCGGTTTTCTCCGATCAAATCCATCACGTCTCCCACAGTCGCAATGGCCACATTTTCAATCAGATACTCAATTTCCTTTGTATCGTTCCCTGTAATGTTCATCAAAACTTCGATCAGTTTATATGCAACGGCTGCGCCGCAAAGCCCTTTAAACGGATACTCACAGTCCGCCCTTTTTGGATCCACAACCGCGTCCGCAGGTGGAAGAATGTATGTTTTCTTTTGTCCTTCCTCATATGGAACCTCATGGTGATCGGTCACGATCAGCGTCATGCCAAGCTCTTTCCCATACGCAATCTCCCCGGCCGCTGCGATCCCATTGTCACATGTGACAATCGTGTCCACTCCATCCTCCATTGCTCTGTCGATCAAGTTTTTGTTTAGTCCATACCCATCCTTCATTCTATCCGGTATATCCGTGTCTACATCTGCTCCAAGCGTTTTTAATCCCTTCATCAATATATAGGAGGCATTGATCCCATCAATGTCGTAATCCCCGATCACCCGAATCTTACTTCCTTCTCTTATCTTTTCCAAAAGGATCTGCGCCGCCTTGTCCATATCTCTCATCAAAAGCCCGTCATTAAGCTCCTCCAGACTACCGTTCAAATACATGTTCATTTCCTCGTCTCCCACAATATTCCTGTTCCGTATCAGGCAGGCAAGCCTTGGGCTGATATGATATTTTTCGGCAATCCTTCTGTAATCTGCTCCTTTTTGCAGTAAAACCCATCTCTCCATCTGTATTTTCCGCCTCCACAAAAATATGTTTTGTGTCTTTCTCACTCTACGAATGAGAAAATGCTGCAAAACCAGATTTTCTTTGTCTGAATTCTGCAGCATCTTTTCTATAATACTGTTACTTTTTCTTTCCGATTTTTGTCCTCATGACATACCACAGTGCACCTGTGATGCACACGGAAGAATATGCTCCGCATACAATCCCAACCATCAGTGGAGCAGCAAATTCTTTGATAGAGCTTACTCCAAGAACAAACAGAACCGCCACTGTGATGAATGTAGTCAGTGAAGTATAGATACTCCTTGTGAGTGTCTGGGTAATACTGCGGTTTACAAGCTCCACAAGATCTTCTTTGCTGTGAAGTTTTCTCTCCTCCCGGATTCTGTCGAAAATGACAATCGTCGCGTTGATAGAATATCCCACAATGGTCAGCATACATGCGATAAATGTACTTCCAACGGAAATTCTTGCCACTGCATAGAATGCCAAAACTACCAGTACATCGTGTACAAGCGCCAGTACCGCGCTTGTGGCAAAACGCACATCCTTGAAACGCAGCCAGATGTAGAGCAGCATGCATACAGTAGCAATCGCAACTGCAACAAAAGCATCCACACGCATTTCAGAACTTACCGTGGAGCTGATATTGGTAGATGTGATCAAAGACTCATCCACTTTGAAATTGTCCACCATCGCTTTGTTGAATTCTTCACGTTCCTCAAGGTCAAGAGTCCTTGTCTTGATCACTACCTGATTCGTATCGCGGATCTTCTGAGCCTGCACATTGGCATCTCCTGTGATATCTTCAACTACCGGGATAACCTTGGAATCAATCTCCTTGATCGAATAGTCTTCTTTAAATGTAACATTTGTGGACGTACCGCCCATAAACTCCAGGCTGTAATTGAGCGCTCCTTTTCCCTGTCCTGCGTAAATTCCCATACATACCGGTCCCACAAGGATCAGGATAATGGAAACTGCAAAAAAGATTTTCTTTTTGCCAAGGAAATCAATAGTGTTTCTGTGTTTCCTGATTCCGTAGAATTTTACATCTTTCAGTCCGATCGCATAGAATGCATAGATGATCAGTCTTGTCACTACAAGCGCTGTAAACATGGAAACAATGATACCAAGTGCCAGTGTCTGTGCAAATCCTTTTACACTTCCGCTTCCTTTCAGCCCGAGCACTAAAGCTGCGATCAATGTTGTCACGTTACCATCGATAATTGCGGACATTGCCTTGTGAAATCCTGTCTTTAGGGATGTCTTCACAGACTTTCCTGCAGCAAGCTCTTCTCTCACACGCGCGAATATGATAACGTTTGCATCCACAGCCATACCAATGGAGAGAATAATACCTGCAATTCCAGGAAGGGTCAATGTGATATTGAATGCATTCAAAAGCACAATCTCAAGTCCTGTGTACACAAGCAGCGCAATTCCGGATGCAAGTCCCGGAAGGAGATATACAAAAATCATAAATAAAATGACAATGGCAAGTCCGATCGCCCCTGCAAGAAGACTTGTATTGACCGCCTCTTCTCCAAGCTGCGCTCCTACTACACTTGAACTGATCTCTTCAAGCTCTACTTTCAGTCCACCGATACGGATGGAAGATGCCAGGTTCTCTGCTTCCTCATAGGATTCCATTCCATCGATGTATGCAGTTCCACCTGTGATCGCCTGTTTGACCATAGGATTGCTGATAACCTGTCCATCGTAAACAATCGCAATGTTCTTGTTTATGTTTGCACTGGTTGCCTCTGCAAATTTTTGTGTACCCTCATCTGTGAGCACCAGCTCCACCACATACTCTGCAGCGCCCGTCGTCTGGTTGGTCGTGGATTTTGCCTCAGCTGTCTTGACGTCCGTTCCATCTAAAACTGTGGTACCGTCAGATGTTTGGAACTCCAGAGAGCCTGGCTGTCCAAGTTCTTCAAGGACCTCGTTTGCATCTGTGACTCCGGGAATCTCAATATTTACACGATTGCTCCCTTCCTGGTAAACACTGGCCTCTGTATTGTACTGTTCCACACGTTTCTGAAGTTTGTAGACAGTGTCCGCCATCTCTTCACTGCTAGGCGTATCGCCTTTTGCCTGATATGTAATGCTTACACCTCCGGCCAAATCCAGTCCGAGCGTAATGTTCTTTGCCGCTCCGGTCTTGCTTCCGCCCCATCCGACGATCGTTGTAAATGCCAGGACACCGATGACAACAACGACAAGGATCAGGCTTAAAATTCCTCTGCTCTTCTTCATGTCCTACTTCCTTTCTTCTGCCAATGCAGCTTTTATCATAATTGCACATTCCACTCGTTTCTGCTCCATGTCGCAGGCAATATCATAGGTGTCATGTATGGAGCCATGAAATTTATGGGAATTTGCCATGCAGCCTCCGCTGCAGTAAAATCTGGCAAAGCAATTTCTGCATTTTTCTTTTGAGTATACATTACAGCCCCTGAAATCATCCGCTATTTCAGGATGTGTGACCCCTTCATCCACATTTCCCATCAGAAATTCTTCCTCTCCTACAAACTGATGGCATGGGTAAAAGTCTCCCCACGGTGTCACCGCAAGGTATTCCGTCCCGGAGCCGCATCCGGACAATCGTTTCGCGAGGCAAGGTCCCCCCTCCAGATCGATCATGAAATGGAAGAAGTTAAATCCTTTTCCCTGTCTCTCTCTTTCTATCATATATTTTGCAAGCTTGTCATACTCCTCAAAGATGACAGGCAAATCTTCTTTTCGGATCGCGTACTCTTCGCTTTCCTCTCCAACTACCGGTTCAATGGACATCTGTTTGAAACCAAGGTCTGCAAAATGTATCACATCCTTGGAGAAATCCAGGTTCTTTCTCGTGAAGGTTCCCCTCACATAATATTTCTCCTGATTTCTGCTGTCCGCCAGTTTTTGAAATTTCGGCACGATCAGCTCATAACTGCCTTTGCCGTTTCTGAATGGACGCATGTAATCATTAACTTCCTTTCGTCCGTCAAGACTTAACACTACATTGTCCATCTCTTTATTGACGAATTCCTGTACTTCATCGTTCAGCAAAACGCCGTTGGTCGTCAGTGTAAAACGGAAATGTTTTCCGTGCAGTTTTTCCTGTTCTCTTCCGTATGCGACCAAATCTTTCACTACCTGCCAGTTCATCAGCGGCTCTCCGCCGAAAAAGTCCACTTCCAGGTTTCTTCTGCTGCCGGAATTGGCTATCAGAAAATCGAGCGCTTTTTTTCCAACGTCAAAGCTCATCAAAGCTCGTCTTCCATGATATTCGCCCTCTTCCGCAAAACAATATTTGCAGGCAAGATTGCAGTCGTGCGCAATGTGCAGGCACAGCGCCTTTACCACGGTTTTGCGTTTCTTAACCTCACCCGCGAATCCTTCGTACAAGTCTTTCGTGAACAGCTGCCCGGCCTTTACAAGCTCTGTGACATCATCCAGCGTTTCCTTCAGCTCTTCCTCGCTGTACTTTTCCTTCAGTTCCTTTAAGAGTTTTTCCCATATTCCTTCACTCTTTAAAGATTCCTCTGTATGTTCCTGACTGATGTCCGCAAGGCATGCGATCACATCATATCCGATCCCGTCCACCACATGGACGCATCCACTGTTCACATCCAGCACAATACGATAACCATTATTTTCGTACTGGTGAATCACTTCTTTATCCTCCTTAAAATACCTGACTGATCAGGATTTCCCTTGTCGCTCCAAAGCGGGCAGACCCGTTTTGTCACAACAAAGAATAAGCAGCGACCGAAGCCGCTGCTTGACCTCTTACAGCAAATTATCTCTTCTGTTCACAAGTCTGATTTCCTACTGTGCAGGATGTCTTGCATGCAGACTGGCAGGATGTCTGACATTCTCCGCATCCGCCTTTTTTGACTGTATGGTTTAAAGTCTGTGTATTCAATGTTTTGATGTGTTTCATCTCATTGCCTCCTTATTCATTTTCGCTTTTGTTATTATACCATAGGAGCCTGTATTTTGAAAGTATTTTTTCCAAGCTTTGTTTTAGGAGAGCATTCCTCCAAGCATCCCTCCGCCGGCGCATAAAAGAAAAGCAGTCAACGTATTCATCACGCTTCCCTGCACAGTATGGTATACCCCAAACGAGATGAGAAAAAGCAAAAGGAAATATGCTGCTCCGATTCCAAGTCCCCACAGAAACTTTTTCACCTTCGCCATCTTTCCCATCAAAAAGCCTCCGACAAAAGCCGACACCACATAGATGACGATGATTCCCGCGGACACTTTCGCTTTGTCAAGATCCATTTTATACAGGAGAAACGCCAGTACCATCAGCAGAATTCCCGTCACGATATAGGATGCAAGCATGGATTTTAAAATCCATCCCCATTTGCTCTCTCTTTTCAACTTCTTTTCCATCTCTTCCTCCTTGCACAATCACTGTCTTTTTTTGATACATACTATGATTGTCCAGAAGGTTTTATTCCCCTACTGCTCCATCTGACGCCCGATAAAATCTGCAGCGCAGCTGATGAGTTTCTTCTCCGTCTCGCCAAACGGAGTCTTTGCATTTTTCTCGAGCAAAACAACGGCTCCCACTGCGTCTCCCTGGGCGATCACCGGACAGATGATCTGGGATGCATACTCTTCTTCCTGACCTTCCACAAAAGGGATATAGCCTTTCTCCCCCAAGGCTGCATGGAGCATCTCTCTTTTTTCTATTGCTTCCTCCATTTTCTCATGCAGTTTCTTTTCGTACAGACCTTTTTTCCCGCTGCCCGCTGCTGCGATCACCTGCTCCTTGTCCGTGATACACACAAGGTTTCCAATTGTCAAGGCAAGACTTTCCGCATACTGTTGGGCAAATGTATTCATCTCGCCTATTGGGGAATACTTTTTTAAGATGACTTCCCCTTCTCTGTCTGTAAAAATTTCTAACGGTTCTCCTTCGCGGATCCTTAATGTCCTTCGAATTTCCTTTGGTATCACAACCCTTCCAAGGTCATCTATTCTTCTGACAATACCTGTTGCTTTCATAATCGGTTTTCCTCCAGTTTACAAATTATTATCTGTACCCTAGTATCTGTAAACGCAAGAAAATTATTCCTGTCTGCATATTAAAGAATTTCCATTTTTATTTTGCTTCCGCCCTCCCCAGCCCTTGCCGGACTCAAGATCAGTCTGGAGTCCACACGTTCCTTGATTTCCTCCACATGGGTGATAAGGCCGACTGCCATCCGCTCCCCATGGATATGTTCCAGACTTTGCATCACCACATCCAGACTTTCTTTGTCAAGGGTTCCAAAGCCTTCATCCAGAAAGAAAAGTTCAAGCGGAGCCTTTCCTTTCATCTGTATCCTGGCGGACAAGGACAGGGCGAGCGCCAGAGATGCCATAAATGTCTCCCCGCCGGAAAGCGTCTGGGCAGATCTTAAAATGCCCCCATTTTTGTAATCACGGATGAGGAAAATTCCCTCCTCGTCCGTCTCCATCCCGTAGGCTCCATTGGACATTTCCTTCAGCCTTTCGTCCGCATCCATGGCAATGTAATCCAGATGGTATTTTGCCGCATAATTCACAAACTGTTTTCCCTTCAAAATTTGGTACAATTCATTCACAAGCGCAACCTTGTGCTCCAGTTCCTTCTTTTTGTTCAAAAGTTCCTTATAACGCTCATACTGCCTGCACATACGCTCCTTTTCTGCCCTCATTTTCCCAAGTTCTCTTTGCATGATCTCAATGGACTCTGCCCGTTTTTTCGCACTTTCTGCCAGCTGCCGTATTTGTTCTTTTTCCACAGTCTCCCCGTTTAACTGCGTCCGGCACTCCAAAACCTTAGCATTTTCCCTGGTCCACGCATCCGTGTACTCCTGGACCGTCTTTTCCAGGGACAGGATCACCTCTTCCTCCAGCTCCCACACTCTTACATCCTCTATATCGGAAAACGGGCTTTCCTCCATCTTTGCAAGAAGTCTCTCCTCTGCCTCATTTAGAAGAAGTTTGGCATCCTGTGCCCGTCTTTGTTCATTCTTTCTTTTCTGTTCCCACTCTTCTTTTTCCTCTTGTGCATTTTTTAGATTTCCACAAAGAGACTGGTAGGTGTCTTCCATCTGTTTCTTTTGCTGTCCTGCCTGCTCGAGCTCCTCCTTTGGATTTTCCACCCCTTTTTCCTCTTTCCTTTGGATATCGGCTTTTAAAATCCGCCCCTCTTCTTCCAACCTAGCAAGTAGAAGCAAAAACTTCTGCCGGCTCTGTGAAAACTCTTGACATTCTCTTTCCAGAAGTTCTTCTTTTTCCCGAAGTGCATGAATGCATCCTCTGATTGTCTCTATTCTTTTTTCTCTCTCCTTCTCATCTTCCCATGCCTGTTCAAAATCCAAAATCCCTGTCTTCCTTTTCCATCCTTCCAGTTTTTCCTTCTGTCTGTCCAATTGTTCGCTTAGTGTATGCATACTTTTTTGACAGGTCTCCATTTTGATCATCCACCGTCCAAGTTCCCTGTCTGTTTCCTGCTGCAGCATTGCAAAAGAGTCAGCCTTCTCCTGCATTTCTTTCTCTTTGTCTTTTGTCCACGTTTCCTCTTCCCATGGCTTTTTCGTCATTCTTTCTGTCTGCTCCAGATATTTTTGTTCTTTTTCTCTTAAAAGATTCTGACTGGAGACCATTTTTTCTTCTTTCTGTACACAGACACTTTTGCACACCAAAAGCTCCCCGGCAAGTCTGCGCTCCTCTTCTTCCAGACGGGTCTTCTCCTGGCGGAAACCGCCTAAATGTATCTGCTCCACAGTTTTTTTAAGTTTTCCAGGATGATGAACACTTCCGCAAACAGGGCAGGGCATTCCTTCCTTTAACTCCCCGGCAAGTATGGCCGCAAGTCCTTCCCTGTATTTTTCCTCATACACTTTTTGGGCATGCTCCTTCTTTTCCTTTGTCTCCTCCATTACCTTTTCTTTTTCCTGAAAATCCCTCATACTCATCTCATACTCGGCTTTTAACTGTTCATAGTCTGTCCTCTCTTTTTGTATATCCATCCAGACCATTGTCATCTTTATCTTTTCCAGGCTGCTTTCGCACTCTCTTTTTTTCTCCTCCCAGTCTTCCAAAAGCAGTATCTCGTTTTCTTTTTTCAGACGTTTGATCTCGCTTTCAATCCTTTTACAATCTTTCTGGCAAAAATATCCTTCTTCCAGAAAATTTCTCTGCACCTGTTTTTCCTGATACTGACGCTCCTTCTGCTCTTCTTTCCTCCGCTCTATTTTCAGTGTCTCAAGCTCCTTTTGCTTTTCCTCCTGCGCACTCTTCTTTTCTGAAAGTTTTTTCCCAATATCCGCTTTTTCCTGTTTCAGTATTTCCATACGCGCACACGATGTTTCATACTGTTTCCATTCATTGACTGCGTTCTCCAATCGCTCTATCCACACTGCAAGTTTTGGCATCTTCTCCTTGTAAATCCCGGAAAATATCTCCCACTGTTGTCGAAGGCTCTCGCTTTTTTTCTCGGCTGTCCTATAATTTTTTTCAGTTTCTTCCCATTCCTTCAGACAGGTCTGCTCTTTTTTCTTCCTTTCGTTTTTCTCAGCCTCCAGTTCCAATAATAAGGCAGCCTTCTTTGCATATTCTGCCTTTTTTGCTGCTGCCTCCATCTCTTCCCTTTTCCGTGCAAGCTGGTCCACTTTTTCTTTTGCCATCTGCAAAGCGTCCTGCACTTCCAAAAGTTTCTCAAGCCTTCGGATTTTCCTCTCCTCACCCTTTGCTGTCCCCTTCTCCGATTCCAGCTCCTTTTGAAGGTATTCTTCCTCTTTTTTCAGCGTTTCGATGGCCTCCTTTGACACATCCCCCTGTGCATCCATGTATCCGGCCAGTGTCTGATACTCATCTTTCAGGCAAAGCCACCTTGCATTTACCTTTGCACTGAGTTCATCCCCGTACTTTTCCAGATGAAACAGACGCTCCAGCATCCGGCTTCGCGCCACGCCCTCCAACTTTAAAAAGTCAAAAAACCTTCCCTGAGGCAAAATCACAGTTCGGAAAAAGTCCTCTCTGGAAAGACCGATGATTTCATAACAAATCTGATTGACTTCCTTTGCCCGCTCCGCAAGCACATCCTCTTTGCCGTCCTTGAAAAAGATTAGTTTTGCACTGGATGTGCGCACATTTCCGTTCTTTTTATCTCTTCTAAAACTTCTGGAAACTTGGTAACGTTTTACTCCTCCTTCCCGTATAAGAAAGGTAAACTCCACAGATGCCTGTTCCATATTCACATTGATAAAATTACGGCTCTCCCTTGCCACTTCTCCGTAGAGTGCCAGTGTGATTCCGTCGAGAATGCTGCTCTTTCCGCTTCCTGTCGGACCAAAGATTCCAAATACCCCCTGTCTTGTGAGCGCCTCAAAATCAATCACCTGCAGTTTCTCAAAACTATTGATTCCTTTCAGCGTCAATTTCACCGGTTTCATCTTCCTTATCCTCCTCGAGCATTTCCTCAAATAATTGTCTCATCTCCTCATCGGGTTTTGTCCCCCGACGCATCTCATAGTATTCTTCAAACAATGTCCGCATATCTTTTTCCTCGTGCCAAAACTCCCTTCGCTTTTTTTTCTCTTCTTCAAACAAAGGGATGATCTCCAGAATGTCTTCTTTGATACTTTTCAGCTCCTTTAATTGGTCCTCTCTAAGACAAGTATCTGTATGGATCCTAAGATAACTCCAGCACGGGCGCCCTTTATTTTCCCTGCACTTCAAAAGCGCCTCCTCATAATTTTTACACTCCCAAAATTCAATAGGTTTCGGATTTTTCAAATAGATTTCCTCCACCTTTGCGTCCTCTCCCGGATGAATTTCCACAAGAAGACATTGCTTTGCCATGTTTCTTTCGTCCCTGTGATAAGGGAGGATTGAGCCGCTGTAACGAATCTTTCCTCTGGTCCCCGGCACTTTCTGAGGCTTGTGGACATGTCCAAGAGCTGTGTACCCGGCCTTATCCGGGAAAATGGACGCAGGCAGGAGATAACTGTCCCCAAGTTTGAGCCCCCTCTCGCTGCCGTCTCCCCTTGCACCCATTGTGTAAATATGGCTGACAAACAGGTTGGCACAATCCTCCTTGAAATATGCATTACATTTTTCAAACAACGCCTTCATTTTTTCTGTGTAGGAGTCCGCCTTTTTTTCCTCCTCCATCTCTTCTTTGTACAGAACTTCATTCAAACGTTTTTCACTTGGGTAGGGCAGGCAGACGACCACTGAGCGCTCCCCGTTCTTTTCGAATGTAAATGCGCCTTCTCCCAGAAAGTTGACCTCAAACTCTCCGTATTTTCCCGAGGGCAGCCTTAAGCCCGGCGTTCCGAGTATCAAAATTCCCTGTTCTTTTGCCAGAGGTGCGCACGCCTCAAGCCGCACAGGATTGTCGTGATTACCGGCAATGCACACCACAAGTGTGCGCCCCATCCTGCTCATTCTCTTCCACGTACTGTAGCACAATTTTTGTGCCTGGGCGCTTGGATTTCCGTTGTCAAAAATATCGCCCGCAATACAGACGATGTCCGGTTTCTCCTTGTCCACGATGTTTACCATCTGCTCCAGCACAATCCTTTGCTCCTCGATTCTGTTTCTTCCCTCCAGCATCTTCCCCAGATGCCAGTCTGCTGTGTGCAATAGTTTCATTGTCTCCTCCTCTTCCTGTCAAAGAAGAGATGCCGCAAAATTCATCTCCTGACTTCACACTCCTTTGTCTTCTATGTGAATCGGCTCCTAAATTCTGCGGCATCCTCTCAAATACCCTTTTTCTTTCAATTCGTTTTCTATCAAATCCAAAATTTCCTCGCTTTTTGCCTCCACTGTGTGGCAGTGCATCCCTGAAGTCAGATTTTTCAAAGGACTGGATTTTCCATTCCTGATGTCCAAAAGAAACATCTTTACATCCCTTCTGGAGCTCACGTGCAAGTCTGCCTGCAAAAATCCATACACCTCATGCGTGACACTGACATCCTTGACAACACCGCCCAAATCCACGATAGCATTCAGCTCTTCTTCAATCTCCTCGTCCGAGTGCTCCACTTCAAAAATCCGAACAGCAATTTCCTGTTCTTTTATCATATACCCTTTTGTTGTGGCAATGATCTCCTTTTTTGCTGCCCTCAAAAGTGCAATGTCCTGTACAATGACCTGCCTGCTCACCTTGTACTTTTTTGCCAGCGCGCTGCCCGATATAGGCAATTGCGCGCTCTCTATATCCACGAGAATCCCTCTCCTTCTTTCTTCTCCTGTCATATGTTTCTTTCCTTTCCTGCCTCTGCTCTGTCAGCATCCTGCTTTTAATAGTGTACTATAAAATCTTATTTGTTTCAATTTCAGCGTCCAAAATTTCGCTCTGGAATTTTGTGTATAACTTTTGTATAATAAAGTACAATAGTATTATTTTTTAAGGAGGCGCCAATATGAGCAAAATAGATGAAGTAAGACAGGCCATGGTGGATGCCATGAAAGCCGGAGACAAGGACACCAAAGAATCTCTCTCCCTTCTTCTTTCCGCTTTGAAAAACAAAGCGATCGACAAACGTGAAGATTTAACAGAGGAGGAAGAAATTCAGGTTGTATTAAAAGAGATCAAGCAGACAAAAGAAACGATGGACACCACCCCTGCTGAACGTACTGACATTATCGGGGAGTGCAAATTGAGGCTCTCCGTGCTGGAGCGTTTTGCTCCAAAACTCATGGACGAAACAGAAATCAAGGCCGTCATCGAGGAAACGCTTAAGGAGCTTGATATTTTGTCCCCTACAGGCAAGGATAAGGGTAACATCATGAAACATCTGATGCCAAAGGTCAAAGGAAAAGCGGATGGCAAGCTTGTAAACCAGCTGCTTGGCACTTATTTCCAATAATAACGCTTTCTATACAAAAATGAAGGGCCAAAACCGATTTGATTTTGGCCCTTCGTCTCTTTATTGAGCAGTATCCGTACCTTCTGTAGTGCTGTTCTCCGTTGTCCCTTCCTGGTTGGTCGTGTCTTCCTGTTTCACTGTCACACCCTGTTTTTCAAAATCTACTTTTTTCCATGCACCTTTGTCCACAGAAATATCTGCATCTTTTTTCCATCCATCTGTGACTTCTGTGTACTTGTCGGACTTTCTCTGATTTACAATAGACTCTTTCTCTGTATCCGTAGCTTCTCTGTCAAGAAGGCTGGTCACCTTTGCCACATAGTATCCGTTTGCGGATTCCACCACTCCTGTCACTTCCCCTTCTTTGAGGGCATCTGCTGCCTTGACAAGCTCTGAATTCGGTGTTGTAGACTCTGCGTCAAATGTCTGTGTCTTAGCTTCATATCCTGCACCGGATGCGTAAGATGCAAAGTCTCCCGCTGTCTTTGCATTTGCAGCAAAGGATTGGGCAGTCTCTTTTAACTTTGTCTTTTCCTCGTCTGACAAAGTCTTGGTGGAGCCGTCCTCATTTGTCGTTGAGAAAGCAAATTCCACGTACTGCATACTCTTTTGAGCAGCCTCCTCATCCGTGACATTTGTGTCCACATCTTTTGTGATAGCATCGTACATTTTCTGACGAATAGTCAGAAGTTCCAAAAATTCCTCCACTGTAGCTGTATCCTGAGCGGAAACCGCTTCTTTTCCCGCCTGTGTATTGTTCTCTTCAAATGCTTTGGCAGTCTCTTCTATCTTTTTCGTCTCCTCATCTGTGAGGGAGACATTGTATTCTTTTGCATGCTCTTTTAAAAGATACATCATCTGAAGATCCTCAATGACGCTGTCTTTTACACTGTCCTCATAAGTCTTGCCTTCGGAGAGTTCCTGTGACCACATATCCTCCCCAAGCATACTTCCATAGGATGTCTCCATCTGAGCCTGCTGGTATCTGGCATAAAAATTCGCCACACCAAGACTGACCTCTTCTCCATTTACTTTCATTACCACATCATCCGCAGGCACTGCCCCGCCGCATGCAGTCATACTTCCCACAGCAAGAGATGCCGCCACTGTCAGCACGGCTGCCTTTCTTTTTAACCCTTTCATGCTACATCCTCCTTGGTACTTTCTAACTATTCCAGTATACCTTTTTTTTACTTCTCAATCAATCCTTTTATGTCATTTAACACCTTTTTCACAGTTTCCAAAATGTCCTCATCCTTCTCCCTTTTGTTCCTTCCCTTTTTCTCATAGAGAAAGTATGGAGGCGCATCCGCCTTAAACTGCAGGGCCCCCTTATACTGTTCCAAAAGAAGAGGAATCCGCACAGCCTCTACTTTTGCTTTTTCGTACATCGTGAATTTAAAACTGTCCCCTTTTTGCTCCACAGCCGTGACATATACGTTGTGGGCCAGTGCTTTGAGCGCCGCAATCTTCAAAAGCTGATGAACTTTTCTAGGAATATCGCCGAAACGGTCGATGAGCTCTTCGAGCATGTCGTCCATCTCCTCCTCACTCTCAATACTGGCGATCCGTTTGTACACATCCAGTTTTTGATACTCATTCGGGATATAGGAGGATGGAATGTAAGCATCAATATTCAAATCCACCGTGGAGGCATAGTCCTCTTCCTCATCAGTCTCACCTTTCAGGTGTTTAACTGCCTCGTTTAACATTTTACAGTACAGATCGTACCCAACTGCTTCCATATGCCCATGCTGCTGTGCGCCGAGAAGATTTCCTGCTCCCCTGATCTCCAAATCCCTCATGGCAATCTTGAAACCGGATCCAAGGTCCGTGAACTCCCGGATCGCCGACAGACGTTTTTCTGCCACTTCCTTTAAAAGCTTATCTCTCCGGTACAAGAGAAATGCATAAGCCATACGGTTCGATCGTCCTACACGCCCCCTTAGCTGATAGAGCTGGGAAAGCCCAAGTCTGTCGGCATCATGGATGATCATGGTGTTGGCATTGGAGATATCAAGCCCGGTCTCAATAATGGTCGTGGAAACCAGCACATCGATCTCTCTGTTTATAAACGCGAGCATGATTTTTTCCAGCTGGTGTTCCCTCATCTGCCCGTGAGCATACGCCACAACTGCGTCCGGAACCAGTTTTTGGATTCTTGCTGCCACCTCCTCAATATCCTCCACCCTGTTGTAGACATAGTAGACCTGTCCGCCTCTTGCAACCTCACGGTCGATCGCTTCCCTTACCATCTCATCATTATACTCCATGACATAGGTCTGAATGGGCATTCTGTCCATCGGTGCTTCCTCTAACACACTCATGTCGCGGATTCCAATGAGGCTCATATGGAGCGTTCTTGGGATTGGCGTCGCAGTCAATGTGATGACATCCACATTTTCCTTCAGTTTTTTAATCTTTTCCTTGTGCTGCACGCCAAATCTCTGCTCCTCGTCTATGATCAGAAGTCCCAGATCTTTAAACTGCAGATCATCGCTGAGCACACGGTGCGTTCCGATAACGATGTCAACAAGCCCTTTCTTTGTATCCTCCACAGTCTTTCTTTGCTGAGCCGCAGTCCGGAATCTGCACATCAGATCCACCCGGACCGGAAAATCTTTCATTCTCTGGACAAATGTATTGTAATGTTGCTGGGCCAGGATTGTCGTGGGCACAAGATAGACAACCTGCTTGCTCTCCTGTACAGCCTTAAACGCAGCTCTTATGGCAACTTCTGTCTTTCCGAATCCCACGTCCCCGCACACAAGACGATCCATGATCTTCTCGCTCTCCATGTCACTTTTTACAGACTCTATCGCATGCAGCTGATCCTCTGTCTCCTCAAACGGAAACATCTCCTCAAACTCCCTCTGCCAGACAGTATCCGGTCCGTACTGATATCCGTGGTGCTCCTGCCTCGCAGCGTAGAGCTCTACCAAATCTTTTGCAATTTCCCGAACAGCTGTGCGAACCCGCTTTTTCGTCTTAGCCCATTCTTGGCCGCCAAGTCTGTTCAGTTTTGGCTTTTTTGCGTCCGCGCTTGCATATTTCTGAATCAGATCCAGCTGTGTGGCAAGAATGTAGAGGTTTCCTCCCCCCGCGTAGGAGATTTTCATGTAGTCCTTCGTGACTTTATCTACCTCGATCTTTTCAATGCCCTGATAAATGCCAAGTCCATGATGTTCGTGCACCACATAATCTCCGACTTTTAACTCAGTAAAGCTTTGGATTTTCTTCCCTTCGTAGGTTTTTCGGCGTTTCTTTTTTTTCACTTTTCCGAAAATGTCAGTCTCGGAGATGACTGTAAATTTCAGCATCGGATATTCATACCCGGTCGCAACATGCCCATAGGCAACCATTATCTCTCCTGGCTTTACTTCCCTGTCCATGTCCTCCGAATAAAAACTGCTCAGATTGTAATCTCTTAAATCCTCTGCAAGTCTTTTTGCCCTTGTCCTGGATCCGGACAACAGCACAACCCTGTTTTTGTTTCTTTTTAATTTTTTTAAATCCTGCGTCAGAATATCAAAACTGCTGTTGTAAGGATTCATGCTTTTTGCCTGGATACTGAACACATTTTTCACGTGGAAATCCCTGCATTTTGTCTCCAATGTGGTAAAACAGACCCCTGCATATCCCTGCATCTGCATGATAATGTCCTTTGTATGAAAAAGTATGGCCTCTGCATCTGTCACTTCGTACCCACTCTCCATACGGTTGGCCTGCGCAGTTAAAAATTCTTCCTCCACAGCCTCCCCGTTTTCTAAAAGTCTGGCAGGTTCATCCAGAAAAAGCAGGCTTTTTTCCTTCTCAAAATAATTAAGAAACGATACCCTTTCTGTATCCTCTTTTGCAAACTCCCAGGCCGGATACACAGTGAAGGTTTCCAGATTTTCTATGGAGCGCTGGCTCTCAAGATCAAAACTTCGGACAGAGTCCACCTCATCCCCCCACATTTCAATGCGCACCGGTGCATTTTCAGTGAGCGGAAAAATGTCAATGATCCCTCCCCTGACCGCAAACTGCCCGATACCTTCCACCTGCGCTTCCCTGTCATAGCCAAGAGAGGAAAGCATCTGTATTAATTTTTCAAACTCAAACACATCCCCCGGCTGTATTGTAAACACCTTTTTTCGGATTTCCTCCAGAGGAAGAAGAGCATCCAAAAGTCCGTCAAAACTTGTGACAACAGCAATACTGTCCTCCTCCAAAAGAGCGCGTATGACTTCCATTCTCTCTTTTACCAGCTCTTTGCTGCGAATATCTGCCTGATAGAACAGAAAATCTTTTGCAGGATAAAACCAGGTGTTTGTATCCAAAAACCTGTATTCTTCAAAGGTCTGCTTTGCCTTTGTCTCAGACGGACAGACGATGAGTTTCTTTTTTCTTTCATCCCCGAGCGCATACATCATGTGTGTTTTCTGGGAATTGACACAGCCCGCAGCCTGTACAAACGCACTTCCTCTTTTCAATTCTTCCTTCATCTGTTGGAATTCAGCCAGTTCTTTCAGCGGACTGATTAAAGCCTGCATGCCCTACGACTCCTTTCCCATTGCTTTTTTATTGAACTCGTTCATCGCGCCGTCAATGTCTCCTGACACGATCTTCTCAACCGCGGACACTGCTCTTTCATATCCTTCCTCCATGCGCTCACGCTCTGTCTTGGAAAAACGCCCCAGCACATAAGCAGCAAGATCGTATCCCTTTGGTTTTTCTCCCACGCCGATTTTGATTCTCGGAAATACCTGTGTCTGCAGCTGGGCAATGATATTCTTTACTCCATTATGCCCTCCGGCACTGCCTTTTTTACGGATTCTCAGCTGTCCTACATCAAGACTAATGTCATCATAAATGACGATCAGCTCATCCCACGGCTCAATTTTATAGTATTCCACTGCGCTTCGGATACTTTCACCACTTAAATTCATATACGTCTGCGGTTTTATCAGCATTACTTTCTGCCCCGCGATCATCCCTTTCCCGCAGTACGCACGGTGCTTTTTCTCTGTCACATCGATTCCGTATTTCTCTGCAATTTTATCTATGACATCAAAACCGACATTATGTCTCGTTTTTTCATATTCCTTTGTTGGATTTCCAAGTCCTGCTATAATAAACATATTTTCACCTCAATTTCTTTTTTCATTCTACTAAAGCTCTTCCATTTTGTCACGCATCGATTTTGAAAGGCTTCACCTTTCCTTCTTCATACCATGAATATATTTCCAGTTCCCATCATAAACTATATAAACAAACAGTGATATTATTTAAATTCAGGAGGCCTTTTATGAGTTCTAAAACGAAAATCGTCGTTCTTCATATGAAAGAAATCATCTATACTGTTCTTTTTGTTGTGCTTGGGATCCTCTTAATCCTGCTTCTCGTATTTATGTTTTCTCCAAAAGACCAGAAAACTTCATCCACTCCATCCAAATATCAGCCCGGCGTGTACACGTCCACCGTCACTCTCAACAATACAGAGTTTGAAATAGAGGTCTCTGTGGACAGTTCCCACATCAATTCCATCCGATGCTCCAACCTGGATGACACTGTGGCCACCATGTATCCTCTCTTCCAGCCAACGGTAGAGCAAATTGCCGAACAGGTCATAAAGAGCCAGTCTGTGGAAAATATCGCATATTCGGAAGAAAACACCTATACCTCTCAAGTCATCATGGATGCCATCGAAGACGCCCTTTCAAAGGCAGAGTCAAAAAAACAATAGAAAGTCCCATTTAAGACTTCCTATTGTCATGAATAGAGGGTACCGCGCACGCGGTACCCTTGCTGTCATCCACTTTAACCTTCTACTATCAGGTATTTTCCACTTGGGAGGGCAAACACTTCCGATGCCTCCTCAAATTCCTCCAAAGACATGTGTTCCACATCAGCTCCGCTCTCCTCAAAATACTCTTTTACTTCTTTGAGCGAATCCACAACCACTGCCATACAATCTTCCAAAAATGCCTCCGCTTCTTCCGGTGTATCCGCCACCGGTTGGTCAAACAACTGTGATTGGTTTTTTAAAAATGTACTAAGACACTCTTCATCATATTCATACATTTTCACAACCCTCCTTCATTCCTTTTTTACTTTTCTTCCATATACATTAAAATATCCTCCGGCTTATCTGCCAGATACTTTGCGCCTGCCTCGACAAGCGTCTCTCTCTCCCGGAATCCCCAGGTCACGCCAATGGTCTTTACCCCGGCCGCAATCCCTGTTTTGATATCCACTTCCGAATCCCCTATGTACAGACAGTTCTTTGGGGAAACAAGGAGCTGCTCTGCAGCTAAATAAATCCCAGCAGGGTCCGGTTTCCTTGGTCTTCCCTCGCATTGTCCCAAAACGAGGTCAAAACATCCTTCCTCAAAAAAGGAATGTACAACGTCCACCGCCTGATCATGCGGTTTGTTTGACAGGACCGCAGTCCTGACACCACGCTTTTTTAATTCTTCTAAAAGCTTTAAAATCCCCTCGTACGGCCTGACATGATAAGTACAGTTCTCTCCAAACACTTCACCATAAATTTTCATTGCTCCATCAAACAGTTTCAGATCTACGTCTCCGGATGCCCGCAGTGCCTTCTCTACAAGCACCTTTGCCCCGTTTCCCACGAATTGTCTGCACTGCTCCCTCGAAATCTTTGGCAAGTTCAGAGAAGACAACATTAAATTCACCGAGTATACCAACGAATCCAGTGTATCCGTCAGTGTTCCATCCAAATCAAAAATACAGGCCTGATACATGCTTTTTCCTCCCCCTTATTTTCTTCTTCACTATAATAGTATGAACCCCTTAAAATTTCAACCCATATTTTTACATCCATCATATGTGCCGCATTCCGGCAATCGGACAGCCCTCCTGCAAAAATGCGGCTTTTGCTCTAATTTCAACTCAGATACTGTTTCATCTTTGCCAGTGCATGTTTCTCAAGTCTACTGACCTGTGCCTGCGAAATCTTGATTTCCTCCGCCACTTCCATCTGAGTCTTTCCCTGGAAGAACCTAAGCTCAATGATATATTTTTCCCTCTCCCCAAGCCGTTTCATGGCAGCCTCAAGCTCCAGATCTTCCACCCAGTTTTCTTCTTTGTTTGTCTTGTCGCTTATCTGATCCATGACGTACAGAGCATCCCCGCCGTCATTGTACACCGGCTCATAAAGACTCACCGGTGTCTGGATCGCATCCAGGGCAAATACGATGTCTTCTTTGGCAATCCCGATCTCATCAGCAATCTCCTGCACTGTAGGTTCTTTTAAATGCTCCCGCACGTACCCCTCTTTTGCATAGATTGCCTTGTAAGCCGTATCTCTTAAAGAACGGCTTACACGGATAGAATTGTTGTCCCTCATATACCGCTTGATCTCCCCGATGATCATCGGAACCGCATAGGTTGAAAATTTCACCATCATATCCGGATTAAAGTTGTTGATCGCCTTAATAAGACCCACACATCCGATTTGAAACAGATCATCCGCATTTTCATTGGAATTGGAAAACCGCTTGATCACACTTAAGACAAGCCTTAGATTTCCCTTAATGTACTCCTCCTTTGCCTTTTCATCCCCTGCCTTGATCCTCGCAATCAGCTCCTCTTTTTCTTTGTCGTTCAGCAGCGGCAGCTTGGATGTATTCACTCCGCATATCTCCACTTTATTCAAAGCCATTTCAAAATTCCTCCTCGCATCTTCTAGTACCATTTTTTGCATCCTGGCTTTTGAATATTCAACGGAGTGTAAAATATAAAAATTAATGGACCTTGACAATTCTTCAAGGTCCATGCGTTTTCTGTTATTCTATTTTTTCTCCTGCCTCAATCCGGTTCATCGCATCTTTGATATTGGCAACCGAAGTCTCATCCGGAACTGTAACATACAAAGGTCCGCCAGAGTAGGAATAGCAGTATGCCTTCTTTCCAGTTCCCTCCGCTGCGAGCGAATGCACCTTCCAGCCACCAAGACCTGTAAGCTGGGCTCTCGCAAGCTCCTGTATCTGACTTGTCGCCATATTGGTGTCTGTATACTCGCCGGCCTTGTCGAGAAGCTGGGGCAGTTTTAAAAGTATGATCGGAGATGCAGCCTTATCGATCAAAGCCTCGATAATCTTCTGCTGATTCTTTCCCCTCTGGTTGTCTCCATCCGCCAGACTATGACGCTCTCTTGCAAAGGCAAGTGCCTGCTTGCCGTCAAAATGATTGATGCCCTCTTTTACTTCCACAATACATCCGGACTCCGGCCCGGTCGTAAACGCAAGATCAGATTTTACATCAATTCCCCCTAAAATATCCACCATCTCTATCAGCGAAGTGAAATTAACTCTGACATAAAAAGGAATCTCCACTTCATAAAGCTGTTCCAACGTTGCCACAGAGCTGGCCACACCGTAGGTTCCCGCATGCGTCAGTTTATCTTTATAACCATTGCTCACGCCTGGAATCTCCACATAATAATCTCTCGGCGTGGTTGTCAAGAGCACTTCCTTCGTGTTCGGATTTACGGTTGCAATAATATTTACGTCACTCCTGCTCTCCGCTGTGATCTCACCGTACACATCGATTCCGCTGATATAAACACTGAATGGCTCCTTGCTCACGTCAATATTCCCTGAATCCTTAGAGATCGTTTCTCCCTTACTGCTGATCTTGCCCAGCATCTGTCTGACATCAAACATATAATAGCAGCCCAGCACCAAGGCAATGGAAAGCAACATACCCAAACATTTCCCTGCAAATGGTTTTGCCTTTCTTCCATTCTGCATCTTCAAAAAAAGATAGAGAAGAAGGACAAGAACCGCTACAATGATGCCCAAGTACAGCCATGGAATCATCCCCAGATACAGCGCAAATCCGATGAACGCGATGGAGGTACAGGCCTGAATAAGGGCCGTAGTCTTTCCCCGCTGCTTTCTCTTCTTTTTTCTTCCTGCCTTGGGCTCTCTGTAGTGTTTTCTGTCCCTTTCATATCGGCCGTCCAAATCCTCCGGTCTTCGCACACGCCTGACCGGCTCCTCGCAGTATATGTCCCCGAAATCCTCGTCGTAGACGTTCCTTCTGGCATACTGCTCCCTTCGTTCCATCTGACGTTTCTTGCGTTTTTTCAATTCCTCGTATTCTTTTCGTTCCTTTCGGCTCATACCCGCCATGCAATTTCTCCTTTGTAAGTTTTTATGCCAAATTTATCTGTCCCACTTATCGGCCAGGTTCTGGATCTGCGATTCCAGCTTTGCCAGATCTTTATTCGCAATCCCCTCGTTTTTGAGAACCACGTTCTGTAGTCTCCTGGCAGCAGCCACCACACGCTCAAACGCAGTGCGCGCTCTCTGCGTGGACGGTTTCTCCAGTGATTTCTTCGGAATCCTCACTCCCTGACTCAAAATCTCATTTTCCGCAAGGTCTACGCACCCGCCGGAAAACGGGGCAAATGCGGGGATTCCGAATATATCCTCCACTTCCCTTGCAAATTCTTCCGTGACAGTATCCTCCCCGTGCACTACAAACACATGCTCTGGTCTTTTCTCAAACGCCTGAAGCCATTCCAGCAGTCCTTTTTTGTCAGCATGCCCGCTGATTCCCTTTAAAGACTCTATCCTTGCCAGCACCTCAATGTTCTCCCCGAACAGTTTCACGCTCGAGACCCCTTCAAGGAGTCTTCTTCCAAGCGTTCCCGCTGCCTGATATCCGACAAAGAGCACCGTACACTCCGGCCTCCACAGATTATGTTTCAAATGATGCCTGATGCGTCCTGCCTCACACATACCGGACGCTGAAATGATGACTTTTGGCTTTTCATCCAGATTGATCATCTTTGACTCATCACTTGTGATCGTAGTCTTGAGCCCCGGAAAGACAAGTGGATTGATGCCCTGTTCCACAAGGGCGAGAGCCTCGCTGTCAAAACAACTCTTCATATTTTTGGTAAACATGGTAGTGGCCTCTATTGCAAGCGGACTGTCCACATACACCTCAAATCCTTCATACCGGGGCAGAAGTTTCTTCTCCTTTATCTCACGGATAAAATATAAAAGCTCCTGTGTCCTTCCGACTGCAAACGACGGGATGACAAGATTTCCGCCCTTGTCAAATGTTTCCTCTAAAATTCTAGTAAACTCTCCAATATAGTCCGGCCGCTCATCCCCGTGCAGCCGGTTTCCGTATGTAGACTCGATCACCACATAATCTGCATCCCTCACCGGAGAAGGATCCTTGATGATCGGCTGGTTTTTATTTCCCACGTCCCCGGAAAAAACAATTTTTTTGTTTACGCCATTTTCACAAATCCATACTTCAATACTTGCAGACCCAAGAAGGTGTCCGATATCCGAAAACCTCACCTGGATTCCATCATACAAATCAATTTTTTGATTATACCCGCATGGGACAAATAAGTCAATAGCCCCCAGCGCATCCTGCATTGTATACAATGGCTCGTAGAATGCCTCCCCTGAACGCCTGGCTTTTCTGTTTCTCCATTCCGCCTCAAATTCCTGGATATGTGCACTGTCCCGCAACATGATACTGCACAGATCAGAGGTGGCAAATGTGGAGACAATCTGACCTGAAAATCCATTCCTGTACATCAGAGGGATCAATCCTGAATGATCAATATGCGCATGAGTCAGCAAAATGCAGTCCACTTCCTTTGGCGCTACAGGTAATTTCTGATTCTCATAAAGATCCGGCCCTTGCTCCATTCCGCAGTCGATCAGAATATGCTTTCCGTTCGCCTCCAAAAGATGGCAACTGCCTGTTACTTCATGAGCGGCTCCAATAAAAGTAAGTTTCATAACGCCAGCCTCCTTTTTGTTTTATTGTAACACTCCTGCCCTGGTTTTAGTATATGTTGCGGGATTTTTTTATAAACTTAATACAAATTTAAACATATCTGCTCATCTCTTTTTTCAGCCTGATCATGATCTTCTTTTCAAGCCTCGAAATATAAGACTGGGAGATTCCTAGAAGTTCCGCTACCTCTTTCTGCGTTTTTTCCTTATCATCCACAGAATCCAGTCCAAATCGCATAGTCACGATCATTCTCTCCCTGTTTGAGAGGGAGGCAATGGCTTTGCTCAAAATCTTTCGCTCCACCTCAGACTCCAGATCTTTGGAAATCGTATCCTCCTCTGTGCCGAGGATATCAGAGAGCAGCAGCTCATTTCCATCCCAGTCCACATTTAACGGCTCATTGATGGACACTTCCATCTTCGTCTTGCTTGTTCTGCGAAGATACATCAAAATCTCATTCTCAATACACCTGGATGCATAGGTGGCTAGCTTGATATTTTTATCTGGTTTGAACGTGTTGATAGCTTTGATCAGCCCTATGGTCCCGATGGAGATCAAATCTTCCACCCCAACGCCTGTGTTGTCAAATTTTTTTGCAATGTAGACGACCAGCCTTAGATTATGTTCGATCAACAACTTTCTTGACTCCTCCGCACTTTCCGTTGCAAGTCCGTTTATGACCCTCGCCTCCTCCTCTGTTTCCAGCGGTGCCGGCAGCACTTCTGAGCCGCCTATGTAGTGTATATCTTTCTTTTCCGGAAAAAACAATGTCTTCAAATCCGGATATACTTTAAATTTAAACTGATGTGGTACAGCTACTTTCAAAACCATTCTATTCCCTCCTATAATGCCGCAGGGTTGATAATCATTTCATACTTCCCTGTAAGTGTAATTTCTTCATTTCCAATTGCCAGATACGGCGTTTCAAGCCAGCAGTCCGATTCTCTGTGAAGACAAATCCTGTCAATACGAATCACTGGCATGAAATCCTCCTTCTTCCCGATAGAGTGATAACACACATATTGAAGGTTTTTCACCTTTTCTTTTTCAAACGCCCTCAAAAATACGCTCTTATCAATCACATGGACCGGTTTGCCGCCGGACGGCTCCCTTAAATGGTTTCCTGTATCGATCACTGCTCTTACATGACATTTCTTTCCATTCCAATACAGTGTAGCCTTGCAGTAATATTCGTTGATTCTGTACAATTTTTTTATCCATTCAAAAATCTTCCAGATCACCTCATAGCTGACTGCTGCCAAGAGGACAAAAAGTCCGGCTATCCTTGTATACGGCTGGAAGATTTCAAGTATTCCCCCCATCAAAAAACTTCCCGTATACAAAAGCACAAAGGACTCAAAAAAAGATTTTATACTCTTTATATGAAGTCCCACCAACAACATTGCGGTATTTGCTACCATATGATATAAGAACAATTTTATGTACGGATGGACCTGCAGGAGAAACACCAAACACATGAGTGCCGCTCCCAAAACTGCTCCAAGAAAAATTCTCCAGTGTGTGGCAGAACACCGGAGCACTTTTTTTATAATTCCTAGCAGAAAATAATCCATCATAAAATTTATCAGGAAGAGGACATCGATGTATACTTCATAATACATGCTCTGCCTTCTTTCTCTTTTGATACTAAATCGATTTGGTACTCAAGCAAAATTTATTATAGGGAAATGGGTTTCAAAAATTTGTCAGATAGTAGATGATAGACATGCTTTTCTTTCGACAAAAATGGAGGGCATCTGCCCTCCATAATAATGCTGTATTTATTTTCTAAAGAAATCCGGAATCTTGATAGACTGTTCTTTCACTCTTCCTGCCGGTGCTGCGGATGAAGAGGAAGTGTTTCTGTATGCAGGAGCGGAATTCTGCGTTCTTCTTCCTGCCAAGTCTTCCATAGAACGGGTTGTCGTCTGCTGGGACTGAAAACCGCGCATATTATTTTCTGGAAGAACGGAAGATTTTCCTGTTCCCTCCAGTCTGGATTTCAATTTTGAGGCTGTTCCCTCTACATTATGTAATCCTGTGGCAATAACAGTGATCGTTGCCTCATCCGGCCTGGAATCATCGTACATTGCACCAAAGATAATATTGGCATCCTCGCCTGCCAAATCCTGCACAAACTCAGCTGCATCGCTCGCATCCATAAGAGTAATGTCACCGGATATATTGATGATGACATGGGATGCGCCCGCAATTGTTGTCTCGAGAAGCGGACTGGAAACTGCTGCTCTGACAGCGTCAAGCGCTTTGTCATCTCCCTTTCCGTATCCGATTCCAATGTGAGCGATTCCCTTGTCGATCATGACTGTCTGGATATCCGCAAAATCAAGGTTGATCAGAGAAGGCACATTGATCAGGTCTGTAATTCCCTGAATACCCTGCTGCAATACCTCGTCCGCTTTTTTCAAAGCCTCCGGCATAGTTGTTCTTCTGTCCACAATCTCCAGAAGTTTATCGTTTGGAATTACAATCAGTGTATCTACGTTTTCTTTAAGTTTTTCAATTCCACCAAGTGCGTTCTGCATACGTGTCTTGGATTCAAAACGGAACGGTTTTGTCACAACGCCTACAGTCAAAGCTCCCTGCTCTTTTGCGATCTTTGCAACAACAGGAGTCGCTCCGGTACCTGTTCCGCCTCCCATACCGCATGTGACAAATACCATATCCGCACCTTTTAATGCAGATGCAATCTCTTCTGCGCTCTCTTCCGCCGCTTTTTCTCCAACCTCAGGTTTTGCCCCCGCTCCAAGGCCCTTTGTAAGCTTGTCCCCAATCTGCATCAGAGTCGGTGCTTTACACAACTGCAATGCCTGTTTATCTGTATTGATCGCGATGAACTCTACTCCCGCGATCTGCTCGTCAATCATTCTGTTCACAGCGTTGTTTCCGCCGCCGCCTACGCCGATTACAATAATTTTTGCTGCTGCCTCTGATTCGTTTGTTTTAATTTCTAACAAGAGTTTTTCCTCCTTTGTTTCCCTGTTTATCGTATACTTCCCTCTGGGATGTCAATAGGTTTTCTGCCATATAGTAATATAATATCGGATTTTTTCTAAATAATCAATAGAATTTTTCCTAATTCTACTGCCCATTTTCCGGAATTTCTCCCTTTTTAAAACTGATTTTTGTGCTTTCATCAGAAAAGTATTCCAGATGCAACGTCCCCTCCTGGCCGCTTAGTTTTTCCAGTATAGGAGATATCTGAAGAATTTTGTTTTCCAGGTTCCCTATCCCTAAATTCACATACACTCTTCCAAACACCATTGTGAGTCCATTGTCATTCGATACAATGCGGTCCGGTGCCAATTCTTCATCTTTTGCATACCTTAGAGCATCCAAAATTATGTCTTTTGCCCGCTCATCTTTTGCCCGGATCGTCTCATATAATATTGGCTCTTCCATCTCAAGTCCTTCCACAACCGGAATCGCCTGCCTGGAAACCGTATCCTTTTTCACGACCACACCTTGGCCGTCAATATAATTATACCCATCTTTACTCACAAAACAGCCCACCATCTCTTTTTCTTTGACTGTCACCTTGAGGGTCCATGGATTTTTCATGCTCACCTTTACTTCTTCCATAAATCCCAAAGGCTCTTTGTATCCCAGTTTATTCTGCATAAGCACGTAGAGAGAATTTGACGTAAAATTTCCGTCCTGCATCCATTTTACGATCTCTGTTTTGGAGGCGTATTCTGTTCCCTTGATTTCTATTTTCTGAATGTGGAAAAGTACAATGAATCCCATCACAAAAATCGCAATCCCAAGAATGATGACCGTCAGCGCATAGAGCCGCTGTGCCCTCTTTTCTTTTGTCCTTCTTTTTATTTTCTCCATGTGTACCTCCTTTTCTTTCTATGGTAGTGTCTATTCTATCAGACCCGACACACTTAGCACAAGCCCCATTTCCGCCAAAAGGAATACTACCGAAGTCCCGCCGTAGCTGATAAAGGGGAGTGTGATCCCGGTATTGGGAATGGAATTTGTCACCACAGCAATGTTCAATATGACCTGGATCATTATATGCGCCATCGCTCCCGTGGCGATCAGTGCGCCGAAAAGATCCTTCGCATGTGTGGCGATCACAAAAAAACGCCATATCAGGATAAGAAACAGGACAATGATGAACGCAGCCCCCACAAGCCCAAGTTCCTCACAGATGATGGAAAAGATCATATCATTCTGCGCCTCAGGAACAAACCCTAATTTCTGTACGCTCTTTCCAAGCCCTCTCCCAAACAGACCTCCTGAGCCAATGGCATAAAGCCCCTGCAGTGTCTGATACCCTTTTTCGTACGCCTCCGGATTTCTCCATATAGCCAGTCTTTCAAGCCGGTAGCTCTCAAGTCCAAGGAAGATCGCCATAAAACCAATGCCTAAGCTGCCCATCCAGATAAACTGAGCATATTTAGGACTTGCAACAAATACAAGTACAACTGCAATACCGAGGATGATGATCGCGGTACTTAAGTTGTTGGTCCCCACCAGCGCCACAATGGGCAGAATGGTCAGCATCACTTTCAGCAGCATCCCCATCTTTCCCATTTTTTTCACATGTTTTGATACAAATGATGCCAGAAATAAAATGACTGCAAGTTTTGCATACTCAGAGGGCTGAAAAGAGAATGGCCCAAAAGAAAGCCATCTTTTAGAGCCATTGTATTCATCCCCGATAAAAAGCACTGCGGTTGACAGCCCAAGTGCCGCCAGATATCCCCACACTGCAAATTTTTGAAAAATATGGTAATCCATCTTTGCCGTAAAAAACATTCCCGCAATGCCCAGCGCTGTGGCAAATGCCTGCTTTTTCAGATAGTAAAAAGAATCATGGAATTTGACTTCTCCGTTATATGCGCTTGTACTGTACAAGATCAAAAGCCCGATTCCGACCAATATAAACACAATACAGATAAGACCATAATCCCATTGTCTCTTTTTATTTGGACGCGGCACATACTCAACCCCTTAAAATTGTTTTACAAGTTCTTTGAATTTATCTCCGCGTTCTTCATAATTTTTAAACATCCCCCAACTTGCACAGGCAGGAGAGAGCAGGACCGCATCCCCTTTCCCGGCAAGGTCATGGCAGATTTGTACAGCCTCCTCAAATGTGTCTGCAAGGACAACTTCATGGAATCCATGTTCATAAGCTGTCTTTGCTATTTTCTCCTTTGTGGCTCCGATAAGGACAAGTTTTTTTACCTTCCCGTCAAACGCCTCGATCCATTCGTCATACTCTGAGTCCTTATCATAACCGCCGCCGATCAAATATGTAGGCCGGTTCATGGCGCGGATGCCCCTGATCGCTGCGTCCGGATTCGTGCCTTTGGAATCATTGTAATATGCTACACCATCCTTTTCACATACAAACTCAATCCTGTGCTCCACTCCCTGAAATGCACGGATCGTATCCCGTACAATTTCCTCGGACACCCCATACTCCAAAGCCATCACAGATGCCGCCATCACATTTTCATAGTTATGCATGCCTAGAAGTTTCAAATCCTTTACATTGCAAAGGCAGACTTCTTTCTCACCTTTATAAATCATATTTCCGTCATCCAAATATATTCCTCTTTCCAGTTTTCTCTGACTGCTGAAATAGATGACCTTTGTCCTAAGTTGTCTGCCAAACTCGCGCAGCACCTCGTCTTCGTAATTCAGCACACAGACATCATCCGGTGTCTGATTTTCGGCAATCCGTTCTTTTGCCCGGATATAGGCTTCCATTGTATGGTGACGGTTTAAATGATCCGGTGTGATATTCAATATTGCGCTCACCTTTGGCCGAAATGCAGAGATCGTCTCCAGCTGAAAACTGCTGATCTCGGCAACTGTCACGCTGTCGTCGCAAAGCTCCTCCACGACCGATGTATACGGTGTTCCTATATTCCCTACAACAAATACGCTTGACCTTGCATGTTTCATGATCTCTCCAAGAAGTGTGGTGGTCGTTGTCTTTCCATTTGTCCCCGTAATCGCCAGGACATCTCCCTTCCCACAGCAATAAGCAAGTTCAATCTCACCGCAGACAAAAATCCCTGCTGCTTTTATCTCTTCCACGAGAGGAAGATCCGTCGGAACTCCCGGACTTAAAACAACCATATCAAGCTCCTTTAAAAGCTCCTTTGGAAACTCCCCCAGGACAATTTTTGTGCAGCTCTTTGCTCCAAGCTGCATCTGCGTCTTTTTTCTGTCAATCTTATCATTTCCATCATATAAAATGACCTGTGCTCCTTTTTTTTCCAGTAACTTACATGCACCGATCCCACTGATCCCGGAACCAAATACAAGTACTTTTTTTTCTTTTATATCCATTCTCTTCCTCCTAAAGTGCCAAAAGGGCAATCAGACAAAGGATTGCCGTTATAATCGAAAATACCGCTACCACCCGTGTCTCTGACCAGCCGCATAACTCAAAATGATGATGAATCGGAGCCATCTTAAAAATTCTCTTCCCACCTGTCTTCTTGAAATATGTAACCTGTATCATTACAGACAACACTTCAATCAGATAGATAGCTCCGACAATCACGATAAAAAACGGCATCTGCAGCATATATGCGGTGGATGCCACAAATCCGCCAAGAGCCAATGAACCTGTGTCCCCCATAAAAATGCTCGCCGGATACACATTGAACAAAAGAAACCCAAGCAAAGCCCCCACAACCGCACAGGTGACCGGCTCAATCCCACTTCTCGTTCCAACAGCCACAACCGTAAAAAACGTGGCAACAAGCACCGTCACACTGGCTGCAAGACCGTCCAGCCCGTCCGTAAAATTGACTCCGTTTACAGTTCCGATCACAACAAAAAACATAAGCGGCAGGGCAAGATAGCCGGTATCCAAATACCTTCCGCCGGAAAAAGGGATGAGGAGTGTGAGCGGCACATCTGTAAAACGAATCAGGTAGAATGCAAAGACAGCTGTGACCAGTATCTGCAGTGCCATCTTCTGCCCTGGATACAATCCATCGGAACGTTTCATCACAACTTTCAGATAGTCATCAAGGAATCCGATCAGACCAAATCCCAGTGTCAAAAACAGAACCGGGATGATCTTGGGATAGCTGCCCACGTAAAACAGGGAGGTCACCACAATGCTGGCCAGAATGATCACTCCGCCCATGGTGGGCGTTCCTGCTTTTTTCAAATGGGATTTCACGCCGTCAGTGCGCTCTGTCTGTCTCATCTTCAGTTTTCTTAAAAACGGTATGACAATCGGTCCCATGATGACACTCAAACCAAATGCGATCAGTACCGGCACAACAATAACATACTCCATACATCCACCCTTTCATCTTTCTCGTCATTCTCTTTACAATCTTAGTTAGTATACTCCTTTTCCCCCTGTTTTTCAACTACTCCTCTTCCTTTTCGCGCATCAGACTTTCATCCTTTTCATATCCAAGATACGGCAGAATATTTTCAAAAATATCCCGGATGACCGGGGCCGCGATCGTTCCTCCATAGTAAATTCCTTTTGGATTGTAGATAATACACATCCCCAACACTTTCGGGTCATCCGCAGGAGCAAATCCGATAAAAGAGGAAATGTACTTGTTCGCACTTCTTGGAAGTGTCTGGGATGTAGCCGTTTTCCCTCCAATCCGGTATCCGTCTATATATCCATTTTTCCCGGAACCAACAGAAACGACACTTTCCAATATCTTCCTCATAGTTTCAGACACTTCCTTTGACACAACCTCCTTTTTCTCCTCATAAGAAAAACGATGGATTTCCTTTCCCTCTTTGTCAAGTACGCGCACTCCGAAATGTGGTGTCACCCTCGTCCCTCCATTTACCAGTGCGCTCACTGTTGACGCCATCTGTATAGGTGTAATCTGAAATGACTGGCCAAATGTCATGGTTGCAAGCTCCACTTCCCCGATATTTTCTTTCTTGTGCATAATCGTCCCCGCCTCCCCCGGAATGTCGATTCCGGTTTTGTCCATCAGGCCAAATTTTTCAAAATACCCGCAAAATTTGTCTGCGCCAAGCCGCATTCCCACCTCCATAAACACGGGGTTGCAGGAATTTTGTACGCCCTGCACAAATGTCTCCTGCCCATGTCCTCCCACTTTGTGGCATCGGATCTTTCTGTCCTCCACAATCTTATATCCCGGGCAGAAAAAGGTGTCGTCCAGACTCACCACCCCTTCCTCCAGACACGCCGCTGAAGTGACGGTCTTAAAAATAGAGCCGGGTTCATAGGTATCGTTGATGCAGCGATTCCTCCACATCTGGTTTAGCAGCTTTTGTTTTTCCTCATCAGAAAGCCCTGATGTATCCTCCCCTGTATTCAGTTTGAACGGTTCGTTCAAATTGAATTCAGGTACATTGACCATTGCGAGAATTTCTCCTGTGTCAGGTTCCATGATGATGATTCCCACTCCGTCTGCTTGTTTTTGTTCCATCACCTGCTCTGCCGCCTGCTGTGCATACGACTGGATATTGTAATCCATGCTTATCTGCAATGTATTTCCCGGTACAGGTTCGATCCTGTCCTCGGCCACACCTTCAAGCTCAATTCCCCTTGCATCCGTGGTCGTGAGGATTTTTCCATTCTCTCCTTTTAACTCTTCTTCGTATTTGACCTCCAGGCCAATGATCCCCTGGTTATCTGCTCCGGTAAAGCCAAGCACTCTGGATCCAAGCTCCTCAAACGGATAATACCTCTTAAAATCTTCGTCCACCTTGACGCCTTCCATCTCATAGGCGCGGATCTTATCCCCTGTCTCTTTGTCCACATTTGTCTTGATCCTCTCCATAGAAGATACCTTCTCCACTTTTTTTCTGACTTCAGCCTCTTCCATTCCAAGTTCCTTCACAAGCATCCGGATCACTGTTTCCGCATCTTTAATCTGACTATGGATGACAGAAATCGTACAAACCGTTTTGTTGGTCGCAAGCACAGTTCCGTTCCTGTCCACAATTTCCCCTCTTGCAGCTTTGATATCCCTCTCTCTTTCGTGGAGTGCCTCTGCCTTTTCCTGATAATATCCTGCATCGAAGACCATCAGGTACACAAGCCTTCCGATCAAAAACAAAAGTACCAGAAATGCAGCTGTAAACACAAAAAAGATCTTTTTCTTGTTGTATGTTTTATTTTTCATAAGAAAAACCCCACACAAGCTATTGTTATACCTTATTATTGCTTATATGAGGTTATTCGTCTCTTTATTCATTTGTACTGTCTGTCTGTGCACTTTTTGTGATGTTCAGGTACGGAAATGCCTCCGCCATAATTTTTTGCGATAGCTCCAGTACATATTTGCTGACATCCTGCCTCTCCACATTAGCCTCATCTACGATAACGTAGACCACCACTTCCGGATTCTCCTGCGGAGCATAACCGCAGAAAGAAAGGAGATATCTCTCATCTTTTCTGGGCAGTTTCTGGGCTGTTCCTGTCTTGGCTCCGATATCATACCCCTCCACAGCCGCCGTCTTTCCGGTTCCATATTCCATGGTGGCGTTCATGTAGGTTTTCAGTTTTTCCGCAGTTTCCTTTGAAATAGTTCTCTTTAAAAGCTTGGGCTGAATATCCTTTATCACACTTCCATTTTCATCCTGTATTTGTTTCACCACGTGCGGCTCATAGTAATCTCCTCCATTGACAATGGAGCAGAACGCTGCTGCAATCTGTGTCATTGTGACATTAAAACTCTGTCCAAACGAGTTTACTGCCAGATCGATCTCTTTCATATCCTCCGGCCGAAACAAAAGTCCCGATGTCTCGGCCTCTCCAGGAAGGTCGATTCCTGTGTACTCCCCAAAACCAAACAGTCTTTGGTATTTACAGAATTCCTCCGCTCCGATGACCTCACCCATGTGCATAAAGGCTACATTGCAGGAATTTGCAATAGCATCCTGCACCGTCTGCGTTCCATGTCCATCCCGTTTATGACAGTGTACATAATCGCTTCCTATCTGCAGCCCACCGCTGCAGTAATACGTCTCGTCCCCTTTTATCTTTCCAGTCTCCAGACCAGCTGCAAGGGTAAATGGTTTCATGACAGACCCCGGCTCAAATGTGTCGGACACACAAAAGTTTCTCCAGATTTCCTGAAGTCTTTCCACTTTTGTCCCGTCCTCCTCCATCTGCTTTATTGTTTCCTCAGAATAGTATGCACTTAAATCTCTTGGATTATTCAAATCAAAGTTCGGATAGGAGGCCATTGCAAGAACCTCCCCATTGTTTGGATTCATGATCATCACAGCTGTGTTCTTACTGCCAAAAGTCTCGTCACCCTCCCCTTTGTACTGGTCGTTGAATTCTTTAATATATTTCTCCACAATTGTCTGTAAGTTCACATCAATGGTCGAAACCACTGTGTTCCCGTTGACGGGATTTTTGACCGTCTGTTCAAAAACTGAATCTGAATCCAGATATCCGTACTCTCTTCCGTCCGTGCCATTCAATTCTTCATTGTAATACTGCTCAATACCGCCAGTGCCGACATTTCCGCTTGTCACAAATCCAATCATATCAGATGCCAGAGAATTGTACGGATAAGAGCGAAGATAATCTTCCTCCAGCCATACTCCGGAGATTTTATCTTTCTCCTCTTTTTCTTTGGCTGACTGCTCCTCTATCTTTTCAAATTTCTGGGCATCTTCATAGCTTACCTGTTTCTTTAAGATATTGTAAGTGCTGTCGGGTTTCTCCTCCAAAATGGAATCTATCACATCTGTCTCAATCCCAAAGGTCTGGTTTAAAACTTCTTTTGTACGGTACACTCTCTCTTTGTTTGCCAGCAAAACTTTTGCGTCAAGTATCACATTATACACTCTCTCACTCGTGGCAATGGTCGTCCCATTTCTGTCCACAATGTCCCCTCTTTTGTAGGGAATTGTTCTGCTGTCATACTGCTGCTGGCTCAATACGATCTTTTTGTATTCCTCCCCGTGCACTACATTGATATAAAGAATCCTCCCTATCAATACAAGAAAAGCTAGTATCACTGCCATAAATAGCATTACTAGCTTTTTCTGCATATTTTTAGGAAATTTCTGTCTGATATTTTTTAAACGTCTCTTTCCTGTTCTTACCATATCTCCACCTTATTCTGCTGCCTCTCCCGCATAGTGTGCCAAAATTCCACTCTTTGGGATTGCCTCATACTGCCTGATGTAATTGTCTGCAGGGCTTTGGTATTTTACGATCTGCTCCGGGGAAATATTTGTCATCCCCAGTTCCTCCTGTGCCCTCTTTCGAATTTCTTCCAGATTCATGGAATTCATCACAGCATTGTAAGCAGTATTATTCTTTTCTCTTACTGCTGCCAGCTCTTCCTGCAGTTTCGTGATCGTCCTGGAATGCGTCGTCATCTCTGACTGCGCCCCAATGTACTGCACACACACAAACAATGTCATCACTGCCGCAACTGCCAGAAACAATACATACCCTTTGTTCATATGAGCTGCTTTATTTCTGTTTTTCTTCACCTGGCTGCTGACTTTCTTTTTTGGTACCGTCCGCTGCTCCTGGTTTGGCCTCCCCTCCGGCCATTCCTTGCGGACAGTATTGCCGTCTATAAAAGTTTGATATCTGGACATATGGGTTCCCCTTTACTTTTATTTTAACATCTTTCAAAAATCCTAAGCTTTGCACTTTTGGAGCGGCTGTTTTCCTCAAGCTCCTTCTCCCCCGGCAAGATAGGTTTTCTTGTAATCACGTTTCCTTTTGAGACATTCCCGCATACACACACCGGAAAATGGCTCGGACATGTACACGGATTCTCATTTTTCCGAAAAGCAGATTTCACAATCCTGTCTTCCAGGGAGTGGAACGTGATGATACAGATCCTTCCCCCCGGACTCAGCATATCTATCATCGTATCCAGGCTGTCTTTCAATACTTCCAGTTCTCTGTTCAGCTCAATCCTGATCGCCTGGAATGTTCTCTTTGCCGGATGTCCGGCCATCTTCTGAAACTTCATCGGGATCGCGTGTCTGATAACCTCAGAAAGCTCTCCGGTCGTCTCAATCGGACTTTTGCCCCTCTCCGCAACAATATGTTTTGCAATATTCTTTGCAAACTTGTCCTCCCCATAGTCGCGGATGATACGGTAAAGTTCCTGTTCGCTGTAAGTATTGACAATCTCTTTTGCAGTGAGGCTCTGTCTTCTGTCCATCCTCATGTCCAGCGGCGCATCTGCCTTGTAGGAAAATCCCCTCTCGGTTGTATCCAGCTGATAGGAGGATACCCCAAGATCCAGGACAATCCCGTCCACCTTGTCAATCCCTAACTCCTGGAGCCGCAGTTTCATATCACAATAATTGCTCCTGACTATTGTAACTTTCTCCCCGAAACCGCCAAGTCGGATGCCGGCTGCTACAATTGCCGCCTCATCCTGGTCTATTCCTATAAACCTCCCCTTGTCATTTAAGCGTCTGCAAACTTCGTATGCATGACCGCCTCCACCAAGCGTTCCATCTACGTAAATGCCGTCTGGCTTGATGTTCAGACCATTTACTGTCTCTTCCAGTAATACTGACGTATGTCGAAATGTCATAGTGCCCTCCACTTAATCAAATACTAAGCCCAAGCTCTTCCATGTCACTTGCGATATCATCTATCTCTGCTTCTACTTCAGTATTCCGTTCATCCCAAGCTGTTTTGTTCCAAATTTCAATTCGATCTAGTACTCCTGCTAAAACGACTTCTTTCTCCAGCCCGGCGAATGTCCGAAGGGCGGAAGAGATCAAGACTCTGCCTTGTTTGTCAAGGTCGCCTTCCACTGCGCTTCCTAAAAGGAATCGCTTAAAGTCTCTGGCTTTTTTGTTGGTAAGCGGCAGTGTGCGCAGTTTTTCTTCCAGGTGTCTCCACTCATCCTCCGGGTACACAAAAAGGCAGCCGTCCATCCCTTTCGTGATCATGAACTTCTCCCCAAGGTCATCACGAAATTTTGATGGAATGATCAGTCTTCCTTTTGAATCAATATTGTGATTGAATTCTCCCGTCAACATAAGTATCACCTTCTTGGAAATGGTCTGCCACTTTGTACCATCTCCTACCATCTTTCACCACTTTCTACCACTTGACCCTATTGTAAACTACTTTCCCCTGCTTTTCAAGGACTTTTTTGTTTTTCTATACACCTTCCCAACCCCGATTATTGCTGAATTTTACGCCTGTTCCCAAATTTCTCCCTCTCCGGTATCAAAGGTGGGGAGAAGTGGCATTTTCTCCTGCCAAAATGCAAAAAATCCATGCCGGTTTCCCAGCATGGATTCACTTCTTAATTTTTTCTTATCCTGTTTTCCGCTACTGCGCGTCATCTGTCTTTGCAAGACCGTTCACATAGTCATTGATGTCGCCATAATCAACTTCGGCTGTCTTTCTTGGCTGACTGGAAGTGTAAAGACTATATCCCGAATAGCCTATCCATCCTACCAAAGCTATTGCTACAACTGACAATCCAAATTTCCACAAGAAATCTTTTCTTTTCTGCTTTTGGACTTCTTTTTTTCTCTCTGCTTTTTTCTGTTTATAACGATCTACTTTCTGCTGACTCATCTTGTACACTCCTTTGCGCCTTAGACTGATTTTATGCTTATTTTAGCACAATCTGTCTTTTTATACAACCATGATTATTCCACCATCATTGGCATACATACTGCTGATCCCGGCTGTATCCAATACAATGATCTTCTTTACCTTCATCTTCTCTTCCACAAGACGTTTCATCTGCATAGCTCTGTCCCTGCAATTGCAGTGTGCGATCGCCAAGGTTTTCTCCTCCGTATGGCGCGCCTCCCTTACAAGAACATCCACCATCTTTTCCAGCGCTTTTTTCATCCCTCTTGCCTGCCCAAGCTGAATGATCGTTCCCTCCGGCGTTGCCCCCATATACGGCTTGATGTTGAGCGCGCTGGCTACAAACGCCTTGATACCGGTCAGTCTACCGTTTTTGCGCAGTGTCTCCAGAGATTCCAGCGTAAAATATGTGTGCATCCCTGCAATGTATTTTTCCACTGCCTTGATCACTTCTTCAAATTTCATGCCCTTTTCTTCATATTCTGCAATCTTCCTGGCAATCAATGTCTGTCCGACAGATGCAGACCTGGAATTAAAAACATAGATCTTTTTGTCCCCGCGCTCTTCCTCGTAAAGCCTTTTTCCCAGAACTGCGCTGTTGTAGGAGCCGCTCAGCTCTGAGGACAGAGTGACTGCATAGATATGCTCTGCGTCACAGCCATACAGATCCATATACGCCTCCGGAGACGGACATGACGATTTCGGACAGTTTGGACTTGCAGCCACCTTCCTCAGGAAATCGGCCTGATCAAATGTTTCATCGTCCACGATCAATTCTCCGTCTATATCGATTGTAAGCGGCGCGGTCACAAATTTTCCGCTCTCTTTCATATCCTTCGTCAATTCACCGCAGCTGTCCACTACCACTCTATAACTCATCTTCTGATTCCTCCTGGATTCTATATACCACACATTTCTAGTATATGTAGTTTTCAATACTACTTATTCCAATATAGCACAAATCAGAAGTAAATAAAAGTATTTTTCACTTTTTCTTCTACTCCAGGCGGATCGTTCCGGAAATTCCAAGAGCGATTCCCATCTCGCTCATCAAAAATACAATGGACGTTCCCCCGTAACTGACAAACGGCAGTGTGATACCTGTGGTCGGAATCAGGTTGGTAACTACCGCGATATTGAGCACAACCTGGAGCGCGATATGGGCAAAAATACCTGTCACGATCAGAGAGCCGTACATATCCGGTGCATTCTGAGCAATGAACAGTAGTCTGTACAAAAGAAAGCCAAATAAGACAAGCAACAACACTGCCCCAAAAATTCCAAGCTCTTCACAAATGATCGCCAAAATCATATCGTTTTGCACTTCCGGAATCACCATCTTTTGTGTGCTGTTTCCAAGACCTTTCCCAAAAAGCCCTCCTGCGCCGATTGCGTAGAGCCCCTGCATGATCTGAAATCCACCTTCGGATGCATGAGCCTCCGGATTCAGCCACACAAGAACTCTTCCAAGGCGAAATCCGCCAAAGGACTCCAGTTTGGATCCGAAAATCTGCAAGAGTATGATCACAGCAGCAATGGCGCCTCCTCCGATCAACATATACTTTCGGATTTTCGGATATACCACTGTGAGCATCACGCAGGTGATACCCATGACAATGATCGCGGTACTCAGGTTATCTGTAAAGCAAAATACCGCAGCTGCATTGATGCCGCCCCACACACAGACTTTCCAGAATCCATATGTTGTCTTTACCTTTTTTCCCAAATTACAGATCAAAAGCGGTATAAAAAGAATCACTGCTATCTTTGCAAGCTCGGACGGCTGGAGCTGAAAACCGGCCGGAAGCCGGAGCCATCTCCTGGCGCCGTATGCCTCGATTCCAAGTGGGGTCAACACAAGCGCCATCAAAAAGATGGAAAAAAAATAAAGATATTTTGCCCATTTTGCGTACCAGTGATAATTGATCTTTGATACGACCAGCATGACTGCCACACTGGCTGCACTTATCAATGCTTGCTTTTTAAACAAAGACATGTCATCTCCCGTCTCAATCTGAGCACTGTAGGAGCTTGTACTGTAGAGCATGACAAGCCCAAAACAAACAAGGAAGATGACAGCCGCAAGCAGACTGTAATCAAAATAGGCAGCTGCTCTTTTCCTCTGTTTTGTGACTGTTTTTTCCATTTTCTCACCCCCTGCTTATTTCCTCAGAGGTGTATTTGTATTCCTACGCCTGTTTCACTGACGGGTGAACCGGCTTTCCATTTGCAAAAAAGCGGTCATACCAGAGCAGGAAGATATACACCGTCCAGATTTTCCGGCTGTTGTCATGTTTGCCGTTCTTATGTTCTTCCAATAATCTCATCAGATACTGTGTATTGAAGAATTTCTCTGCCGGTGCAGAATGGAACATCTCCTTTACGCGCACGTAATACTTTTCTTCGCGCAGCCACACGCGGATCGGTATCGGGAATCCCAGTTTTTTCTTCTCCGCGGTTTTTTTCCGGATCACCTTGTCAGCTGCGGCGCGCAGTGCAACTTTTGTCTTCGGAGCTCTCACTTTATATTCAAGCGGCAGTGTCTCCGCCAGTTTCATCACTTCTTTGTCCAGGAACGGAACGCGCACTTCCAGGGAATTTGCCATTCCCATTTTGTCACCTTTCATCAAAATATCATGGACAAGCCAAAGGTGCAGGTCCACATACTGCATCTTTGTCACAGGATCTTTCCCCCGTACTCTCGAATAAAGCGGAGCTGTCACTTTCTGAATGCCTCTCTCACATCCTTTTTTGATCAGTTTATTTGCCTCTCGCTCCGTAAAAATTGTTGTGGCGTTCGCAAAGTAACGTTCCTCCAGTGTCTTTCCGTGACGCATCAAAAATCCGCGCCCCTTCATCTCACGCGGCATACATCTCTCCGCAAACCAGCCAAGGAAACGGCGGATCGGCATTGGAACTTTGTTGAAACCGGTGTATTCCAAAGGTTCACAGTAAATATTGTATCCACCGAACAACTCATCGGAACCTTCCCCGGAAAGAACAACTTTTACCTTTTTTGCTGCTTCCTGGCTCAGAAAATAAAGGGCAACTGCAGCAGGGTCAGCGACAGGCTCGTCCATATAATACGTAAAATCTGACAACACATCCCAGTATTCTTCCGGTTTGATGACCTTGCTGTCATTTTTCATATGGATGCTATCTGCAAACTCTTTGGCGTCCTGAATTTCACTGTATTTTTGCTCATCAAATCCAACTGTGAAAGTTCTGTCCACTTGGGAAAGATACGTAAGATAGCTGGAGTCCACCCCGCTGGAAAGATAAGATCCAACCTCCACATCGCTGATCTTATGCATTTTCACAGACTCCTTCATTGTCTTTTCCACTTCATCCACAATCTCTTCAAAAGATTTGTCCGTCTTTCCGGTAAAATGAGGCTCAAAATATCTCACAATCTCTATTTTCCCTTCTTTATAAGTAAAATAATGTCCCGGCTGAAGACAGAAAACACCTTTAAAAAATGTTTCATTTGTCGGCACAAACTGGAAGGAAAGATAATTTCCAAGCGCTTTCTCATTGAACACTTTGTCAAAATGAGGGTGTTCCACAAAACTTTTGATTTCTGATCCAAACAAAAAGGTACCGTTCATCTTTGCATAATAAAATGGCTTGATTCCAAACATATCTCTGGCACCGAACAGTTTCTTATCCTCTCTGTCCCAGATAACGAAAGCATACATTCCTCTTAAGCGCTCCACCAGTTTCTCTCCCCATTCTTCATACCCATGCAGAAGCGTCTCAGAGTCCGTGTGCGTCTGAAAGATATGTCCTGCTGCCAGAAGCTCTTCCCTCAGCTCCTGGTAGTTGTAAATCTCCCCGTTAAACGTCAGAACTTTTGTTTTATCTTCATTATATAATGGCTGGTCTCCGGTCTCGGTGATATCGATAATACTCAGACGTCGGAATCCAAGCGCTGCATCGTCATCCGTAAACATCCCTTGGCTGTCCGGTCCACGGTGTATAATGGTATTCATCATATTTTGCAGCACTTGTTCTTTATTATCCAATCTACCTACAAATCCTGTAAATCCACACATAATTTAATCTCCTTTGTTCTATTCCTACTCCCTATAAAAGTTCATATGATAGTATTATACCCTCATTCAGAACCGAACACAACCTATAAATTGCCAAAAAAGACGCCGGCATCTCATGCCGACGTCTCCTTTCATATGCTTAAAGATTAGTCATCTTCTCTGCGTTTTTTGAATGCTGCCATTGCTGCAAGTGCTGCTGCCATCGCTCCCGCAAGCATTGCTGCGTTTGCTGTGTCTCCGGTCTTCGCACTCTTCTGAC
>NZ_NFKJ01000030.1 GCF_002160325.1 Lachnoclostridium sp. An181
GCCTTGCCTTGCTGCCAGTTACCAGACCTTCCCACCCAAAAGCATTGTATAAACGAATCCAGCCTTTTAAGGCTCCCTCGCTCATTCCATAGATACGACATAGTTCCCTGAAACCATGGGTACCATTGAGGTATTCCATAAGAATATGCTCTTTCTCTTCATAGGAATATTTGTGCCTAAATGCCATAATAAAATGCTCCCTTCTAAGTGACAAGTTTTTATTATTTCACTTGTCCACCTAGAAGGGAGCATATCATCAACTAATTTTATGATTTTGCGACACCCTCTTTTATTCTAATAAAAGCCCTCCAGGCAGGATGCGCAAACCGCAATAGGCTATTTACCGCCCAACGGTATTGCGGCGGCGCGCAAAGTGCCAAAGCCCCTCATGATTGGAGTATAAAAAATAACTATAAAGGTGAAATAATACAATAATAACACTAAAATATCAATTACAAATCGGAAATTATAAGGATATACTGTAAAATATAAAGTATAAAACATAGCATTTTGAAATTTGTTGAATAATTTCAGGTGCTATGTTTTATAAAATAAAAAAACAGGATATCAATAAATAGTTAGTTGACCTTTAAAGGAGGCATACAGCTGCCTCTCTGTACCAGTTTGGTAGCGATATATGTTTTCTGAGGATACCTGCAAGGCTCCTCTGCATATCGTTTGATAATATTTAATGCACATTCCACCATGGCGTTGATAGAAACATGGATGGTAGTCAGCGGCGGATTTAGATATTGGGTAGAAGGTAAATCGTTAAAACCAATTAAACTTACATCTTCAGGAATCCGCAAACCGTTGTTTATCAGGATGGATTGTACGGCAATAGCCATGGAATCATTGGCCACAAAGATTGCGGTAGGAAAAGGAAGGTTTTTATTATCTAACATTTCCTGCGCAATCCGGCTGCCTTCTGAATAGGAGAACCGCTTGCCCGAATAAATTAAGTCCGTATTATAGATATGTTTTTGTTTCATAAATACCTGATATGCCTCCTGACGCACATCCAGATTTTCAATTTTGCTGTTTTCAGTGCTGAATCCGTCTCCTATAAATGCAATTTTGCGGTGGCCCAATTCATACAAATATTTCATTGCGAGATAGGCACCCTGATAAGTGTTTGCCATGATGCTGTTGAAACGGGATTCATCAGGGGAACTGTCTATAAAAACAATATTTTCTGTTATCTGTGTTAGGTTATCTATGTTTTGATCATTGAATCTGCCAAAGGCAATTAGACCATCGATTTTTGAATCAGAAGTACTTTTGTAAATGCCGTCTGAACTTATAAATTTGACAGTATTGATGTCCTGAGAGATACAGTATTTTTCAACCTTGTTGATGAGATACAGATAATAAGGATCATCGGCCAGGGCACGTCGGGAAAACCCTTCGATAATTCCGATATGTAATTTCTTTTTGTTGACCTGAGTCTGTACTTTTTTTGGTGTATACTGCATCTCATCTGCAATGTTTAGAATCTTGAATTTTGTATCCAGGCTTACCTTCAAAGTAGGGTCATGATTTAGAACGCGACAGACTGTAGCCTGAGAGACGCCTGCTGCCTGTGAGATATCTTTGATTGTTGCCATATAAACTTATCCTTTCGTAATTGGATTTTATTTGCCTTTAATTACCATATTGTTCAGTAATACTATAACGGATACAAATAAAAATTTCAATACAAAAAGTAAAAAAATAAAAAAATTTTACTAAAAAATAAAATAAATATTTACTAAACAAAAAGAGCGTGATATAATACTTACAAATGAAGACGAAAAAAACAAAGAAAAATATACAGGATGGATAAAAATATGGAGAGAAAGAAAATATTAAAGTGGTTGGAAAATCCTTTGGTTTATGAGAAAGCAGCACTTCCGCCTCATTCGGATCATCATACTTATGGCGCAAAAGATGATGTGATCAGTTTAAATGGCACATGGAAATTTCGTTACTATCCGAATTGTGAAAGTGTGAATGTAAAAGAAATAGAGGAGCAAAATCAAAGTATGTTTGCTGGGGAAATTAAGGTTCCGGGTCATATGCAGTTGCAGGGATATGGAACACCACAGTATGTAAATACACAGTATCCTTGGGATGGGGTGGAGGATGTTTGCCCACCTGAGGTGCCGCATAAGTTTAACCCTACAGGTGTATACGCAAGGAAATTTACTCTTCCTGAAGAATTTCAACAAAAGAGAATTAGAATAAATTTTGAAGGAGTAGAGAGCTGCTTTTATTTATGGATAAATGGTAAATTTATTGGATATCACGAGGACAGTTTTTGCCCGGCAGAATTTGACATCACCGAACAGGTAACAGCAAAGGAAAATGAGATATGTGTCATGGTTGTGCGTTTTTGCAGTGGAAGCTGGCTGGAAGATCAGGACTTTTTCCGGTTTTCCGGAATTTTCAGAGATGTTCAGGTGTATGCAGTTGATAAAGTTCATATAGAAGACATAGAAGTCCGACAAATACTTAACAATGCATTGGACATGGGTACAGCAGAAATCAAACTTTTGTTTGATAATTGTTTGGAAAAAAAAGATACATATAAAATTGTGACAAATATTGTACAAAAGCAAGACAAAAAGGTTGTGGCAGAAGAATGGAAAAACTGTACTTTTTATCAGACAGAGAAAGTTACAGTGCATTTGAAAGTCAAAACCCCATTGCTCTGGAGTGCAGAGACTCCGAACCTTTATCTTTGCAAAACGATTGTCTATGACAAGGAGTCCCGGGAAGTGGCCAGAGCGGAAACTGAATTTGGATTTCGAAAACTTGAGTTAAAAGATAAGGTGATGTACCTGAATGGAAAGCGGATAGTTTTCAGGGGGGTCAACCGTCATGAATTTCACGGAGATGTTGGTAGAGCGTTGACGGAAGAACAGATTGAGAGAGACATTATTTTGATGAAAAAAAATAATATCAATGCAGTGCGCACCTCCCATTATCCCAATCAGAAAATTTTTTATAGGTTGTGTGACAAGTATGGATTGTATGTAATTGATGAAGTGAATTTGGAAAGCCATGGTACTTGGCAGAAGATTGGAAGAGTCGTTGATGCGGACGAGAAAAATTTGGTTCCAGGAGACAATCCGCTTTGGGAGCCTGCAGTTATGGCAAGAGCCAGAGCGATGTATGAAAGAGATAAAAATCATCCTAGTATTTTGATGTGGTCCTGTGGAAATGAATCTTTTGGCGGTAGTATTATCTATAAAATGTCGCAATGGTTCCGACACAAGGACAAAAGCAGGCTGATTCATTATGAAGGAGTGTTTCAGGATAGAAGATATAATGATACCTCTGATGTAGAGAGCAGGATGTACGCAAAACCGGATGAAGTAAGAGAATATCTGGAAAATAATCCGCAAAAACCATTTGTTTTATGCGAATATGCGCATGCAATGGGGAATTCGTGCGGAGGAGTGGAGCGTTACACAAATCTGGAGGATGAATATCCACAGTATCAGGGTGGATTTATCTGGGATTTTTGTGATCAGGCACTTTTGAAAAAGGGAGCCGATGGCAGATGTTATTATGCTCCTGGCGGACAATTTGATGACAGACCAACGGATGGATACTTCAGCGGAAATGGCCTTTGTTTTGCAGATCATACGCCGAGTCCAAAGATGGAGGAAATTAAATTTTTGTATCAGCCTGTGACAATAAATTTCCACGGGGAAGAGATGGAAATCAGAAATAAAAATATGTTTGTGAGAACAGATATTTATGAGTTTGTATGTCAGTTGTATGAAGAGGGAGTAAAGCGATACGAAGAAAAGTTTGATATAGATATAGCACCTTTGGAAAAGGCAAGGATAGCGTTCCCAATTGATAAATCAAAATGGGAACATTTAGAAGGAGAAATCATTGCCGATTGTGAGGTAAGGTTAAAAGAAGACTGTATCTGGGCAAAAAAAGGAAGTCCTATCGGATTTGGACAGCACATATTAAAAGAGAAAACAAAAAAGAAAAATTTCAAAAAACAGCCAGCGGTTCTGATAGAAGGAGATTTTAATATCGGAATTCATATGAAAGATAGCACAGCGTTGTTGTCAAAACAGGACGGAAGACTGATTTCCATAAAAAAAGAGGAAACAGAATTTCTCTTAGATGCCATAAAACCTGATTTCTGGAGAGCACCTACAGACAATGACGGAGGAAATGGGAATGTATTCCGATGGGCACAGTGGAAACTGGCCTCTTTGTATCAAAAATATGAGAGTGTACAAGTCGATGTGGAAAAGGGGTATATAGAAACTAAGTTTAAGCTTGCAACAGTACCTGTAAGTTATTGTCATATCAGATACCATTGTTATTATGACAATCAGATACACGTCAGTGTCAATTTGGAGAATCCAGCGACAGATGAGATGCCTTGCATGGGATGGACCTGCAGGTTGAAAGAAGAGTTCCGCTATCTAAAGTGGTATGGCAATTGTCAAAAGGAATCCTATTCGGACAGAAGAAATGGAAGGCGGATAGGAGTGGAAGAGGATGTGGTTTCCAACCAATATACGCCTTATCTGAATCCACAGGAAAATGGAAATAAAACAGATGTCAGGTACATCATACTGAAAACAAAAGAAGGCAGAGGGTTGAAAATTTCAGGTGAAATTCCTTTTGAAATATCAGCCCTTCCTTATACAAGTCATGAGATGGAAAATGCGGCAAATATCAATTGCCTGCCGATTTCTCAAAGTACTGTACTTGGAGTGTATGCAAAGAAAAGCGGAGTGGGAGGTGATGACAGCTGGGGAGCACCCGTGGAAGAAGCATGCATTGTACATGAGGGAGAGGTAAATTCATTTACAGTATCTCTTGAAGTATTTTAAATAATATATGTCAAAAATAAAGGAGGAAACAAAATGAGAGGAAAAAAATTATTGGCAGTATTATTAAGCGCAGCAACAGCTGCATCCTTACTTGCAGGATGTGGCAGCAATGAGCAGTCAAAACCGAAATCAGACAATAAAACACAGACAAGTGGTGAGTTTACAAAAGCGGATGATCCGATCGTGTACTGGTCCATGTGGGATGCAGGTTCCAATTCGGCAATTGCAATTCAGGAGGCAATTGATGCTTATTGTGAAGCTTCCGGAAACGAGGTAGAAGTTGAGTGGAAAGGAAGAGATATCCAGACGATCATTGGGGCATCTATTGATGCAGGAGAAAACATCGACATTTATGAGGATGATTTCCAGAGATTGTCAACCACATTTGCAGATTATGCATTGCCTCTGGATGACATGGCAGAAGAGTATGGATATTATGATAAATCAAATGAAGCATTAACAAGTGCAGTAAAAGGATGGGCAGGATCCCTAAAATGTATTCCTTACCAGGGATATGCATCCGGTATTATTTACAACAAGGCTGTATTTGAGAAAGCAGGTGTGAAAGAACCTGCTACATGGGAAGAATTTTTGGATGTATGCGAAAAGGTAAAAGCAGCAGGATACAATCCGATCGCTCTGGACAGCGCATATACAACTTTGAACCTTGGCTACCATCTGGCAAGATATATCGGACAGGATGCAGTGAAAGATGTAGTGGATAACGGAAAATGGGCAGAAACACCAGAAGTCGCAAAAATGGCAGAGGATATGGAAGAACTCGTGTCAAAAGGATATTTTTCCGAGTATGCACCAGGGGCATTCCCAGAATGTGAAAACGAAATTGGATATGAAGAGACTGCAATGATTGTCAATGCATCCTGGATTCCTGATGAAGTAACAAACAACACAGGATGTGATCTGGAATGGGGAATGTTCCCGTATCCGGCAGTAGAAGGAGGAGTGGATGGAACAGAAGCCATGATGGTAGGTGCGCAGGGAATGTCTGTCAATAAAAATTCCAAAAATGCGCAGGCTGCATTTGAGCTGATGATGTTCATCACAACGGGCGAATGGGATGCAAAGATTGCATCACAGACAAATGCAATCCCTGCAGATCCAGCAAATGGAGACTGGCCGGAAATCATCAAAGATTTCAAACCGGCATTTGATCAGGCAACAAAAGGATATGAATGGGCATGCGGAATGGAAAACAATGCGGATATGACTCCTGTTATTGCAGAATGGGGAAATAAACTGTTTGGTGGAGACTGCACAGCAAAAGAATTTGTTGACGGGCTGGAGGCAGCCAGCAAATAAGGACCGGGTTCCGGTGATATTGAAGGAGGCATGATTTTTGAAGAAAAAATTGTGCCTTTCTTCAAATAAGAAAAAGGAGTCTGACATTATGAAAAAAGATAAAAAAATGATGGCCTTGTTTTTGGGGCCGATAATCATCCTGTTTGTGGCTGTTTTTGTATATCCGATCATCCGTACGATCATGATGAGCTTTTTTGCGGTGGAACGACCGAGTATGAAGATGGCAGAGTGGAGTTTTAATGGTCTGGACAATTATACGAAAATTTTTGATTCCACCTTTTTTAGGACATCCATGGTGAATCTCTTTAAGATTTGGCTGATAGGAGGAATCTTTGTCATGTGCATCGCGTTGTTATTTGCGGTGATTCTGACAAGCAAGATTCGGTTTGCAAAATTTTATAAAGCAGCAATCTATGTACCGAATGTTATCAGTGCCGTGGCTGTTGCTACTATGTGGATTTTTTATGTGTACAATCAAAGATTTGGATTACTTCACGATATTTTTGCAGCACTTGGCATGGAGGAACTTTCTAAGATGAAGTGGCTGGGAGCAGATATGATTTTCTGGTCAATGTTGATTGCGTTTTGTTTCTGCGCAGTAGGATATTATATGTTGATATTTATCAGCGGGATTGAAAAAATCCCCTCTGATCTATATGAGGCAGCGCTCATAGACGGTGCAGGAAAAGTCAAACAATTCCGGTATATTACACTTCCCCTGTTAAAAGGGGTATTTAAAACCAATATTACTTTTTGGACTATCAATGCAACTGCATTTTTTGTGTGGACAAAGATGTTTTCCCCGATCCAGTCAGAAAACGGAACCATAACACCTCTTGTGTATATGTATGAACTGATTTTTGGGAGCAAGACAGTAAGGACAACAGATGCGGGAGCGGGGGCTGCGGTAGGATGTGTCCTGACGTTTTGTGTTATGGTTGTGTTCTTGCTGATAAACAGAGTTGTCAGGGACAATGATCTGGAATATTAAGGAGGGGCATTATGGCGTTATTACATAGAAAGAGAAAAGAAAAAGAAATCAAAGAGAAATTAAGTTGGAGAAAAGAATTGAAAATGCTGCCATGCCACTTGCTCCTCTGGGTGTGGATAGGCTTTGCGATTATATGTATTTTGTGGATCTTTGCAGCAAGTCTCTCGACCTCTGGAGAAATATTCCGAGGTGAGACATTGAAATTTGCCACAGGATTCCATTTTGAGAATTATGTAAAAGCGTGGAAACTGCAGAATGTTTCCGTATACTTTATGAACTCACTGATTTACGCGAGTGTGTCCAGTATGATTTTGGTAGTCATCTGTGCGCCGGCGGCCTATGTACTCGCAAGATATACATTCCTTGGGAATAAAACGATCAAAAGCGGGCTTGTACTGGCAATGAGCATTCCTTCGATTATGATTATCCTGCCGATTTTAAATATTACAACGGCATTAAAAATAAACGGAACAAGAGGATTATTGATCTTTCTGTATGTTGCGGTCAGTGTCCCTTATACAGTGACATTCCTTCTTGACTTTTTCAGTCATCTGTCAAGAACTTATGAAGAGGCTGCGGCTATTGATGGTTGTGGACCTATCCGCACTTTCTGGAAGATTATGTTTCCCCTTGCACAGCCAGGAATTATCACAGTCACCATTTTCAACTTCCTGGGAATATGGAATGAATATTTCATGTCTCTTGTATTTGCAAGTGTGGACTCCAAGCGTTCCGTTGGTGTCGGGTTATTTACAATCGTATCAGCGATGAAACAGAATGGAGATTATGGAGCTCTGTTTGCGGCGGTTATCATTGTATTTCTGCCGACATTCCTGCTTTATCTGCTGTTGTCACAGAAAGTGATCGCAGGCGTGACGGGAGGTGGAATCAAAGGATAAGGGAAGAGTAAAAGATTATAACAGTAATTTTGTACAAAGGAGGGAAAATCTTGAAAAAAAGAATTGGAACAAGAATAACAGCAATGGCTTTGTCTACAGCAATGATAATAACCTTGTTGCCGGCGCAGGTTCTTGCAAACGATGTGACACCGGTTACGCATGGGGATGCAGATGGATGGGTGTTGCAAAGACAAAGCGAAGATACAAGTGTAGAACTTCAGGATGGTTGGATTACTCCTGATGAAGACGGAAACGGTGTGACCATTGATTATGGAAAAATCGTGGAAGATACCGGAAATGAGGGCTGGGTAGTATTTGACAGTGATGAACCGAAATATAAGAACAGCTCTTTGGAATACGATATTACATTCTCCGAACCTACGCAGGGAGACTGGGTCGCGGTAGCTCCTGCAACACGTGTTACGGACGGTAAAAACTACGAAGGTTTTGCCATTACGGAAGGTTCGGGACTGGAGCGTACAGGACGTGTAAACGGTTCCGAATCTTATGCAAATATTGACAATCTGCCGGGATTGAAATTTGAGTATGATAAAACCTATCATCTGAGGATGGAGACTATAGACAATAACATTACTGTCTATGTGACTGCAGATGGAGAAGAACAGAAATTGACTTCTTTTGAAAGTCCGATTGGACTTGGAGAAAGCACCTATGGTTTCCGTATCTGGAGAGGCGGAAAGAAAATTACGCTGGACAACATTGAGCGCAAAGAGATTATTACTTCCAGCCTTGGTAGAAATGTAGAGCAGATTGAAAAAGACAAATGGGGAACAGAGGATGTATCTATCCCGGTTCAGTTTGGAAAAGGAGACTCTATTTCCGCAATCTATAACGGAGATCAGGAACTGGAGGAAGGTCAGGAGTATGAGGTTACAGATAATACATTAGTTCTGAAAAAAGAGTATATTGTATCTCTTGGCAGCCCGATACAACTGAATATTGAGTTTGCAATGGGCAGTGAGGCAACTCTTTATGTTATTCAGTATGAGCCTGGAAAAGCACAAGAATATGTGTGGACACCGGATCAGGGAATTGATATGTGGAAGAGTATAAGCGGAGACGGAAGTTTTGAACTTCAGGACGACGGACTTCACATTACAGGGACCAATGCTCTGGTAAACACACTTTCTCCTCTTACAGCCAATGGAGAAATTGAGATCACGTTCGAATCTCTTTATGATTATGAAGGAATTGATATGGGAGCCATTTTTCGCGCAGATGGAAATAACTGGCAGGGCGTGGCTTCTACAGGTAGTGAAGGTGGAGAAGGTTACTGGGATTTCCTGAATAACGGAAGTAAGAGCCGTATTATCTGGGATGGTAACCAAAATATGGCGCTCGGCGGTGTGGCAGACAGCAAAGTAAAGATTCGGTTTATGAATGATTCCGTCACATTCTGGATGGATGATCAGTTTGCACAGACATCCAGCATTTCCCAGGCGAATCCGAATTTGGGTAATATGGGAGTGTATGTGGATAACCGTGGCGATATCATAGTTAAAAAAGTGGTATTCCGTGAACTCCTTCCATTCGAGGAGACAACAGGTGAACGCCAATTAGAGACAATTGAAAATGATGGTCTTACTGTTCGCCTTGATGCAGATTTTCCGCGCGTAGTGGATTACACTCTGAATGGAAAAACATTGAATGGTTCGGAAGTACGTTACAATTATGTGTCAATCAACACTGTGGATTATCCTGCAACTGCAACATATGAAAAATCAGAAGATGGTAAGTCCATAACTTATCACGTGACTCCGGAAGGAATTGATGTGACATTTGATGTGGTATTTACTGTGAAGGATGATCAGATTGTGGAAATGTTGATCAAGAATATTGTGGAGCCTGAAGGAGTACGGGTGAATACAATTAACCTTCCGGATCAGCCGTTGATTTCTGCAAACAGTGAACAGGAGGGAGCTGTGCTCGACGCTTCCTGGGTAGAAGAAAATGCCCGCCAGTTCAGGGACTTGAAAGAAAATATTGCAGATAAAAATGTTTCCACTACAGCAAATCGTTCTGCGTCTATTCCGATTATCACAGCCAACGGACTGTCAGCATCTATGTACAACAACGTTATGTATGGCGGGGAGGAATTTGTATTCCGCGGATTTGATCTGGAAAATGGAGAGAAGAGCGTTGGTGTATGGAATCAGGACTTCATGTACCGCGGTTTAGACGGAGAAAAGATGTTCCCGTTCCCATCTGAACCAGATGAAGAAAATCTCTATTGTCGTATCGCTATAACAGAAGATACAAACGGTGATGATATCATGGATTGGCAGGATGGAGCGAATGCGCTGAAGAAGCTGACAGACGGAATCATCCCGGGTGGAGAAAGAGCAGCACGTAGTTTCTTCCATGTAGGTTATAACTTTGCCAGCGGTGCACAGCAGCCATTCCTGAAAGTTGCAGATAACATGAAACGTCTTTCCAATTACTTTGACGGTTTCAGCCAGCAGCTGGTATTTAAAGGTTACCAGAATGAAGGTCATGACTCCTGCTGGGGAGATTATCAGGATGTAAACAGTCGTGCCGGCGGTGCAGAAGATATGAATGTGGCTATCGCTGAGGCAGATAAGCTGGATTCTAATATAGGTATCCATCTGAACAATACAGGTGTAACACCTGAGGCAAAAGCATATGGAGACCCTACAACAACAAGTGACCAGCCTGGATGGGTATGGATGGATCAGTCCAGAATCCTGAGACGTTATGCAGATATGCTGACAGGTGGTTTTGATGATCGTTTGAATCAGCTCTTTGAGCAGACCCCGGAATTGGATTTTGTCTATGTTGACTGCTGGGGTGATGACCGATGGGGTGAAAAGAAACTGATTAGAAACCTGTTAGAGAACGGTGTCGAAATGTTTGGTACTGAGAATGGTCCGGACTTTATCCGTTTTGGTGCGTGGGTACATCATCCAGATTGTGCAAGTTCTATTTCTCAGTTTGTATACAACAGCCAGAGGGATGTTTATAATAGCAGTCCGATTTACTGGGGTGGATATGGACGCAGTGTGTCCATGATGTCATGGCAACACAATAATAACATCAATTCACTTGTTCAGCAGTTCTACACAGAACAGTTGCCACAGAAATATCTGATGTGCCATGAAGTGTTAAAAGTAGCAGATGGCGTTGGAACATTTGAAGACAATGTGACATCAGGAAACTGGGTGATCACAAAAGATGGACGTAAACTTACAGATGGACAGGGCAAAATCTTTATTCCATGGTATGCAGAAGACAGTGAAACAAAGAACCCGGATGAAGCTGCCAAGATTTATCACTGGAACACTAACGGCGGAGAGACAACATGGACACTGCCAGAAAACTGGTCTGATTTAGAAAATGTATACCTTTACAGAACAACTCAGACAGGAAAACAGCTAGTGGATACTATTGATGTAGTAGACGGACAGGTAACTATCGATGCAGATGCAAAAGTACCATATGTAGTATATCCTGGAGAGGCAAAAACAGACGAGACGGAGTGGAGTGTCGGAAGTCCGCTGAAAGATACAGGATTCAACAGCCGCGATTTCTCTATCTGGGAAAAGAGTGGAGACGCTGATATTCAGTTCAATGATGATGGGAACGGTGTATCTATTCTGACAATGAAAGGAAAAGAAGAAGGCGCTGTTTCTCAGACAATGACAGGTCTGATACCTGGACAGAAATACCGTCTCGTAGTTGAGGCAGGTGCAACAAACGGAAAAACAGCGCGTCTGACAGTAGAGACATCGGACGGAGAAATCCACGAGAACTATGTTGATCAGGTTACTATGAGCAACCAGTACTTTGACAACTATGCAAAAGGAAAAATGGTTCAGAGAATGTGGGTAGACTTTGTACAGCCGGAAGGTGAGACAACAGCGAAGGTTACACTTTCAGCTGATGCCTGCGATTCCGTATCTGGTGTGGCAACATTCATGGAAACCAGAATCGTGAAGACGGCAGAACCGGATCTTCCGGAAGGATATGTAGCAAATGAAACCTTCGAATATGTAGAGCAGGGAGCTTACGGTATCTTCAATCCAGAGCGTTCTGCAGACGGTGCACCACATCTTTCCGAGACACATACACCATATACAAATGATACCATTTCCGGTGACTGGTCACTGAAGTTATGGGGAGAACGCGGACAGGGGGATGTGACAGTTCGTACAAGCCCTTCAACTATGCGCCTGAGACCAAATACAGAATACAAGATGGAATTTGATACAACATCATATGGACGTGTATATGTACAGTCCGAATCTGATGCAAATGATCAGATTCTGAATGAAACTTTTGATGGAGGTCACAGTACTTATACATTTGTTACAGGAGACAAGACAGATTACATCGTGCGTATTGAGCGCGGAAAAGTTCTGGATAACTTCACTGTACAGGGTGACAAACCAATCGACAGAACAGCACTTGGCAAATTAATCGCACAGGCAAAAGGATTGGATAAAGATGTATATACACCTGAGAGCTATGAACAAATGACAGCAGTTGTGAAAGAAGCAGAGGCAGTACAGAAGAATGCGGATTCTACAATTGGAGAAATCAGAGACGCTTATAAAGCACTTGAAAAAGCAATCAATGATCTGGTAGCTTATGCGACAGCAGAAGAAAAAGCAGGACTTGAGACAGTCATCGAAACAATGAAATCCCTTGATGCAGAAGATTATGTACAGGATGCAAAGTGGATGACATTAAAAGCTGTGATCTCAGTGGCAGAAAAACTGGTAGAAGATGAAAAGGCAACCTCACCGGAAGTAGCAGATATAATCAGCAGACTCTGGGATGCAAAGGATGCACTTCATGCAAATGTTGATAGAACAGCATTACAGGAAATCCTTGCAAAAGCACAGAGAGTAGATATAGGTACAGTTGCAGAAGGAGAAGAACTTCAGAGATTCCAGACTGCACTGAACGCAGCACAGAAAACAGACCTGAAATCCGGTGTGACAGCAGAAGAGATCAATGCAGCAGCAACAGAACTGACAGATGCTTATGCAGCGATCGTTTTACAGGAAAATGCTAAGAACAATCTTGTTGCATCTGCATTAAGAAGAACCAACATTGATGAGACAAGATTTCTTGAATCAGACCGCCAGGCAGTAGTAGAAGCAGAAGAGACATTGAGTGCTATGAAGTCTCAGAGTGGAGTTAAAGTCAGCGATTACTTTGAGGTAATTGATAAACTGGAAAACGCACTGGCAAATGAACTGAGTAGTTCCATTGTAAAAGACAGTTCAGAAATTTCCTCAGAAGGATTCAGTTACTCTGCAAATACAGAAGAGCGTGCTCAGGCAGACAATGGTGTTGAGATGGCGTTTGACAAACAGGGAAGTACTTTCTGGCACAGCGCATGGAATGGGTTTACAGTATCTGCATCCAATCCTGCACAGGTGACAATCGATATGGGCAAGGTTTATACTATTAACCAGTTTGCATATCAGAGACGTCCGGGTGGCGGAAATGGAAGTGTAAATGTATATAACTTATATATAAAACAGAACGAAGGCGACAACTGGACAAAAGTTATTGCAGACGGAAGGTTTGGAGATGTAGATGGACTGCAGAAGATATCCTTCGATGCAGTGGATGCAAAGTATTTGATGTTTGAAGTAACCCAGGGAGTAGGAAACTTCGCATCAGCAGCGGAGCTGATGGTGTATGAAAAGGCAGCAGATTTTACTGCACTTCAGTCAACTATGATGGCAGTTGAAAAACTCAATAAGGAAAGTTACCTGACAGAAGGATTCGAAAATTTGGAGAACCTGTATCAGGAAGCAGAAGAAATGCTGAACGTACCATCTACAGCTCAGGAAGATGTTGACGCGCTGGTTACTGCTATGAAAGATGCTCTAGCTGCACTGGTAGAAAAAGCGGATGATATTATTGTCCAGATGCTCATGAATGTTGTAGAAGAGGCAGAGCAGATCAATCTTGACGAATATGACAACACAGCAGCTTTTGAGGCGGCATTAGAAACAGCAAAAGCAGTACTTCTGAAAGCAGAAGATGGAGAAGTGGCAAAAGCCGAGGTTACAGAGGTAGCTGACAACCTGATCACTGCACAGAAGAATCTGATTTCTGGTGAAACAGAAGAACTTTCTACAGATATCCTGAAATATACGATTGATCTTGCTAAAACAGCAGACACAACTGGAGTGATCGACACTGTAAAAGCAAACTTTGAAAAAGCGCTTGC
>NZ_NFKJ01000031.1 GCF_002160325.1 Lachnoclostridium sp. An181
TGCTCTGTTTGTCATGCGATTTTCAAGGTACAACTATATCTGAAATGCGTTACCGCAATTCATTCACAAAATCTCCATTTTAGACTTGACTTTTAATAGTTAGTCTTTCCACTTCTTTTCCCTTTTCGCCGTATTTTTATAACCTTTACCTTTCTTTCTCTTCCTCCTTTCCTTAAAAGTCCCTGAAAAGACAAAAAACCAAACTCTACGTACAGCTTTTGCTCCCTGTCCGTAAAATTTGGTTTTGCCTGCCTTACAGTAACAATCCGAAATTTTCAGTTCCTTATCTTTTTTATATACCTTTTACATTCTTTTTTCAATACAACTTTTTATTTTCTATCTTTTACATGATTTTAAAGATTATATTTTGTTGAAACTGCACAGTTTTTTCCAAATATTGGATTTAATATTCAGCTAAACCTGTGTAAGTCTTACCCAATACTCCAAGACTCCAAATGCAGCATAATCCGCATCCGATTCTACCAGGTAACTCTTTTCTCCCAGCTTTACGATCAATGGCATGTCGTCTTTTTCTACGGAAAATTCCAATTCATTTTTCCTTGCATAGTCCTGAACAAACAAAAGCAGCTCACCTGCTGTTTTGATCTCCTTGTCCGCATCCAACAGCAGGACGCGGTTTTGGAACATATTTTCCCTGTTCATAGCCTTGGAACCCTTGCAAATGCGCACATAATCGATCACCCAAAGTACGATCAGAAACATCAGGCCATTGAGTACCTGTTTTTTTACCGTACCATCTAAAAAAGCAAATGCAAGGATCAGTACAGGCATCAGTGCCCCAAACAGATACAAAAGAGAAATTCCTTTAAACATGGTATTTTGTATCCTGCTGTTATAAAGACAGATACAGACAATGCCCACCAGAATACAGATTCCAAATGCAATCCCCTGCCGCCAAAGTTCAAACGCCTTTGGATTCCGACACGCGCACGCCGTAAACACACTCACCGTAAACAGAACGGTCCCCAAAAAACATCCACTGTATAGATTTTCTTTTATATGCTCTGCCAATCGTTTCATACTCTCTCACCTCTCACTCTTTGCATCACAGATTTCAGATATCTTCTGGAAATATACACAGAGTCTCCTCCCAAAAGCCTCGCCTCCATCACCCCGTTTGCACACGGCACATAACACTTTACCTTTTCCAGATTCACGATCACGCTTTTGGAAATCCGAAACATTGGCAGGCCAAGCATATCTTCCAGTTCATACATCCTCTTTGGTGTGAAAAATTCCCCCTGTGTGCTGTGGATCGTCTGCTTTCCATTCATGGAGTCAATATATAAAATCTCTGCATAGTCCAGATAAACAATTTCCTTTTCCTTATATCCGGTGACCTTTCTTTTTCGGAATACTTCTTTTTCAATGTATTCTTTCAACCCATTGATATCCCCGTCCGCTTTTTTCACAAAAAGTTTTACTTCTTCCTCCTGATCGCCGATTGTTATGATTGTTGTTTTCATCCCTTTCCCCCTCCTTCTTCTTTAATGTAGCAAAGTAAAAACTGCTTTGCAACGCGTTTTCTATGACCGGTCAATGCAGGGGTACAAGTGGCTGGAAAAAGAACAATACGATTTCCAATTTTTAATACACAAGTTTTCGTATTTGAGTACGAAAAATTGTTGATGTTTTCTTCCCTATTTAAAAATTTAAGGGGCGAGAGTGATTTATGCAAATCAACTCTTGCCCCTATGTATAACTTTTTCGCTATTCTAGTTTTTTAGCCTTCTAAATCTCTATCTTTCTGTATCTTTTCTTTTTTTCGCTGCCACAAGCGCGCTGCCTGCCGCTGCCAAAAGCACCATCCATGTTGCCGTCTGTGTTGCATCTCCTGTCTTGACAGATTTCGTTGTTGTCTTTGTGTCTGCACTGTTCTTGTTATTATCTGCCTTGTTGTCTGCCGTGCTGCTGTTTCCTTTATCAGTCTGATTGTCTGTATTCACATCTCCTGTGGATGCCTGTTTTGCTTTCAGTCCATCCTTTGCAGATGCCAGCTGTTTTACTGCTGCATCAACTTTTGCCTGATTGTCTTCGGACAATGTCTCGTCTTCCAGCACGCTCTTTGCATTTGCAAGCGCTGTTCTAAATACTTCTGCGCTCTCTTTTGTATATGCGTCAAGATTCATGCTTTCTACACCGTTTACAAGACCTTCCAGTGCATCTTTATTTGCTTTCAGACGAAGATTTGCCATTGCCTCAAGAAGAGCTGTCCAGGATGCGTCCACTTCATCCTGCATTGCATCGCCGTCATCGTAAACCGTTCTCGCCTCCGCAAGTGCATCGATAAATTCCTGTTTTCCTTCTTCTACATAGGAATCCAGTTTCTGTTCCATTGTTTCCGCAAGTGCGATCACTTTTTCAAGATCTTCTTTATCTCCCTGTTTAAAGGACAGATACTGCATCACTTCAATCAGTTCTCTCCATGCATCATCGATCTGAGACTGTGTCACAGATGCATCGCCTGCATTTACTTTGTCAAGAATCGCCTGAGCATTTGTTTTTGCATTCTCAAAGCGTTCTACAACAGAATCAATGACTCCTTCTGTTTCCGCTTTATCTGCAAGTTCCAGAGCATATTCCAGGACTGCTGTGGAGACTTCTTCCGGTATTCTTTCAAAAACAGCGTAGATTGTAGTATCCTGATCAAATGTTGTTGTGTCGGTGATCCATTCGCCTTCACCGGTCTCTTGTGTATTCCATCCAAGGAAACGATAGCCGTCTTTTACAGGATCTTCCGGCATCTGCTCTCCAAGCGCTCCTCCGTTTGCTACAAAAAGAACTTCTTCTTTTCCATCAATGTTTACTGTGATCCGAGGCACTTTGTGTGTCAAGGTAATGGTGATGCCTGGTTTTTCTGCTGTTGTATCAAACGGATATACCTGATTTTCATTTTGTTCTGTGCTGTAGCTGACTTCATATCCTTGCGGAATTGCTGTCAGTTCTTTGATTCCATAATCAATGGTCTGGTAGCTGCCGCCTTTGTATTTATTAAAATATGGAACATTCAAGACTTCCTGATATCCATTGTCCTCGTTCAATGAAACCTTAACCCCTCTTGTATTCTCTGGATTTTTCCATTGAATTCTATCCTGTATGATCGGGATGCTGATTTCTTTGTCCGGGCGAATGCCATCCGCATTATTTCCATCATCCCATTTTACTTCTACAGTCACATCTTTATAATCAATCGGAAGCCTGTAATTCAGTACGTATTTCCCTTCCTGATCCGGTGTTACCGGTTCTCTGGAGGATTCCCATTGCGCACCGGAGAGTACTCCACCTTTTACAGTATAATCGCATTTTGTTCCATCCAGTTTATATTTTGGCTGAATGGAATGTATGTAATATACCTCGTCATCCGGATATGTAGTGCCGCCTCTGTTTATATTGAGTGTTTTTCTTCCTCCCAGAATCGTGTATGGATAGGAGCCTCCACGTACACCTGTGATATTTTTGCCATCATCCCACTGAACATCAATATTCAGAACAACGCTTTTCGTGAAGGTACATGTAAAACCTTGTGTTACATCTCCGGAACGCGCAAACGCATAGCCCTCTTTGTCTTCATCTGTTATTGTAGGAGTCACGGAATATACGTAATATCTGATTTCTTTATTATTGGCATCGTATTTTTCCAGTCCTTCAAAACGTCCGGACCAGCCGTTTTGTTCTGACAAAACCAAGGTCTGTCCTTCCACAACCTGTCCGTTGGAACGTTTCACTCCGATTTCCACTTCCTGTGGGCGGTCATTGTCTTTGTTGTCACAGTCATCCCACTCTACCGTTACATCAAATCCAATCGTTTCCTCATCCTGTTGTCCCAAGACTGCATTCACAGTTGTTTCCTGCACCGGAAGATTTGTTTTCTCCCCTGTGTCCATGCCATAGACAGGAGTAATATTTCCTGCCAGCATCAAGCCTGCCATTAATAATGCGACGCTTTTTTTCTTCATACTTTTTTCCCTCCCAATTCTATTGCGGGATCAAAAAAAAGCTTATCCCGCTTTCTTTGACTATTTGATAAACCTTTTAGTCTATTTTATAACATCCGACCATTCACATGCAACAATTAATTATTTTTTCTATTTTATTTACACTTTCTTTTTTCTTAACCGACTAATTATACCCTTGTTTTGTTTATTTTTCATAATTTGTCAATTAGTGTTTTTTATTATTTTACTTTTATATCTCAATTAACCAAAAAGTGCCAGAACATGTTCGAACCCGCCCATGTTCCGACACCATTTACGTTATCTTTCTGTGTTCTTTTTTTTCTTCATGATCACGCATGCGCTGCCTGCCGCGGCCAAAAGGAACATCCATGTTGCCGCCTGTGCTGTGTCACCTGTTTTTGCGGATTTCGTTGTTGTCTTTGTGTCAGCACTATTCTTGTTGTTGTCTGTCGCGCCGCTGTTGCCTTTATCAGTTTTATTGTCTGTATTCACATCTCCCGTGGATGCCTGTTTTGCTTTCAGTCCATCCTTTGCAGATGCCAGCTGTTTTGCTGCTGCATCGACTTTTGCCTGATCATCTTCAGACAATGCCTCGTCTGCCAGCACGCTCTTTGCATTTGCAAGCGCCACTTTAAAGACTTCTGCGCTCTCTTTTGTATATGCGTCAAGATTCATGTTTTCTACACCGTTTACAAGACCTTCCAGTGCATCTTTATTTGCTTTCAGACGAAGATTTGCCATGGCCTCAAGAAGAGCCTTCCAGGATGCGTCCACTTCATCCTGCATTGCATCGCCGTCACCAGCAACTGTTCTTGCTGCATTCAATGCGTCTACAAATGCCTGTTTGCCTTCTTCCACATAGGAATCCAATTTCTCTTCCATTGTTTCTGCAAGTGCGATCACTTTTTCAAGGTCTGCCTTGTCTCCCTGTTTAAAGGACAGATACTGCATCACTTCGATCAATTCTCTCCACGCTGCATCAACCTGGGCCTGTGTCACGGAAGTATCTCCTGCATTTACGCGGTCAAGTAAAGACTGTCCGTTTGTCTTTGCATCTTCAAAGCGTTTTACAACAGAATCGATCACATCTTTTGTATCCGCTTTTCCTGCAAGCTCCAGAGCATATTCCAAAACTGCTGTGGAAATCTCTGTCTCCACATCCTCTCCTTCTTTTGTCCAAAGTTCATAGATCACAAGATTGGAATCTTTCTCCCAGGACAATTTTACGTCCGTCACCTTTCCGTATTTTGACAGATCCACGTTCTCACACATATTGTCGAGAACGCCTGCATCTTTCCATTCTCCGTTTACTTTTACTTCCAGGTTTGCGCTGGTTCCTTTGTTTTTGAGAACATGAAGTTCTTTTGTTTCCGGCTCATTTACAAGACTGTATGTGACAGATCCGCCTTCTTTTTCCAGTGACGGGGATGTGAATGCACGTCCGTCCAAAAGGTAATTCAGATCAGTTCCGTCTCCGGTTATGGTGAACACATCCTCATCCAATGTGCGGTTTACATATATTTCCGCCATATTACACCATTCTCCGTTGTTGATGTAGTAACGGATGTATTTTGCAGGTGTTCCTTTAAGATCCAGTTTCTGCTGTGCCGCTGCACTTGAAAATTCTGTGACTGTCTCCCATTCTTTTCCGTCTTTAGAAAGATCCACTCTTCCGCCGTTTGCCCAGTCTTTTGCATAGAACACTTCCATGTCGTAAAGCGGGATAACGTCTGTAAGCTCCAGTTCGATATATCGTTCTGTATCTCCTTTTCCACGTTTCAGCCAGAATGTTGTTCCCTCATCACCATCCACAAGGTTACCGGCATTTCCGCTGTATACATCGCCTGAGATGGAATCGCTTGCTTTTGCACTAAGATTTGCTTTTCCTGCCAGCTGGATGACAAGTCCTAAATCGTTTAAGGCAAGGTTTTCATTTCCTTCATTTGTAACTTTTATGTATTTTGCCTCGAAGTTTTCAAGAGTGTTCCATTTATGCTCTTCCCATGTCTTTCCATCCATGGACACTTCCAGTTTCAAGTTTTCAGCCGCAGCCTCTTTACTAACAAGCTGAAGGTTCTTAAGAACATCAAATTCTACACCAAAAGATTTGCCCGGTGTCAAAGCAGCATTATCGTCTGCTTTTACTGTCAGGATATTGTCGCTCTTTTCAATCTCTGCCAAATCTTTCAGGTCTTTCTGGTCTGTGTAAGTATGGTAATCCACGCCTTCGTTTGCGCTCATTTCGTAGAGCAGTGCATTGGATACATTTCCTCCTGTTACTTCATCTTCCCAGTTTTCTGTTGCACGGTAACGGATAAATCTTGCGTTCACATTGTCAAGTGTCACATGAATCTGCGGTGTGTCAAACTCACCGATTTCTGTCCAATTTTTATTATCAACAGAGTATTCCAGAACACCTTTTTTGTAGTATTCTTTTTCGTTTGCTCCCATCACGATATCCACATTTTTGACCGGAACTACATTTCCAAGATTCATTCCAAAGTAGTTATCTGTGACATATTTTCCAAGTGTCACCCATGTGCTTTCGGTTCCATCCATTGCCTTTGTATAATCGGTGTTGGATGAACCATAACCGATTGCCGGGTATGTCATGCCTACTGCCTCATAATATTTTGCTTCCATTGCATTCAAAAGCTCGTTTACAAATGGATAGAGCACTTTTTGTGCTGCTTTTTTGCTGCCATTGGACTGATTCAAAAGATCTCTTCCCTCGGCAAGGATATTCATTGCCATTTCTACTGTGTCATCATCCGCTGCATCCAGTTTTTCAAACTCATCCAAGTTATCCAGCACATAATATGCTGCTTTTGCAATCTTATCCATTGTGTTCATCCAAGGATCGATCTCACCTGAAAGATTGTTTGTTCCCTTATAACCTTTCAAAACAGTAATGGAATCCCTGATCTCCTGAAACTCTGCTTTCAAAGTTTCGATTTCTTTTGATGCGTCTTCTCCGTTCAGATATTTATCCCAGAATTTCGCGATATCCGGCTGCATATACACAGATTCATCCGTGGATGCAAATGACATCGGCGCTGCCGCACAGTTCTGTGCGAAGATCTGGAATGCTTTTGATGCCTCTTCATCATCTGTGATGATATGAGCGATAGCTCTCATCCAGCTCTCCTGACTGTCATACGCACCTGTGTTCCATGTATAATCCGCAATGCTGTACAAGGCAACCTTACTTGCCTGCGCCTGATTCATCGGATTGGACGTCAATCCGCTCATATTTTTGATGTTGTTTTCCACAGCCTCGCTTGGTCCAAGATGCATCATGCCAGCTCTTCCGAGGTCATTTACCGGCCAGTTCCACCAAATAAATACCGGACGCTGGATCAAATTCACAATATAATCAATTACAGACTGATTGATCTCGGAAACAACAAAGTCTCCTGTCCACATGATCTGGATATCTTCATCAAAGTTCCTTAAGTTCTTAAGGTACGCCTCATTTCCGTTTTTCTTATTGTAATACTGCGGGCAGAAGATCAATGGTTTCACATCCCCTTTTGTCTCCACGTACTCTTTTTGGATTTTGTTCATATACTCCACAAGTCTTGTGTTGTTTGTGGAAGAATCATCGAAGAAGATTGCGAACTGTCTTACTCCGATGGAGTAAAGCTGATCAAATTTTGCTTCAAGGTCCGCAATGTCTTTGTCGGACAAATCTGTATGTCCGCCTGGATGAGCCGCCCATACAAATTCTACACCGCTCTTCTTTCCAATATCCACGAGTTCTTTTAATTCAGCAAGTTTATCATCCGGATATAACTCTCTCCATTTTCCATAATGGTATTCATCATTCTTCGGCCCATAGATATAGGTATTCATTTTGTAGCGTCCGCCAAATTCCATCAGACTCTTGCGGTTTTCATGGCTCCATGCACCGTAAAATCCTTCGATAAATCCTCTAAACTGAGTATCCGGCGCATCTTCCACGAGCATTTCACGAACCATTCCTTCGCTCTGCTCCAAAATGTCCTCCAATGTGTATGAACCGTATTTTGCTCCCATCTCATCGGCTCCGAGGACTGCGATCACCTGTTCATCCGCGTTCACATCAAGAACATATCCTTCTGCTTTGTCTGTGGATTCTTCTTTGTCATATTCTTTGTCTGCAAAATATGCGTCTACAACGCCGTCCTGTCCTTTGACTCCGACAAGAAGATTGTTCATGTCTTCGGAAACCGCATCTGCAACATTATAAGAGATTCCGGCTTCCTCAAGCACATCCTCATAGTTTTCTTTTACTGTATCTGAAACTTCCTCTTCAAAAACAAGGTTGAGTTCTTCTCCAAGCTCCAACACGCCGTCCTCATAGAGTACGTCTTGCGGTACAGGGGAAAATTCAATCTCTTTTCCGTTTTTGGATGCAACAACTACGGTATATTCAGCAGACTGGGTGACATCTCCTCTGGAAACCGTTGCCTTCAATGTCACTTTTACGTCTTCCTCTGTTCTCTTGATCGTTGCTTTTCCGTTTTCGTCCACCGTGACTGCCTCATTGTCGGAAGTCCAGGAAACATGCACTCCATATGTATCATCCTTTACAGGAAGAGTAAAGTTTCTGGATACTCGTTCTGGTACGGAAAGCGTCTTTAGGTATTCTTCCACATAATTTTCATCGCTCCAGCCTGGTCCGTAAACTTCAAACTCATATAGAGAAAATCCGGTATTATTATTATTGTTTACCTCTCTTCTTCTCTGTACGCCTTGCATTCTCACATATCTTGCGGAGACCGTTTCGTCCAGTTTGATTGTATTGACATACGTTTTGTCAGGCGCCGGTGCATTTTCATCCATATAAAATCCATTGTTAATGACATCCGTGACGTCCTGCCAGCTGTTAAGATCGTTTGATACCTGCACTTTAAACTTGTTTGGCCTTGACTCCCATTTTAATACAACTTTGTTTACGTCCTGAGATGTTCCCAAGTCAACATAGATCCATGTGTCGTCAATGCCGCTGCCATCTTTTCCTGCGGCGGATGCCCATCTTGTAGAACCATCGCCGTCAAAAGCTTTGCTTACAGGCGTCGTATTGTCCTGTGTTGTCGATGCCACGGCGTCTTTGCCCTGCGCAAGGTTTGCATCCTCGCTGCCGATCCTGCTCTGCGCATCGCTGCTCTGTACATTGTTTTCAGCCTGTACCGGAAAAGCATTTCCCGAGCTTACGACCATTGCAGCCGCCAACATAAGACTTGCAATGATCTTCATCCGTTTCTTCATATCCCGTCCTCCTTCACCTTGTTATTCACAAAGAGCGCAAAACCGAAAATCAGTTTTGCGCTCTCCTTGAGATTTAATTTCTATCCCTTATGCTTATGCTCTAAGATTAGTTTTGTCTTTTCTTTCTGGAGACTACGCATACGCCTGCTGCAGCTGCAAAAAGAATCATCCATACTGCCATCTGACTTGCATCTCCTGTCTTAGCAGATTTTGCAGTTGTTTTGCTGGAAGATGTGTTTGCACTGCTCTTGCTATTATCTGTTGAACTGCTGTTAGCCTTATCGTCTTTGTTTCCACATTGACTTGCAGTATCTGTATTGCTTACAGACGCCTGCTTTGTTTCCAGTGCTTTTTCTGCGGATTCCAGTTTTGCAACTGCCGCATCTACTGTATCCTGATCGTCCCTGGACAATGTTTCATCTGCAAGTACGCTCTTGGCATCTGCAAGTGCTGTTCTGAAAGCTGCTGCACTTTCTTCTGTGTATGCAGCAAGATCGATTCCTTCTGCTTCATTTACCAATTCACTCAAAAGGCTCTTATCTGCTTTCAGTCTTAAGTTTGCCATAGCAGTCAGAAGATTCTGCCATGCCTGATTTACTTCATCCTGCATTGCATCCTGATCATCGTAAACTGTCTTTGCAGCATCCAAAGCAGTTGTAAACTCTGCTTTTCCTTCATCTACATAAGAATCCAGTTTTCCATTGATCTCATCTGCAAGCGCGATTACTTTTTCAAGATCCTGTTTATCGCCCTGTTTGAAGGACAAATACTGCATTGTCTTGATGAGTTCTTTCCAAGCATCGTCCACCTGATCCTGAGTGATAGATGTATTTCCTGCTTTTACTTCATCAAGGATATTCTGTGCATTTGCTTTTGCTGCCTCAAATTTTTCTACAACAGACTGGATCACACCGTCTGTGGATGCTTTTCCTGCAAGTTCCAGTGCATATTCAAGAATTGTTGTGGACACTTCTTCTACTGGTTCCTGTCTGTCTTTGTTGTAGATTTCCAGATCATCGATCTGTCCTTCGAAAGCATGAGTCTCACTTCCGATTCTTTCTACCGGAGTGATCAAACTTGCCCATTTATTTCCTTTTCCTTCTTCTCTTGCAAGTTCATCTACAAACTCACCGTTTACATAGAGTTTTGTCTTTGTAAACTCATTGAGCAATGTAATGTGAACCCACTCGTCTTCCGGAAGTTCATAGTTGAAGGAGTAATCTCTGTGCCATCTTGAGAAACCAAATTTTCCTGTATCTTTCTGAACTGCCTTGATCGCACCTTTTTCTGATTCAAAGAGGATCTGCTCTTCATTGGAATCTGTTGGGTCTTTCTTTACCCAGAACTCAACTTTTGTATCCAATCCAACATCTTCCAGAGGTGTTTCTACATAACTTTCGCCGCCTTTTAATGTCAACGCTTTTCCATGTACGCCTGCATCGTAAGATACATTTTTCTGACCTTCCAGATTGTATTTGTTTCCGGATGTATCCAAACCTGCCTCTGAATTAAAGCTGTAATCAAGATAAGTATCTCCTACAGACTCTACCAGATATCTTGGATTGCTGTTTGGTGCATAGTTTGTCTTTGCGGAAAGTTTATTCAACTCATCCATAGAGTAATCTTTGATGTCTCCCCAAAGTTTTGCTCCGAATGTCGGCATAATGTGATAGATACGGTCAAATAATTCCACGTCACTTGTTCCGTTGTCATTTACAGGACCAGTCTTATCGTTCCATACACAGAAGTTGGAACCAAGCATCTGCTCATCACCTGCAGGAATCTTGAATCCAGCAACTACGTTTGGCTGCCAGTCTCCGTAAATGTGACTCTGGTTCAGATAATCATAGTAGTATCCTGCACCTGGTACAATGTACAGATCTCCGTCATTGGTGTTGATCAGGTCATATCCAAGGTTATACATATCTCTTGGATTTGCGTAACCTGTATACCAAAGGTTCATCTGTACGCCATCCACTGTGATCGGAGTTGTTCCGTTATTTTCTGTCTGGCTGCCCCATACACGCGGTGTGTAGCCAAGGTCATCGCGCACATATTTCAGAAGTGCGTCCTGATATTTTCTGAAGTTTTCTTTGTTTCCACGTTTGTATTCATCTGTACCAACATGTACGACTGTTCCCTTCGGATATACCGGGTTGTCGCCTGTTGTGTATTCTGCGAAAACACCTTTCATGAATTCTAGGATTTCATCAAAATGGTTATCAAGATCCAGATACTCTCCTTCGTAATTATCTGTTCCATATCCGCGTCCGAATTCCGGATGCGCTCTTGTGAATGCTCCAGAATGTCCCGGGGAGTCAAATTCAGGGACAATATTGACACCTAATTCTTTAGAGTTGTTAATAAAATCTCTGAACTGATCTTTTGTAAAGTACACATCTGTATTAGTCAGATTCGGCACATCTGATTCCAGACGGAAACCGGAGTAATCCGGCACACCATCTGTCTTTGAAAATACATTGTCATTCAAATGTACCTGAAAATCGTTCATCTTGTACCAGGACATGGTCTTTACAAGGTCTTCAAGGAAGAACATGTCAACCGGAAGTCTTGCAACGTCGAGCATCATACCTCTTAATTCATATTTTGGATAATCTTTTGCAATACCCTTTGCAATAGTTCCGTTTGTCTGTTTGAGGATCTGAAGGATGGAACGTGTTGCCCAGTAAGCACCTGTATACTGGTCTGCTTCAATGGTTACAGCATCATCAATCTTCAGATAATATGTTTCTTTTTCCAATCCTGTATTGCTCTTTGTGAAATAGAAATCACCTTTCTGAGGATCCGTTCCTGTCACTACCAGGATCTCTTTGTCCATGATATCCTTATAATCTGCTGCAAGTGCTTCTGCTGCTTTCATAAACTCTTCTGCAGAAGGATCTACAACAATTTTGGATGTGTCTGTCACTGCAAAGTCACCTTCAGCTCCAACCCACTGCTGTAATTCTGGAAGGACTTCCGGTTTTGCGTTTACAGATTCGTCCACATCGTGATCACCTTGTACTGTCACTTTGATATCAGGTGTAAATGCTTTTTCTCCTGTTTCTTCTTCTGTGACTTCAAAGTTTACAACAACCGTTGTGTCAACGATTGGTTTGATGATCTTTCTGTCTCTGTCGATGACCTGTTCATAGTCAGCGCCTGTAAATTCAATCGTATAACCATCCTGAACGGTTGGCATCGGAAGTGTGTCTGCGCCTTCTTCCATCGGCGGAAGGATAACTGCATCTGCGATGTCCTGAACAGTTGTCGGTTGATCTCTTGGCGGGAAGTCATATGGTTCTCCATACATTTCCACTTCATGGAGAGATACAGTAGGATAATCGATCGTCTGTCCCTCTCTGTCTGTTCCTATTGTCATGAAATCATCGATCACGATTCTGATCTGAGATGTCTCCACTGCCTGATCCAGATTGAAAATTTCCTGGAATGTTTTCGGAACTTTTGTCTGGTGGAACAGTGTTGTCCATTCGCCGTCTACATTTGCCTCAATCTTATAATCTTTAGGAGTCTTTCTTTCCCATTCCAGTATGAATGACTGGATGGATTGAGGCTCCTCGTATGTAAAGGTAACGACTTTTTGTCCTACTCCATAAGAGCTGCCCCATCTCTTCTCCAAAGTTCCGTCATTGATATACTCTACTTTTACGGAATCTGCCTCATCACCATTGGATTCCACAGATGCTTTTCTTGCAAGATTGTTCATCACTTTTGTACCAATGACTTCCACCTCGTACATAGATACGCTTGGGTATGTGCCCTGTGTCAGCTTGTCTGTGACAATCTTTACATAACGCTTTGTCACAGGTTCATCTAAATATACGATTGTATCTTCCGGATAGCCATCTGCTTTTGGCTCAGCATCGTAGATTGTCGTGTAGCTTTGTCCATCGTCAGATGTTTCAATGTGGAAATCTTCCACTGTGCCTCCGCTTTCCCAAGCGGCAAGAATCTCATCAAATTCTTTTGGTTCTCCAAGGTCAACCTGCACCCACTGCGGAGCTCCTGCTTCGGACGACCATCTGGACTGATCAGGTTTAGATGCATTACGGTTAATGATACCATCTGTCAGTTTGTCCGGTCCCCAGTAAGAAATTGGACTTGTTGACGCTGTTGCATCTGCGTTGAGCGCATAATTGGCACGAAATTCTTTGATCGTATCGTCCTCAACCTTTTCGCCAATTACTTCTACTTCATAGATAGATACACTTGGATAAGCTCCTTCAATCAAGCTGTCAACCGTAATTTTGATATAACGACCAAACTGTTGTCTGTTAAACGTGATCGTTGTATCTTCGGGATGTCCCTCCGGCAGGTCCTCAGATTCATAGATTGTCGTATACGTCTTATTATCATCGGACATTTCAATGTGGAATTTGCGGACATTCCCTTTTTCCCATGCAATATTGATTTCATCGAATTTTCTTATTTCTGTCAGGTCCACATTTACCCAGGAAGGAGCCCCTGATTCGGATGACCATCTGGACTGATCAGGTTTACTTGCATTTCTGTTGACGATCCCATCAATAAGTTTGTCCGGTCCCCAGTATGCAATTGGAGACTTCTGAGCCGTTGCATTTCCTTCCAGCGCATAGTTGACTCTTGTGTTTTCTGTTTCCTCATCCTGCGCTACTACAGATATTGGCACAGAAATGCTGGTTGCAACCATTGCCGCTGCAAGAACCCATGCCCCGAGCCGTCTGGACTGTTTTTTGATTCTTCTTCGTGCTTTAATTCCATTCATAACGTTTCCCTCCTCGTTTTAAAATTTTCTTTTCACACGAATCCTTTTCTTACCTTCTTCTTTCCTCCTCGTATAATAAGTTTGTAAGCATAAAACAGCTTACAGACTTATTCTTTTTTGATTAGACAGAAGGATAATTCTAAACATCCTTTCAGAAGAGGCTTCTTCC
>NZ_NFKJ01000032.1 GCF_002160325.1 Lachnoclostridium sp. An181
TGAAAGGGGGTGACGGAATGGTACGCAGATAAAAGATAGTCACGCTATGAATTTCATTGAATGGCTGATTTTTAACTGATATAATGTGAATATAGAAATCGACAAATTGAAATTTGGGAGGAAAAACATGCGAAGGATATATAAAAAGATGTTTAAGATATTTGCGTTTATTATTCTGTTATTTGTTGTGATATTGCTTGCTGTCTACATCAATCATAGAATTCGTTTGGATAAAGAACAAGAATTGCTAGTACCATTGGGTGAAATGATTTCTGTTGATGGAAACAATATGAGTGTTTATAAAGAAGGTAGCGGAGATAAAACACTTGTATTTCTATCTGGGGGTGGAACGTGTTCACCTATTTTAGATTTTAAATCACTATATTCTTTGCTATCTGATGAATATCAGATTGTTGTAGTTGAAAAATTCGGTTATGGATATAGTGATGTAGTTGATAGAGATAGAGATATAGATAGTATTCTCGATGATACAAGAAAATCACTTGAAATGGCAGGTATAAAAGGACCATATGTGTTGTGTCCACATTCTATGTCGGGATTGGAGGCACTTTATTGGGCTAATAAATATCCAGATGAAGTAACTGCTATTATTGGATTGGACATGGCAGTACCACAGTATTATGAGAATATGAAAATCAATATTCCATTGATGAAGGTGGCTAGTTTTGTAGCGAATATTGGAGTCACAAGATTAATACCAGGTATTTCGGAAAGTGAAGCAATAAAACATGGCACTTTGACGGAGTATGAAAAAGATATTTATAAAGCAATTTTTTATAGACGAACAGCAACATCTACAATGATACAAGAAATGGAATATATTAAAAATAATGCCAAGATTGTAGAGGAAATGGGTGTTCCTACTGTTCCAATGTGTTTATTTGTATCTAATGGGTCTGGTGGAACGGGATTTGACGAGGAAACATGGCGTCAGATACCTAAAAAATACATAACAAAGGTTGATGATGCAAAAATTATAGAATTGAATTGTCCTCATTATGTTCAGGATTACGAATATGCTACAATAGCTGAGGAAATCAAATTATATTTGTCAGGCAAGTAAATCCTAATTTAATAATTACATATCCCGACACAAAGCGGTTACTCCATTGGAGATCAACCGCTTTTTCTATACTCAAATTTCAGATTGGAGTGATTGATTGAAAGATATTTTTACGGATATGCAGGCAAAAATCGGCTGTCCGTATCTCTCCGACCTGCCCTACTACAAGCGTGCGGTCTGGTTTGAGATGAAACGCCTTTGCCTGTCCGACTACCCTAAAAAACAGTTAGAAGATTTTTCACGCTATGTATTCGGTGTGCCTTACGCCGTCATACAGGAAGCGTTACAAAGAAAGGACGTGATGAAACATGGAAGAAATGCGTGTGCAGATTGAAGCCAGAGAGCCGACTGACGGCGAGATACGAGCTTTTTGGTTCACCCTGCCTATCGACACAGAACAGGTAGAAGAACTGCTGGGGATTGATATAGATACAGACTATTATTCTATCACGGGAAAGGAGCTTCCCTTTGCTGATGAAGTGCAGGAAGATACCACCATTGAAAGGCTCGACGACTTGTACCATACCTATGAAAGTCTGCCCTCTGACTTGAAAGAGGACTACGGGGAGCTGATGTGCTATTTCACCGACCTTGACGAACTGCACCGATACAGAAACGATATTATCCACTATTCATGGTGTAAGAACATGACGGACGTTGCCCGCCACATACTGAATAATGACCCAGACTTTACTTCCCTAAGTGAGAGTGTCACCCGCTATTTCGATTATGAAGCCTACGGGCAGTATCTTGACGACAACGGACGCTTTGTGGAAACCGACCACGGTATCTATGAACTTCCGTAGAAAAGAGGTGTGTGCCTGTGGTTGACGACATGAGGGTGTATATCGCTAATCTTGGCAAATACAATGAGGGCGAACTTGTCGGGGACTGGTTTTCTTTTCCTATCGACGAGGAAGATGTTGCGGAGCGTATCGGGCTGAACAGCTATTATGAGGAATACGCTGTCCATGATACCGACAACTTCCCTATTGAAATCGGGGAGTATATCTCCATTCAAGAACTCAATGAGATGTACGAGATGATTTGTGAGCTTCCCGACTATATCACGGACGCTCTGGACGAGTTTGTTTCCTACTATGGAAGTCTGGAAGAAGTCTACGAGCATAAGGACGAGATTTATTATTATCCTAATTGTGAGGACATGACCGACGTTGCCTATTACTTCATTGACGAGTTGCAGGTATTAGGACAGATACCGCTACCGTTGCAGAACTATATCGACTATGAAGCATACGGCAGGGACTTGTCCATAGAGGGGACATTCATTGAAACAAGCCGTGGGATATGCGAGATACCATATTAGAGCTGGCAGATCAGCGACAGGCAAGGTCGCTACTGACAGCTTTTTCTATCAAGGACAGTCTGAAAATGGCTGTCCTTTTCCATTACAATGAAAGGAGCTGAAACGAATTGAAGAAGATTAAGAGCTACACGGGTATCTGGAACGTGGAGAAAGTCTTATACGCAATCAACGACTTTACTCTCCCGTTTCCCGTTACCTTTACCCAGATAACGTGGTTTGTCATCACGGAGTTTGCCGTCATTCTCTTAGGGGACTTACCGCCGTTATCGCTTATCGAGGGGGCATTTTTAAAATACTTCGGTATTCCCGTCGCCCTCACATGGTTTATGAGCCAAAAGACCTTTGACGGCAAGAAGCCTTACAGCTTCTTGAAATCGCAGATTACGTTTGCCCTGCGACCAAAAGTGACCTATGCAGGAAAAGCCGTGAAGCTGGAAAAGGAAGTGTTCAGCGAACCCGTCACGGCGGTTAGGAGTGTGATGTATGTTCCCGATTAAATATATCGACAACAACCTTGTCTGGAACAAGGACAATGAAGTATTCGCCTATTATGAGCTGATACCATACAATTACAGCTTTCTATCGGCTGAACAGAAATTTATCGTCCATGACAGTTTCCGTCAGCTTATCGCACAGTCCCGTGAGGGAAAGATACACGCCTTGCAGATAGCAACGGAAAGTTCCGTAAGAAGCATACAGGAGCAGTCAAAAAGATTAGTGACGGGGCGACTTCGTGATGTGGCGATACAGAAGATAGATGAACAGACAGAAGCATTAGTAAGCATGATTGGGGACAATCAAGTGGACTACCGCTTTTTTATCGGCTTCAAGCTCATTGTGACAGAGGAAAAAGTGAGCCTTGAAAGCATGAAAAAATCGGCGTTTATGACGTTCAAAGAGTTCTTGAATGAGGTCAACCATATGCTGATGAACGACTTTATCTCCATGCCAGATGATGAAATCAACCGCTACATGAAAATGGAAAAACTGCTGGAAAATAAAATCTCCCGCCGTTTCAAGTTCCGACGCTTGGACAAGAACGACTTTGGGTATCTTATCGAGCATATCTACGGCAGGGACGGCGTGGCGTATGAGGACTACGAATATTCGCTTCCAAAGAAGAAGCTGAAAAAGGCAACGCTCATCAAGCAGTACGACCTTATCCGTCCGACCCGCTGTCTGATAGAGGAAAGCCAGCGATACATAAGGCTGGAACATGAGGACAGCGAGAGCTTCGTGTCCTACTTTACCGTCAATGCGATTGTGGGCGAGCTGGATTTCCCGTCCAGTGAGATATTCTACTTCCAGCAACAGCAGTTCACTTTCCCTGTTGATACGAGCATGAATGTGGAAATCGTCGGGAACAGAAAAGCCTTATCGACTGTCCGCAACAAAAAGAAAGAGCTGAAAGACTTGGACAATCACGCCTATCAGTCTGGAAGCGAAACCAGCTCAAATGTGGTGGACGCATTAGACAGCGTGGACGAGCTGGAAACCGATTTAGACCAGAGCAAGGAAAGTATGTATAAGCTCTCCTATGTGATAAGGGTATCAGCTCCCGACCTTGACGAGCTGAAACGACGCTGTGATGAGGTCAAGGACTTCTACGACGATTTAAACGTCAAGCTGGTGCGACCTGCTGGGGATATGCTGGGACTTCACTCTGAATTTCTCCCCGCCAGCAAGCGTTACATCAATGATTATGTACAATACGTCAAGAGTGATTTTCTGGCTGGACTTGGCTTCGGGGCAACACAGCAGTTAGGAGAAAATACAGGTATCTATATCGGCTATTCCGTAGACACGGGAAGAAACGTCTATTTACAGCCCTCTCTTGCCAGTCAAGGCGTGAAAGGTACGGTCACAAATGCTCTGGCTTCTGCCTTTGTGGGAAGTCTTGGCGGTGGAAAGTCATTCTGCAACAATCTGATTGTCTATTATTCCGTTCTCTTTGGGGGACAGGCGGTCATTCTCGACCCTAAGAGCGAGCGTGGCAACTGGAAAGAAACGCTTCCAGAGATAGCCCATGAAATCAATATCGTCAACCTTACCAGCGATAAGGAAAATGCTGGGCTTCTTGACCCGTTCGTGATTATGAAGAATGTAAAGGACGCTGAAAGTCTGGCGATAGATATTCTCACATTCCTTACGGGGATTTCCTCTAGGGACGGCGAGAAATTCCCTGTCCTTAGAAAAGCGGTGCGAGCCGTGACCCAGAGCGATCAGCGAGGACTTCTCCATGTGATAGACGAGCTACGCAGAGAGGACACGGCGATAGCCCGCAATATTGCCGACCATATCGACAGCTTTACGGACTATGACTTTGCACATCTGCTGTTCTCCGACGGTTCGGTTAAGAACGCTATCAGCTTGGACAACCAGCTCAATATCATACAGGTGGCAGATTTGGTACTTCCCGACAAGGACACGACCTTTGAGGAATACACGACCATTGAACTGCTGTCCGTGGCTATGCTGATTGTCATTAGTACGTTTGCCTTAGACTTCATTCATTCAGACCGCAGTATCTTTAAAATCGTGGATTTAGATGAAGCATGGGCGTTCCTCAACGTGGCACAGGGCGAAACCCTCTCAAACAAGCTGGTGCGTGCGGGACGTGCTATGCAGGCGGGCGTGTACTTCGTCACGCAATCCTCTGGCGACGTGTCCAAAAAGAACCTAAAGAACAATATCGGCTTGAAGTTTGCCTTTAGAAGTACCGACATCAACGAGATAAAGCAGACCCTTGAATTTTTCGGTATCGACAAGGACGACGAGAACAACCAGAAACGACTTCGTGACTTGGAGAACGGACAATGCCTGCTTCAAGATTTGTACGGGCGTGTGGGCGTGGTGCAGATACACCCTGTCTTTGAAGAATTACTGCACGCCTTTGATACCAGACCGCCCGTGAAAAGTGAGGTGGAGTGATGAAAGATAAGATAAAGGGGCTTCTGACAAGAAAGAAGCTCTTTCGTTTTTTCAAGATTGCTCTGATAGTCATTTTTACCTCTATTGTGTTCCTCTCCCTGTTCGGGACGGTGGCTCACGCAACGGGGCTTGTTGATGATACGGTCAATGCGGACAATCTGTATTCGCAGTACCCTTTGGAGAATTACCAGCTTGACTTCTATGTGGACAATAGCTGGGGCTGGCTTCCGTGGAACTGGCTGGACGGTATCGGAAAGAGCGTGCAGTACGGCTTGTACTGTATCACCAACTTTATCTGGACAATAAGCCTGTATCTAAGCAACGCCACGGGGTACGTCGTCCAGCAGGCGTATAAGCTGGACTTCATCAACGACATGGCAGACAGTATCGGAAAGAGCATACAGACATTAGCGGGCGTGACGGAAAACGGCTTCGGAAGTACGGGCTTTTATGTAGGCTTCCTGCTTCTCATTATCCTTATCGTGGGTATCTATGTTGCCTACACGGGACTTATCAAGCGAGAAACCAGCAAGGCACTTCACGCCGTTATCAACTTTGTTGTGGTGTTCGTGCTGTCCGCTTCCTTTATCGCCTACGCTCCCGACTATATCAAAAAAATCAATGACTTTTCTTCGGATATTTCCACAGCTTCGCTGGATTTGGGAACAAAAATCATGCTCCCCGACAGCGACAGTCAAGGAAAAGACAGCGTGGACTTGATAAGGGACAGCCTGTTCTCCATACAGGTACAACAGCCGTGGTTACTCCTGCAATTTGGAAACAGCGATATAGAGGAAATCGGGGCTGACCGTGTGGAAGCTCTGGTATCGGTCAGTCCGTCAGCAGACGACGGGGCGACCCGTGAGGACGTGGTGAAAACGGAAATCGAGGATAACGACAACGACAATCTGACGATACCGCAGGTCATCAACCGTCTGGGAATGGTGTTCTTCCTGCTCATCTTCAATCTGGGGATAACGATATTCGTTTTCCTGCTTACGGGCATGATGATATTTTCCCAGATACTATTTATCATCTTCGCCATGTTCCTGCCGATTAGCTTCCTGCTCTCCATGATACCCAGCTATGAGAACATGGCGAAACAGGCAATCGTGCGAGTGTTCAATACGATTATGACAAGGGCGGGCATTACGCTCATTGTCACGGTGGCTTTTTCTATTTCCAGTATGTTCTACAACATCTCCACCGATTACCCGTTCTTTATGATTGCGTTCTTACAGATAGTCTGCTTTGCGGGTATCTACATGAAGCTGGGCGACCTTATGAGTATGTTCTCTCTTAACGCTGGGGACAGCCAGAGCATGGGACGCAGGATATTCCGTCGCCCGTATCTGTTCATGCGACACAGGGCTAGGCGTATGGAACACCGTATCGCAAGAGCTGTCGGTGCTGGAAGTGTCGCTGGTGCGGTGGCTGGTACAGTAGCCGGAACAGCCATGAATGACGGTTCTGGAAAATCTGTCAGAGCTGGTACGGGCAGAAAAGAACGCCGAGAAAATGCTTCTTTTGGAAGCCGAGCTGGTTCTGCCGTGGGTGCGGTGCTTGATACAAAAAATAAGGTCAAGGACAAGGCAACGGCTGTCAAGGAGAATATCAAGGATATGCCGACCCAGACCGCCTATGCCGTACACTCCGCAAAGGAAAAGGCAAAAGCAAATGTGTCCGACTTCAAGCGTGGCATTGTGCAGGGGCAGGAAACCAGACAGAGCGAACGTGCCGACAAGCTCCAACAGCATAGACAGAATATCGCTGACAAGCGTATGGAGCTTCAAAAGGCACAGGAAGCAAAACAGGCTGGCAGAACGACGGACGGATCAGCGACAACAGGAGCTACCCGTCCCCATGAAAGACCTGTCACCGCTTCTAAGACAGACACAGGAAAAATGCAGGAAATCAAGCGTCCTGTCACTACCGACAAGGTACATATCGAGCCGACCACGCCACAATCTGTCAAGGAACGTCCGCTGGCTTCAAAATCTGATGAACCTGTACCACAGAAACACGGGACAAGGCTTAACGGTGTGGAGCTGAACCGACAGACCACCAGAAAAGAACGAAATATCAAGAAAGAGACCATAAACACCACGGAAAAGAAAGGACGTAAGAAATGAAGCTGAGACATATCGCCATTATCGGCAGTCTGTTTCCCTTTCTCATTGCGATAGTGCTTTTCTTTGGTGTGCTTATCAGTGCCGAGAACGACGACGGGGGCGGTGGTTCTGCTTCATGGGTTACGGGCATGAACCTGTCCGCAGAGGTCTTGAAACATCAGCCTATGGTGGAGAAATACGCCAGAGAATACGGCATATCCGAGTACGTCCCCTATCTGCTGGCAATCATACAGGTGGAAAGTGGCGGGACAGGTTCAGACGTTATGCAGAGTTCCGAGAGCATGGGCTTACCGCCTAACTCACTTGATACAGAAAGCTCAATCAAGCAGGGGTGCAAGTATTTTGCGTCTCTGCTTTCTTCAGCAGAAAATCAAGGCATAGAGGATATAAACGTCGTGGTACAGTCCTATAACTATGGCGGTGGCTATATCGGCTATGTAGCTTCCAATGGGAAAAAGCACAACTTCACGCTGGCAGAAAATTTCGCCCGTGACAAGTCGGGGGGAACAAAAGTTACCTACACAAACCCTATCGCTGTCGCCCGCAATGGTGGCTGGCGTTACGGGTACGGGAATATGTTCTATGTAGAGCTTGTCAGCCAGTATCTTACTGTCAGTCAAGTGTCGGGCGAGCTGGCACAGAAGATAATGAATGAAGCTCTGAAATATCAAGGCTGGGACTATGTGTACGGCGGGAGCAATCCTAACACTTCTTTTGATTGTTCGGGGCTGGTTCAATGGTGCTATGGCAAGGCGGGTATCAGTCTGCCGAGAACCGCACAGGCACAGTATGACGCTACCCAGCATATCCCGCTTTCACAGGCACAGGCTGGGGATTTGGTGTTCTTCCACAGTACCTACAATACGGGAACGTATGTAACCCACGTCGGTATCTATGTGGGAAATAACCAGATGTATCACGCTGGCGACCCGATAGGCTACGCCGACCTTACAAGCTCCTACTGGCAACAGCATTTGATAGGGGCTGGCAGAATTAAGCAATAGAAAGGAATGGAAATCATGTTCAAGAAGAAAGAAAAACCGATAAAGGAAAAGAAAGTCCGCACTATGAAAGTGGGGACGCATAAGAAGTCCGTTATTGCCCTCTGGGTGGTGCTTATCGCAAGTGTGAGTTTTGGTGTGTATAAGAATTTTACGGCTATCGACCAGCACACCACGCATGAGATAGAAACCATACAGCTCCGCTTGAATGACACCAACGGCATAGAAAATTTTGTGAAGAACTTTGCGAAGTCCTATTACACATGGAGCAACAACAAGGAAGCTATCGAAGCAAGAACACAGGCTATCAGTACCTATCTGACACAGGAATTGCAGGAGTTGAATGTTGATACCGTAAGAACAGATATACCGACCAGCTCCACGGTCACGGACGTACTTATCTGGGACGTGGAACAGTCTGGGGAGAACGCTTTTTCTGTCGTCTATGAAATAGATCAACAGATAAAAGAGGGCGACCAGACAAGGGACGTATCAGAAACCTATACCGTGACCGTCCATGTGGACGCTGACGGGGATATGGTTATCATACAGAATCCGACCCTTGCTTCTGCTATGGAAAAATCCGATTATGAACCAAAGACACAGGAAGCAGACAACAGTGTGGACGCTGACACAGTAAATGACGCTACGGCGTTTCTGGAAACATTCTTTAAGCTGTACCCTACTGCAACGGACAAGGAGCTTGCCTATTATGTAGAGGGAAATGCCCTTGAACCGATAAACGGAGACTATCTCTTTTCCGAGCTTGTCAATCCTGTATTCACGGCTGACGGTGACAACGTGAAAGTCAAAGTAGCTGTAAAATTCATTGATAATCAGACAAAGGCGACACAGGTATCACAGTATGAGCTGACGCTTCATAAGGATAGCAACTGGAAGATTATAGGATAATAAAAAGGCTTGCAGACTAAATAGTGACTGCAAGCCTAAAATACATTATTTATATTTTTGAATAATTCCAGTTAGTAGGGTATCTACTGTTTCTGATAATTCTAATCTAACTTTATCTGGTTCAATGAAAGCATATCTTAATTGTAAAGTTGTATAACCATGAATTATTCCTGTTAACATATTTAGTATTTTAGAAGTTTTAGCTTTGTTAAGATTGCATGATTTAATAAGAGTGGTCAATAAAGAAAGATATTCATTGAAAATAACTGCTGTTTCTTCTGTTCCATGCCAAGTTGCCCATTGGATTGTTTCATAAATTCCAGGGTGCTCAATCATATAGTTCAGATATTCAATAGAAACTTGTTTGATTGCTTCTATGCCTGTTTTTCCAACGGCAACTTTAAACATTTTTTCATTCATAGTACGCATACCATTATGTGCAACTTCTCTTAATAATTCATCTAAACTACTGATGTGATTATACAAAGACGGGGTTTTTATGTTTAATTTATCCGCAACAGTTTTCAATGAAATATTGTTAAGCCCATTTTTATCAACTAATTCCGAGGCGGTTTGTATTACAATTTGTTTTGAAACACGCATATTGATACTTCCTTTCCATTAAAACATTTTAACTAATATCTTTAGTGCGGTCAATAATTATTATTGTCCAAATGCTAATCCTATTGACAAAAAACAAAATCAAAGATAAAATACTAATGTAATTAGTTTTTAAGCTAATACAATTAAGGGGTGAGACATATGAGGAAAAAGTTTTATATTGGAAATATACCTGCAATACTATGGGGAAATCCATCTGAAAAAATATGTATTTTTATTCATGGTCAAGGTGGAAACAAAGAAGAGGCTGAGTTTTTTTCAAGAATAGTATGCAAATTTGGTTGGCAAGTTATTAGTATAGATTTACCAGAGCATGGAGAAAGAACAAATGAAAAAGATATGTTCAATCCGTGGTGTATAGTTCCAGAACTAGAAACACTTTTGGCTTTTATCAAAGAAAAGTGGTCTGAAATATCATTATATGCGAATAGTATAGGGGCATATTTTAGTTTGTTAGCATATAAATACGAAAATTTAAACTCATGTATGTTTGTTTCTCCTGTTTTGGATATGAAACAATTAATTTTAGACATGATGTTATGGGCTAATGTTACACCGATAGAGTTAGAAAAAAAACAAACAATAGATACTAATTTTGGTCAAAGGCTATCTTGGAAATATTGGACGTATGTTTTAGATAATCCTATTGAAAGGTGGTTTATACCAACTGAAATTTTATATAGCGTTAAAGACGAATTAATTAGATTAGAAACAGTAGAAAACTTCTCCCACAAATTTAATTGTGGATTAACGATACTTAGTGATGGTGAGCATTGGTTTCATACGGAAGAGCAATTAAGGTATTTACGTAAATGGATTTTGAAAAACATTGTCAAGAGGTTTTAAAATGATAGGTCTTAAAAAAAGAGATATGAAAAAAATCTTAAAGGCTGGTGCAAAGGCAAGCGGTGTCCCTATATCGGAATTAAGGGAAAATATACAGGCTACCATTGATGAAGCCATGAATAGTACAGATACAGAGGTACAGGCAAAATTCAAAAAATATTTTGGAAACAGAACGCCTACGCCAGAAGAATATATTTACACAATTACAAAAAAGGTGAAAATTTAAGTTTTCTTCCTGCTTCCTGCGAAGCAGATCAGCAGGAGGAACTTACCTTTTAAAAAAGTTGTGGTGCATTTTAAAAAATATCTTGAAAAACATTTTAATTGCCCTTACCATTGCTTTATCAAGCTTGATACCGATTGAAATATGGGAGGTCATAACTTGTTTATTGAAGAATTTAAAGATATTAAAATTGCATATATACGCAGAACCGGTAAGTATGGTGCTGGAAATAAGCAACTAATGGAAAAGTTAAAGAACTATTTAAAGAATAATGATTTATTCAAAGATGATACAACGGTACTAGGTATAGCTTTGGACAATCCTTTATCAACGCCAGAAAATGAACAGCGATATGACGTTGGAATGGTTATCACTGGCAAGGATATACATTGTGATTTGCCTATTCGTAATATTGATAGTGGGTGTTACGCTATATTTGAGGTTCCACACACAGAAAATGATGTGGCAAATTTTTGGAAGAATATTGACACATTAACTTCTGATTTACCCGTTGACTATACTAAACCTATAATTGAGCGATATGCTTTCTCGAAAATCTCATTACATTTATGTGAATTTTGTATTCCGTTAAAATAAAAGGTGGTGTTACCGTGGAAAAGCAATCATGGATATTATGCCCTATTTGCAATAGTAAGACACGAGTTAAAGTACGAAAAGATACAGAATTGATAAAATTCCCTTTATTCTGTCCTAAATGCAAACACGAAACTTTAATCAATATAAATCGTGGAATAGTAAAAGTTATTAAAGAGCCAGACGCTAAGACGCAGAGCCAATAGTTTGTAAGAATTACTCTTACAGATTATTGGCTCTTTTTATTAAATCCTGCTTCCTGCGGAGCGGATCAGCAGGATAGTTTATGAGAGGAAAAAGAAAACGAGAAGCCTATTTGCTTCCCGTCCCCTTGTATTTCATGATACCGTCAATCGTTCCTTGAATGATTTTGAGTTCTTCATCTGTCAGTTCATCAAGAGATACGTCTATCTGTCTGCGGATTGTAGATTTTTCTGCTTTCTCCTGCGGATAGAAATATTCGTCAACAGAGATATGGAACATGGTCACTAAATCATGAAATAACTGGAAGCTGGGGTGTTTCCCTATATTCTCAATATCTGCGATATGACGTTCTCCGTAAAAGACCTTATCGCCTAAATCATTGCGGGAAAGCCCAGCTTTTTCTCTCGCTTCTCTGATTGCCAGTCCCAGCGGACGGAAATCAAAGCTGTGCGTGTCTTTCTTTTTCCTCATTTTAAATCACCTGTCATGAGTTTATACTTCATGACACATGATTAGAATGTGTTAAAAACACATATATCATGCATTAATAATTCATATAAATATTACCTTAACGGTAAATAAAAAAAACCGTTCTAGGGTAATATCTTTTTCCATGTCTTTCATTCTGATTAGGACGGTTTTGGATAACCAGAGCTGTCCTTTTCTTTTGCACTCACGGTACAGCTCTGGATAAGGGGGTTGTGCCATGATTGCGTATCAGCGAATACGCCAGTATTCACAACTGAATAACCGCCTTATAATGGTTATCCAGTCAGCACACCCTAAACATGAGTTAAAAATTCATATCACTTACGTTAGCAAAACAGTCTATTGGTACATTCGTATTCTAATAGACTGTTTTTGTTATATCCGAGATTTGCAAATTCTTTTTTGTAAATCTTGGTAGCTGGACACCTCCTTGGGTAGTTGGGGTGCGGAAAGGGGGAAATGAACTTCCGTTCATTTCTACTTCGCACAGAAAGGAGGTGAAACAGTGGAAACATCTTCTTTCAGACAAGCCGTTGAAGCACAGTTCGATTGCCTTTCAAAGAAAGTCATCAAGCGAGCTGTGATGAAAGGCTACCGTGATATGAAGCGACGTGAAAAGCGTGAGTGTTCATTTTCTGATTTGCCAGATTATCAGCAGGAACGCTTTGGCGAGTGTGATAAGTACGAAAGCGACTACACCGTGTTTAACGTGCTGGGAATTGAAGTATGGATTGAAAATGACAAGTTGAGCGAAGCTCTCAAAGCTCTGACCGAGAAGAAGCGAAATATTATTCTGTTGTCCTACTTCATGGATATGGCAGACGGAGAAATCAGCCATTTTATCAATATCCCTCGTTCAAATGTCCAGTATCACAGAACAAAGACGCTTGAAACATTGAGGAAATACATGGAGGAACACAAATGAAGAAACATGAACGCTTACCTTTTGAGGTTATCGTATCAGCGACAGAGGGCGACCCAGAAGCCATTGCCACAGTGATGAACTTCTACGACGGGTATATCTCAAAACTCTGTTTGCGAAAGCTCTATGATGAACACGGAAATGTGTGTATGGTAGTGGACGCAGATTTGAAAAACAGAGTACAAACAGCTTTTCTGGATATGATACTCAATTTTGAAATCGCAGTAATCTAAATACATACAGGCGGGCGTGGTTTTCTCCCCTTTCCAGCCACACCGCTTGTCATTCTATAAAAGTCAATAGTCCTGCTGTTGGCTTTTACAGGCTGACAAGCCGTTGCAGTTCTTTGAAAACTGAATAAAGCAGACAGATACGTTTGTGATACAGCGAGCCACGGGGACTGTACGCCATGACCTTTCCAAAAGAGAGCGAGCGACCCACGCAGTGATCCGAGAGCGAC
>NZ_NFKJ01000033.1 GCF_002160325.1 Lachnoclostridium sp. An181
CTGACTGTTACTAATCGGTCGAGGGCATAACCAAGGAGAGCTGGAAGAAGTGGGAAATGGATGGAGAGAAAGGAACTATCCCTTGTATGTGGTTTTGAAGGTGCATGAAAAATATATTGACAAATATTAAAAAAAATGATATATTGGTAGGGTAAGTAATATAGGGGATTGGTGAAATGGTATCATAGGAGTCTCCAAAACTTTTGGCGGGAGTTCGATTCTCTCATCCCCTGTTTAGAAAGCATCGTATTTACGGTGCTTTTTTTAATTCCTTTTTCTATAAAATAAAGTCCTCCGGGGTAACACAGAGGTGTGGATGAGAGAGTTGTTATTTTGCAACAGTGCATTGAGTAGAGTTTAGCAGATGACAGATAAAAGAGATTTTATAATATTAAAAGAATCTATGATGATTCATATAGACAATTTGTATAAAATTATTTGAAAAAACAATAAAGTGATGTAAAATATAAATTTACACAAGGGAGTTTTTCTGATATAACATAAAAGGTTTGTGAGTATGTCGACAGCTCAAAAAAATGAATAAGGTAGGAAGAGAGATGAATAGGAAAAAAATAATTTCCCTTGTATTGGCAGGGGCATTGGTAATAAGTACGTTGTTGGCAGGATGTAGCGGAAATCAGGAAAAGTCACAAAATGATACGAAACCGAAGACAGAGTCAACAAAAGGTGAGAGAGATGAAAACGCAACTATGACCAGAGCAGAAAGTGCAGATATTTCAGCCATTATTCCAATTGGCCAGAACTCTGCAGATGCGCAGGAAATGGTGCTCCCGATTTTTGATATGTTGTATCGTGTACATGGGGGCGGAACCCAATATTATTTGGCTGAATCATATGAGATGTCTGCTGACAATAAAGAATTGACTGTAAAATTAAAAGAGGGACTGAAATATCATGACGGAGAGACAATTGATGCAGATGAAATTGTATGGAATTTCAATGTCAGAAAAGAGCAGGGATTGGATTCCTATTATACAGCCTCCAATGGCAAAGATGTTGCTATTGAAAAAGTGGATGATTTGACAGTTAAATTGTCGCTGCAGGAGCCATCTGCATCTTATGCCGCTATGTTTGGAATGATGCAGTTGATTCCATCTCATTTATATAAAGATGCACCTGATGTTTTAAACTGTGCAGCAAATGAGAAAGGAGTCGGAACAGGTCCTTATAAAGTGAAGGAATGGAATAAAGGGGAAAGCCTTGTTTTAGAGCGTAATGAGGAATATTATGGCGAAAAACCGGGAATTAAAACACTTGTGTTCAAAATTATACCAGATCAGGCAAACCAGGCGGTCAGCTTTGAATCAGGGGAACTGGATGTGCTGACTGTTCGTAACCAGACAGATTATGATAAGTATTCCAAGATGGACGGGGTACAGATGTTTACCTTTCCGGAGGGAAGAAATCATTATCTTGCATTCAATGCACTGAGTGATAACATGAAAGACGATAAAGTTCGTGAGGCAATTTGCGCGGCTTTGAATCAGGATGAGCTGGTAGAGGGAGCATACGGTGGAAGTGCAGTGGCAGAAAAGGCACAAAATGTAATGACAACCGCTACATTATACTATTCTGACAAGGTAACAGGTTATGAGCAGGATCTTGATAAAGCAAAACAATTGATCAAAGAGACTGGATTGGATAGTAAGACATTAAAAATTATTTACAATTCAGACAGGGCTAATTTTGAGGACATTGCGCTCATTGTTCAGCAGCAGTTAAAAGAAGTGGGAGTGGAATCAGAAATCCAAGGATATGATTCCAACTCATTCTTCAATGAGCTTTTTGAATATGACGGAAAGAATACAGGATACGATATTGCGGTAAATGGATATGCATCTAACGGAGATCCTGATGGTAACAGAGGAATGTTCAGCGCAAGTTCATATAATATGGTCACCTCCGACAAACTGGAAGAATTATGGTCACAGGGCGTTGTAGAAAGTGATCCTGAAAAGCGCCAGCAGATATATGAGGATATTGCACAGGAAATCAAGGATATCCACGCAATGTACATGGTAGGAAGTACGAATATCATTCTTGCCGCAAAAGAGGGATATCAGGGACTGGATGCAGTACATCTGATTCCGTTGTTTGTAGATTACTCTAAGATTTATAAAGAAGCAGAATAAAAAAGTAGGGGATGGTGCAGGTGAAAAAATTCTGCGGCATCCTCTTTTTTGGAGGAAAAAAATGTTTAGAATGATTGGAAAACGAATCCTTCAGATGATTCCGGTTTTGTTTATCGTGTCTGTCATTTCGTTTATGATCGTCTATTTTGCTCCGGGAGATCCTGCAAATATGTACATCAAGCCAGAAATGAATATACAGCAGATAGAAGAAATCAGGGAATCACTTGGACTCAATGCAAGCCTGGGGGAGCAGTATCTGGGGTGGCTGAAGAATGTTCTGCATGGGAATCTGGGGAATTCACTTGTCAATCATCAGTCTGTGGCTGACCAGATCATGGAAAAACTTCCGGCAACGCTGAAACTGATGGGGGTTTCGTTCGTGCTTTCTCTTGTCTGTGCCGTACCATTGGGATTGATATCCGGATACCGTCAGGAGTCCAGAGTTGATAAGGGGATCAGTCTTTTTTCATATATTGGGATTTCTATCCCAAGTTTCTGGTTTGCAATGATGATGATCGTTATTTTTACACTGAAACTGAAACTTCTTCCCAATAGCGGAATGCGCACGGTTGGGGTGGATTCATTCTGGGATCAGGTCTGTCATATGATCATGCCGGCGATTGTATTGAGTGTATACAATACAGCAGTGTTTACCAGATATATCCGTTCCAATGTTGTAAGAGAACTCAAAGAGGAATATGTCATAACCGCAAAGGCAAAAGGAGTCGGCACTTTTGGAATATTGACAAAACATATACTGAAAAATTGTCTGCTTCCGGTGATCACACTGGCAGGTATGAATCTTGCCAACCTGGTAACTGGATCTATTATCATTGAATCCATTTTCGGATGGCCGGGGATGGGAACACTTGGAATGTCCGCAATTACATCCAGAGATTATACAATGGTCATGGGGGTGACAATGCTTACCTGTCTGATGCTGTTGATCGGAAATTTTATTGCAGATGTATTGTACAGTGTAGTAGATCCAAGGATTAAGCGGGAGGTACAAAAAAAGAATGGATAGCAGAAAAGATAAATTTGTAAGAATCAATTATCAGCCCGAACTACAACGGACAGAGTATCAGCAGAAGAGTTTTCTGCACTCCTTTGTTCTGGAAATCAAAGCAAATAAATTGGCCATTGCTGCAGTCATCTTTTTGATGGTCATTTTTGTGGCAGTACTCCTGGCTCCGCTGTCGCCGTATGATCCGGATAAAATGGATGTTGTGCATAAACTTCAGCCCCCGGGAAACGGACACCTGTTTGGAACAGATAATCTGGGAAGAGATTATTTTACAAGAGCATTGTATGGGGGAAGGGTTTCGCTTCAGGTGGGATTCTTTTCCATGCTGGTCACAATTATTTTTGGAACTGTTTGGGGAACGATCAGCGGCTTTGCTGGGGGGATTGTGGATGTGATAATGATGCGTATTGTAGATATTATGATGTCAATACCCAGTTTTTTACTGTTGATTATATTAAATGCATTTATTGCCCCTGGACTATTTACCATGGTCTTTATTATCAGTATCTTTGCATGGATGGGAGTGGCAAGAATTGTGAGGGCGGAGACTATGTCTTTAAAGGAAAGGGATTTTATCCTGGCATCCAGATGCCTGGGTGAAAAGAAGAGAAATATCATATGGTTTCACATTATCCCTAATATGATTCCAACGGTTATTGTTGCGGCAAGCATCAGCATTGCCAACGCAATTCTTACAGAATCTTCTTTAAGCTTTCTTGGTTTTGGAGTACAGCTGCCGATGTCATCATGGGGAAATATGCTGCAGGGAGCACAGGCACATGTTCTGGACAGACCCTATTTAGCTGTATTTCCGGGAATCTTCATTCTGCTCACTGTACTGAGCTTTCATGTCCTGGGAGATGTTTTGAGGAAAACTTTTGAAAGAGGATAGGAGTAAGGGGAAAATGAACAAATTAGTGGAGATCAAGAATTTAGAAATTTCGTTTCAGGATTTTCATGGCGCTTTTAAAGCTGTTCGAGATGTTTCTTTTGATATATATGAAGGAGAAGCGCTTGCCCTCGTAGGGGAATCCGGATGCGGAAAATCTGTGACTGCGAAATCGCTTCTTGGATTGATTCCGGAAAAAGATGGAAGTATTGCAGAGAAAAGTGAAATTTTATATCAAGGGGAAAATATCCTTACATATTCGAAAAAGAGGTGGAAAGAATACTGTGGACAGGAGTGTGGGATGATCTTTCAGGATGCTATGGCAGCCCTTAATCCGACTGTAAAAATCGGAGATCAGATTGCAGAAAATCTGCGGGTACATCAGAAAATTTCCAGAAAGGCAGCAAAGGAACAGGCTATAGCAGCTCTCAGAATGGCAGGAATTCCTCAACCGGAGATTCGGGCAGAGCAGTATCCTCATGAATTTTCGGGAGGAATGCGGCAGAGGAGTATGATCGCAATGGCTATGATCTGTCAGCCGCGCCTTCTCATTGCGGACGAACCGACCACAGCACTTGATGTGACAATTCAGGCGCAGATCATGGAATTAATGAAATCGCTAAAAGAAAAGAACAGGATGTCATTGCTATTGATCACACATGACTTGGGAGTGGTTGCCGGCATAGCAGACCGAATGGCTGTGATGTACGCCGGCCAGATTGTGGAAATTGGAAATAGCAGGGATATTTATTACAGAACAAGGCATCCTTATACATACAGTTTGCTCAAAGCAGTACCGAGTCTGAATGGCAGTCATGGAAGAAGGCTGGAGGCGATAGACGGAATGCCGCCGGAGGCGGGAGATATTCTGAAAGGCTGTCCATTTGCAGCAAGATGCAGATATTGTATGCAGATTTGTATAGAAGAATGTCCGCCCAAGTATGAATTCGAAGATGGACATTTTGCGACATGCTGGCTGCATGATCCGGATGCAGATATCAGTGACTGCAAATTTCAGACAGGAGGGAATTTATGCAATCAGGAATGAAGGGAGAAAACGTAATTTTAGAAGTTAGAAATCTGAGTAAATTTTTTCGTATGGGCAGACATTCCGTATTAAAAGCGGTTCATGATGTTTCATTTTCTGTGAGAAAAGGGGAGACATTAGGGCTGGTCGGAGAATCAGGATGCGGGAAGACAACATGCGGAAGGACAAGTATCGGTCTGTATGAAAAGACGTCCGGATCCACATTGTTTAATGGAAAAGAAATTGCACAGATGAAAGGAAAAGAGAGAAAAGATCTCACAAAAAGAGTACAGATGGTATTTCAGGATCCCTATACTTCTCTGGATCCGAAAATGAAGGTACATCGTTTGATTGCAGAAGGCATACGAATTCACAACATAGCAGCAAATCGGAATGAAGAGCAGGAGATTGTTTTGGACATGCTGCAAAAGGTTGGACTGCATCCATCATATGCATACCGGAATATCAAAGAATTTTCAGGAGGACAAAGACAGAGAATAGGGATTGCCAGAGCTTTGGCAGTACAGCCGGAATTTTTGCTGTGTGACGAACCCATTTCTGCGCTGGATGTCTCCATACAGGCACAGATTATGAATCTTTTGATGGAGCTGCAGGAAAAAATGGGTTTGACCTATTTGTTTATTGCACATGATTTGGCGGTTGTCAAACATTTCTGCGATAGAATTGCAGTGATGTATCTTGGAAAAATCGTGGAAATGGGAGGATCCGAAGAAGTGTATGGGCATCCGTTGCATCCGTACACAAAAGCTCTGATGTCGGCAGTGCCGATCCCGGATCCGGATCTTGAGATGGGACGAAAAAAAATTCTGTTGAGCGGTGAATCCTCTTCTCATATGGGAGAAGACCGGTGTCGGTTTGCGGACCGTTGTCCATATGTTTCAAATCAATGCAGAAATGAAGGACCAAAAATGAAAGAAGTGGCACCCGGACATTGGGTTGCATGTCATCAGATATAAGCAAAGTGTTTCATTGAAATGACATAATTCAAGAAGTACATAGTAGCCAGCTCTGTTTCAACAGAGCTGGCTTTTTTGGTTCCAAGGTCAGTATAAATCACAGGGTGATTTCATAGTATGCTATTTAAAATATCCACAGTAATCTGAGATGCCACGTTCCCGTTTGCAATCTCAGAATCCTGAAGGTTTGTGGCAAAGCAATAGTATTTTCCCTCTCGCTCCAGAAAGCCTACAAACCATCCATTTACATTTTTTTCTCCTACAAGTCCGGTGCCGGTCTTTCCGTACAGGTGTCCGTTTGAAATATCGGTGACGTATATAGCCTTTTTCATGGCCAAAAGATTTTCAGTCTCAAGATCCCATTTGTTCTCCAGGAGATTTGCAAGCAGGATAACCTGCTCAACCGGGGAAATCTTCAGAGAAGATTCAGCCCAGTAGTCTGTAAGTCCGCCTGACAGATCACAATTTCCGTACGAAATCTGATTATAATAAGAGTACAGTTTGGAATAGCCCATCTGGAGGTCCAGGTTCTGGAAGTACCAGTTGACTGAGTTTTTCATAGCGTCATACAATGTCTGATCCTGGTTCCAGCTCTCAAAAGTATATACCGTGTTATCCCATTTCTGTGTGGAAGAGGCAGGGTCAATGATACCTTCTTCCAGGGCAAAAAGTCCGCTGTATATTTTGAACGTGGAGTCCGGGGAAACCCGCCTGGTACTCAGATCTTTGTTGTATATCTGATATTTATTTGCCGAAACATCGTACAGGACAAAAGAACCTTTTGTGCCCTGGAAATAAGATTCCAGATCTAAAGTTTCTATATTTTCATAAGAAAACCGGTAGGAAGGACTTTGAGATGCAGCTACATTGAGAAACGGACTTGTAAAGTAGACAAGTACGCATGCAAGCAGCAAAAATCCAATACTTGCCAGCTTTTTCCTCCGGCCATCTATCCGGTAACCGGCAATCTCTTTGATCCTACATAACATCAAATGTTTCCTGCCGCCCAAATGGGAGAGCGGTGACAGCAATTGTCCTGTCTGCATCTTTTCAATATAGTGGATAAGAGTATATCCGTATTTTACACAATTTTCCTTTCCGATGGTGTCGAGCACGCAATGGTCACAGGCAACTTCACGGTCTTTTTGTGACAGAGAAAAAGCATACCAGATAAATGGATTGAACCAATATAAAATCTTAAAGAGACAGGAGAGCACATTGAAAATGGCATCCTTTCTTTTATAGTGCTGTAATTCATGGAGAAAGATGAAAGAAACCTCCTCCTTAGAAAGCAGGATATCCATGTCCTGTGGAATGATGATTTTTGGCCACAGGATACCATAGGAAACAGGACTTGAGAGTGTACAGCTGGCGTAAAGGGAAACTTGGCGCCGAATCTTCAGTTTTTGCATACATGAGGTGTAGGTTTCGTACAAATCCGGTTCGTTTTCTTTTGTAATTTCAACGGATGCCTTTCTTACCATATATATTTTAAAAATATGGTATAAAAAATAGGTGCATGTGGCAATGCAGCCGATTCCCCAGATTGTCAGAAAGATCCAATTCCACATCTCCATTCTGGAATTGCCGATCTTCTGAGAATAATCGGACAGGCCAAGGGGAGATGAAAAGGTATTTGTGGAACCCTCTGCAGGGAGGGAAGAGGTGATATGTTTGGCATGGGAACCAAATAACTGCTTAAGGTTGTAAAGAAACTGGGTAGGGGCTGAAAATCTGTATGGGATAAAAGGCAGCAAAAGTACAAAGGCAAAAACGTACCAGAACTGGTAGCTGCTTTTTGCCGTCAAATGTTTTTTGCAGCAATGTTTCAACAATAAAAATACTGCAAGCAATATCGTGATAAATAAATTACAGAGAAGAAAAGAAAATGGAGATATCAAGGTTTTTCACCGCCATTCATTTTGGTGGACAATAACGTATACAAATTTTTGACATCATCCTCTGTAAGCTGTGCGTTTGAGAGGAGAGAGGAAAGCATGGGAGCTGCCTCGCCGCCATAAAAACGTTTCAAAAACAGATGATTTTCCAAGGATAGATATTCTTCCTGGGAGATAAGGGGATGATAATAGTACATCCGTCCCTTTTGCTCATAGTCAATAGCGCCTTTTGCTGTCAGGCGGGAAAGAAGTGTGTGCACAGTCTTATCGCTCCAATTGTGTTCTTCCGGGACTTTTTTACAGATTTCATTGGTGCTGATGGGAAACTCTTCCCATATGATCTTCATCACTTCATATTCTGAGACAGAAATCTGCACTTGCTTTTTCATTACTTATCACTCCTAAATCTTACTGATGTAATAATTATAAAAGAAAGAATTTATAAGGTCAATAAAAAGCAGAAAGTTTTCTAATTATAACAAAAGGGACTGCCCAAATGCAGTCCCGGAGGAAAATATGAAAAAGAATATATTGAAAAAGGTTTTATCCTTTATCTGATTATTACTATATTCCTATTATGTGAAAGAAGTGTGATGAAAATTTAAAACAACTGTGAAAAACAAAAAACGGATGTAATATGTAAAATGCGGGGACGGGTGATGTGGCTGGAAGAAGAGTAGGGTTGTAGGAGACACAAGAAACTTTGTAGGATTTCTGGTGTTTTATGTGCACTTGTCTTTTATACTACGTTTGTAGTACAATAAAATAAAAGTTGAAGTGAGGAAAGGGTGATGACATGAAACGAATACTGCTGATTCTTGGCGGTCTTATCTTTGCGGTGGCAGCTGTGGGCGGAATCAAAGAAGTGGCATGGCATTTTTACATACCGCCAAAGATTGTAGGATTTGGAACCAACAGCCATGCCATGGAAGATATGGAGGATGTGGATGGAAGGGGATTGGAAAGCCTGGCAAAAGAATGGCTAAAATCCTATGAAAAAGAGGCGAAAGGCTGGAAGGTGCCGTATGGTTACCGGGTGTTCGATATAGAAGAGATCTCAGTGACAGATTTGGACCTGGATGGATATGTACAGATTGATTATCTTGTCACTTTGGAAAGTGCAAACCAGCAGATCATCAGTGCACTGGAACTTGCAGGGACAAAGGACGGGTATATTGGGCAGATGGTCTTGCGGTGGGAGAGAGAAAACGGAGAGTGGGTCATCAAAGAAAAGCTGCGCCCGGTACAATATCAGTTGCGCACGCCCGAAATGCAGGAAGAGATCAGGACACCGAAGACAGAACATTATGCAATGTCAGAGGAGCAGTGTACATACATGATTCGGGATGAGAAACTTTACGTGACCTATGATGGTGGGGAAAAGTTTGTGGAAGTGCCGGAAGGATATGAGAAAGTGTGTGCGCAGTCAAACAGCATCTACAGGGAATGGCTGCCGGACAACAGCTATGTAGTTACTCCGGAATTTACTGCTTTTCTTGCTTATGAAGATTCCAAAGCAATTCTCCTATACAGCGAGGATATGGGAAAGACGTGGAAGGAATCCGAAATCTTTCAAGGTTTTGCAGCAAACAGTTTTGTTTCCAAGACAGAGCATACTTGTTTTGTCTCCTTTGCTGTGGACAGGGCCGGAGGATCGGATTACTACACGATCATGAAGAGCAGCGATATGCGGACGTGGACAAAAGTGGAGTTTGACGATGTCCCAGCATCTAATTTCACTGTAGTCTATTGGGCGGACGACAATACCGGATATGTGGCAAAGAAAAATCAGGAAGGAAGTTTTTTCCTGACAGTGGATGGCGGAAAAACGTTCACGAATGTGGAATATCCGGTTCCGGATACGATTGTTGACGACCTTGGATTCAATCCATTTGATGAGGTGGAGAAGATGTACCAGAAAGATGGCAAGATTTACATGGTTGTAGGTCAGGGCGATGACGGGGATTATGCAAGGAACGGTGAGCTTGTGAAGGCATTGTATGAATCAACAGATGGAAAAAGTTTTACTTTTAAAGGGGAAATTTTTGACAGCCCGGTGGAAACAGGATAGTAGGAGGATAGGATAATGAAGAAAACGATCATTCAGGTAGCAGCCAGCATCGTACTTGCCATTGTAGCAGCAGGATTTTTCTATGACAGCGGTGTCCTTTTGTTTCGGTATGGCGATAAAAAGCAGGCAGTGTTGCATTTGGCCCCGGCAGTCTCTTTTGCTCTTCTCTATGTCAGGTGTGCATATCAAATAGGAAGAAAACAGGATGACAGGGGGGAGGATTTTGGAAAATTCTGGAGTCTGAAACAAAGTAAAGTAGCGGCAAATATGGTGTTTAGCGGAGTCTTTGGAACAGGAATTTCCTTGTATTTGTGCCGGTTTGCGGACAAATTTTCTCTTCTGGGACTTTGCTTTGTGTGTGCAGCGGTGACTTGTGCGCTGACTGCTGTATGTGTTTTTCGGATGCGTATGGGCGGAAATATGACGGAAATGGAGTACAGAAAGATGCTTTTGTCATTGACAAAAAAACTGGAGACAAAGGGCTGTCTCAATTATTCCAAAATGGCAAAATCCTTTACCCAGGATATGATAAAAGGAAAAGCAAGGACATTTAGCTGGATGTTCTGTGCAGGAAATCTATGGATTATGGCAATGGCGGTTGTTTGTGTGCGGATTGGAATCGGAAGTTTTCTTTTGCCGGTGTTTTGCGCAGGGGTTTTACTCCTTCTTGGAATCCGGGGACTTTCGTTTGCTGGCGTATCAAAAGAACTGATGTTAGCATTGAATGGACGAAAGAGTCAGGATATACTTACAGCATTGATTTTGTATTATGAGGTATCAGATGGAAAGTTTCAGAGTATGGCCCATATAATTCAGTCCTATGCAGTGGCAGCTCTCTGCGACCAGGAGGCGTACGAGGAGGCGCTTGCGCTGATCGGAACGATCCGGCGGCCGCCAAAATGGGAGACTTATTACAAGCAGTGGGAGTTGATCTGCCTGGAAGGGATGAGGGATCAGCAGGGAATGCGAAAGCTTTTGGAGAGTAGAAGTGTTTGTGAGAGAAAGAAAAGAGGAGGAAGAAACGATGGATGGGACTTTTTTGAGACGGCAAAAGCCATGGCGGACAAAGACTACGAAAAGGTGCTTGAGCTGACACGGCAAAATCCAGGCACTAATGAACGTACTGCAAAAAGCAGAGAAAAATTTGCAAAGGATGCGGAAGATAAAATATTTGGAGAAAAGTAAAGAAAAGGGAAACCGGAATCTTGCGTCTTTGGATGGTACACAAATGAACCAAAACCAGAAAACTTCATGATCAATAAAACCCCACCGTACATCAGAAAGCCTGGTGTACGGTGAATTGTGTAAATATAGAAGTTTTTATCCGACTATCATTTGGAAGAATGTAAATATGGCCAAACCTCTTTCCAGTATTTCTTATTACCTATAGTAAACGCATAAAGAGCAGCAAGCGCCACGAGAGTACGGCCAAATCTTCCGGCGGGACTCCTCCAAATTGGAATGATAAAAACAGCAATGTAAGAAACAACCAGGGAAACGGTGTATAATTTAGCCGTTTTTTGGTCGAAACCGAAAAATTCAACAACAAAACTGCAACTAATAGCAACAACGCCAATGCTAAAAGAAAGCAAAACAGCAAGCGGCATGTTTTGCCAGAAATAGAACAAGGCGCCAAGAAGAAGTAACATGAAAAGTAGCTTTAAAATTAAATATACAAATTTTTTATAAGTCGTGTTTTCTTCCATAAAAATCAGCTCCTTCCTATTTTATAGGATGATTTGTTGAAAACAGTTTGCGGATATGCCAATGGAATCACTTTCTTTTTATAAATTATACGATGGCCTTAAAAGAAAGTCAAAATCTTCTGATTTTAGTTTTCCACATTCCTATTTTGGGTTTCCCACTAAATATGGGAGAAAAATGTGGAAAAATGTCAGATGTGCACTATATTTATAAAGACAAAAAATAATAAGGTCGAGTTATCCCCATAAATCCCCAAAAGTAAGTTGAAAATGTGGAAAAGTTGTGGAAAAAAAGCGTTGACAGAAGGAGGGGAGGATGATATGATAACGGAGCTGTCGAAAAACGGCGAGCGCTGGAAGAAAGATCGGGAGATCAAAAAGAAAAAAGTGCTTGACAAAAAGATAGCAGATGTGATAATCTAATATGGCTGTCGCAAAGAGCGGCGGAGGAGTTTGGAAAGGACTTGAAAAAATAAATAAAAAAGTTCTTGACAAACAAAAATGAATGAGATATAATAAAC
>NZ_NFKJ01000034.1 GCF_002160325.1 Lachnoclostridium sp. An181
TTTTATAGGAAATTTCGATTTTGGATAAGGGGAAAAAGAATCCCTGCCGATCGAACACATGTTAAATCAACAGGGGAATGGACATGACAATAGGACGATGGTTAGATTTAGAAGATATAAAAACCTTCTTCTCCAAACAAATCGTCAAAAGGGTCGTCTTCATTCAGAAAATAATCCATATCTAGAAGGTCATCCTCACTCATATGGCGAATGTCCGCGGATGTCATTCCTTGGGGTGGATTCACTATGTATTTTTTGCGCAGTTCCTCAATATCTGGTTTCATGGTAAACATCCTCCTTTGAGAGGATTATATCACAACAGTTTTATGCGGAGGAACGCTTTCCACGAGATTTGGACATTATTTTCTCGTACATTTCTTCGAGAGGTACGCGCTTGTGGTTGTAATAGAGTTCCAGGAACTCCATTTTATGATTACACTCGGAACAATACAGGGGGTCATATCCAAAGGAGAGAAAAATAGAAGTTCTCCATTGAGCGAAGCTGCGGTATATCCTGTGCTTCTCTTTTGAGATGACAAGGTGCAGTTTTGAATCAATCTTACGGTGCCTTGCATACAGACCACCATAGCGGATCATTTTAAAATGTTTTTCCGAGATGTGTCGGATGAGACGTTTTATGAAATCCATAACAGGCAAAGTTTCTTGCACATACTGTTCATCTTCGTGGCGGTTATAGTGGAAAGTAACGGTATCTCCGTCATACCGGTCAATCCTGGAAGTAGCAATTACTGGCCTGCCAAGATAGCGGCCGATGTATTTAGCCACTATTTTCGGATCGCAGAGATTCGGTTTGGCATAGACATAGAAGCCCTGTTTATGCTGGGTGTAACATTTCGCTTTTACTTTTTTGAAAGAAGGTCCGATTCTGTTTTCCAGTTCATTGAGAAGAGCAGTACGGAAAGCATTACGGAGATAGTTGTAGTTAAAGTGTTTTACATGACGCCAGAATCCATCATCACTGTAGCCGCCTTCGGAAAGGAGGCAGTGAATGTGGGGATTCCATTTGAGATCGCGGCCAAAAGTATGAAGGACCATGATATAGCCGGGAGTAAAATTTTTGGCATGGTTCAGATTGAAAAACATCCTTGATATTACACTGGAGACGGAATGGAAGAGGCAGTTCAGGAGAGAACGGTCCTGAAGAAAAAAGGCACGGAGATTCTCATCAATGGTAAAAACGCAATGGCGGTGTTGGACACTGACGAGTTTGAAAGACATACTGGTGGTGCGTTCCATAGCATATTTGTTGCCACATGAAGGGCAAAAACGGCTGTGACAGCGGAAAGGAACGAATTTGAAGTTCCCACAGTGCGGACAAGAGTACATGGCACCACCAAAAGAATGGTCACCACAGGTGATCATTTTATCAATATTTTCTATCTCAGTTTTTCTGGGGTGAAGAGTATATTTAATTTCTTCATAATGGTCTGCAAAGATTCTTTGTAAGATGTTCATAAATCTATTATGCAAGAAAAAGTAACAAAAGAAAACCCCCTATCCCCTCATGAATGAGGGGCAGGGGAGTTGAATAGGCGAAGCCTATTTTTTACACATTTTTTTTATCATTTTATCACAAAACTATCACAATTCTGTACTAAACTTATATCCAGAAAAGGAAAAGAAGGGAGTCCTGAATATGGATAATGAATATAATTACTATCAGTTTGATGAACAACCGGAGGAACCAGTACAGGAACCGGAGGACAACAAAAAGCAGCCAAAAAAAGGACACAAGAAGATCATGAAAAAAGCAGCAGTCCTTGTCGGATGCGCAGTGATTTTTGGAGCGGTCGGCGGAGCTGCATTTCAGGGGACAAATTACATGGTGGGAAAAATCCTTGGAACAAACAATAAACAGATTGCCACGGCCCAGACATCCGGCAGTGCAAAGACAACAAAGCTGAATCAAAGCACCAGCACAGTGGCATCCGATGTCTCTGAAGTTGTAAAAAATGCGATGCCGTCTGTTGTTTCTATTACGAATTTAAGTGTTCAGGAAGTCCAGGGATTCTTCGGCGGAGTGATGCCTCAGGAAAGTACCAGTACAGGTTCTGGGATCATTATCGGACAAAACGATACAGAGCTATTGATCGTGTCTAACAACCACGTAGTAGAAAATGCATCTACTTTGACGGTTACTTTTGTTGATAATAACAGTGTGCAGGCACAGATTAAAGGCACAGATGCAGAGAAAGACCTGGCTGTCATATCTGTAGCTCTGAAAGATATTCCGGAAGAAACAAGTAAGGAAATCGCAGTAGCTACGTTAGGGGATTCCTCAACTCTTCAGGTAGGAGAGCCTGTAATTGCCATTGGAAATGCTCTTGGATATGGTCAGTCCGTTACAACAGGGATTGTCAGTGCAACAGAGAGAGAGCTTGGCGGAGAAAACAGTGACGGAACAAAAAATAATTCTTCCGTCAAATATATTCAGACAGATGCAGCGATCAATCCGGGAAACAGCGGTGGAGCTTTGCTCAACGCAAACGGAGAAGTTATTGGGATTAATTCCGCAAAAGTATCCGGCGAGGCAGTGGAAGGCATGGGATATGCAATTCCGGTTTCCGATGTGAGTGATATTCTGACTAACCTGATGAACAAGACAACAAGGTCAAAGGTAGATGAAAGTGAAAGAGGGTACATTGGCATTTCCGGTTTGGATGTCAGCAATGAAAGCTCAAAGCTTTACAATATGCCGTCAGGAGTTTTCATCTCTGAAGTTACAGAAGGCGGAGCAGCAGATAAAGCAGGGATCACAAAGGGCAGTATTATCACAAAGTTTGATGGCACAAGCGTTACAAGTATGGATGTCCTGCAGGATCTGATGCAGTACTATAAAGCCGGCGAGACAGTGGAGATAGTGATCCAGATACCAGATAAGAGCGGTGAATATGTAGAAAAAACAGTTGAGATCACATTACAGGAACAGGCAAAATAAAAAACGGGTGAGAGCAGTGAAAACATGCTGTTCTCACCTGTTTTCTGTTTTATGAGATAATTATATCTCTTTACTGAAGTTTAAAAATGTCGAAAAAAATATCCGTCGAAAAAAGTCGAATAATGTCTAAGAAATAGATTTCTGACGAAATATGCGATATTATGAAAAACAGTGGTTTATCTCAATGTATGGGAAAGGAGATGTTATGGGAAGGATTGAGAGGTTGATTCATGAACTGGGTATTAACTCAACATATTATGGATATCGTTTCCTGCATTATGCCATCCTGCTTGCTGTCAGAGACAGTTCTTATCTGCTCTCCATCACTACAGGACTGTACCCTGCGATTGCAGAAAAGTACAATACATCTGTGTACAGTGTGGAGAGAAATATCAGAACAGTTGTGACAGCGTGTTGGGAATATGGAAATCGGGATCTTTTAAAACAGATATCCTCGTATCCTCTGAATCTTCGGCCGACGACAGGGGAATTTATTGATATTATTGTTACATATTGCCGGCAAAATGGAATTGAGGGATAGTGGGAACCCTTTTTTTGTGTCTTTCATACTATTAAAGTATAGGTATGATGAAAGGGGCAAAAAGATGCAGAATTATAGAAACAACATGAGAAATTATATGGCCTATGATACGCGTGGATATGCGAAAACCTCACGCTGTACTGAAGGCAGAAACATGGCCGGACAGTCTGAAAAACAGGTGCTTGCCATGGCCTATGTCCCGTGGCAGGAATGGCGGAATATATATGAGCCAGGAAAAGCTTTCTGCCGGGGAACGATTTTTGAGGAATTGGATAAACCGTTTTATGGTGTGGGAGGAGGCTGCCGATGATGAATAAGTCAAGACAGGAGATGCTTCAGTATATCAATGAGGTCAGTTTTGTGGTGGACGATACCAAACTATTTCTTGATACCCATCCGGATAACAATGAGGCGCTGGAACATTTTCGCAAATACAGCAGAATGAGAAATGATGCATTAAAAGAGTATGCAAGACTTTATGGTCCGCTCACTGTGGATTTAGTTTCAGAAAGTAATGAGAATACATGGACCTGGACCGAAGAGCCATGGCCTTGGATGGGAGGAGTGTGCTAGTATGTGGATTTATGAAAAAAGACTTCAGTACCCTGTGAAGATAACACAGACAAATCCGAAAATGGCGCAGGTGATCATCAGTCAGTTCGGCGGACCGGACGGGGAGCTGGCTGCCTCCATGCGCTATCTGTCCCAAAGATATACGATGCCGTATAAAGAAGTGGCTGGTGTGCTGACTGACATCGGAACAGAGGAGCTGGCCCATATGGAGATGATATGTGCGATCGTATATCAGCTCACAAAAAATTTATCTCCGGAGGAGATAAAAGAGTCTGGTTTTGATAAATATTATGTGGACCACACACTGGCGCTTTGGCCGCAGTCTGCAGGGGGGACGCCATGGACAGCAACCGTTTTTCAGTCAAAAGGTGATCCGATCACAGACCTTCATGAAGACATGGCTGCAGAACAAAAGGCGAGGACAACATACGACAATATTTTGAGACTGATCAAGGACCCGGAGATCTGTGATCCAATCCGTTTTTTGAGAGAGAGAGAAATTGTGCACTATCAAAGATTCGGGGAAAGTCTCCGTATTGTGCAGGAGCGCCTGGACAGCAAAAACTTCTACGCGTTCAATCCGGAATTTGATACAGGAACATGCAACTGCGGACGTAAATAAATATAATTCTGAACATCATAGAAATTTACGATTTGATGGGATAAATAATCATATAAGGAGTGTTTCACGGGGCCATTGCAAAAATAGATAAACAATTATCTATGGGGCAATGGTTCCCTTTTTTATCGCTGTTTGATGAAAAGCTGTTAAGAGTCTATGGACAGGAGTTTGGGTTAAAAATCACTCCATGACTTTGTTGCATTCTCGCTTTAAAATGATAAAATTCTCGGTTTACGGAAAATGATGAAAATGCTATCATTAAACTATAAATATAGACATTTATCGAAGGAGAGAAAAAGAAAATGACAGAGCATTATTATCAACCGGACATTGAATGTGCTTCCAGGGAGCAGATTAAAAAATGGCAGTCCGAAAGACTTGTAAAGCAGGTGCGGCATGTGTATGAGCATGTTCCGTATTACAGAAAGATGATGGAGGAAAAACAGGTGACTCCGGACGATATTCAGTCCGTAGAGGATTTACATAAACTTCCGTTCATTACTAAAGATGATTTAAGGGATGCATACCCGTATGGACTGCTCGCAAAACCACTGAAAGACTGTGTGAGGATCCAGTCCACAAGTGGCACGACTGGAAGAAGAGTTGTCGCATTTTACACACAGCATGACCTGGATTTGTGGGATGACTGCTGTGCGCGCGCGATTATGGCGGCAGGAGGCACGAATGAAGATGTTGTCCATGTATGCTATGGATACGGACTTTTCACAGGAGGACCAGGACTCAACGGAGGTTCCCACAAAGTCGGATCACTGACATTGCCGATGTCCTCAGGAAACACCGACAGGCAAATTCAGTTCATGTGCGATCTGGGCTCCACAATTTTGTGTTGTACACCTTCCTACGCAGCCTACCTTGGAGAGAGTATCAATGAGAGAGGGCTGAAAGATCAGATCAAATTGAAAGCCGGTATTTTCGGAGCAGAAGCATGGACAGAGGAGATGAGAAGGGACATTGAAAAATCTCTTGGAATCAAGGCGTATGATATCTATGGCCTGACAGAAATTTCAGGACCTGGAGTTGCCTTTGAATGCAGTGAGCAGACAGGTATGCACATCAATGAAGACCATTTCATAGCGGAAATCATTGATCCGAATACAGGGGAAGTGCTTCCGGAAGGGGAAAAAGGAGAGCTGGTATTTACCAGTATCACAAAGGAGGCGTTCCCGCTGTTAAGATACCGTACAAGAGATATCTGCGTGCTCAGCAGGGAGAAATGTTCCTGCGGAAGGACACATGTCAAGATGTCCAAACCAATGGGCAGAAGTGATGACATGCTGATCGTAAAAGGAGTCAATGTATTCCCGTCACAGATTGAGACAGTGCTGCTGAATAAAGGGTATGCCGCAAATTATCAGATCATTGTTGACCGTGTAAACAACAGCGATACGATTGAAGTCCAGGTTGAAATGACACCGGAAATGTTCTCAGACTCTCTGGGAAGAATGGAAGAAAGGGAAAAAGAGCTGGTTGGAGCACTTAAGGCAATGCTTGGAATTTATGCAAAAGTCAAACTGGTTGCCCCGAAATCCATTGAAAGAAGTGAAGGAAAAGCCAAAAGAGTTGTTGACAAACGGCATTTGTATTAATAATAAGGAGGGAAAAGCAATGACCGTAAAACAGATTTCTGTATTTGTGGAAAATACGCCTGGAAAGCTTGCAGAGTTTGCAAAGGTATTTTATGAAAATGGGATTAATATGAGGGCATTGTCTGTGGCGGATACAAAGGATTTCGGGATCCTTCGTGTGATCGTGGACGATGTGTACCGGGCAGCCTGCGTCTTGAAGGAGGCGGGGTACGTCTGCTCCATCACAAAAGTTCTGGCGGTTGCCATACCGGATGAACCGGGCGGACTTTACCATGTGCTGGATGCTCTTGGCAAAGCAAACATCAATCTGGAATACACTTATGCATTCAATGCGAGAAACAAGGGGAAGGCATATATGATTTTCCGTGTGGAGGACAATGAAAAGGCGATCGAAGCGTTGACAAAGTCAGGATTTCGCCCTGTCTGCCAGGATGAATTTTAACGTTCAAGATATTTCCGGAATTTAGAACAATTTTAGAGGTATAGTAATAGTGCTGTGGTTTGAAGTCCACGGCACTATTTTTTTGCGTGTAATTTGTAAAAAATGCTGAAAATTCTACGGGGGAGGGTAGTAATTGAAAAACAATATAATTAATTGTATAATACAGTCAGTCTTTAAAGGGACATTTTATCTCTTGGAAGAAAGGAAGATATTATGAAGAAGAGAAATTTAAAAGTGCTCAGCATGCTCTTGGTAGCAAGCATGGCAGTACCGCAGGCAGCGGGAACATTAGGCTACACATCTTTGAAAGTTCAGGCAGAGGACGGAGTTTCTAAAGAGACAAAGGCACTGCAGGACGGCATCAATGATGCGTGGACACAGGATGAGACTACTGTAAAAGGGCAGGACACAGTCAATGCAGTAGAAGACGGATGGCTGCATCTGAAAGCGTCCACCGGAAATGGAAACGGGACGACAGATGGTACAAGCAATCCTTTGCCGGCAATGTTTGTAAATCCGAATACCTTTGATTTTACAAAGGACGGATACTTTGAGGCGACCATGAAGAGCGGTACCACAGCTGCAAACACAAGATTTGGCATCTATCTTGGTTACAAAGACGCAGGAAACGGAATGTTTGTAGGATACGATACAATACAAACGGCTGGTTCTGGCAGAAATATCAGGGCGGCAGCGGGGACTGGTATCAAGGAGGCAGAGTGGCAGCACCTGCCCAGAACACAGAGACAACATTCCGCCTGGATTGGACAGCTGACAAAAAATTGACATTGACAGTTGACGGACAGAAGGCATTTGAAGAAGATTTTAGCAGCCTTACGGATCTTACGGACAAGATTGCCATCAAAGTGGGCGGATGGTCCGGAACACCGTCAGACGTCTATCTGAAGGATATCCACTACACAGGCCAGGCAGAAGTGGCAACCTACCAGGTTACAGGTAAAGTTGTGGACGAGAGCGGTGCTCCTGTGGAAGGTGCACAAGTAAAAGCCGGCGATCAGACAACAACAACAGCAGCAGACGGTACATACATGATGGCGCTTGCAGATGGCACCTATGATATCACTGTAAAAAAAGGCGGATATGTGATCGGAAACGGCCAGG
>NZ_NFKJ01000035.1 GCF_002160325.1 Lachnoclostridium sp. An181
GGAAGAAGCCTCTTCTGAAAGGATGTTTAGAATTATCCTTCTGTCTAATCAAAAAAGAATAAGTCTGTAAGCTGTTTTATGCTTACAAACTTATTATACGAGGAGGATTTAGCATGAAGAAGATAAGGACACAAGATGCAGTAGGTCACGTTATATGTCATGATATTACAGTCATTATCAAAGATGAAAAAAAGGGAGTTGCCTTCAAAAAAGGCCATGTTGTGGCAGAGGAGGATATTCCGGTACTTTTATCTCTTGGAAAAGACCATTTGTATGTGTGGGAAAAAGATGAGTCTATGATGCATGAAAACGAGGCTGCTGAAATTTTGGCTGATATATGCGTAAATGAAGGGATAAGTAAGTCTGATGTCAAAGAAGGAAAGATTGAACTTATTGCGGACAGGGACGGCCTGTTCCAAGTGGATGTGGAACGTCTTGACAAAATCAATGAGCTGGATAATATCATGATAGCAACCATCCACACAAACCGGGCAGTAAAAAAAGGAGAAAAACTTGCAGGTACAAGGATCATTCCTCTTGTGATTGAAAAGCAGAAAATGGAACAGGCAAAAAAAATTGCAGGCCATACGCCATTGTTTCGGGTTGTTCCATACAAAAGAAAGACAGCCGGGATCGTGACAACGGGAAATGAGGTGTTCTATGGAAGAATCAAAGATACATTTACGCAGGTTGTAATGGAAAAGCTGAGACAGTATGGAATCCATGTAAAAGAACATATTATGGTACCGGATCAAAAAGAGGAGATCGTGGATGCAATACGGATCATGAAAGAGCAACGTCTGGATATGATCGTCTGTACCGGAGGAATGAGTGTGGACCCGGATGACATGACCCCTGGGGCAATATGTGAAAGTGGAGCTGACATTATCACATACGGAGCACCGGTGCTGCCGGGAGCTATGTTTTTGCTCGGCTATTTTGCGGACGGAACGCCGATCATGGGACTGCCTGGATGTGTCATGTATGCAAAGGCAACCATATTTGATCTGATTCTCCCAAGAGCAGCGGCAGACATAAAAGTAAGTAAAAAGGAGATTGTGAAAATGGGTCACGGAGGACTATGTTTAAACTGTGATACCTGTCATTATCCAAACTGCAGTTTTGGAAAAAGAATTTAAAAGGGCATAAAGGAGAATTATGGGAATTATAAAAGCAGTCTGCATCAGCAGAAAAAAAGGAACGCCTAAAGTCAATGTTCATGAGTGTGAGATCATTGAAGATTTTGGTCTTAAAGGTGATGCACATGCAGGAAAATGGCACAGACAGGTAAGTATCCTTCCATATGAGGAGATCGAGGCATTTAAAGATAGGGGCGCAAAGATAGAAGACGGAGCGTTCGGAGAGAATTTAATCGTTCAGGGATATGATTTGAAAAGTTTTGCCGTGGGTACAAGGTTTCAATGCAAAGATGTGATTTTGGAATTGACGCAGATAGGAAAAGAATGCCACACTGGATGCAATATCCAGAAAACAATGGGAGAATGCATTATGCCAAGAGAAGGAATTTTCTGCAGGGTTGTACACGGAGGAATTGTAAGAGAAGGAGATTTATTTACTGCATTGGAGGAAGAAGAGTGAAAAAATTTTTAAGTGTAATTTTAGCCATGAGTCTTTTTGGAGCACTGCTGATTGGATGCGGTAAAGAGGAGAAAAACAGAACAAAAAACGAAGAGAAAAAACAGGAAGTAGAGCTGCAGATCATGGCTGCTGCAAGTATGACGGACGTTATGGAAGAACTTGGAGAGAATTACAAAAAGGAAAACGGAAATGTTACATTTACCTTCAACTTTGGATCGTCAGGAACTCTTCAGACACAGATAGAGGAAGGTGCTCCTGCAGATATGTTTATTTCTGCTGCCACAAAGCAGATGGATGATTTGAAGGAAAAAGGTCTTATGGATGATGATTCCATTGTCAATCTTCTTGAAAATAAAGTTGTGCTCATAAAACCCAAAGACTCTGGACCGGACATTCAGTCTTTTGAGGATGTAGCCGGGGACAAAGTATCTATGGTGGCTATCGGAGGAGAAGGAGTGCCGGTGGGGCAGTACACGCAGACAATCTATGAAAATCTTGGACTTTGGGACAAGATTAAGGAAAAAGCAAACCTTGCATCCGATGTACGACAGGTTTTGGACTGGACTGCAAGCAAAAATGTGGACTGCGGAATTGTGTACCAGACAGATGCGATGATTGAAGAAAATGTGGAAATTGTATGCGAAGCTCCGAAAGGAAGCGGTGACAAAGTCATCTACCCGGCAGGTATTGTAAAGAGCTCGGAAAAGAAAGAAGAGGCAGAAAAATTTTTAGAGTACATCAAATCAGATGAGGCAAAAAAGGTTTTTGAAAAATATGGATTTACCAGATATGAAGAGTAGAAGGCCTTTGAATTTGAATGGGAGATAAAAAGTAATGGATATGACACCTTTAATCTTATCTTTAAAGACAGCGGTTGTGGCCACTTTGATCACATTTTTTGCAGGGATTTTCTGTGCATGGAAGGTGGTACATATGAAACGGGGAAAGGGGATCGTGGATACATTATTCACGATTCCTTTAGTGCTTCCACCTACAGTTCTTGGTTTTTTTCTTCTTGTATTTTTCGGAAAAAACGGTCCTGTTGGAAATTTGCTTTCGCAGTATGGCATTGTTTTTGTATTTTCGTGGCTTGGAACAGTAGCTGCGTCAGCTGTTGTATCTTTTCCGTTGATGTACCGGACAGCCAGAGGAGCGTTTGAGCAGTTTGATTCTCACTTATATTATGCTGCGCAGACACTTGGCATGTCGAATTTCAAAATTTTTTGGCGGGTAGTGTTTCCAAATTGTCTACCTGGGATCGTAGGAGGGGTGATCCTTGCATTTGCCCGTGCCCTTGGAGAATTCGGGGCAACTGTCATGCTCGCAGGAAATATTCCGGGAAAAACACAGACGGCTGCCATTGCTGTCTATTCTGCCATGCAGGCAGGGGACAGGGAAAAAGCGTATCAGTGGGTGGCTGTAATCTTGGTTATCTCGCTTGTAGCAGTGTTGGGAATGAACTTTGTAAACAGCAGACAAAAAAAGGAAAAGGAGGAGAGATAGGGTGGCATTATATGTGGATATACAAAAACATTTCTCCGATTTTGATTTGGATGTCTGTTTTGATACAAAAGAAAATATTTATGGTGTGCTTGGGGAGAGCGGATGCGGAAAGAGCATGACATTGAAATGTATTGCTGGAATCGAAAGACCTGACAGAGGAAAGATTGTGCTGAATGGACGTATCTTATTTGACTCGGAAAAGAAAATCGATCTTCCGCCTCAAAAGAGGAATGTGGGATACCTTTTTCAGGACTATGCTTTGTTTCCAAATATGACAGTCATAGAGAATATAAAATCAGGGATGAAGAAAAAAATATCCGGAAAAGAAAAAAATGCATATGCCAGGAAATTGATGAATCGTTTTTTTCTGGATGGAATGGAGAAAAAATATCCATCCATGCTCTCCGGAGGACAAAGGCAAAGGACTGCAATTGCAAGAGTACTTGCATCTGAACCGGAAATCATTCTTTTGGATGAACCATTTTCCGCTGTGGACAGTTATCTGAAATGGCAGCTTGAGCTTGAGATTTTAAATATTTCCGAAGAGTACGGAAAAGAACTCCTACTCGTGTCCCACAATCGTGATGAAATCTACCGCCTGTGCCAGGAGATGGGGGTTATCTCAAAAGGACATATGGAAATCAGCGGAGGAAAAAAAGAGCTGTTCAAAAATCCAAAGACAGTGGCAACCGCGCTTTTGACAGGATGTAAAAATATTTCCCCGATGAAAAAGGAGGACAACCATATTTTTTGTACGGACTGGAATCTTAGATTTAATTTAACAGAGCCTGTGCACGAGGATATTACCCATGTAGGCATACACGCGCATTATATTAAAGTGACAGAACCAGATACAGAAAAATGGGCAGAGATAGAGAGGGTCATCGAAGCCCCTTTTGAAAATATCCTTTTGGTGAGAATTAAAGACAGGGGCGGAAATATTTCTAAAAAAACCCTGCGCATAGGAATTGAGAAAGAGAGATCAGAAAATCTTGTGCAGGGGAGGAAGATTGGAATCATGATACCTTCCGATGTCCTCCTCCTGCTAAGTGAAAAACAAAAAAGATAAAATTCCTTTTATTTTTCTTCATTCAACTCCCTCATCACAATATTGGCAACTCCGGTGACGGCAGTTTCAACAAAACGTGTGCATTGTGCTTTTCTCTCAGGAGAATCCTTTTCCATACCCTTTGTCAATACGCGGCAGCAGGAGCTGCCGCATTCTTTTTTGAAATAATCATGAAATTCATTCGTCAGCGCAAAACATTTATTGATACATGGATCTCCGGGAGTGCGGCGTCCAAAGAAATATCCGATACACATCGTGCCTCCTGCCAGTGCTCCGCAGATACAGCCGGCCCCGCCAAGTCCCCACGGAAAACCAGAGCTCAATGCAATTGCATCATCGGATAAATCTAACTCAAAATGTTTCTTGACAGCATAGATGACAGCTTCGGAACAGGCAAATCCCTGGTGAAAAATGTCTACAGCTGTCTTTTTTAATTCCTCAATATTTACTTCTTTAACCATAGCTCAACCCTCGTCTTTCTCAGATTTACTCTGCCTTTTATTATAAAATTACGCATGGCAGAAGTCAAATAAAGGAAACGGATTTACATTTTGACCCGCACTGTAAAGTATACTATAATAAAAAAAGCTGATGAAAAGAGATCAATTAATGAAAATCAGACAGAAAATAAAAGAGGAGAGGAACTTTAAAGATGATTCGCACAGTGAATGTACAGGAAATTACTAAAAATGTAAAAGAAATGTGTATAGAGGCAAATCACTTCCTGTCTCCTGACATGGAAAAGGCAATGAAGAAGGCCGCTCTATCAGAGGAGTCCCAGGTCGGAAAAAAGATACTGGAACAATTGCTGGAAAATCTTCATATTGCAGGGAATGACACAATTCCTATCTGTCAGGATACAGGAATGGCTGTTGTATTTCTTGAAGTAGGACAGGATGTCCATTTAGAAGGGGGAAACCTGGAGGATGCAGTAAATGAAGGCATCAGACAAGGATATGTGGAAGGATATCTAAGAAAATCTGTGGTAAGTGATCCGCTGATTCGGGAAAATACAAAGGATAATACGCCGGGAATCATCCATTATAAAATTGTGCAGGGAGATAAAGTAGTCATTAAAGTAGCGCCAAAAGGGTTTGGAAGCGAAAATATGAGCAGAGTATTCATGCTAAAACCTGCTGACGGAATCGAAGGAGTTAAGAAAGCAGTTTTGGATGCAGTTGCAGATGCGGGACCGAATGCATGTCCCCCAATGGTCGTTGGAGTTGGTATTGGAGGAACATTTGAAAAATGTGCGGTCATGGCAAAAGAAGCACTTACTAGAGAGGTGGGAGAACATTCTGATATTCCATATGTAAAACAAATGGAAGAAGAGCTGCTTGAAAAAATCAATGGACTTGGAATCGGTCCCGGAGGACTTGGAGGAAGAACTACAGCGATTGCCGTGAATATCGACACATATCCAACCCATATCGCAGGACTTCCGGTAGCCGTAAATATCTGTTGTCACGTAAACCGGCACGTAGTGAGAGCCATTTAAAGATGAGGAGGGAAAAAAAGTGGAAAGGAATTTAACCGTACCTGCGTCAAAGGAAATTACAAGGACATTAAAAGCAGGTGATTACGTGTATTTGACCGGGACGATCTATACGGCCAGGGACGCTGCACATAAAAGAATGTATGAGGCACTGATGGAAGGAAAAAATCTGCCCGTGGATCTTTGCGGACAGCTTGTGTACTATATGGGACCGTCCCCTGCAAGGGATGGCAGGCCTATTGGATCCGCAGGTCCTACGACTGCCAGCAGGATGGATAAATACACCCCAAAACTCCTTGACCTTGGCCTTGGCGGAATGATAGGAAAAGGAAAAAGAAACAAAGAGGTTCTGGATGCGATCGTAAAGAATCAATCTATATATTTTGCAGCTGTAGGTGGGGCAGGTGCACTTTTATCAAAGTGTATCAAAAAGGCAGAAGTCATTGCATACGATGATTTGGGGACAGAGGCTATAAGGAAATTAGAAGTTGAGAATTTCCCGGTCATTGTTGTGGTTGACAGCAAAGGAAATAACTTATATGAAAGTGCGACAAAAGAATACAGAAAGGAAACGATGTAATATCGCAGAAGGATTATGAAACGTATATTGTTGATGGTATTTAGAAATATAATTTTGGTGCCGTTTATGTGGTGCAAATTATGCTACTATGCATCTCATACGGAAAAGTATACGGAAGGGCAAAGATATAATCTTCTTCGATACATTACAAAAAAGGCAAACAAGGGAGGAAGAGTCCACATTGATGTACATGGCCAGGAAAATCTTCCTACACAGAGTGGATTTATGTTTTTTCCGAATCACCAGGGACTTTACGATGTACTTGCCATTATCGAGGCATGCCCCATTCCATTTTCCGTTGTGGCAAAAAAGGAAGTGGGAAATATCCAATTTCTCAAACAGGTTTTTGCGTGTATGAAAGCATATCTGATGGACAGGGAAGATATCCGTCAGTCTATGCAGATCATCATGGATGTTTCAAAGGAAGTAAGCAATGGGAGAAATTACCTCATATTTGCAGAGGGAACCCGCTCAAAAAATGGAAATCATCCGGGAGAATTCAAAGGTGGAAGCTTTAAAGCTGCTACAAAAGCGAAGTGCCCGATCATCCCGGTTGCACTTATAGATTCCTTTAAACCTTTTGATATGAACTCTGCAGCGAAGGTGACTGTTCAGGTACATTTCCTGGAACCAATCACATATGATGAGTACAAGGATATGAAAACCCATGAGATTGCAGAGGAAGTAAAACATAGAATCGAAGAAGTTATACAGAAAAATATATAAAATAGAAAAAACAAAGACTATATATAGAAGAAACATGAAAACAAATTCTATATATAGTCTTCTTTTTAAAGAATACAAAAATGTGCAAAAAACATCAAAAAAAGCGTTGACACAATGGGATTGGTTTAGTATAATAAAATTCGCTACAGCGGAAAAGAATATCAAAAAGGATTCAGGCGTGGAGAAATACTCAAGAGGCTGAAGAGGCGCCCCTGCTAAGGGTGTAGGTCGGGCAACCGGCGCGAGGGTTCAAATCCCTCTTTCTCCGTTTTGTTTCTTGAAAAAGTTTGAAACAAATTAAAAAAAGTGTTGACAAATTTTGAAAGAAATGATAATCTAATATGGCTGTCGCAAAGAGCGGCGGAGGAGTTTGGAAAGGACTTGAAAAAATAAATAAAAAAGTTCTTGACAAACAAAAATGAATGAGATATAATAAA
>NZ_NFKJ01000036.1 GCF_002160325.1 Lachnoclostridium sp. An181
GAGGTCTTGAAACATCAGCCTATGGTGGAGAAATACGCCAGAGAATACGGCATATCCGAGTACGTCCCCTATCTGCTGGCAATCATACAGGTGGAAAGTGGCGGGACAGCCGAGGACGTTATGCAGAGTTCCGAGAGCATGGGCTTACCGCCTAATTCTCTTGATACAGAAAGCTCAATCAAGCAGGGGTGCAAGTATTTTGCGTCCCTGCTTTCTTCAGCAGAAAGTCAAGGCAGAGAGGATATAAACGTCGTGGTGCAGTCCTATAACTATGGCGGTGGTTATATCAACTATGTGGCTAAGAATGGAAAAAAACACAGCTTCACGCTGGCAGAGAATTTCGCCCGTGATAAATCTGGCGGGAAGAAAGTCACCTACACGAACCCTATCGCTGTCGCCCGCAATGGTGGCTGGCGTTACGGGTATGGGAATATGTTCTATGTGGAGCTTGTGAGCCAGTATCTCACGGTCAGTCAAGTATCGGGTGAACTGGCACAGAAGATAATGAACGAAGCTCTCAAATATCAAGGCTGGGACTATGTGTACGGTGGGAGCAATCCTAACACTTCTTTTGACTGTTCGGGGCTGGTTCAATGGTGCTATGGCAAGGCGGGTATCAATCTGCCGAGAACGGCACAGGCACAGTATGACGCTACCCAGCATATCCCGCTTTCACAGGCACAGGCTGGGGATTTGGTGTTCTTCCACAGTACCTACAATGCGGGAACGTATGTGACCCACGTCGGTATCTATGTGGGAAATAACCAGATGTACCACGCTGGCGACCCGATAGGCTATGCCGACCTTACAAGCTCCTACTGGCAACAGCATTTGATAGGGGCTGGCAGAATTAAGCAATAGAAAGGAATGGAAATCATGTTTAAGAAGAAAGAAAAACCGATAAAGGAAAAGAAAGTCCACACTATGAAAGTGGGGACGCATAAGAAGTCCGTCATTGCCCTCTGGGTGGTGCTTATCGCAAGTGTGAGCTTTGGTGTGTATAAGAATTTTACGGCTATCGACCAGCACACCACGCATGAGATAGAAACCATACAGCTCCGTTTGAATGACACCAACGGCATAGAAAATTTTATCAAGAACTTTGCGAAGTCCTATTACACATGGAGCAACAGCAAGGAAGCTATCGAAGCAAGGACACAGTCTATCAGTGCTTATCTGACACAGGAATTGCAGGATTTGAATGTTGATACGGTGAGAACGGATATACCGACCAGCTCCACGGTCACGGACGTATTTATCTGGGACGTGGAACAGTCTGGGGAGGACGCTTTTACTGTTACCTACGAAGTAGATCAGCAGATAAAAGAGGGCGACCAGACAAGGAATGTATCAGAAACCTATACCGTGATTGTTCATGTGGACGCTGACGGGGATATGGTGATTATCCAGAACCCGACCCTTGCCTCAACTATGGAAAAATCCGATTATGAACCAAAAGCACAGGAAGCAGACAACAGCGTGGACGCTGACACCGTCAATGACGCTACGGCATTTTTGGAAACGTTCTTCAAGCTGTACCCTACCGCAACGGACAAGGAGCTTGCCTACTATGTAGAGGGAAATGCTCTTGAACCGATAAACGGTGACTACCTCTATTCCGAGCTTGTCAATCCTGTATTTACGGCTGACGGCGATAATGTGAAAGTCAAAGTAGCTGTAAAATTCATTGATAATCAGACAAAGGCGACACAGGTATCACAATATGAGCTGACGCTTCATAAGGATAGTAACTGGAAAATTCAAGGATAAGTAAAACAGGCTTGCTTCGTGGAATACATTGATAAGCAAGCCTGTTTTTTTAAAGTATATCTTTTTGTAAAATTATTGTCTATTAACAGTGGTTACAGTATTTTAATTAAATCCTTTGAATGTGTTCACCTTATCTGTTTATAAAGTTTGCACAAGTATATTTTACTAACTGCTTATAAGAACAAAGATAGGAACAAGAAATCTCATAACAAGATATAACAGATTATATTGGCTGTTTATTGAACTACAAAGGCTCATTAAGATATAATACATTTTAGAAATTAGGAGGAATGAGTAAATGAAAATAGAACGTCTTTATGCGATAACCGTCTATCTTCTCAATCATGGAAGAACATCTGCGAATGAATTAGCTAAATATTTTGAAGTTTCCGTGCGAACTATCCAGAGAGATATTGACTCATTATGTCTTGCCGGAATTCCGATTATTTCAGTAACTGGGGCAACAGGTGGTTATGAAATATCCTCGCAGTTTAAACTTGATAAACATCTTGCCACTTCAAATGATTATTCTTATATTTTGACTGCGCTTAAAGGATTGGTTTCGGCTACAAATGATCAAAATGCAAAACATACATTAGAAAAAATATCTCACATATTTAATCAAAACAATATGAATATTATATTAGATTTTTCTGTCTTACGAGAAGGTGAGCAAGCTACTCTGCAAACATTGCAAACTGCCATAGTTCAAAAACGTATGGTAGATTTTATATATACGAATAATAACAATGAAACTCGTGTACACAGTGTAGAGCCGATTGCAGTCTTATACAGGTGGTACGCTTGGTATCTTCTTGCTTACTCTAAAATAAAAAACGATTATCGTACCTATAAATTGGTAAGGATGAGGGATTTAAAAATTACGGATATCCCGTTTACAAAAGAACATGACGCTCCAGAAAGTATTTTGAAAAAGTCTGATAAAACAGATTGTCGTCAATATATAGATGTTGTTGTAAAATGTAAAGAAAAGGCACGGTCGCGGGTTCAAGAATATCTGAAAGGGAGCGTAATTGAGAACCTTCCGAATGGAAACACGTTCATGAAATTGACCGTGGTGGAAAATGAGCAGTTCTGGCTTGGTACGCTATTGTCATTAGGTGATGATGTTGAGGTAATTGCACCAAAAGAAATACGTAAACGCCTTTTTAAAGTAGCTTCAAAAATTGTTTCTTTATACAAATAACTATGACATACTGTTGTCATATATACCGTGATATAGTGTTAATAAAAACGGAGGTGCATTTATGTTGAACCCATATGAAAGATGTCCTAAATATGAGAATGAAAACTATATGTTAAGAATGGTAAGTAAAAAGGACAAGGAAGATTTATTAAAAGTATATTCTGATGAAAAAGCTGTACCATTTTTCAATAGTGATAATTGCGGGGGAGATGACTTTCATTATACTACTGAAACCAGAATGGAACAAGCAATTGAATATTGGCTGTGGGAGTATGGCAGACAAGGTTTTGTTCGCTGGACTATTGTATCAAAAACAGATAACAAAGCAATAGGAACGATTGAAGTATTTAATCGGAAAGCTGATGATTATTTTAATAACTGTGGGTTATTAAGACTTGATTTGAGAAGCGATTATGAACAGGAAGAAAGTATTTTTGAAATATTATCGCTTATCGTGCCCTCAGTGTTTGAATTATTTAATTGCCAGATAATTGCAACAAAAGTTCCTCATTTTGCTTCTGAAAGAAAATTGGCAATAGTCCGGTTAGGTTTCGTTGCTTCTGAAGAAAAATTGATAGGTGGACATGATAAAAAGACTTATACTGATTATTATGTCCTGCAAAAATAGAATTGGAGATTTAGAATAAAGGCAATTCTTAAAAAAATGTAGCGGAGTGATATACATGGGAAAATATTAGTTGCAGAATTTACAGAGAAAGAAGAAGCTGTTTTTAATCAGTTGGTAGAATGGCTGTCTAATACTTTGTGTACTGCACCTGTTTCTCTAAGCAAGAAATGTAAAGGTTTAGATTTAGATTGTTTTACTCGTACTGTTACTGACACCAACGGAAATAAAATACATTTGACCGCTAAAGAATTTGACTTATTATATTTCCTTTCCAGCCACAAAGGACAGGTATTCACAAAAGAACAGATTTACGAAAATGTGTGGGGCTATGACAATACACCAGACGCAAGCAACCTTTCCTCATTTATTAGAAAGCTAAGACTGAAAATAGAACCACACCCAGACAATCCACGATATATCATTACTGTCTGGGGTGTGGGATATAAATTCAGTGGAGAAGAAAAACCGTAGCTGTATTTCACAATTCATTGTGATCTGCACGCTACGGTTTTATCTATTGAACTGATTTCTTACTTCCTTATCCCTACGCATGGCGGATTTTGCACATTTCAGCAGGTCAACTAAAAATCGGGTTTCGTATTCGTCGCAATCCTCAAAAATCTCTTTTGCTTCTCCCTTGAAAATATTTTGTGAAGCAAGTACATTATCACATAGGAGAACATCAACTGATACGGAAAGAGCATTGGCAATCTCAATCAATGTCGGCAGGCTGACTTTCGTTTTCCCTGTCTCCACGTTGCTCATGTGGGCTGGGGTAATATCTATAAGGTCTGCGACGGCTTCCTGTGTTATTCCTTTCTTAATTCGTGCTATCTTGATACGCTGTCCGATTGCTTTATAGTCTATTTCCACAGTTTCCCTCTCCTTTCTTGCTTTTCATTATTGTAACTATTCACAGAGTGTAATATAATAGTCTGTATAGATGAAACATTTGCGCACTATATTTTTTGATGGATTTTTTGAAATATATCATCAGTTTTGAGAAAAGAGGTGTTCTGAACGTATGATGAAATTCAGTAAAAGGGACAGCAGGAAAATGATAAAAGAAATGGCTCGCCTGCATGGGCTATCTGCTTCAGAAGTCCGTGAACAGATACAGGGGAAAATCATAGACGCAATGAACAGTGACGACCCAGAACAGCAGGCACAGTTTAAGCGTCTGTTTGGCAACAGTACACCTACACCAGAGGAATTTATCTGTGTTGCCAGCAGACAGCTAAAATTTTAATGATTTAGGAGTGGCTATTATGGGACAAGCGGAGAAGCAAAAGGAAGTGTTTCTGTCCGTATGCGGACAGCATGACTACAACTTACTGACGGGCAAGGAAGCCATGACACAGACAGATCTTGAACGTATCACCTATATTACTATGGCTCTGGGCTATACTTCCTATACACAGGAATTGATTGGTGAACATTTGGACTTGGCGTGCAATGAAGCGGAACGGGCTGACAGGGAATTTGACATTCTGCAAGACTATCCAGCCTATTATGATGATGAAAACGTCTATGAACAGAGAGATAAATGGCTGGCAGACTTCATCAGTCAAGTACCGCCAGCAAAGCAGGACGATATTCGTCAGCTCATTAAAGAAAATACAGAGATTATCTGATACACAGGGTTATCGCAATTACAGCATTTTTGCTGTGTGTGATAGCCTTTTTTAGTTCCTGCCAAAAAACAGGAACTTGGACGGAATTAGGACGGATTTATCTTTTATGCTTATTCTGTTGAAATTTGCCTTATTTTGGCAAGGCGGTTTCTTCAAGGGAGGATTACGAATGACAGGAGTGCATAAAAGAAAATCATCAAAAAAATTTTAATCCATGTTAAGGGAGTTTACAGCTATTTCCGTGTAGAATTTCCTCAATATTTGTCGATTATATTCGCTAAAGCTCAACGAGGTTATCAAAACTTCTTGGGCTTTTTTACTTTTTCTGGATTTCTTTTTCAAACTTTGCCAGTTCATATCCTCTCATTTGTATTAATGACGGAAAGGGGGAAGGAACGGTTACAATCACCGCCTTTTGACAAACGAAAGGAGGTGAAAATGTGAAAAGACCCACTTCTCCGGAAGATGTTCAGAAAGTCTTTGACTGTTACTGCAAGAAGATTTTGAAGAATGAAACAATCAATATTCAGAAGCACTACCAGCGTATGAACGATTTGCAGATTTCCTTTTCAGAACTCACGCCAGAACAGCTTGCGGAACTCTCGACTTATGATGATTATTCCACGGACTATGACCTTTACAAAGTCATGGGCTACGACGTGAAAATCAAGAATGAGCTGTTGAGTGAAGCGTTGCAGGAACTTTCTGAGGAAGAACGCTTTATCTTGTTGCTCTACGGTTTAGGCTTCAATGACGGCGAGATTGCCGACCTGCTGAAAATTGTACGCCGTACAGTGAACTATAAGCGTCAAAGAGGATTTGAAAAAGTCAGAAAAAGAATGGAGGAAAAACAGCATGAAGAAGAATAAAGCGGTACATAAAGGCAATGGCTTATTGCCTTACCCTGTTATCGTTTCCGCTTCACAGGGCGATATTCTGGCTATGAATGTTGTGTTATGCCATTACGAGCCATACATTGCCCGCTTGTCCATGAGAACAAGCATTGACGAATACGGCAATCCTCACACCAGCGTTGACGAGGATATGCGTAGCCGTCTGGAAGCAAAACTGATTGAGCAGGTACTTAATTTCAAAGTAGCATAAGCCAACGTCCTATTGCAGAGTGACGCATTATCCCCTTTCCTGCGTCCTCTCTGGGGCTTGTATATCTATCAAAACCCATATGACTTCATATAGGTTTTGACAGGCGTATAAGCCGTTGTGGTCTTTGACAACTGAATAAAGCAGACAGATACGTTTGTGATACAGCGAGCCACGGGGACTGTACGCCATGACCTTTCCAAAAGAGAGCGAGCGACCCACGCAGTGATCCGAGAGCGAC
>NZ_NFKJ01000037.1 GCF_002160325.1 Lachnoclostridium sp. An181
CGTCAGACGTCTATCTGAAGGATATCCACTACACAGGCCAGGCAGAAGTGGCAACTTACCAGGTTACAGGTAAAGTTGTGGACGAGAGCGGTGCTCCTGTGGAAGGTGCGGAAGTAAAAGCCGGCGATCAGACAACAACGACAGCAGCAGACGGTACATACATGATGGCGCTTGCAGATGGCACCTATGATATCACTGTAAAAAAAGGCGGATATGTGATCGGAAACGGCCAGGTAGTGGTAAACGGTGCAGATGCAGCTGTGGCAGATATTGTCCTGAAAGAAGAGGATGAGATTGCGACAAAAGTGATCTCCTCTGAGCAGATGGATGTATACGTGGCAGAAAATTTCCCAAGCGTTGTAAGATACGAGATGAAGGGCGATCTGGCAGGCAAGACCTTCTACGGACAGACAGAAGAGATCAACACCGTAAAGATCAACGGAACGGATGTAGCGCTTGACGCAGCAGATGTGGATGTAGAGTTCGAAGACGATAAAGCGGTCTATACAATGACAGTTAAAGATGAAGACAAACACATCGATGCAGTAATCACAGCAGAATTGGTAGTTGAGAAAAATACACTGGCATTTAATATCACTGATATTAAAAACAATCTGCAGGATGAAGTGGAAGTAAACAAATACGGCGATAAAGTGGAAAAATATCCGCTTCAGACAATTGCGATTCCAAACCACAGCCTGATTTCTGTCAGAAGTTCACAGAACAATGCAAATTTAAAAGGTGCAGTGATGTCATCCAATACTCATAAGAGTGGTGATGAGCTCATTCAAGTGAATGCTGACATGAATAACTACACAGACAGAGATTATATGTATGCATTTGTATCCAATGATGAGATGAGCGCTGGTATGTGGAGCAACTCTGAACATGAAGGAAGAGTTGTTGCAGCTCCTGTATATGGCGGCAGCCAGAATACACGTATCCTTGCAACATCCAAAGATAATGGCGATTATAAGACTATGGGTCTTGCAAGTGCAGAGTGGTATTACCATCGCAATGTAACAGACTCTAAAGGTGTAAAATACACAGTAAAAGAGACAGAAATGCCTCAGTCCAAAGTTGTCATCGCAGGCGATATGAATGAAGATGCACAGGTTGACTGGCAGGACGGAGCGATTGCATTCCGTGATATTATGAACAATCCATACAAATGCGAAGAAGTTCCTGAGCTGGTGGCATGGCGTATTGCCATGAACTTTGGTGGACAGGCTCAGAACCCGTTCCTCACAACATTGGATAATGTAAAACGTGTGGCAATGCACACAGACGGACTTGGACAGTCTGTACTTCTCAAAGGATATGCAAGTGAAGGACATGACTCCGGACATCCGGATTACGACAATATCGGTGAGAGACTTGGTGGAGCAGAGGACATGAATACCATGATGGAAAAAGGAAAAGAGTATGGTGCTCGTTTCGGTATCCATGTAAATGCAAGTGAAATGTATCCGGAAGCAAAAGCATTCAGTGAAAACCTGGTTCGCAGAAACAGCATTGGTTCCTTAAGCTATGGATGGAACTGGCTGGATCAGGGCGTTGGTATTGACGGTATTTATGACTTGGCAAGCGGAGAAAGACAGGCACGTTTTGACTCCCTGAAAGAAAAAGTGGGCGACAATATGGACTTTGTCTATGTGGACGTTTGGGGCAACCTGACATCAGGCTCCAGAGAGGACTCCTGGGAGACAAGAAAGCTCACTGACATGATCACAGACAATGGCTGGAGAATGACAACAGAGTGGGGTTCAGGAAACGAGTATGATTCCACTTTCCAGCACTGGGCAACAGACCTTACATATGGCGGATATACATCAAAAGGTGAAAACAGTGAGGTTATGCGTTTCCTTAGAAACCACCAGAAAGACTCCTGGGTTGGTGACTATCCAAGCTATGGCGGAGTTGCCAATGCACCGCTTCTTGGCGGATATAATATGAAAGATTTCGAAGGATGGCAGGGAAGAAATGATTATGACGCATACATTACAAACCTGTATACACATGATTTAATGACAAAATTCCTTCAGCACTATAAAGTGACAAAATGGGTGGACGGAGAGCCTGTACAGATGACAGACAATAGTGAGACCTACTCATGGACACCGGAAAAAGAGATCACATTGAAAGATGATGATGGAAACACAGTAGTTGCAACAAGAGAGTCCACAGATCCATCCAGCGCAGCATACCGTAACAGAACAGTTACACTCAATGGAAAAGTTATTTCCCAGGGAGCTGTATCCAGAGGAGACAACGGAACAGGCGGAACAGAGTCCTACTTGATTCCATGGAACTGGGATCCGCAGACAGGTGAAAAAGTTGCCGATGATAAAGAAAAAATGTACCACTGGAATACAAAAGGCGGTACTACAACATGGGAACTTCAGGATGACTGGAAATCTTTGAAATCTGTAAAAGTATACAAACTGACAGATCTTGGAAAAACAGAAGAAAAGACTGTAGAGGTTGTAGACGGACACATTACATTGGAAGCAGAAGCTCAGACTCCATATGTAGTATGCAAAGGCGAGGAAGGAAATCTTGAGATCACATGGAGCGAAGGAATGCATCTGGTGGACGTAGGATTCAACTCCGGTGAAGAAGGATTTGAGAAATACTGGAACAAAACAGGCGACGGAACAGCAACGATCGCTAAGAGTCAGTACAGTAATCCGATGATGAAACTGGACGGTGAAGTTGCCATGAGCCAGAAGATCACAGATCTGGAGCCGGGTGAAAAATATGCACTGTATGTAGGTGTTGACAACAGAAGTGATGCAAAAGCGACGATCGAGGTAAAAGCAGGAGACAAAGTACTGGATTCCAACTATACAACACGTTCCATTGCAAAGAACTATGTAAAAGCTTACACACACAGCAATTCCAGCGCAACTGTGAACAACAGCAGCTATTTCCAGAACATGTATGTATTCTTCACAGCTCCGGAAGACGGCAGCGATGTGACACTGACAATCTCCAAAGAAGCAGGAGAGGGCAGCGCATACTTTGACGATATCCGTGTGGTAGAAACTAAGATGGATGTCGTACAAAAAGATGAGAACGGCAATGTGGTCGGAATGGAACAGGATTTTGAAAATAACGTACAGGGTATCTACCCATTTGTTATCGGCGGACTTGAAGGTGTAGAAGACAACCGTACACACTTGTCAGAACTGCATGCACCGTTTACACAGGCAGGATGGGATGTCAAGAAAGTAGATGATGTGCTGGATGGCAAGTGGTCTGTGAAGACAAATGGTTTAAGCGGATACAGCAATCTTGTATATCAGACTATTCCGCAGAACTTCCGTTTTGAACCAGGCAGAACTTACAAAGTAAGTTTTGACTATCAGGCAGGAAGTGACGATACATACGGTGTAACAGTAGGAGACGGTGAATTTAGCGGCGGAACATCTTTAGAGACATTGAAGAAAGCAATGGGAGCTGATCAGGATGGACATTATGAGACAACCATCACAGGAGCAGCATCCGGCCAGACATGGTTCGGTATTTACTCTACTTCAACAGCTGCAGATACACAGGGTACAAGTGGAAACGCAGCAAACTTTGGCGGATACAAAGACTTTATCCTTGATAATTTGAAGATTGAACTTGTAGAAGAAGATGTGAATGAAGATGCACTTGGCGCTCTGATCGAAAAAGCAGAAAGTGAATACACAGAGAGCGATTACACTTTGAATGAGTGGAATGCATTTAAAGAAGCTCTCCTGAATGCAAAAGTCGCTTTAAATAAAGACAAGCCAAGCCAGAAAGAAATGGAAGAAGCTTACTATGCTCTGAAAGCAGCTATGGGAGCTTTGGATAATTCTACAGGAACAGCTACTGAAGACAGATTTGATATTTCTACAGATCTCTATGAAGCAACTGCAGGAAGTGCACAGGGACAAAGTGGAAATGAAGGACCGGTTGATTTTGCAGTAGACGGAAACACAAGTACACACTGGCATACATCCTGGAGTGCAAATGCAGTTCAGGCAGGAGATGCATGGTTCAACATTCATTTTGCAGAAGCACAGACAGTGGATGGAATCAGATATCTGCCAAGAACAGGAGCAGCTAATGCAAACGGTAAATTGAAAGTAGCTGATATCCAGATCAGTAAAGACAATGGAAAGACATATGAGACTGTTGTAGAAAATGCGGAATTTGACACAGCAACACAGTGGCAGAAAGTGAAATTTGCAGAAACAGATGGTGTTACAGATGTTAAGATCATTGCAAAAGAGACGGCCGGACAGTCTGCAGCTGAGACTAATAAATATGCATCTGCGGCAGAGTTCCGTGTAACAAAACCATTGGACCCAACTGTGGAAGAAGTGGATAAGACTGAACTTAAATCTACAATCGACAAAGCAGCAGCGCTTGCAAAAGATGACTACACCGAGGCAAGCTGGAAAGTATTTGAAGAAAAACTTACCGAGGCACAGGCAGTATTTGCAAACGGAGATGCAACCCAGTACGATGTGGCGCTTGCCCTTGCAAACCTGGAAG
>NZ_NFKJ01000038.1 GCF_002160325.1 Lachnoclostridium sp. An181
TCCTAACTTACGCCTTTTTTGAAAAATACGTCGTAGGTCTATTAAGGTTACCCTTTTGTATGAAAATCTTTTTAAAATAACTCTTGACTATTTACCAAATTGCTTTCAGCACGAAGCATAATTTCTTCCAGAGTCAGTGGATTAGTATCCTCCGGCGTTTTCAAATAATCAAAGGAACGCAGGAAGGTATCTTTATCCGCGCTTTGCAGAACATTTCCGTTCTGGATATAGGTGATGTCATCGGCACACCGGTCCAGATCCGAGGTGATGTGGGTAGAAAACAGGATGGATCGTTTGCCGTCTTTTACAATGCGGGTAAAGATATGCAGGATCTCATCCCTTGAAACGGGATCCAGCCCGGAAGTCGGCTCATCGAGCAGATAGAGTTTGGCGTGATGGGATAATGCTAAAGCCAGCAGGTACTTTACTTTCATTCCGTTGGATAGCGCCCGGAATTGTTTGCTTTCATCCAAAGAAAACTGGCGGAGATATTCTCTGTATCGTTCTTGATCCCAGTCCTTGTAGAATCGTCTGGTGACAGCAGTAATGGCGGAGAGTTTTTTCAATGGGTAAAAGTCAATCCCGCCAAATACAACACCGATTTCCTGCTTACATTCCTTTTCGTTCTGATAAAAATCTTTCCCCAGTATGCTGACGATTCCGGATTCCGGCTGCACCATATTCAAAATAGATTTGAGCGTTGTGCTCTTACCAGCCCCATTTTTCCCGATCAGTCCCATAATTCGCCCAGGTTTTACCGAGAAAGAAACATCTTGCAAGTTAAACCCAGGATAATGTTTATTCAAGTGATCTACCCGTAAAAGTTCTGTCATTAAATTTCCTCCTTTTCGCTGTTCAGCATATCTCGCAGAAAAGTAATATTGCGAAGGATGGTATCACCGGGAACCAAAGCGATACCTGCGCTTTCCGGATTTTCGTCTCCCAAAACAACAAGAAGATCGCCCTGTTTGATATGAAAAAGGTCCCGCGCTTTTTTGGGCAGAACGATCTGGCCCCGGTCCCCTATTTTGACAGTTCCAAAGAGATGTTTTCCCTTTGGCGGGATCGGCATATGTTCTTCCTCTTGATCATAGTGGATGAGAGTATCCACTGAAACATCGTAAAGCTCGGCCAGAGCATCGCAGTTGAGAATATCAGGAACTGTTTCTCCCGACTCCCATTTTGCCACAGCTTGTCTGGTCACGCCGACTTTTTCCGCCACTTCTTCCTGTGAGTATTTATGATACTGCCGCAGTGCGGCTAAATTCTGAGAAATCAGATTTGATTGTTTTTTCATATATTTCCAACCTCCTTATCCTTATTATATCGTATTGTTTCTGGATTTCTACCAACTGATGCTGACAAAAAGTGTTATGATTTGTTGCACTGTCTTAAAACTACTTTATTTTATTATTGACAATACAGTATGCCATACAGTATTCTATTATTAGGAGGTGACACTGATGGGAGAAGAGAAAGATCTGTTGTCCTCCTTGCTTTTGGAGCTGCGCCGAGGAACGCAGACAATCAGTGTGCTCAGTCAAATGAAGGAGCCCAAATATGGATATGCCTTGGTGCAGAGCCTGGAAGAAAAGGGTGTCGCCATAGATCCCAATACGCTGTACCCGCTTCTTCGCAGGCTGCAGAATCAGGGGCTTTTGGAAAGCAAATGGGAAACCAGCGGTGCAAAACCAAGAAAATATTATCAGCGAACTGAGTATGGAACGAAAATCTATGAACAGCTGAAAACATATTGGGAGAACTTATCCGACGGAATAGGGCGGTTGTTAAGGGAGGAAGAAACATGACTCCAAATGAAAAAGAGTTGATGAAACGATATATCTATCAGGTAACTCGTCGTCTGTCCAAGGCACAGAGGGATGAGGTTCGGATGGAGCTGGAAGAACTTATCAGTGATATGTTTGCGGATAAAGGGTCTATGGAAAAGGCATTGACACAACTTGGAGATCCCGCAGAATTCGCAAAGCAGTATCAGAATGACCGTCAATATCTGATTGGTCCTGAATATTTTGAAACCTATCTGTGGTTTGTCAGAGTTGTCTTAATCTGTACCGCAGTTCCGATTTTGGCTGTTTCTCTTGTTCATGCTTTTGGCCATGTTTCTGTTTTCACTTCGCAAAACGCTGCGCCTGTCATAATCCGTGCGATTGTTGACGGCTTGACCACAGGGATTACCGATGCGCTGATCTCCTGTGTTTCCGCATTCGGTGCAGTGACATTGATCTTTGCTATTATGGAACGTCAAAAAGTAAAGATTGAGATGAAGAAGGCGGAAAAATGGTCGGTTGGAAAGCTGGCAGAGCATAAGAAAACAGCAGAATCCAGATGGACGCCCAGCTTTTTGGAACCAGTACCGGACAAAAAGGCGATCATCAGCCGGGGAGATAGTATTGTCGGCATTGTATTTATCGTTATTTTCTGTGTACTGCTGATTTCTGCCCCGCAGTTCTTTGCGGTTATTTTTACAGAAAACGAAACCGTTAAGACTGTGCCTGTTTTCAATCTGGAACAATGGGGATACATTCTTCCGGTATTCGTGCTCAGCCTGCTGATAGGCCTTGCGGATGAGATTTTGCGTCTGGTGGTAGGCTGTTACTGCAAATTGGTCATGATCAGCAATATTGTGTGCGGAGCGATTCAAATTGTGCTAAGTGTAGTTGTTTTGAAAGTTCTGCCCATTTGGAACCAGAATTTTGTCTCTGAACTCCAGCTTGCACTGGAAGACGAAACAAGCCAGACAACAAAATTTCTTTCTCTCTGGAATGCAGATATGGTATCCAACGGACTCCTTACCTTTATTGTTCTGATAACCCTATTTGAGATTGGTGTGACGATATACAAAACGCTTCGGTATGGTGTTTCTATAAAAAATCATTAAAAGTACAAGGCTGTCATGTGTAAACATGACGGCCTGTTGTCATGTTTGATGGAGCATGATATGAGTGTGAGAGAAGGTGTAACATGAAAATAGACAGACTTATCGGGATTCTGTCCATCCTGCTGCAGCAGGACAAGGTGACTGCTCCTTATCTGGCGGAAAAGTTTGAGGTATCACGCCGGACGATTAACCGGGACATTGAGGATTTGTGCAAGGCCGGTATCCCGTTGGCAACGACCCGGGGTGTGAACGGCGGAATCTCCATTATGGAAGGATATAAAATAGACAGTACCCTGCTGACCTCCGCCGAAATGCAGGCGATTCTGGCAGGGCTGCGCAGTCTGGACAGCGTGAGCGGCACAAGTCGGTACGTGCAGCTGATGGAAAAGCTGTCGGCTGGCGCTTCCGATTTCATATCAGGCGGACACCATATCCTGATTGATCTTTCTTGCTGGAGCAAAACCGCTTTATCGCCAAAAATCGAACTGATCCACGGGGCAATTGAGTGCGGAAGATGTATTCGTTTCCGCTATTATGCTCCTAAGGGAGAATCATCACGGCTTATAGAACCCTATTATCTGATTTTCCGCTGGGCCAGCTGGTATGTCTGGGGATATTGCAAGGAGCGGAACGACTACCGATTGTTTAAGCTGAACCGGATGACAGAGCTGCAAATGGACGCACCTTTTGAAAAACAGGCGGCGCCACTGCCGGATTTGTCCAATGAGACAGTGTTTCCCCATACCCATTTGATCAAGGCCCTGATCGCACCGGAATACCGGTGGCGGTTGATAGAAGAATACGGGCCCGATTGTTTTACCATACAGGAGGACGGAAAGCTTTTGTTCTCTTTTGGCTTTACCGATGAGGACACTATCCTTGGCTGGATTTTGTCTTTTCAAGGCGGTGCAGAACTTCTGGAGCCGGCGATTCTTCGGCAAAGACTGATTTCATTTGGGCAAGAACTGCAAAAACAATATTCTGATTCATGACAGGCAGATGTCCTGTTTGGTTTGATAGAATAAAAACACCAAACCGAAAGGAGCATTTAACATGAACTATGAAATCGTAAATTTGCAAGAAAAAGTGATGGTGGGAATTGCCGCCCGTACCAATAACCATGCACCCGATATGGGAGCGGTAATAGGAGATCTGTGGCATCAGTTTTATGCAGACGGAATCTATGAGAATATACCGGACAAGACTGATGGCAAAGCTATTGGACTTTATACGGACTATGCCGGAGATGCAGATGACGATTATACTGCGATGGTTTGTTATGCAGTAGAACATCAGCCGGAGCATTCTCAGTATGAGATTCGTAGAATTCCGGAAGGACCGTATGCGAGATTTGTGATCCACTGCGATATGCGTACATCGTCTGAGGAGATTTCAAAAGCCTGGCAGGAAATCTGGAAAATGAATCTTCCAAGAGCATATATTTGTGATTTTGAAGAGTATCAAAACGATGATATGGAGCATGCGGAAATCCATTTCTATATCGGATTAAAGCAATTTGGTAAATAGTCAAGAGTTATTTTAAAAAGATTTTCATACAAAAGGGTAACCTTAATAGACCTACGACGTATTTTTCAAAAAAGGCGTAAGTTAGGAATT
>NZ_NFKJ01000039.1 GCF_002160325.1 Lachnoclostridium sp. An181
CGCCACTTTCCACCTGTATGATTGCCAGCAGATAGGGGACGTACTCGGATATGCCGTATTCTCTGGCGTATTTCTCCACCATAGGCTGATGTTTCAAGACCTCTGCGGATAGGTTCATGCCTGTTACCCATGAGGAAGAACCACCGCCCCCGTCGTCGTCCTCGGCACTGATAAGTACACCAAAGAAAAGCACTATCGCAAGAAGAAAGGGAAACAGACTGCCGATAATGGCGAGATGTCTTAGTTTCATTTCCTATGTCCTTTCTTTGTGGTGGTTTTCTTCACGGTCTGTTGATTTTTCTGGTAATTCGTCTGTTTCTGCTGGCTGGAAAGAGTACGCTCTGTCTTGCTTGTCTGCTCCACGGTACGTCTTACGGTCTGTCGCTGTCCCTGTGGCTGTGATACAGGTTCAGAAGTTTTCTTTTCTGTACCAGAAGCAAGCGGACGTTCCTTGACAGGCTGTGGCGTGGTCGGTTCACTATGTACTTTGTCGGCAGTGACAGGACGCTTGATTTCCTGCATTTTCCCTGTATCTGCCTTAGAAGCAGGAGAAGCGGTGACAGGTCTATCATGGGGACGGGTAGCTCCTGTTGTCGCTGATCCGTCCGTCGTTCTGCCAGCCTGCTTTGCTTCCTGTGCCTTTTGAAGCTCCATACGCTTATCAGCGATATTCTGTCTGTGCTGTTGGAGCTTGTCGGCACGCTCGCTCTGTCTGGCTTCCTGACCCTGCACAATGCCACGCTTGAAGTCGGATACACTGGATTTTGCCTTTTCCTTTGCGGAGTGTACGGCATAGGCGGTCTGGGTCGGCATATCCTTGATATTCTCCTTGACAGCCGTTGCCTTGTCTTTGACTTTGTTCTTCGTATCAAGCACCGCCCCCACCGCTGAACCAGCTCGGCTTCCGAAAGAAGCGTTGTCACGCTTGCGGGTCGTGTTAGCATGAGTTTGTTTACTGCCCGCACTGGATAAGACAGAACCAGCCATTGCACCCGTTCCAGCACCTACCATACTTCCTTTTCCGACAGCTCTTACCAATCTGTTTTCCATACGCCTAGCCCTGTGTCGCATGAACAGATACGGGCGACGGAATATCCTGCGTCCCATGCTCTGGCTGTCCCCAGCATTGAGAGAGAACATACTCATAAGGTCGCCCAGCTTCATGTAGATACCCGCAAAGCAGACTATCTGTAAGAACGCAATCATAAAGAACGGGTAATCGGTGGAGATATTGTAGAACATACTGGAAATACTGAAAGCCACCGTGACAATGAGCGTTATCCCAGCCCTTGTCATAATCGTATTGAACACTCGGACGATTGCCTGTTTTGCCATGTTCTCATAGCTGGGTCTCATGGAGAGCAGGAAGCTAATCGGCAGGAACATAGCGAAGATGATAAATAGTATCTGGGAAAATATCATCATGCCCGTAAGCAGGAATACGAATATCGTTATCCCCAGATTGAAGATAAGCAGGAAGAACACCATTCCCAGACGGTTGATGACCTGCGGTATCGTCAGATTGTCGTTGTCGTTATCCTCGATTTCTGTTTTTACCACGTCCTCACGGGTCGCCCCGTCGTCGGCTGACGGACTGACCGATACCAGAGCTTCCACACGGTCAGCTCCTATTTCCTCTATATCGCTGTTTCCGAACTGTAAGAGTAGCCACGGCTGTTGTACCTGTATGGAGAATAGGCTGTCCCTTATCAAGTCCACGCTGTCTTTTCCTTGACTATCGCTGTCTGGGAGCATGATTTTTGTTCCCAAATCCAGAGAAGCTGTGGAAATGTCCGAAGAAAAGTCATTGATTTTCTTGATGTAGTCGGGAGCGTAGGCGATAAAGGAAGCGGACACGAGAAACACCACAACGAAGTTGATAACGGCGTGGAGTGCCTTGCTGGTTTCTCTCTTTATCAGTCCCGTGTAGGCTACATAGATACCCACGATAAGGATAATGAGAAGCAGGAAGCCCACATAAAAGCCAGTGCTTCCAAAGCCGTTTTCCGTCACGCCAGCGAGTGTCTGTATGCTTTTCCCGATACTGTCTGCCATGTCATTGATAAAGTCCAGCTTATACGCCTGCTGGACAACGTACCCTGTGGCGTTGGAAAGATACAGGCTGATAGTCCAGATAAAGTTGGTAATACAGTAAAGCCCGTATTGTACGGATTTCCCGATACCGTCCAGCCAGTTCCACGGAAGCCAGCCCCAGCTATTGTCCACATAGAAGTCAAGTTGGTAATTCTCCAAAGGGTACTGTGAATACAGGTTGTCCGCATTGACGGTATCATCTACCAGCCCAGAAGCGTGTGCCACCGTCCCTAAAAGGGAGAGCAGGGCAATGGTCGTCAGTACCACAATCACAGCTATCTTAAAAAAACGAAAGAGCTTCTTTCTTGTCAGAAGCCCCTTTATCCTATCTTTCATCACTCCACCTCGCTTTTCACGGGCGGTCTGGTATCAAAGGCGTGCAATAATTCCTCAAAGACAGGGTGTATCTGCACCACACCCACACGCCCGTACAAATCTTGAAGCAGGCATTGTCCGTTTTCCAAGTCACGAAGCCTTTTCTGGTTGTTCTCGTCGTCCTTGTCGATACCGAAAAATTCAAGGGTCTGCTTTATCTCGTTTATATCCGTAGAACGGAAAGCGAATTTCAAACCGATATTGTTCTTTAGGCTCTCTTTGGACACGTCGCCAGAGGATTGCGTGACGAAGTACACGCCAGCCTGCATAGCACGTCCCGCACGCACCAGCTTGTTGGAGAGGGTTTCTCCTTGTGCCACATTGAGGAACGCCCACGCCTCATCTAAATCCACGATTTTAAAGATACTGCGGTCTGAATGAATGAAGTCTAAGGCAAAGGTGGAAATGACAATCAGCATAGCCACAGACAGCAGTTCTATGGTCGTGTATTCCTCAAAGGTCGTGTCCTTGTCGGGCAGTACCAAATCTGCTACCTGTATAATATTGAGCTGGTTGTCCAAGCTGATAGCGTTAGACACCGAACCGTCAGAGAACAGCAAGTGTGCAAAGTCATAGTCCGTAAAGCTGTCGATATGGTCAGCAATGTTGCGGGCAATCGCCGTGTCCTCTCTGCGTAGCTCGTCTATCACATGGAGCAGTCCTCGCTGATCGCTCTGGGTCACGGCTCGCACCGCTTTTCTAAGGACAGGGAATTTCTCACCGTCCCTAGAGGAAATCCCCGTAAGGAATGTGAGAATGTCTATTGCCAGACTTTCAGCGTCTTTTACGTTCTTCATAATCACGAACGGGTCAAGAAGCCCTGCATTTTCCTTATCGCTGGTGAGGTTTACGATATTGATTTCATGGGCTATCTCTGGGAGCGTTTCTTTCCAGTTGCCACGCTCGGATTTAGGGTCGAGAATGACCGCCTGCCCGCCGAACAGGACGGAATAATAGACAATAAGGTTGTTGCAGAATGACTTTCCACCGCCCAGCGAACCGACAAAAGCGGAAGCCAGAGCGTTTGTGACCGTACCTTTCACGCCTTGACTGGCAAGAGAGGGTTGCAAATATACATTTCTTCCTGTGTCCACGGAATAGCCGATATAGATACCTGTATTTTCTCCTAACTGCTGTGTCGCTCCAAAGCCAAGCCCAGCCAAGAAGTCCGATTTCACATACTGCACATAGTCATTGATGTAACGCTTGCTGGCGGGAAGAAATTCAGAGTGAAGCCCCAGCATATCGCCAGCAGGACGCACCAGCTTGACGTTCAAATCGTCGTAGAAGTCCTTGACCTCATCACAGCGTCGTTTCAGCTCGTCGAGGTCGGGAGCTGATACACGGATAACGTAAGAAAGTTTATACATACTTTCCTTGCTCTGGTCTAAGTCGGTTTCCAGCTCGTCCACGCTGTCCAGTGCGTCCACCACGTTTGAGCTGGTTTCGCTTCCAGACTGATAGGCGTGATTGTCCAAGTCTTTCAGCTCTTTTTTCTTGTTGCGGACAGTCGATAACGCTTTTCTGTTTCCCACGATTTCTACATTCATGCTCGTATCAACAGGGAAAGTGAACTGCTGTTGCTGGAAGTAGAATATCTCACTGGACGGAAAATCCAGCTCGCCCACAATGGCATTGACGGTAAAGTAGGACACGAAGCTCTCGCTGTCCTCATGTTCCAGTCGCAAGTATCGCTGGCTTTCCTCTATCAGACAGCGGGTAGGGCGGATAAGGTCGTACTGCTTGATAAGCGTTGCCTTTTTCAGCTTTTTCTTTGGAAGCGAATACTCGTAGTCCTCATACGCCACGCCGTCCCTGCCGTAGATATGCTCGATAAGATACCCGAAGTCGTTCTTGTCCAAGCGTCGGAACTTGAAACGGCGGGAGATTTTATTTTCCAGCAGTTTTTCCATTTTCATGTAGCGGTTGATTTCATCATCTGGCATGGAGATAA
>NZ_NFKJ01000004.1 GCF_002160325.1 Lachnoclostridium sp. An181
GTAAGATGTTCATAAATCTATTATGCAAGAAAAAGTAACAAAAGAAAACCCCCTATCCCCTCATGAATGAGGGGCAGGGGAGTTGAATAGGCGAAGCCTATTTTTTATGATATCAGACGATAAGTAAAAAGTTTTGTCTATTGTTTTATAAAAAATTTTACATTCTTTTTTAGAAATTCTGATATAATCTATATAAAACAGATAAAAGATAGATATGACTGCTATCGGATGATACAAAGGGGGAAGTTTTGATGGACGGTATTTTTATGAACAGAGAGCTGTCCTGGCTGAAATTCAATGAGCGAGTGTTGGAGGAGGCGGAGGACAAAAGAGTCCCACTGTGTGAAAGGATGACATTTGTTTCAATATATCAGAGTAATTTGGATGAATTTTTTATGGTAAGGGTAGGTTCCCTGCAGGACCAGCTCTTTTTAGGTGACAAGGCAAAGGAAAATAAGACAAACATGACGCCGGAACAGCAGATAGAGGCTATTTTGGGTGAAGTAAAAAGGCTCAATAAAAGAAAGGATGCCGTGTATGCCAAGCTGATGAAAAAGGCAGAGAATTATGGTGTGCGGCTCATCGATTTTAAAGAGGCAGGAGATGATGAGGAGAAGTTTTTGGAGAGGTATTTTGATCAGGAGATCGCACCGCTCTTGTCGCCGACTGTTGTCGGAAAGCGCCAGCCATTTCCATTTTTGCGCAATAAAGAAATTTATGCAGCCGTGGTGCTGGAGACAAAGAGCAAAAAAGCGAGACTTGGCATCATACCTTGCACCAACAATATGCTGGAGAGGCTTATTCCCATTCCGTTTGGCCAGGGCAGATATATGCTTTCGGAAGATTTGATCCTGCACTATGTGAACAAGATTTTCAAAGGCTATAAGATCCAGGGTAAATCTTTGATCCGTGTCACGAGAAATGCAGATATTGATGCAGATGCTTTGTATGAGGAAGATCTTGACTACAGAGAGTTTATGGCAGATCTGATGAAGGAGAGAAGGAAGTTATCCCCTGTAAGAGTGGAACTTTCAAGAGAGATGTCAGGGGATGTGGTAAGCTTGCTTTGCAGATACCTGAAATTGGACCCTAAGAGGGTGTTCCGCCTGGAATCTCCGTTGGATGTCTCTTTTATCTCTCATATTCAGGATTTACTCAGAAAGAGCCAGGATTTGTTTTTCCAGAAACGGGTTCCCCAGAAATCAGCGGATTTTGAGGACGGGAAAAGTTTGATCGAGCAGATCAAGGTAAAGGACAGGCTGCTCTCTTATCCATATGAATCTATCCGTCCATTTCTGCGCCTGCTCGTTGAGGCTGCTGAGGACAAAAATGTGATCTCCATCAAGATGACACTTTACCGTCTGGCAAAGCAGAGCAAAGTTGTGGAGGCGCTTTGTGAGGCTGCTGAGAATGGGAAAGAAGTTGTCGTTTTAGTGGAGCTCAGAGCCAGATTTGATGAGGAGAATAATATTGGATGGTCCAGGATGCTGGAAAAAGCCGGTTGTCAGGTGATCTACGGATTGGAAGGATGCAAAGTACACTCAAAGCTTTGCCTGATCACAAGAAAAGCAGAAGGAAAAATCGAGTATATCACCCAGATTGGAACAGGAAACTACAATGAGAAAACAGCAAGGCTTTACACAGATCTGTCTTTGATGACTGCGAATGAACAAATTGGCCTTGAAGCAACGCATATTTTTCAAAATCTTGCCAAAGGGGAGGCGGTGCATCACGTGGAAAAACTTTTGGTGGCTCCGCATTGCCTGCAGTCCAGAGTACTGGACATGATCCAGGAGGAGATTGAACACGCAAAAAGAGGGGAGGAGGCATATATTGGCCTGAAATTGAACTCTCTTACAGATAAAAAGATTATGGAAAAGCTTGCAGAGGCGTCCTGTGCTGGAGTAAAGATTGAGATGATCATAAGAGGTATCTGCTGTCTCATACCTGGTATTAAGGGAAAGACGGAGAATATTAAGGTCATCAGTATTGTAGGAAGATTTTTGGAGCATTCCCGCATCTACATATTTGGTGCTGGGGACAGGGCTAAATATTATATTGCATCCGCGGACTTTATGACTAGAAATACAGTGAAACGTGTGGAAGTGGCTGCTCCGGTCTTGCAGGAAGATTTAAAAAAGAGAGTGAAGGGTATGTTTCAGTTGATGCTGAAAGATAACCAGAAAGCCAGATGGGAAGACGAGACAGGATGCTACCGGCATGTAAGAAATGAGGATGTCCCGCTGAACTCTCAGGAGGAGCTTTATGAAGAGGCATATGAGAGAGCAGCAGCGTTGGACATACAAAAATCTGAGGTTTATCAGAAGAGTCAGGGGTTAAAAGCCAGAACAACAGACAATTTACACACAGCGCTTTAAAATGCCGATCCCTATCGGGTAAGGCCCTGTGTGTACGCCGATCGTGGCGCCGATAAAGTGATCTTCAAAATCAATATTTTTGTGACCAGCCTGTGAAAGCGCATCAGAAACCTGAGCGGTAAAAGACTTGTACTCCTCGTAGTCATAGCCATAGCCGGTCACGATCCGGTAGCTGTCAGGGTCGATCTGATTGTCTGTAAGATACTTTAGAAAATTGGCAAGTATTTTCTTTAAAGACTGGTTCCTTCCCCTGCATACACCGGCAGGAGTAAGTTCCCTGTTGTGATATTCGATCAGGGGTTTTAAGTTGAGTACGCTGCCGGCAAGGGAGGCTGCCTTTCCTATACGGCCCCCTTTTTCCAGGTACTTTAAGTCTTTTGTTGTAAAGAAAATATGTCCGGTATCACGGATTTCTTTTAATTTTGACACAGCCTCTTCGAGGGAGAAGTCTTTGTCTCTCAAGGTGATGGCCTCGTGCACAAACTGGCCCTGAAGGACAGTGACAAGCCTGGAGTCCACAACTTCGATCGCAGCATCCGGATAATCGTCCACAACTGCGTTTTTTGCATTTAAAGCCGATTGATAGGAACCGCTGAATTGGGCGTTCAGGCAAATACAAAGGACAGGCATTTTATTTTTTACATGCGCAAGAAAGGCATCCATATAATCCTGCACTGAAGGCATGGATGTCTTTGGAAATACATTTTTGTTGTCAACCATTTGCTGATAAAAGTCAGGGATCGCAATCTCCTTTCCTTCTTTCATATAAGTTTCACTGTCAAAAGAAACATAGAATGGGACAAGGGTGATTCCATTTTCTTTTGCAAAGTGTCCGGACAAATCACACGAGCTGTCGCTGACGATTTGGAATTTCATACTTAATACCTCCATCAATGTTGGTAGTTCAATAGCAATTTAGCAATTATAGCACCTTGGAGAAGTAAAAGGCAAGGAGTTTGGATGAAATTTGAAAAAGTTAGAAAATTATGATAGAATCGAAATCATGAGAAAGAACAGTTTTGGAGGAAGATAGCAGATGGGAAAAATTATACTGACTGGGGACAGACCGACAGGAAAGCTCCATGTAGGACATTACGTTGGCTCGCTGAAACGAAGAGTAGAATTACAAAATTCAGGTGATTTTGACGATATATTTATTATGATCGCGGATGCGCAGGCGCTGACAGACAATGCGGACAATCCGGAAAAAGTGCGACAGAATATCATGGAGGTGGCGCTTGACTATTTGTCATGCGGACTGGATCCGGAGAAATCTACAATTCTTATACAGTCCCAGATTCCGGAGCTTTGCGAGCTCTCCTTTTATTATATGAATCTTGTGACTGTATCAAGACTTCAGAGAAATCCTACCGTGAAATCTGAGATTCAGATGAGAAATTTTGAGGCAAGTATTCCGGTCGGATTTTTCACTTACCCGATCAGCCAGGCTGCGGATATCACTGCATTTAAGGCTACCACAGTGCCGGTAGGCGAAGATCAGATGCCGATGCTGGAACAGACAAAAGAGATCGTGAGAAAATTTAATTATGTGTACGGGGATACTTTGGTGGAACCGGAGATCCTTCTTCCTGACAATGCAGCCTGCCTGCGGCTTCCGGGAATTGACGGAAAAGCAAAGATGAGCAAATCTTTGGGCAACTGCATCTATCTGTCCGAGACAGAGGAGGAAGTGAAGAAAAAAGTTATGAGCATGTTCACAGATCCTGATCATATCCGTGTTGATGATCCGGGTAAACTTGAGGGAAATACTGTGTTTACGTATCTGGATGCGTTCTGCAAAGAGGAACACTTTGAGCGGTATCTGAAAGACTATTCCTGTCTGGATGAACTGAAAGCACACTACAAACGCGGAGGACTTGGGGATGTAAAAGTAAAACGTTTCCTAAATGCAGTCCTGCAGGAGGAGCTGGAGCCGATTCGTGCAAGAAGAAAAAAATGGGAGAAAGATATTTCGGGTGTATATGAAATCCTGAAAAAAGGAACCGAGCGCGCAAGGGAAGTTGCTGCATATACACTGGCTGATGTGAAAGCGGCAATGAAGATCAATTATTTTGATACAGCGGAATGGCTGGATGAACAGGTAAAAAAATATAGTGCCAAATAACAAAAGATAGACAAGTGATAGGAAGAAAACATCTGCACAGGAGGTCAGCGTAAAACACTGACACCTATGCGGATGTTTTTGTATTTTTTGAAACATGTTTATCCAACATCGGAATATTGTTCAGTCATTAGATAACTGCGGTATTGTTTTGGCGTGGCTGCCATAATCCGGGTGAATGTTTTTGTAAAGTGTGGGTGACTGCTGAACCCTACTTGAACTGCGATGTCCGTAAGTTTCACGCCCTGTTTCATCAGGAGGGTTGCCTGATGAATGCGGTAAGCATTGATATACGCCAGGATGGATAAATGCATTTTTTCATGAAATATCTTTGTCAGATAGCGGACAGAAATATTTAAATGTTCGGCTATATCATGCAAAAGAATTTTTCCGGCATAATTTTCAGAAATGTATTTCAGCGCTTGTTTCACATACACACTCTCTGTGTCCGATGACACGGAAGGGACCATATTTCTGCGGATATCTATGGAAATGAGAAGTAAAAATTCCAGAAGGTAGAAATTGCACAGATTCGTTTCCTTTGAAATGTTCTGGTATTCGCACAGCAGATTCTGGCAGCAGGTCTTAAGTTTTTCTGAGTGTTGGCAGTGCATATAAAACGGAATGTGAATGGAAAAATATTCTTCAATATCCATGCCTATAAAAAACTCCAGGCTGTTGCCCATTCCGTGGAAATAGTCAAGGTCAAAATGGATATGAAAACATGTACATTTATCCATAGTCGGGACCGAAAAGGAATGTGGGACAAACGGCATGATAAGCACATATTCTCCGGCTGATACGAGAAACTCCTGATTGGTAATGGTCATGCTGCAGTCCCCCTCCAAAACCAGATAGAATTCACAGTCTTTATGAATATGCGTGTCAAATGAGTAATATGAAGGAAAAGACTCAATGAGAACATTGTGGATAATATTGGATATCAGTAAATTGGAAGTCTCTTTTTTTGTGTTGTGTGATGAAGATGTATGCATGTGTCCGTGCTCCTCCTTATGTCATACTGCCAGCAGTACAAATAGTGCCTGATTGTATAAGAAAATGCCAAAACTGTACTCGTTTATGTTAGCTATTTTATAGTCAAATGTGTTATCATTATAGTTATAATAGATAAAAAATATAAAAATATCAAGAGAAAATGTCGTATTTGTCTATTTTAAAAATTTGTAGACAATGTATTGTTGTTGTTTATAACCAAACAAAAATAATTTATGGCAGAAAAATATTATATTTTCCGGTCTTGGGTTTATCCTCTCAAATAAGGAACATGGCTGGACTCTTGGTATTTTTGGGAGGATGTGAGATTAGGAAAAAATTGAGACAGGAACGGATCATAAATGAAAGTTGGAAAAAGAAATCTTAAAATTAAAGGAGGTTAACTCTATGAGGAAAAAGAAAAAAGCGCTGATTGCCTTGAGCCTTGCATGCACCATGGTTTTCGGAAATCTTTCCATGATCCCGGCAAAGGCAGCACCAGCAACAGATGAAGTCGGAACGAATTATTATGTAGACTCCGAGAATGGAGACGATGCTGCAGATGGCCTGACACCGGATACCGCGTGGGAGACACTGGACAATGTCAATGAAAAAGAGTTCGAGCCAGGGGACAAAATTCTCTTAAAAGAGGGAACACAGTATCACGGTACTTTAAACCCGTCGGGTTCAGGTACAGAGGAAGCGCCGATTTCCATTGATATCTATAATGGAGATGTGATTGGAGAAGAAGCAGGAGAAAGAGCAGCTGTCCATTCAGATGGAGAGTATGACTGCACCGTATTGCTTGAGAACGTAAGCCACTGGAATATCAGCAATCTGGAAGTCACAAACAAAGCAGATGACAACAGTGTAAGACGAGCAGGTGTGAATGTAGAAGTGACCAAACCAGGGCTTTACAGCGGATTCCATCTGGACAATCTCTATGTACATGATGTATCCGGAACACTGGATGGAAAAGACAGGAGAAACGGTGGTATTTACTTTACAGTTGACGCTGACAAAGCGGAAATCGAAGGAAAAGAGACAAGATTTGACAGTGTACTGATTGAAAACTGCTATGTGAGAGATGTCAGCAGAACCGGTATCTCCATGGGATGGACGATCAAAGATGGAGACTCCTATGGATACGGCGGAATCCTTCCGGAAGACTTTATCAACAATTATTACCATACAAACGTAGTTATAAGAAATAACTATGTACAGCGTGCAGGAGGAGATGCCATTGTTCCGATGTACTGTAAAGAGCCTTTGATCGAGTACAATGTTGGGGACAGCTGCAGCCAGAATACAGCGGATAATCCGAATGCTATGTACAATGCAGGTATCTGGCCGTGGAGATGTGAGGACGCCGTATTCCAGTACAATGAAGTATTTGGTACAAAACTTAACGGAGACGGACAGGCATTTGACTGTGACTTTAGCCGCGGAACCACATACCAGTACAATTACAGCCATAACAACGAAGGCGGATTCATGCTCGTATGTAAAGATGAATCTTTGGAGAGCATCATTCGCTATAATATCAGCCAGAATGACAAGAGAACACTGTTTATGCTTTCCAATCCAAATGAGGCTGTATTCTACAACAATACGTTCTACATTGACGGTGCAAATATTGACTCCGGACATGGCGGAAAGGCAAGTATGTACAATAATATTTTCTACAATGTTGGAGAAAATAAGTCTGTTTCCTGGGGCGGAAATACAGCCTATGACACAAACTTGTACTATGGATTTGACAATCTTCCAAACGATGCAAACAAAGTGGAAGGAGATCCAAAATTTGTAAACCCAGGACAGGGCGGTACAGCAACACTTGGCGACATGGCAATCGACACACTGGACGGATATAAACTTCAGGCTGATTCCCCGGCAATCGATGCAGGAAAAACAATCGAAGATAATGGTGGAAGAGACTACTTTGGAAATCCAATTGCAGACCAAAAGACAGACATCGGAGCAGCTGAGTACACAGTTGCAGAGCCATCCGGCGTCTCCACAGCAGTGCTTGAGTATGCGATCGAGCTTGCAGGAAAAGCAGATACAGAGGGCGTTGTGGACAGCGTTGTAAAGAAATTTGACGAGGTGCTTGAAAATGCAGAGGCGATTCTTGCAAGAGTTAATGGCGGCGACGCATCCGTAACACAGGAAATGATTGATCAGGCATGGAAAGATCTGATCAATATTATGCAGTATCTGTCCTTTAAACAGGGAGACAAAACAGACCTGCAGAAAGTTATTGACATGGCATCCTCTCTTGATCTGACAAAATATTTGGAAGAAGGACAAAAAGAGTTTACAGATGCCCTGACAGCTGCGAGGGAAGTCAGCGCAGATGGAGATGCCATGCAGGAGGAAGTAGACACAGCGTGGAAAAATCTTTTAAAGGCAATGAGCGAATTAAGAATCAAACCAGATAAAAACGCGCTGGAAGAACTTGTGAATAAGGCAGAAGGTATGAGTTTAGAAGGTGTGGACGCACAGGTAGCTGCGGAATTTAAAACAGCAGTAATGTCAGCAACAGCGGTACTGAACGATGAGCAGGCTACACAGCAAGAAGTGGATACGGCAAAAGCAAATCTTCAGGCATCCATTGATAAAGTAAGTGTATCTGTGGACAATTCACAGTCAGAAGAGAACAAAGAAAAAGAAGGAACAACAGGAAACACATCCACAGATAATGGTACAACATCCTCTTCCGGTTCAAATGCACCAGCACAAAAAGCAAAGACAGTAAAAAGCGTAAAGACCGGGGATGAGACAAATATGATGTTTGCTTTCATGGGAATGCTTTTCGCAGCAGGACTTTTGGAAATGAGCAGAAGAAAAAGAAAAAATATGAACTAAGCAGGAAAACAAGAAATGCCCCGTACACTGATGAAAGTGTACGGGGATTCGTATGTATAACAACTATTTTTGTTATAGTAATTCCACACTATTTCTTTGTCATTATTTCATGTTTAGTATGGTAAAGTGTGTCTGTTATTACCTTATATCATAAACGATACAAAAAATCTAATACTATATAACAGCCAAACTAATATAATTATTACCATTCCTATTTTACTTGTAAGTGTTTGTTTTTTTCTTTGTATTCGATAAATAAAGTAAACATATAAGCAATCGATATTAATCAGAGATAGAGCAATCCAACCGCCTAACATATATTCACTCCTTGTCAATTATTTTTTCATTATAACTTTTTAATAGGACTTTGTTCAACTGTATTTAATTTTGCAATTGGAAATTCGTCTGTCAATGTAATACGGCAGCCTCCTTTTGAAGAACCAACATTAATCCATAATCATCACGCAATTGTTTCATTCCACTTTTTGTGCTAGCAAAACAGTTGTATCCACCTTTAACTAGTTTTTCAGAATAAGCAAGGGACCTGTTTACTTTTACTTTACGTTCTGCGCATCATATTTTTTCGCCAAATCGAAAAATTCTTCTTTCGTAATAAAAGGATATCCCTTTATGGTTCTTGTTGTTATCCTATTCTTTTCTTGCAGTTCTGATAAGTCTTTCTCAAAGTTCTCCCATTTGTCATTAGTTATAATCTCAACATTTGGACTTTTATCATTTGCCAATGCTTTTACATTTGAGTAAGGTAGAATTGTAATTGCAATTGCTATGGCGCTAATAATAGAAACTAATTTTGTTATTTTGGCTTTTTTCATTTTAATACCTCCATTTTTTAAAAGATAGTGTGGATTTTACTTTCATTTACTAGTGATATGATATTACATGATTCCTAAGATAGATATACCTCAAAAGTTGCAGCTTGTAATGATTTAAATACAAAATACAATTTTACTAAAATGTAATCTTTTGATAACGAAATGGAACCATTTGGTTCTTGATAATTTCTAAAAATTTACAAACTAATTATTAGTCTAAAAAAAGACTATTTATTATATTATTATTGCTTTTGTGTGTATCATCACCATTCACTTCGGTTTCCTATGCTGTTTCACCTAAGACGACATCTACATTTGCAGAATATGATTTAAACGTTGGTGGTACCCAGACATTTACTATACAAAACAAAAATATAAAGCTTAATATAATAATTACAGAGGAAATGCCAATTATGAAACTTGCAAATAAAACTTATTCCATTTCCTTTACTTCTCCATTGGCTTGGAAAGCAGGTTATAAAGTTAATATTCATAATAATTCTATTGCGTCAGTTCATTCAGCATGGAATAAAGAAATAACAGGTAAAATTCTATCTGCAAGACTAAAAAAAGAAAGTTCTAAGCAAGCAACATATTATTTGACATATCAACGCCTTGGTTTTGTTACTTCTCCCGGAGTTCGTGTAACTATTTCTGGAACAACAATGAAAGTGTTTGGAATATAAATAAACAAAGAAGCAACCTTATGATATGGTTGCTTCTCCAATATGAAAATATATGTTATTAAGTATAATAAATGAATTTACCAAACTGAGTATCAAACACAAAAATACAATTAATTTTATTGATAAACTATATTTTTTTTGACCTTTTATTGCTCTGATAAAGACTAGTAGTGAAACGGCAACACCTAAGAAGGGAATTAGACAGGATGTTATAGTGACGACTATTATAAACAAAAATTCATCATTTTTTACATGTTCCTTTTTAGATGGCTCTATATCTTCTTCTTTTAAACCGATTTCTTTTTGTTTCATTTCAAGAATTTCATCATTTTTAAGCATTTCATCTATAGAAACCTGGTATAAGTCACATAATAATTTTAAAGTTATAACATCAGGATATGCATGTCCGTTTTCCCATTTTGAAAGTGCCTGTCGTGTAATCCTCAATTTTGTTGCAACTTGCTCTTGAGAATATTCTTTATTACGTCTTGCCCTTTTCAAATTTTTTGCCAGCATTTTTTCATTCCCCCCTTACTTTCATTAATTTAAATTTTTATTAGTAATAATATCACAAAAATTTTAAATTCTCAAAAACTATTTGTAACAGAAATGTATCTATAACAATTTTTGGAGTTTTGTTGCAGAAAGGATGAGGATATTTTATAATATACTTTCAGGTAAAAATGGAGGACGTGGAAGATGAAAAGGAAGAGAAAAATCATTGCAGGCCTTCTGGCAGGGGTTCTGTTGTTCGGAACTTTTGGACAGTCAGTGGCTGCAGAGGAAGTACAAAACCAGGCGGCAGGCCAAAGCCCGCAGGTTGTGATAACAGAGGATGATCTACAGAAACTGACCCAGGATGAGCTGGCGGCGAAAGCTGCGACCATGCCCGTGGAATCCAACACTTATCCGAACTGGCCGCAGGCCGTAAATACCCATGGGGAGGCAGCGGTTGTCATGGACTGTGATACCGGGGAGGTTTTATATGCAAAGAATCCGGACGCAAAATATTATCCCGCAAGTATCACGAAGATCATGACAGCTCTTGTGGCTTTCAAATATGGGGATTTGGAGAACGATAAAGTGAAATTTACTGAAGACTCGCTCTCTTTCTTGGAATACGGAGACGCTCATATCGGTATGACAGTTGGAGAAGAGATCAGTTTGAAAGATGCTCTTTACGGCATGATGCTTGCGTCTGCAAATGAGGTGGCACATGCAATTGGAGAGTGTATTGGAGCAAAGATAGGAACAGGGTACGATGGTTTCATTGAGGAGATGAACAAAACGGCCCAGGAGCTTGGTTGTACACAGACACATTTCACAAACACAAATGGACTGCATGATGACAATCATTACGTGTCTGCAAAAGATATGGCTCTGATCGCAAAGGCTGCGTTTGAGTATGAGCAGTTCCGGCAGATCATTAATACAAAACAATACACGATCCCGCCTACTAATCTGGTGGCTGAGGCAAGGACTTTTCAGCAGAACCACAAGATGATCTATTCCGGCAGTCAGTACTATTATGAGCCGTGTATGGGCGGAAAGACCGGATTTACGGACCAGTCGAGGACAACGCTTGTGACCTATGCCCAGAAGGACGGAAAAACGCTGCTTGCAGTCAACCTAAAGACCTATGGTTCCGCCAATGTATATGGAGATACAAAGGCTATGTTTGAATATGGATTCAATAATTTCCAGAAAGTCTCTCCCACGCAGGAGGAAATGCCAAAGGGAATTAAAAATCTGGTGACAACCGGACTGCTCCTCCCTTCTTCTATTGCGTGGAAGGATCTGGATGTGGAAATACAGCCGGTTGATCTAAAAACGAGCAGAGAGGCAGTTTTACAATGTTCTTATCAGGGAAGAGTACTTGGAACGCTCAAGGCAGAGCTTACGGACGCCTATGTGCTGGAGCACACACAAAAGGCAGAGCCAAAAGAAGTGGACAAGGACAAAGGGAACATGCAAGTGGAGCTCTGGAAGATCATCGCTGTGGCAGCAGTTGGAATCGTGGTGGTTCTGATCCTTTTGCTGCTCGCCCTGAGAAGGAGAAAAAGAAGGCGCCTGGCAAGGAGAAGAAGGCAGCAGCAGATCAGAAGGCGCAGGCAGAAACAGGGTTAGTTAAATAAATATGAAAATTTTTCTGGGCTCTTGACGCAGATTTACAATACATCTATAATAGTAAAGAATACGGAAAAAGCGAAGATGGAGACAGTAGGATAGTAAAGAAAGCAAAAGCGAGCCGGAGACGGTGGGAGTCCGGTGCAAGTAAAGATTATCCGAACATCACTCCGGAGCTGCGGATGCCGAAAACAATGCAAAGTCAGTAAGCGCCGCCGGTATTCCACCGTTAAAGGGAGCGTATGTAGATTTGCATACAGTTAAAGGTGGTATAACGAAAATGATTTGGCTTTCGTCCTTTTACGGACGAAAGCTTTTTATTATATAGGAAAATTCTTTGGATTCCCTATATAATAAAGGCCCTCCGGGCAGGATACAGGAAAAGAAAGGATGATAACCGAATGTATCAGAAAGTATCAACAGACTTAAATTTTGTCGACCGAGAGAAAAAGACTGAGAAATTCTGGGAAGAAAACCATATTTTTGAAAAAAGTATGGAGAACCGCGAAGGGAACGAAATGTATACGTTCTATGACGGCCCTCCGACGGCAAATGGAAAGCCTCATATCGGCCACGTTCTGACACGTGTCATTAAAGATATGATTCCAAGATACCGTACGATGAAAGGCTATATGGTGCCAAGAAAAGCGGGATGGGATACCCACGGTCTTCCGGTTGAGCTGGAAGTGGAAAAAATGCTTGGCCTTGATGGAAAAGAACAGATCGAAGAATATGGTCTTGAGCCATTTATTGGTCACTGTAAAGAAAGCGTATGGAAATACAAAGGCATGTGGGAGGATTTCTCCGCGACTGTTGGTTTCTGGGCTGACATGGAGCACCCATATGTTACCTACCACAATGATTTTATTGAGTCCGAGTGGTGGGCTCTGAAACAGATCTGGGAAAAGAAATTACTGTATAAAGGATACAAGATCGTACCTTATTGTCCAAGATGCGGGACTCCGCTCTCCAGCCACGAGGTGGCGCAGGGATATAAAGATGTAAAAGAGCGCTCTGCGATCGTAAGATTTAAAGTAAAAGATGAGGACGCTTACTTCCTTGCATGGACAACAACACCTTGGACACTGCCGTCCAACGTGGCACTTTGTGTAAATCCAAAAGAAACGTATGTAAAAGTAAAAAATGATGGGTATACTTACTATATGGCCGAGGCTCTTCTCTCCCAAGTACTTGACGGGGATGTGGAGATCCTTGAGAGCTGTCAGGGAAAAGATTTGGAATTCAAAGAGTATGAGCCCCTTTTCCCGTTTGTCGAATTAAAGAAAAAAGCATATTATGTAACATGCGCAGACTATGTAACATTGACAGACGGTACAGGAGTTGTACACATTGCGCCGGCTTTTGGTGAGGATGACTCCCAGGTGGGAAGACGATACGACCTTCCGTTTTTGCAGCTTGTTGATGAAAAAGGTGAGATGACAGAACAGACACCTTGGGCGGGCACATTCTGTAAAAAGGCAGACCCGCTGGTGCTTGAGGATTTGAAAAACAGAGGGCTGCTGTTTGACGCCCCGCTGTTTGAGCACAGTTATCCGCACTGCTGGAGATGCGATACTCCGCTTATTTACTATGCGCGTGAATCCTGGTTTATCAAGATGACTGCGGTCAAAGACGACCTGATCCGCAACAACAATACGATCAACTGGATCCCTGAGAGTATCGGAAAAGGCCGTTTTGGAGACTGGCTGGAAAACGTGCAGGATTGGGGTATCAGCAGAAACCGTTACTGGGGAACACCACTCAATATCTGGGAGTGTGAGTGCGGACATCAGCATTCTATCGGAAGCATTGAGGAGTTGAAATCCATGTCCGACAACTGTCCGGATGATATTGAACTGCACCGTCCGTTCATTGATGCAGTGACGATCAGATGTCCGGAGTGTGGAAAAGAGATGCGCCGTGTGCCGGAGGTGATTGACTGCTGGTTTGACAGCGGGGCAATGCCGTTTGCACAGCATCATTATCCGTTTGAGAATAAAGAAATATTTGAAAAACAGTTCCCGGCCAACTTTATCTCTGAGGCAGTGGACCAGACAAGAGGATGGTTCTATTCTCTTTTAGCTATATCAACACTGATCTTCAACAAGGCTCCGTATAAAAATGTTATTGTACTGGGGCATGTACAAGATGAAAATGGACAGAAGATGAGTAAGTCAAAGGGAAATGCGGTGGATCCGTTTGAGGCGCTTGAGAAATACGGGGCAGATGCGATCCGTTGGTATTTCTACATCAACAGCGCTCCGTGGCTGCCGAACCGTTTCCACGGAAAAGCGGTTATTGAAGGCCAGAGAAAATTCATGGGTACATTGTGGAATACGTATGCTTTCTTTGTACTGTATGCCAATATCGATGAATTTGATGCTACAAAATATAAATTGGAATATGACAAACTTTCTGTTATGGATAAATGGTTGTTGTCAAAACTGAATACCATGGTGAAGACAGTGGACGACAATCTTGCAAACTACAGGATTCCGGAAAGTGCAAGAGCACTGCAGGATTTTGTGGATGATATGAGTAACTGGTATGTAAGAAGAAGCCGCGAGCGTTTCTGGGCAAAGGGAATGCCGCAGGATAAGATCAATGCATACATGACGCTGTACACTGCTTTAGTGACAGTGGCTAAGGCAGCGGCTCCGATGATCCCGTTCATGACAGAGGACATTTACCAGAATCTTGTAAGAAACATTGACAAAAATGCTCCGGAGAGCATCCATCTTTGCGATTATCCGGCAGTGGAAGAAGGCTATATCGATCCGGAGCTTGAGGCGAATATGGACGAAGTGCTCGATATCGTTGTTCTTGGGCGTGCATGCCGAAACAGCGCCAATATCAAGAACCGCCAGCCGATTGGCAAGATGTATGTAAAGGCAGGAAAAGAATTGCCGAAGTTTTATCAGGAGATCGTGGCGGATGAGCTCAATGTAAAAGAAGTAGAGTTTACGGATGATGTAAGAGACTTTACCTCCTACTCCTTCAAGCCGCAGTTAAAAACCGTGGGACCAAAATACGGAAAAATGCTTGGAGGAATCAAAGCAGCGCTTGCAGAAGTGGATGGAAATGCAGCTATGGATGAAATCAATGAGACAGGTGCTTTAAAACTTCAGGTAAACGGACAGGAGATCACACTGTTCCGGGAAGACTTGCTTATTGATGCAGCGCAGATGGAAGGATATATGTCCGAAAGCGACAGAGGAGTCACTGTTGTTCTGGATACAAATCTTTCCGAAGAACTTTTGGAAGAAGGATTTGTAAGAGAGATCATCAGTAAGATTCAGACAATGAGAAAAGAAGCGGATTTCGAGGTGACTGACAGAATCCGCGTGACATACGAAGGAAGCGAGAAGGCAGAAAGCATTTTTGAAAAATACAGTGATACGATCGCAGGAGAAGTCCTGGCAGATGCGATCACAAAGGCAGCTCCGGCTGGATATACGAAAGACTGGAAGATTAATGGAGAGGCTGTAAGTTTAGGTGTAGAACGTTAATAAATTTAAGGGGGATACGCAAATGTATTATAGCTCAGAAAAAAAAGGAACTTTCGATAAAAAAATGTTTCAGAAGGAAGTAAAGCACAATGTAAAGACCCTGTTCCGAAAGACTGTTGAGGAGGCAAATCCTCAGCAGATATTTCAGGCTGTTTCCTATGCAGTAAAGGAAATGATCATTGACAACTGGCTTGCAACACAGGAACAGTTCAAAAAACAAGATCCGAAAACAGTGTACTATATGTCCATGGAGTTTTTGATGGGAAGGGCTCTTGGAAACAATCTGATCAATCTTTGCGCATACAAAGAGGTAAAAGAAGCGCTGGAAGAGATGAATATTGACATTAACTTTGTGGAAGACCAGGAGCCGGATGCAGCTCTTGGAAATGGGGGACTTGGACGTCTTGCAGCATGTTTCCTTGACTCTTTGGCAACACTTGGATATCCTGCATACGGATGCGGTATCCGTTATCATTATGGTATGTTTAAACAGAAGATCGAGGACGGTTACCAGGTAGAAACACCGGACAACTGGCTGAAATACGGAAATCCGTTTGAAATCAGACGAGATGAGTATGCAAAAGAAGTCCGTTTCGGGGGCGATATCCAGGTAACCTGGGATGAACGGACCGGAAGAAACCATTTTATCCAGAAAAATTATTCTTCCGTGCTCGCAATCCCATATGATATGCCGATCGTAGGATATGGAAACAATGTGGTAAACACGCTTAGAATCTGGGATGCCAAGGCGATCACAGACTTTAGCTTAGATGAATTTGATCGTGGAAATTATCACAAAGCAGTTGAGCAGGAGAACCTTGCAAAGACGATCACAGATGTTCTCTATCCGAATGACAATCATTACGCAGGAAAAGAACTTCGTCTGAAACAGCAGTATTTCTTTGTATCTGCAAGCTTGCAGGAAATTGTTGCTAAATATAAGAGAGAGCATGATGATATCCATAAACTTTACGAGAAGGTAGTTATTCAGATGAATGACACACATCCAACCGTGGCAACGGCTGAGCTGATGCGCATCCTCCTTGATGACGAGCAGCTTGAGTGGGATGAGGCATGGGAAATCACCACAAAGACATGCGCGTATACAAACCACACCATTATGGCTGAGGCACTGGAGAAATGGCCGATCGACTTATTCTCCAAACTTCTTCCTCGTGTATATCAGATCGTACAGGAAATCGACAGAAGATTTGTTGCGAATATACGTAAAATGTATCCTGGAAATGAAGAAAAAGTGCGCAAGATGGCAATCCTTTACGATGGACAGGTGAAGATGGCACACCTTGCCATTGCAACCGGATTTTCTGTAAACGGTGTTGCAAGATTGCACACAGATATCTTGAAACATCAGGAGCTGAAAGATTTCTATGAAATGATGCCTGAAAAATTCAACAACAAAACTAATGGTATTACACAGAGAAGATTCCTTCTCCACGGAAACCCTCTGCTGGCAGATTGGGTGACAGAGCATATCGGGGATGGCTGGATCACAGATCTTGCCCAGATGTCAAAACTCAAACCACTTGCAGAAGATGAGAAGGCAAGAAAAGAATTCATGGAGATCAAGTACAAAAACAAAGTACGCCTCGCCAAATATATCAAAGAACACAATGGAATCGATGTTGACCCGAACTCCATCTTTGACGTACAGGTAAAACGTCTCCACGAATACAAGCGACAGCTCCTCAATATCCTGCATGTGATGTATCTTTACAACCAGATTAAAGAGCATCCGGAGCTTTCCTTCTATCCAAGGACATTCATTTTCGGGGCAAAGGCATCTGCAGGATATATCCGCGCAAAACAGATCATCAAATTGATCAATTCTGTTGCAGACGTGGTCAACAATGACCGCAGTATCAACGGAAAACTGAAAGTTGTGTTTATCGAAGATTACCGTGTATCCAATGCAGAATGGATTTTTGCCGCAGCAGATGTGAGTGAGCAGATTTCTACAGCTTCTAAAGAAGCATCCGGAACAGGTAATATGAAGTTTATGCTCAACGGAGCGCCAACTCTTGGAACCATGGACGGAGCAAACGTGGAGATCGTGGAGGAAGTTGGAGCTGAAAATGCATTTATTTTTGGTCTTACTTCGGATGAAGTCATCAACTATGAACTTCACGGCGGATATGAGCCGAGAGTGATCTACAACAATGATGCAGATATCAAGCGCGTAGTAGATCAGCTCATTGACGGAACATATTCCTGCGGACATCCGGAACTGTACAAAGAGCTCTATGATTCTCTTTTAAACAGGCAGGGATTTGATCCTGCGGACCGCTACTTTATCCTCAAAGACTTCCGCTCATATGCAGAAGCACAGAAAAAAGTGGAGGAAGCCTACAGAGATAAAGACAGGTGGTCAAAAATGGCTCTTCTGCAGACAGCATGCTGTGGAAAATTCACATCTGACAGAACGATCCAGCAGTATGTCGACGAAATCTGGCATCTTGACAAAGTAAACGTAGACGTAGAATAAAGAAACGGGCGAACGGTCATATTACAGAAAAACCTCCATATAATACAATATATGGAGGTTTTTGTATGAGACAAAGGTGTAATCAGATGATATCGTTTCTGCTGATTATTGTGTTGCTGCCCTGCATTATCACAGTATTTATCAATGGCCCTTCGGTCATGACAAGTGCAAGGCTTGGAAATGATTATGTAAAGGTAAAAGTAAATGGGAATGTAAAGGAAGTCCCTCTGGATACATATTGTATTGGCCTGCTGGCAAAGGAAATACCGATCGGGTATCAAAAGGAAACCATCAAGGCTCAGGCAGTCCTTGTGCGGACAAGTCTTTATAAAAAGATGACAGAAGAGGGAAAGGATGTTGTCTTTGGGGAAGACTTCTGGAGCGAAAAAGAGATGGAAAAGCAGTGGGGAGGAAAATTTGGTGAAAATTATGAAAAACTGGAGGATGCCTGGGAGGAGACAGAAGGTCAGGTACTCACCTACAATGACAAGCCTATACAGGGGCCGTTTCACCGTCTGAGCAACGGCAGTACAAGAGACGGAAAAGAAGTGTTTGGGACGGACGACTATCCGTACCTGAAGAAAAAAGAATGCCCAAAGGACGTGGAGGCAAAAGATGCCATGCAGACATTTATGCTGGAGAAAAAAACCTACGAGATCGTCTCCAATGACAGTGCAGGATATGTGAAAGAAATCAAGGAAGACGGTAAAGCGTGTACAGGGGAGGAGTTCCGGGAAAAATATGGTCTGGCATCCAGCTGTTTTACCCTTCAGGATTATGAGGGTAAGGTGCGGGTCACCACAAAGGGGGTGGGGCACGGCATTGGTATGAGCCAGTATACAGCAGAACAGATGGCAAAGGAAAAGAAACCATATACGGAAATACTTTCCTATTTTTTTGAGGGGAGCACAATGAAGGAAGTGGCGGAAATTTTATAGAATACAAGGGAATTACAGAATAAGGGGCATCATTTCTGGCAAAAATATAGCCAGAGGTGATGAATATGAAGAAAAAAACAACATCTTCCAGAGGAAGAAGAGGTGCATCCGTGGGGCTGGTCATCTGCTTTGTCGCGATTGTTGCAATGGTTGGCATGTACACATTCAACAACTATCAGAGCAAGCTTGAAAAAGATTTGGCGAAGGTGGAGGAGCAGACCGCGAAAAACGAAGAACGTGCAAAAGAAGAAGAGGAAGAACTGGAACAGACAAGTACAGAGCAGATAATACCGGAAATGAACGAAACGGAGCAGGAAACAGCAGGAGAAGAACAAAGCGGGGCAGGCAATACAAAGGAGCAACAGCCAACACTTGAAATTGAAGAGGAGAGTGCAGCGCCAAGCAGTTCCTCAAATGTTAATTTTGCCCCTGCAGACAATCTTTTATGGCCAGTGGAAGGAAATATCATTTTGAATTACAGTATGGATAAAACCGTTTATTTCGCTACACTGGATCAGTACAAATACAACCCTGCCATCCTGATATCTTCGGAACCGGGCAGCGAGGTGATCGCATCTGCCGCAGGCACTGTAAAGTCCATTGAGGAAAGCGCCCAGCTTGGAACAACATTGACATTAAACATCGGCAATGGGTATGAGATTGTGTACGGACAGTTAAAAGATATTCCGTTCCAGAAGGGGGACACAGTGGAAAGAGGGGCTGTGATCGGGTATTTGAACGAGCCAAGCAGATATTATTCTATGGAAGGATGTAATTTGTACTATCAGGTGCTCAAAGACGGGGAACCTGTAAATCCAATGGAATACTTAGAGGCGTAAAGAAAACGGCAGGTTGAAAAACCGGCCGTTTCTTTTTATAATGGGTACCGGGAGTGAAAAATATGAACTATACATACATTTTAGAGTGCAGTGATCATACCTACTATACAGGGTGGACCAATGAGCTGGAAAAAAGAGTGAAGGCCCACAATGAAGGCAGGGGCGCAAAATATACAAAGAGCAGAAGGCCTGTGAAACTGGTCTATTACGAGGAGTTTGGTACAAAGGAAGAGGCCATGAAACGCGAGTATGCATTGAAACAGCTCAATCGTGCGCAGAAAGAAAAGATCATTCAAAAGGAAGAAGGCAGGATAGAGGAACATCCTATCCTGCCCTGTAAAGTGACATCTACAGCACAAATGCATACATAAAGATAAAGTGGCATGTGCTTCCACCCATGACAAAGAGGTGGAAGATTTCATGGCTGCCGAAATTTTTATGCCGGCTGTTGAAGATCGGAAGTTTCAATGCATAGATAATGCCGCCGATCGTATAGATGATGCCGCCAGCCAAAAGCCAGCCAAAAGCAGCTGGCGAGAGAGCGTCCAAAATTTTTGTGATCGCTAGGACACACGTCCAGCCCATGCCAATGTAGAGGACTGAGGAAACCCATTTCGGGCAGTACACCCAGAAGGCTTTGATGAGAATCCCTACAATGGCTATGCTCCACACAATACTAAGAAGAATGATTCCGGTCTTTCCTCTTAACACAAGCAGGCATACAGGGGTGTAGCTGCCTGCAATCAACACAAAGATCATCATATGGTCAATCTTCTTTAAGATAGTGTTCACTTTTTTTGATATATTGAATGTGTGGTACGTTGTGCTGGCAGCGTAGAGAAGGATCAAACTTACAATGTATACGCTCAGAGATGCCAGATAGGTAGGACTTGGTTCGTGGGCTGCCTTTAAAAGCAGAGGGACTGCAGCAAAGATAGCCATCATCATTCCGATAAAATGGGTGATCGCACTGCCAGGGTCTTTGATTTGTTTCACGCTCATGATAATTCCTCCCTTATACAATTTAAGCTATATAATGTAGTATTAAAAACTACGTGTAACCTACATCTATATTATATACAGAAAAAAGGAAAATGCAACATTATTTTGAATTTCAAAGTAAATTTTAAGAAGTTGTTATGGAAAGGAAGAGGGAAATGAGAGATAATCGCATTCAGTCAATGGTTCTGGTGGCTGTGTTTGCAGCTATCACGTATCTTGGGATACAGGTGTTTAGAATTCCTATGCCAGCGGCAGTGGGCACACCGTTTGTACATTTCGGGCACGTTTTCGTGGTCATGGGAATTTTCCTGATCGGGGGGAAGAGAGGGGCAGTATCCGGCAGCATTGGCCTTGTTGTCTTTGATCTTTTGAACGGATTTGTCCAAGATATTCCCCAGGTCTTTTTGGAGACCGTGTTCAAATGTCTGGTAATCGGAGCTCTCTTTGCTGTCCTGAAAAAGAGGGCCGGCAAAGATGTGAGGAAGGAATTTCGCGCTGTATTTGTCTGTACCGTCTTGTACGGGCTTTTGAACATTGTCATTGAGTTTGTGATGGGGATCGTGAAGATGCTCTTTCTTGGCAGCAATTTTGCGGCTGCAGTGGCAGGCTCTGCGGTTTCCATTGCGGCCACGGTCATCAATGTGGTATTTTTGATCGCCGTGATATTGGTGATCTATCTGCCCGTGAAAAGATTATATGCAAGGGCAGTCGGAGAAATGTGAGGAAAATATATCCGAAATGAAAGAAGGATCCCAACCGGGATCCTTCTGTTTGGGAAAAGTAAGATTAATAATTTTCTACTTTTCTTTCAAAGTAAGCCTTCGGATGTGCACATACAGGACATACTTCAGGAGCTTCCTCGCCTTCGTATATAAAACCACAGTTGTTGCATTTCCAACCAAGAGGAGCCTCGCCTTTGAATGTCACACCTTTTTCATAGGATTCCAACAGTTTTTTGTAACGTCTTTCATGGGCAGCCTCAACCTTTGCAACGCCTTCAAACTTGATGGCAAGCTCTTCAAACCCTTCTTCTCTTGCTTCTTTTGCCATACGTGCGTACATGTCTGTCCACTCATAATTTTCGCCTTCAGCAGCGTCTCTTAAGTTCTCAGCCACATCGCCGATTCCGTGGAACTCTTTGAACCACATTTTTGCATGTTCTTTTTCCTGATTTGCAGTTTCTTCAAAAATGTTTGCCATCTGAACAAATCCTGCTTTTTTTGCAGCAGATGCATAATAAGTATATTTGTTGCGTGCCTGGGATTCACCTGAAAAAGCGTCCATCAAGTTTTTCTCTGTTTTTGTTCCTGCGTATTTAGACATAATACGTTCCTCCTTTAAAAAATATTGTGAAAAAAGCTGTGGGCGAAACCACAGCTTTTCTGTTGATTTTTTAGCCAAAATATCTCTTTAACAAACCTTCAAATGCTTTACCGTGACGAGCCTCGTCTCTTGCCATCTCGTGAACTGTGTCATGGATCGCGTCAAGGTTAGCAGCTTTTGCACGTTTTGCCAGATCAAATTTACCAGCTGTAGCACCGTTTTCAGCTTCCACTCTCATTTCAAGGTTCTTCTTTGTGCTGTCTGTCACAACTTCACCTAATAACTCAGCAAATTTAGCAGCATGCTCTGCTTCTTCCCATGCAGCTTTTTCCCAGTAAAGACCGATTTCAGGATATCCTTCTCTGTGGGCAACTCTTGCCATAGCAAGATACATACCAACTTCTGAACATTCTCCTTCAAAGTTTGCTCTTAAATCAGCGATGATGTCTTCGCTTACGCCCTGAGCAACACCTACAACGTGCTCAGCTGCCCATGTTCTTTCTCCTGCCATCTCTTTGAATTTATCTGCAGGCACATGGCACTGTGGACATTCTGCCGGTGGATTTTCTCCTTCGTAAACATAACCGCATACTGTACATACCCATTTTTTCATAGTTCGTTTCTCCTTTTCTTATATGATATTTTATTTATGACAACAGAGCATTTTAAGGTTGCTTGCTGTTGTCTCTTAAATTAATAATAGTAATTGTTACTGATATTAATCTATCACAACTTTCCAAGTCTGTCAACTACTATTATCAATTTAATTTTTAAACCGTATAGCTATAGAATAAGTGATAAATATGATGAAATCAATAGCATTCGTGCGCTTTACGATTTTTTAATACAATCCCCGCATTTTCCATAGAAAGTAATACTGTGTGATTCTATCATGCCGTCAAAATTTTTTCCGGCGAGTTCGTTAATGCGTTCCATGGTTTCCAAATCCAAATCGCGAAGGCATCCGCATTCCTTGCAATAGAAATGATAATGAGGCTGAGTTCGCCCGTCAAAACGGTCTCTGCCATCTGCAGTGGAGATTTTGATGGCCTCCCCGATATCTGCGAGAAGATTTAAGTTGCGATAGACTGTTCCAAGGCTGATATTTGGAAATTCCTGTTTTACGTGCATGTATACTGTATCGGCAGTCGGATGTTCATTTGTGTGAATCAGATACTCTTTGATCGCCTCTCTCTGTCTGCTATATTTTAATACAGCCAAGGGTCCTCCTCCTTTCGTAACATATATGATAACAATAATAATTACTATTATATTAATTGATTCAGAAAAAAAAGTCAAATGAAATCCTTGACATATAAAAGAATAATGATATAATGAAAAACGTAATAAATGTAACAATTATGTAACATTTAGAAACAAAAATTAAAAATATGGAGGAAATGATATGCATTCTAAGTCTATCAGACAAGGGGTGCTTTTGCTTGCACTTGCAGGAGCCTGCGTATTCACGGGCAATACAAGCAAGGCGGCTGAGGCACAGAACCAGATTCCTGATGTGACGGAAGTAAAAATGGAATCTATTCTGGATAAGTCTTCACTGATGAATCCAAAGGTTCCGTCAGATACAGAAGAAGTAAAAAAAGATTATTCGGAGATGGGATTTGCCAATGTTGATGAGGGAAGTTACTTATTTATAAGAACTGAGGCATCAAAGGACAGTGAATGGGCAGGAATTCTTTATAAAGACGCAGCAGCGGAGATTATCGGGCCGGTTGGTGAGTGGACACAGATTCGCTCCGGAGAAGTATCCGGCTACGTAAAATCGGAGTATCTTCTTACCGGAGATGCGGCTCAGGCAAAAGCAGAAGAATTGATCGAAAAGACAAAGCAGGCAGCCCCTGTCAAAGAAGAAAATAAAGAGCAGATAGATGAAAAGATGGCTTTTGAGTACGCGGTGACGCGAGCAGAAGAGGAGGCCAGACGCGCTGGAGAAGAAGCGGCAAGAAAAGCAGAAGAAGAGGCAAAAGCCAAGGCAGAAGCCCAGGCAAAAGCTGAAGCCAACGCTAAAGCTGAAGTTTCCGGACGAGGACAGGCTGTAGTGGATTACGCAACGCAGTTTGTCGGAAACCCTTATGTATGGGGTGGGACAAGTTTGACAAACGGAGCTGACTGCTCTGGATTTGTACAGTCCGTATATGCGCATTTTGGAATCAGCATGCCAAGAACATCCACTTCCATGAGAAGTGCAGGTGTGGAAGTAAGTTACGAGAATGCACAGCCAGGAGATGTCATTTGCTATCCTGGACATGTGGGAATCTACATTGGAAACGGACAGATTGTCAATGCCATTGACGAGGCCCATGGAATCGGCATCTCATCCGCGACAGGACAGAATATCATTACAGTAAGAAGAATGTTTTAAATCACCAGGATACGCTGACGAATTTTCAAAAGAAGAAGGAAATTCGCCGGCGTATTTTTGTTATGCAGGAAAGTCTTTTGGACTTGCTGTTTTGTTCTTTCATTTGAAAAACTATAAAATTAAATTCATACATTTAAAAAAGATGAAAGACAGGCACAGGAGAGCAGAGGGGGAACGGGAAAATAACCATATGCAAAGTGCACAAAAAACTTGAAAACAGGAGAAAGATGTAAAAAAATGTTTTCCCAATTATCAACATCAAACACAGTAAAAAACGTGGAAAAAACGTTGTTTATAAATTTTTATCCCCATTATCCACATAAAATGGGGAATTTATTGGGGATAACTTTGGGGAAAAAAAGAACGGACGTTTTGTGAGGTTATAATGAAATTGAAAAAATGTCGAAAAAAAGTGAAAAATAAATTGACATTTAAAATATCAATTTACAAGAAACGACAAAGAATAAATGTATGACAATTTATGGAAACGACTATAAAACATTAAAATTCCATACAGAGTTGATAATTTCAATATTTCGTATTATAATAACTGGCATGTACAATAGGTGAAGGAGGAGTCATAATGGCAGTACAGGTTACAAAGACAATGACAATTGGTGAACTTTTAAATACAGCTCCACAGGTAGCTCCGATACTTATGGAAATCGGGATGCATTGCCTTGGTTGCCCGGCATCTCAGGCTGAGACGATCGAGGAAGCAGCAATGGTTCACGGAATTGATGCGGACCTGCTTATTGAAAAAATCAATGCGGCTTTGGCAGCAGAGAAATAAAAGCAGGTTTGGAAAATATGTAAAATAAAGACGCACAAGATGTAGGTTCTTGTGCGTCTTTGTCTTTGTACATTAGATCATAGCCAGTTTCTGAATCGCATCCGAGGAGACGATCGTTTCACAGTGCTCCTCAAGATAAGCGAGCACTGCACTGTTAGCCTTCTCGGAAGAACCGTATTCAGACAGCATATTACAGATTTTGTTAAAATCACTTCTCGTATGTTCAGATTTGGTAAGCGCCAGAATGTAAATGGAATTCGCATTGTCCTTGTACAGGGTGTTGCGGCCATTATACATTGGTTTGAGCAGGCGTGCGGCGTGAATAGCTGTGTCCAGAGTGCCGAAAGAGAACAGACGTATGGAAGAGGAAGAATTGCCATCCGCCTCTGCTGCAGACTGTTTCTCTGCCTCCTGAATAGTTCTTTCGGAGATATCTCCCACCGCTTTTTTGACTTTATTGAGTAAATTCAGGAATTCTTCCGCTCCTTCAAGTTTATCAAGGGCATCCTGACCGGAACTTTCCGCATCCCCTGAAAGGGAAGGCGCGAATTTGGAAAAACGGGTGTCCAACTCTTCCGGGTCATCCACTTTTGTAATGATAAGAACAATGGAGTCCGCAGAGGAAGGAATCGCCTCGATCATAAGGGGAGTGTCATCAGCCTCAAAGCCAAATTCAAATGCAGCCTGCTGCATCATATCTTGAAAAAGTGATTTTGCTTTTTCTGAACCATATGCCAGTTCGCTGAGTTTCAACTGGCGGTCTATTAAATCCGCTCTTGTCAATGTACAGCGTATTTGATTGTCATTTATCTTTTCAATCTTCATATGAATCACTTCCTTCTATCAATAAGAATACTTATTTGCTATTAGTATAAACAAAAAGAAAAAATATGTAAAGAAATTTCAGAAAATACTTGTAATAACTATATCACAGACGTATAATGGTAAATTACAGGAAGGTAGTACACTCGCAGCTGTGTAACTTGCAAAGGAGGGAGTACTGTTTCGTTTTACAATCTTTTAGACAAATCAATTTCAATCTATTTTAACCATTCTGGCATACAACTATGTATCAAATAAACTTCAAGCCGTTTCAGGCACAAATTCAGATAACGAATAAATCAAACAAAATGAACCAATGATAATTGATGTACTATCTTTCTTTTTATTAGTCTTGGGGGCTTATGTATTATATCATATGTATCCTTATGGCGCCCGTAGAAGACCGCAGCTGCAAAAAGTAAAGGAGGACAGATGGAGACAGAACTAAGTGCATACCAGGAGCTGTTTGCAGAGCTTTCCGACTACGAGAAATACGGGATCCGCATGACAATGGACGGGGTCAGCGCCAGTCCCATGCAGATCACTGCAGCGCATATGATGAAAGAGGAAGGTACATATATGCGCGATTATCTTACCGATGAAGACGGCCGTATAAAAGAGATACGTTTCCTGAAGGTGAACGAAGAAAAATAAGCACGCAATCCCCTCTGTGCAAGGAAGATCACCATGGGGAATTTGTCGAAATAGTTGATGACGCATATATAAAATCTTGCTATAATATGGTCTAGTAGGAGGTGCTATATGGACAGAAGGACTAGGCCAGAAGGCCCGGGAGGAGATGAATTTGCCCGAAATGCAAGACGACGTGCAAGGGCAAGAAGACGAAGACAGAGAAAACTCGTTATCCGCTTTTTCTTTTTCATCATGGTAATCGTGGTGATGATCATCGGAGGTGCTTTTCTGTGGAAACGATACAGCCCGTCAAAGGAAAAAGCAGATTTGAATGAATATTATGGGATCACCGGTGAGAATCAGCTGGGAATTACCGTAAACGGCGAGGTCATCCATGCCAAGAGCATGATAGCGGATGGCGAGCCGTATCTGGAATATTCGGCAGTCGCCGACTGGCTGAATGACAGATTTTATATAGACTTTCATGAAAATCTATTGCTGTACACACTTCCGGAAGGGACTGTGACGGCAGCGCAAGGTAGCAGCGATTATACGCTGGAGGGTGAAAAGCAGAGCAAAGATTATGTGATTTTTAAATCTGAAGGCGAAACTGCGTACATTGCACTTGATTTTGTGCAGCAGTATACGAATATGGAGTATAAAATTTACGATTCTCCAAAGAGAGTGGCCATCACCTCGGAATGGGGAAAGATAAAGACCGTGGCGGCAAAGAAGGACACTCAGGTGCGCCGTCTGGCCGGAGTAAAAAGTCCGATCCTTACAGAGCTGTCCAAAGGTGAAAAAGTGACTTTCCTGGAGGATGAAGGAAAGTGGCGGAAAGTATGCACAGAGGACGGATTTGTAGGGTATACTCCGAAGAGTGCCCTGGAAGAGCCAAAGAGTGAAAAGGTTACAAGAGAATTTAAAGAGCAGGTATACGATCATATCTCCAAAGACTACACTATCAATCTTGCATGGCATCAGGTGACAAGCAGTGCTGCCAATGAGATGCTTGGCCAGCTGATCGCAGGGACAAAAGGGCTTACAACGGTTTCACCGACCTGGTTCACTGTTGCGGATGTGCAGGGTAATATGAACTCCTTAGCCAGCGCATCCTATGTTGAGCAGGCGCATCAGAACGGACTGGAAGTCTGGGCATTGGTGAGAGACTTTGACGGAGGCATCGGTTCCCAGGAAGAGTCCTATGAACTTTTAAGTTATACTTCCAGAAGAGCAAATTTGATCAACCAGCTCATTGCTGAGGCGACAAGTGTCGGTGTGGATGGTATCAACGTAGATTTTGAACAGATTTCCAAAGAGTGCGGCGAGCATTATATTCAGTTTATCCGGGAGCTTTCCCTGGAGTGTGAGAAACATAATCTTGTTTTGTCCGTGGACAATTACGTACCAAGAGGATTCAATCAGCAATACCACCGCAAAGAGCAGGGCGTTGTTGCAGACTATGTCATCATCATGGGATATGATGAGCACTATGCGGGCTCCTATGAAAGCGGGTCTGTGGCATCCTATGGATTTGTGGAGGAAGGGATCAAAAAGACATTGGAAGAGGTTCCGGCAGATAAAGTTATCAATGCGGTTCCATTCTACACAAGGCTTTGGAAGGAGACTTCCAAAAGCGAACAGGAGCTTGCAGCAGAGCAGGGAACAGAGGCAGCCCAGTATCCTGTGAAAGTGGAGTCAAAGACTTACAGTATGCAGGATGCAGCGGTCAGGGTTTCAGAGGCCGGGGCGAGTGTTTCCTGGGATGATGACACAAAGCAAAATTATGCCCAGTGGGAAGAAGAAGGTTCCACTTACAAGATATGGCTGGAGGATGCAGCGTCAGTGGAAGAAAAATTGAAACTGATGAAAGAGTACAGTCTGGCCGGCACGGCAGCGTGGAAACTGGGACTTGAGACAGCGGATGTCTGGAATGTAATTGAAAAATATGTAAAGTAAACGGTAAGAGCACAGTACCCTGAAAGAGGAGCGGAATAGGACATTTCTGCACTCTTCCAGGGTACTATTTTATTTCCGGAAAACATATAGATAGAAGAAAGAATGGACTGAGAGGGAAACCATGAAACAAAAAGCAATGGTTCTTTTTTTGGCAGTTCTGCTTTTGGGAGCCTTTGTTGTCGGCAAAGAGTTGGGAGAGTATGCCTCGGCATCAGGGGAGGCAAAAGGAAAAAAAGGGAACAATACAATTGTGGTGGACGCCGGACACGGCGGAAGTGATCCGGGGAAAGTGGGAATAAACGGGGAACTGGAAAAGGATCTTAACCTTGAGATAGCAAAGAAGGTGGAAAAAGAGCTCAAAGACCTGGGATTTCAAGTGATCATGACAAGGCAGGATGACAAAGGCCTCAAAAGAGAGGGCAGGGAATCCGGGAAAAAGGAGGATTTGCGGACAAGAGTGGATATCATCAACAGCTCCAAGGCAGCCCTTGCCGTCAGTATCCATCAAAATAGCTATAACCAGAGCGATGTAAAAGGAGCTCAGGTATTTTATTATACGCACTCAGCTGAAGGAAAAAAGGCTGCAGCGCAGATGCAGGAGGCATTAAAAGGGGCAGATGCCCAAAATACAAGGCAGGCAAAGGCCAACAACAGCTATTATATGCTGAAACGGACAGAGGTTCCGACTATTATCGTGGAGTGCGGATTTTTAAGCAATCCGGAGGAATCCAAAAAGCTCGGGGAAGAAGACTACCAGGAAAAGATTGCCGAAAGTATCGGTGAAGGTGTGAAAAGGTATTTGGAAAAAGACGAAGGCCCCGGCTTGACCCCTTAAGAGTTAGCACGTATAATAAATTTTATGGAAACGATTATTAAAAAAATTGACAGAAACAAAATAGACGAGGATGTGATTGAAGAGGCAGGATATATCCTGCATGAAGGCGGGCTCGTTGCATTCCCGACCGAGACAGTCTACGGACTTGGCGCAAATGCGCTGGATGAATACGCGGCCGGGAGGACCTACGCGGCAAAGGGGAGGCCGTCGGATAATCCGCTCATCGTACATATTTCACATTTTGGGGCGCTGGAGAGGATAGTAAAGGAGATTCCCGAAAAAGCAGTGAAACTGGCTGACCGTTTTTGGCCGGGACCGCTGACCATGATTTTTGAGAAAAATGAATTGGTGCCCTACGGTACGACAGGAGGATTGGATACAGTGGCAGTGCGCATGCCTTCAGATATCATTGCACAGAAACTGATCACATCTGCAGGCGGGTATGTGTCAGCGCCGAGTGCAAACACTTCCGGGCGTCCAAGTCCGACTACGGCACAGCATGTGATGGATGATCTTGCGGGTAAGATTGACATGGTTGTGGACGCGGGGAGTGTGGATATCGGAGTGGAATCCACCATTGTGGATATGACAGAGGAGCCGCCGATGATCTTACGGCCGGGAGCAGTGACAAAAGAGATGCTCGAGGAAGTGATCGGGGAGGTTGCTGTGGACAGGGCAGCTATTTTGGAGGACAGCAAGAGAGCGCCGAAAGCGCCGGGCATGAAGTACCGTCATTATGCGCCAAAGGCACAGCTGATTCTTGTGCAAGGAGAAGAAAAAGAGGTTGTCCGCGCCATCCGGCAGCTGACCGGGGCAAAGGAGAAAAAAGGGTTTAAGACCGGTATCATCACGACAAGTGAGACTGCCAATGCGTATCCGTTTGGCATTCTCAAAAATGTAGGGACCAAGAAAAATGAGAGTTCCATTGCCAAGAATCTTTACCGGGTACTAAGAGAATTTGATGAGGAGGATGTGCAGTATATTTACTGTGAGTCATTTGCAAGGGAGGGTATCGGAGAGGCTGTCATGAACAGGCTCGTAAAGGCAGCAGGACACCGGATTGTCCGTGCAAAGCAAATCACGGATCTTCAGTCTTATATGAGGATCCTCTTTGTCAGTGACAGCGGCAACTGCAGAGGACCGATGGCGGCTGCGCAGTTAAAGAAAAAAGAACTTTTGAGGGCATATGATATTGATTCCAGAGGAATGATAGTATTGTTCCCTGAGCCGGCAAACCAGAAGGCAGAGGCAGTATCCATGAGCCATAAGATTACTTTGCAGGATTTTGTGGCAAAACCGTTTACAGAAGAAGATCTGGATGGGGATACACTGGTGCTCACTATGGAGGAGAGCCAGAAAGAGAAATTAAAGAGTGACTATGCAGACCTGGAGGCAGTTTCGGATATCAGAACTTTGGGTGAATATATCGGAGAGACAGGAGAGAATGCACAGGTCAAGTCAGCGTATGGACAGCCCCTCGCAAAATACGGGGAAGTCTTTGAGCAGCTTGATGTGATGACAGATAAACTTGTGGAGAAGTTGAATAAGGAGGCAAAAGAATATGATAGCGATTGGATGTGACCACGGCGGATATGAGCTTAAGATGGAGATCATCAAATATCTGGAGGCAAACCAGATGAAATATAAAGATTTTGGATGCCACGGGGAACCTGTGGACTACCCGGAGTATGCAAAATTGGTGGGACACGCTGTTGTGGATGGAGAATGCGATAAGGGAATTCTGATATGTGGAACAGGGATCGGAATTTCCATTGCTGCCAATAAGATCAAAGGTGTGCGCTGTGCGCTTTGCGGGGACTGCTTTTCCGCGCAGGCTACGAGGGAACACAATGATGCAAACATCATAGCGCTTGGCGGAAGGGTCACAGGACCTGGACTTGCGGTAAAGATTGTAGATACATTTTTGAATACAGAATTTTCAGGCGATGAAAGACATGTCAGAAGGATCGCCCTGATTGAACCGTAAAAAGGAGAGAAGACGATGGGAAAAGTACAAGTCATGGACCACCCGTTGATTGCGCATAAAGTTGGAATGCTAAGAAGGGAATCCCTGGGTTCCAAGGAATTTCGGGCTATCATAGGCGAGATTGCTATGTTTTTGTGCTATGAGGCGACGAGGGGGCTGAAACTTCGGGATGTGCGTATCAAGACCCCGATATGTGAGACAACGGCAAAGGAGCTTTCCGGGAAAAAGCTGGCCGTTGTCCCGATTCTGCGCGCAGGGCTTGGAATGGTGGAAGGAATGCTTGCCATGATCCCGGCTGCAAAGGTCGGGCACATCGGACTTTACCGGGATCCTGAGACATTGAAACCAGTGGAGTATTACTGCAAGCTTCCGGCTGACTGTGGTGAGAGGGAGGTTTTTGTTGTGGATCCGATGCTGGCAACCGGGGGATCGAGTTCCGCAGCCATCACGCTTTTGAAAGAAAAAGGAGTCAGAAAGATTCATTTTCTTTGTATTATCGCTGCTCCGGAAGGGGTGGAGAAGATTTTAAAAGACCATCCTGATGTGGATATTTACATTGCAGCGCTGGACGAGAAACTCAATGAACATGGATATATTGTTCCGGGACTTGGAGATGCCGGGGACCGCATTTTTGGCACAAAATAGTAAAGGGGGAATTGCAGTGTCCGGAAAAAGAGAAGACTATATTTCCTGGGATGAGTATTTTATGGGAGTCGCGATCCTTTCAGGCATGCGCTCCAAGGACCCGAATACGCAGGTGGGGTGCTGTATCGTAAGTCAGGAGAACCGTATTTTGTCCATGGGGTACAATGGCTTTCCGGCAGGATGTTCGGATGATGTATTTCCGTGGGAAAGAGAGGCAAGCAAGGCCCTGGATTCCAAATACCTTTATACGACACACAGTGAGCTCAATGCAATTTTAAACTATAAAGGAGGAAGCCTTGTGGGAGCAAAATTGTATGTGTCCCTGTTTCCGTGCAATGAATGTGCAAAGGCGATCATTCAGGCAGGGATCAAGGAAGTCATCTATGACTGTGACAAATATGCTGACACCGCGTCAGTGCTGGCCTCAAAACGAATGATGGATGCAGCAGGAGTTGCATACCATCAATATAAGCGCAGCGGCCGTGAAATCCGGTTTGAACTTTAGCGCATTTTTTTCAGGAGATAGCTGTATTTCTTTCCGGCCGCCATTCCCTGAAAAATGTAGCAGTCGATTAGGTCAGGATGTACAGCATACTGAAAGCGGTTAAAGGCAGCGTCCATTTCCTCTTTGGCAAGGGAAAGTTCCTCGTGGAAGGAAACCGTTCCCTGCTTAAGAGAAGATGGACGTTGTTTTTGTTTTTTGATGTCATTGAATTTAAATATAATGATCACCTCCATATTGTGATTGAATATAGTATGTACAGCTTAAAAGAATAAAATGTATGGATGACGGATATATATGGAAATAAGAAAGTATGCGGGAGGGGCTATGGGGTCAGAGGGAAAGTTTCGGTTTATCCGTTCCTTTGTGCTGCGCATGATAGTGGGGGTTGTGTGCATTGTGCTTGTGAATCAGTATCTAAATATAAAAGATATAGATATCTCTGTGGGACTTAATCCCATTTCTGTGGGGGTGTCCGCAGTACTCGGGGTTCCGGGGGTAGCTTTGATGTACGGGATTCTCTTCTATCAGAATTTTAATTCTTGACAGGAAAATTTGAAAAAGTACTGGACAAATCAGAAATACATAGTTATAATTATATTACAAAATAATTTTGGAACTTCCGATTCCAATTCTAAGACACATTTCGACAAAATCTTTAAAAATCCCATGAAAAGACAAAGAGGTGCTGCTTTTTGAGGAGTAAAAATATTGTGATCTGTGACAGTGAGGCAGTGTATGCAAATCGTCTGGCACAGTGGCTCTTGGAGAAAAAGGAGATGAATTTTCAGATTCACATCATGCACGATTCGCATCTGGCGGAGAAATTTTCAAAGGAGCAGGGGATCCATATCCTGATCGTGGATGATGGCATCGAAAAAGAGATAAGAGAAAGACTCGCTCCAGACCATATGATTTTTCTATACCGTTACTCTGCCAGTGAAGAAAAGGGAAAAAATGTCCGTCAAATCTTTAAATATCAGTCAGCGGACAGTATTTTCAAGGAGATACTTGATATCTGTATGCAGGATGAAGATCCATCTTGTTTTCGGCCTGTAAAAAAGGGAAACCGGCAGATAGTGGCAGTGTATTCTCCCATAAACCGTATCGGGAAGACAACCTTTGCATGGGAGATGGCCAGGGTGTGTGCCAAAAGGGGAAAAACACTTTATTTCTCCACGGATGCCTACACGGTTCTGGAAGTGCAGCCGGAAGAGGAGGGGTTTTCCGTTTCGGATCTCCTTTATTTTGCAGGTCAGGAGTCGTGCAGGATTGGCATTAAGGTCAGCGCAGCAGCCCCCAACGACGGAAGGATGCAGTATCTGAACCCTCCTGTATCCAGGGAGGATGTCTGTCAGGCAGGGGGAAAGGAGTGGTATCAGATTGCCCTGCGAATACTCGATGAAGGGGCTTATGAATATGTGATTGTGGAGCCTGAGGGGATATGTCAGGAGCTTTTCTGGTTTCTGGATAAGTGCGGGAAAGTTTTTGCCCCTTTTACAGCTGACAGTGACCTAAAAATAAAGCGGTTTTTGAGAGATCTGCAGCGCACAGGATATGCAAATCTTGGAGAGCGGATCTGCTGGATAGATATGGGAAAGGATTGGAGGAGAGAAATTCTGGAAACATTTGAGCGAGGAGGAGAAGATGGAGAGACATGAAGAAAAACTGGAACGGCTGCAAGAGCAGGTGTTGGAGGAAATGGATTTGACAAGGGAGGTGGATGACGAGGAATTGGTGGATTTGATCTACCATGTTGTGGAAAAAGAAACAGAAGAGGAATTTCTTCCTCTGAGGGAAAAAAGTATGTTGGGAAGGGAGCTGTTCAATTCCTTTCGAAAGCTCAATGTCCTCCAGGAACTATTGGAAGATGACGCTGTCACGGAGATTATGATCAATGGGACACAGAATATCTTCATTGAGAGAGGAGGGCGGATTTCCCAGTCCGGCAGGAGATTTATTTCCAAGGGAAAACTGGAGGACATTATCCAGCAGATCGTGGCAGGCGTAAACCGGATTGTAAATGAGAGCACACCCATCGTGGATGCCAGGTTGCCGGACGGCTCCAGGGTACATGTGGTGCTTTCACCGGTGGCCCTCAACGGTCCCATAGTCACGATCCGAAAATTTCCGAAACAGAGAATCACGATGGAGCAATTGTGTGAGTGGGATTCTGTAAGCAAGGAGGCGGCGGAATTCTTGAAAGTGCTCATGCAGTCAAAGATGCATATTCTTATCAGCGGCTCCACGGGCAGCGGAAAAACAACATTTCTAAATGCGCTGTCTGATTTTATCCCAAAAGACGAGAGAATGATCGTAATTGAAGATAACGCAGAACTGCAGATTGAGGGGCTTCCCAACCTTGTACGGCTGGAGACCAGAAATGCCAACACAGAAGGTGAAGGGGAGATCAGCATCCGGCAGCTTATCAAAGCTGCTCTTAGAATGCGTCCGTCCAGGATCATTGTGGGGGAAGTGCGTTCTGTGGAGGCTGTGGACATGCTGCAAGCTCTGAACACCGGGCACCCCGGAGCATCGACCATTCATGCCAACAGTGCAAAAGATGCACTTGGCAGGTTGGAGACAATGGTGTTGATGGGAATGAATATACCGCTTGAAGCAGTACAAAGGCAAATAGCGTCCGGGCTGGATATTCTGATTCATCTTGGAAGGCTTAGGGATAAGACAAGGAGGGTGCTGGAAATCGTAGAAATCTTGGATTATGAAAAAGGAGAGGTCAGGCTGAATCCTTTATTCCGATTTGAAGAAACGGGGGTCGATCATGGGAAAATACAGGGGGTGCTCAAAAAAGTGGGTGAGCTCAAGAAAAGGGACAAGTTTGTGGAGGCAGGATATTAAAAAGAAAGAGTACCTGTGTGCCGCAGCAGGAGCAGGTTTCCTCTGTGCCGCAGCAGGATATCTTTTTTATCACACTCTGGCAGCATGTGTGATTCTTGTACTTGTCGGAATGTTTCCCTGTCTTTATATGTGGGAGCAGGGGAAGATCAAAAAGAAACAGGAGGAATTCCAGATACAGTTTCAGGAAGGACTCCGCTATTTATCCGCAGCGCTCAGGGCCGGATATTCAGTTGAGAATGCGATGAAGGAAATGTACAAAGAAGAAATGAAAATATTTACCAAGGGAGGTGTTTTCATAAAGGAACTGGACTATATGCAAAAACAGCTGAAACTGCGCATTCCTGTGGAACAGGTATGGCAGGAATGTGGTGACAGGACAAGGATGGAGGATATGCAAAATTTTGCTCAGATTTTTTCTGTTGCCAAAAGAAGCGGCGGAAACTTAATAGAGATCATACAAAACACCATCGGGCAGATTCATGTCAAACAGAATGTGCAAAGGGAGATTGAGGTGATGGCTGCGGCAAAAAGAATGGAATTTCGCATCATGTCTGTGATTCCGGCAGCGATCATTGGCTATATGTGCATTTGCTTTCCGGATTTTATGCAGATATTGTATGAAAATCTCGCAGGCAGAATTGTAATGACTGTTTGTCTTTTCCTCTATGCGGGGGCATATTTCTGGGGGAGGAGAATACTGAGTGTGGAGTATTAAGAGAGAAGTGTGGATAATACAAGGCAAAAAAATAAAATATGGGGAAAAAATCAAAAGACTTCAGATCATTTTTGGTGCAATCGTACTGGCATTGACTGGAATGGTTGCGTTTACTGACAATCAGGCAGCAAAAATCTTCCGGGGAAATTACCTGAAAAGAGGAGAGGAAAATGTAAAGGAGGAGACATTGACTGTAAAGGATGAGGACAACAATATCTATCCGTTTACATATGAAGTGAACGCTCAAAAATATACTCCGGAAGAAGCAAGGGAACAGCTGGAACGTGCAATAGATGAGTTGGAGGAGCAGATGGCCGGGGAGAATTCTTCTCTGGACCATGTGACAATGGATTTAAATCTGCCAATGCGGATAGAAAAAAGACAGATTGACATTACCTGGAAGTCTGATACACCGGCGGTTTTAGGAAGTGACGGGAAAATAAAAAAAGAAGTCATGGAACCAATCCTTGTAAAGTTGGAGGCTCAACTTTGGTGTCAGGAAGAACAGGCGTCTTTTCAGACACAGGTGCGTGTTTGTCCGGCCGCATATTCTGGTGAAGAGCTCTTTCAAAAAGAGCTTGCCAGAGAGGTGGAGAAGGCGGATGAGAGGACAGATGAGGAGGAGTACTTGATTCTTCCAAATGAGGTGAACGGAAGGAAAATTACCTGGCAGCGTTCCAGGCAAAACAGATGGTATGTGGTGCTCTTGTTCGGCGGGGGCTTTGTGGCAGTCCTGCCTTATTATTTTCAAAAGAAGGAGGCCGAAAAAAGGCAGAAAAGAAAACAACAGATGCAGGGTGACTATCCTCTGATAGTCAGCAAGATGGCTGTACTCGTAGGTGCAGGTATGACGGTGAAGGGAGCCTGGCAGAAAATTGTTGAAGACTATGAAAAAAGTGGACTGGGAAAGGAGGGCCACTATGCCTACGCGGAAATGGAATACAGTTTACGGGAGATGAAAAGTGGAATTCCTGAGGTGGAAAGCTACGGAAATTTTGGAGAGCGGTGCCAGGCAGCGGAATACAGAAAACTTGGGAGTCTTTTGGCAAGAAATGTTAGGAAAGGGACAAAAGGACTTGGCGATATGCTGAGGACAGAGGCTGCGATTGCGCTGGAACAACGCAGGCAGAGGGCGGAAAAGGAAGGAGAAAAAACAGGAACAAGACTTTTGGCACCCATGTTTGTGATGCTTTGTATTGTACTTGTCATTGTGATAGTGCCTGCTTTTTTGTCCGTATATTCAACGATGTAGAAAGGAAGAGGACGTATGATGAGACTGTGGATTCGTATCAAGCACATGATGAAGGAGGAAGATGGGATCGGAGTTGTAGAGGTAATCCTGATACTGGTGGTACTTATTGGATTGGTCATTATTTTTAAGGAACAGCTGACCAATCTTGTGGAGACAATTTTTGAAAAGATTACAAGTGAAAGTGCAGGAATATAGATGAGAGTAAAAGGCAGTGTGACTGTATTTTTAAGTCTTCTCATCTCACTGTTTTTGGTTTTGGTTCAGTGCCTTACATTTGGGCTTACCATCCAAAACGGAAAAAACTACAGAAAGGCGGATACATTAAGGGCAGTTGAGTGTGTATTTGCAGAGTACCAAAAAAATCTGTGGGATAACTATGGAATTTTGGCAATTGACGGAAATTATGAAAAACAGGGACAATATACGGTGGAAACCTTGAAAAAGAATGTAAGGGAAAGAATTGGATTTTACGATGGGGGTATGCTCTCCCATCAGGTTTCGGATATCCGGCTTTTAAGCGATGAAAGTGGGGCACCGCTGCGCAGTCAAATACTGAGGAGTATGGAGAAAAAATACGGAGTGGGTGTACTGGAGGAGACAAAAGAAAAAGAAAATGCTCTGGAGCAGTCAGAAAAAGACAAAGCAAATGCTGCAGATGATTTGGACAGAATAAAAGAACAGTTTGAAACTGTTCAGGGAAAAGAGCCGGAGGAAGGGGAGAATCCATTGAAAAAACTGGCCTCTATCTTTTCAGGAAGTCTTTTGGGTCTTGTGTTTCCAAAGGATCAATCACTGTCTGCAAATACAGTGGATTTAAGAGACTTGCCTTCCGCAAGGAACCGGTTAAGTGGAAATGGATTGTTCGCAGAGGTGGAAATGTCATCTGAACTTTTAGAAAAAGCATACATAGGAGCATATATCAGAGACCATTTCCATAGTGTTACTTCCAAGGACAAGGGAACAGGAGGAATCGAGTATGAGGTGGAGTACCTTCTTGCAGGGAAGGAATCGGATGAAAAAAATCTGGAGAGTACAGTAGGGGAGCTGGTTCTTTTGCGTTTTTTTCCAAATTATATTTATATACAGCAGGATGAGGCAAAAAAGGCGGAAGCAAAGGCTGCGGCAACAGCACTTTGTATCCTGTTGCTCATACCTGAGATGACGGATGCGCTCAGTCAGGTTTTGCTGGCGGTGTGGTCCTATGCGGAGGCTGTCCTGGATATCAAAACTTTGCTGGCAGGAGGCAGGGTGCCTTTTGAAAAATCCCAGGCCACATGGAAATTAAGCTTGTCGGGGATTTGGAATATAGGGGATTCGCAGGTTGGTGACCAGGGAGAAGGATGGGTATATGAGGACTATCTGCAGCTTCTATTTCTCAAGGAAAAATCCGGGGTATTAAATATGAGGATGCTCGATTTGATTGAGTTAAATTTAAAGGAGAGGATGGGATGTACATTTTTTCGGGCCGATGCATGTATCTGTGCAATGAAAGTAAAAAGTACAGGGATACTTCCAGGGGATATCACCTATCGTTTTGAAACCCAATATGCATATGAATAGAGGAAAGGGGCCTGACGATGTCCTCTCCTGACTCCCCATACATAGACAAATAAAAAATCAGGAAAGGAGAAGACTTATTTGGCACATCGGATAAAAATTTTCAAACCACTTCATAAGGAGAGGGCATCGTCAGGCCCCTTTCGGTTTCAAGGCAGCATGACACTAGAAACGGCACTTGCTTTTCCGATTTTTTTGGCAGCTATCTGTGCATTTGTCTGTCTTTTGGAGATAGCGGATATAAGGATGAATATTTATATGGGACTATGGACAGCAGCAAGAGAAACAGCACAGGAGGTTATCATGTCGCCGGTGTTGTCTGACAAAAAAATTGAACAGACAATGGTGCGAACGATCGGAGAAGGCAGGTTGAATAGAAGTATGATAGAGGGTGGTCAAGAAGGACTTGACTGCGGCGGATCGAGAATCTCTCATTATGACGGAATAATACATTTAAAGGTGAGCTATCGGATGAACACGCCTCTCCCCGGATGGCTTTCCTCAAAAATTTTATGTGAAGACTCCCTGGATATAAAGGGGTGGACCGGATACAGGGGAGGAGTTGAAAACGCACAGGGGGAGGAGACTCTGGTGTACATTACAGAGACAGGAAGTGTATATCACACAGATTATTCCTGTACATATTTGAACCTGTCTGTCCAGCCAGTGGCAGCAGAGGAGGTTGAAGGTATTAGAAATGAATCCGGTGGAAAATATTATCCATGCTCTTCCTGTACCAAAAAATATATCGAAAAAGGGGTCGTCTATGTCACAAGCACGGGAAATCGCTATCATTTGTCGTTGCAGTGCAGTAAATTGAAAAGAAAAATCTATACAGTGCCGCTTAGAGAAGTGGCAGGGAAAGGAGTATGTTCAAAATGTACGAAATAGTGAGAATGGGAATTACGCTGGCACTGCTGGCTTTGCTGGGAGTTATGGCATTCAAGGACTGGAAGACAAAGGAAGTGCCTGTGATATACTTAATAGTTTCGGGGGCAGTGGCGGCATTGGAGATGGTGTATTTACTTGCTGCCGGTCAGATGTTGCAGTTCCGTCTGGGAATTTCAGGGCTGCTCTTAGGCGTTGGCTGTACCTTTATAAGCTATAGGACAAAGGAAAAAATAGGATATGCGGACAGCGTTGCCATTGGTATTGTTGGGACACATCTTGGAATTTGGAGAATGATCGGTGTTTTGTTGTTATCCTTTTTCTGTGTATTTGTAAGAGTGGTTTTAAAAGAAGGTCTTCACAAAGATTCTCTTAAAAAGAGCATGCCGTTTCTTCCTTTTTTGTTTCTTGGTTACCTGGGGGCCGGAGTGATATGAAAAAGAAAAAAAAGTTAAAGGGAGTTATGGTGGTTGAAATGGCATGTCTTAGCGCTTTTTTCGTATTGATGATAGCAACAGCAGTCATGCTCTTCTTCTATTATTATGACAAGAATATACTGCAAGGAGCTGCATTTGAGGCTGCTGTGTTTGGAGCTGAGCGATATGACAAGGGAAATACAGAAATGCTTGAGACATATTTTAAGGATCGGATAGAGAAGAAAACAATCTTTTTTTCCAATGCTCAAGTGAAGATTGTCTGTGAGGATGATTTTTTGTCTGTGCATGCAAGTATGAGTCATGGAAAGGTAAAAGTCAGCGCCAGAGCCGGGAGTGCCATAACCAGACCTGAGGATGTACTCAGAGAGAAAAAGAGATGGACAAAGCAGTTAGGAAAAGAGTGAGAAGATGGAGACAGGTTATACAAAAGATGTGAGCAAGGCTTATATTGTTGTGGAGACAAGAGGAATATATGAAAAAGAGTATCAGATGTGTATGATGGAGACAAATCAAATCCCCGGACTTCTCCCTGTATCCAGCAGAGGAGTGGATAATAATACACAATTTCTATATGAAATCAACGGAAAGGTTTCGATGAAGGCAGTGTATGAAAAGGCAAAAATGAAAGGGGAGGAGATGCAAAATTTTATTCGGAAATTCTGGGAGCTCCAGAAAGTGTGGAAGGATTATTTGTTGGACAGTGAAAACGTGCTTCTGGAGCCGGAATTTATTTTTATGGAAAAAGGGAATTTTTATTTCTGTTATTACCCCATGGAGAAACAGGAGATGAAACAGGAATTACTTCATCTTTTTGAATATTTTGTAGAAAAGGCAGATTTCACGGACAAGGAGAGTATGTATCTGGCGTCCAGGTTTCAGAGGGCTGCGCTGGAGTCGAACTTCCATTTTTCGGATCTTATACAGCTATTGGAGCAAGAGAAAGAAGAGACAGAAGAACAATTTATGGCTGAAAAGCAAAAAGAATGGAATCTTTACGAAACAAGAGTGGAGGAAGAAATTCCGGAACAGGAAGAGATTGCTGAGCAAGAAACAGAGATATACAGCGGAAAAAGAAAAAAAAGAACGCTGATGGAAAAGATAAAAAAATACAGAAATAAGAACTGGGGGGAGTGGGAAGAATTTTTTGAAGAATAAAAAAGACAGAAAATACATGTGGGAAAATTTGGATGTTGAATTGAAACTTGAGACCGAATCTACTATAATGATTAAGAAATAAAAGTGGAAAGGGCGCCTGCTTACATGAACAGTCAAACAAAATTACCGATATGTACAATAGCGATTGTCGTTGTAAATATCATGGTTTTTCTTATTTTATCAAACACAGGTGAAGTCGAAAGCGGTTTGTATATGATGCGTCATGGGGCCATGTATGTGCCGGCGGTTCTGGCCGGGGATTACTATACATTGGTGACAAGCATGTTTCTTCATTTTAGTTTCCCGCATCTTTTTAACAACATGCTGTTGTTACTCGTACTTGGGAGATACGTGGAAGAAGAAGCGGGAAAGATAAAATTTCTCATCATTTATTTTTTTGGAGGGATTGCAGGGAATGTGCTCTCCATGCTTATGGACATCAATAGCGGAGAGTTTGCAGTGAGTGCCGGTGCGTCAGGAGCAATCTTTGGACTCATCGGGGCACTTATATATATGGCAATATACAATCACGGTCATATTGCCGATTTATCACAGCGCGGGTTAATGTTCATGGCTGTTTTAAGCTTGTACTTCGGGTTTACAAGCAGCGGTGTTGACAATTTTGCACATCTTGGAGGACTGATTGGCGGTTTTCTCATATCCGTTTTGGTATATCGGAAGAGAAACGACAAAAACAGTGCCTTCGGACAATTTTGATTTTACGCTGATATCTCCGCCATGAGCGTGAATGATGCGCTCGGAAATGGCAAGACCAATTCCAGTACCGTTTTCCTTAAAGGTTGCAAAAGGCTCAAAGATGTGTTCGAGCTGTTCTGGTTCCATCCCACACCCATTGTCAGTGATGATTACTTCGATTTTATCTGAAGTCCGCAGTGCTTCCAGAAGGATTTTTCCTCCGTAAACTGCATCAGCCGCATTTCTTAGGATATTCAAGAAAGCTTCTAAAAGTTTTACGCGGTCTCCCCTGAATACCCCCATCTCTTCGCTGATGCGGGAGGTAAATTCTGTGTCCGAATCAGAAAGGGATGCGGCAAAAGAAAGACAGAGGTGTTTGAGAAAATTTCCGAAATGAAAAGTGTTGACTGTCAGACTGCCGCTGTGATTATAGCTTGACAGTTCATCAAGAAGCTGCTCTGCACTGTCTATATCGTATAAAAGAGTTCTCCATTCTTTGAAATCTTTGATTTCGGGATGGCGGATGGACAGCAGCTGTGTGGAACCGGAAATAAGCGTGAGTGCATTTTTCAACTCATGAGATATACGGCTCAATGTCATTTCATTGGCAACGTTAAGCTGTCTTAACAGCTCCTGGTGCTTTGGACTGCATTCTAAATATGTATATAATTCCTGGTAATCTTTGGTTTGAATCATAGGTAACCTGCCTTTCTGTACTTTGTTAATTTGAGAATAGTGTAGCATTGAGGGAAAAGTTATACAAACAAATTTATAGTTCAAATTCCGACATTTTTTGCGGATTGAAAATATATAATAAAGAAAGAGGGAACAAACATGAAAGAAGAAAATTGTATTTTCTGTAAACTGGCAAATGGACAAATTCCTACGGCAACATTGTACGAGGATGAAGATTTCAGGGTGATTCTTGATGCCTCCCCGGCATCAAAGGGTCACGCGCTCATTCTGCCTAAGGAACATTTTAAAAGCCTGTATGAGCTGGATGATGAGACAGCATCAAAGGTTCTTGTGCTGGCCAAGAAAATGATCACAAAATTGACAGAAGTACTTGGGTGTGATGGATTTAATATCGTACAGAATAATGGTGAAGCAGCAGGACAGACAGTATTTCACTTTCACATGCATTTGATTCCGCGCTATAAAGACGACAAGGTAGGCTTAGGATGGTCTATGGGAGAATTGACGGAAGAGGTTAAGAATGAACTGCTTGAGAAGATGAAATAGACTTCCATAACAATAAGAGAAAATATTCATTGTGAGAGAACTAAATGAACAGAGAAAATTTTGAGGACATTTACAACAAATTCGCATTGACAACTCTGAAGACTGCAATGCACTATGTGGATGATGTCCATGTCGCGAATGAACTTACACAGATTGCCTTTTTGAAACTATATAAACATATGGATCATGTGGAAGAGTGCAAAGTGAAAGCGTGGCTGACAATTACCGTGAAGAGACTTGCATACGGTCATACAAAGAAAAAGGTACGGGAAACTCTGTACGATATGGAGACAGCAGATGAACTTGGAATCTTTGACAGACTAGCTGAGAACAGCGCGGAATATCATATTTTGAAAACAGAACATGAAAAAGAAGTAAAGGAATTCAAAGAAGAAATCTTTGAAGCGCTGTATAAAAAGAATGTCCGCTGGCACGATGCAGTTGTATTGGCATACGTGATGGGGAAACCACAGAAAGAGGCTGCTGAGGAATTGGGAATGACAGTTGAGATGTTATACAGCGTACTTCATAGAGCAAAACAATGGATAAAAGAAAATTATGGAGACAGATTCAAAGAGCTGAAATAGGAAAAGGGTATTGCTGGTTAAAGCAATACTCTCTTCCAAAATTCTGTACATTATTTTTTGTTTGCAGCAAGTTCGATCAACCTGGTAATAGTTGTTATCGCGTCTTGCTGAGAGGAGTGTTTCATGGCTTTGATATAGGATTCGCGTTCCTGGTACAGTTTATGAATTGAAGACAGAAGTAATTCACTGCTAAGCTCTTCCTCCTCGATGACCATGCTGTATCCCTGTTTCTCAAAAGAGCGGGCATTCAGGATCTGGTCTCCGCGGCTTGCGTTGGCAGACAGCGGAATCAGAATGTTTGGTTTATGGAGTGCAATGAGTTCGCAGATGGCATTTGCTCCTGCCCTGGAGATGACAAGGTCACAGAGCGCGAACAGATCCTTCAATTCATCCTTGATGTATTCATACTGTACATAGCCTTTGGTGTTTTTCAGGGATTGATCGGTTTTGTTTTTGCCGCACAGGTGAATAACCTGGTAATCTTTCAAAAGCTCAGGAAGTATTCCGCGGACAGCATTGTTGACAGCGACAGAACCAAGGCTTCCCCCAATGATGAGGACAACCGGTTTTCCGGAGGTTAATCCTGTGAACTCTAAAGCAGCCGTTCTGTTGCCGTGCAACAGTTCCTGACGGATTGGGCAACCGGTCAGGATTGCCTTATCTTCCGGAAGAGATTTTAATGTCTCCGGGAAATTGCAGCACACCTTAAATGCGGAAGGAATGGAGAGCTTATTTGCCAGTCCCGGTGTCATATCGGATTCATGGATAATCACCGGTACATGATGATGTTTTCCGGCCATGACAACGGGAACAGACACAAACCCGCCTTTGGAGAAAATGACATCCGGTTTCAGTGTTTTGATCAAATGACTTGCTTCGCGAAATCCTTTCAGGACACGGAAAGGATCTGAGAAGTTTTTCATACTGAAATATCGTCTGAGTTTCCCTGATGATATTCCGTGATAGGGGATCTGAAAAGGAGTGATCAAATCTTTTTCAATTCCCTCGTAAGAACCAATATATTGAATATCGTAGTGGAGTTCTTTTAAACGCGGAAGAAGAGCGATATTCGGCGTCACATGGCCAGCAGTTCCTCCACCGGTTAACACAATACGTTTCATAGACGTTCCTCCTAAATAAATCTTTACAAAATAATCTTATCAGATTGAGAGGAAACGTCAAGAAAGTTTAAAAGAAGAGCCCAAAAAGATATTTGCCAGGCAGCATTGATATGGACTTGTAACAGTAGTATTTGGAAAAGAGGTGTCATATGAAGAAAAAACAGAGTGACATAGAACAGTATTTACGGGAAGAATTTGAAAAAGAGGCTAAAGAGACACTGGAAGAAGTGGAAAATGACAAAGACCTGGACACTGTCAAAGTTCCGGACGAAATGTACGAGCAGATTATGGTAAAGATAAATGCTTTTGAGCAGGAGAAGGCAACTAGCAAACAGCTTGACGATTCATATGAGGTTCCAAGGTACACAAGAAGGAAGGTTGGTTTCAGCAGGAAAAAGACCTGTGGCCTTGTGGCAGCGGCGGCTGTGCTGGTGATTGGGGCCGGGGTTACAAGCGTGGGCGGACCACAGTATATACTGGAGACAATGCAGCAGAAAGTTGGCGGGCGAGAGATGACACAAACAGATACTAAAAACGAAAAAAAAGTCAATTCTGGTGTTAGAAAGGAAGAAGAGGCATTTGAAAATATAAAAGAAGAATTGGGGATTGAACCTATAAGGATAAACTATGTACCAAGGGGAACAGTATTTAAGGATTACGAAATTCTGAAGGATTTGTATTTAGCCAGGCTTGAATTTGATTATAATGGAAAGACATTGGCATACAGAATTCAGGCTAATTACACACAGACTTCTTATGGAATGGATATAGAAGACAAACTGATTGATGAATGGAAGATGGTAGTTTCTGGAATAGACATTGCCATCAAAGAATATCAGATAGAAGAAACAGGTGAAATAGAATACGAGGCAGGATTTAAATATAATAATGTAGCATATTCTTTTTCCGGAATTATACCGTGGAAGGAATTAGAAAAAATTTTACAAAATTTGTACTTTTTTTAATAAAAGCGTAAGTTTTTAAAAAGAAAGACGTTATATATTATATAGGACTAGGGATTTAAGAAAGGAAAAAAGTAAATGAAAAAAGTTAAAGTATTTTTTGGAATATTATCAATGGTGTTTTGTATGAATTTTTCTCTATTGACTGTGAATGCAGAAGATACCGGAAAATCAGAAGAATTATATATAGGAAGTGCACAGATTGACCCAAGGGGTGCTTATTTACAAAAGGGGATATCGCGTATTAGCAAAGTAGGGGATGGCCTTGTTAGGGCATCTGGTTCAACGGATGCACATAGAACTACAACGGTTTCTGTGTATGTTAGATTAGAGAGAAAAGTTGGTGGAGATTGGGAAGTTTACGCATCATGGGGAGCGCAGAAAACCGGGACAAGCATTACCACTTATAAAGATTTCAAGGTGCCAAAAGGGTATTATTACCGTGTGTCATGCAGTCATTATGCAGGACCAGATGTAAGTGGTTCTTACACAAACGGAATTCTTATCGACTGATTTACCTACAAATAAATACACCTGGAGGCCATTACAGTTGTCACAGACCCCAATGTAACCAATTAACTTACATTGAGAGAAACCAATCACTTTGCTCCCCACGAGCAAATCTATAGTAAATTTTGAGTGGTCTGTGACAACTGTAATGGCCTCCGCCAGAAAGAATGGTTAGAAACCATTCTTTTTTATTATACAGGAAAGTCCGCATGATAAAAAGCCCTCCGAGAAAATGCACGATATGCAAACCAGAGCAGGTCCCTTGGGAAGGGAGTTAGAGAATTCGATGCGGACTTTCCGCTTTGTTGCTTTATTATTATATGAAAAGCAGCTATTTTTTAACCGCTTCTTTTAATGCTTGAGCAAGCTGATCCGGGCAGGAAGTGCCTTTGAAACCGCAGGTGATTCCTTCGACACGTTTGATGACTTCATCTACATCCATTCCATCGACAAGACTTGCGATTCCTTTCAGATTTCCATTGCATCCGCCTGTGAACTGCACATTTTTTACTTTATTGTCCTCTGTGAGCTCAAAACTGATGTTGCGGGAACAGACTCCTTTTGTTTTATAATCCATTTTTGAAACCTCCTTTTTGCATAGAATTATAACAAAGTATCGTGTGAATTTCCACAGCTAACTTGTAGTAGGGATGTAGAATCTTATTTTAATTTGGTTGTTGGAAACAAAGAAAACAACAAGGAATGGACAATGCAAAGAAACCGGAAGGGTAACAAGCTGGAAAGTGTGGGATTGACGGGGAGCAAGTATATATTTTAAAATTTAATGTATATGTGCAGAGAATGCAGATGAAACATCATACAAATATAAACTTACAAAAAAGGAGAAAGAGGTCATGATAGGAATTATCGGAGCAATGGAAGAAGAGGTTCAGGTATTAAAAAACGAGATGGAGGCAGAAGAGGTAAAAGACATTGCGGGCATGACGTTTTATAAAGGAACATTGTGCGGAAAGGAAACCGTTGTGGTACAAAGTGGGATCGGGAAGGTGAATGCAGCGATCTGTACACAGGTGCTTGCAGACCAGTTTGGCGTGGATGTTGTGATCAATACGGGAATTGCAGGCTCTCTTGATGCGGACATTGATATTGGGGATATTGTGATTTCCACGGATGCAGTGGAGCATGACATGGATGCAAGTGCTTTCGGAGATTCGGTAGGGCAGGTGCCGAGGATGGATACATTTTCTTTCCCTGCGGATGAGCAGTTGGTAAAAAAGGCTGTGGAGGCAAATGAGCAGGCAAACCCTGATGTGCGTACATTTACAGGGCGGGTGGTCAGCGGCGACCAGTTTGTCTCATCCAGCGAGGTGAAGGACCGGCTTGTGAAACTTTTTAGGGCAAAGTGTACGGAGATGGAGGGAGCTGCGATCGCTCACGCAGCCTATCTGAACCAAATTTCGTGTGTCATCATTCGTGCTATTTCGGACAAAGCTGACAATAGTGCCACCATGGATTATCCGACCTTTGAAAAGAAGGCAATCGAGCATTCTGTAAGGCTTATCCGGGCTCTGATGCCAAAACTGTAATAGAGAAATCTAACAAATTCGAATAAAAAGGGCGGATTTTGTTGAACGATTCTGGGGTTTTCCTTCTTTTTTTCGCAGTTTGTACAAGCTATAATAGCGATAAAAAAGAAGGAGGCTCTTTTATTATGTTAAAGACAATCGCAGACAACCGAATCTTATTTGTTGTGATGGGGCTTCTGGCAGCCATAGGGCTTGTCAGCAAGATGATCACATGGTTTTCACTGAAGAGAATGGCAAAAGCTGCCGGAAATATGAATCTGAGCAGCCATAGGCTGATGAAACTTCTGAAGGCAAAATTTGAACATGCATGCATGGTCAGCGACAAGGTACAGAATGTGAAGGCGTTCATTGAGAAATATCTGTATGAGTACAGAATACTGGGACTGAAGATCCATACATGGCAGCAGCTGGAGAAACAGTCAGCCTGGCTTTTGGGACTTACAGCTGCGGTGGGAGCCATGCTCAGCTATTATGAGTACGGCATGCGGGATGAGGTGTTTTACTATGCAGGCATTGGCGGCGCCGCGGTTGTGCTGCTGATTGTATTTTATATTTCTGCGGATGAGAGATATCTTCTGGATACCGCGCAGGTGTACATGACAGATTACCTTGAAAATGTTTATGCGCACAGGATGGAAAAGATGAGTCTGAGGGAAAGAGAAAAAGAAGAGGCAGCTGTGCGCAAAATGGAGACCAACGGAAAAGAAGAGGTATCCACGGAGGAAACAGCAGTCGATGAAAAGACAGAAGAAGATCCATCAGAGCATGTGGGGCTTGCAATTGAAATAAAGGAGAAAAATGGGAAAACAGAGGAAAATACAGAGGGTGTGAGTGAGAAGGAGATTGTGGATATCAGTGACAGGCTGGAGAAACAAAAAGAGGAGGCATCAAGGGAACAGGCTATCCGAGAAATACTGGAGGAATTTTTGGCGCAGAATTGACACTGATTTGTACGTGTGCTATTATTTTCCCGAATAAAGTAAGGTAATTAATTGTTTGAACAAAAGGAGAAAGACGATGAGAAAGACTAAGATAATTTGTACATTAGGACCATCTACCGATAAGGGAGATGTTTTAGAGACACTCATCAAAGAGGGGATGGATGTAGCAAGATTCAATTTTTCCCATGGACCGCACGAAGAACAGCGCGGGAGGATCCAGAAACTCAGAAAACTCAGAGCGAAATACAACAGGCCTGTGGCAGCGCTTCTCGATACAAAGGGACCGGAGATCCGTCTGAAAACTTTTGAGAATGAAAGCGTTGTGCTGGAAAAAGGCCAGGAGTTTAGACTGGGTGTGGGAGACTTTGCAGGTACTCAGAAAAAAGTGGCAATTACTTACGAAAAACTCTATGAAGATGTAAAAAAAGGCGACAGTATTCTCATTGACGATGGACTGATCGGCATGGTGGTTGAACGTGTAGAAGGTACAGACATTGTCTGTAAGGTTATAAACGGCGGCAAAGTATCCAATAAAAAAGGAATCAATGTTCCAGGTGTTGTTGTAAACATGCCATTTATCAGCCAAAAGGATTATGACGATATTCTCTTTGGAATCCAGGAAGAGTTTGATTTTATTGCGGCATCCTTTACGAGAACTCCGGATGACGTCAGAATGGTTCGCAAGATTCTGGAAGAAAACGGCGGCGAGAAGATTAAGATTATTGCAAAGATTGAAAATCAGCAGGGTGTGGACAATATTGATGAGATTATAGATGCAGCGGATGGAATCATGGTTGCCAGAGGAGACATGGGGGTTGAAATTCCTCTTGAAGAAGTACCGATCATCCAGAAGATGATCATCCAGAAAGTATACCACGCGGGAAAACAGGTCATCACGGCAACACAGATGCTGGATTCTATGATGAAAAATCCAAGACCGACAAGGGCAGAGACAACGGACGTTGCAAATGCGATCTATCAGGGGACAAGCGCGATCATGCTTTCCGGGGAGACCGCAGCCGGAATGTACCCTGTGGAAGCGCTCCAGACAATGGTGAAGATTGCAAGACGTACGGAAAAAGATATTGATTATAAACGTATTTTCACAATGCGGCAAAGGGAAGAAAAGCCGGATATAACAGCAGCGATCTCACATGCATGCTGTATGACTGCCATTGAATTGGACGCAAAGGCTATTATCACAGTCAGCAAGACGGGAAGAACAGCGAGAAATATCTCCAAATACCGTCCGAAATGTATGATCGTGGACTGCTCCACAGATGAGCATGTGTGCAGACAGCTGAACATGTCATGGGGCGTATACCCGATCCTTATTCACGAGGAATACAGTATGGAAATCCTTTTCCTCCATGCAGTTGAGGCTGCACAGAAACATGGTTTTGTAGAGGACGGCGATGTGGTCGTGCTCACAGCCGGCGTACCTCTTGGGAAACCAGGAAATACAAACATTATTAAGACAAGCATTGTAGGTGAATATTAGAAGAAGAAGGGTCTGTACACCAGGATATTTGCATGGTGTGCAGGCCCTTTTGCTTGCACAGGGTTAGGTTCTTTGTTAAAATAGAAACGGTGTAATTTGTTTTAATATAAAATTAAAGGAGAGATAGAAATGGCAAAAGTAACATTTGATTATAAAAAGGCTGAAAAATTCATTACAGCTGAAGAAGTCAAGAATATAGAAAAACAGGTCATGGACGCAAAAGATCTGCTTTTGAGCAGAAACGGGGCGGGAAATGATTTTCTTGGATGGATCGATCTGCCGGTGGAATACGATAAAGAGGAGTTTGACAGAATTAAAAAAGCAGCGGATAAGATCAAAGAGGATTCCGACGTGCTCCTAGTCATTGGAATCGGCGGTTCCTATCTTGGGGCGAGAGCGGCAATTGAATTTTTGAGACATAATTTCTACAATATGGTTTCAAAAGAAGTGCGAAAAACTCCGGAAATTTATTATGTTGGAAACAATATCAGCAGCACATATATCAGACATTTGATGGATGTTATCGGGGAGAGGGATTTCTCTATCAATATCATCTCAAAGTCCGGCACAACCACTGAGCCGGCCATTGCCTTCCGCGTGTTCAAAGAGATGATCGAGGCGAAATATGGAAAAGAGGAGGCTGCAAAGAGAATCTACGCGACTACAGATAAAGCAAAGGGAGCGCTCAAAAATCTTGCAACAGAAGAAGGATACGAGACATTTGTAGTGCCGGATGATGTGGGCGGACGTTTCTCAGTTCTCACAGCAGTGGGACTTCTTCCGATAGCAGTCAGCGGTGCGGACATTGACAAGCTCATGGAAGGAGCACAGTCAGGAAGAAAGAAGGCTCTGGAAAATGCATTCGAGGAAAATGATGCGCTCAAATACGCAGCTATCCGCAATATTCTTTTGCGCAAGGGAAAAGTGGTGGAGATTCTTGCAAACTATGAGCCAAGTCTTCACTATGTGTCCGAGTGGTGGAAACAGCTCTACGGGGAGAGCGAGGGAAAAGACCAGAAAGGCATTTTCCCTGCATCTGTGGATTTGACGACAGATTTGCACTCCATGGGTCAGTTCATTCAGGATGGAAACCGCATTATGTTTGAGACTGTGATGGAAGTGGAGGAGCCTTGCGAAGAGATTATTTTGAAGGAAGAACCAGTGGATCTGGACGGGCTCAATTATCTTGCGGGGAAATCCGTTGACTTTGTAAACAAGAGTGCGATGAACGGAACGATCCTTGCGCACACGGACGGAAATGTGCCGAACCTGAAAGTCAGTATCCCAAAGCAGGATGAGTTTTACCTTGGAGAACTGTTCTACTTCTTTGAATTTGCCTGCGGTGTGAGTGGATATATGCTTGGCGTAAATCCATTCAATCAGCCTGGGGTGGAGAGCTACAAGAAGAACATGTTTGCCCTTCTTGGAAAACCGGGGTTTGAAAAACAGAGAGAAGAACTCTTAAAGAGATTATAAGGAACGCCTATGTTATCGAATCAAGTGCTCCACCGCACATTGGTGGATATCAGTGAAATTACAGGAGCAGAGCTGTCCATCTGGAATATGGACGGCATCTGCATTTTGGAGACAGGAAATGCGTCCGGCCTGTTGGCTGATGGTGTCAAGGCGTTTATCCGGGAGCTCCCGGATAAACGAGTAAAGACAGAGGAAGGGGTTGGGCTGTTCTCAGTCTGCTACGAACAAACCCCGGTCTATGTGCTGGCCATGTACAGCTACAAAGAGGGCGGTATGGAGATTGCCGGAAGGCTTTGTGTTTCAGAGTTTGAGGCATTGCTTTTGGCATATCACGAACATCCGGATAAAAATCACTTTATCCAGAACCTGATTTTGGACAATCTTTTGGTTGTGGATATTTACAACCAGGCAAGGAAACTGCACATTGAGACCGATGTGCCAAGAGTTGTGTTCTCCATTGAACCTAAGTACGAGGAGGACAATATTGTCCTGGAGACTCTGAAAGGGCTTTATGCTATGAGCGGCCGGGATTTTATCACATCCATAGACGAAAACCATATTGTCCTTGTGAAAACGCTGGATGAGAAAAATCAGGCAGGCGTTATTGAGAAGACTGCAAAGACCATTGTGGATACATTGAGCGCGGAGGCCATGATCAAGGTTCGTGTGGCATATGGCAGTGTGGTACGTGATTTAAAACAGGTGTCCAAATCTTACAAAGAAGCAGCAATGGCTTTGGATGTGGGCAGGATTTTTTATTCGGAGAAAAATATCATCGCTTACGGCGAGCTTGGCATTGGGAGATTGATCTACCAGCTTCCCGTGTCTCTTTGCGAGATGTTTCTTGGGGAAGTGTTTGAGGGAAAGAAAGCGGAGGAGTTTGAGGAGGAGACGCTCTATGCGGTCAACAAATTTTTCCAGAACAACCTCAATATTTCAGAGACGGCAAGACAACTGTATGTGCATCGGAATACTTTGGTTTACCGGTTGGAAAAGATACAAAAAACAATCGGGCTGGATGTGCGCGTGTTTGACGATGCGCTGACATTTAAGATTGCCATGATGGTTGCAGAGCATCTGAAATACCTGAAAAAAGACTGAACTTGTCTGCGTTGATTTAGTGTGTTAAAATGTTGAGAAAATAATAAGATAAAGGAGGCAGATAAACGTGGTGAAATTATATGATCAGGGCGCTTATCTTGTAAACGGAACAGAGATTGTCGAGGATACACCTAAGGCGCAGGCAGAGATTGCTGCAAAGACGGGGAGACAGGTCAGCAAAGAGGAGGCAGCAAAAGAGACGATCGCCTATGGGATTTTGAAGGAACACAATGTATCAGGCAATATGGAGCGCCTGAACATTAAATTTGATAAATTGACATCCCACGATATTACGTTTGTCGGAATCATCCAGACTGCCAGAGCGTCAGGGCTGGAGAAATTTCCGATTCCATATGTGCTGACAAACTGCCATAACAGTTTGTGTGCAGTCGGGGGAACGATCAACGAAGACGACCATGTATTTGGTCTGACATGTGCGAAGAAATACGGCGGGGTTTATGTACCGCCTCATCAGGCTGTTATCCATCAGTTTGCAAGGGAAATGCTCGCAGGGGGAGGAAAGATGATCCTTGGCTCAGACAGCCATACCCGCTACGGTGCCCTTGGAACGATGGCTATGGGCGAGGGCGGGCCTGAGCTTGTGAAACAGCTGCTCAACAAAACGTATGATATCAAGATGCCGGGAGTTGTGGGCGTGTACCTGGATGGGGAGCCAATGAAAGGAGTCGGGCCTCAGGATGTGGCGCTTGCCATTATCGGAGCCACCTTTGCCAATGGGTATGTGAACAATAAAGTGATGGAGTTTGTAGGTCCAGGAGTAAACAACTTAAGCGCAGATTTCAGAATCGGCATTGATGTTATGACTACAGAGACTACATGTCTTTCCTCCATTTGGAAGACAGATGAAAAAATCAAGGAATTTTATGACATACATGGAAGAACCGAAGATTACAAGGAGCTGAATCCTGGAGAAGTGGCATACTATGATGGAATGGTCTACGTGGACCTAGGAAAAGTAAAACCAATGATCGCCATGCCGTTCCATCCAAGCAACACCTATACGATCGAAGAAGTAAATACAAACTTAAAGGATATTCTCCACGAAGTAGAAGAAAAGGCAAAGATAAGCCTTGACGGCGCGGTGGATTACAGTCTGCAGGACAAGATCCGCGGCGGAAAGCTCTATGTGGAGCAGGGGATCATTGCAGGATGTGCAGGAGGAGGATTTGAAAATATCTGTGCCGCAGCGGACATACTGAGAGGAAGATATATTGGTGCGGACGAGTTTACACTGAGTGTTTACCCGGCAAGTACGCCGATTTATATTGAGCTTATGAGAAACGGTGCTGCCGCAGATCTGATGGATACCGGAGCTGTCCTAAAGACGGCATTTTGCGGTCCGTGCTTTGGAGCAGGGGATACGCCGGCAAACGATGCGCTCAGTATCCGCCACACAACGAGAAACTTTCCGAACAGGGAAGGTTCCAAACTGCAGAGCGGACAGATCGCATCCGTGGCTCTCATGGATGCGCGTTCAATTGCGGCAACAGCTGCAAACAAAGGATTCCTCACTCCGGCAACAGATTTGGATGTGGAATACAAAAATCCAACCTATCATTTTGATAAAAATATTTATGCAAACCGTGTATTTGACAGTCATGGAGTGGCAGATCCTTCTGTGGAGATCAAATTTGGTCCGAATATCAAGGACTGGCCAAAGATGTCTGCGCTTCCGGAAAATCTTCTTCTGAAGATTGTTTCTGAAATCCATGACCCGGTAACTACAACGGATGAGCTTATTCCTTCCGGGGAGACATCCTCTTACCGCTCCAACCCACTGGGACTTGCAGAGTTTGCGCTTTCCAGAAAGGATCCTGCATATGTGGGAAGGGCAAAAGAAGTGCAGAAAGCACAGAAAGCCATTGAGGAGGGGACATGTCCTCTTGAAGTTCTGGACGAGTTAAAACCGGTGATGGCAAAAATCAGGGAAACTTATCCTTGCGTGGGAGAGGGAAATCTTGGAATCGGAAGTACGATCTTTGCAGTGAAACCAGGAGACGGATCTGCCCGCGAGCAGGCTGCTTCCTGCCAGAAAGTGCTTGGAGGCTGGGCGAACATTGCGAACGAGTACGCTACAAAGAGATACCGCTCCAATCTCATCAACTGGGGTATGCTCCCATTCCTCACAAAAGAGGACCATGAGAATCTGCCGTTTGCGAACGGAGACTACATATTTGTTCCGGATGTGAGAAAAGCTGTGGAAGAAAAAGCGTCCGAGATCAAAGCGTACGTTGTGGGAGAGACGTTGAAAGAAGTGACATTCTACCTTGGAGATTTGACAGACAATGAAAGAGAAATCATTCTAAAAGGATGTCTGATCAACTACTATAAAGGGTAATACAAAATAAAAAAAGCTGTGCACCGGAAACGGTGTGCAGCTTTTTTCATTCATTCTATTAGGAAAGTCCTTTGCCCATTTGTTCTGAAATAGAAGATTTGCAGAGCGTGTTTTCTGCTATTTGGAAAGAAAGGGGATGGGAGAAAACCCGCGAAAAAACGGGAAAGTTGTTGCGTCCTTTGATATTTGGCTTTAAAATGACTAGTGTAATAGGGAAAAGAATTTTATTTTAAGGAGAATACATGAGCCATTTGGAAGATATTTTGAGAGAATATTTTACGATAGATTTTATTTCCGCTGTTATAAGCGGGCAGAGGAAAAAAGGAGAGTTCCTGAAAGTAAAGATACGGCCTGTCATGAAGAAGGAGACACTTTATTTTCAGTGTGAAGAGTTTAAAGGAAAACAGGCCTTTCACAGCAATGAAGATGCTGAAGGAATCATTCCAAAAGTGGAGGAGTATCTGAAGTTGTTCAAGCAGATGCAGGTGGAGACAACAAACTTTTCCGCAACAGTCCTTGTCAACAAAAAGGGCGGAATTTCTGTAAAGAAGAAAGCGCGCAAAGAAAGTGTAAAGCAGGTGGATTTCTCACATAATAGAAAGAAACATTACATTTTGGAAGAAGGCGTGTATGTCCCATTTCTGGAAGATTTGGGTGTGATGACAAAGGAAGGGAAGATTATCAGGACAAGATACGATAAATTCCGGCAGATCAATCGTTTTCTGGAATTCATTGAGGATGTACTCCCAAAGCTGCCAAAAGAAAGGGAGATCACCATTTTGGATTTTGGATGCGGGAAGTCTTACCTGACATTTGCCATGTACTATTATCTGCATGATTTGAGGGGGATGGACATAAGGATAATAGGGCTGGACCTGAAGTCGGATGTGATCAGAAATTGTCAGTCTCTGGCAGAAAAGTACGGGTATGAGAAACTGAAATTTCTGGAGGGCGACATTGCGGATTATGAAAAGAGCGGGCAGGTGGATATGGTCGTGACACTTCATGCATGTGATACAGCTACAGATTATGCGCTTGCAAAAGCAGTGGGGTGGAATGCAAAAGTGATCCTGTCCGTGCCGTGCTGCCAGCATGAGCTGAATGGGCAGATGAAAAATGAAATACTGGCACCCATAATGAAGTATGGACTTCTCAAGGAGCGGCTGGCAGCTCTGTTGACAGATGGTCTGCGTGCAGAATATCTGGAAAGGGAGGGGTATGACGTACAGATTCTGGAATTTATCGATATGGAACATACGCCGAAAAATATTTTGATACGGGCAGTGAAACAGGAGAAGAGAAAAGAGTGGAGAGACACCATTACTGCATGCGAAGAGTTTTTTCATGTCTCTCCTGCGATAGGAAAGCTTTTGGATAAATAAAGGGGTAGTATAGAATGAAAAAAGTTTTGATAAGGGTAGGAATTGTCGCTGTTTTCCTTGCAGCGGCAGCATTCATTTTCTTCAATGTGACAAAAAAGGAGAACAGGGAAAAAGAGGTGGTGATGGAGGATGCAACTTTGCCGTCTGTCACCTTTACAACGAGCGGATACACGGTGAATCAGCTTGTCGGTTATGTGGATGAGATGGAGATGACCGCCATGCGTGATACACTCACACCGCTTAATCAGGATGGCAGCCTGAACATCAATATCAGGGATTATGGTGCGGATGTGGGAGCGTTTTCTTATGAGATCTATACTTTGGACGGCAAGACAAAGTTAAAGAGCGGAAAAGCAGATGTGCAGGATACGATAACTTTGAAACTGGCCACAGCCATGCCGAATGTGGATGAGGCGATTTTGAAGATCGCTCTTAAATTTGGGGATGACAAAGAGGCCTATTATTATACCAGGATCGCACCTGCTGTGGACTATCATATCAAAGAAAACCTGGATTTTGTAAAAGATTTCCAGACAAAGGCCATACAAAAGACGCAGACAGATACACTCGTTAACTATATTGAGCCAAACAGTGAGGGGGATAATACAACACTGCAGCATGTAACGATCCACTCCGATTTAGATCATGTTACATGGGGAAACCTTACTCCTGAGATCGTTGGGGACATTCAGTGGGACATCAAAGAAGGAACTGAGACATACTCATCCATCCAGCTGCGGTATCAGGTGAAATGTTCTGACGAAGAGGGGGAGAGTGAACTATACAATGTAAGGGAGTTCTACCGGACAAGGAATTACCGGGATAAGATGTATCTTCTGGATTATGACAGGACGATGAACCGTATTTTTGATGAAGAGGCAAATATGCTTGACAGCCAGGGCGTGGACCTTGGAATGGCTCCTGAAAACCTTCCTTATCTTGCGAATGAGGACGGCACAAGTGTATCTTTTGTGCAGGAGAGGGAGCTTTGGAGCTATGATAAGGAAAATGATTCTCTGTACCGCGTTTTCAGCTTTGCGGATGAGAAGAGGGAGGATGCAAGAAGCCTCTACGACCAGCACAAAATCAAGCTGATCTCAATGAAAGACAACGGAAGTACAGCGTTTGTCGTGTACGGATATATGAATCGCGGACACCACGAAGGAAAGGTCGGAGCAGCGATCTATTATTTTGACAAGAGCAAGAATACAGTGGAGGAAGAGGCCTTTATCCCGAGCAATAAATCCTTTGCGATTGCGGAGGATGATTTGGGAAAACTTGTCTACTACAGTGATAAGCAAAATAAATTGTATGTGATGATCGAAGGAAACCTGTACAGGATCAACCTGGAAGACGGAGGAAAGAAGATTCTTGTATCCGGGCTTGGGCAAGGGCAGTATGTGGCGTCCGAGGATGGGGATATGATCGCGTACCAGACGCTTGGCTCTCTGTACGAGGCAACGGAAGTGACAGCTATGAATCTTTCTAATGGGGATTCCTACAAAGTTCAGGCAGGCGAGGGAGAGTATATCCGCCCCCTTGGGTTTGTGAACCATGATCTTGTGTGCGGTTTTGCAAAGCAGGGAGATGAAGGAAAGACAGTCTCAGGAACTTCTGTTGTTCCAATGTATAAGCTGGAAATCCGTGATAAGAATAACAAGGTTGCAAAAACTTACCAGCCTGAAAATATTTATGTACAGGACATTCTTATTGAGGAAAATCAGGTGACGGTGAACCGATGCACGAAAAACGGGGCACTGTACACAGCTATCAGCCAAGACTATATCACAAACAATGAGGAACACGAGGAGAACAACATTACCTTGCAATCCTACAGTTCGGATCAAAAGGAAAAGCAGATGCGGCTGAAATATGCGGACGGACTGTCCAATACAAAACCGGCTGTGAAAGAGCCAAAACAGGTGATTTTAGAGAACCCGGCCACAGTAGCATTTGACACTACGAGCAAGAAAAGAGGATATTATGTATACGGACTTGGCCAGATGCTAGGTGTCTACGATAAGGCAGGATATGCCATCCAGGAGGCTGACCAGGTGTCCGGCGTTGTTGTATCTGCCACAAGTCAGGCGTGTGTGTGGGAGAGAGGAAACCGTGACCTTCAGTATATTATTGAAGACATCGGCGAGTTTACTCTGGAAGAAGGCGAAGATTCCCTGTCGGCGTGCATTAGAAAAGTGTTGGAGATGGAGGGGACCCGCACAGATGTAAAGAAAGAACGTGAGGAAGGAAAAAGTGCGGTTGAAATCCTTTCCGAGCACAGCGGTAAGGAGACACTGGACCTGACGGGATGTACAGTGGAAGAAGTACTTTATATCATCAGCAAGGGCACTCCGGTGATCGCACTCAAAGACAGCGCCAGCGCTGTGTTGCTCATTGGATACGATACAAAAAATGTGGCATATCTGGACCCTGCAACAGGACAAATGGAACACGTCACAACCGAGAAAGCGGAAGAACTGATAGCAGGCAGCGGAAAAGCTATGATTGGCTTTGTAAAGTAGAAATTTAGGTGGATTCCTTTTGCAATGCTGTGCTATAATAAATCATCATGGACAAAAAGTTGGAGGGTGTGAAAATGGATTTAGTTACCATAAAGGATCTATATAGAAACAAAGAAGAATATCTGGACAAAAAGGTGAGTATCGGGGGATGGGTGCGCAGCATCCGCGACTCCAAAACTTTTGGATTTATCGTGGTGAATGACGGGTCTTTCTTTGAGCCGCTGCAGGTAGTATACCATGACAAGATGAAAAATTTTTCCGAGATAAGCAGGCTCAACGTGGGGGCTGCCATCATTGTCACCGGCACGCTTGTGGCAACTCCGAATGCAAAACAGCCGTTTGAGATCCAGGCGGATGAGGTTACCGTGGAAGGAGCATCTACACCGGAGTATCCACTGCAGAAGAAACGCCATTCTTTTGAGTATTTGCGCACGATCGCGCATCTGCGGCCAAGGACAAATACATTCCAGGCTGTATTCCGTGTGCGCTCCCTGTGTGCGTATGCGATCCATAAATTTTTTCAGGAGAGAGGATTTGTGTATGTACACACACCGCTCATCACAGGCAGTGACTGCGAAGGTGCAGGCGAGATGTTCCAGGTGACAACGCTGGATATGAAAGATCTCCCGAAAAATCAGGATGGCTCTGTGGACTATACAAAAGATTTTTTTGGAAAAGAAACGAATCTGACTGTGAGCGGACAGTTAAACGGTGAGACCTATGCGCAGGCATTCCGCAATATTTATACATTCGGGCCTACATTCCGCGCGGAAAATTCCAACACTACACGTCATGCTGCGGAGTTCTGGATGATTGAACCGGAGATTGCCTTTGCAGATCTGGAGGACAATATGATCCTTGCGGAGAGTATGTTAAAGTATATCATCCGCTACGTGATGGAACATGCGCCTGAGGAGATGAATTTTTTCAATTCCTTTGTGGATAAGGGGCTTTTGGAGAGACTTGAGAATGTAGTAAACTCTGATTTTGCCAGAGTGACTTACACAGAGGCTATCGATATTTTGTCAAAGAACAATGACAAGTTTGATTATAAAGTTTCATGGGGATGCGATCTTCAGACAGAACATGAGAGATATCTGACAGAGGAAGTGTTCAAGCGTCCGGTGTTTGTAACGGACTATCCAAAAGATATCAAAGCATTTTACATGAAGATGAACGAGGACAATAAAACAGTCGCAGCAGTGGACTGTCTTGTCCCTGGAATTGGAGAGATTATCGGAGGAAGTCAAAGAGAGGATGATTATAATAAATTGCTGGGCCGTATGAATGAGCTGGGTCTGGATCCAAAAGATTACGGATTCTATCTGGATCTGCGCAAATATGGTTCTACAAGACATGCGGGCTTTGGACTTGGATTTGAGCGCTGTGTGATGTATCTGACAGGAATGTCCAACATCAGGGACGTCATTCCATTCCCGAGAACAGTAAACAACTGTGAATTATAGAAAAGACGCAGAATATAGTGGAAGGATTGGCGCCAGGGGGTTAAAAAGAAAATCTTCTGGCGCTGTTTTTACAATACAGGAGGCAGATATGCAGAATATTTTAGTAGTCGACGATGAGATGGAGATTGCAGACGTGGTGGAATTGTACTTGAAGAATGACCAGTACAGGATTTTTAAATTTTACACAGGAAAAGAGGCACTGGAGTGTATTGAAAATACCAAGATCGATCTGGCAATTCTGGACGTTATGCTCCCGGACATCGACGGATTTGAGATATTGAAAAAGATAAGGGAGAAATATACCTTTCCGGTTCTTATGCTGACGGCAAAGGTAGAGTATATGGACAAGATTGCAGGGCTTACGCTTGGTGCGGATGACTATATTCCGAAACCATTCAATCCTCTGGAACTTGTGGCCCGGGTGAAGGCGCAGCTGCGCAGATATACACAGTACAATGAGGGTGTAAAAGAAGAGGCTGATGTCATTGATTTTGCAGGCCTTGTGCTGGACCGAAAGTCTCACGAATGTACATACAACGAGAAACCTCTCACGCTCACACCGACAGAATTTGACATTCTCTGGCTTTTGTGTGAGAACAGAGGAAAAGTCATAAGCTCAGAGGAGCTTTTTGAAAAAGTCTGGCATGAGCAGTATTACAAAAACAGCAACAATACAGTCATGGTCCACATTCGGCATCTCAGGGAAAAGATGAGTGGACCTACAGGAAAATCTGATTTTATCAAGACAGTTTGGGGAGTAGGATACAAAGTTGAAGAATAATTATCGAAAACTGAAACTGACCATTCTTTTGCAGGCGGTTTTTGTCACCGCGCTCACTGTGCTTATCGGCGGATTTCTGCTGACCTATCTGATTGACGGACCTTACAATGATCAGATTACAAAAGCTTTTATGGATATTTTGATGGCCTTTCACATGGATGAGGCGACAGCCAGAGAATGGTACTGGAAACTTATTGGACACAACAAACAATTTTTTATGGTCATTGGATTTCTGCTGCTCTTTTCGATTTTGTTTTACATCGCACTTACCAAGATGACAAAATATCTGATTCAGGTGGAAGAAGGAATCGAGAACATTGTATCAGATTCTGAAAAACCGATAGAGCTGATCACAGAGCTTGCACCAATCGAGTCCAGGCTCAATGAAATCAAGACGACCTTAAAGCGGCAGGAGAGGGAGGCCATCGAGGGGGAGAAAAAGAAGAATGATCTGGTTGTCTTTCTTGCCCATGACCTGAAGACGCCTTTGACATCAATTGTGGCGTATTTGAGCATGCTGGATGCGCACCCGGATATGTCAAAGGAGGAGAGGATCAAATACACGAAGATTTCCCTGGAAAAATCGCTGCGGCTTGGGGAGCTGATCAGTGAATTTTTTGAGATAACAAAATTCAATCTTCAGGACATTGTGCTGGAACCGGTGGAGCTGAACCTGACAATGATGCTGGAGCAGCTGGCAGATGAGATGTATGCAGTTCTGCAGAGTAAACATCTGACGTGTTTGGTGGAGGCGGAAGAAGAGCTTATGATCACCGGGGATGCGGACAAGCTTGCCAGAGTGTTTGACAATCTTCTGCGCAACGCTGTATCCTACTGTTATCCGGACACCCAGATTTCAATAAAGGCGGAAAAGACAAAGACGGGAGTGAGAATTGTTTTTTCCAATTTGGGCGATACCATACCAGAGAGAGAGCTAGGAATTATTTTTGAGAAGTTCTACCGTGTGGATGGCTCCAGGTCAAGTGCGACAGGCGGAGCTGGGCTTGGACTTGCAATTGCAAAAGAGATCGTGGAACTCCACGGCGGCGGCATTTACGCACAGAGCCAGGATAGGCGCACAGATTTTATCGTGTCGCTGCCAAGAAACATGGCAGAAAAAAAGGGGAAGAAAGATGAAATTTATACACATGGCAGACGTGCATTTAGGAGCAGAACCGGACGCGGGAAAAAAGTATAGCGGACAGAGGAAACAGGAAATATGGGACAGCTTTTTGGGGATTGTTAATGTGTGCGAGAAGGAGAGAATAGATTTTCTCTTTATTGCAGGAGATTTGTTTCACAGGCAGCCTCTGATGAGGGAGCTTAAAGAAGTGAACTATCTGTTCTCAAAGCTGTCCTACACAAAAGTAGTACTCATTGCGGGAAACCACGATTACATAAAGAAGGATTCTTATTATGCCACCTTTTCATGGGCAGACAATGTATTTCCCTTATTTGGAGAACAGATGCAGTGTGCGGCTTTTGAAGAATATGATCTCGGCGTGTATGGGTTCAGTTACCATAAAAGGGAAATAAGGCAGCCTTTGTACGATACCGCGGCTGCGCCCGGAAAATTCAGGCACGAGATTCTTCTGGCGCACGGGGGAGATGAAAAACACATCCCGGTAAAAAGAGAAAAGCTGGATGCACTGGGGTATGATTATATTGCCATGGGTCACATCCACAAGCCGCAGACAATGGGGCAGAGGGCTGCTTACGCAGGTGCGCTTGAGCCAATTGATAAAAACGATACAGGACAACACGGGTATATCAAAGGCCTTTGCAGTGCTCAGGGTGTACGCATCAAATTTGTTCCGTGTGCAAAAAGGGAGTATATCCATAAAAAAATAGAGGTCGATAAAGATATGACCAATGCTGGACTGAGGGAGAAGATAAAAGCAATTATAGATGAGTGTGGAGGGGAAAATCTCTATAAGCTTACACTTACCGGTTTCCGAGGAGCAGAGATGATATTCCTGCCAAATACCATGGATGTCTATGGAAACATTCTGGAGATTCAGGATGAGACAAAGCCATTCTATGACCTGGAGCGTCTGGTTTTGCGTAACAGGGACAATCTTCTCGGGAAATATATTGAAAGCCTTCAGGACTTTGAGGAGGGCAGTGTAGAGCAGATGGCTTTGTACGAGGGCGTACAGGCATTGATGGATACAAAAAGGGGTTAAATATGGAGATACAAAAACTGAATATAAAAAATTTTGGAAAATTTTCTGAAAAAGAGATCATCCTGCAAAAGGGCATCAACGTGATATACGGGGAGAACGAGATGGGAAAATCTACCATTCATGCGTTTTTGCGCGCCATGCTGTTTGGGATGGAAAGAGCAAGAGGCAGGGCATCGTTGACTGACCTTTTTACAAGGTATCAGCCCTTGGAAAATCCGAATTACTATGCAGGAGTCATGGAATTCCAAAGCGGCGGAAGAAGGTTCCTTTTGGAGAGGCATTTTGACAAGTATTCAAAAAAAACAGTGCTCACTTGTTTGGATGACGGGGAGCAGCTCTCCGAGGAACAAGGTGATTTGGAAATGCTCTTAGAGGGAATGAAAGCGCGTCAATATGAGGATACAGTATCTGTAAACCAGACGCACCCGGAAGTTTCCGCACAGCTTGCAAAGCAATTAAAGGACGCAGCGGCGGAATATCTTTCATCCGGAAATGAAGAGATACATCTGTCAAGGGCCTTGGAGTGTCTGGAAAAAAAGAGAAAAGAAGTGGAAAAACAGCTGAATCAGAATATGCAGGAAAAGAAACGGAAACGGGAGCAGTTGGAAAGTGAAGCCTCTTATATCTGGCGGGATATCCACAGGCTTTCCGGGGAAATAGAAGAGACAAAATGCAGACTGCAGGAGAGGATTTCGGAAGAAGACATCCAGATTAAGGATGAAGAGTATTATCGGGAAAAACTAAGAGAAGAAAGAGCGGCGCGGAAAAAATGGAGAGTACATCCTGCGGCAATTGCGGGTATGATTTTACTGTTGTTGCTTTGTTTTGTACTCCTGCATAAACCATGGAGCTATCTCTGGGCTATTGTCATTGGGCTTGCGTGCGGACTTTTTGTATGGAACAGGCTTAAAGTGGAGAAAAAGAAAGTGCGCATGGAGCAGATGAATACAGGAGAACTTTTGGGAGAGCGGAAAGCTGAGGATTGTGAAAAGCTGAGATGGAAGGTGGAACACCTCACAGGACTTAGAAAAGAAAAGGAGATCCAGTATGGAAATATTCAGGATCAGATGGACGAGCTGGATTTTGTGGATGAAGGGGAGAAACTGCTGTACAAGAAAAAGGCAGCGCTTGAGCTGGCAGGGAACCAGATTAAGAAACTCTCAGATGAGATGAGGAAGAGGCTTGCAAAACAGTTCAATGAAACAGTGTCCGAAATTATGAATGAGATCACGGGAGGCGCGTACAAAAAGGTTGTGCTGGATGATGAGCTGGGGGTCCGTCTCTGGAGAGGAGAGCATCTTCTGATGGCAGAACAGATCAGCAGAGGAACTCTTGAGCAGGTCTACTTTGCACTGCGCATGGCAGCGGCGAAATTTCTGTATGAGGAAGAATTTCCGGTCATTCTGGATGAAACCTTTGTGTATTACGATGATAAAAGGCTTGGGGAAACGCTGAAATGGCTGTCAAAAAACTGTGGCCAGGTGATTTTGTTTACCTGCCAGAAAAGAGAGATGGAGATTATGAAAGAAGGAGGGATTTCTTTCACAAAGATATAGAAAAATGGTGTATCAGAAGTTGGAAAACATACTGATGCACCATTTTTGTTGTATAAAGGGTAATGTTGGGGCTGCCCTGTTATATTTATTTAATTGGTTCGCCGTTTTGGTATTTCTTCAAAACATGTTGAATACGTTCACTTGGATTGAGGATATCGTTCAGAGAACCATCGTGATTGAGTGTATCGATGATAAGGGCGATATATTTGCTCAAGTCGCAGTTGATATAATAAGGTCTTTCAAGCAGCTGCGGAGTCTGATAGATAGAGTTTGTTGTGAGGATTCCGTGGATAATGCCCTTTTCATATGCCTCATCAAATTTCTCCAGGCCGTTTGTGAAAAGACCAAATGTAGCTGCCGCAAAAATACGGTTTGCTTTGCGTGCTTTCAGCTGTTTTGCGACATCCAGGATACTGTCGCCGGATGAGATCATATCGTCAATGATGATGACATCCTTGCCCTCCACGGAGGATCCTAGGAATTCGTGAGCAACGATCGGATTGCGTCCATCCACGATCCTTGTATAGTCGCGGCGTTTATAGAACATTCCCATGTCAATACCGAGTACGTTTGCAAGATAGATCGCACGGCTGGTAGCGCCCTCGTCCGGGCTGATGGCCATCAAATGTTCACTGTCGATCTTGAGATCTGGTGCAAAACGAAGCAGGCCTTTGATAAACTGATAAGTAGGAGGCACGGTCTCAAATCCGCTCAACGGAATTGCATTTTGTACTCGAGGATCATGAGCATCAAACGTAATGATATTGTCTACGCCCATGTTGACAAGTTCCTGAAGAGCAAGAGCGCAGTCCAAAGATTCACGGCTGCTCCTCTTATGCTGCCTGCTCTCATAGAGGAATGGCATGATGACATTGATACGTCTCGCCTTTCCGCCAATCGCAGCAATGATTCTCTTTAAATTCTGGAAATGGTCGTCCGGAGACATATGGTTTGTCCTGCCATTGAGTGTGTAGGTGATGCTGTAGTTGCAGACATCAGCCATAATGTACAAATCTTTTCCGCGCACAGACTCGTTCAGGGTAGCTTTCGCCTCCCCGGAGCCAAAACGCGGCAGCTGGGACTTGACGATGTAGTTGTCTTTTACATAGTCTGTAAAAAGAATGTCGTCTTTATACTCGTGAAGACTTTCCTTTCTCCATTTGGTGAGATAAGCATTGACTTTGCTGCCAAGCTCCTCACAGCCTGTGATAGGAATGATTCCCAAAGAGCCTACGGGAATATTTTCTAAGTTGCGTTCTGTACGGTGTATCATTGATTTGCCTCCCTGTTCATTAACTTTTTTTGGATGCGAATGTCATCGCCCGTTAGTTTTAACATGGTATAGTTGCTTGTAATTCTGGAGAAGGTTCTCTCCGTATATAAATCCACCAATGAATCAAAAGAAAGATTGGTAGAAATTATCGTGGATTTTTTGCGCAGCAGCCTCTCATTGACGCATAAAAACAATTGGGATGAAGTGAAGGAATTGGACAATTCCGTACCAAGGTCGTCAATGATGAGAAGGTCACAGTCAAAAATGTGTTCATTCATATCAGCAGCCTCGCTGTCACGACCAAAACGGCTTTTTGCAAAAATGTCAAAAAGTTCGAACGCTGAAAAATAGAGCACAGAATAAGCGCGCTCTATCAATTGGGCCGCAATGCAGTGGGAAAGAAATGTTTTTCCCACACCGGTATCTCCGTAGAAAAAGAGGTTGCGGAAATCCGACGAAAATGTCCCGACAAAATCATGGCACACTGTCACTGCATGTTTTATCATCGCAAGGGCAGACTGACCCGTCTTAGCGTCAATGTGGCTGTCTGAATAATAAGAATAAGAAAGGTGTGCAAAATTTTCTTCTTTCAGGATTTCGTTCAGATTGGACTGCTTGTACAAAAGCTGTATCGCTGCCTTTTGAAAACAATGGCACTTTTTTCCATCAATATAGCCGGTATCATGGCAGTCCGGACATTCATATTCCGGCTCCAGATACCCGGCAGGATAGCCGTGGTCAAGAAGCAGTGTCTGTTTCCTGACAAACATATCGTGCAGCTGTGTTTTTAAAGAATCCAGTGCCGAGCGTTCGCCGTTAAGCAAAAGCTTTGCCTTTTCCACACTCAGACTGGAGATAGAATCGTCAATCTCTTTGATTTCCGGTATCTTTCGGTAAATTTCCTCGTAATGGCGGAATAACCGGTCCTGACTATGCAGTTGTTTTTGTTCATAAGAACGCATAATCGTATCGTATTGAGAATTATTGAGTGCCACAAGAGTTCTCCTTCTTTTATGAATGGCTGTTTAATAATTGTTCTTCCAGAGAGTCCATATCATATGTGCGTCCCTGGAAATTGTTGAATTTATTGCCGGAAACAGCCGGCTGTAAATGGGAAACAGCGCGCTGTTTTACCGCGACATCTTTCTGGAACAGAGCATCGGATTTTGCCACGTCCGACAGATGCCGGATATTCTGCATTCTCCAGTTCTGAAGAATTTTATCTGCGTACTCAAAACTTGGCTGATGGGTGTTTGTGATGGTGCGGTTGCAGGCCTCAATGATGACCTCCAACTCAAATCCGTACTCCTCTGTCCATTTGCGGATAAAGTCAAGCTCCGCAAGAGCGGGTCCCCGCCCTTTGATACCAAATGCATTCAGCACGCTGTAGCAGTTTTTATTGTACCTGGAGGAGATCATACGAGCATCCTCCACAGTGGTGATCTTTTGCTCGGACCAGGAAAGTCCGACTTTTTGTATGTAATGGATACTGCGGTGTCCATTGTCCACACAGTATTCTATCAAATATTCTATCAAATCTACAGAGAAATTCAATTCATCGTAAAAATAATTGATCGTATCCAAATCTGTCTTTGTCAAAGTTTTTCCAAGATACTGCTCCGCCACAAATACAAGCTGACGAAACTCCTTGTGTGAGCGAAGAGAATTTTTCTTGGGATTTGAAATAGCTGGAATTGGTTCGGACAACCCGGAACGCGCAGCCGGTGTGCGCAAAGAATCTGCACTTTTTTTCGCCTGCACTTTTTCCTCCCCTGAGGAGGCCGGTGTCTGTGCGGCCGGCGCCTCCTGTGCTTTTTCGCTCTTTCCAAATTCAATAGAGCAAACTTCACCTTTTGTGTCGTAAAGAACGGACAAAAGTCCGGTTTTCTGCCAGTAAAGCAGTGCCCTCAAAATATCTTTTTCCGTATTTTCAAGGCAATCTGCAAGGAAGGCGATCGTGACAGGTGAATCCGGATTCTGCAGATAGCGCAGAAGCAGCAGATAGACCTTTACGTATTCTCCATTCGCCTTTGCCATGTGATGGTCAATAAACATATTTTCAATGATTGTCTGCCTGCTCTCCCGGCATTTCAGTGTCACTGTCTGCATACTCTCTCTCCCTCTTCTCTTACTGTGTAAGGGTTATTATAACATTTTAGAATGGGCGGGCAAAGTATTTTTTTGCCGAAAAAATACCCATTTTGTGGATAAGTACGTGTGGAAAATGTGGATAAATACTACTTTAACAATTCTTCTCCAATGGCTACGACATTTCCTGCACCCATAGTTATCAACAAATCTTGCGGATGCATGTGCTCTAAAAGAAATGTTTCGATTTTCTCAAAAGATGGAAAATAATAGGCATCACACCCTTTTGCCTTCAGTGCATTAGCCAGCTGCTCTGAGGACACTCCAAGTGTGTCAGTCTCCCGCGCAGCGTAAATATCCGCTACGATAACATGTTCTGCAAGAGAAAGTGTGTTTACAAAATCATCAAACAATGATTTTGTCCTACTGTATGTGTGTGGCTGGAAAACACACCAAAGTGACTTGTGAGGATAATGTTTTGCAGCCTGCAATGTTGCAGTAATCTCTGTCGGGTGATGCGCATAGTCATCCACAATGGTAAATCCATTTTTGCAACCTTTGTATTCAAAGCGGCGATTCGTGCCCTCAAAGGAAAGAAGACCTTTTTGAATATTGTCCAAAGATACACCTAAGCTCCTTGCAGCCGCAATTGCAGACAGAGCATTTTGCACGTTGTGTTCTCCTGGTACGGATAGACGGATACGTCCGCAATTCTCTCCATGTTCAAAAAGATGGAAAGAGACATTTCCTTTTTCATCAAATGCTATGTCAGAGGCTGAAAAATCCATATCTTTTGCAAGCCCAAACGTGACTATGCGGCATACACAATTCTTTGTGATTTCATGCCGTTTTTCAATCTCGCCGTTGATGATGAGAGTACCATCGGCAGGGAGAAGTTCTGCAAATTTGCGGAAAGAATTGCGGATATCATCAATGTCTTTAAAGAAATCGAGATGATCTTCTTCAATATTCAATATAATTCCTGTCTTAGGGAAGAAATGGAGGAAACTGTTTGTGTATTCGCATGCTTCAGTGACAAATATATCAGAGTGGCCCACACGGATGTTTCCGCCAATGGCATGGAGGATGCCGCCTACAGACACAGTAGGATCTGTATCGCCTGCCAGCAGAATGTGTGTAAGCATGGAAGTGGTGGTTGTTTTTCCGTGGGTGCCGGACACAGCGATGGGCTCTTTGTAATTTTTCATCATCTGTCCAAGCAGCTCGGCGCGGGTCAGCATAGGCACCCCTTTTTCCTTTGCGGCCCTGAACTCTTCATTATCTTCATGGATGGCCGCAGTGTATACGACCAGCGAGGTATCATCAGTAATATTTTCGGCTTTCTGGCCAATATGGATAATGGCACCTGCATCCGCAAGATGTCTTGTCAGAGCGCTCTCCTGGTTATCGCTGCCTGAAATGAAAAACCCTTCCTGAAGAAGAACTTCTGCAAGTCCGCTCATGCTTATGCCTCCGATGCCAATAAAATGGATATGAATGGGTTTTTTAAAATCAATATGATACATATTTAACACTTCCTGTCCAAAATTTTACAAATAATTGTCATATAATATTACATTACTATCATATTATAAACATATACCATAAAAAAACCAAGCGAATTCTTTTTGTGATATATTCATAAAAAGTTTAAAAAAATTCAATATTTTTTATAAGAATTGTTCACGATTGGAAAGAAGTGTGTTATAATGTTAGCACATCATTACTGAGAAGGGGTGAGGACATGATTAAGAAAGAAATGATTGCAATGCTTTTAGCCGGGGGCCAGGGCAGCAGGCTGGGAGTGCTGACGGCAAAAGTTGCAAAACCTGCGGTTGCATTCGGTGGAAAATACAGAATTATAGACTTTCCGCTCAGCAACTGCATCAATTCGGGCATTGATACAGTAGGCGTACTTACGCAGTATCAGCCGTTGAGACTGAATACGCATATTGGAATCGGTATCCCTTGGGATTTGGATAGAAATATCGGAGGGGTGACCATACTTCCTCCATATGAAAAGAGTGCCAATAGTGAATGGTACACTGGTACGGCAAATGCGATTTATCAGAACCTGAATTATATGGAGACATTTAATCCGGACTACGTATTGATCCTTTCCGGCGATCATATCTACAAGATGGATTATGAGGTAATGCTGGACTACCACAAAGAACACAATGCGGATATCACGATTGCCGCGATGCCTGTCCCGATCGAGGAGGCAAGCCGTTTTGGAGTGGTTGTGACAGACAGCGAGGGAAGGATTACAGAATTTGAGGAAAAACCTCCGAAACCTAAGAGCAATTTAGCGTCCATGGGTATCTATATTTTCAGCTGGCCTGTACTCAAAGAGGCTCTTGTGAAACTTTCCGAGCAGCCATCTTGTGACTTTGGAAAACATATCATTCCGTATTGTCATGAAAAGGGGTCACGAATTTTTGCCTACGAATATACCGGATATTGGAAAGACGTAGGGACACTGAGTTCCTATTGGGAGGCTAATATGGAGCTGATAGATATCATTCCTGAATTCAATCTGTATGAAGAATTCTGGAAGATTTATACAAACAGCGATATTATTCCTCCGCAGTATATTTCCGACAACTCTGTGATCGAAAAAAGTATCATAGGGGAAGGATCCGAGATTTACGGAGAGATCCACAGCTCTGTGATCGGCTCGGGTGTGACAGTTGGAAAAGGAACAGTTATCAAAGACTCAATCATTATGAAAGATGTACATATTGGTGAAAATTGTGTGATCGATAAGTCGATCATTGCAGAAGGTGTGGAGATCAAAGATTCTGTTACACTTGGAATTGGCGGAGAAGTACCGAACAAAACAAAACCGAATATTTATTCCGGAGGGCTTGTTACTATCGGAGAAAACTCTGTCATCCCGGAAGGGGTACAAGTCGGTAAAAACACAGCGATCAGCGGTGTGACTGTGAAAGAGGATTATCCGGAAGGGGTTCTCGAGAGCGGTGAAACATTAATAAAGGCAGGTGAACGGGCATGAGAGCAATAGGTATTATTTTAGCAGGCGGGAACAGCAAGAAGATGCGTGAATTGACACATAAAAGGGCAGTGGCTGCGATGCCGGTTGCAGGAAGTTACAGATGTATCGACTTTGCTTTGAGCAATATGTCAAACTCTCATGTGCAAAAGGTAGCTGTTTTAACGCAGTATAATTCCAGGTCTCTGCATGAGCATTTGAATTCTTCCAAATGGTGGGATTTCGGGAGAAAGCAGGGAGGCCTTTTCGTATTCACCCCGACTATTACGGCGGAAAATAGTGACTGGTACAGAGGAACTGCTGATGCAATCTATCAAAATCTGGATTTCCTCAGAAGGTCACACGAGCCATATGTCATCATTACGTCTGGTGATGCTGTGTACAAGCTGGATTACAATAAAGTGTTGGAATATCATATTGCAAAAAAAGCAGATATTACGGTTGTGTGCAAGGACTTGGAGCCGGGGGAAGATGCAAGCCGTTTCGGTACGATTAAGATGGATGAAACAATGAGGATCGATCAGTTTGAAGAAAAACCAATCGTTGCAAAATCCAACACGATCTCAACCGGAATTTATGTTATTCGCCGCAGGCTTCTGATGGAGCTCATAGAGAGCTGCGCAGAGGATGGAAGACATGACTTTGTAAATGACATTTTGATTCGTTATAAGAATCAGAAGAGGATTTATGGATATAAAATGAAAGATTACTGGAGCAATATTGCGACAGTGGATGCATATTATAAGACAAATATGGATTTCCTGAAGGCTGATGTAAGACATTATTTCTTTAAACAGCACCCGGATATCTATTCAAAAGTAAATGACCTGCCTCCGGCGAAATACAATCCAGGAGCAGTTGTAAAGAACAGTCTTGTTTCCAGTGGCTGTATTATAAACGGAACAGTAGAAAATTCCATTATTTTCAGCAAGAGTTTTATTGGAAATAACTGTGTGATTAAAAATTCCATTATTCTAAATGATGTTTACCTTGGGGATAACGCGTATATTGAAAACTGTATTGTGGAGAGCAGAGACACTATCCGTGCCAATGCAAGACATGTTGGTGAAAATGGAGTTAAGGTCGTTGTAGAAAAGAATGAGAGGTATTCATTGTAAAATGTGGACAATGGATCATCAGGAGAAAGGGGCTTGAAGTTATGCAGATTACAGATGTACGTGTGCGCAAAGTAGCAAAAGAAGGTAAATTAAAAGCAGTGGTATCTATAACTATGGATGATGAGTTTGTAGTACATGATATCAAAGTGATTGAAGGAGAAAAAGGACTTTTCATCGCAATGCCAAGCAAAAAGGCGCTGGATGGAGAATACAGAGATATTGCGCATCCAATCAATTCTGAGACAAGGGAGAGGATCCAATCCATCATCCTTGAAAAATACGAAGAAGCTCTTCGGGAAGTTCCGGAAGAGGAATAGTAATTTGAAAATTTATGAAAAAGATTTAGAAAAGACCAGCCTTTTTTGGCTGGTCTTTTTGCAGGCATTTTATTTTTCGTTATCAGATAAGAACGAAGGCGTTATCTGAAAGGATATTTTTTTCCCTGTGACAGGATGGAAAAATTCAAGTCTGTACGCGCACAAAGCAATCTGTGTCCACTGCCCGGGTACGTGGGAGGTTGGATTGTATTTGGCATCACCCACAAGCGGACAGCCAGCACCAGCCATTTGCACCCGTATCTGGTGGTGGCGGCCTGTCTCAAGCCTGATTTCATAAAGATGCTTTCCGTCCTGGGATGGCATAAGGCGGTAGTGAAGAACAGCTTTTTTTGCGCCTGGCAGCATTTTATTGCATATACGGGAAGTGTTTGTTTTGGTATCCTTGATCAGATAGTCTGTCAAAATCCCTTCTTCGTCTGGAAGGGCACCTTCCAGAAGAGCAAGATAGTATTTTCCAAATTCCATACTGGTAAGTTGTCGGCTCAGCGTTCTGGCGGCACTTTTCGTCTTGGCAAATACGAGCAGCCCTTCCACCGGTTGGTCAAGTCTGTGGATAATGGCAAGGTAAGGCTCTTTCTTATGTTTTTGATTTGTGTAAAGATAATTTTTCAGGATACTGACCATATCCGAAGTGCCTGCACAACGATTTTGCACAGCAATTTTTGCCGGTTTAAGGCAGACAAGGATCTCCTGGTCCTCATAAAGAATTTCTGGTTTCATAAATAGCTCCTTTACTGTTAGGCGGACATTAGCCACTATAATTATTTAAACACAGGGATGATAAAAATGTCAAACAGGATGCCTTGACAAAACTTAAGAAATTCGGTAGAATGACTTTCAATAACGATAATCAGGCGATGAAGAGGATCAGTACATGCAGGACATTTTGCAGAGAGAGAACAAAGAAGGTGCGAGTTCTTAGATGAAATGTGTGGAACCTACCTTGGAGCTACTGCGTGAAAGTGCAGCGTAGCCCGCGTTAAGGGCAAAAGAGAGAACTGTGGGTAGAGCAGTTAAGTAGGGTGGTACCGCCGAGTCTTTCGGTCCCTTTTTGGGACGAAGGGCCCGGCGTTTTTATATCTCAAAGGCCTTTCGTCCAAGATATTAAAAGGCGGAATATTCCGCAGGAGAAAAGGAGAAGAAGAACATGGCCAATGAAAAGAAATTTGTAAAAGCGATTACTTCAAGAGATGAGAACTTTGCACAATGGTACACAGATGTTGTAAGAGAAGCGAGATTGTGTGAGTATTCAAGCGTAAAAGGATGTCTGATCTATCTTCCGAACGGATATGCAATCTGGGAAAACATTCAGGCAGACCTGGATAAAAGATTTAAAGATACAGGTGTAGAAAATGTATACCTTCCAATGTTGATCCCAGAGAGCCTTCTTGAAAAAGAGGGAGACCATGTAGAGGGATTTGCGCCTGAGGTGGCATGGGTAACACATGGAGGAATGGAAAGACTTCAGGAAAGATTTTGTATCCGCCCTACATCCGAGACATTATTCTGCGATTACTGGAGCAAGAGTATTCAGTCCTACAGAGATTTGCCTAAGGTTTGGAATCAGTGGAACTCTGTACTTCGCTGGGAGAAAACGACAAGACCATTCCTGCGTTCCAGAGAGTTCTTGTGGCAGGAAGGACACACCATCCATGCAACATATGAAGAGGCGGAGGAGAGAACTCTTCTGATGTGGAAAGTATACCGTGACTTTATCAGCGAATCACTGGCGATTCCATATGTAGCTGGAAGAAAATCCGAGAGTGAAAAATTCGCAGGAGCACAGGATACTTACACAGTTGAGGCATTGATGCATGACGGAAAAGCGCTTCAGTCTGCTACCAGCCATTTCTTTGGAAACGCATTTCCGGATGCATTTGATATCAAATATGTAGACAAAAACAATGAATATCAGAGTGTATACGAGACTTCATGGGGACTTTCCACACGTATCATCGGAGCGATCATCATGGTTCACGGTGATGACAGCGGACTTGTACTTCCGCCAAGAATTGCTCCAAAACAGATACGTGTCATTCCGGTTGCACAGCATAAAGAGGGTGTTCTTGAAAAAGCAAATGAACTGGTTGACACACTCAAAGCAGCGGGATACAGAGTGGATATCGATGATACAGAAAAAACACCGGGCTGGAAATTCAGCGAACAGGAAATGCAGGGAATTCCGCTGCGTATAGAAATCGGTCCAAAAGATATCGAGAAGAACCAAGTTGTTGTTGTACGTCGTGACACAAGGGAGAAGATGGTATTCTCCATTGATGAAGTGGCTGACAAACTGTTTGATGTTCTGGAGACAATTCAAAAAGATATGTATGACAGAGCAAAGGCGTTCCTTGATAAACATATCGATGAAGCTGTGACGATGGACGAAATGGTAGAAAAATTTAAAGAAAACCGCGGATTTATCAAAGCAATGTGGTGCGGGGAAGAGGAATGTGAAGGTGAAATCAAATACGCAACAGGTGGAGCATCCACAAGATGTCTCATTGAAGATGAAGAGCCTATTTCCGACAAGTGTATTTTCTGCGGAAAGCCTGCGAAATTCAAAGCTTATTTTGGAAAATCATACTAAAATATTGATATGTCTGTCCAAAGACAAAGAAAAGATAAGGAGGACTCCGTTGGGAGTCCTTCTTTGTGTTATCACCAGAGTTCAAGTATTTGGATGAAAAATTTTAAGACTCCCAATATAGACAAAAATGCACTTAACATGTAATAATTTTAAAAATAAATAATATTCTGACGATTATATTTAGAAATATAAAATGAGAAAAATTAAAATAAAAATATGAAAAAAGTGTTGACAAATAAAAACACAGGTGCTATTATAAAGTCAACCTAAATGAAACAGGAAATCCTGATAAGAAAACCACAGGGTATCTGAAATGGGAGGGAAACTAATTACTTTCGAAAGATAGAAGAACTGAAGGTAAGGTTTCCGAAATATATATCATTTCTGACGAGAAAGGAAATGATTGAAAAGAGGAATCATTCAGAGAATATCAATGAGAGGAAAGGTTTTCAAGTAGGAGAAGAGGTTTTCAAAATTTAGGGAATGAATTTAAATGAAAGGAGGCTTTTACCCTTGGATAATTTCGAACAGTCAATTCAATATGTCAGTGGTATGGCAAATAAAGGTTCCTGTGATAAAAGCCTTTATATGAATAGATAAATCCAGTAAAAAAAGTAATGAAAAAGTAACCGAAGAGTATCAGAACTGGAAGATAGAAAATTATACATTTGCAGACATATTGAAAAAATACCACATAAGTACTCGAACATGTGTAAAGAAACATGGAGAAGAGAAAGAAAAGATTTCATTTTCGATCATGAGTGGAAAAGTTACAGAAGGAATAATTGAGTAGAAAAGTTGCTTGTCAGTTGTGTCGCTGATAAAAGATTTAGGAAAGGTTATAGATAAGAGTAACTGAGTATTGTGTAAGAAATGAAATGATGTGAAAGAAATTATAGATCAGGATCTTAGGGAGATGGATTTATGGTTTAGTTGGAAAACGTGATATTGGCTTAAATGGTTAAGGTAATATTCGTTTTATAAAACAGGGCTCACAGGAAATTAAAATTTTCCTTCGGTATATATTTGAGGACAATTGAATATCAAAAATAAACCGCTATAATGCAAGTTGTAGCGGTTTATTTTTTGACATTGAAGATGCCGTATGGTAAACTGTATACGTGTAATTGTCTATTTTAGTTTGATATGAGAGGGTAAAATAATCAATAGAGGTGAAGACGTTGGATAAATATGAATATCGCGTAAAAACAGAGCAGATGCTCGAATATATGAATGACAGAGCCTATGATAAAGCAATGGAAATTGCAGAATCGATTGACTGGCGTAAAGTGAAGAATATCTCTATGTTGAATTCAGTGAGTGAAATCTATGAGTTGAACGGCGAATACCAGAAAAGCCGGGAGATTTTGTTTCTTGCATATGACCGTTCCCCGAGCAGCAGAAAGGTCGTATATCGCCTCGGAACCTTGGCCCTGAAACTGAAGGATGTAAGCGAAGCGTTGGACTGCTATGAAGAATTCTTAAGTATTGCCCCAAAGGATCCGAATCAATACATTCTGCACTACAAGATACTGAAAGCGCAGAAAGCTCCGATTGAACAACAGATAGAGGCTTTGGAGGCATTTAAAAAAGCAGAATATGTGGAAAAATGGGCTTATGAACTTGCAAAGCTCTATAAACTTGCGGGTAGAACAGCGGAATGTCTCGAAGAATGTGATGATTTGATCTTGTGGTTCAGTGAGGGCAAATATGTATATAAAGCTATGGAACTGAAAATGCAGTATAAGCCTTTGACACCTCTGCAGCAGGAGAAGTACGAACACCGCTTTGATGGCGGAAGGCGTGCAGAGAAAATTGAGATGCCTAAAGATAATATAGAGGAGAAACTGGAAAGTATGGCGCAGGAAGAGCTGGAGTACGTGGAAGATGAAGTGGAAGATGTAGCTTTCAGCCGTACAGTTGAGATTCCGGCAGAAAAAATCCAGACTGCCTTAAACGAAGAAAGAAAAGAAGAGAAGGACGCTGAGGAAAAAGCGGATAGCACTGTGGATGAGGTGGATATAAGACAGGAAACTGAGGAAGAGACAAGGAGTGTAAAAGCGCCGCAGCAGGAAAAAGAGAGTAAAGGAGCAGCAGCTGTTGGCGTGACAGCAGGTACTTTGGCGGGAATGGTTTCAGGGGCAGCTGCGGAAGGAATTGCAGAAACTGTCAAAGCCAAGACGGAGGCGAGAGTGCGGGCAAAAAATATGAAAGTCAGAAGACCGAAAACAGTGTCTCCGGAAATAGAGAAGGTACTGGAGGAATCAAAAGACACTCCGGACACGGTGTCCGCTGATTCAAAGGTGGAAGATAAAATCAGTGGTCAGATGAAGATAGAAGATATCCTTCAAGGCTGGGAAGAAAAGCAGAAACAGGTTTTAAAAGAGATAGAAGAGAAACGTAAGAAATCAGAAGAAGAGGCATTGAATAAGGCGAAAGAAAGTGTGGAAGAGCAGCCATCACTTTTATCGGAAGAGCTTCAAAAGCTGATGGATGAACTTGAGAATGGGGAGAGTGGAGACGCCGCCTACGATTCCTGGGAAACAGAAGAAAAAGAGAAGGATGAAAAGACAGGTGAAACCGAGCAGGTTGAGAACATGGGGGATTTGGTAGAAGAATTAAAAATCAGCCATGTGGAAGAGGAGGTTGAAGAGAAAGAGGGCCTGGAAGAGGATTCAGAAGAATTTGAAGACTTTGACAGCTTTGAGGAAGAGGAAGATTTTGAGGGTGAACTGGAGCTTCCTGAGGAAATACAAGAGGAAGAAGAAACTGTTCAGGGGGAAACTGTACAGAAGGAAGAAACGTTTTCACAGGAGAAAAGCATACAGAAAGAAGAGCTTGAGGAGACAAAAGAAGAGCTCATAGAGGAGACACTCGAAATAGAGGAGCCGGCTGAGCAGATGAAAGCCGGAGAGGATCTGGATGCAACGATTGAACTGAAAGATATTCATATGAAGTCCGAAGAGGATCAGGAAGAACTGGATGAATTCTGGGATGAGTCCGAGGAGCCGTATGAAGAGTCCGATGAGAGCGAGTGGGAAGAAGGCGAGGATCTGACGGATGAAGAGCTGGTTGAGACTAATTTTGAAGAGGAAGAAAAGGCAAATGAGATTTCTGGAAAAGAAGAGCAGGCAGATCAGGAAGAGCCTATAGAGTATGATGAGCCGGATCCGATAATCAAACGTTCTCCGGGAGGAGTTGTGTACGATACGGGGTTTGTTGTACAGGGAAGATATGATCTGGATGCGCAAAGTGAAGTCGGGTTAAAGGCAGGACTGACACAGGAGCAGAAAAAACTGTTTTCCTACTTCGTTCCGGTCAGAGGAATGAGCGAGCAGCTTGTGGATGTGCTGGATGCTGATAAAAAGTGCAAAAACAGATACGGAACATCCAGAACAGGAAATCTTCTTATTATCGGAAGAAAAGGCAGTGGTAAGACTGTGCTTGCAGTTGATGTTGTGAAAGCGATTCAGAAACAGCGCAAGATGAAACAGGGAAAAGTGGCCATTATTACCGGTGAATCTTTGAATAAAAAGGATTTAAACACCATTGTACAGAAACTGTACGGTGGAGCGCTGATTGTTGAAAAAGCCAGCAAGATTGACCAGCGCACACTGGAAGAACTTAATGAGCTGATGGAAGGTCAGACTGGAGAGATGCTCATTGTGCTGGAAGAACAGAGAAAACCGATGGAAGATCTGCTCTCCAGAAATCTAAGATTCAAGAAAAAGTTTACTTCATGCCTGGAGCTTCCTGTATTTATCAATGATGAACTTGTAACATTTGGGCAGACATACGCAAAAGAGAATGGATACAGGATTGACGAGATGGGGATTTTGGCATTGTACAGCAGAATTGATATGATGCAGAAAGAGGATCATATTGTCACGGTTGCAGAGGTCAAGGAAGTTATGGACGATGCGATCGCCCATTCGCAGAAAGCAAATATGAAACATTTCGTGAAACGGGTATTTGGCAGAAGTACAGATGACACCAACAGAATTATTTTGAAGGAAGAAGATTTCAAAATTTAAGGCGAAAAACAGGAAATAGAGAAAAGAGTTTTGCAGCTGAAAATAGTTTGCAAAACTCTTTCTTTTTATGTCCCGCTAAAGTATAATAGATTTATATATCGGCGTGTTGATAGGAGAGTGAGGACATGAAGGAAAAGAAGAAAAAACCATATGAAATCGGCGAACTTGACCAGTACCTTTTTGGGCAGGGCACTCATTATGAAATTTATAAAAAACTGGGAGCGCATCTGGTTGATAATGGAAAAGAAAAAGGTGTTTATTTCGCTGTGTGGGCACCGCATGCAAAGGCGGTTTCCGTTATCGGAGAATTTAATGACTGGGATATCCAGGCAAATCCTATGCAAAGGGAGGAGCCTCTTGGGATTTATACATGTTTTGTAAAAGAAGCGAAAAAGGATATGCTCTATAAATTTTGTATCGAGACGCAAAAAGGAGAGTTTCTGTACAAGGCAGACCCGTTTGCAAATTACTCTGAGCTGCGCCCTGGTACAGCGTCCAAGATTGCGGACATCAGTAATTTAAAGTGGACAGATTCTGCGTGGATGGAAAAGAGAAAGACATGGGATGACCACTGTAATCCGGTATCAATCTACGAGGCTCACATTGGCTCCTGGAAACGGCATCCGGGAAGAGAGGATGACGGTTTTTACAATTACAGAGAATTTGCACGCGAAGTTACAAAATATATGAAATATATGGGATATACCCATATTGAGCTGATGGGAATCGCAGAATATCCGTATGATGGCTCATGGGGATATCAGGTTACAGGATACTATGCTCCGACTTCACGCTATGGGACACCAGAAGATTTTGCTTACATGGTCAATTACCTGCATAAAAATAATATTGGAGTAATCCTTGACTGGGTTCCGGCACATTTCCCAAGAGATGCGCACGGCCTGGCAGATTTCGATGGCACGCCGACATATGAATATGCGGATAAAAGGCTTGGGGAGCATCCGGATTGGGGAACAAAGATTTTTGATTATGGGAAGAAGGAGGTTCAAAACTTCCTGATAGGAAGTGCACTGTTCTGGATTGAACACTATCATGTTGACGGACTGAGAGTGGATGCGGTTGCATCCATGTTGTATCTGGATTATGGCAGACAGAATGGGCAGTGGGTCCCGAATAAATATGGCGGAAATCAAAATCTGGAGGCCATTGAATTTTTCAGGCATTTGAATTCAGTTGTTCTTGGACGTAATAAAGGGGCAGTGATGATCGCGGAGGAGTCGACTGCATGGCCGCAGGTGACCGGAAAGCCTGAGAATGGCGGACTTGGGTTCAGTATGAAGTGGAATATGGGATGGATGCACGACTTTACAGAGTACATGAAACTGGATCCATATTTCAGAAAAGGCTGTCACAATCAGATGACGTTTGCGTCAAGCTATGCATATAGCGAGGATTACATCCTTGTGCTTTCCCACGATGAGGTTGTGCATCTGAAATGCTCCATGATCAACAAAATGCCAGGGCTTGGATTTGACAAGTTTGCGAATCTGAAAGTAGGATATGCGTTTATGATGGGACATCCGGGGAAAAAGCTTTTATTTATGGGACAGGATTTTGCCCAGCTTAGAGAGTGGAGTGAGGCAAGGGAGCTGGATTGGTATCTGTTGAATGAAGAGTATCACCAGCAGCTACAGAACTTTACAAGGGATTTATTCCGGCTTTACAGAAAAAACAAGGCAATGTACGAGCTTGACTCTTCGCCAAAAGGATTTGAGTGGGTCAATGCGGACGACAGAGACAGGAGTATCTTCAGTTTTATCCGGCATTCCGAGGAAAATAAAAAGAATCTTTTGTTTGTTTGTAACTTTACTCCTGTGGCAAGACCGGATTACCGGGTTGGAGTGCCAAGAGGCAAGCAGTATAAATTGATACTCAACAGCGATGATAAGCAGTATGGCGGAGAAGGACAAGAAAGACCTCTGAAGTATAGAGCCAGAAAGAGTGAATGCGATGGAAGGCCGTATTCATTTGCATATGATTTGCCTGCGTACGGAGTTGCTGTATTTGAATTTTAAATGAGAGATAAAAAATTGGAGGGCGCATAACTGCGCCCTCATTTAATCTTTATTCAGTATTTTCAGGACTTCAAAGAAAGAATTTCTTATCCTTATCAGCTTTTTGTTCAGTTTTTGATTTCGGCAGAGTGTACAGCAGAGTCTTTTCACGAAACCATTACAGCATTTTTTCACCGCAGGCCTCCGAGAAACTTTTTGTATAATATATGCGCTAGCGCCTTGCAATTAACTTGCAGATAGGATTCCCGAGGGCAGAAAATTTGGCTTCGTATTCAGTCATGATGTTGCCTTTGTTCATGGAAGGTTCGTGGTGAAGGTCTTTGGTAAAATCTACAAGGGTGTAATTTGATTCTTTAATCTCTTCAAGAGAGAAATCAAAAAGCGGAATGTTGTCGGTCTTAAATTCTATGGTGCCATCTTGTTTTAGAACTTCCTCGTAACGAGCGAGGAACTCCCGAGATGTAAGCCGGCGTTTGGCATGTCTTGCTTTTGGCCATGGATCCGAAAAGTTTAAGTATATGCGATCGACTTCCTGTGTGGCGAAAATGTTTGCGATATCTGCTGCGTCCATACAAAGAAAACGGATGTTGGACAGGGAGGAATATTCTTCTGTGTCAAATTTTTCGATGGCTCTTAATAGTACGCTTGTGTAGCGCTCGATTCCTATATAATTGATGTCCGGATTTTGCTTTGCAAGGGAGAGGATAAACTGGCCTTTTCCCATGCCGATTTCAATATGGATGGGATTCGGGTTGTCAAATACTTTGTTCCATTTCCCTTTATGTTCTTCTCCGGACTGGATTACAATCGGATGATTTGCGACTTCTTCGGCCGCACGTGGTATATTGCGAAGTCTCATAAATGCGCTCCTTTCCTTTTGTCTGGTTTATTATAGCGTATCTTTTTTGTGGGTTCAACAGAAAACGAAAAAAGTACTTGCAATTTCTGTAAAGGTGTAATATAATATCTCTTGCGTTGAACAGTAAGCGCCATTAGCTCAGTTGGTAGAGCACCTGACTCTTAATCAGGGTGTCCAGGGTTCGAGCCCCTGATGGCGCATTTGAAAATCACTGATTTTAAGGACATTGGAGCCTTGGGGTCGGTGGTTTTTTTGTTATTGATAAATATATTTGCAGGGGAGAAAAAGGTATGATCTACACGTGGATGGCAGATGTGGAAAAACTTGGTGGCGAGAATATATATCGAAAGTATTATGATACGGTGCCAAAATTCCGGAAGGAGAAAGCAGATGGGCTGCGTTTTGTGCAAGACAAGGCGCAGAGCATCGGCGCATGGGTACTTTTGGAGAAAATGCAAAGATATTATGGAGCGGCAAAAAGCCATGTGTTCAATCTGTCACATTCCGGAAGATATGTGATGTGTTCTCTTGCGGACAGAGAGAACGTGATGGTTGGCTGTGATGTGGAGATGATCAAAGAGTACAAAGAAAGGCTGGCAAGGCATTTTTTCACAGAACAAGAATATGGGAGGATTGTGAAGGAACAGACTGAAGAGGGAAAGAGGGAGCTGTTTTACCGATACTGGGTATGGAAGGAAAGTTTTATGAAGGCGACAAGACTGGGAATGAAATTAGGCCTTGATACCTTTGCCTTTGAGCCTACAGAGGAAGGCGTGATATTTACAAAAAAACCGGAAGGTTTTGACGGGGAGTACTATGTGAAGGAGTATAAAGTGCCGGATCGTGATGCCGCGGCGGCAGTTTGTTCAGACAGCCCGGACTTCTGTGAAGAAATATATTTTTTCACATTTCAGTAATCTTTGAAATGAATAAATCGGTATGTTATAATAAAGAATTATAAAGAAATGAGAACGAAAGAGGCACTAATTTTGGAACAGAATAGAACAATAAAGGGGATTTTTATAAAATTTTGCAGAAGGAGAATTCAAAAGATACGAAAGATGTCGAGAGTGAAAAAAGTTATTTATATGGTCGCGGGGCTGTCGCTTTTATGTGGTGTTTTCATTGGCAGTGCATTTGGAAAGCATTCAGCGAACAGTGTGAAGAAGGAGTTAAAGCAGGTTGAGGGAGAGTTGAATAAGCTGAAAAAAGAGAAAGAGGAGCAGGAAAGTGCAAAAAAAGAGAAGGAAGAAAGGACAAATGAGGCCAACAGACCCTGGTATCTGACCCTTGTCAATGGTTCTCATCCTCTGTCAGAGGGATATGAGCCAAAACTTGCGACTGTGGAGGGAATGCAAGTGGATGAAAGGATTGCACAGTCTTTGCAACAGATGCTTGCAGACGCGAGGAAAGCGGGACTTAGTCCGGTCATCTGTTCTGCATACCGTTCTGAGGAGAAACAGAAACAGGTTTTCAATGACACAGTCAGTTCGTGGGTAAATCAAGGATACAGTTATTGGGAATCCTACAGAAGGACAAGCCAGGAAGTGGCGCTCCCGGGAACAAGTGAACACAGCCTTGGCCTTGCGGTTGATATTGTATCCAGCCAGTACGGAGAGTTGGATGAAAAACAGGCGGATACTGCGGAGGCAAAATGGCTGCAGGAAAATTGTACAAAATATGGATTTATTTTGAGATATCCTCCGGATACAAAGGATGAAACGGGCATTATTTATGAATCATGGCATTACCGATATGTTGGTGTGGAGGATGCAAAAAAGATAACTGAAATGGGTGTGACGCTGGAAGAGTATCTGGACGAGTCATATTGATCTGGAAGATGAGGGACAAAGGAAGGGAGAGGACAATGCCAAATCTGACATTTGCAGAACAGGTTAAGATTGTGCTTGGAAGAAAAGGAATGACGATCAAGGAGCTTGCGGAATTGATTGAGCAGCAGACAGGGCGGAAGATGTCAAGACAGAATCTGACACAGCGCCTTGGAAGGGATAATTTTCAGGAAAAGGATATGCGCATGATAGCGAAGATTCTTGGGTGTCCGTTTCAACTGAATATCCTGACTTTGGATGAAGAGGAAGAAAAGGTGCCTTCCACAATTTATTTAAGACATAAAGAGGATGGACCTGTTCTGGAAAAAGAGGAAGAACAGGGTTTAAAAGAGCAGGAAAGGGATATAACAATAGGAGAGCTGCTCGATATCCATGCAGAACTTGAGGAGATGGAAAAAGAGCGTTCCTTAAGCCATAAGGGGCAGGATAAGAAGGAAATGGTACGGACAGAAGAGATTGTTGTGCCGGGAAGATTTTTGTCCTTGGAGAATGGAAGTAATGTGAATGCGGCAAAAAATGTATCCAGGATTTTTAAGGAATACATCAATAAGCCAAACGCAGTGCAAAGTCAGCAGCATGCTACAAAGGAAGAGAAAAAAGAAAAACCAGTAGTGAAGACTTTAAGTAAAAGAGGGGTCATGCCGGTCAGAAAGAGTGCCGATGCAGATGAAGTGACGGGAGATATCAATCCCAAGACGGGCAGGGAATACGAGACAAACAGTGTACGCGTACATCCGGCCAGAATCGGCTATGTCCAGGTGTATGATGGAGAAAAACATCAGTGGATCGATATGACGGAATGGGCTTTTATGGGATATCAGGAAAGAAAGAAAGTGCTGCTCGGCGAAAAATATGAGCCGCCGATATACTTAGAATAAGAGAGGAATTGGTGAATATGAACAAGGAAATGGAATATAAGAAGATTTTAAAGGATGAGGTGGAAGTTTTTAGGGAGAATGGAAGACGTTTTCTAAACGGAGAACTTACCAAAGCGGAGTTTAAAGGAATGTCCGGCGGTATGGGGGTGTATGCGCAGCAGGATCAGAAATCTTTTATGATCCGGCTTAGGACTCCGTCCGGAGTGGCATCGCTGGAGCACTTAAAACTCATATTATCTTATGCAAAGAAATATGAACTTGACAAGGTTCATCTTACGACCCGGCAGGCTATTCAGCTGCACAACTTAGGGATTGAGGAAGTGTGCGATATTATGAAGGATGCCATTGACCATGATCTGTTTACAAGAGGAGGGGGCGGAAATTACCCGAGAAACGTCTCCTTATCCCCGATGTCAGGGGTGGAGCAGGGGGAGGCGTTTGACGTGACGCCGTATGCGCTGGATGTCTCCAGGTACTTTCTTGGAAATGCCACGTCATACCATCTTCCAAGAAAACTGAAGGTGGCTTTTTCCTCCAGTGCACAGGATACAGCCAATGCGTCTGTGAATGATGTCGGGTTTATCGCGGTCATTGACAATGGAAAGCCGATGTTTCGGATGTATCTTGCCGGCGGAATGGGCGGAGGACCTGCAGTGGCGATCCCGTATCCGGAACTGATCTGCCCTGAGGATACGCTGTACTGTGTGGAGGCTATGGTTCAGCTTTTCGAGGCAGAAGGTGATTATAAAAACAAGGCTAAGGCAAGAACGAGATTTATCCCAAGAAGAATGGGTGTGGAGGAATTTTTAGAGTGCTACAGAAAACACCTGGCTCATGTAAAAGCATTTTACAAATTTGATGGAATCGTTCCGGAAGTGGAGGAAGAGACTGCCACGGACCATGTGCGGACTGCGACTAGAATTCCTCAGAAACAAAAGGGATTGTACAGCCTGATCTTGCACCCGCAATGCGGGCAGCTTTTGACAGAAGATCTGGAAAAGATTGTCTGGTTTATGGACAAAACTCCAAAATCTGACGCAAGGGTGAGCATGGAGGAAGATTTATATGTGAGAAATCTGACTTTGGAGCAGATAGATGAGCTTTGGGCACTGGTTGGCGAGCATATGATGGAAACGCCGCTGAAGATGACGCTCAGCTGTGTGGGTGTTCCTAGCTGCCAGATGGGAATTTTGCAGAGTCAGAAATTGTGCAGGGAGATCATCAGTGCAGTAGAGGAGGCACAGCTTGCAGATGCAGGACTCCCGCAGATCCATATAAGCGGATGTCCGAACAGCTGCTCCCGCCATCAGGTTGCGGAAATCGGATTCGCGGGGAGAAAAGCAAAAGTGGAAGGTGTCATGGAGGATGCATTTACCTTGCAGGTAGGGGGCGCCACGGCAAAAGAAGGAGCACACATGGGAGAAATAAAAGGTGTGATACTCGCAAGAGAGATTCCAAAGTTTATTGTGGAGACAGGCCAGCTTTTAAAAGAGAGCGGAAGGGCGTTTAAAGAGGAAATGCGGGGAGAGGCGTTTGAGAAACTGGTTCAAAAATATGTAGTTGCCTGATCAGAATTAGGTGTTGCAAATGGAAATAGGATTTTGCAGCACCTTTTATTCATGAAAATGGGAGAGGAGAATGTGGATGAGATGGGAGGAATTGTTGTCGCCAAAGAGAGCAGCGGGATGGAACGATAAGGAAGAATGCAGTTCTTCTGATTTGAGAAGTGAGTTTGAGAAGGATTATCACCGGATTATCGGGAGCGCGTCATTTCGGAGACTACAGGATAAGACGCAGGTATTTCCTCTTGATAAAAGTGATTTTATCCGGACAAGGCTTACTCATTCTCTGGAGGTGGCCTCTTTTGCAAAGTCTTTGGGGCAGAACGTAGGGGAGCGAATTCTTGCCTTGGACAGGGAACAGCACTTTACTGTGCGGATGAAGGAAGACGTCTGCCATATTCTGGAATGTGCCGGATTGATCCATGATATTGGAAATCCGCCCTTTGGACATTTTGGGGAGATTGCGATCCGGGAATGGTTTGAGGACAATCTTTCTTCCCTTACACTTGGTAAAAAAAGTGCGTCAGAGATTTTGTCCGGACAGATGAAGGAGGATCTGTATCATTTTGAGGGGAATGCACAAGCACTGAGGCTTGTCGGGAAACTTCATTTTCTCGCGGACGAGCACGGCATGAATCTTACATATGCGCTTTTGAGCAGTATGATCAAGTATCCTGTGAACTCCCTTGAGACAAAGGGAGGAAAAATTGGGTATTACTATGCGGATAAAGACATTTTTGACGATGTTTCCAGGACAACAGGCACGAATGGATGCCGGCATCCCTTGAGTTATCTTTTGGAGGCAGCGGATGACATTGCCTATAAAACCGCAGATATAGAGGATGCGTTTGTGAAAGGATTTATTGGGTACCAGGAGTTTTTGGATGAGCTGCGCGCTATCCACACGGACAGGGATACATGGAATGCAGATGAAATTTTGGAGATCCTGCTTTCCAAAGGAAAAGAGCTTGGCGTGGAGAGCCCGCAAGAGTATGCAGTGAAAAACTGGACCGTCCGGGTGCAGGGCTATCTGATCCAGGAGGCAGCAAAGACGTTTATGGCACATTATGAAGAGATTATGGCCGGTATATATAAAGGAAACCTGATAGAGGATTCCTCCTGTGCCAAACTGATGGGGCTTTTGGGGGATGTGGCGGACAGAAAGGTATTTTGTTCATCGTTTATTTACCGGATGGAGGCAACGGAGTCGGCTGTACTTACATTTTTAATGAATGCCTTTGTACGGGCAGCCGTCAAATATGACAGTAAGGAACGTATGTCCACGGTGGAAAAAAGAATGGTTTCGCTGATATCAGAGAATTATAAAAATGCGTATCACAGGCAGGCAAAGGGAAAAGAGGAGGATGAAAAATTATACTTGAGGATTCTGCTTGCAACGGATTATATCTGCGGAATGACGGACAGCTATGCGAAACGGCTGTATCAGGAATTGAATGCTATGAATTAAAAAAAGATATTCTAAAACAGAGGGCGGGAAAGCGTGTATAAGAAGAAGGAAATGAAACCTGCATGAATTATGCAAAAGGTATATGATTTAAAATCATGATTGCCTTCTCGCCATTATCTGAATTAGAATATTAACATAGAACATTATACACGTTAATGCGTTAAAAAGCAACTATAATAAAGTGATTTTTTTTAGAAAAGATGCATACCTTTTAGAAACAGCAGAAATTTAAGAAAGGGGTATGCAAAGTTGAAACGGTTTCTTGGATATATATATGAATATAGACAGGGAAAACGAAGCAGAAATGTGGGATTTGCCAGGATAGAAGAGGAAATGGATACAATACGGGGCCTCATCGCCATGCAGGGGCTGCAGGGAAAGAGAAGGCTGGATTTGTATTTGATCTATGGGCAGGATAAAAAAGGAAAAAGGAATTTTTTTCAGTCCTTTGACGTAAGGATGCCTTCTGTGAATATCCGGATCGAGTGCAAGGAAGGGGATGGGAAAACCCCGGCCAATGTCGTGGGGGTGTATCTGGAGGATGATGCAGGGGATACTTATGCTGTGTGCTGGAAAACAGTAGAGTTTTCGTTTGCAGATATTAGTGATGGGGAAAAAGAGTCAAATCTGTCAAAGACGGAAGAAGACATAACGCAAGAAGAGACAGAGTCAAAGGAGACAGAGGCAAAAGAGGTGGTATCGGAAGAAAAGGCAGACGGGGAATCGCTTAAGATAGAAGAAGAGAAGATTTCGGAGCAGGAAATAAATAGAGATGTGGAGAATGACAATGAGGAGGATATTTCAGAGCCCGGTGAGACACAACGCAATGAAACCTTAGAGGAACCGGATAAGGAAATGCCAGAAGAGGTAAGTTCTTGTGAGGCAGCGCAGTGTGAGGAGGAAGAGGAAGTGCGTCCTGTCAGAATGGAGAAGATCCAGAGGGAAGAGATTGCAAAACTTCCCCGCTGTGAGTGGAGACTTGCAAACAATCATTTTTTGATACATGGCTGGAGGAATTATCACCATCTTGTGCTCATTGAGGATGATGGGAAATTGTATATCGGGGTCCCTGGCATTTATCACAAAAGGGAAGCGGACGCTGCCCTTGCGTTTGGATTTCCGGAGTTTCGCTTGGTACCTGAGGATGGCCAAGACGAGGATTTTGGATACTGGTGCAGACAGGTGCGGGGAAGTATCATCAAGTAATTACAGATAGGAGAAGACAATGCTGACAAAAGATGAAAAATTTATGAAAGAGGCTGTCAAACAGGCAAAAAAAGCGTATGCTCTTGGGGAAGTTCCGATCGGATGTGTGATCGCATATGAAGGGAAGATCATCGCAAGGGGGTACAACCGCAGGACTGTGGACAAAAATACACTCGCTCATGCAGAGCTGTCTGCGATCAAAAAGGCAAGCAAAAAGATGGGGGACTGGAGACTGGAAGGGTGCACGATGTACGTGACTTTGGAGCCTTGCCAGATGTGTTCCGGGGCGATCGTACAGTCCAGGATAGACAGGGTTGTGATCGGGTGCATGAACCCTAAGGCTGGATGTGCGGGCTCCATTTTAAATCTCCTTCAGATGGCGCAGTTTAACCATCAGGTGGAGATAGAAAAAGGAATTCTGGAAGAAGAGTGCAGCCAGATGCTCAAACTGTTTTTTAAAGAACTTAGACAAAAGAAAAAACGCGAAAAAGAGCAGGAAAACAAATAGTGCCGGCATTGACAATACAGAGATTATGATGTAAAATAAAGGTCCGTGCAGCCGGGGTGTTAGCGGTACCTTGTACCCACAATCCGCTATAGTGGGGGTGAAGTTACACGGAGGGCGTATGTTTGCGGAGCTGCCCTTGATAAGTGGCGTTGAAGTCCGGGTCTTACGCGACGGGAATCTATGAACCATGTCAGGGCGGGAACGCAGCAGCATTAAGTAGAACCTTCCGGGTGCCGTGAGGGTGCCTGGGCGGAGCAGGCTGTCAAGGTAACGTCCGGGGAGATACGTTCGAAGTGTAACGCACGAAAAGAGAAGACAATGAGTCGGCAACAGCCGGCTCTTTTTTTCTATAGGCAAATATTTTCTCCTATGAGAATAAAATCTCTCCGGGAAGGATGCGCACTCATGTGAAGTGAGATAATATACTATGGATTTCCTCAAAGAAATAAAAACCTCCTGAAAGGAAAAGTTGCATAAGCAAGGAAGAAAATCAGTACAATAGTTTCGGCATATTGATTAAAAGTGAATTTTATAGTAGGATAATATTGGAAACATTGTAATGAAAAACACAAAAATTAATCTTTTTGTGAGAAAGGAGTAAAGGGAGATTGAATCCCGGGGAAATTATGAAAAAAAGGAAAAAAGGACTCAGCTGTCTGCTCATTTTTGCAATGGTCATTTCTATTTTGACTCCATGGCAGACAAGAAATGTACAGGCAGCACAGACAGAACCGGTACTGGCGTATCAGCAGACCGGAGAACATGTGGTGAGCAACACCAAAGAAAGCCGATTGATCGGCAGTCAGGAGGACTTAAACAAAATTAAGGATCTTGACAGTCTGACTGTGACAGTAAGCTTTAAGATCACAGGAAGACCAGGTGACATACATTCTCTGTTCTACGTGGGCAGCAATGCGCAGGCTGACGTGAACAAGTATGTGAACCTGTACACGATTCCTTCCAGCAACACGATCGGACTGGAAGTAAGAGGAAACAGCAATAAGTACATGCCGAAATTCACAGTGGATGCAGACTTAGATGACGGAAATTACCACAGGGTGACATTGGCGGTTGAAAAGGACAAAAGCTACAGATTTTATCTGGACGGAAAGAAAGTGAAGGAGGAGGCTGCAGGCACGACCTACGGAATCCCGGACATTGACACAACGCCGAATGTGCTTTCTTTCGGCGGCGGGGACCGCTACAGCGGAAACAGCTATCTCATGAGCGGGGCAGTAAAAAATATCAAAATCTATGATTCATCCTTGGCTGAGAATGAGATTTTAAAGGATCATGGAATTATAGATTTGGATACTGCAGAGCCGGTATATGCGGGAAGAAACTTCAATTTCTTAGACGGCGAGGCATCCCAGGATGTGAGCAGTGAACTTGATCACGTAAAAGATCTGACAAGGGGAACAGTCAATATCCGTTACCGTATGAAACAGGCGGACAGCGGCATCAATGCACTGTTCAGTGTATCAAAGAAGGATACCAATGCGACCTATGCTGCATTCTACGTAAACAACAGTACAGTTGGTCTTGAACTACGCGATACACAGCAGCTGAATACATTTGCATCCCAGGCATACGCAGACGGCACACCGCTAGAGATCAATGATTCCTACTGGCATACACTGACATGGACATTTGGTGATACCACTTCCTTGTATGTGGATGGGAAACTGGTAAAAACGGTTGACACAAATAAGTTTTTCGCAGCACTTTCTGCCGCAGACACTATGACTGTCGGGGGACTTATCAGAAATGGGAACAACTGGCATGTGCCGTGTGCAGTTGATGAAGTGACTGTTTACAAAGAGGAATTCCCGGCTGAGACAGTAAAACAGTACCATGAAGAAACCACCTTCGTTCCGGAGATTGGGCCAAATCCAGATGGAACGTACAAGAGTGAGCCGATTGATCTGTTTTATCCAGGATATGACGATTCTGCAAACTACAGAATCCCGTCTCTTCTGACAACTATGGATGGAACCATTCTTGCAGGCATTGACCAGAGGCATCAGCATTCCTCTGACTGGGGAAATATTGACACAGTTGTAAGAAGAAAAGAGAACACGGATTCCCAGTTCCAGGACAACATCACAGTACTTGATCTTGCTGACCAGACTACAGGGGGGACTAATTCTGCGTTTTTGATCGACCCTTGTATGGTTCAGGATAAAACAACAGGAAGAATCTTTATGCTGATCGATATGTTCCCGGAATCAACAGGTTTTGGTTCTGCAAAACAGGGGACAGGTTATACTGAGATTGATGGAAAATATTATCAGAAACTGGAAGATGGAAGTGGAAATACCTATACGGTCCGTGAGGACGGTGTTGTATACAATGCAAATAATGAGGTAACAGAGTACCGTGTGGTAGTGGAATGTGAAGCACCTTACAAAGAACTTGGTGATCTGTACAAAGGCGATGAATATTTGGGTAATGTATACCTGAAGACAAAGCCGGGCGCAGCGCCGCTTACTGTTTTCACGACAAGTTATCTGTGGCTGACATACAGCGACGATGACGGGAAGACATGGTCCAAGCCACAGGATCTGACACCTTATGTAAAGGAAGAATGGATGAAGTTCTGCGGCACTGGCCCGGGCGTTGGTATCCAGGCAGAGAGCGGACGTTTGATTTTCCCTATTTACTATACGAATACATATGGAAAACAGTCCTCAGCAAATATTTACAGTGATGACGGCGGACAGACATGGACAAGAGGAGAATCCCCGAACGATGGAAGAAACCACAATGGAACTACGATTTCTTCCCAGGACAACAATATTCCGGAGATTACGGAGTCTCAGATCATTCAGATTCAGAATGGTGACCTGAAACAGATCATGAGAGCTTACGGCGGTGTCCGCATTGCCACAAGCCACGATGAAGGAGAGACATGGGATGCGGAAGTTCCTGTATTGATCAGCGACTGCGAGTCTTATTGTCAGATATCTGTTATCAATTATGTGAAGGATGGAACAGAATATATTCTTCTGTCCAATCCGTCCAAGAGCGGAAGATATGATGGAACCATCCGCATGGGTGTGATCGAAGGAAACGGCGACATTACGTGGGAGGCAAAACAGCTTTACGCGGAAGGACATTTCCAGTACTCTTGCCTTACACAGATTGGAGATGAAAAATTTGCATCTCTCTATGAATTAGATGGAGATGACAACACGATCCATATTTATTACACAGAATTTGACAAGAACTGGGTATATGCAGAAGAAGTAGAACTTCCTCTGAAAGCTCCATCCGTTGTGTCCATGTCAGGCAGCAAAGAGGGAACCACGCTCAAGGCTGAGGTGACATTTGACCAGGCAATGATGGTCCTTGGAACACCGGTATTGAAACTGGATGTAAATGGTGAGGAGATGGATGCAGTTTATGCAGCTGGTTCCGGAAGCAATACGTTGACATTTACGTGTGAAGTGGAAGAAGATTGGATTGGCATTGTGAATGCGCTCGGTGTTGACGAGACGAATGGAACAATGGAAAATATGCACAATGGAAAAGTTGAAGAGATAAGCGGTATGGTTGCTGACTTGACAAAGATTCCTCACAGCAGCATGAGTGCATCAGCGTCTTCGGAGATGAATGGTGTTCAGAATGAAGGACCTGCGGCTTATGCTATTGACGACAACACGGCAACATGGTGGCATACACACTATGGTTCAGCCGGGGACGGAGTATTGCCTCAGTCGCTGACCATAACTCTTGATAAAGTGTATAACATCGACCGCTATACATACCTTGGAAGACCGGCAGGAAACAATGGTACTGCAAAAGATTATGTTCTTGAAGTAAGCACAGACAATGAGATATGGAAGACAGTGTCTGAGGGTACCTTGAAGGATACCGGAAAAGAGCATGTGCTCTCCTTTGAACCAGTAGATGCACGGTATGTGAGACTTACGGTAAACAGCTCTTATGGCAGCCAGCCGAATATGTTTGCGTCAGCAGTGGAAGTCAATATTTACCAGAATGCAAAAGCAGGCGAGGAGCCAGGACCAGAGCCGGCAGATGTTTCCACCGCAATTTTAGAACATGCGATCTCCCTTGCTGAGAATGTGGATCTGGCAGGAGTCATTCCGGCAGTGGCCGACATTTACAACAATGCGCTTGAAAATGCTAAAGATGTATTGGAAAGAGCACAGGCAGGAGACGCAACTTTGACACAGGAGACAGTGGACAATGCATGGAAACAGCTCATAAAAGCAATGCAGTTTTTAGAGTTCAAACAGGGAGATAAAACTGCGCTGGGAGAACTGATTGCAATAGCAGAAGAGATGGATATGAATGATTACCTGGAAGAGGGACAGAAGGAATTCCTCGATGCATTGGCAGCAGCAAAAGATGTGTATGAAGATGAAAATGCAATGCAGGAAGAAATTGATGCAGCAAAAAATGCACTCCTTGAGGCAATGAACAATCTGATACCAAAACCGGAAGAGCCGGAGGTAAACAAAGAAGACCTTAAGAGTGTAATTGAGGCGGCCGATGGAGTTGTTCTTGAAGACTGTCTGCCGGAAGGCCAGGATGCATTTACGCAGGCACTGGAAAATGCAAAGAATGTATATGATGATGAGAGTGCAACACAGGAGACGGTGGACAATGCATGGAAAGCACTTCTCAAAGCCATGAGCGAACTCAGACTGAAACCTGATAAGAGTGCTCTGGAAGAGCTGATCAACAAGACAAAAGACCTCAATGCAGATGAATATAAGACCGAAGGTTTTGCTGCATTCAGAAGTGCATTTGCAGCGGCAATGGCTGTCTATGAAGATGAGAATGCCACGATGGAAGAAGTGAAAAAGGCACAGACAGATTTGGAGGCAGCGGTTGCAAAACTGGAGCCTGTAAGTGCTGGTGCAGCAACAGGAAAAGATATTGTTGCAAGCACAGGGGCATCCAGTGCAACAACAGGGGACGCATCCAATAAAGCAAAACCGGGCGCTCAGAAGTCAGCCAAAACTGCGGACGAGACACAGGCAATGCTCTGGATCTGCCTGATGGCAGCAGGCGCGGCAATGCTCACGATGAGGCAAAGGAAGAAAAACAAATAGTAGAACACTTGAAAAAATAGTATGTCACTATTATAATAAATTATACTATAGTGATTGGTTTTTCTCTAATACGGACTAAAGGAGAAACGTATGGAAAACTTTCAGTTAGGTCAGCGCATTAGAGAATTGAGAAAAACGAGAATGATAAATCAGAGGGAGTTGGCAAAACGCGCTAACATGACATCATCCTATCTCGGACAGTTGGAGAGAGATGAGAAGAACCCAACCATTGGCAGCATTGAAAAAATCTGTGCAGCATTTGATCTGACTTTGTCTGAGTTTTTCTCGGAAAAGAGCGGAGAGCGCAAGGTACAGGACCAGATCTCAGAGGAAATCATGAAATATGTCAGAGAATGTACAGATTCTGAAAAGGTAATCATCTTGCAGCTGATTCGGCAAGTGTTAAAAAAGAAATAAAAATGTCAGGAAGAGAGACCCTTCGTAAAAGGAGGAGTCTCTCTTCTGCTGTTATCGAACATGTGGAAATGGATATTGACATTGATGTACCTGATATGGTAGAAAGGAAAGTGAGTTATATGAAACTAACTTAGAAGGAGGAGCACAAGTTGAAACAGCAGTCCGAAAAGGCGGAAAATAGAAGGAAAAAGGAACAGAGGGTTGTAGAAGAAATGATTTTGCTCTACTGCAAAAAGAACCACAGGAAAAAGGAGGGGGTGTGTGAAGAGTGTGCACGGCTTTTAGAGTATGCAAAATTGCGCAGTCAAAATTGCCCTTTTATGGAAACAAAAACATTTTGCAGCAACTGTAAGGTCCACTGTTACAGTCCCAAGATGAGGGAGGAGATACGAAAGGTCATGAGATTTTCCGGCCCCAGAATGCTTTTTCATCGTCCCGGGATGGCAATCTGGCATGTGGTGTGCAGTATCAGGGAAAAGAGAAAATTAAGATAGTTAAAATAAACAACAAAAAATCTAGAATAAAATAGAAAATATAAAATCTTACCAAAAAAATAAAAATTTGTATGGAAAATTGGATTTAAATGGAAAATAATAGATATCAGGATGGTTTACTGCCCAATATTTTAAGGAGGTTGAGTGATTGTGAAAAAGAGAAGGAAAATGCTTTCCCTGTTGCTTTCGGTAGCAATGGTGGGAACGATGATTCCGACAACCGGTCTGATAGCTATGGCTGCAGGCGGCACGTCATCCGAAGGTCTTGTGGCGGCAGAAAGTATCAAAGCTGATGTCGACAAAACAAAGTTTACTCACGAAGAGTGGACAGGAAATGACTATACGGATGTTGACGGCGTCAAACAAGATGCGGAAGATGTCTTTGGCATTGAGCGAGAAGACGCAAGTGCAACGATTATCCCTTATCAGAATTTTGATTCAGCAGTTGATGCTGTATGGGATTACAATGCGCGTGAAAAATCAAATTATTTCCAGCTCCTGACAGGAGATGGGAAAGACTGGGATCTCACAGTCGTGCAAAATCAGGAACAGGCTGAAAAGTTTTTGGATGCCGATAACAATGGTTTTATGGACCCTGATTTTGAGAAATCAGAGGAGGATGGATGGGCGTCCGTTGAGCTTCCGAGAAGCTGGACAACCTATGAAGATCAGGATTTTGATTTCTCCATTTACTGTAACACACAGATGCCTTGGCAATCCAAGTATGACCAGAACGTACAGGTTCCAAAGGCTGCAACGAACTACAATCCAGTGGGCTTGTACCGCAAGACGTTTACAGTAAACGATGAGATGAAAGCGGACAACAAGCGGATTTACCTGAATTTCCAGGGTGTTGAATCCGCATATTACGTTTATCTGAATGGAAAAGAAGTGGGCTACAGCGAAGATATGTTCAGCCCTCATAAATTTGACATCACAGATTATCTTGTAGATGGCGAGAATACACTTGCAGTTGAGGTGCATAAGTTCTGTGATGGAACATGGTTTGAAAAACAGGATATGATTTACGACGGAGGTATTTTCCGTGACGTATATCTGACAAGTGCACCGCTTGTTCAGATGCAGGACTACACTGTGCGTACATATTTGGATGACAATTATGAAGACGCTACTTTGGAAGTTTCAGCAGATATCAGAAACCTGTCTTCCACGGCAGCGGAAGGCTGGAGCGTTAATGTGAAAGCTGTGGACAGAGATGGAAACGCGATCGTTGACAGTGACATTCCGGTAAGTGGCGTTGGTTCTGCAAATACAAAAACTTTTAAAGGATCTTTTGCAGTAGAAAATCCAAAGCTTTGGTCAGCAGAACATCCAAACCTGTATGCGCTTGTTTTAACGTTGAAAGATGGAAACGGTAAAGAAGTGGAGACGCTTTCCACACAGCTTGGTTTCCGCGAGATTGAGTTTACTTCAACAGAAGTAGATGAAAACTACTACAATACAACAACGGAATGGGATCCAATTACGATCAACGGTAAAAAATTATTATTAAAAGGTGTAAACCGACATGATACGGATCCATTCTATGGAAAAGCAGTTTCCCAGGAAGCAATGGATAAAGATATCGAACTGATGAAAAAGAACAACATCAATGCAATCCGTACTTCCCATTACAGCAATGATGACTATCTGTACTGGCTGTGCAATCAGGAAGGTCTTTACATGATTGGGGAGACAAACCTGGAAAGCCATGCCATTATGGGGGATAACAATGCAAAAGGTCTGTTTTACGAGCTCGCTATGGACCGTACAGAGACAGCGTACAAACATTTGAAGAACAATCCGGCTATCGTGATCTGGTCTATTGGAAATGAGATGGTTTACACTTCAGACCCGAACACATCCAACGGTATGTTCCGCGATATGATCTGGTATTTCAAGAACAATGACCCTACAAGACCAGTACACAGTGAAGGCCAGAATGACTCCATGGGAACTGACATGGGCAGCAACATGTATCCGTCAGTTGACCTGGTATGGGGAAGAGCTGGAGAAGGAAGGATTCCTTATGTGGTTTGCGAGTATACACATGCAATGGGTAACTCTGTCGGAAACTTAAAAGAATACTGGGATGCAATACGCAGTTCAGATAATATGCTCGGCGCATTTATCTGGGATTGGGTTGACCAGGCAAGAGCGGTTGACTTAAATGATCTTGGAAATTCCTATGCGATCACTGACAGAACAGGAGTGAGTGGACAAGCTATTGGAACCGAAGAAGACTGGAAGGCAAACACCGGGGAAGAAGGCAGCTTAAATGGAGGAAATTCATTCAGCGGTTATACGATCATGGATAACAATGAAAAGTATAATGCAGCATTGTCAGGTACGGGAAAATCCTTTACATTTGAGGCTGTTGTAAAACCAGCATCTACAGCTCAGAACAGTGTTCTGATTTCAAAAGGGGACAATCAGGTAGCATTGAAAACACAAAGTTCAGGCTCAGGTCTTGAGTTCTTTGTATACAATGGCGGCAGCTGGAAAAACTGTACATGCGCATTCCCGGAGGATTGGGTAGGAAACTGGCATCAGGTAGTGGGAACTTACGACAAAGGAACCCTTACGATCTACATTGACGGTGAAAAGATGAATTCCACAAATGTACAGGATAGCATCAATGCATCCGGTGATCCGGTAGGTATCGGATACGATGCTGTACATGGAAGAACAGTGGATGGCGAGATATCAGTTGCACGTATTTACAACAGAGCATTGACACAAGATGAAATCAAAGCTCAAAATTCTGCAACACCTGCAATCGGCGCTGATGATGAGAGTGTACTTGCATGGGTAGACTATGCGGACGGACATGAGACAGCAGAGGTTGTTGGATGGGATTACTATGCAGAAGACTACGCACATCAGACATTGTACCAGGAAGAAGCTGACGGTCATTTCTATGGTTACGGTGGAGACTGGGGAGATGTGCCAAATGATAACAGTTTCTGTGAAGATGGTCTTATCAGTGCAGATAGAGATCCACAGCCAGAACTTGCGGAAGTAAAATACCAGTATCAGAATTACTGGTTAAGTGCAGATGTAAACCAGCTGAACAGACGTGAAGTGTCTGTGTACAATGAAAGCAGCTTTACTAATTTAAACGAGTATGATGTGACATGGCAGCTTTTGGAAAATGGAAAAGTGATCGATGAAGGTGTGGCAGAGAACACAGATGTTGCTCCGCTTACAACAGGAACGATCAACGTACCATTTGAAATGCCAGAGACAATACCGGCGGGAAGTGAATACTACCTGAATATTTCCGTAAACCTTAAAGAAGCTACAAACTGGGCAGAAAAAGGCACAGAAATGTCATATGCACAGATAAATGTTCCAGTAACAGTAGAGCAGAGTGCACCTGTATTCAGTGACAAAGAAGTAACAGTGGAAGAAACAGACAGTGCTTACAAGGTGAATGGAGAAGGTTTCAGCTTTTCTATTGAAAAAGCAACAGGAACTATGAAGAACTACACAGTAGGCGATGAGGTTCTTGTTCAGGAAGGACCTACTCCAAACTTCTGGAGAGGACGTCTGGAGAATGATAAGACAGCCTTTGATGCGAACTGGAAAACTGCAGCAGACAACATTCAGGTTGACAACATTGCAGTAGAAGAAAATGCAGCAGGACAGAAGGTAATTACAGCTGAGCTTACTCTTCCAAATGCAGGAAATACAAAAGAGACAATTGTTTACACAGTGAACGGCGATGGACAGGTGACTGTAAACATGAAAGTGGATGCTACAAAGAGCGGCATGGGCTCTTTCCTGAAGATTGGTTCTCTTATGACACTGCCTGAAGGATTTGAGAATGTAAACTGGTACGGAAACGGACCGGTTGAGACATTCTGCGACAGAAAGACGAATGCAAGACAAGGTATCTACTCCAACACAGTCAGTGAATTCTTCTATCCATATCTGAAGGTGGATGATTCCGGAAACCTGACAGACGTAAAATGGATGGAGATCACGAATGACAACTATAAAAACGGTCTTTTGATCGCAGCTACAGATACAGTGGAGGCGAGTGCACTGCACTTTACACCAAATGAACTGGATGCAGTAACTCACCCTTATCAGCTGACACCAAGAAAAGATACCATCGTAAATGTAGGCTACGGTTCTCTTGGAACCGGCGGAGCTACATGCGGACCTGGACCACTGTCTCAGTATCAGCTCCCAAGCAGCAATATCTATCAGTGGGAATTCACATTGATGCCGGTTGCAACCAATGCAACGACAGAGGAAGTTTCCGAGATGGCAAAGACTTACCATACAGTAGAGTCCTTTGATCAGGCTGCATATGACAAAGAAAGGGCTGACGAAGTCATAAAAGCGGTTGACGGTTTCTTCGTATACGATTACAGTCAGCTTGCAGAAGCGAAACAGCTTAAAGCAGACTACAATGCTCTGACAGACGCTCAGAAAGAGCTTGTAAATGCAGACAAGGATAGAGAAGAGATCATTGATGGTTACATCAATGATATCGAAGCACTTGTAAACATGGATACTTTTATCCAGGATGCAAGTAAGAATCAGCTGCTCATTCCTTATGAGACAACAGCTAGATTGGAAAAAGATGCGGACGGCATCATTATGAACGGACAGCTGGCAGTGCCATTCAACGAGGTACTTGACCCTGTGCTGGAAGGAAAGAATTCCTTCTCTGTTGAAGTAAACGTAACGCCAACAGGAAATGCAGATTACAACATGTTTGCAGGAAAAGGTGACTATGCGTTTGCGCTGCGTTGCAGATCAACCACAGTTGATTTCCACATTTATGCAGGAGGCAGCTGGAGAGCGATCGAGGCGAAACTGCCTGCAGAACTCCAGACAAATTGGATGAATCAGCAGCATCAGGTTGTTGGTACATACAATGCAGACGACAATACAATTGCAGTATACGTAGACGGTGTACTTCTTCAGGAAAAAGAGACAGGTACTCAAGAGGGAGTTGCTCATTCTGATTACAACTTTACGATTGGAGCATGCCCATCAACAGGCAGAACATCTGCGGCAGACTTTGATGATGTACATGTATACAGTAAAGCATTGACAGCAGATGAAGTTGCAGCTCAGTACTCTGACACACCTGCAATCACCGCTGACAATGAAAATGTTGCTCTCTGGGTAGATTTTGAAGAGGCAAGCATTGTACACAAAGAAAAAGAAAACATTTACTCTGTATCCATTGATCCTGCCAAAGCAGCTGTGGAACAGGGCGCAAGCACTGAGTTTACATTGAAGACAGACAATGAAAACGCAGATGTAGTGGCTGCTGACTGGACAGTGACAGATGCAGACGGAAATGAAGTGAAAGGAATTGAAATTTCCACAGATGGAAAAGACTTTACAAAAGCAACTGTTACAGTAGCTGATTCTGTAAAAGAAGGTACAGAGGCAGTGGTACACGTGGCAAATGTAAACGGAAACAAAGAATTAAAAGCAGACGCAGCACTCACAGTAGTTGCAAAACCGGATCTGGGCGTGATCAAAGACTCCAGTAAGAATGGTCTGGATACACCGGTACCAGAAACAGTAACATTTGCAGAGGCAGAAGATGGAACAAACAATGCTATTCAGGGATATTTCTCTATTGAAGATGCAAACCAAATCGTAAACAGTGCAATGACTCAGGGATCCAACTTTACGGTATCTTCCAGAGTATTTGTACCTGCATCTGCAAAAGAGAATACAGGTATCTTTGAAAACAACAGCACAGAGAAACACAATATGATCGCCGGCCTCGGTGATAACTCCTTTGCTTATCGTATCTACTACAATAAAAACTCAGGCGCAAGACACATTGATGCATATGTAAGTAACGGAACAAGCTGGGATCAGGCAACATCAGCACAGCTGGACGACAGTTTCTACGACAGCTGGCATACATTGACGGTAACCTACAGTACAACAGAAGGTCTGAAGATTTATGTGGACGGAACTGTAAATGGAGAAAAGGAAGTGGATGCAGTAACATCCGTCAACAGAAATAATGAGACATTCTCTGTAGGTTATGACCCGATCAATACAAACAGAAAATCAGAACTTACCTTTGATCAGGTAGTTGTATACAATGAGGCGCTTACAGCTGAAGAACTGGCAGCAGATCACAGCGCGGCTGATGAAAACGTTGTATTGTGGCTTGACTTTGACGAGCCGTCCACATCTGACCAGGCTACAGAAGAAGAGCTTGCAAACCTGCAGGCATTGGTTGACACTTGCACAGCGATTGAAGAAGATGACTATCTTGCAGCGGGTATGGACAACTTAAAGGCAGCTTTAGAAGCAGCACAGGATGTTCTGGATGCTGAATCTCAGACATCTGAAGAAGTACTTGCAGCACAGAGTGCTCTTCAGGCAGCAAAAGACGCACTTGTATATGTTGCAGACCTGAAAGATGCAATTGCAGATGCGGACAAAGTTGCTGAAGAAATCGACAAGTACACAGAAGAATCTGCAAAAGTATTCACAGATGCACTGGATGCAGCAAAAGCAGTTCTTGAGGACGTGGATGCAACACAGAAAGAAGTAGATGCAGCAAAAGTGGCACTTCTGGATGCTCAGGAAAAATTGGTTGTAAAACCGACTAAAGACGCACTTCAGGATGCAGTGGATGAGGCAAATGAACTTCTGAAAAATGAAGATGCATATACAGATCATTCTGTAGAAAATTTGAAAGCAGCAGTAGCAGCAGCAGAAACAGTACTAACAGATGAAGATGCAGATCAGACTCAGATTGATGCAGCTTTGACAGCACTGAATGATGCGATTGAAGCTCTGGAAAAAGTTCAGACAGGAGAAATCTCCACGGCAGTTCTTGAGTTTGCATTAGAACTTGCAGAGAAAGCAGATACAACTGGTGTTGTAGAAGATGTTGCAGAAAGATTTGAGGCGCTGAAAGCACAGGCAGAAGATATCCTTGCACGTGTTGCAGACGGTGACGAGACCGTGACTCAGGAAATGGTAGACCAGACATGGAAAGATCTTGTTGAGATCATGCAGTACTTGTCCTTTAAACAGGGAGACAAGGCAAACCTGGAAAAAGTCATTAACTTTGCAGAAAGCCTTAACCTGGAAGAATATCTGGATGCAGGAAAAGACGTATTTGGCAAAGCTCTTACAGATGCAAAAGCAGTATATGAAGACGGAAATGCAATGCAGGAAGAGGTAGATGCGGCTTGGCAGGCATTATTATCAGCAACAGCAGCACTTCAGAGAATTCCGGATAAATCTGCACTTGAAGAATTGATCAATAAGGCAGAAGGCTTGAATGCGGCGGATTATGAGGCTGAAAGCTATGCATCATTTGCAAGCGTATACGCATCTGCAATGGCAGTATACAATGACGACCAGGCAACAGCAGAAGAAGTAAAGGCAGCAGTGGAAGGTCTTGAAAATGCAGTGGCAAGTCTGGTACCTGCAGAAAACAAGGGTAAAGACAATACAAAAGACGATGAAAAGGCTATGGTTGAAGTAAGCCAGAACCCACAGAATCGTTATCTTGCAGCGAATAGCCAGGTAGCAAGCGTTGCAGACGCATCAAACAAGACAACAAATGCAAAATCTGCTAAGACAGGTGATGCCACGCCGATCGCAGGAGCTGCAGCAATGGTGGCACTTGCAGGGGCAGCAGTACTTGCAGCATTCAAACGTAAAAGAGGTTAATAAGTACTCAAATCATAATATGAGGTAAGATCCATCCTGGGCGGACCGGCGTAAGCCGGTCCGTTTTGCTGTGTCAAAAAAGTAATCCAAGCTATCGCGCAGGGGATGTCCGTGCTATAATAAACGGAATAGAGACTAGAAAATCAGAAGGAGAATCGAGAGGAAATATGAATGTCATTTTAGTGGCAGTCAATGCGAAATATATCCATTCCAATCTGGCGGTGTATTGTCTGAAGGCATATGCAAAAGAATATGGGAGGGATATCGCCATTGCAGAGTATACGATCAATCAGACCACAGACGAGATCCTGATGGATCTGTTTGAGAGAAAACCGGATGTACTGTGTTTTTCCTGCTATATCTGGAATATTGAATATGTAAAAGAAATAGTAATAGAGATAAAAAAGATACTTCCGTACACAGATATCTGGATTGGAGGACCGGAAGTGTCCTATGACAGTAAAAAGGTGCTGGAAATGCTGCCGGAGGTTTTTGGCGTGATGAAAGGAGAAGGAGAAGAGACATTTCTGGATATCATGAAATGGTATGAGAGCAAAGAAACGGGGAAACTTTTCGATATTCGGGGGATAACTTTCAGGTTTGGAGAAAAAGTTGTGGAAAATGAGTGGAGAGCAGTGATGGATCTTTCCAAAGTACCGTTTGTCTATGATACTTTAGATGACTTTGAGAATAAAATTATCTATTACGAGTCCAGCAGAGGATGTCCGTTCTCCTGCAGCTACTGCCTTTCGTCAGTTGACAAGTGCCTTCGATTCCGGGACATTGACATGGTGAAAAAGGAGCTCGCCTTTTTCCTGCAACAAAAAGTACCTCAGGTGAAATTTGTGGACAGGACATTTAACTGCAGACATGACTATGTGAAGGAGATTTGGAGGTATCTGATCAGACATGATAACGGGATCACCAACTTTCATTTTGAAATTTCTGCAGACCTTCTGGATGAAGAGGAAATTGAGATCATCCGCAGCATGAGACCTGGGCTCATTCAACTGGAAATCGGGGTACAGTCCACAAATGAGCGGACCGTACGGGAGATCAGGCGTACAATGAAATTTGAAAAGGTTGCAGAAACAGTGCGGAGGATCCATAAAGCGGGCAATATCCATCAACATTTGGACTTGATCGCAGGGCTGCCGTATGAGGACTATGAAAGTTTTCGGAAATCATTTAACGACGTATATGCCCTGAGAGCGGAGCAGCTGCAGCTTGGATTCTTAAAGGTGCTCAAAGGTTCTTATATGGAGGAGCAAAAGGAGGAGTACGGGCTTTTGTACAAAGAAAAGCCGCCCTATGAAGTGCTGGCCACAAAATGGCTTTCTTATGAGGAGATCGCACGCTTAAAGCAGGTGGAGGAGATGGTGGAAGTCTATTACAACAGCAGTCAGTTTGTGAACACCATGGAGGAGCTGGAAAAAGAGTTTTCGGATGCATTTGCCATGTTTGAGGCGCTCGCTGTATTTTATAAAGAACATGGATATACCGGGAGGAATCATTCAAGGGCTGCAAGGTTTGAGATTCTTTTTGAGTTTGCAGGACAGCTTGCTCCAAGTAAGGGAGAGCTGTACAGGGAACTTCTTACATATGATTTTTATCTGCGGGAAAATGCCAAAAACCGTCCGGCATTTGCAAAAGAGGAGACCATCGAGAAAGAGTGGCTGAGGGAGTTTTATAAAAAGGAAACTGAGGAACATAAGTATCTGAAAGGCTATGAAAGGTACGAAGTGCGTCAGCTTAGAAAGATGACGCATGTGGAGCGCTTTGAAAAGATATCAGAAAAGCCGGTGTATGTGCTGTTTGACTATCAGAACAGAAATCCTTTGAATCATCAGGCTGCTAAATTTCTTATTCTACAGGAAAGTCGTTTGGACTCCCCTGCAGAAGAAAAGCTCGGAGGGATAGGAGAGTAAAAACAAGAGTGTAAGGTTGCAAAAATGGATTAAAGAGTATAAAATGGACAAATAAACAGAAGGTGAGAATTATGAATTTTTTTAATAAAAAGACAAGACGGATCATGGCAGCTGTAATTTTAATTGTTATTGTTGCAATGCTGGTAACAATGGTCGTGCCGTATCTTTTGTAGGAGGAGAGCAATCAGGGGGACAGGGAAAAGTATGATTCATATAAAGAACAAAAAGAAACTGGCGGTGATCTGCGGTGTTGTGGCAGGCGTGTGTGCTCTCGGCATTTTGGGAGGATTTTTCGCACTCAACAGTTATGTGGGGAAAGCCGCAGAAAATAAGGTGCTGGATGGAATTTATATCGGAGAAGTAGATGTCTCAGGTCTATCAAAGGGAGAGGCAGAAAAAGAATTGAATGCGTGGTTTGAGAAAAGCGCCAGGAAACCAGTGACGCTGCGAGTGGGAGACAAAACAGTGGATGTGCAGCCGGATGAGCTTGGCGTTTCCTTAAAAGAACCGGAAAAAGCAGTGGAACATGCCATGGAATATGGGAAAAAAGGAAATGTCTTGAAACGCTATCAGAAAATGAAAGAATTGTCAAAAAAGAAAAAACTTGTGTTGGAACAGCCACAATATGACCTGGATGAGAAAAAGGTGAACGAGGTTTTTGAGGCAAAATGCAAACCTCTGGAAGAAGGCGCCAAGGATGCCACGATTGCAAGAGTGAACGGAGCTTTCCAGATTACAGAAGGACAGAATGGGCATTCGCTCAATATGGATAAATCAAAGGAAACATTGAAGACATTTTTCCTGGATACATGGAAAGGAGAAGGGGGAGAGGTCACCCTTGTGTATGAGACGAAAGAGCCGTCCATCACAAAGCAGGATTTGGAAGTGATCCAGGACGAGCTTGGAACATTTACAACGTACTGCGGAACCGGAGGCGGCCGCGTACAGAATATAGAGACAGGGGCAAAACTTATCAATGGCAGGATCATCATGCCCGGACAAGAGTTTTCCGCGGACAAGGCTATGCGTCCGTATACATATGAGAATGGGTTTACAGAGGCCGGTTCCTATGAAAACGGAAAGGTTGTCAATTCCATGGGAGGCGGCATCTGCCAGGTATCCACGACGCTTTACAATGCTGTATTGTTTGCGGAGCTGGAAGTCACCCAAAGACAGCCCCACTCCATGACTGTGAATTATGTGAAACCATCCATGGATGCAGCAATTGCCGGGGATGTCAAAGACCTGAAATTTAAAAACAATACGCAGTACCCCATTTTTATTGAAGGGTATGTGTCAGGGGGAAATCTTACATTTACCATCTACGGAAAAGAGACTAGGCCGGCAGGGCGGGAAATCCGCTTTGAGAGCGAAACGACCGGGACAAAAGACGGAGGTGTGAAGATGACAGAGGCATCCGGACAGGCAATCGGATATTTTTCCAAGACAGATAGCGGACATACAGGAAAGACTGCAAGGCTTTGGAAAATCGTGACAGTGGATGGCAAAGAGCAGAGCAGGGAAGTCATCAACAACAGCAGTTATATCTCCACGCCGACCACATACGCAGTGGGTACGGCATCCGCAAGCGCTGAGGCATCAGCCATTGTAAGAAATGCCATTGGGACGAACAATAAAGACAGCGTCCAGTCTGCGATTTCCAGAGCGAAACAGATCCAAAACGAGCAGGCAGCCAAAAAAGAGCAGGAAAAACAGCAGGAAAATCAGAAAAAGCAGGAGCAGACACCTCCTCAGACAGGCAGTGGAGAGCAACAGCCTCAGACAGAACAGCAGGAAAGGAAAAGAGAATGAAACCAGGAAAACTATCACAGACCATAGTAAGCCGTTCCATTTTAAGGATGTTTCATATACAGGAGGATTCCCCGGCTCTTGTGCCCTCTCCGTTCGATCCGTGTGCCATGCTGCATGCAGAAGGGCGGGAGATATTGATTTCCACGGCCTGCCGGTATGGGAAGAAAGAAACTGTCGGTGTGTATGCAATGGCGGAGGCGTTTGGACATCTGACGGTCAGAGGGGCAAAAGCAAAAAGTATATTTATCTCTTTGTTTTTGCCGGAATGGCTGGACGAGGAAAAGTTGAAAGTCATAACCGGAAGAATGGCCAAGGCAGCGGCAGTTTTTAAAATCAGTCTTTTGGGAACAAAGGCAGAAGTACTTCCGGGATTCGAGGATATTCTTGTGCAGGTGCAGATGCAGGGGAGAGTGGAAGAGAAAAGACTTGTAAACGGAGAGGATTTCGAACAGGCAGATCTTGTTTTTGCCGGATATGCAGGACTTGAGGGCACACTCCGGATTCTGGAGGAAAGAGAAGAAGAGCTGAAGAAACGCTTTGTGCCAGCGTTTCTTGAACCGTTGAAGGGGCAAGAAGAGAAACTATTTTTGGACCATGCCAAGGGATGTATTTGGAGGGATGGAGTCCTTTTAGCACATCAGGCTGGGGACGGCGGGATTTTTGGTGCACTTTGGGATTTTACCGTTGGCACAGGACATGGTATGCTCATAGATTTGAAGAAGATCCCGTTAAGGCAGGAGACGATTGAGATATGTGAGTATTTTCATCTCAACCCCTATCAGCTGGCATCTGCAGGATGCGCTCTTTTTGCAGCCGGGGATGGGGAGAAACTGGTGAGAGATTTGAAAGCATGCGGCCTTTTTGCAGCAGTGCTGGGGACGCTCAATGATACAAATGACAAACTTATCCAAAATGGGGAGGAGATCCGTTGTCTTGACAGACCCGTTCCGGATGAGTTTGTTAAAATACACACCAATAAATTTTAAAGGAGGATGTTTATGCGGGAACAAATACTGAAATACATTGAAAAGAACAGCCGTGTAGATTTAAAAGATCTAGCGGTCATGCTTGGAACGGATGAGGTGACCATAGCCAACGAGATGGCGGCCATGGAACAGGAAAAGATCATCTGTGGATACCACACAATGATTGACTGGAACAAAGTCGGAATTGAGAAAGTGACGGGCCTGATTGAGGTGAGGGTTACCCCTCAGAGAAATATGGGATTTGAGAAAATCGCAGAACGCATCTATAATTACCCGGAAGTGTCTTCCGTGTATCTGATCTCCGGTGCGTATGATTATCTTGTTATCCTGGAAGGCAAGACACTTCTGGAAATTTCACAGTTTGTCTCCGATAAACTTTCTCCGATTGATGAGGTTGTCGGTACAGCGACACATTTTATTCTCAAAAAATACAAAGACCACGGAACTATTTTTGATAAGAAAGGGAAAGCAGACAGAATGCTGGTGACGCCATAATGAGAAATCCATTATCAAAAATAGTGACAGAGATTGAGCCTTCCGGTATCCGTAAATTTTTTGACATTGTCAATGAGATGGAGGATGCGATTTCCCTTGGCGTAGGAGAACCGGATTTTGATACACCGTGGCGGATCCGGGAAGAAGGGATTTATACGCTGGAGAAAGGCAAGACTTTCTATACATCCAACGCTGGTCTTCAGGAATTGAAAGATGAAATTTGTAACTATCTTGAGAGAAAGATTCATGTGAGGTATGACAGCAAAAAAGAAGTTGTGGTCACTGTGGGAGGCAGCGAGGGAATTGACATTGCTCTTCGGGCTATGCTGGATCCGGAAGATGAGGTTTTGATACCGCAGCCAAGCTATGTGTCCTACCTTCCTTGTACTGTGCTCGCAGGAGGAAGGCCGGTAGTCATTCCGCTGAAACATGAGAATGAATTTAAGTTGACGGCAAAGGAACTGGAGGAGGCCATTACACCGAAGACGAAAATCTTGGTCCTGCCATTTCCGAACAATCCGACGGGTTCCATCATGACAAGAGAGGACTTGGAGCCGATTGCCGCCTTAGTGGAGAAGTATGATCTGTATGTGATCTCAGATGAAATCTATTCTGAGCTTACATATGCGGAGGAGCATGTGTCCATCGCATCCCTGCCGGGAATGAAGGAGAGGACCATTGTCATCAACGGATTCTCCAAAGGATTTGCCATGACAGGATGGAGGCTTGGATATGCGTGCGGACCTGCTAATATCATAGAGCAGATGGTAAAGATCCATCAGTATGCGATCATGTGTGCGCCGACAAACAGCCAGTATGCGGCTGTGGAAGGGCTTAGACACTGTGAAAATGAAGTGGAAGAAATGCGTCAGGCGTACAACCAAAGAAGGCGTTTTCTTGTACATGAATTTAAAAGAATGGGGCTGGAATGTTTTGAGCCTTTTGGCGCTTTTTACATTTTCCCGTGTATCAAAGAATTCGGCATGACTTCCGAGCAATTTGCGAATGAACTTTTGATGGAGGAGAAGGTGGCAGTTGTGCCGGGAACTGCGTTTGGACAGTGTGGGGAAGGCTTTCTGCGCATCTCTTATGCATACTCTTTGGAAGATCTGAAAAAGGCATTGGAAAGGCTGGAGCGTTTCATCAATAAATTGAGAGAAAGGCAGAACTAGACATGTTGAATATTGTATTGTTTGAGCCAGAGATTCCTGCGAATACCGGGAATATCGGACGGACGTGCGTAGCTACAGGGACGAGGCTGCATCTTATCGAGCCGCTTGGATTCAGACTCAATGAGAAAGCGATCAAACGCGCAGGCATGGATTACTGGGACGACCTGGATGTGACGACCTACATTGATTTTGAGGATTTCCTTGAGAAAAATCCGGAAGCAAAAATTTATATGGCGACTACAAAAGCGCCGAAGGTTTACACAGACGTACAGTATGAGCCGGACTGTTATATTATGTTTGGAAAAGAAAGCGCAGGGATTCCGGAAGAGATACTTGTAAAACATAAAGAAGACTGTGTGCGTATTCCCATGATTGGGGATATCCGCTCACTGAATCTTGGCAATTCTGTGGCAATCGTGCTCTATGAGGCACTGCGGCAGAATGGATTTGTGAATATGAATAAAGAAGGACATCTACACCGATTGGAATGGGAGTAGGTGCCCTTCTTTTTTATTTTACAGAAAAAATATTATTTGCAAAAAAGGAGAAGACGCAAAATTGTCGAAAATTTAACGAAAAACAAAAGACAAAATAAGCGTAATGATATAAATAATAGACAAAAGTGCAAAATATGTTATAATGAAAACATATGACGGGAACGATAAGAAACAAAACAAAGCTGGAGGGAAAAATGAAATACAAACACAGTGTTTACCGCACGTTTGCTCTTGTCACACAGCTTGGTATCAGTATGATCGTGCCGGTGCTGATCTGTGCGTGGTTTGGCTCTTATCTGGAAGAAAAGTTTCAGATTCCGGTGTTTATTCCTCTTGTGATTTTGGGAATACTATCCGGGGGAAGGAATGTATATCATCTTGCAAGACATGCAAACGAAGATGTGGAGGATCATATAGATGAAGAAGATTGAAAAGGCAGAGCGTACATTGATCGAGATGCTTATAGGGATACTTGTATATGCAGTTGTGGCACAGATCATCTGTATCATAATCGGGTATGACCTTGCCAAAGTGTCTGCAGGACTTTGGATTGGAGTGATACTGGCCGCGGTCATGGCAGTTCATATGAAACGTTCTCTGGAGGACGCGCTGGATCTTGGAGAGTCAGGGGCGCTAAAACATATAAGAAAGACGTATCTTTTGCGTATCGCGGCAGTGCTTTTTGTACTGGGAGCAGCATTGTATTTTCGTATTGGCAATGTATTTTCAGCGTTTGTGGGGCTGATGAGCCTGAAATTTGCAGCTTACCTGCAGCCGGTCATGCATAAAATACTCACAAAAACAAAAAAATCTAAGTAAAGGAGGTTGAGTGGATGGGAACTGCTTTTGGAATTCTGGCTGCAAAGGAACCGGATTTCCAGATACACGGGCTTTTGAAGTTTCATCTGTTTGGCCAGGAACTCTGGCTGACAACCACACATGTCAGTATTGTGATCGTATGTGCGGTTTTGATGATATTTGCCGTGGTCGTGAAGAAAAAATTAAAAGATGAACCCGGAAAGCCGGGCGCTTTGCAAAATGTAGCTGAAATGGGTATTGAGGCGCTGGATAAGATGGTGTACGGCAGTATGGGGAAAAGAGGGATTCCGTTTCGAAATTATATCGGAGCGCTCTTCTGCTTTATTCTGGCGAGTAACCTTTCCGGTCTTTTGGGGGTTCGGCCACCGACCGCAGATTATGGGGTGACGTTTCCTCTCGGCGTGATCACGTTTGTATTGATTCAGTTCAATAACATCAAGTACAACAAAGCAGAGGCCTTTACCGGACTTTTTAAGCCGCTGCCGTTCTTGTTCCCGATCAATTTGATCGGCGAGATCGCAGTTCCGTTTTCTTTATCCCTGCGTCTGTTTGGAAATATTCTTTCCGGGACTGTTATCATGGGACTGATCTACGGGCTGCTCTCAAACATCGCGATAGGGTGGCCGGGATTTCTGCACATTTATTTTGACATTTTTTCAGGCTGCATCCAGACATATGTGTTCTGCATGCTGACAATGGTATTTATCAAAGATAAAATGCCGGATTAAAAGAATTTAAGGAGGTTTTTGGATATGGGAAATATCACAAACGAAGCGTTTATTTTAGGGTGTTCAGCGATAGGGGCAGGGATTGCCATGATTGCCGGTGTGGGACCTGGAGTCGGACAAGGTTATGCGGCGGGACAAGGTGCGGCTGCCGTGGGAAGAAATCCGGGGGCAAAATCGGATATTACATCCACCATGCTTCTGGGACAGGCGGTTGCCGAGACAACAGGCCTATACAGCCTTGTCATTGCCCTGATCTTAATTTTCGCAAATCCGCTTTTGGGAAAACTATAGGAGGAATGAAATTTGGAGCGTTTATTTAACCTGGACGCGCAGCTTATTTTTGACGCATGTACGCTTGCAATCTCCATGTTTGTGCTCTTTACCTTTCTATCTTACATGCTTTTTGAGCCAGTCAGAAACGTGCTTGAAAAGCGCAGGCAGGCAGTTGCGGATGAGCAGGAAAATGCCGCAAAGGACAGAGAGGCGGCAGCTCTTTACAAAGCCGAGTATGAGAAAAAACTAAAGGAAATCGACAAAGAGGCAGAGCAGATTTTAAGCGCTGCCAGAAAAAAGGCGATGCAAAATGAGGCAAAATTGATCGCAGGGGCAAAGGAAGAGGCCGAGAGGATCCTCTCCCGCGCAGATGCACAGATTGAGCTGGAGAGAAGACATGCCCTGGATGATATGAAACAGGAGATGATTTCCATTGCCTCCATGATGGCGGCAAAGGCAGTATCCGCATCTGTTGATGTCAAGGTACAGGAGGAGCTGCTTGATAAGACGCTGAAGGAAATGGGTGAGAATACATGGCAAAGCTAGTGTCAAAAATATATGGGGATGCGTTATTTCAAACTGCCATGGAAGAAGGCAGACTGGATGAGTTTTTCGCTCAGGCAAAAACAGTAAAAGAGATTTTGGGAGAGCATGGAGAGCTTTTTAAACTGATTGATGAGCCAAAGATTGACAGGGAAGAAAAACAGAAGATCCTGGAAACCATATTTGGCGGAAAAATCGCGGATGAACTGACCGGACTTTTTCTTCTTCTTGTGGAAAAAGGAAGGTTTAAGGACACGGGACGTGTGTTGGAATATTTTCTTTTGAGAGTGAAGGAAGAAAAGAAAATTGGGATTGCAAAAGTAGTCTCCGCTATGGAGCTTACGGACGGACAAAAAACCAAGATAGAAAAACGGCTGCTGGAGACGACTATGTATGTGTCCTTTGAGGTGGAGTATTTGGTAAACCCTTCACTTATCGGAGGCCTCACCATCCAGATCGGGGACAGGATCGTGGACGGCAGTATCCGTACAAAACTGGAAAAGCTTGCCGGAGTGCTGAGGAACATACAGGTCGGCGGGGAAGAAGGAAAACAGAAAAGAGGTGAAATGGTGCCATGAATTTAAAACCGGAAGAAATCAGCTCTGTGATCAAAGAGCAGATTCAAAGATATGCGTCCAGACTGGAAGTGGCGGATGCAGGTACGGTGATTCAGGTTTATGACGGAATTGCCCGCATCCACGGACTTGAGAGGGCCATGCAGGGAGAACTTCTTGAATTTCCCGGCAAGGTGTATGGAATGGTCTTGAACCTGGAGGAGGACAATGTAGGAGCGGTACTTTTGGGGGACGATGAAAATATCAATGAAGGGGATACGGTCAAAACAACGGGAAGGGTTGTGGAAGTCCCGGTGGGAGACTGTATGCTTGGCAGGGTTGTAAATGCACTTGGGCAGCCAATCGATGGAAAAGGACCAATTGAAAATCATAGATTCAGACAAATAGAAAGAGTAGCGTCCGGAGTTATTGCGAGAAAATCTGTGGATACGCCGCTGCAGACAGGGATCAAGGCCATTGATTCCATGGTTCCCATAGGGCGGGGACAAAGAGAGCTGATCATCGGGGACAGACAGACCGGAAAGACGGCCATTGCCATTGATGCGATTATAAATCAAAAGGGTCAGAACGTAAAATGTATTTACGTTGCCATCGGACAAAAAGCATCCACAGTGGCAAATATTGTGCAGACACTGGAAGAATATGGGGCAATGGATTACACGACCGTTGTGGCTGCAACCGCAAGTGAGCTGGCGCCATTGCAGTATATTGCTCCGTATTCCGGCTGTGCGATTGGAGAAGAGTGGATGGAGAACGGGGAGGATGTTCTGATCGTCTACGATGATCTTTCCAAACATGCCACCGCATACCGGACACTCTCCCTTCTTCTTCGCAGACCGCCTGGAAGAGAGGCGTTTCCGGGGGATGTCTTTTATCTGCATTCCAGGCTTTTGGAAAGGGCTGCAAAGCTTTCAGACAAATTGGGTGGAGGGTCCCTTACAGCCCTGCCGATCATTGAGACGCAGGCTGGGGATGTATCCGCATACATTCCGACCAATGTCATATCCATCACGGACGGACAAATTTATCTGGAGACAGAAATGTTCAATTCAGGTTTCAGGCCTGCCGTCAATGCAGGGCTTTCCGTATCCCGTGTGGGAGGCTCTGCGCAGATAAAGGCGATGAAAAAGATTGCAGGACAGATTCGTATTGAGCTGGCCCAGTACCGGGAGCTGGCTGCGTTTGCACAGTTTGGATCTGAATTGGACGCGGAGACAAAAGAAAGACTTGCGCAGGGAGAAAGGATCCGTGAAATTTTAAAACAGCCGCAGTACCGGCCAATGCCGGTGGAATATCAGGTCATTATCATCTATGCGGCAACGAGAAAATATCTTCTGGACATTCCGGTGGAGGAGATTCAAAGATTTGAGGAAGAGATTTTGGAATTTATCTCTACAAAATATCCGGAGATTCCAGACAAGATAAAAGAAGAAAAAACACTTTCCGAAGAGACAGAAGAACAGTTAAGAAAGGTGATCGTAGAATTTAAAGAAACATTTTGTTAGGAGGGATGAGACATGGCGTCTATGAGAGATATTAAACGGCGCAGAAACAGCATTGCCAGCACGCAGCAGATCACAAAAGCCATGAAACTTGTCTCAACCGTAAAATTGCAGAAAGCAAGGACGCGCGCGGAGAACTCCAAACCTTATTTTGCATGCATGTATCAGACAGTGGCTTCTATGTTGTCAAAAGTAGGGAAGATCGATCATCCCTGCCTGCAAAGCGGAAGTTCTGACAAAAAAGGGATCGTGGTGATCACATCCAACCGTGGGCTTGCAGGCGGATACAACTCAAATATAGTCAAATTAATTGTGGACAGTGGTTTTGAAAGGGAAAAGGTAAGGCTCTACGCAGTCGGGACAAAAGGGATTGAAAGTTTTGCGCGCAAAGGCTATGAGGTGGCGGCAGACTACTCAGATGTGTTGGAGTCTTTGGTTTACGCGGATGCAAAAGAGATCACAAAGAAACTTTTAAGTGATTTTCTGACTGGCGAGATCGGAGAGATTTATGTGGCCTATACCTTTTTTAAGAATACAGTCAGCCATATACCGACACTGATGAAATTGCTCCCGATTGATCCTGGATCTATGGATGAGGAGAAAAAAAATGGGGCGAAAGAGAGCGGGGAGGATGAGGAAGAGAAACTCACGCTGATGAATTTTGAGCCTAATGAGGAGCAGGCACTGGATCTGCTCGTGCCAAAATATCTGTCCAGTATTTTGTACGGTGCCATGGTGGAGGCAGCGGCCAGTGAAAATGGGGCGCGCATGCAGGCCATGGATTCGGCGACAAATAATGCGCAGGAAATGATGGAAGAGTTAGCTTTAAAATATAACCGGGCCCGTCAGGGTTCCATTACACAGGAATTAACAGAAATTATAGCCGGGGCGGAAGCGCTTGGCTAACAAGGGAGTGGAACAATGTCAGAAAAAAATACAGGAAAAATCACTCAGGTTATCAGTGCAGTCTTGGATATCAAATTCCCGGGCGGAAAACTTCCGAAGATCAATGAGGCGATCCGCATCAAAAGAAAAAACGGGGACACATTGGTCGTGGAGACAGCACAGCATCTGGGGGACGATGTGGTAAGATGCATTGCCATGGGACCAACCGACGGACTTGTAAGGGGAATGGACGCAGTTGCAACGGGAGCACCGATCCTTGCCCCTGTTGGGGAGGGGACGCTTGGCAGGATTTTTAATGTTTTAGGAGAGCCGATTGATGAGAAACCGGTCCCGGAAGATGTGGAATATGAGCCAATCCACAAAAAGGCCCCTTCGTTTGAGGAACAGGCAACCGAAGCGCAGATGCTGGAGACTGGGATCAAAGTTGTGGATCTCCTCTGCCCGTACCAGAAGGGCGGAAAGATTGGGCTTTTTGGGGGTGCGGGAGTTGGCAAAACGGTGTTGATCCAGGAGTTGATCACCAATATTGCGACAGAGCACGGGGGATATTCTGTGTTTACCGGAGTTGGAGAGCGCACAAGAGAGGGAAATGATCTCTACTATGAGATGTCGGAATCCGGTGTTATCAATAAAACGGCAATGGTGTTCGGACAGATGAACGAGCCGCCGGGAGCCCGTATGAGAGTGGGCCTTACCGGACTTACCATGGCGGAGTATTTCAGGGACAAGGGTGGCAAGGATGTCCTTCTTTTCATCGATAATATTTTTCGTTTTACTCAGGCCGGTTCTGAGGTGTCCGCCCTGCTTGGACGCATGCCTTCCGCGGTTGGATATCAGCCAACGCTTGCAACGGAGATGGGCGCCTTGCAGGAGAGGATCACATCCACAAAAAATGGTTCGATCACATCTGTGCAGGCAGTTTATGTGCCTGCGGACGACCTGACTGACCCGGCGCCTGCAACAACATTTGCGCATCTGGACGCCACGACTGTGCTTTCCCGTTCGATCACAGAGCTTGGGATTTATCCTGCTGTTGATCCGCTGGAGTCAAGTTCCAGAATTCTGGATCCGAATATTGTAGGGGAAGAGCACTATAAGGTTGCCAGAGGTGTGCAGGAGATCCTTCAGAAATATAAAGAATTGCAGGATATTATCGCGATTCTTGGCATGGATGAACTTTCGGAGGAGGACAAAATCCTCGTTGCAAGGGCGAGAAAAGTACAAAGATTTTTATCCCAGCCATTCTTTGTGGCAACCCAGTTTACTGGACTGGAAGGGCGGTATGTGCCAATCTCTGAGACAGTGCAGGGGTTCAAGGAAATTCTCGAAGGAAAGCATGACGAGATTCCGGAAGGATATTTCCTCAATGCCGGGAACATTGACGATGTGCTGGCGCGCATGCAATAGGGGGTGTTTCTTTGGCAGAATCATTTGAACTCCGTATTATTGAACCGGAAGGAGATTTTTTCCAGGGAGAATGTGACTTTTTAGAGTTTGTTTCCGTGGAGGGAGAGATGGGGATCTACAAAGACCACATTCCTCTGACAACAATCCTGGAACCTTGTGTGATGAAGATCCACAAAGGGGAAGGGATGAAAAAGGCGGCAGTTCTTGGAGGATTTCTGGAAATCTTAAAGACAAAGGTAACAGTGCTCGCAGAGGACGCCCAGTGGCCGGGTGAGATTGATGTAGAACGCGCGAAAGCGGCCAAAAAGAGGGCAGAAGAAAGACTTGTCTCTAAAGGTGAAGATGTGGATGAACGAAGAGCTGAAGCTGCGCTGAAACGGGCGATAGCAAGGATACAGACAGTAAAATAGAATAAGTAATGAGAAATGGCGGATTGCAGGATATTGTGATCCGCCATTATTTTGCCGCAGTATAAGCAAACACTGTAGGTGGCAAAGTTTTTGTGTGAATTTAAATATAATAAAAAAATGTACAAGGATCATAGCTTTGTTGTTGGTCGCAACTATAGTGTTTTCAGGAGGGACAACCAGTAACATACAGGCTCTGGCTGCTGACAGTGAACCAGTGACAGTGAAAACAGAAAAGGATGTTTATGTTCAGGGCGGCGGCAGTAAAGACGAAGTCATGAACCATAAAGATGGCTGGCTTTGCGTAAAAACGACAAATGCAGGTGGATTGGAGGGCAGTTACCACAGAAACCGGATGGGATGCCGGGGAAATGACCTGGAACAAATTTCCTGAGCAGGATCAACTGGTGGCTACCTTTACAAAAGACAATATTGACCAAAACAATAATTTGACCATTGATGTAAGTTCAGCTGTGGAAGAGGCTGTAAAAAATGGACAAGATGCTATTAGTTTTGAAGTGAGCATGTTAAATCCGAATGATGCGAATGATGTGGCGATTTACTTTTACAGTCATAAATGCAGCGGAAAATCCGGTCCGTGGTTGGAAGTGTCCTATGATGCTCAAAAAGAAGAGCAGGAACAGGTTTTCCGTAATCTGCGCACAAAATGGAAAAATTATTTGGTTGGGGAAAATCTGGATCCAAAAGATTCTGCTGTAAAAATTTATGTAGATACCTTAAACACTACGGCAAATACATACTGGGAAAATATGAACAGAAGCGATGAAACCAGCCGCAGACAGCTGTGGGATGATGTCGCGATTTATGAGCCGGACGGCACAAGAAATGGTCCGGCACAGGTGAATTCCAATTTTGAGCGGCTGCTAAAACTGGCATTGGCGTATGAAACGCCTGGATGCGATTTATACCAGAATCAAGACTGTCTGCAGGAGATCATTTACGGGCTGGAATTTATGGTGGATACTTATTATAATGGCAGTACCAGCCAGCATTGGGGAAACTGGTGGGAATGGGAGATCGGTATCCCGCAAAATTTGTGTTCCACACTTTTAGTATTGCACGAAGAAATCCCGCAGACATCGATCGAATATCTCCTGACTGGAGTTGAGCGGTATGCACCGAACAGTGACTCGGCAGGAATTCCAGGTTCTCCTAATATGACAGGAGCCAATTTGCTCGACAAAGTGCTGGTAGTGGCACAGACCGGTGTCTTAACCGGAAATGAAAGCAAGATGGACCATGCATATACGGCTCAGAAAAAAGCGTATCGTTATGTCACAAGTGGTGATGGTTTTTATGAAGACGGATCATTTATTCAGCATGGCTCCCTTGCGTGCACTAGCGATTATGGCCGCAAAATGTATAAATGTATTGCTGATCTTTTTTACATATTAGATGATACACAGTGGGAAGTAAAATATAGTGATGGCAGTGAACAGGTTGTTTATAATGGAGTGTTCGATGCAATAGAACCTTTGATATATGATGGACAGTTTGCTGACAGCACAGCAGGACGTGGAGTGTCAAGACCTACTGAGAATACCCGTACCAGGGCGGTCGGGATTATGGAATCTCTCCTTCTTATTGGCACTACTATGGATGACAGGGAAATGAAGTCATCGTTTGAGAGTATGGCAAAGTATCAGATTGGCGTAGATGAAACCTATTTTTATCAGAATGCGACAAACATTACATCCATACTGCTGGCAAAAGAAATTATGGAAAACGATGCCATTGAAGCAAGAGACGATTACTCTGTCCACAAAACATACGCGGGTATGGACCGGATTTCTCACGTTCGGCCTTCCTATATGTTTAATATTTCCATGAGTTCGACCAGACGGAGTAAGTTTGAGAATTTCAATGATGAGGGCAGGAGACTTTGGAATATTGCAGATGGTATGACTTATTTATATACGGATGAGTTGGATCAGTACACAAATGATTACTGGGCATCCATTGACCCTCACCGTTTACCTGGAACAACTGTAGAACATGCCTTGAGCAGACCTGCATTTACTTCCCGCACTGTGACCGGAAAAACCCCTTACAGCTGGGCGGGAGGCGTTACATTGGGCGATTATGGTACAGCAGGGGTACAGATGAAGTCGCTTGGAAATGAGACAAAAGGAAATGGCAATGAGCTGACAGGGGCTGATTCAAAAAAATCCTGGTTTATGTTTGATGATGAGATCGTTGCAATTGGCAGCAGTATCACTTCTGATACTGGCAATTGTGTGGAAACCATTATTGACAACCGTCAAATTGAGCTGGATTTGTCCAATACAGTTACGATTAATGGAGAAACACCGGATCTTGTGGATAATAGTGATAGCAATGATAAACACGGGACAACCATTAAAAATGCACAGTGGGCCAATATTCAGGGCAGCACGGAAAATTCCACGATCGGCTATTATTTTCCAAAAGAGGGAACAACGATCCAGGCGTTAAAAGAACGCCGTGACAGCAATTATAATGTACAGCATTATACAGATAAGGAGGTCAGCGGAAGTTACGCAACGTTGTGGTTTGACCATGGGGAAAATCCAACGGACGAAAGCTATGAATATGTCATTTTGCCGGGTAAGGATGCAGCGGAGACGAAAGCATATGCAGAAAATCCCCAGATTGAGGTGATTGAAAACAGCGATGATGCACATGCAGTGCGCCATAAAGGACTGAATATGACAGGCATCAATTTCTGGAAAAATGAGGAGAAGACAGCAGCGGGAATCACTTCGAATAAACAGGCATCCGTCATGATGCGACAGACGGAGGATACATTGGAGATATCTGTTTCTGACCCAACCCAGACGAATAATGGAACGATAGAGCTGACAGTGCCAATACCATGCAGCGAGGTAGTGTCAAAGGATGATACTGTTTCTGCGGACATGACATTGACATCAGTGAAACTGACTATTGATGTGGCAGGGGCAAAAGGCAAAAGTCATTCCATCGTGCTGAAAACTTCTGGTATCCAAAACAAGAACGCTATTGTAAGCGTTTCTGATCCTGATATGATCTATACAGAAAAAGGCACTGAATTTGAAGACCTTTCTTTGCCAGAGACAGTTTCAATTCAGACCAGTGACAATATACAGTATGATGCGCAGGTAGTCTGGAGCAATGCAGGTTATGACGGAGATTCCGTAGGCTTATATGAACTGAGCGGTCTTATTGTACTGCCTGAAAGCGTGACAAATCCGGAAGGGCTGAGTGCAAAGATCATGGTACAGGTGGGGGATATATATGCGAAAGCCTCCCAGGATACCTTTGTGCGTGACAATTCCACGACAGGAAACGACCACAAGAGCAAGCCGGAACTGGAAATAAAAAATGACGGCAAGGGATATTCGCGAAAAGTTCTGGTGAAAATTCCACTGAAAGATGTTCCAAAAGATGCGGATAAGATTTACTTTATGTTTGAATTTGCGGCATCTCCAAATTCCGGTTTTAGTGATTTGGCTATATACCAGACAGAAGATTGGGATGAGACGACCGTAACATGGGATGATTTTCCGGAACGTATCGGGGAAAAAGTGGCAAGTGTCACACGCGAGGATGTGGAAAAGGATCTTTGCCAGAAGATTGATGTTACAGATCTTGTAAAACAGGCTGTGGAGGCAGGAGAAGAGCAGATTTCATTTGAACTGAGCATTCCTGAGTACTCAAAGGACAATTATGCTGCAATTTGTTCTTTGGAACATAAAACCGGCCAGGTTCCGACCTTGTATTTTGAAACAACACCGGATCCTGAGGTGACAGTAAACAAAACAGCTCTTCAGGCTTTATACGAAGGAAATTTACACTGGAGAGAAACGGATTTTACAGCTGAGAGCTGGAAACCTTTCAAGGACGCTCTGACAGAGGCGGAACAAGTGCTTCAAGATGAATTGGCAACGCAGGATCAAGTGGACGAAGTAGAAACCATCTTGAGAGAGGCTGTAAAAGGTCTTGTAAAAAGCGAAGCACAAAACCTGTCTACTGCAGTTTTAGAGTATGCACTGGAGCTTGCAAAAAAAGCAGATACTGCAGGTGTGAATAAACAGGTTGTGGAAAAATTTGAAGCAGCAGTAGCCCATGGACAGGAGATTCTCAACAAGGTAGAAAGCCAGGATCAGACTGTGACACAGTCCATCCGGGAAGAACAGTATGAAGAATCAGGGGTACTTGCAGTTCGCAGTGCGCTTGCAGAGGCATGCAATGTAATGGAAAATGAACAGGCAGAAGAAAAAGAAGTAGAGTTGGCAGCAGAGAATTTACAAAAAGCAATGGATGCACTGGTTGTAAAAACTGATATGAAGGAGACAACAGGAACACAGGCGAACGTAGCAGACGAAAAATCAGTGACAACAAATGACACTGCAAAAAGTACAGTGAAATCTGTAAAAACAGGAGATATGGCGAACATGGTATTGCCGTTGACAGTTGGATTGGCAGCTTTGGCAGCGTTTGTGCTGAGTGTTTCCAAAAAGAAGGAAAGATAATAGTATAAAGTTCCTGTAGGAATTTGAAGATTGAGAGAGCCGGAAGGGATCCGACTCTCTTTTTTGATGAGCTGTGTAAAACGTAGAATGATAGAGCGATTAGAATAGAAATTTTGATGGACTTGGCAACAAACTCCAGACTTTTGAGTTTAGTGGAGCTATTTTGACGAGTAACTCTATAATTTTGCTTTTGAAAAGATAAAAGAAATAAAAGATAAAAAAAGAAGAAACTATTTTGAAAATACAATTCTTTTTGTGGTTAATAAAAAAATATAGTATTTTTGAGAAAAATAGAATGAAAATATAAAATGCACAACAAAACATAAATAGTGGAAAAAATAAATGATAGTTGACTTGAAGTTTGAGAAATAATATAATTATTTTAACAAAAGAAATTTCCATATAAACAAAGAGGTGAATTTTAGTATTAAATTGAGAAGTGAAACGTATAATGTCGAAAAATATTTCTTTGCTACGTGGTAGTTGCAAGTGTGTAGTTCTTTTTATTCAGCTCTGTTTTGCATTGGCTGAAACAAAGGCGGTGCATGAAGTAGTTGGCATGATATATTATATGAATTTAGGAATGTGTATCTGAGTACACGGGCAACAGACGTGTTTTGTGTATCTTGAGCAAAATAAGATTATATGTCTACTTTTGCATATGATTTACAAGTCAAATACTGAAGTAAACAGAGTTTTTGTGCATGGCAGTAAGAGTATGAGTAATGAATGCTGTACTAGTTTGCTGTGAGGAAGGCGGAAAATATGATGAAGAAAAAACAAAAATGGTTAGCGGGGACTGTTTTAACAATGGGATTGATGATGGGTTTAAGTGTTTCGGCCGTTGCAAGTGACCCAACGACCAGAAGTGCAAAAGATTCAACATTTCCAAGAGTGTTTATTGGCTATGACTATGGAGATGGATATAATACGAGCATACGTAGTAAAGAAGATGACAGTTACAACTATGTAATGAACACATCAGGATTCAATTTGTGGGTAGTGACAAAGGCAGGAACTGATAATAGTAATGTAACAAGAGGAAGTTATGCTATTATACCAAATGGAGAGTGGTTTATTACCAACTATGTTTATGAAAGAGGTTACAGATCTTGTTATTTGGATATCACAACGGCAAAAAGTGGTGTTTCCGGTTATTTAAGTGGAAAATGGAGCCCGGATTCTGTGGGCAACTATCCGGTTGCAAACTAAGTGTAGCAAAGGGGCAGTTCCTTAAATGGAACTGCCGGCCTTTAGAAAATGGAGGTGGAAAAATGTCTGTGAAGAATAAAAAGTTTTTGGCGTTGATTATTGCTTTCGGATTTGCATGCCTGCCATTAACAGCCTGTTCCCTCATTGGAAATGATGCGCAGAAGAATTTTGGAAAGGGTGAGGAGGTAGCGCCATACAGACCACAGCATTTGCAGAAGGATAAGTTACACTCATTGGGGGAGAGCGCCCCGTTTGCCCATCCGACAAATCAAAATAAAAAAGCGGTTGGAGCGGAGTGGACCGTCAAAACAGCAACGCTTTTTAAAAATCCACAGGAGGCGGGAATTTCTATGGATGAAGTATTGACGGACAATGAGACACATTATGATCTTCAGACGGGTGAGCCATCTGGAGTGGACCTTTCAAAATCTAGTTTTCTACTCTGCGATATTACGATTAAAAATATCAGCTCAGAATACATGAATATTACAGATCTTAGCCTAGTTTATCTTCCAGAGAGAGACAAAGAGTTGAAATTAGTCGGACTTCCGGCTTATTTTTTTAAACCAAAAGAAGTAGAGGACAGTACAGATTATTACAATTTTAAATTGCCGGTGGACAAGACTGTGGATACCAAGGTTGGATGGTGGGTAAATTTGGAAGAGTGTAAAAAAGAAAATTTATATCTCATGTTTAGTTATGGAGGAGACTCAGAGTACCAGCAATTTTGGAATTTGAATCTGCAGGGAGGGGAATGATATTGAAAGAGATGTTAAAACTGGAATTTAGAAAGGCGTTGAGAAATAAATCATTCTATATTTCACTGATTATTGGATGTATCATTACTATGTTTTCGCTTGTATACAATATAGAAATTTATCAAAATGAAATTATGATGATTCAGGGAGACCGTTTAAATCCAATGTATGGAGTCCTAAGTCTGTTTAATCGATGGATTGGTGGAGAACCGTTCTCTTTTGGATCATCTGCTTATTTTTTTGTTTTTCCACTATTAGTTGCAATTCCATATGGATGGTCTTATTGTGAAGAAAAGCAGAGTGGTTACACAAGGCTTGTGACAGTATATTCCGGGAAAAAGGCTTACTTTTTGGCTAAGTATGCAGCTGTATTTTTGAGTGGTGCTTTGGCCATGGTGCTTCCGCTAGTATTCAATTTTCTGGTATCTGCATTATTTTTTCCGGCAGTCACTCCGTCCCCATTATATTGCACGAGTAATGGAGTTTTTTACGGTTCGCTCATGTCGATGTTGTATTATTCGGCTCCATTTTTGTATGTGTTTTTTTATCTTTGTATTGATTTTGTTTTTGGAGGACTGATTGCCTGTTTAAGTTATAGTGTTTCCTGCATTGTAAAATACAAGGTAATTGTGGTGATATTACCGTTGTTTCTTTTACTGGCATTTCACTATTTGCGCCAGTTTATCTACACCTCACCGGAAGTTCATCATTACAAAGAGATTTCGCCACTGTTTTTTCTGCGACCGGTTCAAATTGTGTACCATACATCATGGACAGTGATTTTGATTGGCGCGGCGATACTGTTTTTCATTACATTTTTGAGTATTATATGGGAGTACAGACATGAAATTTATTAGATATTTGCGATTTGATATACAGCAGGGGATTCTTCGCAACAAAGCGCTGCTTTTCACTCCGGCAGTGATTGCGATAATCATATTTTTGGATTTTGTGGGAAAAGCACATAGATTTTTGGATGCCGGATTGATCGCAGAAGGAGTCAGCTATGGGGATTACTGCTTTTATCTGTATGGCGGCATGTATGAATACATTCCAGATGTTGCAAACGCATTTCGGTTTCCGGTTGTCTGGATCACGGTATTTCTGGTTATTCCATTTCTGCTTTTAAATTATCCGTTTAAGGATCTATTTGGGGCAGGGCAGCAAATCCTTGTACGATCCGGAAGACGTACTGCATGGTGGATGTCAAAATGCTGCTGGAATATTTTAGGAACAATCTTATATCATCTGATTATGCAATTGACCGCTCTTGCGTTGTTTGGTGTTTTGAGGATGGAGATCTCGAACCGGATCCATATGGACTTTATTCGGCTGGCGTTTCAGATTGGGCATCAGGAGGTATGGGAGCAATCTATATTGCCTTTTGCAGTGGCTTTTTTGCCAATCCTGGTATCAGTCAGCATCAATATGTTTCAGATGACGCTTTCATTGTTTGTGAAACCAATCTTTGGATTTTTCACAGTGAGTCTTTTGTTCTTGGCATCCGCTTACCGTCTGTCCTCCTGGCTGATTGGTAACTATGCTATGATATACCGATATGATTGGATGTTGAAGACAGGAGTTTCCATGAAGGTTGGCGCAGGTATGGTAGCAAGTCTGTTGTTCGTGTCGGTTATTGCAGGGCTGATCCGGTTTCGGTATTATGACATATTGGAAAAGGAATAGGAGAGATTGTTATGGTTGAGATTGAAGTAAATCATGTGACAAAACGAATTCATAAAAATACGGTACTTCAGGATATTAGTGCAAAAATGCACGAGGGGAGGATTTACGGACTTCAGGGAATAAATGGTTCTGGAAAGACCATGTTGATGCGTGTGATCATTGGCCTGATTCGACCTACAGAGGGAACTGTATCCATTAATGGAGATGTTCTGGGAAAGGATATTGAGTTTCCGGAAAGTATTGGATTTCTCCTGGAAAACCCCACATTTCTGGGCCGTTATTCCGGGTTGGAAAATTTAAAAATGCTGGCGGGAATCAAAAAGCGTATTTCTGAAGACAAAATAAGGGAAAGTATCCGGGCAGTAGGGCTGGATCCGGAAGACCGGAAAAAATACCGAAAGTATTCTCTTGGAATGAAACAGCGCCTTGGTATTGCAGCGGCTATTATGGAAGAGCCGGATATCGTAGTTCTGGATGAGCCGACAAATGCGCTGGATGAGTCAGGAATAGGTCTTGTAAAAGAGATTTTGTTTCAGCAGAAAGAAAGGGGAGCACTTGTTATTGTTTCTTGCCATGATATCAGTATTCTAAAAGAGATTTCGGATGAGATTTTTAAATTGGAGGAAGGTAGAGTGATCGATCATTTTTGCCCGGAGTAATGATAAAATGAGGAGGAGAGCATGATGTGGAAAAAAAGAATTGGAATTGCGGCCATTGTATGCTGTCTCATTGGCATCTATGGTGCTAGAGTGTACGCAGTCAATGAAGATACGCACCTGTACCTGCCAAAACGACAGGTTTTTGAAAAAGGGGAGAAGGTTGCATTTGAAACCGATTATAATGTATCAAAAAGTGATATGGCCGAAGGATATACCATTCAGGTGCTGGATTCAAAGCTACTGTCTGCGGAGGAATTTTTTCAGGAGTATGATGCTGAAGATATGGGTATGGCTACTCATTATTATATGGTGAAGGTATGTGTGGAAAATGTCAGCAATGAACATGTGGGTGAGCAAGGAGTTGCAACAGGAATGACTATGTTGGTTGGAACAAATTATGCGATTATTCCATCTCCGGATATGTTTCGGGCAGTGAACCCGGATATGCCGGCGCAGTCATTTTCTCTGCAGCTTGGAACAAAGAAAGAGATATGGCTTGTATTTTCCATTATTCCCGGAAATACACCGGATTATAAGCATATAGAGGAGGATACACCGATGCTGCAGATCACACAGTATCCTAATCAAAAATTGTTGCAGATTTTATAAGAATTTGGAGTTTTGTTACTGCTCTAAACCTTTGAAAATTGAGAAAGTCAAATAAATTGTCGGTTGAGTAAAAAGGCTGATTTTAGAGACACGAGATTTTTCTCGTGTCTCTTAATATTTGTATTTGGAAAAACAGATAGGACTGAGATGCTGTATCTAAATTTAGAAAATAAATTTTGGAGTCAAAGGCTTTGTTGTTATATAGTGGCTATAGATTGCCGAAATGATTGCTCCGCTTTATGTAGAAAAACGCTCTTTGAGGCATCTTGCCTACTCTGTAAGCTTAAAATTTTCCGCATCTGCCAAATCTTCTTTCAAATTTTCAAAGTGTTCCGACCAGGAATTTTCCACGTCCGCATCACCGGAAAGCGATTGGTTTTCTTTAAACTCTTTTTCAAGGCTTTCTACATATTTTTGGATTGGCAGATCTTTTTTGTAAACTTCAAATTCGAATTGCCAATAAGCATCTTCATTTTCAAATTGCTGAATTGCTTTTTCGACGTCTTCTTTGTTGTCTGCGGTTTCGATAAACTGTTTTAGCTCGTCAAGATAAGCCCAGATCTCATCGTCTGTTACAGTGTATCCATGTTTTATGGCATCCTGGAACAGGGCTTCTCTTTCAAAAACATACTCTTTTGCCTGAAGTTCGGCATCTTGCTCGGATATTCCGGAGCGGATAAAAAATTGTTTTGCCTGATCAAATTCTGTTTGGAGAATTTCTCCATTGTGCCCAACCGCATAGATTTCTTTTGAAGTGTTTTGAGTAACACGTTTTTGAGGCTCTGTCCCGGAAGTGCGGGTTTGGACAAACACAATAATGAGCAACAGTGCCAGAAAGGCAAGAATACAGACGACAGATATCCGATATTTTTTGTTTTTCATAACTTTTCACCTCTCTCTATACAAGACCAGATAAAATGGTGCCAATTGTGTTGTTCCCAATGTATCGTTAATTATATTATAAGGTAAATGACTTTGAAATCAATTATTATGAACTGAAAAAGAAGGATGATTTCAGAACAAATTTTTCATTGCCTGTGACAAAAATATAGAGAAAATCAATAAATATATAAAAAATATTTATTTGCAATTATTTGTACAAATACTTAAAATAGTACGGGCAAAAAAGGAAAGGGAGGTTTTAGAATGGACGCACTTTTAAGTGTGAACTGGATAGCATTACTTGTGCTGATGATTGCGCTTTTGATGTTTAAAGTTTTGAATCGTCTGGCGTATAAAATCAACTGGACATTTGTAATTCTGATCAGTATGGTTATGGGAGCTGTGATCGGTATTGTCTTTGCTTCCGAAAATAATTCATACCTGACATGGCTGGGCCTGATAGGAGATATCTATGTAAATCTGATCACAGCACTTGTGGCACCGGTCATTTTGGTATCTGTTATTTCAGGGCTCATTGCACTGAATGACAAAGAAAAAATGAAACGGATTGGAACAAAATCCGTATTCTGGCTGATGATCTCATCAGTCATTGCAGTTGTGATCACGATCTTGTTCGGGATGGCGACGCACATTGGAAATGGTGCTGGAGCAGTATTTTCCGATATTGCAAGTGTTACGGATACAACACTGAGCGCTTATGAGGAGATGGGCACATCCCTGGACAAGATTATTTTAAGTCTGTTCCCGACAAATATTGTAGGAGATCTTGCAGCAGATAATATTGTCGCAATTATCATCATTGCAGTGGCCATTGCAGTGGCATATGTGAATGTAGCTACGGACGAAGGAGAAGGTAAAGTAAAGGCATTTAAAGATTTTGTGGAGGCCTTCAAGAAGATCATTTTCCATGTACTTACATTTGTGATCGATCTGACACCGTATGCAGTGCTCTGCCTGACTGCAGTTTCCGCAAGCCAGCTGCTCAGCGATAAAGATGCGCTTGTACAGCTTGTGATCCTTGTGGGGCTCATCTATATTGTATGTCTGATCCAGACATACGGTGTGAATGCACTGCTTTTGAAATTTGGGGCAAAGGTAAGTCCGCTGAAATTTTTTAAGAAAACGTTTGATGCACAGGCAACAGCATTTACTACACAGAGCAGTGTAGGAACACTTCCCATCACCATAGACAGATTGATCCGCAAGGTCGGAGTGGACGAGGAAGTTGCAAACTTTTCTGCTCCTCTTGGAACCACGATCGGAATGGCAGGATGTACGTGTATCTGGCCAATTTTGCTGGCAATGTTTTATATCAATGCCACAGGACAAAACTGGAGTGCAAGCCAGTATCTGGTGATGTGTTTCATGTGTCTTGTACTTTCACTGGGAAGCGCAGGAATGCCGGGAATCGGAGTCGTTACAGCAGTTTCTCTGTTCAGTGCAGTGAATCTTCCGATTGCAGCTGTTGTACTTTTGATTCCGATCAATAATATTACGGATATGGTCCGTACACTGACCAACGTGGTTGGAGCCAGTGTGACTGCAACGGTTGTTGCGCGCAACACAGACCTTCTGGATGACGAAGTGTTTGAGAAAGAAGAGATGACACAGAAGAAGGAGGGACAGGCATGAAAAAATCAACGATCGTCCTGATCGTGGCTGCGGTTGTTTGTCTGGGACTTTCTGCATTTTCCCTGAAAGCATCGGTTTCCAGAACAGACAAAGCGATCGCCGCAATCGGAGAGGTTACATACACGGATAAATGTAAGGAAAAAATTGACCGCGCAGTTGAATACTATAATGCGCTGGACCCGAATTTTAATCTGAAAGATAAAATTGAAAATAAGAAAGAATTTGACACAGCAAAAATTGAATACGCACGTTTGGCGATCAAAGCGGCCAGCGTGGCGGATGCAAGAAAAACAGCAGAAGGATATTCTTCGGATGATGTGAAAAAATATGTCACAGAGGCAAGGGCGGTTGTGGACAGTTATCTGACACCTGACCAGTATGCTCTTGTGGAAAATTATGCAGATCTTACTGCATTGGAGTCTGAATACACTTCCACAGGCGGAAGCGGCGGAGGAGATTCCGAAGAAGTATCTATTCCGATGTGTTAGGATAACAGGAGGAGATTCAGGATGAAAAGAAAATTGATCTCGGCTGTTCTTGTTGCTGCGATGACAGTCGGAATATTGGCAGGATGTGCGCTCTCCCAGAAGGAGAGCAATAGAAACGAGGCAGGCTCACAGAAAAAAGAAACGTTGGAAAGTACAAAAACACAGCTTTCCTCGCCGGATTATGATTTTGAAAAAGAATATGCTTTTGGGGACTTCAATGCACATTCCCGTGCAGATATGGAGCGCCAGGGAGGAATCGATACTTTTGAAGACAAGGAGATCGTATTCCAGGACATCAGCTATGACCAGTTGATCTATCTTTTGCAGCAGGAGGGTAATTTTTTGATCCAGTTAAGCGGATCCTGGTGTCATAACAGCCGCGCAATGAGCCCTTCGGTAAATGCGTTTGCAAAAGAGTATGGGATTGATACTATCTATTCCTATGACTTTAATGTAGATAACGGTGAAGATGGATCCATGTTTGTGCGCATGTCAAATGAGAAAACAACGCTCGGCACAAAATATAATTATATGTATGGTGAATTCGTGTCAAAATATCTTACCAATCTGGACGACTGGATTGCATATCCGTCTGATGATGACACCGCTGTTTCCTACACAAATGCGCAAGGAAAGGAAGTAACGGTCGGAAGATTACAGCAGCCGTTTTTATTCCTCTACAACAAGGACAATACGGTTGACAACAGCGGTTCCGGAAACGGCAGCAAAAAATGCCCGGTTGTCTATGCGTTTGAGGAGATGGCAGAGCGCGATTCAAAAGGGGTTTATGTAAAAGAGACTGACGATGAGGGAAATCCGGTTCTCGATGAGGATGGAAATCCTGTGAGAAAGTACATCACAGAGGAATACAATGAACGTCTTCGCGGAATTTTCGACCACATTAAGAATAATAACCTGCAGCTTGCCCATTACACAAAAACAGACTATATGCGCCAGGCTTTCAACAGTTATGGAACGGAAATCTTTAAACCGGATGAACAAATCAATGTCTATCCGGTGACTTACCGTCAGTTAAAGTGGCTGCTTGGCGAAGATGGAAATTCCCTTGTGCTCATCGGAGGCCCGGGAAGTGAAAAGACAAGGGCAGTGATTTCCAAGATCAATCAGTATGCAGTGGAAAATCAGGTAAGGGTCTACATGTATGATCCGCAGATCGATGGCGGATATACGATAGATAAATGGGGCTATACACAGACAACAAATATTTGTGAAGAAGATTCCCCGATCATAAAAATGTACACAGACCTTGTAGATGGATATCTGACAAATCTGGAGGTCGCAAAGACAACGGAAGACGGTGTACCGCTGATTCAGGAACCATTTTTGTTTGCATACAATAAAGATGCAGTGGATGAGGATGGATTTGCGGCGCCGATTGCAGCATACGCAGAGCTGCCATATACATTGGACCCGGAGACAAGACACTATATTGGCAAGGAAAAAAATCAGACTGCATGTGATGAACAGATTAAGACTGTATATGCAGGATATGCCAAGTGGGCAGGCATTGAGTAAACAATAAATACGAAGACAAAGAATCTTTTGTGAGCATTCACAGAAGATTCTTTGTGCTATAGGAAACTTCGATTTCCTATAGCACAAAGCCTTCCGGGAGGATGTGCACGCCGCAAAAGGGGCGTTTACCGCTCTGCGGTATTGCGGCGGCGCGCAAAGTGTAAAGCCCCTCATGAGTGAGGGGAGAGAGAGTTGAAGTGGGCTTGCCCACTTTGTTTTGTATTAAGGAGTACGGTGATGAGAAAAAATTGGAAAAAAAGGGCACTCTGTGCAGTCCTGTTTATACTTTGTACAGGTCTTTTGGGGTGTGGCGGCAGTTACCAGGAGCTTTCCAAAGGGGTGGATGCCCCGGATTTTACGGCAGAGCTGAACAGCCATGAAAGTTTTATTTTGTCAGAGCAGCAAGGGCGGGTGGTTCTTCTCAATTTCTGGGCGACTTGGTGCTCTCCCTGTGTGGAAGAAATGCCGGCTCTGCAGCAAATATATGATGAGTACGGAAAGCAGGTGGAAGTGATCGCAGTCAATTGTGCTGAGGACAAAAAAGTGGTGGATCGTTTTATAGAAGAAAAGGGATATACATTTCCTGTGGCATATGATGAAACAAATGAGATTGCGGAAAAATATCCAAGTGCCGGAATTCCCTATACACTTGTGATCGGAAAAGATGGACGTGTGACAGAGGTATTTACAGGAGCGCAGAGTTCAGACGTCCAGTATAAGGCATTCCGGCGTGCCATCAAGGAGGCGGTGGAAAACTCATGAAAAAAAGGAGAATTCTGTTGACAGGGACAGCGGTTTTGCTGATCCTTGCCGGGGTATGGCAGTCCGGGCAAAAAGATGTGATGAACAAAGCAACCCGGATATGCCTGGAATGTATCGGCATCGGATGATGTGGATAAGAGAACGAAAAAGACGGTTGATTCAGTTGATCTGCGCTCTTTTATACAATCTGAATATTACCGGATTTTTTAGCGCGACCATTTATCAGGGAAAGTGGAAAATGACTTGTGTACCGGGGCTGAATTGCTATTCCTGTCCGGGGGCGATCGCATCCTGTCCAATCGGCAGCCTGCAAAGTGCACTGGTGTCTGCAAAGTATAAATTTCCCTATTACATACTTGGACTTCTTCTTTTATTTGGAGTAATTTTGGGGCGTGTTGTCTGCGGATTTTTATGTCCTTTTGGACTGCTGCAGGAGATTTTATACAAGATTCCCACAAAAAAGGTGAAAAAAGGAAGGTGGTCAAGAAAACTTTCCCTCCTCAAATACGTGATCCTCATTGTATTTGTGGTGGGAATTCCGCTTGTATTTGCAGTTCCTGGATTTTGCAAGTACATCTGCCCTGCAGGAACTTTGGAAGCTGGTGTGTTTTTGCCTGTAAAGAATGAGCAACTCAGAAACCTTCTTGGGGTTCTGTTTTCCTGGAAGATAATCGTACTGCTCGCTTTTGTTGTAGCGGCAGTTTTCATTTTCCGCAGTTTCTGCAGATTTTTGTGTCCCCTTGGTGCGTTTTATTCTCTGTTTCACAAAACAGCATTGTTTGGAATGATTGTGGAAGAGGATAAATGTTGCGGATGTAAAAAGTGCGTTCGTTTTTGCAGGATGGACGTTAAAAAAGTGGGGGACAGGGAGTGCGTACAATGCGGACAGTGCCTGGAGGGGTGCCCTCAAAACGCACTGTCCTTTGGACGTATCACTTCTTCTGGCGGTTCTTTAGATAAATCAGATGATAGGTGACATTGGCCTCCGTATCGGTGATCGGAATGATCTGTCTGTTTTTTGGAAGTTTTGCGGTATCCTGTGCAAGATTGGTAGTAAAACATGGCAGGGAAGATTCGTTTATCAGTTCCTGAAAGGCGAAATCGTCGGTTTGAACAAGGAATTTTGAGGACGGCATTTTTTCCCGGCACATGTTATCCCAGAAACCGATTTCAGAACGCAAAAGAAAGTTGAAACCGTTCATCTGTGTAAAGGTGAGAGTTTTATTTCCGGCAAGGCTGTGTTCCGGCAGTACACAGACGGACAAACATTCCTTAAGGAACGGTTCACAGTGAAGATCGGGTTCATTGCAAGCCCAGGGAAGGATGCCTACATCGCAGGACCCGGAACGTACATGATTTATAATGTCCGGTATTTCGTTTATGCTGGAGGATATGGTCATATCCGGATAATGTCCTGCAAGGGAAGGCAAAAAGGACCAGAGAGGAGCCGGGGCGCATGATTCAACAGTGATCGTGTGCAGGCTCTTGTCAAAGGTGCGTACCTGCTGGATGGAATGCCCTGCCTCAGCCAGAAGTTTTTTTGCGCATTCCACAGCTACCTCACCGGTTTTATTTAAGGTAATCTTGTTTTTTTGGCGGTGGAACAGCGGGACAGCGAATATTTCTTCTAAATGCTGCATCGTGCGGGTGAGCGTTGGCTGAGAAATATGCAGCTGTTCTGCCGCTTTTGAGAGTGTTCTGCAATCGGCAAAAACAACCAATTGCTGCAATTCTGTTAAATCTAACATCGTATTCCTCTTTCTTGTTATTCATATTTTGAATAGTAGGTTTCGTTATTGATATTGTACATTCTTTTGATTTCTATGTAAACTGTAATTGAAAAAAGAAAAAAACTGTTTCTGAATTTGAATAAGGGAGGATATAATATGGAGTATGTAACACTGAAAAACGGGGTAAAAATGCCAAAGCTTGGTTATGGTGTTTATCAGACACCTCCAGAAGAGACAGAAAAATGCGTTCTGGAGGCCATTCAAACAGGATACCGCAGCATTGATACTGCACAGGCATACGGAAACGAAGAAGGGGTTGGAAATACACTTGCCAAATGCGGTCTTCCAAGAGAAGAATTCTTCATCACAACAAAAGTATGGATTTCTAATGCAGGATATGAAAAAGCAAAGGCGTCGATCGAAGAGTCTTTGAAGAAACTGAAAACAGATTACATTGACCTTCTTTTGATCCATCAGCCTTTTGGCGATTATTATGGAACTTACCGTGCTATGGAAGAGGCATACGAGGAGGGAAAAGTAAGAGCGATCGGGGTATCAAACTTCTATCCTGACAGATATCTTGACATCGAGCATTTTTCCAAAATCAAACCAGCAGTCAACCAGGTGGAGACTCATGTGTTCTGGCAGCAAAAAGAAGCAAAAAAATATATGAAGAAATACGGCACTCAGATCATGTCCTGGGGACCGTTTGCAGAAGGAAAGAATGATTACTTTAACAATCCGGTGTTAAAGGAGATTGGGGGAAAATATGGAAAATCTGTGGCGCAGGTGGCGCTGCGTTTCCTTTTGCAGAGCGATGTAGTGGTAATTCCGAAGTCTGTTCATAAAAACAGAATGGAGGAAAACTTCAATGTATTTGACTTTGAACTGACAGCGGAGGATATGGCTAAGATTGAAGGACTGGACGGAGGAGAAAGCCTGTTTTTCTCTCACTATGACCCGGAAACTGTAGAGTGGTTTATGACAATGGCATAAAATTCAACTGATGTGGAAGAGGAGGAGTGAATATGTATAATCTGCAGCTTGAGACATTTATTGTTGTTGCAGATCTTGGGAGTTTCAACAAAGCGGCAGAAACTCTCTATATCACTCCGCCTGCGGTCACAAAACAGATCAACCTTCTGGAGAAGGACCTTGGACTTACGCTTTTTGTCCGCACTCATAGAGGATTGGCATTGACAGAAGCAGGAAAATCATTGTACAAAATTGATATTGTGGCAGGAATTTTTGATGAGACGATGCTGAAACTGCGCCAGTGTGCAGGGATGGAGATTGGCAGACAACAAATCTGCTGTGCGGTCTCTGTCAATCATAGGCTGGCGGAAAAGGAGATGCTCACATTCCAGGATTTGTACGGGGAAAATCCCCTTATGATGCGCCGGGGCTGGAGCAACTATGTAGATGAGCTGCGGGACGAAATCTGGAAAAATCATCCTCAGATCCGCGTGGTGGATTTTGATATCTACAGTGTAGATATCTTTAACCAGTGTGAGAACAGCAATGACATCCTCATGGCAGTCGAAAATTGGAAAGATGTACATCCTCTTTTAAAAGTGATCCCGGTAGAATGGAAATACACGATTCCTTATGGCGTTTTGTATTCTCCTGAACCGTCCAAACTGGTCAGGAGATTTCTGGAAGGTATAAAAAAGGCGATTTGACAATTGGATCCCCGAGTATAAAGCAAAAGGTATGAACTGCAAAACAATGGAGACTTCTGCGGGAGGCCTCTTTTTTCTATAATAAAGTCAGCGAGGAGTGCAGGAGGTTTTCGGGAAATGGATAATTTTATATATGAAAATAAGACAAAAGTCTATTTTGGTCAGTGATGTGTGAAGGAATTCCTCGCTTGTTTTATAAAAAATCACAACAATGTTATGCTGGCTTATGGGCAGGGGGTGTCAAAAAACGGAATATACGATGAAGTTGTGAATATCCTGATGAAAGAGGGGAAAAATGTGGTATAATTCTTTGGGATGCATGCACTTTCAGAGTTTATCCGGGAAATCGGCCTTCCCACAACAATCCGGGGGCTTGGGATAAAGAGACAAAAGAGTCTTAAGAAAACGCATATTTCTGCCGCTATTCTCCGGGCAGCTACAAAAGAATGGAGCCTTTGGAAATCCTGGAAATCTTTCAGGAGTGCTTTTGAATGATGGGAATATTTAAAACTTAGATGTAAACATGAACAGGAGGATGAACATGAACGTATTGATGATCAACGGGAGTCCCCATAAACAGGGGAATACTTATATTGCATTGCAGGAGATGCAAAAAATCTTTGAACAAGAGGGCATCGACAGCGAGATCATACAGGTTGGAAACAAAGCGATCAGAGGATGTATTGCCTGTCGTGCCTGTGCCCAAAATGGGAAATGTGTTTTTGACGACTGTGTGAATGAAATCGCGCCAAAGTTTGAGGCATGTGACGGTCTGGTCATCGCAAGCCCGGTCTATTATGCCTCCGCGAATGGAACATTGATCTCATTTTTGGACCGTCTGTTTTTCAGCACACCGTTTGACAAGACCATGAAAGTAGGGGCCAGCGTAGTGGCTGCAAGAAGAGGAGGACTTTCTGCTACCTTTGATGAGCTGAACAAATATTTTACAATCTGCGGCATGCCGGTGGCCTCCGGGCAGTACTGGAACAGTATTCACGGAAGAGAGATCGGCGAAGCAACAGAAGATGCGGAAGGTCTGCAGGGCATGCGGACTGTGGCAAGGAACATGGCGTTTTTGATGAGATCCATTGAATTGGGAAAAGAGAAATACGGGCTGCCAAAAAAGGAACCTTTTCTGCGGACAGATTTTATCCGGTAAAAAGCATTTACCTTTAATTTATGCTGGATAAAAATATGAAAGCTAAAAAATACTTTCTGCAATTGGTGGAAGGACTTGGACTGTAGAAGGCAGAGGGAATTCTAAAATCTAATATGTTTTCCAATCCAAGGTACCGGAGGTTGGCATAAATAGAAAAATGAACTATGAAAAGGGAATGTTTAGTGCAGCGCCATAGACATTCCCTTTTCTAAACAACAGTCCAAAGATTTATGCCGCTATATACCAATTTCCAGCGTATTTTCCCATATTATCAGTCCCCTTTTCTGAATATGTCAATAGAACGACTTGTGATACCTAATAGATTTTTACGTTCACAGGTAGTAAAGTGATATTTCAAATACAAGTCAAATGTATCGTCATCCATCTCGTCTATCGTTTCGCGCATGAATAAGGCACAACCGTCTGTTGCTACATAATGCAACAGGGTTGTCGGAAATATAGACATCAAATCGTCAATATCTTCTTTTCGCACAAGTTCAAATAAATGCTTTGGCTCGGATTGCAGGCTCTATCTTCTTGCGCAGATGGTGGATGATACTGACAGCAGAATGTTGATATGGTTTGACTGTCCATGTTCCACACTGCCTCAAAAATCTGCTGCTGGCTGAACACCCGTCCGGGCTGCTGTGTCAGATAACACAGACAATACCTTATTCAAGACCTGATACTCGTCATCTTTGAAGATTAATATCATTACTTTCCCATCAATCATTCCTCTCTTGATTTTTAGAAATTTGGAGTTCCCCGCGTTTCAAGCGGAACACCACATCCGCCTCTTTTGCAAGTGCCTCTGAATGGGTGACGACAACTACGCACTTATTCATCCGGTGGGCGCTTTCTTTTAAGATTTCTGTAATATCACGGGCAGTATCTTCATCCAGATTCCCGGTTGGCTCGTCTGCAAGCAGTACCTTTGCCTCACTTGCTAATGCCCGTGCTATGGCAACTCTTTGTTGCTGGCCGCCGGATAATTTAAGTACATTGCGGTTGGCTTCCTCTTTGGTAAGCCCCAACCGTTCTAAAATCGGCATAGTCGGCAGTTTCGAGGTCAAAGCAACATTTTCCTTTGGTGTCAGATAATCAATCAGATTATAGTTCTGAAAGATGAAAGCAACATGATTTTTTCGGTGGCCGGAAAGACCGTTTTTTTCAATATCTTGTCCATCATATAAAATCTGTCCGTTTGAAGGGCTGTCCAAACCTCCGATCAAAGACAGAAGTGTTGTTTTTCCACACCCGGATGGGCCGAGGATTGCATACATTTTTCCTTCCTCTACAGACATGTTTATACTTCTAAGCACCTTCTTTTTGTTATTGTAGACATATCCGACATTTTTAACTTCTATGATATTCATAATAATCTACCTCATTTCTTTATGATTTTTCTGTTTCCATGCTATTCCATTTGAGCTAAGATTGCTTTTGGCTTGAATCGAAAAACAGGAATACAGGATAACAGGATGGCTACAACCAGCAGAATCCCTCCTGCAATGACAACCAGTTCAAAGTGCTGCGGCGTAACGATCACGTTCTCTGCAGTTTTTCCAAATAATGTTCCAAGAGTTCCCGCCACCTGCTGACTGGACAAACAGGCCAGCGGGAAAGCCACCATTGCGATCAGAAGTGTCTCCAACATATATTGCAGAAGGACAGCGGGTTTCGCGATTCCTACTGCCAGTAAAATTCCGATTTCCCGTTTCCGGCTGCGGATGGACATAGAGAGAATGAGAATCATCAGCACCATACTTACCACGGTTATGACAATGATCAGCGTAGTTATGAGGGTTTCGGTATCGGTAAGGGAACTGGAAATATTTTGATATACTTCATCATTAGCCGTAATGGTGTAATTGTTCCAGTTGATTGAAGGAATATTTCGCACTTCTTTGATTACACTATCTAGCTGGGCTGCGTCTGTAACATAGTAATATGCTTCTGAAATTCCATCACCATCTTCTCCCCATCCTTTTATTAGACCTTCTGCTGCCTCCATACTACAAAAAACAAAGCTGGAATAGTCATAATAGGATGAATCAGTATACATGTTTAGCTGGTCGTCTTTGTCCGCTACAACATCAAAGATACCTACAATTTTCATATCTACCGCAGGAGTGTTATTTTCAGGATAGTAAATTCCTGTCAAGGTATCTCCGATTTTCAGACTATTCTGATCCGCAAGTTCCTTACTGATGATAATGCCATCCGCCATATCATCTGTGATATGAGAACCTTCTATCAGTTCAAATCTTCCTGATAAAAAAAGTTTATGGTATTGAGAATTATAAGAACCATAGTTATAAAAACTATAATTCTCATGTTCCAATTCTTTTCCATTTTCCTTGAAAATACGCGGAAGGGTGATTAAAGACGCGTCATACCCGGAAATTCCGTCAACTGCTGCAATTTTCTGAATCATATCTCCGGTCATAAATTCCTGTGTACTATAAGAACCTCCACTGCCGCTAGACCATCCACCACTGGATAAATCCCGTTGCACTGTAAAGCTGGCTCCTGTTGTTTGGCGGACTTCCTCTGCCTGTTCCTCCTGCGCGTCTGCTATCGCCAGTCCTGACAGCACAAGGGTTGTAACAGACAGGAGCAGACAGAACAGGAGCAGTGTTTTTTTCCATTTTCGCATAGTATACAATGCTGCTCTTATGCCTAAATTCATGCTGCATTTCCTCCTAACTCATTTGTGATAAGATACTTTTTGGTTTCATCTTCATAATCGGATAAGCGGCAAGGGCGGTCGAGGCCAGACACAGCACCAGATCAGAGCACCACACAGTCAGGTAATTTTGTGTGGGGACATGTACAATGACCTCCGACAGGCCTAAATCTTTTGTGGGCTGCTCTGCTGCCTTGGTATCTTGGGTCAGATCTATTGTCTCATAGGTTTCTGTCGTTACCTGTGAAAGCAGCCTGTTTCCGATTTGATCAGAAATGGCTGAGCTTGTGCCATAAGCAAGAAACAGGGCAATGACCGCGGCAAAAAATACTTCTGCCAAATACTGTAACAATACTGCACACTTTGAGATACCCATTGCTAAATAGACACCTGTTTCATGGATACGTCTGCGTATGCGTAAAGCAAGAAATAAGGATAATACCAAAAAACAGATTACCGATACAACTGCAATAGCGATGAACACAATATTCTGTAATCCTTCCAGAGATTCTTTCGCATTCTGGTAGTCCTTATCGTAACGGGTCAGAGTACAATTCTCCCATTCCACACCGGGAATCTTCTTTGTTTCGTCTATGATCCGGTCAAGTTCATCCGGGTCATTCACATAGAAATCGCCATACTGGACATTGGTTTTATCTTCCGCGCCATAGAGCAGGTATGAGGCTGTGGACAGATTGGTAAATACGATATTATCGTATAGATCATAAGAAGGAGCCATTCCGATAGAATCCTGTTCTTTGGTATTGGTGAAAATTCCCACTATTGTAACCGGGATTGTACGGTTTTTTTTCGCTGGATCGCCAAGCAATATGGTGTCTCCTAAAAAAAGCCCGTTTCTCTTGGCAAACTTTTCGTGGACCAGCACTTCATTCCCATTTTCGGATGTAATGGCATTTCCCTCTGCCAGCTCCAATCCTCCTTCTGTGAAATAGCTGTCCTCCCCGGAATTTGAGTTTGCAATCAATCTTCCGGCGTGTTCATAGCCTTCTGGTATCTGTGCTGCGTCCTCGGTGTTGATTTCCAGAGAGGTTCCATCAGAATCATAATAATTGGCATAGGAATAAGAACGCAGTGTATATTTACCGCTTAAACCTTCCATGTCAAGAATCTGGTCTAATGTTTCCTCTGTGATCCCCATATCCAAGCGCCGTGCATTGATGGTAAAATATCCAAGCAGAGCTTTCTTCATATTTGCAGTGGCTGTTTTTGTTGCAGACTGGATAGAAAGACAGGTCAATATCAGCGTTGCCATTATAAGCAGAAATGCAAGAAGTGTCGCTGTCTTTCCTTTCTTCCGCACAGAATACAGAAAGGCTCGTTTCCATAAGTTCATCTTTCGGTCACCTCCTAATGTTCTGGACAGGAATCAAGACAAACGGCTTGATATTCCCGCCTGACGGAAACATAATTAAAATACCGGAGAAAAATGGAGCCCCGGTGGATTTAAGGAGTATTTTAGATGGAGCGGGCAATACAGGCGCAAAAAAACAAGGCAGACCATATACTCTAATCTGCCTTGCTGCTTTTTTAGAAAATAGCGGAAAATTTTACGCCGCTTTCCGTGTTTTCCATTCTATATGTGAGTCCATGATGATCCAGTATCATTTTGGTAATATACAACCCCAATCCGCTCCCACCGCTATTGCGGTTCCGGGATTTATCCACTCGATAAAATGGAGTAAAAAGCCGTTTTAAATCTTCTTCTGCAATATGAATCCCCGTATTTTCAACATAGAATCTTCGGTCCTGCAAGGAAACCGTTATGACCGCTCCCTTTGGCGAATAGGCCACGGCATTGCCGATTACATTAGAAAACACTTTATTGAGCAGCCGTTCATCACCTTCATAATGAAAGTCCGGCTGTATATCCAGACGCAGCTCCATTTCCTTATCCTCAATCCGGCCGCTGACTTTCTGACAGCTTTTTTGTAATAGTTTACTAACATTCAAATCAGAACGGATTAACTGAAAATCACTGCCGCCCATTCTTGCTGATGTCAGAATTTCCTTCACAATTTCTTCCATATCATTGACGGTTTTCAGGCAATGGCGCAGATAGGTATTTCTGTCTTTGTATTCTCCAACCTGATAGATCATTCCTTCCAGCTCGCCTTTGATGATCGCAATGGGGGTTTTCAGTTCATGGGAAACTTCCACGTCATATCCAGCTTTGTCATGCGTTTCGCAACACTGCAGATACTGACAAGTGGTTTTGAAAAATAGCGGGAGCAGATAAACGCACCGCTCACGGAGATCAAAAGGATGATAGCCGCAATAAACGGAATGAGCTTAATTAACACATCATAGGACTGCGTGACAGCTACCAGAGAAACATTTGCGGAAAGCTGATAGGTTTGTCCGCTCTGCCAAAAAGCTGCTGAACAACTCATCGTTCTATCAGAAGATTCCCCATCCTCAGTATTGGTAAAATTGACGGAAAATATATTCTGATTCTTTTCACCTGTAATTTTCACCGAGGCATTATTTTTCATGGAGAATTCCATCAGGGAATCGCAACTTTCTTGTAAGCCGTTTTGCTCCAATACTTTCACCAGATCATAAAAATCTGCTGATACCTGATTTTCAAGTTCTGTCTGATAACTCTCAGGCAGAAAGACCATCACCATGCCGTAAATGACGATACAGCATACAACAAGTAGCACCAGCATACCAAGAAAGGTCTTTGTCTGAATACTTTCACTGATTTTCCTTTTCAATTTTATATCCCACCCCTCGGATTGTTTCGATATAGTCAACACCTAACTTTCTACGGATATTTTTGATATGGGTATTTACGATTTTTGCGTCACCAAAATAATCAAAGCCCCAGATACGATCCAGAAGATGTTCTCTGGAAAACACATGCCCCTGATTTTCCAGAAAGAATTTTAAAATCTCAAACTCTCTGGTAGTCAGCGGCTTGTTTTTACCATTGACGGAAACAGTAAAACTGTCTGTATCCAGTGCAATTTCTTTATAGTGTATTACGTTATTGTCAATCCGTCCGTTTTTTTCTGCTCGGCGAAGTACCGCTTCGATACGTTTTACCACAACGGGCATGGAAGTAGATTTTGTAATAAAGTCATCTGCCAAAGCGTCAAAGCCCTTCATCTGGCTGTCATCATCATCCAAAGCGGTCAGCATGATAATAGGAATATAGCTCTCTTTCCGCAGCATTTCACAGACCGTAAATCCGTCTATCTTCGGGAGCATAAGGTCAAGCAGCACTAAATCAGGATGGTGGCTATGAAACTGTTCCATTCCTTCCATGCCGTCATTCGCCAGTATCACAGTATATCCAGCGTCCTCAAGGAACGCTTTGACAATGTTCTGAATGGATTCTTCATCTTCGATAATCAAAATTGTCTTAGGCATAATAAGTACACACCTCCAAAAAGGAGTTTATCATAGAAGTGTGGAGTTTTGGTGGAGTTGAAGACTTTGACAAAATATTTTTAGAATTATATTACATGTATTATTTGGCAAGCTATTGCTCCTGCGGAATCAAATTACTGATATACGGGCGTTTTCCGGACAGAACATCATCATAGAAACCATGTTTCCAGTCAATATAATCCACACATTCCTCCAGCTCTTTGATGGAGGCAAGAAGAGATTCCCGTTTTTTTGCAAGCATCTCCTTGCGCTGTGGGATGGTGGATTGACCCTTCAGGCACAGTTCAAGATAGTCCTTCATTTCCTGAATACTCATATTGCATTTTTTCAGACGCACAAGGTCCTTGATCCATTTTAAATCACGCTCGTCAAAAATACGGCGGTTGTTCTTATCCCGCTTTACGTTTGGGACCAAGCCTTCGTTACAATAATATTTCAAGGCCTGGTAGGTCATATTGGTTTCCTTACAGACTTGCATCATAGTATACATTTGAGTTTCCCCCCTTAATCATAAAATGTCAAACTGCTTATCATAAGATTGAAGAGCAGTACTTTTGGAATCCACACCCATAATATCCCTGCCGTTGGCGCCGTGAAAGTCGCTGCCCGCGGTGTAGAAACATCCAAAACGCGCGGCAAGTGCGCGCAGCCATTGCCGGTCAGTTTCGGAAAAAGCAAGATAGTCAGCCTCCAGACCGTCAAGCCCTATGGATGTTAAGTAAGACAAAATGGTATCAATATCCTGGCGGGAAATTTGTACTTTCTGGAAATGATGGTATACACAGAAAGGATGAGCCCACACCGCCATTCCGCCTGCTCCGTGGATCAGGGTGATACCTTCCTTTGGAGTGATATTGACTGAAGAAAGAGGGGAGGCGTAAGAGTCTATAAGAGCAAAAGGTGTTTCGTCTTTTGGGGCATAGATTTTTTGAATATAGGAAGAGACATCACACAATTGCAGCACATTTCCGCAGCTTATAGGAATGTCCTCTATTTTTGTATTGTATCCCAAAGAAGAAAGCTCTCCGGCCAAAGTTTCAAAGACATGCCGGCTCATGGTGGCCCGTTCTGCCAGTCTTTTCAAAAGCTTTTCATTATTTTCATCAAATCCGTATCCAAGAAGGTGAATGGAAAATGGCGTGGAAACGTTGGGAATGGAAATTTCCCGGCAGGTGATTTCAATGCCGGAAATAAAATGCAGAGGATCTTTATGTTCGGCTGCAAAATTTTTTGCGGTTTTTGTTCCGGAAACGGTGTCATGGTCTGTGATGGAAAAAGATTGGATACCCTGGTTTTGAATGAAATTCAGAACCTCCTCTACAGTGAAAATTCCATCGGAACAGAGTGTGTGTATGTGGTAATCGATCTTCATATTACAGCCTCCTCCTATAAATACTTGTCAAGATTTTATCTAAAGAATTATAAAAATGTTTAACCGATTGTTACAATCGGTTGGTATAATTTTAGTGTAGCGCACAAAAAAATAAAAAACAAGTATAATATCAGTAGTTTTAGAAGAAAAACAGCAGGTATTTTTCATGAATGAATTTACATTTATTTACCCGATATAAGTTTATTTTGGAGAAGGGATTGAGGCGCTGGCAGCGTTTATCCAAGAGAGCTTGGCAAGGACGAATTTTATGAGATTCTTATGGAATGTATGTAAGACGAGAAAAGGATATGTATTCGGGCAGGGCCGTGTGGCTCTGCCTGGTTTGGACTAAAAGAGCAAGTACTATTTCATGGAAGCCTGTGTGAGAATAGACTTTACATGCTCCACTTCCTGCTGAGTCGCTTTGGCAGCAGGGATATAATAACTTTTTTCGCGCGCAAGCTGGTAGAGCTCTTCCTGTGACATTTCTGTCTGGTTACGCATCTGTTTTAAACATTGTTTCAGCTCCTTGTTCTCTGTCTGCGCGATCATATCTCCGAACATTTTCAGTTCTCCATTCACACCGACAAGAGCGTCGGCAACCATTGTTTTGTCATCCATTTTGAAATCCTCCTATAAAAACTTCATCAGTTCCTGTTTGTTTTTCATTGCAGAATCCGCTGCCTGCTGGAAAAGCTGTTTTACCTGTGCATCCTGGGCTTGGGACGCGTATTCAGTCATTTTGCAGTGAGTGGTAGAGTAGCCGCCAATCAGATGGCGCAGATTTTGTAAATCTAGAATAGAAATCTCTGACATGTTCATACCTCCTGTCGTATCTTCATATTTTTCATGTTCAAAGACAGTATGTGCAGGAATGATAGAAGTATACCGGGGAAAGAAGATAAAATCTTGCCAAAAATTTTTTAAAATATAAAATAGATATAAAAATTCAGTAGTGGCCTCAAAAAGATAGGCAGGAAAAAGTGGTTACGAAAAGGGCATAGAGCCATGCTCCCTTGTGGAAAGCAACCCTATGCCCATATTTTATTACTTATGAAAATACTTTTCCGGCAAATGTTTCACAACCTTTTTCAAACAACTCAATCTGTTCACTCAAAAGCTGAAGTGTATGTTCATCCAAATCAGATAAAAGCGCTGTCATCTTCTCTTTGGTAAGTGCCGGATTACATGGAGGAACAAGCGCAAAATCACTGTACGCGCGCAGCTTGTTGAAGTAAAGGCCGGCATCCGAAAGATCTTGGCTTTTCATGTCCATCTCAAACATCATCTGACAGTCCGTGATATCAAGATCACAAACCTCTTTGCAGATCCATTTTCCAAGAAAATAGAAACGTCCGTTTATTTTGTACACAAATCCATCATACCGAAGTAATTTTTCTAGAAGTTCCATCTTATTTATTCACCTTGGAAAGTGCAGCTGCATCTGCGATCAAAGTCACGTTTTTGTGGAGCTGCAGTACGGATGCAGGTACCTGTGGGGTAACTGGCCCGAAGAATGCTTTTGCTACGATATCGGCTTTATCCTCTCCGCTTACAAGGATCAGGATTTTATCAGCGTTCATGATTGTTCCAATTCCCATTGTGTATGCTTTTCTTGGCACATCGTCGATGGATGCAAAGAAACGTTTGTTGGCCTCGATGGTGCTCTCCTGAAGATCCACGCAATGTGTTGCAACAGGGAAGTCATCGGCAGGTTCATTGAATCCAATGTGTCCGTTGTGACCAAGACCCAAAAGCTGAAGGTCAACACCGCCCAACTCTTTGATGAGTTCTTCGTATGCTGCACATTCTTTTTCGGCATCTTCTTTTGTTCCGTCCGGGATATTCGTATTTTCAGGATCAATATTTACATGATTAAAAAGATTGTCATGCATGAAGAAGTAGTAGCTTTGGTCATTGTCTCTTGTAAGACCTTTGTACTCGTCAAGATTTGCGGTTTTGACGCCGGAGAAATCAAGATCTCCTGCCTCGTACATTTCTACCAGACGTTTGTATGTACCAATTGGTGTGGAACCTGTTGCAAGACCAAGTACGCAGTTTGGTTTGGAAATCACCTGTGCTGCGATAATGTTAGCTGCCTTGCGGCTCATTTCATTGTAATCTTCTGTTTTAATAATACGAATCATAAATATCCTCCTTTGATGTATACATAAGTGTATACATATTTCGCTTATACTAACTGTAACAAAAGCAGGGAGTAAAAACAAGGCGGAAAAAGAAAATAAGAAGAAAAAGTACAAAAATCAGGATGATTGTGCCATGGCGATGTGGCAGATATGCAGGAACCAAAGACAAAAATCTGCATATAGTAATATCATAATTGAACAAAATGGGGAGAGAGATATGGAGAAACATGTTCCTTATTATATGGCGTACCCTATGCCGCTTCAGTTTGACGATGAGAGAATAGAAAAACGGGATCTGGAGTACTTAAAAAGTATGTACCCTTCCACAGCAAAGATCATTCTCCCGTATGTGGAGGAAGAGTGTGAGAAAATGGAGTACGAGGGAAGCATGATCTACGATGAGTACCCGGACCGCCTTCAGATACGTCTTCTGTGCGGAAAAATTTATGATAAAGTAAAAGATCTGCCGGTGGTGCGTGATAAGATGACTGAGGAGACAGAAGGGATGGCGCAGGCGTTCAAAGAAAGAAAAAAACGTGACGGACATTTATGGGACCTCGTTGAAGTGCTCGTATTTCAGGAGCTTTTTCGGAAAAGATGTGCAAAACGAAAGTGCAGGAGAAGATATTTTTAGATGAGCTGCAAAATTTCGTGAATGCACATTGCGCAGAGCATACACGGAATGGTATTATTTTATAGAGAAAATATTCTGAAAGGGAAGTACAAATGAAGAATGTAATTTTAATCGGAATGCCGGCTGTTGGGAAAAGTACGGTCGGAGTTGTCGTTGCAAAGAGACTGGGATTTGAGTTTATAGATACAGATTTGTTGATACAAAAGCAGGAGGGCAAACTTTTAAAGGATATCATTGAGGAGAGAGGAATCGACGGGTTCCTTGAAGTGGAAAATCAGGTGAACAGAGATGTGGAGACATCCGGTGCAGTCATATCTCCGGGTGGAAGTGTTGTATACTGCAGGGAGGCCATGGAGCACTATAAGGAGATAGGAGTGGTCGTGTATCTGAAAGCATCTTTTGAGATTATCTCGCAAAGGCTGAAAGATACGAAACAAAGAGGTGTGGTATTAAGAGATGGGCAGACATTAAAAGATTTGTACGACGAGCGCACAGAACTCTTTGAAAAATATGCAGATATCACGGTCTGCGAGGACGGACAATTGCTGGAAGACACAATAGGGACAGTGCTTGAGGCTTTGGCTGGTTGGTAATTTTTAACAGAATCCGGGAGCATAGAATAGCCGCTGATGAAGAAAAATATTTTACAAATAAAAATTTTATGCTATAATGTCTAACATACTATGCGGAATGGTGGGGAAATGGGCCATTCCATAAAGCAGAAGTATAGATGAAGATGGGCAGAGTATAGTAATGATCGAGGTGCGATATGGAGCAGTATATTATAAAAGGTGGAAATCCGCTGGTCGGAGAAGTTGAGATAGCAGGTGCAAAAAATGCAGCTCTTGCGATTCTGGCAGCAGCGATTATGACAGATGAGACGGTTACGATTGATAATATTCCGGATGTCAATGATATCAATGTTCTTTTGGAAGCAATGAGTGGAATCGGGGCAAGGATTCAAAGACTGGACCGTCATTCTGTAAAGATCAATGGAAGTAACGTGCATGATTTTAGTATAGAGTATGATTATATAAAGAAAATCAGAGCGTCTTATTATCTTTTGGGCGCATTGCTTGGAAAATACAGAAGAGCGGAGGTTGCTCTTCCGGGTGGGTGCAATATCGGCAGCCGTCCGATCGATCAGCATCTGAAAGGGTTCCGCGCACTGGGTGCGGAGGTTGAGATCGAACACGGGAAGATCGTTGCGGAGGCGGAACAGCTGTGTGGAACCCATATGTATTTTGACGTTGTAAGCGTTGGGGCTACGATCAATGTGATGATGGCGGCATCCATGGCAGAGGGAACCACGATTTTGGAGAATGTTGCAAAAGAGCCGCATGTTGTGGATGTGGCAAACTTTTTGAACAGTATGGGTGCAAATATCCGCGGCGCAGGTACAGATGTCATTAAGATCAAAGGTGTTTCAAGGCTGCACGGAACGAGTTATTCCATTATTCCGGATCAGATCGAGGCCGGTACTTTTATGTTTGCGGCAGCAGCCACAAAAGGCGATATCACTGTCATGAATGTCATACCAAAACATCTTGAGGCCACAGCTGCAAAGCTTTTGGAAATCGGCTGTGAGATAGAAGAATTTGATGATGCGGTGCGCGTGGTGGCAAAGGGGCGTCTGAAACATACGCAGGTGAAGACACTGCCGTACCCTGGTTTTCCGACAGATATGCAGCCGCAGATGGGTGTTGTATTGGCTCTGTGCGAAGGGACAAGTACGATCACAGAGAGTATTTTTGAGAACCGTTTCAAATATCTGGATGAACTTGCCAGAATGGGAGCAGTGAGTAAGATTGAAGGAAATTCAGCTACAATTGAGGGAGTGCCGAGATTTTCCGGGGCAAGAGTGAGCGCGCCGGATTTGAGGGCAGGGGCTGCGCTGTGTATTGCAGGTCTTGCGGCGGAAGGCATCACAATTGTGGATGACATTGTATATATTCAGAGAGGCTACGAGAGGTTTGAAGAGAAATTGAGAAGCCTTGGCGCTATGATCGAGAAGGTCTCAAGCGACAAGGAGATTCAGAAGTTTAAATTGAAAGTAGGCTAAAGAGGATGAAAAGAGTTCACATGCGGAACTCTTTTTTTTGTTTTTGGAAAATATTTTGAAATGGGAGGAGTTTTGGGAAAATTATGATATAATTTAGGAAAATATTAAATTATCTGAATAGAGAGGAGGAAAAGTTATGAATGAAGAAATTGTGTTTGAGGAACATGAGTGCAGAATAGGGCCTCATCCATGGAAGAGATTTTTGTCATATAACCTCGATAAAATCGTGTATCAGTTGGTTATGGGGGCTGTTGTATTCTTAGGATTTTGTGTGTATCCTTTGGAGAGAAGATTAGTGTTTACGATTTTGCAAATCTGTTTGTTTTCAATCGTCTCACTTTTTGTTGATGCCATTTTGTTTTCTCTATTTGGGACTACTTTCGGAAAACTGATTTTTGGCATCCGCGTTCTGCATGAAAGCAGCAGAAAGCTGACACTAAAAGAGGCACTTGGCAGAAATTTCTTGAGGTGGATCTATGGCGAAGGCTGTGGAATCGTGGGCGTGAGTATTTATCGTAATTTCAGGAGCTACCAGGCATGCAAAAGAGGGGAAGTGCTTCCATGGGATGATGAAGTGCGGTATGAATTCAAGGATCAGAAAGCGGTAAGGGGATTGGTATATGTTGTCTGTATTGTTTTCGTCTATATTGGTTCGTGGTGGGTCAGTGCAAAGGCGGTCATGCCAAGGATTCAAGGAGAATGGACCAGAGAGGCGTTCTGGGAAAATTATACAAATACAATGACGCATGTGTTCCATGCGGAAATCTATCATCCGGATATGGAGTTTAAAGAAACAGGGGAGAACTTGGAGGAGATCCGGATTGAGCGCGAGGAGGATTCGCCGGGACATATAAAAGGAATTGGCTCAGAACTGGCTGCGGTGTACGCGGTAGTGGGGATGGAGCCGGGACGGGGCGGCTTTGATTATACCCATCTGATGCAGGTGATGGTAGAGTACGGAAGAGAGCAGACAGCAGACTTTCACTACGAAGATGAGTATGTGTCCATAAACAGGACAAAGGATGAGTGTGTCATTACAATAAAAAAGTCTTGACATAAAAAAGAAAACACTTGACTTTTTGGCGGATACAGTGTAAAGTCACTAGCGTAGTAAAACTTAACACATGAGCTTTCTCTTATTCAGAGTGGTGGAGGTACAAAGGACCTGTGAAGCCACGGCAACCCCTTAAAGGAAGGTGCCAACCTGAGCGAGTGATCGAACAATAAGAGGATTGATATATGAATCAGATATAGCAGTCCGCTTACACGGGCTGCTTTTTTAATTGCTTTTCAAAAAGCAGTCCGACAGCGAGAGAAAGGATAGAAGAAAGGAAGGAAACAATGGAAAAAATCTTATTTACATCTGAGTCTGTTACAGAAGGACATCCGGATAAAATGTGTGATGCGATTTCCGATGCGATCCTTGACGCACTGATGGAGCAGGACCCGACAAGCCGTGTTGCATGCGAGACAGCAACGACAACAGGCATGGTACTTGTGATGGGAGAGATCACAACGAATGCGTACATTGACATTCAAAATATTGTACGCGAGACGATCCGGGAGATTGGCTATACACGTGGAAAATTTGGATTTGATGCGGACAACTGCGGCGTGATGGTGATGATCGACGAGCAGTCTGCGGATATTGCGCTTGGCGTTGACAAGGCGCTGGAAGCAAAAGAGAACACAATGACAGAGGATGAGCTGGATGCGATCGGTGCAGGAGATCAGGGAATGATGTTCGGATATGCCTGCAATGAGACCCCGGAGTATATGCCATACTCCATTTCTCTTGCTCATAAACTTGCAAGAAAACTTGCAGAGGTGAGAAAGAACGGAACATTGCCGTACTTAAGGCCGGACGGAAAAACCCAGGTGACAGTGGAGTATAACGAAGAGGGAAGACCAATCCGCCTGGATGCGGTTGTTCTTTCCACACAGCATGATCCGGATGTGACACAGGAGAAGATTCACGAGGACATTAAAAAGTATGTGTTTGAGCCAGTGCTCCCAAAAGAAATGGTGGATGCTGATACAAAATTCTTTATCAATCCAACAGGGCGTTTTGTCATCGGAGGACCTCACGGTGACAGTGGTCTGACAGGAAGAAAAATCATCGTGGATTCCTACGGTGGGATAGGGCGTCACGGCGGCGGTGCTTTCTCCGGAAAAGACTGTACAAAAGTGGACCGTTCCGCGGCATATGCAGCGCGCTATGTAGCGAAAAATATCGTGGCTGCAGGGCTTGCAGAAAAGTGTGAGATTCAGCTTTCCTATGCGATCGGTGTTGCACATCCGACATCCATCCGTGTGGATACATTCGGAACAGGAAAGTTGGAGGATACAAAACTCGTTGAGATCATCAGAAAACACTTTGATCTTCGCCCGGCAGGAATCATCAAGATGCTCGATCTGAGAAGACCAATCTATAAACAGACAGCTGCCTACGGACATTTTGGACGCACAGATGTGGATCTGCCATGGGAAAAACTGGACAGAGTAGAAGAACTGAAAACTTATCTGTAAAAAATAAAAAGAGCGGGGAGGCTGCGCGCATTTTGGGAGGAGAAATGTGCGCAGCCTTTCCCACTTTGTTCCTAATTGAGTAGAAAGGAAGGGGAGGGTATGCTAAAATAGAGATAGTTTTAAAATACTGTCCGGCGACGGCAGGAGATATGGAAAAGAGGAGAGCAAATGGATTATCGAAAAGAACAATTCGGACAGACAAAGAAAAGTGAAAATGCGTCTTTGTATACTTTGTCAAATGAAAACGGAATGAAAGTGAAAATTACTGATTATGGGGCGAATGTAGTATCCATCATTGTAAAAGATAAAGCGGGAAACGAGCGGGATGTGGTGCTTGGATATGACGATGCATCCGGCTATGAACAGGGTGATGTTTTTTTTGGAGCATGTGTGGGAAGAAATGCAAACCGTATTGGAGGGGCAAAATTTTCACTGAACGGCAAAATCTATGAACTTGCCAAAAATGACGGCGGCAAAAACAATCTTCACAGCGGACCGCATTGCTTTCACACCCGCATGTGGGAGGTTGAGAAAGTGGATGGCCATTCTATCACACTTTTTATCCACAGCAAGGACATGGAGCAGGGATATCCCGGAAATGCGGACATTCGAGTGACATATGAAGTGACAGAGGACAACGCTTTCCGGATTACATATGAAGGGGTTCCGGATGCGGATACAGTGTTTAATATGACAAATCATAGTTATTTTAATCTGAACGGACATGATTCAGGACTTGTATTGAACCAGAAAGTCTGGCTCAATGCAGAGAAATATACAGAGGCAAACAAAGACTCCGTTCCTACCGGACGGATTCTTGACGTAGCAGGAACGCCGATGGATTTTACCGAAGAAAAAGAGCTTGGAAGAGACATTGAGGAGGACTATCCGGATCTTTGTTTTGGGGCAGGGTATGACCGAAGCTTTGTCATAAACGGAGAAGGGTACCGGAAAGCCGGTTCTTTGTATGCGAAAGAGAGCGGTATTTTTATGGAGGTGTATACAGATTGTCCTGCAGTACAACTTTACACAGCCAACTATGTGATAGAAGAAAAAGGAAAAAACAGCGCAGTGTATGACAGAAGGCATGCGGTATGCTTTGAGACGCAGTTTTCCCCGGATGCTGTAAACCACAATAAATTTAAAAGCCCGGTTTGCAAAAAAGGACAAAAATATTTAAGCCGTACTGCGTATGTGTTTGGTATCCGTAAATAAAAAAGATAGAAAAAAGCTCTGATATCAAGACTTTTTTCAACAGAAAAATTTTCCTTTCCTGTTGTTTTACAAAAATTTTAGAAAAATTTATGCCACCTTTCGTGTACGGGAGGTGGCAAAGTGCTATAATGGGGAGAAGAACTATGGCAAAGGATGAAGGCAGATGAAGTTAAAAACAAAACTGATCGTCGCATTTGTGACATTGATCATACTCCCAGTAGGCCTGATCGTACTGGCTGTCTATGGGTTTGGAAGTTATCAGATCAAAGTGATCGAGAAGACCTATGAGCTTTCCGGTACTACATATGAATCTCTTTTGAACTCCGTACAGATGATGAATCGCCTGGCAGAGCAGTCCTACCATAAATTGAAGGACATTGCACAGGAAGACCCGGAAAAGCTGGAGGATGCGACCTATCTGGACAAAGTGAACCAGAAACTGGAGAGAAAGAGTTCCTACCTGATCGTCAGAAGAGGGGAAAATATTTCTTATATTGGCGCAGATTCCACTAAGACACAAAAGGTCATCGAACATCTTCCGCAATATCAGGGCGAAGAGGGAGCCTCTGAGAATGGCGTTTATCTTGGAGGAGAGTCCAGAGCCCTTGTCAAACAAATAGATTTTCAATACCCGGATAAAGAAAAGGGAAGTATCTTTATCGTTACAGATGCTGCGAGCATGGTCCCTGAGGTGAAAGCTTTTCTTGTAGATATTGTGTTCGCAGTCATTGCCATTCTATTTTTGACGGCATCTGTATTTATCTTATGGATATACCGAAGCGTAGTCAGCCCCATCCGCAGGATGCAGGCAGCGGCGGCCAATATCAAGGAGGGCAATTTGGATTTTCATCTGGAGGCAGAGGCTGATGATGAGCTTGGAGAGCTGTGTCACAGCATGGAGGACATGAGGCTGAAATTAAAAGACACTATGGAAGAAAAACTTGTGTATGACAAGGAGAGCAAGGAGCTTATCAGCAACATCTCCCACGATCTGAAGACGCCGATCACAGCTATTAAAGGTTATGTGGAGGGGATCATGGACGGTGTGGCGGATACACCGGAAAAAATCGACAAGTACATCCGCACGATCTATAATAAGGCAAATGAGATGGATGCTCTGATCAATGAGCTGACACTGTATTCCAAAATCGACATGAACCGCATCCCTTACAATTTTGCCACAATTCCGGTAAATGCATATTTTGAAGACTGTGCGGAAGATTTATCCCTGGAGCTGGAGGCAAAAGGAGTGGATTTTTCATATTCAAATTTCGTAGAGGGGGATATCCGCATTATCGCGGACGCAGAGCAGTTAAAGAGAGTCATCAACAATATTGTCAATAACTCTTTAAAATATATGGACAAGGAGAAAGCAAAGATCCAACTGCGCGTAAAGGATGTGGGTGACTTTATACAGGTGGAACTGGAGGACAATGGCAAAGGCATTGCAAACAAAGATCTGCCAAATATTTTTGAACGGTTTTACCGCGCGGATGCGTCGAGGAATTCCTCAAAAGGAGGGAGCGGAATCGGTCTGTCCATTGTAAAGAAGATCATTGAAGAGCACGGAGGAAAAATCTGGGCTACGAGCAAAGAAGGTACAGGGACGATCATGTACTTTGTAATAAGAAAATATCAGGAGGTACCTGTTCATGAGTAGAATATTGATTATTGAAGATGAAAAATCCATTGCAGAGCTGGAAAAGGATTATCTGGAGCTGAGTGGATTTGAAGTGGAGGTGGAGCAGGACGGACAAAAAGGGCTTGTGAAAGCCTTGAAGGAAAATTTTGATCTGTTCATCCTGGATTTGATGCTGCCGGGAATGGATGGATTTGAGATCTGCCGTCAGATCCGCGATGAGAAAAATACACCGATCATCATGGTATCGGCAAAAAAAGACGATATTGACAAAATCAGAGGACTTGGGCTTGGGGCGGATGATTATATGACAAAACCGTTCAGTCCAAGCGAACTTGTTGCCAGAGTGAAGGCGCATCTGGCAAGATATGAAAGACTGATCGGCAGCGCCGTTGAGGAGAACAAAGTCATTGAGATCAGAGGACTTAAGATCGACACCACTGCAAGAAGGGTATGGGTCAATGGCGTGGAGAAGACATTTACCACAAAAGAGTTTGACCTGCTTACATTTTTGGCATCACATCCAAACCATGTATACACAAAGGATGAACTTTTCAGCGAGATCTGGGACATGGAGTCAATCGGAGATATCGCCACAGTCACTGTGCACATCAAAAAGATTCGGGAGAAGATTGAGTACGATACATCCAATCCTCAGTATATTGAAACAATCTGGGGTGTCGGATATCGGTTTAAAGTCTGAGATTTGGGAGAGAGGAACATGATTACAAGCACAGCAAATGCACAGGTGAAACAACTGCTCCAATGGCAGAAGAAGAGCAGACAGAGGAATAAAGATGGAATTTTTCTTGTGGAAGGAATCCGCATGTGGAAGGAAGTGCCGAAAGAGCGGCTGCTCAAGGTATATGTTTCCGAAAGCTTTTTGAAGAGATATGAAAAGGACCTTAAAAATTCCACAGTCAGAACGGAAGTTTTGTCAGATCAAATTTTTGAACGGGTGTCGGATACGAAGACGCCCCAGGGGATTTTGTGTGTGGTAAAGAGAAAGGAGTACAGCCTGAATGATATCCTGAAAGGGGATGCTCTGTTTTTGGTCATTCTGGACAATCTTCAGGATCCGGGAAATCTCGGAACAATTGTAAGAACGGCAGAAGGCGCTGGAGTCGACGGGATCATTATGAGCCAGGGGTGTGTGGATATCTACAATCCAAAGACGATCCGCTCTACCATGGGTTCCATTTACCGTATGCCGTTTTTGTATGCAGAGCATATGGATGAGGTGTTTGGGATGTTAAAGGAAAAACAGATCACAGTGTATGCTGCACATCTGGAAGGAAAGACCTTTTATGATGAGCAGGACTATAGAAAGGGCTGTGCCTTTTTGATTGGAAATGAAGGAAATGGGCTGTCAGAAGAAATGGCGGCGAGCGCGGATGTGAAGATACGGATACCTATGTACGGCCAGGTGGAATCTTTGAATGCAGCTGTGGCAACCTCTGTACTGATCTATGAGGCAAGCCGCCAGAGAAGACGGGCAAGCGTGGAGTAAAGAATTATTCCAAAAAGTAGAATGTTACTTGGATAAAAAGTAGCATTCTTTTTTTGTTTGTTTTGATACAGAACTTTATTTCTTTTCTCCCTTGTGGGGGCAGAGAAGTGACCTGAAGCATTGACAAAAGAGAGAGGGGTTGACAAAATTGAAATCCAATGTTAATATAATCGAACAGAATGTAACAATTCTGTAATAATTGTAATAAAAGCATCACATTCTCAATATGATAGAGGATGTACATAGCCAAATTACAGTTGTATATTAAAGGAGGATTTGAAACATGAAGGAGAATAAGAAAGTGCTCGCATGTGCATTGCTGTCAGGTTGCCTTGTTTTTACGGCAGTGTTACCGAGCAGTGCGGCAGCAACACAATCGGAAGCTCTGACAAACACGAGTATAAATAATGAAGGAAAGGCACTGCTCTCAGTGGTGATGGATAAGATTCCGGAAGCAGCCGCGATTGCAGAAGAGACACAGGAATGGCATCAAAAGGCAGTTGCCAATGTAGATGTACAGGCCGATGTGCATGTCTCCATGCATGAGGACAGCGAAGTGGTCGGAAGAATCTACCACAACACCATTGTAGAGGTGGCAGATAAAGGAACCGTATGGTCCAAGATCGTATCCGGCAATGTGACAGGATATGTGCAGAACAGCGCGCTGGCATTTGGCCAGGATGCGGTTGCGCGTGCGGAGGCGGTATGTCCGGAGGTTGCGACAGCGCAGGACAAGACAGAACTTCGCGAAGAACCGAATGCCAAAGGGGAAGTAAAAGGATACGCCAGTGCGGAAAAACAGTACAAAGTCGTAGAAACGGAGAGCGGTGAAGATGAGCAGAATGGATTCATCCGCATTCAGGATGAAAACCAGGCGCAGTTCTACGTACCGGCAGAGTCTGTGACAGTGACAAGACCAAGCCAGACAGCAAAGACCATGGAGCAGATTCGCGCTGAAGAAGAGGCAAAGAAAAAAGCAGAGGAAGAAAAGCGCAGAGCAGAGGAAGCGGCAAAAAGAGCAGAAGAGGCAAAGAAAGCCGGGGCAACCAGCCCGGCGATGTCAGCCAGTGCAAGCGATGAGGAACTTTTGGCAGCCTTGATCTACTGCGAGGCAGGCGGAGAGCCGTATGAAGGCCAGGTGGCGGTCGGTGCAGTTGTGCTCAACCGTGTGCGCAGCGGAAAGTTTCCGAATTCGATCCGTGGAGTGATCTACCAGGCAGGCCAGTTCGGACCGGCTGTGACAGGGAAACTTGAGAGAGTGCTCGCATCCGGCAGGACAACCGACAGCGCAAGGCGCGCAGCAGCTGAGGCGCTTGCAGGGGTAAACCCAATCGGAGATGCGCTCTACTTTGGAAACGGAAATACAGGTTACCGTATCGGAGGACACTATTTCCACTAAGATAAAAGAAAAATGAAAAGGTGACAAGGTCAAAAAGAAACATTTGGCCGCGTCGCCTTTTTTGATTATTTGATATGGATGCGTGTATAATGATAGATAGTAAAAAGGACGGGAGGTGCGCAGCATGCAGCCAGTGATAGATTTGACAAAGGAATATGGGATTGTACTGGACGGAGGAGGAGCGAGAGGAGCCTATCAGATAGGGGCGTGGAAAGCGCTGGGAGAGGCTGGAGTAAAAATTACAGCCGTTGCCGGAACATCTGTAGGCGCACTCAATGGAGCGCTCATCTGCATGGGTGATGTGGAGAAGGCCCAGAGGATATGGAAAGAAATCCGGTTTTCAAAGGTGATGGATGTGGACGATGACTGGATGGAGAGGTTTTTTAACAAGGAAATACCCTTGTCTGAACTTTTCCTGGAACTGAAGGAGCGGATCAAGGATGGCGGGGTAGATATTACACCGTTAAAAAATCTGATCCACACATATATTGACGAAGAGAAAGTCAGAAAATCGGGAATTGCATTTTATCTTCTGACCTTTTCCCTGACAGATAAAAAAGAGCTGGAGCTGTGCGTGGATGAGCTGGAGGAAGGGACTTTGGAAGACTTTCTTCTGGCAAGCGCATCTTTGTGGGGATTCAAAAATGAACCAATGAGAGATGGAAAACGGTATATGGACGGAGGGGTTGTAAACAATGTCCCGCTTGGCTCCCTTGCAAAGCGGGGATATAAAAATATCATTTCCATACGCATCCACGGGCCGGGGAGAGAACCGAAGGTACAACTTTCGGAAGGAACAAAGGTATATGAAATCAGTCCAAGAGTCCGGCTTGGAAGTATTCTGGAATTTGACAAAAAGCGCAGCAAGCTGAATATGAAGATCGGATATTATGACGCAAAACGGGTTTTGTACGGTCTCGTAGGGCGGATATACTATATTGAAGAAACAAAAGATACGTGCTATTATGAAAAGAAACTGCAAAGCCTAAGCGAGGTAGAGAAAGCGCAGGCTGCCTTTGTGTTGAAACTTCCGCTTGGCTATGATGAGAAAGATTTGTACATGGGTATGCTCGAGGCAGCGGCAAAATTGCTCGGCATACCGAAATACCGGATATACAAAGTAGAGGAACTGGAGGAGGCGGTGGAGCGCGCGCTGGGGGAAAGGCAGGAACAGGAAACGCTGCCGCGTTTTGTACGCTATTGGATGCGTATCAGGGAGGAAGGCAAAATGAAATTAACGGGAAGAGATTTTTTGACACTAAAAGATTTTACAGAAGAGGAAATACTCTATCTTCTGGATCTGGCAAAAGATTTTAAGAAAAAGAAAAAAGAAGGCGTGCCGGTTGACATTTTAAAAGGGAAAAATGTGGCTCTTATCTTTGAAAAGACGAGTACAAGGACAAGGTGCGCATTTGAGGTTGCGGCACATGATCTTGGGATGGGGACGACCTATCTTGATCCAAGCGGCTCTCAGATCGGCAAAAAGGAGAGCATTGCGGACACTGCCCGCGTGCTGGCAGGTATGTACGATGGTATCGAGTACCGCGGATTTGGACAGGAGATTGTGGAGGAGCTTGCAAAAGGGGCGAATGTGCCGGTGTGGAATGGCCTGACAAATGAGTTTCATCCTACCCAGATGCTGGCGGATATGCTGACTATTCAGGAACATTTCGACCGCCTGAAGGGACTGAAACTGGTGTACATGGGGGATGCCCGCTTTAACATGGGCAATTCCCTTATGATCGCCTGTGCAAAGCTGGGGCTTGACTTCACTGCGTGTGCACCCGAGAAATATTTTCCGGACAAAGAGCTTGTAAAGCAATGTGAGGAATATGCGAAACAATCCGGCAGCACATTATCTTTTATCACGGACGTGGAAGAGGGAACTAAGGATGCGGACATTATCTGCACGGATGTATGGGTATCCATGGGAGAACCGGACGATGTGTGGGAAGAGAGAATCCGGGAGCTCACCCCTTACAAGGTGACAAAGGATGTCATGGCAAATGCAAAGAAGAGCGCAATCTTCCTCCACTGTCTTCCTGCCTTCCATGATCTGAAGACCACGATCGGCAAACAGATCCACGAAAAATTTGGTCTTACGGATATGGAAGTGACGGATGAAGTGTTTGAATCGTCCCAGTCGAAAGTATTTGAGGAGGCTGAAAACAGGATGCACACCATAAAGGCAGTTATGGCTGCAACGCTCAGTGAAAAGGAGCTTTTATAATGAGAAACAATGCACTGAAACCATACCTTACTACTGCGTGGGCAGGGCAGTGCTTTCTGTATGAGGAGGAGACAGATTCCACAAACCTTATGGCAAAACGGCTTGCAAAAGAAGGGGCAGCACACGGAACACTGGTGTGTGCTGCCCGCCAGAGCGCAGGGAGGGGGAGAAGAGGGAGGACGTGGATTTCCGAGGAAAACGGAAACATTTACATGAGTCTTTTGCTGCGTCCTGATATGGAACCTTCCCACGCACCGATGATGACCCTGATCATGGCGTACAGTGTGGCAAAGGCAGTGGAACAGGTCTGCAAAGTGAAGACAGGCATCAAATGGCCCAACGATATTTTGAATGGCACAAAAAAAATATGCGGGATTCTCACAGAGATGGGCATGGACAAAGGCATGATTTCCTATGTGGTCATTGGAGTGGGCATCAATACAGGACAAATGGAAATTCCGGAGGAGTTAAAGGACAAAGCCTTCTCCCTTGACATCGGAAAGGAACAAAAAGAAGAACTCATGGCTGTGTGTATGAACTTGTTTGAGGAGAATTATGAAACATTTGCGGGCTGCGGTTCTTTGAAGTTTCTGAAAGAAGAGTATGAGACAAGACTTGTCAACAGGGGGAAGACCGTGTGTGTGCTGGAGCCGGGAAATGAGTACAGAGGGCGTGCGCTTGGTATTACCGAAAAAGGCGAGCTTTTGGTGGAAAAAGAGACAGGAGAGATCGTGGAAGTATATTCCGGGGAAGTGTCAGTGCGCGGGGTATACGGATACGTGTAGGATAGAAGGAGAAACTATGTACGAAGACAAAGTAGTGTTGTGCGGTGCAAACGCATACGAACGAAAATATTATCTGAATCCGGATTTTGAAAACCTTCCGGAGCATATAAAAAATGAGCTGAAGATCATGTGCGTGCTGTATACAGAGGACGTGGGGGGAATCCTCACACTTTCCTATGAAGAGGACGGGACTCTTGTATTCGATGTGGCGAGTGAAGATTACGATCCGGGATTCGATGAGATAGGCAGCAGGCTGAAGATGAAAGAAATACAGAGGACAAAGGGAGAACTTTTAAGGTCACTGGAGCTGTATTACAAAGTTTTCTTTTTGGGAGAGGAGATCTAGATGTTATTAGCAATTGATGTCGGAAACACCAATATTACGCTGGGACTGTTCCGGGGAGAAAATCTGGTCGCTCAGTTTCGAATGACTACAAAATCAGAGAGGACTTCCGATGAGTATGGGATTTTTCTCTGCAGCCTGATCGAGCACAAAGGATTTTCTGTGCAGGAGGTGGAAGGCGTGATCATTGCCTCCGTAGTGCCGGATATCATGCACTCGCTGACAAGCGGGATCATCAAGTACTTTGAAACAACGCCTTTGATCGTCTCTGCGGGGATCAAGACCGGAATGCGCATTCTCACGGAAAATCCCAAACAGCTTGGCGCGGACAAGATCGTAGATGCAGTGGCAGCCCACAAACTGTATGGAGGGCCGGCGATTGTCATTGATTTTGGAACAGCCACAACCTTTGATCTGCTCAATGAAAACGGAGATCTGATCGCAGGCGTGATAGCGCCCGGGATCCGTACCTCCGCAAGAGCGCTCTGGGGAAGGGCTGCCATGCTGCCGGAAGTGGAGATCAAAAAACCGGAGTCCATCCTGGCAAAGGAGACGATCTCCAGTATGCAGGCGGGGCTTGTGTACGGGTACATTGGACAGACAGAGTACATCATTGACAGAATGAAACAGGAGTCCGGATATATGGATGCAAAAGTAGTGGCAACAGGAGGTCTTGGAAAGATCATTGCAAAAGAGACCCCGGTCATTGATGTGTATGATCCGATCCTCACGCTTGTGGGACTTCGGATGATCTACGAAAAAAATAAACGGTGAGCAAAAGGACAGATGAAAGAATTAAAGATTGGAAATGTAACACTGAAAAACAGATATATACTCGCGCCAATGGCAGGAGTATCTGACATGCCTTTCAGGTGTCTTTGTCAGGAACAGGGCGCATCTCTTTTGTGTATGGAGATGATCAGCGCTAAAGCCATCCAGTACAACAACAGAAACACAAAAGAACTTTTAAAAATCCATCCCCGGGAAGACAAGGTTTCCCTTCAGTTGTTTGGTTCTGACCCGGACATTATCAGCGAAATCGCAAAGCGAATTGAAGAACTGCCTTTTTCCAGCCTGGATATCAATATGGGCTGCCCGGTGCCTAAAATCGTAAAAAATGGCGAAGGATCTGCGCTTATGAAAGAGCCGCGTCTTGTGGAGGAGATTCTGGACAAACTGGTAAAAGCCATTAAAAAGCCCGTTACAGTAAAAATCCGAAAAGGATTTGATGATACGTGTATCAATGCAGTGGAGATCGCAAAGATCGCGGAGGGGTGCGGAGTGGCGGCAGTCGCAGTACACGGAAGGACAAGGGAACAGTATTATTCGGGAAAAGCGGACTGGGAGATCATCCGCAAGGTTAAGGAGGCGGTCTCCATTCCCGTGATCGGAAACGGGGATGTGACATCCGCAGAAAAAGCACAGGAAATGTTTGTGGAGACTGGCTGCGACGGCATTATGATCGGCCGGGCAGCCCAGGGAAATCCATGGATCTTCCGGGAACTTGTGGAGTATGAAAAAACAGGGATTGTCCCGAAAAGACCGGATATTCACGAAGTAAAGGCAATGATGCTGCGCCACGCAAAGATGCAGATGGAGCATAAAGGAGATTATCTTGGCATTCGGGAGATGAGAAAACATGTGGCATGGTATACCACAGGGCTGCCAAACTCAGCGAAACTAAGGGATGCCATCAATCATGTGGAAAGCTATGGAGAGCTGGAAGAACTTTTGGAGAAAAAACTGGAAGAAAAAGTATAAATAAGAAAGCCTGCTGATACATATAATGTACAAGTATATGACAGGGGGCTTTTTTCTTGACATTGCGGGGGTAATCATGTATAATACCAGAATTGCGGGAATATATGATTTTAGCGTAATGACGGTGAAGAACCGTATGAAAAAAGCAATATACCAGGCCAAAATGGCTGATTTCGTCTTGAAACCAGGGAGGATGTAAATAATGGAAGAAAAGAAAACAATACTTACTTATGCCGGATTAAAAAAACTGGAAGAAGAGCTTGAAAACTTAAAGGTCGTAAGACGTAAAGAAGTTGCGCAGAAAATCAAAGAGGCAAGAGAGCAGGGCGACCTGTCCGAGAATGCAGAATACGACGCAGCAAAAGATGAGCAGAGAGATATTGAGGCGCGCATTGAAGAACTGGAAAAGATCTTAAAAAATGCGGAAGTAGTAGTGGAAGATGAGGTAGACCTGGAAAAGATCAATATCGGCTGCACAGTGACTGTGTATGACAATGAATTTGAAGAAGAGATTGAGTTTAAGATCGTAGGTTCCACGGAGGCAAACAGCCTTCAGGGGAAGATCTCCAATGAGTCTCCGGTCGGAAGAGCGCTACTTGGACGGAAAGTCGGAGACACAGTGGAAGTGGAAACACAGGCAGGAGTAATTGAGTATAAAGTACTGAAAATCGACAAATCAATTTAAGGAGTGAGGAACGTGGCGGAGCAGAAAAATGTACAGGAACAGGACCTGAACCAGTTGAGAAAAGTTCGCCGTGAAAAATTGGCGGAGCTGCAGGCAAACGGAAAAGACCCGTTTGTCATCACAAAGTATGATGCAACTCATCATAGTATGGAAATCAAAGACAATTTTGAAGAGTTAGAAGGAAAACCGGTATCCGTGGCAGGACGTATCATGTCCAAGAGGATCATGGGAAAAGCGTCTTTCTGCAATATCCAGGACCTGCAGGGGAATATCCAGTCCTATGTGGCAAGAGACAATATCGGGGAAGAATCCTACAAAGAATTTAAAAAGATGGATGTGGGCGACATTGTCGGCATCAAAGGTGAGGTTTTCAAGACCAAGACAGGAGAAATCTCCATTCATGCATCCCAGGTGGAACTTTTGGCAAAGAGCCTTCAGATCCTTCCGGAGAAATTCCATGGGCTGACAAACACAGATCTTCGTTATCGTCAAAGATATGTGGATCTGATCATGAACCCGGATGTAAAGGATACCTTTATCAAACGCTCCAAAATCCTGAGCGCGATCAGAAGATATCTGGACGGAGAAGGATTTATGGAAGTGGAGACGCCGATGCTTGTGGCAAACGCAGGAGGAGCTGCGGCAAGGCCGTTTGAGACACATTTTAATGCTCTGAGTGAAGACTTTAAACTTCGCATTTCCCTGGAGCTGTACTTAAAGAGACTGATCGTGGGAGGAATGGAGCGCGTATATGAGATTGGACGTGTATTTAGAAATGAAGGTCTCGACACAAGACACAATCCGGAATTTACATTGATGGAGCTTTACCAGGCATACACAGACTACAACGGAATGATGGATCTGACAGAAAATCTGTACCGCTATGTGGCAAAAGAAGTGCTTGGCACAACAGTCATCACATACAACGGGGTTGAGATGGACCTTGGAAAACCATTTGCGCGCATGACAATGATAGATGCTGTGAAAAAATACGCAGGTATTGACTGGAACGAAGTGGAGACACTGGAGCAGGCACGCGCACTTGCAAGGGAGCATCATGTGGAATTTGAAGAGCGCCATAAGAAGGGAGATATCCTTTCCCTGTTCTTTGAAGAGTTTGCAGAAGAACATTTGATCCAGCCGACCTTTATCACAGACCACCCGATTGAGATTTCACCGCTCACAAAGAAAAAACCGGACAACCCGGATTATGTGGAGCGTTTTGAGTTCTTCATGAACGGATGGGAGATGGCAAACGCATACTCTGAGCTGAACGACCCGATCGATCAGAGAGAGCGTTTCAAAGCCCAGGAAGAACTTCTGGCACAGGGAGATGAAGAGGCGAACACAACGGACGAGGACTTCCTCAATGCGCTGGAGATCGGTATGCCGCCTACAGGTGGAATCGGATTTGGAATTGACAGAATGTGTATGCTGCTTACAAATTCCGCAGCGATCAGAGATGTTTTGTTGTTCCCGACAATGAAGTCACAGGGCGCAGTAAAGAACGAAGTAAACAATGCAGCACAGTCTGTAAAAGCAGAAGAAAAACCGGCGGAGAAGATAGATTTCTCCAAGGTAGAGATTGAGCCGCTTTTTAAAGATTTCGTTGATTTTGAGACATTTTCCAAGTCTGATTTCCGGGCAGTAAAGGTAAAAGAGTGTGTGGCTGTTCCGAAGTCCAAGAAACTCCTGCAGTTTACTCTGGATGATGGAACAGACGAAGAACGCACGATTTTAAGCGGAATTCATGACTATTACGAACCGGAAGAACTGGTAGGCAAGACATGTATTGCCATCACAAACCTGCCGCCGAGAAAGATGATGGGCGTTGATTCCTGCGGTATGCTGATCAGTGCAGTACATCAGGAAGAGGGAGAGGAAAAGCTTCATCTTCTGATGGTGGACGACCACATTCCGGCTGGTGCGAAGTTATATTAAATCATTCTTCCAGGATAAGAAAAAACCATTGTTCCTGACAAGAAAATATTAATTTGACAACAAATTCAAGCTTAATCATGAATTATCATGAAGAGTGGTAAATAGTTGTCATTCATCCAATGCCGGCAAATACGATTGCAGAAGGGGCTGCCGCACTAATTTAGTGCGGCAGCCCCGTTTTTTTAGAAAGCTGCTGTTTTGAGCTCCATTTGCATATGTGATCCTGGAAGAGTCATAGGTACAGTTTCAACAGACTCCCATTTTGCCACAGCCTGCCTGGTCACACCGATTTTCTCACCCATTTCTTCCTGGAAATATTTGTGATACTGGCGCAGAGCGGTTATATTTTGAGAAATCAGATTTGATTGTTTTTCATGTATTTCCAACCTCCTTGGCCTTATTATGCCTTGTCACTGCCGGATTTCTACCGACAGGCGCTGACAAAGTATATGCGTTTTGGTTGGCTTTTTGGTGGAAGTATTGTTAAAAATACAGAGATTCATTTTTGGCTTGACAAAAGATGCGGGATGGATTATATTCATATCGTAAGTAGTAAGTAATAAGTAAATATAAAATCAACGGAGGTGTTGTTATGAAAAACTTATCCATTACCCAGCAATATCTGCTGTGCATACTGAAAAAGAATGGTAAACTTTCTACTCTTGAAATGGAAAAAACGACCTGTTTAGCGGCTTCCGGAGTGCTGGAATTATTGCTGGATAATGTTTTTTCTTTTGACGGGAAGAAATTGTCAGTTCAGGCTGAATTGCCGGAAGATAAGATTTATGTGCGTTCAGTTTATGAAGTTGTAAAAAGAAAACAGCCGGTAAAATTTGAGAATGTTGTTGAATGTTTTTCTTTTAATTTTACGGATAAATATATTAGCAGTCTGATTGATGGTGTGGGAGAATCTCTTGCGGAACTGGGCTGTGTACAGAAGGAAAAGGGCGGTTTTATGAATGGGAGGACAGTCTATATCCCCAATGCCGCCGATGTGGATAATATTGTACAGAACATCCGGGCAGAACTCCTGGAGGATGGAGAGCTGTCAGAGGATATTGTGGCTTTAACTGCTCTTTTAAATAAAAGTAAGGATCTGCAGAGATATTTTTCTGCGTATGAAAAGCAGGCTCTGAAAAAACGACTGAAAGAAATCAAGGAGAATCCTCAAAGTGAGATGATCCAAAAAGTAGCCGATTATATTGACTCCATGTTTCTTTTGTTTATCGTGGCGATTTCATGATGAAGGAAGGTGCACATAATGTCAAGGCAGAGAAGTATGGAGGCAATTCTGGTTTCCGAGTATGTGACGATCGGGGAATTGGTGCGCCTGACTGAGACCCGGTACAGTACATTAAAGTTTTATACAGAGGAAGGATTTCTTCCGTTTGTTCAGGAAGGAGCAAATTTGACACGTCGGTATCCCAGAGAAAAAACAGTAGAACGTATTGCATATATTAGAGGTTTGCGGGACCAGAAGAAAACGATTCCCCAGATCAGAGAAATCTTGAAGGAAAAAGACCGTTGAGGAGAACTGCTCACCTCCTCCTGTACACCGGATAGACGAAGAAATGCTGGTATAGTTACAAAAAATTTCAAAAATTATCAATTACTCCTATCTCAATAAAACAATGTAGAGGAGGATGGAGATGGAATTTAGAGTAAATGATACTGACCTTATGGCTTCCGTATTTATTCCGTTTGTGAATCAAATATGGCAGGGCAATTACGATACTGATCGTACACAGATAGCATTATCCAAAACAATTAATATTACAGCATATGATGATAATAAGCTGGTAGGGTGTCTGCGGATTCTAACAGACGGATATTTCTTTGGTACAATTACAGAATTGCTTGTTCTGCCAAAATATCAGAAAAGAGGATTGGGAAGTGAACTGCTTGAATTGGCAAAGGCAAATACTCCAACGATGTTGTATTTTGGAGCGCAGCCGGGAGTAGAAGAATTTTATGAAAAGAATGGCTGTAAAAAGAGTTTACAGTCATACTCGATAGAACCTATTAATTGAGATTTGTTCTCCTAAAAGGAGACCATCGTGAAAGAATTAAAAACGATTATGGATCATATAGAAATATGCCAGAATCTATCTATATGAAGAAAAATATATAAGATGTAATGTGAGGAGGTATACAACCCATGAGAGATATGATTGCGTATTGCGGGCTGGACTGTGAAAAGTGCGATGCGTATCTTGCAACAATCAATGATGACCAAACTCTGCGGGAAAAGACTGCTAAACTATGGGCTGAATTAGATAATGCACCCATTCTGCCTGAGCATATAAACTGTAAGGGGTGTCGTACTGACGGGGTTAAAACTGTATTTTGCGAAAATCTTTGCAGTATCCGGCAATGTGCATTGAAAAAAGGAGTCGCCACCTGCGGAGATTGTCTGAACTTAGAAAATTGTTCAACTGTCGGTGCGATTATCTCAAATAATCCTTCTGCTTTGAAAAATTTGGAAGGATAAAATACATAGCTTAACGAATTGCAATTTGCAGGAGAAAAAAATGAAATAACTATTCCGGGGAAGAGATAAAAGATGGCTTAAGATATGTGGTTGATATGTACGGATATGGGTATATCAGTGATATTTTTTTGGAAGAGCCGGAGCGACAGATATTTTTGAAATATGAAAAGAATTGAGAAAGAGATGGGATTTTGTATAGATAAAATTTCCATCTCTTTTTTATTCTAGTAAGAAAGTCCTTATGAATCCCCTATAGAATAAAAGCCTTCCGGGCAGTTGAACTGGGGTTGCCCACTTTGCTGTGTGCGGAAAAATCTAACCAAAAGCAAATCAAACTCTAACCGAATGCAAACCACAAAGGAAAACCAATTTGCTATAATACCAACGTAATTTGAAACAGACACAGATGAGTAGCGCCAGAAAGGAGAGGAAGCATTTGACTACAATACAGCGAGGTAGTTTGTACATTAGACGGAGTAAGAAAAAGACAGTATTGATGTTTGGAATATTTTTGCTGATTTCAGTTTTATGCTTTCTTTGTACTGTAATCGCTAAAGAAGCAAACCTGTCGGTAGAGAAGATTCGAGAGTCCATTGGCGGTGAATTTTACATCCGGCCAACACAGAAAAGTATGGTTGATGAAGGTGGGAATATATCAACGGAAACGGTCGATGCTACGATTTCCAAAGAGACAATAAAAGAAATTCTCGATGAGTCAAAGGTACGTTACTGGAATACAGTAAATTATGGATATGCGAAATCAGAGCAGCTGAGGTTTGTGCCTGGTCAAGATGACAATGAAGGAAATAATATGGGCCGTATCCGAAGTATGAATTATTCGGAACTGGATGAAAACTTTCTGGATGGAACCTATGTGATGCTGGATGGCAAGCATATTGTTGCGGGTGACAGCAGGAAGGTTCTTATAACGGATCAGTTGGCAGAAACAAATGGATTGAAGGTTGGTGACCGGATTTGGCTAAAGAGTTCAAAGTTACAGGAGAAAGATGGCAGTTATTATGATGGGCTCACAGGGAATCGGGCGAGCGTTGAGGTGGAGGTTAAGGGAATTTATTCCACCACAGAGGAGAATATCATGAACCTTCCGACAGCTGCTATGCCGGAAAACAGTGTCATAGCAACTTTTGACATTCTGGATGAGTTGGGGCAATCCGAGCCCGGCATCTATAAAGGCGAGCAACGTTTTTTTGTGAAGGATCCCAAAGAGATTCCCGCTATAGAAAAGAAAATCCGCGCAATTCCAGGCATAGATTGGGAGAAATATTTCATTTATTCCAATGATTATAAATACAGTAAGGTGTCTGAAGGAATGGAAGAAATGGAAACCTTGATGGAATTACTAAGAATCATTGTCTACTGCGTGGGAATCATTATTCTGTTTCTGGTGCTGATTGTAAATATCCGAAACAGGAAGAAAGAGGCAGGTATTTACTTGTCCATAGGAATCTCCAAGAGAATGATTGTGGTGCAATATCTCCTGGAAGTGACACTGACATTTTTGGCGGCGTTTGTGATTGCCATCATAGTAATACAGGGAATGTCTGGTGTTGTGGCAGACCGGCTGTTTGTGGAAGTTCCGGAGAAACTTATTTCAGTAGAGAATCTGAATGTGAATGGGGTTGACGGAACTGGGGGACTGCCGGCAGTTGATATTGTAATGTGGCTTGGCTTAGAGATTGCAGGCTTATACAGCGCGGTAATCTTGGCAGCTATTCCGATTTTAAAATTACAACCCAAAACCATACTGAGTCAAATGGAGTAGGTGGACGGGCAGTGGCGATTTGAAGTGGCGCAGTAAAGGAGCAGATATGAATTTTTTTAAAAGAGCATTTAAGTATTGTATCAGACAGCGGACAAAAAATATGATTCTGTTTTGTATTATGTCAGTGATTGCAATATTCTTGATTTTGAGTGTTTCTATTTTGACATCATCAAAGAATGCGTCTTTGAATGTAAAAGGGGATGTCACTGGAAAACTACAGTTGACGATAGATGAAACGGGGAATTATGGAAGCGGTACTGGTTCTCAGAATGGAATGAGTTACATTTACAATGGAGATAAGATTACTTCGAAATTGATAGAGGCAATAAGTAAGGTGGAAGGAGTGGTTGACTACAATTCCGAAACCAAAGAGTGTTATTACGGCGCAGCTGTTAACTTCAAGTACTTTTCTGCTTCTTTTGGGGGTGGCTTTACGCCGTATGGTGATGCATCGGGAATCACTTGTGTGCTCTCTTCTAAGAAAAGTGAAAAGTTTGAAAGCGGAGTTTATAAGCTAAAGGCTGGAAGACATATCCAGCCCGATGATCAGTATGTGGCTTTGATGTCCGATGTCCTGGCAGAATATAACAATTTGAAAGTAGGTGACAAAATTAAATTATACCTTCCCTCTCCGGCTGACAGTATTGTGGAGTTGGAAATTGTCGGTATCTACGAAGGGGCTGAAGGTGCGCAGAGCGAAACGATGTTTTTGGATGATATAGATGCCAATGTGCTGTATTCGGATTTTAATCCGGGTAACGATGAGTACGATGAGCCGGATGAATACTTAGATCTGACTATTTATGTGGAGGATCCGGTCAACATCCGGAATGTGTATAACAGGATTATGGATTTGCCGGAAATGCAGGGCAAAACCTTAAAGCTGGAAATGGACAATTCTGAGTATGAGCAGATTGTAAATCCGCTTACGCAGGTACAAAAGGTTATAAAGATTCTTATTATTGTGGGTATCATTGTAAGTATCATTGTTTTAACCTTGATTCTGAATATATGGATTCGTAACCGCAAACAGGAGATTGCTATTTTGATAGCGCTGGGAAACAGCAAAAAAAATATTTTTGGACAATTTCTATGCGAGGTTCTGGGAGTGGCAATGTTTGCTTTCGTGGCAGTTGGTGTATTGGTGACTGCACTAAGAGGAGTTTTGAATGATATTATTGTCCGGCTTATCGGAGACGAAACAATCTCCTTTTCATTACAGATAAGTTCGGTTCAGATGCTCTTCATGTGCATTGCAGGCAGTGTGATCCTTGTTATTGCGGTGTCGATTGTCACATATTCCATTATGCGGCATAAACTGGTAGAACTGTTTTCAAAGACAGACTGATTTCAAAGCTGAGGAACAGGTAGACGGTTAGAAAAATAGAAATGAGGTAAAGATATGGCTTTGCTGGAAGTAATGAATTTGAGATATGGATATGAAAAGAATAAGAATATCCTGAAAGGGATTTCAGCAGAATTTGAAGCGCGGAAGTTTTATGCAATCCTGGGACCGTCAGGTTGTGGAAAGAGTACCCTGCTTTCATTAATAGGAGGGTTGGAACAGCCCAATGCAGGAAAAATTTTATATAAAGGTAAGCAGATTTCTGAACTGGGACTACAGAATCACCGGAAACAGAATGTGGCGTTTGTTTTCCAGAATTTCAATTTGTTGGAATATATGACAGCGGAGGAAAATGTAGCTCTCGTTTCTGAACTTCCGCCTCTGCCTATTTTGAAAAAAATGGGATTGACACAGGAGGAGGCAAAAAGAAACGTGAAAAAGTTATCTGGCGGTCAGCAGCAGCGAGTGGCTATTGCAAGGGCTTTGGCATCGGAACGCCAGCTTTTGCTGGCGGATGAACCTACCGGGAATCTGGATGAGGAGATGGCGCAGGAGATTATAGAGATTCTGAAGGAGAGTGCATATGTTCATGGAAAGTGTGTGATCGTTGTGACACATTCTTTGGAGCTCGCCGGTCAGGCGGATGTTGTTCTGACACTGAAAGGCGGTAAGTTGTTGTAAGAGCAAGAAGACCGTTTCTACTGTAAGCTATAATGGTAGCGTAGCTGGCGGAGCGATTACCAGCGTGAACCAAAAAGATATGGGATTATCAGGGATAGGTTTTTAATATGCTTTGATAATCCCATCTTCTTTATGCTATAATAAAAAAGTTTATGTAAAAATGATATGGGATAGATTGAGTAAATACAGAATTGATATAGATAGAATATTACCTATTTTGTTAAAGAAGTTTGAAAAGAGAGGAAACAATTATGGCAGGATGAGAAGGATCACGATGAGGATATGCAGATGAATGCACAATATTTGGGAGTAATATTTTTCTTAAACAGAGCAATAGTAGGAGGTAGGTTGCAAAATATGCGATCGCTGTGCTGGACGTAGGCCAAGTGGTTAAAGCAGATAACATTTTGCAGAGTAGTGCAATGAAGAAGATTTTAATTGTAGAAGATGATAGGTTTATTCAAAATGCCCTGGGAGAATTATTGCGCGTAAGCGGTTATGAGGTGTTTCAGGCATATGACGGCGCGGAAGGAATTACAGAATTTAGGAAAAGGGAAATTGACTTGATCTTACTGGATATTATGATGCCGGAGAAGGATGGTTATGATGTCTGTAAAGAGGTCAGAGCAGTTTCTTTGGTGCCTATTATCATTTTAACTGCATTGGATGAAGAGGAAGCAGAGATCAAGTGCTTTGACCTGAAGGCGGATGATTATATCGTAAAACCATTTTCAGTACGGGTAGTACTCAAACGGATCGAAGCAGTGCTGCGGCGGATGAGTGTAGGAAATTCTGAAGACGAAGAATCGTGTTTGAAAAATGAAAATGTGAAACTGGATATTGCCAGCCGGGTGGCTTTTGTTGATGGCAAGGAAGTCTATCTTACACGTACCGAATTCGACATTGTAAAGTATTTGATGGAAAACATGGGGAAAGTATGTACGCGATATGAGTTGATAATTGGAGATAAGGGGGACGATTTCAGCACCGGAGAAAGGGAGGTCAATTTTCATATAATGAATCTGCGGAAAAAAGGGCTCACATGTATTCAAACAGTAAGGGGGATAGGATATAAAATTGAAAAATAAACTTAGAACCAGTTTGAGTATAAAATTTTTTATTGGCACGGTTTTTGTATTGGTTATCTGCAGCGCCTTTGTCTATGCAATTATGATGTTGTCTATTCCGAAAACGTATCAAAAAAATGTCAATGTACAGGTACAGAGGAACACGGATGACTTTGTTGAAAAACTATCTTCGATGACGTTGGAAGAAGCCAAGGAACCAATTTACAACTTCTGTATAGAAAATGTGGTATTGGCGAAGTTGGACACTGCTGACGGGCAGAAGTTTTCCTTTGGAGATATGGATAAGATTAAAGAGACAACAGAGGATGAGTTGAACAGTTTGGCATATGGGGTGCAATTTAAAAACAGTACACAGGAGGATATGCTTGTATTTTTTGTGGTTGATTCCTCGGGAAGGCAGAATGTAACACTGAGCTTTTGGAAAAGTATCCCGCTGGTATTGATCTTAGTACTACTGGCATCCTTTATAACAGCATATCTCTGTCATCGGATATTGATTAGACCGATCATATATCTGAGCAGAGTGTCCAAAAGGCTTTCGACGCTTGATTTGACATGGCGATGCAATACGAAACGAAAAGATGAGCTGGGAATCTTGGCAGAAAGTCTGGATTCCATGAGTCTGAATCTGCAGAGGACGCTGAAGGAACTGGAGATGAAGAGTGAGCAGCTAGAGCAGGATATTGTGAAGATGAAAGATATGGAGCGGCAGCGGAAGAGTTTTTTTGCGGCTGTGTCCCATGAATTGAAGACTCCGATTACTATTTTGAAGGCTTACTCCGAAAACATGCTTTATAAGATTGGAGATTTTGCAGATAGGGAGAAGTATCTGCGGGAGAACCTAACTGTATTGAACAGCCTGGAGAAACTGGTAAAAGAGATTATTCTAGTTGCAAAGCTAGATGCAAATGATATGCAGCAGTCTTATGAAGAGGCCAGCCTGGTAAGAATGATCAAGTCCGATATTAAGTCGATATTGCCGATTGCAAAAAAGAAACAAATCCAGATAAAGAATCAGATAGATACGGATATCAAGATATATGTTAATGAGCGCTTGTTTAAAAAAGTTCTGTCCAACATTATCCTGAATGCGGTTCAGTATTCGCCCCCACAGGAGCAGGTGATTTTGAAACTAGAGAACGAGAAACGCCTGCAGATTATCAATACGGGAACGCGCATAGAGAACCTGGAGGACATTTTCCAGCCATTTTTCCGTGTGGAGAAATCCAGAAATAAGGCTACTGGTGGATCTGGTATGGGATTGTATATCGTGAAAAAGGTTTTGGAACTGCATGGCATGGACTATCAGATGAGTAATGTAGAAGGGGGTGTGATGTTTGAAATTACATTGGATGGAGAAATAATAGATAATTTTTAAAATTGAAAAGAATTGAGAAAGAGATGGGAGGCTTATAGACAAAAATTCCGTCTCTTTTTTATAGTGTCTTTAAAAGTCATGTGATATAATAATAAAGTACCTTTGCAGTATGTATTGAAACTTAAGAAAAGAGGGAAGAAATGAAATATTTCAAAATAGCTGTGATTGTGGTTTTTATCGTGGGAATTGGCTTGTATGCAGGCGCTCTGGCAAAGGAAAAAGCGGCTCAGGATCCGAACAGACCGGTAATAACCAGTCAGAAGAGTGAAATAGAGATTCCGGTAGACTATACAAAAGAGCAGCTTAAGGAAGGATTAACTGCGTGGGATGAAGAAGATGGCGATTTGACGGACAAGATTCTTTTGGGAGATCTTTCTCAGTTTATTGAAAAGGGTGTATGCAATGTAAGCTACATTGTATTTGATTCGGCAAACCAGGCGGCAACCTTAACAAGAAAGATTAGGTTTACAGGATATGAATCTCCCCAATTTACATTATCTTCACCGCTTATATTCGAGTCAGGCGTGGCAGTGGACATACTTGGCAAAATTGGAGCCAGCGATGTGCTGGATGGAAATATTTCTTCCATGGTAAAACAGACCGCCAGCGATGTAGTATATCAGGCGCCCGGGGCCTACACAATTCATGTGGAGGTGACAAATAGTTTTGGAGATGTGACAAATGCAGCACTACCGGTACATATTGTGGATTCATCAATACAATTGCTCAGCAACAATGCTCCGCTTATCTACCTCAAAAAAGGTACAGCATTCGATGTAAATACATGTAAAAATCAGGTCACAGATGCACAGGGGAAAGCTGTGAATGCGGCAAAAATCCAGGTTTCCTCCAATGTAAATATAAATGAAGAAGGTGTATACGAAGTACAGCTGACTTCGGAGGCAGGGATGACATGGACCACAGTGATCGTGAGAGAGTAAAGGAGAGAGCCATGAAAGATACAAGAGAGTTTAATTTTGATGAGATCAGTATTTATCATATCTGTGTGGATTTGGTGAAAAATATCTGGGTTATCATCCTTGCTGCTGCGGCCATGTGGTTTGGAATCGAGGGGGCATACAAATGGATGTATGTTCCGGAATATACGGCTCAGGCAACAGTTGCGGTTGCAGCCAAAGGAAATGATTCCGGAGCCTACTCGTCATTAAATCTTACAACACAGATGGCGGGAGTTCTCAGTGAAGTATTTCAAAGCGATGTTTTGTTTGACAAAATACAGGAGGAGCTGGGAGAAGAATTAAATGGAAAGCTTTCTTCCACAGTAATCCAGGAGACAAACCTTATGGTTTTACAGGCCACGGCAGAAAATCCTAGACAGGCTTACCTGATGTTAAAAACAGCACTGAAAAATTATACCACAGTGTCAGACTATCTGTTTTCCAATGCAGTTCTTAGGATGGTGAAGGAACCTTCTGTGCCGGTTAGTCCATCCAACACACTTTATGTGGACAGGATAAAAAAACTTGGAGCTATTGGAGGGGGAGCGCTTGCAGCGGCCGTCATAGTTTTGTTTTCTGTGCTGCGATTTACAGTCAAGACAAAGGCATCGGCAAGAAGAAATCTGGATGGAAAGATTTTAGGTAAAATACCATATGAAAAAAAACGCCATACACTAAAAGAGATTATTCGCAGAAGAAAGAAATCTATTTTGATTTCTCAGGCAACAGTGAGTATGACATTTGCTGAATCATATCGAAAGCTTGCTACCCGGCTTGAAAATCATATGAGGAGACATGGGGAGAAAGTGATGCTCATCACAAGTGTGGCGGAAAATGAAGGAAAGTCATCTGTAGCAGCCAATATAGCGCTTGCCCTTGCGGAAAAAGGGAGAAAAGTCCTTTTGATAGATGGCGATTTAAAGAAACCAGCACAAACATTGATTTTTGACGCGAAAGAGACGACTAAGATTATGCTCAAAGATTATCTGGATGGAAAGGCCGCTGCAAAAGAGATTCTCAATTATGATGAGAAAACACGCTTGTACACCATCTACCAGAAAAAAGGTATCGCAAATTCGGGAAACTGGATTCATTCGCAGAAAATGAAAGATTTATTGAAACTGTACAGGGAGAAGATGGATTATATTATCATGGATACCTCTCCGATGGGATATTCCAGCGATGCGGAGCTTGCAATGGAGATGGCGGATCTTGCAGTTCTTGTTGTAAGGCAGAATTGGAGCGATATCCGTGCCATCAATGAGGCAGTGGATGCAGTTTCCCAGAGCAAGATAGATTTTGCAGGCTTTGTGCTGAATGTATTCCACAAAGAGCTTGGAATATATGGAAATTCCGGATACCATTATTCCGGATATGGAGAAAGAGTAAGGAAGAGGGGGGGATCGGATGAGCGAGCTTAATCATGCAGAAACAGAGGAAATGGAGATAGACATTGTCAGTCTGATTCAGAATTTTATTTCTGGGATATTCAGATGGTGGTGGTTGATCGTCCTTTTAGCTTTGATAGGGGGGAGCATTTTCTATCTCCGGGCATCAAGGTTTTATACACCGATGTACAGAGCAGAAGCCGTTTTTACCGTGATGACAAGCACACAGTCAAACAGCGAAAACAGCGGCAGTTACAATTTCTATTATGACAGCACAACAGCAGGTCAGCTTGCAAAGACGTTTCCTTACATTTTGAGCAGTAATCTTTTAAATGAGGCCATCAAGGAAGATTTGGGAATTTCCTCCATCAATGGAAGTATCACTGCAAGTGTGGTGCCGGATTCTAACTTGATCACAATGTCTGTGGTCAGCATGAATGCATCGGAGGCAAAGACAATTTTAGAGTCCGCGATTCGAGTATATCCAAATATATCGCGGTTTGTCATCGGCAATACCAAGTTCAATATGATCGATGTGCCGACAGAGCCAACGGAACCTTTTAATAAGCCAAATTATGTGAGAACAACGGTAAAAGGGGCATTCCTTGGCGTGCTGGCAGGCCTTTTGCTTGTTGTATTGTATGCGTTTTTGAAAAGAACCGTACAGAAACCAGAGGAACTAAAAAAGGTAAGTAATTTAAAGTGTTTGGCAAAGATTCCGAATGTAAGGCAAAAAGCAAGAAAGAAAAGAATAGAATCGAGGATTACGGTTTTTGACAGCCGTGTGGGTGCGGGGTTCCGGGAAAATATCAAGGGCCTCCAGATGAGGGTCAAAAGGGAAATGGAAAGAATTGACGGGAAGGTTCTGCTTGTGACGAGCACGGTGGCGGAAGAGGGGAAGACAACAGTTGCAGTCAATCTGGCATTTTCCCTTGCAGAGTATGGATATAAGGTGCTTTTGTTGGATGGTGATATGAGAAAACAGACGGACTGGAAATACATAGAAGGGGTCAAAGGAAAAGGGCTTTATGAAGTTTTGCGTAAAGAGTGCACTGTGAAAGACGCTATTTTCCATGATGAAGAAAGTGGGGTATATTTTCTTGGAGGAAAAGAACCTATAAAAGAAGTGACACAGACTCTTAATTCTTCCAATCTGTTGGATGTGATGGAAAGTCTGAGAAAAGAGATGGATTATGTGATCATTGATGCACCGCCGTCAGAAATGTTTGAGGATGCGGCCGTGCTGTCGGAATATGCAGATGGTATCCTCTATGTGGTGAGGTATGATTTTGTTCAAAGAAGAAGGGTGTTGGATGGCCTTGCGGAGCTGGACGGCGTGCATACAAGACTGCTTGGGTATGTCTTCAACGGAATTAAAGTAGGCCACAGCGGTTATGGCTATGGATATGGTTATGGCTACGGTTATAATTATGGCTACGGCTATAGGCGTGATGGAGAGTATGGAGATGAAAAATATGCGAACAGGGAGAAGTAGAATACATACGATCATTGGAGTGACAGCGCTGGTTTTGCTGACAGCAGTGTTTGCGGCGGCTGTATGGAAAAACCGGACTGCGCACACTTCTGGGGGAAAACGAACGGCTTTTGAGGGACCGGTATTAAAAATGGAGACTGACGAACTTGTGTATGATGGAAGAGGAGAACTCAATCTTATGCAGGGGGTTCGTGCAGTTTCTCAAGACGGAGAGGATCTGACTGATAAAGTGACAGCAGTGCTGACAGGTGATGGAAATGAGACAAACAAAATTATAAGATATACTGTATTTGATAAAAATGGAAAAGAGACAACCAGAAGAAGAGATTTAAAATTAGTTGGATACAGCGGACCGTCTATTCAGGTGAATGACCATTTAAACCTCAAAGCAGAAAATATGACTAATCTGACCGCATTCCTCAAAGAGTCTGGACTTCTCCGGGGAGAGGATGGATTTGGCAAGGATACGACAGAGGAAATTACCTGGATGAGAGAAAAAGCAGCTCAAGGAAAATATAAGATTACGTTTTACTACACGAATGCATATCAAGACAGTGTAGAAAAGACTGTGGATGCAGATGTGGAAGGAACTTTGGAGGATTTGACGGTAACATTGAAGGCAGACAATATCCAATTGGCGGTTGGCTCGGAGTTTATTGCAGAGGATTATATTGAAATAATCTCCGATCCTTCCGGGTCGGGGAGCCGCGTGAGCGTGACGAGCAGTGTGGACACTTTGCACGCGGGAAATTATGAAGTGCGATATACTGTTGTTTCGACTGATAATACCCAGAAGGTTTCACAGGTTTTAAAGGTTACAGTAAAGTAAAAGGCGGGATACAAAAATGGTTGATTTACATGTACATATTCTGCCTGAACTGGATGATGGTGCAAAGGACTGGGAGGATGCGCTTGATATGGCCGATATGGCAAGTTCCTCGGGAGTACGGACACTGGTTGCCCTTTCTCATGCCAATCTTCCCGGCCAGAACAGTGCCGAGTTTTTAAAAAAATATTGGGAGCAATTTTATAACCTTGAAAATCTGCTAAAAAAAGAAGGAAGTTCTCTTGAAATAGTTCCGGGCATGGAGCTGATGTCTGATGGACGTCTTCCAGGGCTTTTGAAGGAAGAGAAGTTTCTTACTTTAAATGGGACAAAATATGCACTTATTGAATTTGATTTTGAGGTTTCTGCCTCTCAGATATATGAAGATGTGGATGGAATGTTGAATGCAGGATATATCCCGGTGCTTGCCCATCCGGAGCGTTATCGGTGCGTATCAAGGCAAATTGGGCATGTCTTTGAATGGCAGCAAATGGGAGCTGTGATACAAGTGAATAAGGGCAGTATACTGGGGAGATTTAGCGAAAGGATAAGAAGGAATGCGGACCTTATTTTAAAACATAGAATTGCATCTGTTGTGGCGTCTGATGCTCACAGTTCAGAATATCGGACAACAGAAATGAACGAAGTGGCAGAGATTTTGGAAACTTACTACGGAAGTGCAAGTGTGGAAATTTTATTAAAGGAAAATCCGTGGAGGATTCTTTGTGGAGAAGAAATTCTTGATAGCATGCCAATTTCATTTGAGCAAACACTGACATGATAGTATAATAACCACATACAAAGAAACGAGGTGCGCTATGACAGTCAAAGAAAAAGTCCTGACTTTTTTGCTTGGGGCAGAAGACAAATCAATCTCCGGGGAGGAAATCGCAAAGGCGCTGGATGTCACTAGAAGCGCTGTGTGGAAGGCGATTCACAGTCTGCAAAAAGACGGCTACCAGATTGAAGGTGTGAGAAACAAAGGCTACCGTCTCCTTGCGGACAGTGACAAGCTTTCAGCTGCTGCCATCCAAAGCAATCTTAAAGAGGAAAAGACCAAATTTGTGATTCAGATATACGAAGAACTGCCGTCCACGAACCAGAAATTAAAGGAGTTGGCGGACAAAGGAGCAAAGGAGGGGACGGTTGTTTTAGCTGAATGTCAGAAAGAGGGAAGAGGTCAGAGGGGCAGAGTGTTTTATTCCCCGCCTAAAACCGGACTTTATATGAGTATCCTGCTGCGGCCGTCTATGGAACAGACAAAAGCCATGCTGTTCACCGCAGCTGCCGCGGCTGCGGCTGCGCTTTCCATAGAGGAGGTTGTGGGAGTGAAGACCCAGATCAAATGGGTCAATGACATTTTCATAGACGGGAAAAAAGTGTGCGGGATTCTGACCGAAGGCTCAATGTCTATGGAGAGTGGTGAGATGGACTGCCTTGTGGTGGGGATAGGCATCAATGTCTACCGGCCAAAAGAAGAGTTTCCGGGGAAACTAAAGAACACAGCGTCTGCTATCTGCAAGGAGACTGGGAAAAATGTAAGAAACATTCTGGCTGCAAAATTGCTGGAGCGGTTTTGGAGATATTATCAAAATCTGGATGAAAAGAAATTTTATCAAGATTACAGGGAACGGCTTGTTGGTCTTGGAAAAGAAATCCTGATCTGTAAAAAAGACAGGCAAGTGAAGGCAAAAGCAGTGGATCTGGATGACACATGCGGGCTTGTAGTGGAAAGAGAGGACGGAATAAAAGAAACTTTGCGAGGAGGAGAAGTCCGTATCCTGCAAGGTGGAGATAAGGAGGAAAATCCGTGAGGTTAAGACTTGTTAAAGAAGAAGATACGAAAGCAATCCTGGATATTTACGCACAATATATTGACACAGCCATTAGTTTTGAGTATGTGCTGCCGGATGAGGAAAGTTTCAGGAAACGGATCAAGGGGATCGCTAAGGAGTATCCGTATCTTGTGTGCGAAACGGATGAGGGGATCGCAGGATATGCCTATGCGCACCGGCAGATGGAGCGCGAGGCTTACCAGTGGAATGCAGAACTTTCAATTTATCTTTCAAAAGATGCCACATCCAAAGGGTACGGAAAAAAGCTTTATACTTCTTTGATGGATATTTTAAAACTGCAGGGTGTGAAGACTGTCTACGGGCTTGTCACTGTGCCGAATGAAAAAAGCGAAGCTTTGCATGAGTCGCTTGGCTTTGAGAAAGTTGGGGTGTGTAAAAACACAGGGTACAAAAGCGGGGCGTGGAGAGACGTGACATGGTTTGAAAAACAGATCGCACCATATGAAAGTGAGCCAAAACCGATTTTTTCTGTATGGGAAATTCCCCAGGAAAAGATAGCGGAAATTTTGCGAAAGAACAGCTGATTTGAAAGAGCAGCTGTCTTTCTTTTTTTTATGCAATCGTTTATAATAAAAAATTGGAATACGTGATTTTTAGAAGAAGAGGAGTGATTTGTAATGGAAAAATCAAAGGTTTACTATTCGGACCTGCGCGCGCGTCCGGGGACGAATCTTCCAAAAAAACTGCAGAAACTGATCAAGGCGGCAGGGATTGGAAATATTGATTTTGAAAAAAAGATGGCAGCCATTAAGATACATTTCGGGGAACCGGGCAACTTGTCTTTCCTTCGTCCAAACTATGCAAAGGCAGTGGCGGATGTGGTGAAAGAGCTGGGAGGACGGCCATTTCTTACGGACTGTAATACCTTGTATGTGGGGAGAAGAAAAGATGCTCTGGAACATTTGAGCGCTGCCTATGAAAACGGATTCAACATTCTCTCCACAGGTTGCCACATCATCATTGGTGATGGACTGAAGGGAACCGATGAGGTATCTGTTCCGGTGGAAGGCGGAGAGCTTGTAAAAGAGGCAAAAATTGGCCGGGCAGTGATGGATGCGGATGTGTTTATCAGCCTGAGTCATTTTAAAGGGCATGAGGCAACCGGGTTTGGCGGATGCCTGAAAAATATCGGAATGGGCTGCGGCAGCCGTGCAGGTAAGATGGAGCAGCACAATAGCGGAAAGCCGACCGTGGACCAGAAAAAGTGTGTGGGCTGCGGATGTTGTGCAAGAAATTGTGCTCACAGTGCGATTTCCTTTACAGACAAAAAAGCGAGCATTGACCACAGTAAATGTGTGGGCTGCGGACGCTGTCTTGGCGCATGCAATTTTGATGCAGTTTACAATACAAATGAGAGTGCAGTCAAAGAGCTGGATATGAAGATTGCAGAGTACACAAAAGCAGTTGTGGACGGACGGCCTTGTTTCCACATCAACCTTGTCATTGACGTGTCTCCGTACTGTGACTGCCATGCAGAAAATGATCTTCCGATCCTTCCGGATGTGGGGATGTTTGCAAGTTTTGACCCAGTTGCGCTTGACCAGGCATGTGCGGATGCATGCAATGCACAACAGCCGATTCCTGGAAGCCTTTTGGATGAACGGATGCATGCACATGGTTTCTGCGATCACCATGATCACTTTACAAATACCACACCGGAGAGCGAGTGGAAAGTCTGTCTTGAGCATGCGGAAAAACTTGGGCTTGGAAGCAGAGAATACGAATTGATCGAAATAAAATAGAGGGAGAAAAACATGAAGATATCGACAAAAAAACTGGTGATCTGTGCCCTGTTCCTTGTACTAGGAATTGTTTTTCCTACTATTTTCCATATGGCAGGACTTGGCTCCGCTTTTCTGCCGATGCATATTCCGGTGTTTATCTGTGCCTTTTTGTGTGGGCCTATGCTCGGTGCCGTTGTTGCAGTCTGCACCGTATTTTTGAGTTCTATGCTGACCGGAATGCCGATGCTTTTTCCGGTGGGTGTGGCTATGATGATCGAGCTTGCAGTTTATGCCATAGCGGCAGGCGCATTGGGCAGTGGAAAGACAAATTCCATTCCAAGGCTTTATGGAGCGTTGATTGTGGCGGTCGTGCTTGGGCGGATTGCAAACGGACTTGCCAATGTGGTTTTGCTTGGAACTACAGGAGCATCCTACTCAGCCGCAGCTTTTGTAAGCGGAACATTGATCACCACAATTCCGGGAACCATTCTTATTTTTGTCTTTGTGCCGGGACTTACAAAACTGATTTCAAAATTGGTGAAACTGCATGAATGATGTAATTATTTTGTGCGGAAAAACTGCGGCCGGAAAAACAACTTACGCAAAGAGGCTGCAGAAGGAGAAACGTGCGGTCATCCTTTCAGTGGATGAAGTGATGCTGAAAGTATCCGATCAATGCGAGGGAAGGAAGGCGCACCTGGAACTTGCGCGCCGGGTAAATGAGTATTTGATGGAGTTTTCCCTTTCCCTTATCCGACAGGGGATTGTGTGCGTGTTTGATTACGGATACTGGACAAAGGAAGAGAGGCGGAGGATCTGTACATTTTTTAAAGAAAGGCAAATCCCTTATACGCTCATCTGCATGGAGGCGGATGAGCGTACACGACTTGAGCGTCTTGCGGTGCGCAATGAGACAAACGCAATGAAAGAGGGGCGTCAGTACATTATCACGGAAGAGATGCTGAGACGTTTTGACGGCTGGTTTGAGCCTGTGGAAGCTGACGAGGATGCTGTTTTTCTATTTTCTTAAGATAGAAGAAAATGACTGCCAGCATCAGAATGGAAGAAAACGGGGAGACCAGTCCATAATAAAAAAGAGAGTGAACCTGATGGCTGGACAAAACATACATCAGTGGCATGCGCACAAGCAGTGCACCCAGGCAGCAGTTTGTCATGGTAAATATTGTTTTTTCCCTTCCGTTTAAATAGCCGTTGAGGCAGAAAAGGAAGGACACAGCAAGGTAATCAAAGCTGCACGCGCGGAAGAAAGGCACACCTGCGCGGATGACCTTTGCGTTTCCGGAAAAAAGGGAGATCATGCTCTCCGGAGAAAGCTGTGCCCAGAGAAAGAACAGGAGCGAGCAGAGGAATGCGGCAAAAGTTCCGTATTTGACAAATGAAACTGCCCGCTCTTTTTTATTAGCTCCCATATTCTGAGAAGTAAGTGCAGCCAGAGCATTTGCGATAGAGGTTGCCGGCAGCATGGCAAAGACATCATACTTTGCGGCAATGCCCACTGCAGAGGAGGTGTAGATGCCAAAGCTGTTGGTGATGGAATTTAAATATAAAAATGAGATGCGCACAATACATTCCTGGAAGGAAACAGGTATGCCGATGAGAATCATCTCTTTTAAAATCTGTTTGTCAATCCGAAGCGTCTGCAGGGAAAAACGAAAGATGAAGTTTTTTCGGTTCAGATAAAAAATGGCACAGAACATGCTGATCCCCTGGGAGGCGATGGTTGCAATGGCTGTTCCGGCAACACCCATGTGCAGAACTGCTACTGTAAAAAAATCGCCGACAACATTGCAGACACAGGCAATGGATACGAAGATGAGGGGACTTACGGAATCCCCGTATCCGCGCAGGATGGCGCTTAGAGCATTGTACTCGCATATAAAAAATATACCAAGACAGCAGATGAAGACATATTCATGAGCTCCGGAAAAAGCGTCCGCGGGTGTCTTTAAAAGGCTTAGGATATTTGAAATATTCATAGTCAGCACTACAGTGAGAATGACGGAAAAGATCCCAAAAGAACAGATTGTTGTTGCTATGGATTTTTCCACTTTGTCCTTTTGCCCCATGCCCTGATATTTGCCTACAAGAATGGTTCCGGAGAGGGTAAGACCGGAGATCAGGCTTGTGATGATCTGCGTGACGGATGTACCTGTGGATACTGCAGCCACGCTGCTGGCATCGCAGAATCTTCCGATCACAAAAAGGTCAACTGCTCCGTACAAAGCCTGCAGAAGATTCGCGAGGAGAAAAGGTACAGAAAAACGAATGAGTACCTTTGCAATATTTCCTTCAGTCAAAGAAAGTGAATTTTGTTTCATAAGTGTGATCCTCCTGTTGTTGAATATATATACTATACCTGTACTTTCAGAAGGATACCGTAGCCTGGGCTACAGAAAATCTATTTTATTGGCGTGTATAATAGGAGCGATGATATGAGGAGGGAAGAACATGGAGCAGATAAAGATACCGGAACAGCTGTATCCATATTTTGAGAAGGCCGGGTATTCCCTGAAGTATGAACCAGGGCAGACAATCTATATGCAGGGGGATGTGGCCCAGTCTTTATATTTTATAAAAGAAGGCAGAGTGAGAGCGTTCTGCACGACCAAGTCGGGAAGAGAAATGACGTTTGAAATTGTGGGAAGAGGGAAAATTATCGGAGAGACTTCCTTTTTAAGCCATGGAATTTATCCGGTGTGTGTAGAGGCAGTAAATCAGGTGGAACTTTTAGTGTGTAATCTGAATCAATTGTATGATTTTATGGAGGAGTCAAAAGATTTAATGAAGGTGATGATGCAACTGCTTTCCAGGACATGCAACCATCTTGTTGAACAGCTTAGAAGAGTGACTCTCTATGACCGCTATCAGAAAATCGCAAGTTTTCTCCTCTATGAGACAGAGATGCCGGATTCGGATAAGGGCGTCACAAAAGATTCAATTCCCTACACACAGGAAGAGCTTGCCATGATTCTTGGGATGAACCGTGTGACAGTGTCAAGAGTACTCGGCGAGTGGAAAAAGGGTGGAATTATTTCCTCTTCTTATAAAAAAATCAGGATTCAAGACCGGAACTATTTAAAAGAGCTTTTAAAGCCTTCCGCAGGTTCGGTTGATTCCTGATGGATGATAAATAAAGGGTGCCCAAGGCATCCTTTCTTTATTTACGGTTTTGTATAACGTTCATTTAAAATGTCTCCGATTGTTCGTTTTAAAACAACATTGTCGATTTCATTTTGCAGTATCTGATAATATTTGCGGATCATGCAGGTAGCTGTCGCGTTCCTGCTGCAGTATGTGTCCGCCTCCAGACACCGGTTGATCTTCATCGTTGTTTCGGTTGTCGAGATAATTTCTCCGAGGGTGATTTCTTCAGGTCTTTTGACAAGCATATAGCCACCTTGAGAACCGGCAATAGATCGGACCAAGCCCGCTTTTTTAAGTTTTTTTAAAATTTTTGCCAGATAATTGTGCGGAATCTTCATGTTGGAGGCTATGTCTCCGGACGTTACAATTTCGTTATTCTGGCCAAGGAAAATAACGGTTCTGATAGCATAGTCTGTCGTAATATTAAGTTGCACGATGTACCTCCTTTGAAATATAAAAATGTGAGTTTCACAATCTTTCACAAGTGTAGCCTTTTTGTCGGAAAAAGTCAATTGAATTCGGCGAAAGATTTTTCTGATAAAAAACAGTGAAATAAATTCTTTCTGTACCATTAAATAATGAGAAAATCTCTCAAAAGCCCTGTTTTACAGGCAATTTTATTGACATGAGAAAAATACATTTTATAATAATTAGCTGGGACTAACCATTGATGCGGAAGAAATTACCAATATTTATAAGGAGGAAAGAAGAACATGAAAAAATTTTTGAAAGCAGCAGCAGGAGTTCTCTGTACCTGCATGATGGTGATCGGCATGTTTCCGGTATCCCAGGCGCAGGCAAACGAGGCGGGCGGGGATTACGTCATTGACGATAATTCCTTTGATCTGGATACATACTTGGAAAGTCTTGGTGATGCAACAGTCGTGAAAGTGGCCGCGGATATAGCAGGGATCGGGAATACAGTTCTTCCGTCCCAGGTAAAAGAGCTGAAAGGATGGCAGCAGAAAACTTTCTTTGACGAAGAAGGGGATAAGGTCAGAAGGCTTGGAAACCATATAGAAGGGGATATGTTTACATTTGCATCCGGAAGCAAAGTTATGGTGAAGAACATACAATTTCGTCTGCCGGAAAAAGGGATCACGATTCCGGAAGGTGCAAGTGTGACATTTGAGAACTGTACTTTCAGCAAAACCATTGTGAACAATGGGACAGCAGTGTTCAACAACTGTACATTTGAAAACGGGAAGATTGAGAACAACGGGGCAGTAGAATATTTAAACGGAACAAAGGAACCGGAAAATATGGGGACAGAGAAACCGTCCCATATTCGCCTTAGTCTGACTTTGAGGGAAGACACACTCTCCGGCGCAGTGAAAGGTGCCGCGTTTCATGAGAACGTAGGTTATGAGCTTGGCGGCACAAATAAAGACCAGGCAGTTCTTAAAGTGGATGTGCAGCCAAAAGACCAGGGGATCACTGCAAAGGCACAGGACGGAATCCTTACGGTGAGCGGAACTCCAAAGATGGCAGGGGAATACAAAATCGCCGTGACAGCAGAGGCGCAGGGCGATACGCCTGTGACAAAGACGGTTGTGCTGACAGTCAATGAAAAACTGGCAATCTCTCTGGAAGGAGAACTTGACTGTGTAACTGCGGGGCAGAGCGGTTACCAGGATTATCTGGAGGTTTATGTGACAGAGGGAAACGGAGAGAAGATCTCTTTCTATGAATACGCGCAGAAAAACAAGGATGCGAAGATGGAAGTAAGCTTGTCTCCAAGCGGCAGCGGTATGACGGCATCCTATCTTTTTGACAAAATTGCGGTGTCAGGACAGCCGGTGAAAGCCGGAACCTATCAGGTCAGTGCAGTGCTCAAAGATAAAGGACAGAGCATTGAGAGCAATCAAAAAGAACTTCGCATTTATACAGGAAACGAGACATTAAAAGAGCAGTTTGCCAATATCACAGCGGGAACAGATACATGGGATATAGAACCATACGAGATTGCAGTGAGTGATGATGCAGTTGTTCCAAAAAATTTAAAGACCGTTTACGGGTCACACGAATCAGGCCTTTATGCAATAATTGGAAATAATCAGGCTGTGGGGAGCGATACGCTTGTCATACCTGCTGGCTGTGATGTGACATTCGAAAATGTAAAATTTTACAGCAGTATTCGCATTATTGTTGAAAAAGGAGGATCGCTGACATTGAGTGATTCTGTTGCTTACGGTGCGGTCATTGTAAACGGAGGAACATTCTCCATGAATAATTCATCTGCGCTTACGGATACTTTGACATTAAATGATGGAAGCACATTATACAATGCAAAAATCGTGTCCCATGGACGGTATTTGACAGACGGCTCTGACAAAGCGGATGCAAAGACGGTTGTGATCGTCAATGGAAATGTGTCCGTAAAAGGGGAAAACAGTATTGTAGCAGATGCAGGGTACGGAGATGTACCTGGACAGGATGCAGTTTTGGTGAATGGAAACCTGAATGTTCTGATGGGCAGCAGCCTTACGGCAGAAGGGGGCGGAGACTATGCGCCGGCTCTGAACGGAGGAGCAGGGATTGTTTTGAATAACGGTACCATAAGCGGTGAAGGAAAGCTGACTGCAAAAGGAGGAATCGGTTACGGCGGCCTTGGAGGAAACGGCATCCAGGGTGAAGGAAAAATCACGGTAAGCGAGCTTGAAAGCGCGGGTGGAGACTCTGCCCTTTGGCTGGGAATGCAAAAAAAAGGCGGAGATGCTCTGGGAGAGCGCGTGATCGTGACAACAGAAAATTACACGCTGACAGCCGGAAAAGGAAACCCGGATGGGACAGCAAAAGTCACACTCACAGAAGATCCGGATGCAGAGAAACCTTCAGATAATGAAGAGGATGGAAAGACGGACCAGGTGACAACGGAAAAGGAAGAAACAAAAAAGCCTCAGTTTGAAGAAAAAGGAGAAGGCAATGCCATAAGAAAATCCGTGAAAACAGGCGATGCCACATCTGCAGGGGTTTATGCCGCCAAAGCAGCAGTAGCAGTGATGGCAGCAGTTGCTTTTGCGGGAAGAAAGAGAAGATAGTGAAATAAATGCAGAAGAATTCGTACGTCCCAGGGTTGACTTGGGACGTACCTCTATGATATACTGGACGGGCGAATGGAAGTAGGTCTTTTTTTTATGCCTAAAAATAGGTAGTCTCGCAAACTACAAATGTAACTTTAAAACAAAATAAGAAACAAAGCGAGGTGGAAGTTGTGCGCACAAGAATTACATTAGAATGTACAGCATGTAAACAACGTAATTACAACATGACAAAGGATAAGAAAACGCATCCTGAACGTATGGAAACTAAAAAATACTGCAGATTCTGTAAATCACACACATTGCACAAAGAGACGAAATAGTCATCGAAAGGAAGTGACGTTATGGGCGAAAATACATCTAGCAAAGCTCCGAAAGCTCAGAAAAAAGAGAGCTGGTTCAAAGGATTAAAGGCGGAGTTCAAGAAAGTAATTTGGCCAGACAAGAAAACACTTGCTAAACAGACGGTTGCAGTCGTTTTTATGTCCGTATTAGTCGGCGCTATGATTGCTGTAGTAGACATCATTGCCAAATACGGAATTGATTTATTAGTGAAATAGCAGCTGATAAAGAGTGCAATAATGAAAGGTGATTTTATGTCAGAGGCAAAATGGTATGTAGTTCATACCTATTCCGGGTATGAGAACAAAGTAAAAGCCAACATTGATAAAACGATCGAAAACAGACATCTGGAAGACCAGATTCTGGAAGTCCGCGTTCCGATGGAGGAAGTGGTGGAGTTAAAGAACGGTGTCCAGAAGGCGAGCCTCAAGAAAATGTTCCCGGGTTATGTGATGATCCACATGGTGATGAACGATGACACATGGTACGTGGTTCGCAATACAAGAGGTGTGACCGGATTTGTGGGCCCTGGATCAAAGCCTGTGCCGCTTACGGAGGAGGAGATGAAACCTCTTGGCATTGAGGAAAAGGTTGTTGTTGACTTTAAAGAAGGTGACACGGTTACCGTAACGGCCGGGGCATGGAAAGATACCGTGGGCGTGATTCAGTCCATGAATGTTCAAAAACAGAGTCTGACAATCAATGTTGAATTATTTGGTCGTGAAACACCAGTAGAAATAAGTTTCTCAGAAGTCAAAAAAATGTAACAGATACGTGGGAGGGAAAACCCCGCAAATACCACAAGGAGGTACAATCAAATGGCAAAGAAAGTTCAAGGTTATATTAAATTACAGATTCCAGCAGGAAAGGCTACTCCGGCACCACCGGTTGGACCGGCTCTTGGTCAGCACGGCGTAAACATCGTTGAATTTACAAAACAGTTCAACGCAAAGACAGCAGATCAGGGAGATTTGATCATTCCTGTAGTGATCACTGTATACAATGACAGAAGTTTCAGTTTCATCACAAAGACTCCGCCGGCAGCAGTTTTGATCAAGAAAGCCTGCAAGATCAAATCTGGTTCAGGCGTTCCGAACAAAACAAAAGTTGCTACAATTACAAAAGCTCAGTTACAGGAAATCGCTGAGTTGAAAATGCCTGACTTGAACGCTGCATCCGTAGAGGCAGCTATGAGCATGATCGCAGGAACATGCAGAAGTATGGGTGTTACAGTAGAAGAATAGGCAAATATAAATAGTTGTAAACGTAAATGTGGGAGGGCTAGCTCCCGATATTACCACTAGGAGGTTATTTAAGATGAAAAGAGGAAAAAAATATATTGAGGCTGCAAAAATGATCGAAAGAGGAAATCTTTACGACAGAGACGAAGCAGTAGCATTGGTAAAAAAAGCAGCCGTTGCTAAATTTGACGAAACAATCGAAGCTCATATCAGAACAGGCTGTGACGGACGTCACGCTGACCAGCAGATCCGTGGTGCGGTAGTATTGCCACACGGAACAGGTAAAAAGGTTCGTATCCTTGTATTTGCAAAAGACGCAAAAGCTGAGGAGGCAAAAGCAGCTGGAGCAGATTACGTAGGAGCAGAAGACCTCATTCCGAAGATCCAGAATGAAAACTGGTTCGAGTTCGATGTAGTTGTAGCTACACCGGATATGATGGGTGTTGTTGGACGTCTCGGACGTGTGCTCGGACCAAAAGGTTTGATGCCAAACCCGAAGGCAGGAACAGTAACAATGGACGTTACAAAAGCTGTCAATGATATCAAAGCCGGTAAGATTGAGTACAGATTGGATAAAACAAACATCATTCATGTACCGATTGGAAAAGCATCCTTCACAGAGGAGCAGTTAGCGGACAACTTCCAGACGCTTATCGACGCTATCAACAAAGCTAGACCAGCAGCTGTTAAGGGTCAGTATCTCAAGAGCGTGACTCTTACATCTACAATGGGACCTGGTGTAAAGGTTAATCCACTGAAATTAGCTTAATGAAGAGCAGATAAAAGAAAAAGAGACGATGGGAATCAAAAGAGATTTCCATCGTTTTTTTCGTTTGCAAAGCGGAATTTATTAAAAATATAAATAAATACGTCTATTTATTCACATTTCCGATTTGAGTAAAGGGAAAGGTTCTTTTAAAATAATAATGATAAACTAGAAAATATTGGAAAAGTAAGGAGAAGATTATGAAGAAAAGATGGATGGCGCTGTTGATGGCTGCGGCATTGACAGCTGTGCAGGTGACACCGCTTAGTACAATTGCAGCGGATGTGAAAATGGAAGATGTAAAGGCAGTTTCTGTGATCCATTCAGTTACCCCAAAAGATGCATCTGTAGAAAGCGGGGGCACTGTGGAATTTACAGTGACCGGGGAAAATCTTGAAGACAATGTTGGGATAAAGGTGAGTGATCTGTTGGGGGAAGTGCCTGTGGACACAAAGTTTGTGGAAAACTCTTCGGAAAAGCAGATTGTACAGATACAGTTCCCGAAAAATAACACAGAGTGGGCAAAAACCTATACGGTAGATTTCTACGCAGACGGGGACACATCCGGGAATGCGTCCGCTACATGCAGCGTGCATGTTGGAGGTGGTGAGCAGGAGGCTGTTATTTATATGCTGAATGCGGACAAGACTTCCACAGATGGCAAGCAGGAGGAGAAAGTTACCTTTACAGTCTATGGGGAAGGACTTGCAGAGCATGTGGCTGTGGGCGTATTTCTGGATGGAGTGAAACAGAGCATGCCGGCAGTGTTCCACGAGGAAGAGTGTTCCCAGACAAAACAGGTGTTTTCCATCCTTTTTCCGCAAAATGCAGGAGAAGAGGATAAAGTTTATGAGGTGAAGACAGCTCCCAAAAAAGACAGCACACAGTGGTTTGGGGAGGGCGTAAACATTACTGTGAAAGGGAACCAGGTACCTCCGATTGAGGAAGGGACGAGTGTGACTGCGATTTCCTCCACGCCGATCGGTGCGAATGGATTGACATACCGAATTTCATTCCAGGGGAAAAATTTAAGTGAGAACAATGTTGTGATTTCTGTTACGCCGTTGGATGGAGTGATCATCACCGAGAAAAACATTACAAAAGATCAGGGGGAATTTTTGATCACATTCCCGGAAAACAGAACAGGAAAAGACATAGAGTATCAGGTTATGGTTGCTCCAAAAGATGGGGTGGGAGATGCGAAATCCCTGAATTTCTTGATAAAAAATACAGAGGAAGACGACCGGGAAGAGATTGACTTAAAACCAACAGCAGTAGTGATCGATGATACCTATAAAGTTATCAACATGGCTTTTGACTGTCCGGTGTTCAATGCATGTGAAAGTATTGCACAATTAAAAGAAAAAATCAGCCTGAAAATGGGTTTTGCAGAACGTCCGCTTTCAGAAGGGGACAAGATATCCTTTGACAAAAACAAAGTTGTGATCGAGCTTGAGGAGGAATATAAACCGCTCATCGGTGGTCTTGGGATCATTGTGGGAGAAAAAGCATTGTGCACAACAGAAGACAAAGTATTAAAACCATTCACGTGGGTGATCGATGATACAGCAAGGGTTACGGATGTGGTAGTCACGCCGGAAATCATGGAATGGGAAGGCGGCGAAGTGATCGCCAGACTGAAAGGATACCATTTGAAGGATGCAAGGATTGAGGGCAAGATCATTGATGTGAGAACAAGCAGAGAAAATCCGGAAATTCAGGTACAGGTAGAGTATGATGAAAACCATATACCGTATCTGAAATATACAGCCCCTGCAAACGAATCAGAGACAACGCAGGGGTGGCTTTTGAAATTGACGGTCAACGGAGTTCCGGTATCAGAAGGACTGGATTATCAGGACATTGCAAAACGTCCGCTTGTCTGCGTATTGCCAAAAGACTGTGCAAAAGAGGAGATCACGCTTGGAAACATGACAGTGAATTCGTATGGTGCGAATCCGGATCCTGACAATCTGACCTACACAGAGACATCTACAAACCAGGAGAGCAAGAAGATCCAGGTACACCTGTACGGTACAAATCTGGATCCGAAAAAGACAAAAGTGAAGATCGTAGATGAGGACGGTGTGGAGTGGCCAATCTACAATGTCCCTCAGTTTGACAGCGTCTGGTATTTTATCATGGTAGGAAATGACGGCACAGGGATCACAGGCAGCGGCAACCATCAGATCCTGGAGATCATCTGTCCAAGGAACATTGCCACTGACCGCAAGTATGACATTTATGTATCCGTGGATGGAGAAGAATTTGTGATGGACCAGCATGTGACAGTCTGTGTGGTGAACCGCGGCGAACAGGGACTTGCAAAACCGGAAAAGAGAACCGTTACCGTGCAGCATGTGGATGAGCAGGGAAATACGATCGCAGACGCAGATGTGCTGACAGGTTATTCCTGGTTCTTTATGGCGGATATGGGGATTGCTCCAAAGGAGATCCCGGGATATCATGTGGTAAATGCACCGCAATTTGAAGAGCTGATAGATACTCTTGGGGATGCAGACCGCACAGAGCAGATTGTGTATGAAAAAGACGATGCGGGCCAAGAGCCGGGTGAAGGTGAAAATCCGGGACAAGGTCAAAAGCCAGAAGAGGATGAAAAGCCGGGAAATCCGGTAAAAAATCCAGATGGTACACTTTCGGGAAATGGAGAAAAAGACAGCCAGAATGCTGCCAAAGGAGATGACGAGGAGATGAAAGATGCGGATGCGCCAAAGACAGGGGATTTGGCAGAACCGCTGGGACTGGTTTTGGGAGCTATGGCGGCACTGGGAACTGCGGCTGTGGTTGTGAGAAGAAGAAAATAAAAGATGTTTGGTGATCATGGGTGTGTGCAGACAGAGCGCACGCCCATTTTCTGTGTGGTGAATATGAGAGAGTTGTGGTCTTTTCATGGAAAAGATTGTGTCTGAAACCATAGCAGTCTATAATAAAAGAAGAGGCGCGGCATGCGCATTGGCATCTGACAAAAGAGGAGTGAAGTTATGGGAATGATCATGGAAAAGGCTACATTTTCTGAGATATATAAGCTGGTGGAAGGAAGAGGCGGAAAAATCAAAGAGTGCTTTGACGGTTTGTTTGACACAGCGCTTTTGTTTTTTCCTGCTTTTATGTGTAAAGAGACAGCTGGGATCATCGGGCTTGTGGATAAACTGGGGGCAGGGCAGACTTTGATCGGAGCAAAAGAAACCATTACAAAAGCAGTATCTGGCATTCTGGATGGTTTTAAACATAAAGAAAAAGATTACGCGGCAAGATATGAGAATATGCAGATTGCGCATATGCTCATTATCTATGCTGCGTTTTTTGATGCGGCAAAAGAATTTTTGCCGGATGAAGAGGGACAGGTCGTGTTGTCTGCAAAGGAAAAATATGTGATCACAAAACAGGCAATGCGAACGTATTTGGAAGATTTGGGACAACATACAGAAGAGAAAGAGGGCGTATGGTTTCTAAATAGCGAAATCTATTTTCCGGAGCCGACTGCCGGTTTTCGGGAATTTTTGGAAGGATTAAAGGAGTTTTATGAGAGACTGACCATAGAATTTGGAAGATTTTATGAAAAACTGGCGGTTTGGGATAAACTGGAAGAGGAAATAAAAGATAAGGCTATGGCCGTGCTTAGAAACCTGCCAGAAAGAGCGATGGAGAGTTATGAAAAACAGTACTATGAGTTGGAATGCTGTTTTGAAGATTTTGCTGTCTGGGCAGGGAGGGAACGCCATAAAAAACTGGAAGAAAAGCTGGATGTTGGGTTTGAAGGAATAAAAAGAACAATGCTTGACCTGGAAGAGAACAGGAAGAGTGAGCATGTGGAAACAGTCATGGATAACCTTTTGAAACAGTACTCAGATTTTGTGGATGCTCCGGTGATCGATCGGGAAGAAATCAAGTATGAAAACGAGGAGGAACCTGTATTTCCGGCAAAAAGAAAAGCTTTTATCCCGCAGTCTTTTCAAGCAGTGTTGTACAAGGGGGAGGGACAGTTAGAGAAACCTGAATTCTGGACCAATGTTTTGCCAAAGGAGCATATCGGCGAATACATCAGCAGTATTTTAAGACATCCATGTACGGATGAAAAACCTGTAGTGATACTGGGACAGCCGGGCGCCGGAAAATCATTGTTGTGCTATATGCTGGCTGCGCAGATCTTGTGCCACGAATACCATGTGATCATTGTAAGACTTCGGGACACAGTGGCAGATGATACCATTATCGGGCAGATTGAGCAGCAGATCCGAAGAGATACCGGACGCAGATGCGAGTGGGATGATATTTGCAATGTCAAGACAAGGAAGCCGTTTCTCATTATTTTTGACGGTTATGATGAGCTTTTGCAGGCAAGCGGCAGAACCTATGCCAATTACATGAATGAGATCGCAAAATTCCAGAGAAACGAACGGGTGATGAAGAGAATGCCGGTAAAATGTATGATGACAAGCCGCATTACATTGATTGATAAGGCACATTTTCCAAAAGGCAGCCTGGTACTGAGGTTATGCGATTTTGAGAAAGAAAGAATCCAGGCGTGGTGTGATATATGGAACAGGGCAAATCAGGTAAATTTTGCGAAAAAGGAAATGGAGCCATTTTCTTTGCCGGAGGAAGAGGAGATCTATAAGCTTGCGGGCCAGCCCCTTCTCTTGCTGATGCTTGCGCTGTATGATTTTGATGGAAATAAGCTGAAAAAGCAGAGAATCTTAAGTGCAACAGAACTCTATGACAATTTGATCAAAGAATTTGTGGTCCGGGAACTGAAGAAAGAGAAAAATTTTCGAGATCTTGACGAAAAAAAGCGGAAATTCCAGGTGGAGGAAGAAGTCAGAAAGATTGGGATCGCCGCTATCGGGATGTTCAACCGGAAAAAACTGTATATAGGAGCGCTGGAACTTGGGAGGGATCTTTCCTTTTATTATCCGGATTCTAAAAAAGGGGACGCAGAATTGATGGATGCAAGACTGACGCAAGGAGAGGCGCTGCTTGGGAGTTTTTTCTTTATCCATAAATCGAATGCAGTAAACATGGACAGAGGGAGACTGGTCAATGACACAACCTATGAGTTTTTGCATAATACTTTTGGGGAATTTCTTGTCGCTGATTTTATCGTAAAGACAGTGTGTAAGGCGGTGAGAAGGATTGCTTGTATGAAACGGATGGGAGAGGAGATTGGTTGGAGAGATACATTGTCTGCGCAGTGGTACGCTCCGCTTATCTATGCACCGCTTTTTACAAGACCGGTTGTTGTGGATATGATCAGCGAATGGGGCAGACGAGTTTTGCGAGACGAAGGAATTTCAGATATAGAAATACAGGAGGTTGTGGATGAAATTCTGGGACAAGAAATGCCAAAGATTATAGATGGAAATCTGGTGTATATGCTGGGAGAAATGATAAAAGAAAAGGAAAATCCTTATGAGTGTGAAGGTGTTTTGGAGTCGCTTGGGATTTACAGCGCGAATCTTTTGATTCTTTGTTGCCTTTTGAATGGAAAAGAAATCTGTTTTTCAATCAAAAACCGAACCGGAGAGGAAATTGTGCGGAGGTTAAACTGTATGTGGGAGTATTCCTTTCACGAGAAAATGTTTGATTTTTCGGGAGTTTTTTCTATTTCAGAAAAAGAAAGGGAAGTACAGGCTGCATGCATGGTGGATTTCTTTGGCTGGAGAACAAAGATGAGCTGGCTTGGGAAACTTTCAAAAATGCATATTGTCAGTCAGGCTCTAGGGCAAACAGAGATAGATGTCCTTACCAGTACCGTGCTTGGAAACTGGATGTTTCGAACAACGATGAAAAAGAAAGTAGAAAAATCACACTTGTCTGTTTACAGCTGGTACATCTGCACATGTATGTGGAGGGAAGATAAGTGGAAAAGTTCTGGCGGGGCTTTGGAGTGTCTGGAAGAGTTGGCAGAGATTTTTGATAAGGAGAAGGATACCAAAAGTATTTTGTTTGCCTGTTATATGATAAGCGGCAATCTGGAAGAGTATTTGAGAGAAGAGAATGTGTGGGTAAATCTGGATAAAATATCAGATCTTTTGGAAGAAATCCTATGGATGCTCCATCACAGCAGAGTGGGAGAGAAATTTCAAATTGCAGAGTGCATCTTGAAAATTGGAACGAAAAAAATAGAAAGAGGAAACGAAAAGGAAATAACAAATGTGTTTCAGGATTTAGCGAAGTATATATATATGACGGAGGACTTTTGGCCTTTCAAAGAGTGTATGAGATTACTTGGGATTTCCAGAGAGATGTTAAGAGCAGTAGACGATATGGAGGAGAAAAAGCAAAGAATAGTTATAAGGGAAAACCTTGGTGTGTCTGCAATTTCTATTATGATTGGTGCTATGGCAAGACAGGAAAAGGAACCGGATGAACAGTTTTGGGATTGGAGCTTTGAGGTTGGTTTTTTGTTAGCAAAACTTGATAAGACGGTGGCGGCAAGGATGATATTGGGTACTTTGTGTAAGTATCTTTTGAATGAAAGGAACAGCAGACTAAGCGTTGTTCAGGTGACGTATTTGCTGCATACCTGCGTTTGCTTGGAGAGACAGCTGGAATTTGTTTCCAAAGGCGAGCCAAGAGAAACTGTAACTGCAGTAAAAAATATATTCACTGATAGAACAAAAAGAGATTCATTAAGTGTCCTGGCAAAGACCTCTATGCAGGCTGTCGGGGAATTGATCTTTATGGCAAACGAAGGTGTATTTGAGAAAACCTGGATCAATCATGGATTAAAGTCCGAAATAGAAGAACTTTTGGAAAAGCATAGAGATAATCTTCCTGTGTGCGTCATAAAAGAGGTAGTAAGATGCAGTCAAATATATAACTTCCCGGAAATCGAAAAAAACGCGAAAAACATTTGGGAAAAATAAAAAACTGTAGTGAAAAATAAGTCTAAATGGTATATTAGAACTAACAGGAAACGATTATTTTGTGCATGAGAAGGAGTTGATAGCTATGGCATTACCGCTGGAAAAAGAATACACGATCCAGGATATCTATGATCTGCCGGAGGGAGAGAGAGCGGAGCTGGTTGACGGAAAGCTTTATATGATGGCTCCTCCTAGTACCAATCATCAGAGAATTGTGGCGGATATGTTATATCAGATAAAAAGTTTTTTAGAAAGTAATGAGGGGAAATGCGAAGTTTTTCCGGCGCCGTTTGCTGTCTTTTTGAATGAAACTGATACAACATATGTAGAGCCCGATCTTTGCGTGATCTGTGATGAACGTAAGATTTCAAAGAAAGGGTGTATGGGGGCCCCGGATTGGATTGCGGAAATTGTGTCTCCTGCGAGCAAGCGTATGGATTATTATGTAAAACTTTTTAAATATCGTTCTGCCGGGGTGAAAGAATACTGGATCGTAGACGAAGAAAAGAAGGAAGTTACAGTCTATGATTTTGCGAATGACAACATGGAACAGTATGCGATGTCCGAAGAAATAGCAGTCAACCTGTATGAAGGGAAACTGAACATACATTTTTAAATCCAAAGTAAAAACTTGAAAATCTCCTTGACACCACCCGTCTTCCTGTGCTACATTATACCAGAACGCTGCCGAAGACAGCAGGTGCTGGAAAGCATAAGGATCAAAACGCCTGCCGAGGAGATGAAATTCGAAATCATGATGAATTTGAATCCTTCTGTCAAGTGGCAGGAGGATTTTTTATCTTACTTCAAAGACGGCGGTACACAATCAAAATCTATAAGGAGGTGCACCATTCGTGGCAAAAGTTGAATTAAAACAACCAATCGTACAGGCAATTGCAGATGACATCAAAGATGCAGCGAGCGTAGTGTTAGTTGACTACCGCGGATTGACTGTTGCGCAGGATACGGAACTTCGTAAACAGTTAAGAGAAGCTGGCGTTATCTACAAAGTTTGTAAAAACACAATGATGAGAAGAGCTTTTGAAGGAACAGAATTTGCAGGTCTGGATGAATTCCTGGAAGGACCAAGCGCTCTTGCAATTTCTAAAGATGACGCTACAGCTCCGGCAAGAATCCTTTGCAAATTTGGCGCAAAAGCAGAAGCATTAGAGCTGAAAGCAGGTGTTGTTGAGGGAACTGTTTACGATGTGGCAGGACTGAAAGAATTGTCCAAAGTTCCGTCAAGAGAAGAACTGCTCTCCAAATTGCTTGGAAGCATTCAGTCACCTATTACAAATCTTGCCCGTGTTCTTAATCAGATCGCAGAGCAGGGAGGAGCTGAGAACTGCCAGCCAGCAGAGAAAGAAGAAGCTCCGGCAGAAGAGGCAGCAGCAGACGCTGAGTAATCTTTTGTTTGACAAAGCACAATGTGCATAAAAATGTTTTAAGAAACAAAAAAGAAAATGATCTATGGAGGTAAATAAAATGGCAAAATTAACAACAGCTGAATTTATCGAAGCTATCAAAGAGTTATCCGTATTGGAATTAAATGAATTAGTAAAAGCATGTGAAGAAGAATTTGGTGTATCTGCAGCAGCAGGTGTTGTAGTTGCAGCAGCAGGCGGAGAAGGCGCAGCAGCAGCTGAAGAAAAAGATGAGTTCGACGTAGAACTTACAGCAGCTGGAGCATCCAAAGTTAAAGTTATCAAAGTTGTTCGTGAGATCACAGGACTTGGACTTAAAGAAGCAAAAGACCTTGTTGACGGAGCACCTAAGGTTGTTAAAGAAGGCGTTTCTAAAGCAGAGGCTGAAGAACTTAAAGCAAAACTTGAAGCTGAAGGAGCTCAGGTTACTCTTAAATAATTGTCGCGAATATTGTGTACGAAAGAGAGGCGTTGCGAAACAACTGAAATACAGTTGGAGGGCAGCGCCTCTTTTGCGATTCGTCATTTCCCTACAAAAGGTTTGGTGAGAAGAAAGATGAAGGTATTGAATTTTGGCTCCTTGAACTTGGACTATGTGTACAAGGTGGAGCACATGGTACAGGCAGGAGAGACGCTTGCGGCGAAAAGCGTAGAGATATTCTGTGGAGGGAAGGGGCTCAATCAGTCCATTGCCCTTGCAAGGGCAGGCATTTCGGTGTTCCACGCAGGCATGATAGGGAGAGAAGGTGAAATGCTCCTTAAGATGTGCAAGGACAATGGAGTGGATGTCTCCTATATTCGTCAAACGCGCGGCCAAAGCGGACATACGGTGATACAGGTAGATGAGAGTGGAGAAAACTGTATTCTCCTATATGGCGGGGCGAACCAGGAGATGACCCGGGAATTTGCGGAGGAGGTGCTGGAGCATTTTGGCCAGGGAGACATGATCGTGCTGCAAAATGAGATCAATCTGACCGGCTATCTGATCGATAGGGCATATGAGAAGAGAATGAAAATTGTGTTAAATCCGTCTCCGTTTGGGAAAAGTATTGCTGATTTTGATATGGCAAAAGTTTCTTTGTTTTTTATCAATGAAATTGAAGGAGAGCAGATGACGGGAGAAAAGGATCCGGAGATGATACTGGATTCAATCAGAAACATGTATCCGGATGCAGGCGTGGTATTGACCCTTGGGGAATCCGGAAGTATATATCAGGATAAAAACAAGCGCATCCGACAGAGTTCGGTTTTGACAAAGGCAGTTGATACGACAGCGGCGGGGGATACATTTACCGGATATTTTCTTTCTTCTATTATAAACGGCCAGGATGAGGCGCAGGCGCTTTTTATGGCAGCAAAAGCAGCATCGGTCGCTGTGTCAAAAAAAGGCGCGGCAGCATCGATCCCGTATTTGCAGGAAGTGCCGGAAAAGAAGTAAAAACAAGCTTGACAACAAAAAGGGCATTGTGCTATAGTAAAAAATGCACTATTGTGGCAAGGTGTGCCATGATACAGCAGAGGAACTGTGGCAGATGCCCTTTTCCTTATGTTTCTTGAAAAGAAAAAGCAAGATTTTCTTGATACAAACAATGGAGAGAACGCTTTGCGGCTTTTCTGTTGTCATGAATAAAACGAAGGAGTGAAACGTCAATATGGAGAAAAACAGAATTCGTCCTATCACAAATGGGAAAAGTTTACGTATGAGCTATTCCAGGCAAAAAGAAGTGCTCGAAATGCCAAACTTAATCGAAGTCCAGAAAGATTCCTATCAGTGGTTTCTGAATGAAGGATTAAATGAAGTTTTCGACGATATTTCCCCGATTGCTGATTACAGCGGACAGTTGAGTCTGGAATTCGTAGATTTTACATTATGCGAAGATGATGTGAAGTACACGATCGAAGAATGTAAAGAGCGCGATGCCACATATGCTGCGCCTTTGAAAGTCAGAGTAAGACTTCACAACAAAGAGACAGACGAGATCAATGAACATGAAATTTTTATGGGAGACCTGCCGCTCATGACAGCGACCGGCACCTTTGTGATCAATGGTGCAGAACGTGTCATCGTAAGCCAGCTGGTGCGTTCCCCGGGAATTTATTATGCCATCGGTCATGATAAGATCGGAAAGAAACTGTATTCCTGTACAGTGATCCCAAACCGTGGCGCATGGCTTGAATATGAAACAGACTCCAATGACGTTTTCTATGTACGTGTAGACAGAACGAGAAAGGTGCCGATCACGGTATTGATCCGTGCCCTTGGTATCGGAACAAACGCTGAGATTCTTGAGATGTTCGGCGAGGAGCCAAAAATTTTGGCAAGTTTTTCCAAGGACACCGCAGAAAGCTATCAGGAAGGTCTGCTTGAATTATACAAAAAGATCCGTCCGGGCGAGCCGCTTGCAGTGGACAGTGCAGAAAGCCTGATCACGAGCATGTTTTTTGATGCAAGAAGATACGACCTCGCAAAAGTAGGACGCTACAAATTCAATAAAAAATTATTGCTGCGCAATCGTATTGCAGGGCATGTGCTGGCAGAACCTGCAGTCAGCCCTCTGACAGGGGAAGTGATCGCAGAGGCTGATACAAAGGTGACAAAAGAGATTGCCGATGCGATCCAGAATGCAGCGATTCCATATGTTTGGATGAAAGTGGAGGGCGAGGAGCGCCCGATCAAGGTGCTCTCCAACCTGGCCGTTGACCTGAAAGAAGTCTGCGGAATCGAGCCGGAAGAAGCTGGAGTTACAGAATTAGTATACTATCCTGTACTGGCAAATATTCTGGAAGAAACTTCCGGGGATGTGGAGGAACTCAAAGATGCCATCCGCAAAAATATGCATGAGCTTGTTCCGAAACATATCACAAAGGAAGACATTCTTGCATCCATTAATTACAACATCCATTTAGAGTATGGTCTTGGAACAGACGATGATATCGATCACCTCGGAAACAGACGTATCCGTGCAGTGGGCGAGCTGCTCCAGAACCAGTACAGAATCGGACTTTCCAGATTGGAAAGAGTTGTGCGCGAGAGGATGACAACACAGGATCTGGAGGGAATTTCTCCTCAGTCTCTGATCAATATCAAACCGGTCACTGCGGCAGTGAAAGAGTTCTTTGGTTCTTCCCAGCTGTCCCAGTTCATGGATCAGAACAACCCGCTTGGTGAGCTGACACACAAAAGACGTCTCTCCGCACTTGGACCGGGAGGTCTTTCCCGTGACCGTGCAGGATTCGAAGTCCGTGACGTTCATTATTCCCACTACGGAAGAATGTGTCCGATCGAGACACCTGAAGGTCCGAACATCGGTCTTATCAACTCACTTGCAACTTATGCAAGGATCAACGAATATGGATTCGTGGAGGCTCCATACCGTAAGATCGATAAGAGTGATCCGAAAAATCCGCGTGTCACAGATGAAGTTGTATACATGACAGCGGATGAAGAAGACAACTACCATGTAGCACAGGCGAATGAGCCTTTGGATGCGGAAGGACACTTTATCCGTAAAAATGTATCCGGTCGTTACAGAGAGGAGACACAGGAGTACGAAAGAAGTATGTTTGATTACATGGACGTATCTCCGAAGATGGTATTCTCTGTGGCTACGGCGCTCATTCCTTTCCTTGAAAACGATGATGCGAACCGTGCGCTCATGGGATCCAACATGCAGCGTCAGGCAGTGCCGCTTCTGACAACGGAAGCTCCGGTTGTCGGAACAGGTATGGAGACAAAGGCTGCTGTTGACTCAGGTGTGTGTGTGGTTGCAGAAGAGGGCGGTGTGGTAGAACGCGCTGCATCCAAAGAGATCATTATCAGACAGGACAATGGACAGAAGAAGACATACAAACTGACAAAATTCTTAAGAAGTAACCAGAGTAACTGTTACAATCAAAGACCGATCGTGTCCAAGGGTGACAGAGTGGAAAAAGGTGACGTGATTGCAGACGGTCCATCCACAGCGAACGGCGAGATGGCTCTGGGAAAGAACCCATTGATCGGATTTATGACATGGGAAGGATACAACTACGAGGATGCTGTCCTCTTAAGTGAAAGACTTGTACAGGATGATGTTTACACATCCGTTCATATAGAAGAATACGAAGCAGAGGCCCGCGATACAAAGCTTGGACCGGAAGAGATCACACGCGATATTCCGGGAGTGGGCGATGATGCGCTCAAAGATCTGGATGAGCGAGGTATCATCCGAATCGGTGCAGAGGTTCGCGCCGGAGATATCCTTGTCGGAAAAGTAACTCCAAAGGGAGAGACAGAGCTTACTGCGGAAGAAAGACTTCTGCGCGCGATCTTTGGAGAAAAAGCAAGAGAAGTAAGGGATACTTCCTTAAAAGTGCCTCACGGTGAATACGGAATTGTTGTGGATGCAAAAGTATTCACAAGAGAAAACGGCGATGAGCTTTCACCTGGTGTGAATCAGGCAGTGCGCATCTACATTGCACAGAAGAGAAAGATCTCTGTCGGTGATAAGATGGCCGGACGTCACGGTAACAAGGGTGTTGTTTCCCGTGTACTTCCAGTGGAGGATATGCCGTTCCTGCCAAACGGACGTCCGCTCGACATCGTTCTGAATCCGCTTGGCGTGCCTTCCCGTATGAACATTGGGCAGGTGCTTGAGATCCACTTAAGCCTTGCGGCAAAAGCGCTTGGTTTCAACATTTCCACACCAGTATTCGATGGTGCGGATGAGAACGATATTATGGACACTTTGGACCTTGCAAATGATTATGTAAATCTGGAGTGGGACGAATTCAAAGAAAAACACGGTGAAGAGTTACTGCCGGAAGTTCTGGATTACCTCTATGAAAACAGAGATCACAGAAAATTGTGGAAGGGCGTTCCGCTTTCCAGAGACGGAAAGGTCCGCTTAAGAGATGGCCGGACCGGAGAATATTTCGACGGACCGGTTACGATCGGACACATGCATTATCTGAAACTGCACCATTTGGTAGACGATAAGATCCATGCACGTTCCACAGGACCATACTCACTTGTTACGCAGCAGCCGCTGGGCGGTAAAGCTCAGTTTGGCGGGCAGCGTTTCGGAGAAATGGAGGTTTGGGCGCTGGAAGCATACGGCGCATCTTATACTCTTCAGGAAATCCTGACAGTGAAGTCTGACGACGTGGTAGGACGTGTGAAGACTTATGAAGCGATCATCAAGGGAGACAATATTCCTGAGCCGGGTATTCCGGAGTCATTCAAGGTACTGTTGAAAGAACTTCAGTCTCTTGGATTGGACGTCAGAGTATTGAAAGACGATAATACCGAAGTGGAGATTATGGAAACGGTTGATTACGGGGAAACAGATTTGCATTCTATCATCGAGGGTGAACGTTACAAAAATAATGAAAAAGAGTCTTACGGGGAACACGGATTCAGCCAGCAGGAATTCGAGGGAGAAGAACTGGTTGATGTGGAAGAAGATTTCAATGAAGACGATTTTGTGAATGCCGAAGATGATTACGACGGAATTCTTGATGAAGAATAGAAGGGAGTGCCAGAATGCCAGCAACAAATAATGAAGGATACCAGCCAATGACGTTTGATGCGATTAAAATTGGATTGGCATCACCTGAGAAAATTTTAGAGTGGTCAAGAGGCGAAGTTACAAAGCCTGAGACGATTAACTATAGAACTTTAAAACCAGAACGCGATGGCCTTTTCTGCGAGAGAATCTTCGGGCCTAGCAAAGACTGGGAATGCCACTGCGGAAAGTACAAGAAAATCCGCTACAAAGGGGTTGTCTGCGACCGCTGTGGTGTTGAAGTCACAAAAGCAAGTGTACGCCGTGAGCGCATGGGTCATATCGCCCTTGCAGCTCCGGTATCCCATATTTGGTATTTCAAGGGAATTCCAAGCCGTATGGGACTGATCCTGGATATTTCACCAAGGACACTGGAAAAGGTACTGTATTTTGCATCCTATATCGTGCTTGATAAAGGGGAATCAGGCTTGCAGTACAAACAGGTGCTTTCCGAACAGGAATACCAGGAGGCAAGGGAGAACTGGGGCAGCTCCTTCCGCGTAGGAATGGGAGCTGAGGCCATTCAGGAACTTTTGCAGAACATTGACCTTGACAAAGAATATGAGGAATTGCAGAGCGGTCTGGAAGGAGCCACGGGCCAGAAACGTGCAAGGATTGTGAAACGTCTGGAAGTCGTGGAGGCGTTCCGTGAATCCGGTAACAAACCTGAGTGGATGATCATGAGTGTGATTCCGGTCATTCCACCGGATTTGCGCCCTATGGTACAGCTGGATGGAGGACGTTTTGCAACATCCGACTTAAATGATCTGTACAGAAGGATCATCAACAGAAACAACCGTTTGAGAAGACTTTTAGAGCTTGGAGCGCCGGATATCATTGTGCGCAACGAGAAACGTATGCTGCAGGAAGCTGTGGATGCTCTCATCGACAATGGCCGCCGCGGCCGTCCGGTGACGGGACCTGGAAACAGAGCTCTGAAATCTCTGTCTGATATGTTAAAAGGTAAGTCCGGGCGTTTCCGTCAGAATCTGCTTGGTAAACGTGTTGACTATTCCGGACGTTCCGTTATCGTTGTAGGTCCGGAGCTTAAGATTTATCAGTGCGGTCTTCCGAAAGAGATGGCAATTGAGCTGTTCAAACCATTTGTTATGAAAGAACTTGTGGCAAACGGTACGGCTCACAATATTAAAAATGCAAAGAAAATGGTCGAAAGGCTTCAGCCTGAAGTTTGGGATGTGCTGGAAGATGTTATCAAAGAGCATCCGGTTATGTTGAACCGTGCTCCCACATTGCACAGACTTGGAATCCAGGCGTTTGAGCCGATTCTTGTAGAAGGTAAAGCAATCAAGCTTCATCCGCTCGTATGTACAGCGTTCAACGCGGACTTTGACGGTGACCAGATGGCTGTGCATCTTCCGCTTTCCGTGGAAGCGCAGGCAGAGTGCCGTTTCCTTCTTCTTTCCCCAAATAACCTTCTGAAACCTTCAGATGGTGGTCCTGTGGCAGTTCCTTCTCAGGATATGGTACTTGGAATCTACTACCTGACACAGGCAAGACCTGGAGTAAAGGGAGAAGGTAAATTCTTCAAGAGCTTAAACGAGGCAATCCTCGCCTATGAAAACGAGGTCATCACACTGCACTCCCAGATCAAGGTGCGTATGACAAAGACCATGTCAGATGAAAAAGTGCTCACAGGCACAGTGGAATCTACTCTGGGACGTCTTTTGTTCAATGAGATCATTCCTCAGGATTTGGGATATGTGGACAGAACTGTGGAAGGAAATGAACTTCTTCCGGAGATTGATTTCCTTGTAGGTAAAAAACAGTTAAAACAGATTTTGGAAAAAGTAATCAACACACATGGAGCATCTGCAACAGCAGAGGTTTTGGATAATGTAAAAGCAATCGGATACAAATATTCCACAAGAGCGGCTATGACCGTATCCATTTCCGATATGACTGTGCCGCCGCAGAAACCGGAATTGATCCAGAAAGCACAGGATACTGTGGATAGGATCACAAAGAACTTCAAACGTGGTCTTATCACGGAAGAAGAGCGTTACAAAGAAGTTGTGGAGACATGGAAGGCTACCGATGATGAGCTTACTGAGGCTCTTCTTACCGGACTGGATAAGTACAACAACATCTTTATGATGGCTGACTCCGGTGCCCGTGGTTCTGATAAACAGATCAAACAGCTTGCAGGTATGCGTGGTTTGATGGCTGATACAACAGGTAGAACCATCGAGTTGCCGATCAAATCCAACTTCCGTGAAGGACTTGATGTATTGGAATACTTCATGTCCGCGCACGGTGCTCGTAAAGGTCTTTCCGATACAGCGCTTCGTACAGCCGATTCCGGATACCTGACAAGACGTCTTGTAGACGTTTCTCAGGATCTCATCATCCGTGAAGTAGATTGTGTGGAAAAAGGCGAAGAAATTCCTGGAATGTATGTAAAAGCATTTATGGATGGAAACGAAGAGATTGAGAGCTTAAAAGACCGCATCACAGGACGTTATTCCTGCCATACGATCTGCGATAAAGATGGGGAGGTCATTGTAAAAGCAAATCATATGATCACTCCGAAACGTGCGGATAGAATTGTAAAGGATGGTGTGGATGAGAATGGTAATCCGATCACAAAAGTGAAGATCCGTACCATTTTGACCTGTAAGTCCCATATTGGTATCTGTGCGAAATGTTACGGTGCGAACATGGCGACAGGTGAACCGGTTCAGGTCGGCGAGGCAGTCGGAATCATTGCAGCTCAGTCCATCGGTGAGCCGGGTACACAGCTGACCATGCGTACATTCCATACCGGTGGTGTTGCCGGAGATGATATCACACAGGGTCTTCCTCGTGTCGAGGAGCTTTTTGAGGCAAGAAAGCCAAAAGGACTTGCCATCATCACAGAATTTGCAGGTACTGCTACGATCAATGATACAAAGAAAAAGCGTGAGATTATTGTGACAAATGAAGAGACTGGTGAATCAAAAGCGTACTTGATTCCATATGGTTCCAGGATCAAGATTCAGGACGGTGCATATCTGGAAGCCGGAGATGAGCTGACAGAAGGTAGCATCAATCCTCACGATCTCCTCAAGATCAAAGGACTTCGTGCAGCACAGGATTATATGATTCAGGAAGTACAGCGTGTATATCGTCTTCAGGGTGTGGAGATCAATGACAAACATATCGAAGTCATTGTTCGTCAGATGCTCAAGAAGATCCGCATCGAGGAAAATGGAGATTCCAATTTCCTTCCGGGAACTATGGTAGATACTCTGGAATTTGAAGATGTAAATAAACAGCTCATCGAGGAAGGCAAAGAGCCTGCCACAGGTGAACAGGTAATGCTTGGTATTACCAAGGCATCCTTGGCTACAAATTCCTTCCTTTCCGCTGCATCCTTCCAGGAGACAACAAAAGTTCTCACTGAAGCTGCGATCAAAGGAAAAGTTGACCCATTGATTGGTTTGAAAGAAAACGTTATCATTGGTAAATTGATTCCGGCAGGTACAGGAATGAGAAAATACCGCGATGTAAAATTGGATACAGGCGAACCGGAAATGGAGGAGCTTGAAGAAGAATTTGACATTGATGATGCTGAGGAAGAGATTGCCGTTGCAGATGAGTGTGAAATTGTGCAAGAAGGCGAGAGCGAGGAAGATAAAGAAGAGCTGAAAGAGTCTGAGGAAGAGATTTCCCAAGAGACAGAAGAATAGAGACATACAATAAGAGCCGCGCCCGGCAGGGGAGACCTTTGCCGGGCGCGGCTCTTATTATTGGGCTAAAGCAAAAAAAGAATGTTAAAATGTGGAAATATATGTTAAAATGGCAATATAACTTGTGTATTTTTGCTAATATAAGGCGTGTGAGGAGGGCGCAAAAAAAGCAAATGAAACTAATAGAAACTTATCAAGAAAGTGAGGAAACATATGAAAAGAAAAAGATGGATAAGCCTTCTACTTGTGTTCACACTGGTTTTGAGCAGTATTATCATTCCGGCAAAGAAAGCAGAGGCAAATGAGTTCCCATCTTCCAATGTGGCGCTTGGGAAAAAAGTACAGGCATCCAGCGTGGAGGAGGAAATGCCGCAAAATTTACCATCGCTTGTCGTGGATGGTGATAAGGAAAGTGACACATCCAGGTGGTCAAGTGAGAGAATGAAAGAAAATGGGGCAACAGATGCTGATGGGCAGAAACCGCAATGGCTGGTGATCGATCTGCAGGCTGAAGAGACCCAGGTGGACAGCATGAGTATTTACTTCTATAAGAAAGTATGGGCATCCAAATATCAGATCCAGACAGCAGATACAAACACAGCAGATACAGACTGGGAAACTGTCAAAGAATTTGAACGCACAGGAGGATCTGTGGAAGATGAATACGTGGAAGAGATTTCCGATGTTAAAACTCTGAAACGTTATGTACGTTTCTATTTTGACAAAGTAAATGTCAATGCAGGGGGAACCGGAGTTTCTGTCCGTGAGATTGAAATCAACGGAACTCAGCTTGTGAGCGGCAATCTTGCACTTGGAAAAGATGTACAGGTGTCAAGCATTGAGGCAGCTATGCCGCAGAATGAAGGACGGCTTGTGGTGGACGGAATCCATGATTCTGACACATCCCGCTGGTCCAGCGAGAGAATGAAACCAAATGGTGCAACAGAAGAGACAGAGCAGACACCACAGTGGCTGACGATCGATCTGAAAGCGGACAGAACTGTAGTGGAAAACATAAACCTGTATTTCCATCTCAAAGTATGGCCGACGAAATATCAGATCCAGACAGCAGATAATAATACAGCAGATACACAGTGGGAGACTGTGAAAACGATTGAAAGAGAAAGCGGTTCTCTGCCGGACAGCCCGGTGGATACATTTAACGATGTGACAGAACTGAAACGTTACGTTAGATTTTACTTTGAAAAGATTAATGTAAGAGCCGGAGGAACCGGTGTCTCTGTACGTGAAATCGAGATCAATGGCACGCAGCCATTTGTACCGGAAGAGCCAGAAGAAACTCTTGCTTATTCCCGTGATTTCAATGACGGAGATGTGAGCGCATTTTCTGCACTCTACGGAAACGGAGCAAACATCACTGCAGAAAACGGAGCCATGAAACTGTCTTACAATACAAACAGAACAGGAGTTGTGGACAAGACTATTCCTCATATGGTGGCAGACGGAACTTTTGAGGCAACTGTTATTCCGCAGCAGGCAGGAAAACGGTTTGGACTTATCATGAGAGCTACGGATGAAAACCATAAACTGTACATCGGATGTGAAAACAGCAGCAATAAGTGGTTCTGGGAATACTGGAACGGCTCCAATAAATGGGGCAGTCTTCACAATGGTCCGGCTCTGGAACAAGGACAGGCTGCTCATATCAAGGTAAAATTCCTCGGAAAAAATGTTACACTCTGGGTGAATGATCAGCTGGTATTCCAGGAAGAGATGACAGGAACTCCGCTGGTATCCGCAGGTTATTTTGGATTTGACAAGAGCCAGGGTGCAGGCACATTTCTGATTGATGATGTCAAGGTGACAGAACAGCTGGACTTTGCATCAGGGATTATGGCGGATATCACACAACTTCCTGCTCTGTCAGCAGAAGATACGAAGATTCCTTTGCCGGAAGTGCCGGAAGGATATGAAATCGCTGTTATCGGAAGCGAGAAAGAACACATTGTTTCCAATGATGGAACGATCACTTCCAGAAATATTGGAAACAAGACATTCTCCATTATTGTGGAAGTAAAAAATACGCAGGATGAGACAGACAAGGCGAGAAAGAACTTCACAGTAACGGTGCCGTCAAAGAATGGGCTCTATCCGGATTTGTACCCGGGTGTCGAACGGCCAAATGAAAAGCCGGATGTAATTCCGACTCTGCAGGAGTGGTATGGATATGAAGGAACATTCACATTGACTGAAGATTCCAGAATCATTATCCAGGATACTGCAAATGTAGATTTGGAGGCTGTTGCCAAAAATATGCAGACAGATCTGGATGAATTTGCAGATGTGAAACCGGAAATCCTGGAAGGAACTGCAGATATGGCGGGAGCAGGGGATATCTATATCGAATCACAGGCAGAAGATGTGTATGAAACCGGAGAAGAAGGTTACTTTATGACTGTTGACGAAGGCGGAGTGCGCATCTACAGCAGCACTTACACAGGAGCTCTTTACGGCACCATCACGGCAGAACAGATTCTGTGGCAGGATGAAGGAAACGACAATATTCCAAATGGTGTAATCCGCGACTATCCGGACTATCAGATCCGTTCCATGATGTTTGATGTTGGAAGAATTCCGCATCGTCTTCAGTATCTGGAAGATTACACAAAGATTCTTACTTGGTACAAGATGAATGAATTCCAGCTGCATTTAAATGACGACTTTGAGTATAGTCCGGAAGGACTTCCGACCAACTGGGATACATGGAATGGCATGCACAGACTGGAAAGCGATGCATTCCCGAGCCTGACCGAAAACAGGGTATATCAGGGTGAAAAATTTGAATACTTCAATGAAGAATACGCGGATCCTGTCTACACAAAAGAAGACTACAAACATTTGGAAGAACTGGCAAATGCAGGAGGAATCGAATTGATTCCGGAAATCGATACACCGTCCCATTCCAATGCATATATTCGGTATGCAAAAGAAAATCCGGACAATATTTCCTGGCTTGGTGAGATTCAGTCAGGGGACGATCCGCAGATGCTTGCCCTGGATATCAATTCTTCTGATCCGGAAGAAAAGCAGAAAGCAATCACAGCCAGAAAATTCATGGAAACACTGTATGAGGATTACCTTGGAGGAGACGATCCGGTATTCAGAGGAGACACGGTCAATATCGGTGTAGACGAATACTGGGATAAGAGCAATCCGGAAGCATTCCGCAGCTATATAGTATTCCTGGATGAATTGATGCAGAAATACGGAAAGACAACCCGTATGTGGGGATCTCTGAAAGGTTTTCCTGGAAACACAGAAATTTCTCCGGAGAACATCATTCTGGATGAGTGGGCAACTTATGAGGATGACCCGCTTGCACGTATGAAAGAGGGATTCCGCGTTGTCAACTTCCCACAGCCGTATCTTTACACAACACCTGGAAGGGATCACAAAGATATGATCGGAGAAGAGTGGTTATTCAAAAACTGGGATCCTACCATATTTAACGGAAACATTCGTGCAGACAAAGGCGAACCGCTTCTGTTAGGTGCAAAAGCAAGTATCTGGGGAGATGAATTCCGCGAAGGAATGACAGAGGCAGATACACATGAACGGGCTCTTCGCTCTGTTGCAATGGTAGCAGAGAAATCCTGGGGCGGAACAGCTGAAGATGACACTTATATTGAATATCAGCAGAAATTTGACAGACTGCAGGAAGGACCTGGAACACAGATCGCAATGAACATCGAAAGCACAACAGATGTGGTTGCAGATTATGACATGAGCCAGGCAGAAGAGGCAGATGGAACCATAACAGTAAAAGATGGCAGTGGAAATGGTTATGATGCACAGGTAGAAAACGGGGAACTGACAGAAGTAGACGGACAGACAATGATCGCATTTGATGGCGATACAGTGATGACGACTCCTCTTCAGACACTCGCTTATCCATACACCATATCCTTTGATATAAAAGCAGGGGAAGGAAATACAAAAGATTCCCTTCTGTTCTCCGGATATGACGGACAGCTGCTTGCAGAAGGATTCAATGGAAGCTTGTCGCTCAACCGGAGTTTTTATCATCAGTCCTTCGGATACACAATACCGAAAGATGAAAGCGTGAACATCACGATCGTGGGAACTATGCAGAACACCAAACTGTATGTGAATGGTGAACTTGTAAAAATGCTGTATTCTTCTGATACCGGACAGGAAGACGAATACTTCTCCACATTTGTATTCCCTATGGAGACGATCGGAAAGAACTACCACGGATATATCGGAAACATCAAAGCATACAATAAAGCGCTTATGCCGCATATGCTCCGCGCGGATACTTCCAAAGTTACAGAGGTCAATGTGGCGCTGAACCGCAACGCATATGCAGAGCGTTTCGGAAACACACCGGATCTCAACAGCGGTCTTCTCAAACGACATCCATCATGGAAGGCGACAGACGGAGACAAGACAGATTCCAAGGCAGACATCACTTCCACAGATCCGAATTCCTACTGGATAAGCTCCAATAATGATAAAGATTATCTGATGGTGGATCTTGGAGAGGAAAGAGCAGTGAGCAAAGTAGTGCTCAACTGGGAAGGAAACCGCATGGCAGCGGATTATGAGATTCAGATATCCGTGGATGGGACGCAGTGGCAGACTGTCGGAGGAGAACAGGGAAATACAAAGGCGGTCAGCACGATCACATTTAGCGAACCGGTCAACGCGCGCTATGTAAAAATGCAGGGAATCCGCAGAAATGCAGATTATTATGCAGTGCGTGAAATGGAAGTTTATGAGAATGTAGATAAGAGCCAGCTTGTATCACTTCTTGGAGAGGTAAATGCAGTGATAGAAGAAGACAAGCTTGCAGACAGTGACAAGGCAGAGGCAAAAGCGCTGGTAGAACAGGCTTATGCAGCATCCAGAACACTGGAAAATGCAACAGCAACACAGGATCTTATCACAGCAGCTTGTGAGACATTGAACGCAGCATTTGATGCATACAAAGAAAATCCGGAAGAGCCGGAAGAACCGTCAGAGATTTCCACAGCAGTTTTGGAATATGCGATCGAACTTGCAAAAACAGCAAACACAGACGGAGTGATCGGTTCTGTAAAAGAAAACTTTGACAAAGCCCTTGCAAATGCAGAAACAGTTCTTGCAGGCGCCAAGGCAAATGATCCGGAAATTACACAGGAAGTTGTGGATCAGGCATGGAAGGATCTGATCAAAGCAATGCAGTACCTGGAGTTCAAACAAGGGGACAAGACAGATCTTGGAAAAGTCATTGAACTTGCAAAGACAATGGAAAGTGATCTGGATTCCTACCTGGATGAAGGAAAAGATGCATTTAAAAATGCACTTGCAGCAGCAGAGGCTGTTTATGCAGATCAGGATGCATTCCAGGATGAAGTAGACAAGTCCTGGAAAGATCTGATGGATGCTATGGCAGGTCTTATGCGCAAACCGGACAAAGATGCACTCAAAGATCTGGTTGCAGAAGCAGAAGGTCTGAGCAAAGATTCCTATGAGGCAGAAGGTTTTGCACAGATGCGTACAGCTCTCGCAGAGGCAAAAGCAGTGCTGGAAAATGATCAGGCGACAAAAGAGGAAGTATCTGCAGCAGAAACAAGCTTAAAACAGGCAATGGACAGACTGGCTGTAAAAGCAGACGGAAAGGGCGGTGTCCAGAGCACGGGTACAGCAAAAGGCAATGCAGAACAAGCAGATCAGCAAAACAAAGCAGACAACAATAAACAGACTGGTAAGAATAATACTGTTAAATCTGCAAAAACTGCAGACAGTATGAATGCGATGATAGCGGTAGCAGTGATGCTTGCAGCAATGGCAGCGATGGCAATGGCTTTGGAAAAGAGAAAAAGAAAATAGGTAGTGGGGACAAAAAGGTGTGGTTCGCAGGAACCGCACTTTTTTGTCTGTAAAGGCGTTCCTGGAAAATTTTTCATAAACCTTACATGGACAACCTTTAGATTTAACAAAATTCCCTTATAATCACAGCGTAAGCAATGAACAAACAAAATCAGAGAGGGAAAACAATGAATCAGAACAGAAAGTGGAAAAAATTCAAAAGAACAACAACTGCAGTGGTGTCAGTGGCAGCGCTTGGTGTATCGTCTTTTAATGTATTTGCAGCAAAAGGTGTGGAGATCACAGACAGTGCACAGCTGAGTGAAAAAGTAAAGGAATTTCAGCAAAACACAGTAGGAACACAAACATATAAAGACTGGCTGAACAATGTCTGGACGGATAGAGAAGCAAAGGATTCAGGAAAGGCAGCGCTTACTCCTGGTGAACAGGAAGATGATCTGAACTTTGCCTGGTATGCACAGACAAAAGGAGTTCCTGCAGTCAAAGTATGGGAAGACGGGAAAGAAACGGCAGCAAAATGTGTGACCGGAGAAGCAAGGGATGATTTTGGCAACGAGCGTTCCAATTTGGGAGGAAATGTCTACACTGTAGCCAACCACGTAGAGGTGAAGGATTATTTTAAAGCAAACACGCTTTACCATTACCAATACACAGACAATTACACCGGGGATGACACACAGTGGTCAAAGGTTGAGGATTACCGCGTGGCAGACAAAGAAAACTATTCTGTTATCGTGACAGGCGACCCGCAGATCGGGGCATCCGGAAACCGGGATATGGATACTTATAACTGGGATCTTACTATGAAAAATGCTATGGACAAGGATAAGGATGCAGCATTCCTTCTCTCAGCAGGAGATCAGATCAATCAGTCCGGCACATCTGACAGTGCGAAAAAAGAAAGAGAGAGCGAATATGCAGGCTATCTGTATCCATCAGCATTTCGCAGTCTTCCTGTGGCAACAACAGTTGGAAATCATGATAAAGATGTAGATGATTATACGATGCATTTTAACAATCCAAACAGTGAAAAAAATCTGGGAGCAACAGCAGCAGGAGGCGGATACTATTTCTCTTATGGGGATGTACTCTACATTAGTTTAAACAGCAATAACAGAAATCAGGGAGAACACAGGGAACTGATGCAGGATGCAGTAAACAGCCATCCGGATGCAAAATGGAAAATTGTCATTTTCCACAGTGACATTTATGGTTCCGGAGAGCCGCATGCGGACACAGATGCAACTGCAAACCGTATCATCCTTGCGCCGCTGATGGATGAATTTGATATTGATGTATGTATTACAGGACATGACCATACATATTCCAGAAGCTATCAGATCAAAGACGGAACAGTCATTGATTATAATACGGAAGAAAACGGCGGAGTGGTGAATCCTGACGGAACACTTTACATCACGACAGGTTCTGGTTCAGGTTCCAAATATTATAAACTGCTCAACTACACACCATACTACATTGCGGACCGTGCAAACGACACTTTGCCGGCATATTCCATTATGGACTTTACAGATGATTCCATGACGATCAGCACATACGACTACAATGGAGAAGAATATGCGGAAGAGTTTACCATTACAAAATCAGACGATACAGTAGAGCAGGTTATGCAAAAAGCAGAGGCAGTGAATACAGAAGGCCACTCCCAGGATCTGGTGGAAAAGTTCACAAAAGCGCATGAAAAACTGCAGACACTTTATTCCGAGTATCAGGATGATATGAAGGCATTGATTACACCGGAGGATCCGGCAGAGGCGCTTATTGCCGACAATTACGGAACAGAAAATGACCCGATCAAAGGATATGGTTCTGTGGCAAACAGTGAGGACAAAGACAATGGAGCAAATCGTCTGAAACCAGGATACTCCACACTGCTTGACAAGACTGTTTATCAGGACAAAAACTTTATTGAAGGAAACAACAGAACCGAACTTGCTGCAAAAGAGAATGTGGTTGTTGTCCGCACAGAAGAAATGACAGCTGCAAAAAATGATCTTATCCAGGCAATGGCGGCGCTGGAGACGGAAAAAACAGATATTTCCACCGCGGTTTTGGAGTATGCGATTGAACTTGCGGGCACAGCTGACACAGAAGGTGTGATCGAATCTGTAAAAGCAGCTTTTGATTCTGCTCTGGAAAACGCACAAAATGTTCTGAAAGCTGTACAGAACCAGGATCCAAAGATTACACAGGCGGATGTAGATGCTGCATGGCAGAACCTGATCAGTGCAATGCAGTATCTGGAATTTAAGCAGGGGGACAAGACAGATCTGGAAAAAGTCCTGGTAATGGCAAGAGAAATGAATGAAAATATGGATGCATATCTTGACAGTGGAAAGGCAGCATTTACAGCTGCACTTACCAAGGCAGAATCGGTGAAAGCCAATGGAGATGCTATGCAGACGGAAGTGGATCAGGCGTGGAAAGAACTGCTTAGTGCAATGGCAAATATGATGCTGAAACCAGATAAAGGTGCGTTGGAAACATTGGTCTTGGAGGCAGAGGCGCTGAGCGAAGAACATTATGAGGCAGAAGGTTTTGCTGTAATGCGCACAGCTTTGTCAGAAGCAAAAGCTGTTCTTGAAAACGAACAGGCAACAGCAGAAGAAGTGCAGACGGCACAGACAAAACTTCAGAATCAGATGGAGGCTTTGGTGGTAAAAGCGGAAACATCTGGAACAGAAGACAAGAGCGAAACTCAGAAAGCGGATGGCGATCAGGTGCAGCAGGCAAATGCAGGGGACACAGCAAATACAGCCAACAATGCAGACACAGCAAAGAAATCTGTAAAAACAGGAGATGACGCGGACATGATGATGCCGACCGCAGGCATACTCACAGTAATGGCGGCAGCAGTGGCAGCACTTGCTAAGAAAAGAAAATAAGAAATGAATAGGTATAAAAAGGGAAAGAGATTGAAAAGAGTATATAAAGAAACAATTGTGAAATATCTGATCGTGGCTGCAATTCTTGCCATGGTCGTGATCTTTTTCAAGTCTGTTAAGGTAACTCCGCTGATCTCGGATGACGGGACCGAGTTTGCAAAGGCAACTGTGCTGGAAGTTAATGAGGAGACAACCCAGGGGGATGAAATGTATTCCGGAAGCCAGAAAGTTACGTTGCGCATTACATCCGGAACATTTAAAGGTGAAGTTGTGGAAGGCGACAGCATGAACGGATATCTTTACGGTGCTTACTGTAAAGAGGGTGAGAAGGTCATTGTACAGACCGGAGAAAACGATGGGGAAATCTTTGCCTCTGTGTACAACTACGACAGAGAGAGCGAAATTGCGGTTCTTGTCATTGTATTCCTTGCAGTGATGTGGATCGTAGGAGGGAAAAAGGGGATCAACTCTGTCATCTCTCTTGTTTTTACGGTTGCGGTCATTATCATGATGTACCTTCCGATGCTCTACCTTGGGGTATCTCCGTTTCTTGCAGCAGTGCTGGCTGGAGTATTGATCACCAGCGTGTCCATGCTTATGATCGGAGGGTTGACAGCAAAAGCATTCTGTTCTATCGCAGGTACGGTCTGCGGGGTAGTGATTGCAGGTGTGGTTGCCATGATCTTTGGAAATGTGGCCCACATCAATGGATTTAATACAGAAGAAATCGAGACGCTTCATTACATTGGACAGCACACCAATATCGACGTAGGAGGACTTTTGTTCTCCGGGATTATCATAGCCTCACTTGGGGCTGTGATTGACACTGCCATGTCTGTGGCCACTTCACTTAATGAGATTGCGCAGACCTCCCCTGGGATTGGTGCAAGAGCACTCTTCCGATCGGGTATGAATATTGGACGGGATATGATCGGGACAATGTCCAATACATTGATCCTTGCTTTTGTAGGCGGTTCCCTGAACACAATGATCATTATCTATGCGTATTCATATTCCATTCATCAGACATTGAATATGTATTCGATAGGAATTGAGATCATGAAGGGAATTTCCGGCTCTCTTGGAGTGATACTTACTGTTCCGTTTGTATCAGCGGTTTCAGCTGTATTTTTTGGAAAGAAAAAAGGGAAGGTTTTGGAGGATGGCATGGAGTCGGAAAAGGAAGAGGAATTGACTGCCATTAAACAGTCCTGACATTGACTTTTTCGCGTTAAAAAACTATAATGAACATAGTGTGATAACCGCACAAAAATCAGATGCGAGATAGGAGAAGAGCAAATGGATCAGACAAAAGTAAGTAGAATTTTAGAAAAAATGAAAGAGCAGGGAATGCCTCAGATGATTATTTCCGACCCTCCTGCAATTTACTATCTGACAGGAAAATGGATTCATCCGGGCGAGAGACTGCTTGCACTGTATCTGAATGTAAATGGCGACCACAAACTGGTGATCAACAAATTGTTCCCTCAGGAAAAAGATTTGGGAGTGGAGCTTGTTTGGTATGATGACGTGGAAGATGCGGTTGAAATTTTGAGCAGATTTGTAGAAAAAGACAAACCGATCGGAATTGACAAAACTTGGCCGGCAAGATTTTTGTTAAGACTGCAGGAGTTAAAAGCAGGAAGTGAGTTCCGCAACGGCTCCCTTATCGTAGACTATGTAAGAATGGTAAAAGATGAGCATGAGCAGCAGCTGATGAGGGAAGCATCCCTTGCAAATGATAAGGTGATGGAACAAGTGATCCCTCTTGTTGTAAAAGGATATACAGAAAAAGAGCTGGATGCGAAAGTGCGCGCTCTGTATGCAGAGTCCGGACATTCAGGAGTTTCTTTTGATCCGATTACAGCATACGGGAAATCCGGTGCTGACCCGCATCATGCAACAGACGACACAAAAGGAAAACGCGGAGACAGCGTTGTGATCGATATCGGAGGAATCTTAAATGACTACTGTTCTGATATGACAAGAACCGTTTTCATCGGAGAAGTTTCCGACAAGGCAAGAGAAGTCTATGAGGTAGTAAAAGAAGCGCAAAGACGCGGTATCGAGGCTGCAAAACCAGGAAACAGAATGTGCGATGTTGACCTGGCGTGCAGAAACTACATCACAGAAAAAGGATATGGCGAATACTTCACTCACAGAACAGGACATTCCATTGGTATGGAAGACCATGAATACGGGGATGTGTCTTCTGTAAATGAAGATATCATCCAGGTTGGACAGGTATTCTCCATAGAACCTGGTATCTATCTGATGGACGAAGGAATCGGTGTTCGTATCGAGGACCTTGTACTGATCACAGAGGATGGATGCGAAGTACTCAACCACTTTACAAAGGATCTGATCGTAGTTCCGGAAGAATAGAAGGGAAAGTTTGATGAAATCAAGACGGTGCCCCAGAAATGGGGCACCGTTTTTTGTGTTGAAAATTTGTTGAAATTTATTGATTAGTAAAATAAAAGCATATAAACTAAAAAATATATAAATAAAAAATCAGATGACTATAGGAAAAGCAATTTGGTAAATAGTCAAGAGTTATTTTAAAAAGATTTTCATACAAAAGGGTAACCTTAATAGACCTACGACGTATTTTTCAAAAAAGGCGTAAGTTAGGAA
>NZ_NFKJ01000040.1 GCF_002160325.1 Lachnoclostridium sp. An181
GCCTGTGCTACAAGACCTTCCAAAAGACCTTTGTCCGGTTTGAGCATCATGTTTGCCATTGCGCTAAGAAGGTTCTGCCATGCTGTGTTTACTTCATCCTGCATTGCATCTCCATCTGCATACACATCTCTTGCTGCGTTAAGAGCGCTTGTAAATGTTTCTTTTCCTTCGTCCATGTATGCGTCAATGTTTGTTTCCATTGTCTCTGCAAGCGCGATCACTTTTTCCAAATCTGTTTTGTCTCCCTGTTTGAAGGACAGATACTGCATTACTTTGATCAGTTCCTGCCATGCATTGTCAACCATTGTCTGGGTAACGCTCTTGTCACCGGCCTCTACTTTTGCAAGGATATCCTTTGCATTTGCCAAAGCAGCATCAAATTTTTCTTTTACAGATGTTACCACACCGTTTGTGTCTGCCGTGGATGCAAGTTCAACTGCGTATTTTAAAACAGCAACGGATACTTCTTCAGTAACCGGTTCAGCTTTAGTTACAAGAATTTCGTAAATTTTTGGCACAACCTGTCCGTCAAATGTGAATTTTACTTCCAGGATTCCATCATTGACCGCAATCTCGGAAACTTGTTTGTCCAGTTTTCCAACTTCTTTCCACTCGCCATCGTATGTCTTCACACTTACGGCTGCGTTGCTGATGTTTTCTGCATCCTGAACAACGACAAGATTTCCTGCCTCTGTCTGTGTTGTCATTGCATAGTTCAGTGTATCGCCGTCTTTTACTTCTTCTGGCTCAAATGCTGTTGTCAGATCCCCGTCATATAAGTGTCTTCCATCGCCGGTTTCAAATGTGCTGTCTACAAGAAGTACCTCATCGTTTCCTGCTGCTTCCTGACTTTCATTGTAGAAGATCTCATATACCTGAACCCAGTTATCTCCGGATTCTGTAGCTGTAAATCTGACATATCTGGCCATCTTTCCTTCTGCATTGAAGGAAGCTGTGCTTGTTCCCTGTCCGTCAATGGTTTCCTGTACGTAATTATCGTCTGCAATCGCATCGCCAATCTGTGTCCAGGTTACGCCATCTTCGGAAATTTCCATCTTTGTTCCATAGAATGCATCGAAACCATATCCTGGTCCCTTAGGATTCTGTGCAAAACAGATTTTTGCATCGTAGAACGGAATTGCCTGTCCAAGATCTAATGTAATGTTGCTGCCTGCTGTTGCGCCTGCTGCAGAGTAGAATTTGGTAGACATATTTCCGTCGATAACATTGTCAATGACATAATTCTCATATTGTCTGAGGTCTGTTGTAACGCTGACATTCTGAGCTTTATATACTGGTTTCACACCAAATTTCGCAATATTTACATCTACTGCGCTGTCTGTCTTGTTCACAACGCGTACATATGCTGCTGAAAGTCTGTCTGTGGCTTTCAGAACATTTCCTTCCACTGTTGTCTTGGCATCCGTCCACTCAACGCCATTGAGTGAATACTGCAATGTCAGATTTGCCGCATTTGTTGTCTCAACTGTGACTTCTGAGAGAACTCTTGCCTGCGGAATCATAAATCCAACATATTCACCTGAATTTAATGTTGTCTGAACATTGTTTATTGAATAGTTGCCCTGATCAAGTACAACTTCCACGTTGTCCAGATTTGCAGCATTTCCAATTACCTTTGCAGGAATCTCGCCTTTGACATTTTCCATCAGGATTGTCTGAGCCTGTGTGCTCACTTCTTTCAGCATTGGTTTGATTCTCTTCTCGCCGACTTTTACAACATTTTCCTGAGTTCCGCCGGACTCCAGGCTTGTAACCTTAAAGGTCTGCGCTTTTGCCAGGTTTTCTTCCAAGGTCTGCAGGCTTTCCAGACATCCTGCAATGTCTTCTTCCTCAGCATCAATGAATGCTTCCATTCCGGCAACGCCAGCTGTGGCAACAGCTTCGTAAGCATTTACATGCTGTGCGATCTCTTCTGCAAGTCCTTCATTTTCAAGATTTCTCAAAGCTTTGCAGTCATCAAGCATTGTCTGGAAATCTTCTTTCAATACTTCTGCTGCCTCTGTGATACCCTCGCCTGTCTGAAGAGCTGTTGTAAGCCCGTTCAAATCTTCTACAAGATATCTGGATTCATCAAATTCAAATCCATCTTTGATGTAGGAGATATTGTCCGCAAAACGTTTGAATGCGTCTGGTGCATCGGTAACAAGTTCTTCCACCGCGCGGTCCCAGCTGCTCATCTTCTCGAAATCTGCAACATTCCAAGCATAATCAACACCGCTGAAGATCGCAACTTTGGATGCTTCTACTTGTGACATTGGATTTAAGAAGAAACCGCTTAAGTTATCCACGTCATTTGACAGGTTATCAAGCGGAGACATCATCAGATTTCCGTCACAGTAGTCATTTACCGGATAATTCCACCATGCTGCAAGGTTTTTGTCTGTCACGCCAACCTCATTCTTCGGCCATTCGTAGATGTCTTTTGAAATTGCAGACATTGTGTTTGCACCTGTCCACATTACAACTACATCGTCATCCAAAGTACTGAAGAATGGTTTGAAGTAAGACTGCATGCTAGGTCCCCAACCGTTGCAGTATCTTGTTCCTACAACGATCAATGGTTTTACATCGCCTTTCTTCTGTACAAACTCTCTGTTTACCCTGTTGATCAGATCTGCATGCTGCTGTCCGCTTACAGATCCCCCAAGGTCATCATAGGAAATACCGAACTGGCGAACTCCGGCATCATAGAGCTGTTCAAATTTGCGGATCAGGGCATTGTAGTCATCATCAGTATAGTAATTAAATCCATCGCCCGGATGTACGCTCCAGCAGAAACTCATATTGTCTTTTTTGCCCTCTTGTGCCAGTTTCTGAAGTTCTTTTAACTGGTCTTCCGGATACAGCTCTCTCCACTGTGCCCTGTGGTAAGGGTCATCCTTTGGAGCATAGATATATGTATTTGCTTTATATTTGCTGGAATCCTGCATAAGTTTCAGACGTCCGTCCCAGGACCAAGGATATCCATAGAAACCTTCTACATATCCTCTCAATTTAATGGTCGGATAATCCACTACTTCCGCTTCTGCAAATCCTGCGTCCGTTTTGTGCTCCATCATCTGGATCAAACTTACAACACCATAGTAAGCCCCGTCCTCATCTGCTCCTATGATGGTAACCTCGCCTTTTTCATTTTCATCGTTGCTTGTCTTGAGTACATAGCCCTGCTCTTCCTTAAGAGCCTGTTCATCGATCCATGCTGCTGATTCTCCTTCACAAATCTGGCAGTCATCTGCATCGGATGTGATGAAAATGTTTGCCGCATCTTCCTTCAATGCATCCGTCTTTTCATAGTCAATTCCTTCTTTTTCCAGAAGACTGTCAAGCTTTGCCTCCAGAGCCTGGTTCTGATCACCGTGGATAACGACATTGACCTTTCCTTCCAGATTCATCCCTTCGTCTGATGTCACTACTTCCTCCTGCGGCTTAGGATAAATTCCGGTTTCTACAGTTTCTTCTGCCTTTGCGGCAGTCTCGGCAGTGTCAGCCGTATGATATGGTGTGGCTGCATTTGCCGCCATCGGAACAACCAAAGAAACAGCAAAAGCTGTAGCTGCTGACTTTTTAAGCCATTTTTTCTTTCCCATGTCTTAGTCCTCCTGTAGTTTTTAAAAATTTGTTAACACATCTATGGATTTTTTCTTTACCACCTCCCAAATCCATAGTTTTTCATCCTGTTTATAGATTATAACCAAATCATAAGAAAATCAATAAATTTTATTCCATTTATTGGTAATTTTTCGTCTATTTTCCATTAAAAGCCTTGATCTTTTTACTATCTTGATCAAAAGCAGCTGATACCCTCAATGTCATTTAGATCAAGATAGGAAATGAGTGCGGCAAATACTTTAAGAGCTAAATTTGAAAAATGAAATTACATGTTATGTTAATAAGAAAAGGAACCTGTCTATTTGAAAACAGATTCCTTTCTATGTTCTTTAAATTTTTATTTTTGAGTGTAGACAAGGGTTATATTTTGAATATAACAAACCGTCCCAACCACCTTTACATTTCTTTTCTGCGCTTTTTAGCAAGAAGTGCAAGTGCACATCCGCTGAGAAGAACAGTCATTCCTGCTGCCGGAACAGCGGTAGAATCCCCTGTCTTTGCAGATTTCTCCGTATTTGCTTTTGTGGATG
>NZ_NFKJ01000041.1 GCF_002160325.1 Lachnoclostridium sp. An181
TGGTAGTAGAGAAAAATACATTAGCATTTAATATCACGGATATCAAAAATAACCTGACAGATGCAACATTAAATAAATATGGACAGAAAGTGGAGACCTATCCGGTGGAGACGATCGCAATCCCGAACCACAGTCTGATCTCAGTCAGAAGCACACAGGGAAATGCGAATTTAAAAGGTGCAATTATGTCTCCAAACACGCATTATAGCGGAGACGAGTCTATTCTGGTAAATGATCAAATGGGCACATATACAGAGCGTGATTACATGTATGCTTTTGTTTCCAACAGCGAGATGAGTGCAGGACTTTGGAGCAATTCGGAACATGAAGGACGTATTATGTACTCTAATATAACTGGTGGTGGAAGAAATACCCGTATTCTTGCAACTTCCCAGGATAAGGGTGATTACAAAACAATGGGACTTGCAAGTGCAGAGTGGTATTATCACCGCAATATTGAAGATACCCAGGGAGTGATCCATACAGTAGAAGAATCCGAGATGCCGCAGTCCAAGATCATTATCACAGGAGAGATGAATGGGGATGCACAGGTTGACTGGCAGGACGGAGCGATCGCATTCCGCGATATTATGAACAATCCTTATAAATGCGAGGAGGTTCCGGAACTGGTGGCATGGCGCATTGCCATGAACTTTGGCGGACAGGCTCAGAACCCGTTCCTCACAACACTGGACAATGTAAAACGTGTGGCACAGCATACAGATGGTCTGGGACAATCCATACTTTTAAAAGGATATGCAAGTGAAGGTCATGACTCCGGACACCCGGATTATGCAAACATCGGAGAGAGGGTTGGCGGAGCCAAAGATATGAACACATTGATGGAAAAAGGCGCCAAATACGGAGCGCGTTTCGGCATCCATGTCAATGCAAGTGAAATGTATCCGGAAGCCCAGGCGTTCAGTGATGACTCTGTAAGAAGATATACGGAAGATGACTGGCAAGCTCAGCAAAATCCGGAATTGATCGGAACTTTGAAATATGGATGGAACTGGCTGGATCAGGGAATCGGTATTGATGGATACTATGATCTTGCAACAGGAGCAAGGCAGTCCAGATTTGATGAGCTGAAGAAAAAAGTCGGTGACAACATGGATTTTGTATATGTTGATGTGTGGGGTAATCAGACTGCTACCAGAACAGAGGATTCCTGGGAGACAAGACATCTGACAGATGAGATTACAGATAATGGCTGGAGGATGACAACAGAGTGGGGCGTTGGCAATGAGTACGATTCCACTTTCCAGCACTGGGCAACAGATATGAGCTATGGGGGATATGATTCTCAAGGAGAAAACAGCGAGGTGATGCGTTTCCTTAGAAATCATCAGAAGGATTCCTGGATCGGGGATTATCCAAGCTATGGAGGAGCTGCAAATGCACCGCTTCTTGGCGGATATAATATGATAGACTTTGAAGGATGGCAGGGTGGTAATGACTACGATGCGTACATCGCAAACCTGTATACACATAATCTCATGACAAAATTCCTCCAGCACTACAAAGTGACAAAATGGGTGAATGGCGAGTCGGTTCAGATGACAGACCATGGAGAAACATATTCCTGGACACCGGAAAAAGAGATTACATTGAAAGATGATGATGGAAATACGGTAGTTGCAACAAGAGAGTCAACAGACCCTTCAAGTGCAGCATACCGCAACAGAACTGTGACACTCAACGGAAAAGTGATCTCCCAGGGAACTGTATCCAGAGGAGACAATGGAACAGGTGGAACAGAGTCCTACCTGATTCCATGGAACTGGGATCCGCAGACAGGAGATAAAGTTTCCGAAGAAGATGAAAAACTGTACCACTGGAATACACAGGGCGGCACAACTACATGGGAACTGCAGGATGAGTGGAAATCCCTGAAAACAGTAAAAGTGTACAAACTGACGGATCTTGGCAAGACAGAGGAAAAGACCGTTGAGGTTGTAGATGGAAAGATCACTTTGGATGCAGAGGCAAAGACTCCATATGTCATTTACAGAGGAGAAAAAGGAAATCTGGATATCACCTGGAGTGAAGGCATGCATATGACGGATGTAAGTTTCAATTCAGGAGAAGAAGGACTTCAGAAATATTGGACCAAATCCGGGGAAGGAACAGCTGTGATCGCCAAGAGCCAGCACAGCAATCCAATGTTAAAGCTGGATGGCGAAGTGTCAGTAAGTCAGAAGATCACGGACTTAGAACCAGGAAAACAGTATGCACTGTACCTTGGAGTGGATAACAGAAGTGATGCAGAGGCTGGAATCGAAGTAAAAGCAGGGGATAAGGTGTTAGACTCCAATTATACGACCCGTTCCATTGCCCAAAATTATGTCAGGGCATACACTCATAACACGAGCAGCGCAACTGTGGACAACAGCAGTTATTTCCAGAATATGTACGTATTCTTTACAGCACCGGAAGATGGCAGCGAAGTGACGCTCACAATTTCCAAAGCAGCTGGAGAAGGAAGTGCATACTTTGACGATGTGCGTGTGGTAGAATCCAAGATGGATGTCATTGAGAAAGACGAGGACGGAAATGTAGTCGGGCTGACACAGGATTTTGAAAACAATGCACAGGGCATCTATCCATTCGTGATCGGCGGGATCGAAGGAGTGGAAGACAACCGAATTCATCTTTCCCAGCTGCATGCCCCATATACACAGGCTGGATGGGATGCCAAGAAAATGGATGATGTACTGGATGGGGAATGGTCTGTGAAGATCAACGGAAAGACGCAGTTGAACAGGCTTGCATACCAGACAATTCCACAGAATTTCCGTTTTGAGCCTGGAAGAACATATAAGGTAAGCTTTGATTATCAAATGGGAAGCGATGACACTTATGCTGTAACTGTCGGAGACGGAGAATTTGAGGGAGGAACTCCTTTGGAACCTCTGGATATGCATATGGGTAAAGATGCAGACGGACACTATGAGACAGAGATCATAGGAGCAGCATCCGGCCAGACATGGTTTGGCATCTACTCCACAGGAACAGCTCCGGATCTGCAGGGAACAAGCGGAGAGGAATCAGACTTCGGCGGATACAAAGACTTTGTGCTTGACAACCTGAAGATTGAACTTGTAGAAGAGGAAGTCAATAAAGAAACACTGAAGGCATTGGTTGAGCACGCGGAAGAAACATATACGCAAGAAAACTATATGCTGGATGACTGGAAAGCATATGAGAAAGTATTGATAGATACAAAAGTGGTACTGAACAAAGACAAGACCAGCCAGGATGAAATCGAGGAGGCATACTACGCACTGAAAGCCGCTATGGGAGCGCTGGATACAGCGGCAGGCGTTGAGATGGATGACAGGTTCGACATTGCAGTTGATCTTTACAACGTAAGTGCAGGAAGTGCACAATCCCAGAGCGGAAACGAAGGACCGATCGGTTTTGCGGTAGATGGCGATGCAAGCACCTACTGGCATACAAAATGGAGTGATACCAACCTTGACAATGCTTGGTATCAGATCAGTTTTGACGAGGCAAAGACTGTAAACGGACTGAGATACCTGCCAAGACCAGAGGGAGGCGCTGTCAACGGTAAACTTCTCAAAGCGGATATCCAGATCAGTAAAGACAATGGACAGACATGGGAGACGATCGAGGAAGATCATGCTTTTACGCTTACACCAGAGTGGCAGAAGGTATCCTTTGAAGAAACCGAAGGAGTGACAGATGTTCGGATCGTTGCAAAAGAAACTGCAGGACGGACAGCAGGAGAAGAAAATAAGTTTGCATCTGCAGCAGAATTCCGTGTAACTCAGCCGGTGGCGCCAACCATTGACGAAGTGGACAAGACAGAACTCAAATCCACAATCGACAAAGCGGCAGCGCTTGTAAAAGATGACTACACCGAGGCAAGCTGGAAAGTATTCGAAGAAAAACTTACCAAGGCACAGGCAGTATTTGCAAACGGAGATGCAACCCAGTACGATGTGGCGCTTGCCCTTGCAAACCTGGAAGATGCGATGGCAGATCTGGTAGCAGATTCCGAAATATCCACAAGCGTTTTGAGCTACGCGATCGAGCTTGCAGAAAAAGCAGATACAACCAATGTCATTGACTCTGTAATGGAAAGATACAACAAAGCCCTTGCAGATGCAAAAG
>NZ_NFKJ01000042.1 GCF_002160325.1 Lachnoclostridium sp. An181
CGTTCTTGTCCAAGCGTCGGAACTTGAAACGGCGGGAGATTTTATTTTCCAGCAGTTTTTCCATTTTCATGTAGCGGTTGATTTCATCATCTGGCATGGAGATAAAGTCATTCATCAGCGTATGGTTGACCTCGTTCAAAAACTCTTTGAATGTCATAAACGTTGATTTCTTCACGCTCTCAAGGCTGACTTTTTCCTCGGTCACAATGAGCTTGAAGCCGATAAAAAAGCGATAGTCCACTTGATTGTCGCCAATCATAGAAACAAGGGCTTCCGTCTGTTCATCTATCTTCTGTATCGCCACATCACGAAGTCGCCCCGTCACCAGCTTTTTTGACTGCTCCTGTATGCTTCTTATGGAACTTTCCGTCGCTATCTGCAAGGCGTGTATTTTCCCCTCACGGCTCTGTGCGATAAGCTGACGGAAGCTGTCATGGACGATAAATTTCTGTTCCGCTGACAGAAAAGAATAATTGTACGGTATCAGCTCATAATAGGCGAATACCTCATTGTCCTTGTTCCAGACAAGGTTGTTGTCGATATACTTAATCGGGAACATACATCACACTCCTAACCGCCGTGACAGGTTCGCTGAAAACTTCCTTTTCCAGCTTCACGGCTTTTCCTGCATAGGTCACTTTTGGTCGGACGGCATAGGTCAGCATGGACTTTAAAAAGCTGTAAGGCTTCTTGCCGTCAAAGGTCTTTTGGCTCATAAACCATGTGAGGGCAACGGGAATACCGAAGTATTTTAAAAACGCTCCCTCGATAAGCGATAACGGCGGTAAGTCTCCTAAGAGAATGACGGCAAACTCCGTGATGACAAACCACGTTATCTGGGTAAAGGTAACGGGAAACGGGAGAGTAAAATCGTTGATTGCATACAGGACTTTCTCCACGTTCCAGATACCCGTGTAGCTCTTAATCTTCTTCAATTCGTTTCAGCTCCTTTCGTTGTAATGGAAAAGGACAGCCATTTTTCAGACTGTCCTTGATAGAAAAAAGCTGTCAGTAGCGACCTTTACTGTCGCTGATCTGCCAGCTCTAATATGGTATCTCGCATATCCCTCGGCTTGTTTCAATGAATGTCCCCTCTATGGATAAGTCCCTGCCGTATGCTTCATAGTCGATATAGTTCTGCAACGGTAGCGGAATTTCACCCAATACCTGTAACTCGTCAATGAAGTAATAGGCAATGTCGGTCATGTCGTCACAGTCTGGATAGAAATAAATGTCGTCCTTGTGTTCGTAGACTTCTTCCAGACTTCCATAGTGAGAAACAAACTCGTCCAGAGCGTCCGTTATATAGTCGGGAAGCTCACAAATCATCTCGTACATCTCATTGAGTTCTTGAATGGAGATATACTCCCCGATTTCAATAGGAAAGTTGTCGGTATCATGGACAGCATATTCTTCATAATAACTGTTCAGCCCGATACGCTCCGCAACATCTTCCTCGTCGATAGGGAAAGAGAACCAATCTCCGACAAGTTCGCCCTCGTTGTACTTGCCAAGATTAGCGATATACACCCTCATGTCGTCAACCATAGGCACACACCTCTTTTCTACGGAAGCTCATAGATACCGTGGTCGGTTTCCACAAAGCGTCCGTTGTCGTCAAGGTACTGCCCGTAGGCTTCAAAATCGAAATAGCGGATAACGCTCTCACTAAGGGAAGTGAACGCTGGGTCGTTGTTCAGTATGTGGCGGGCAACGTCCGTCATGTTCTTACACCACGAATAATGGATAATGTCATTTCTGTATCTGTGCAATTCATCAAGATTAGAGTAATAGCACATAAGCTCCACATAATCCTCTTTCAAGTCAGAGGGTAAATTTTCATAAGTAGAATACAGGTCATTGAGCTTTTCAATGGTGGTATCTTCCTGCACTTCATCAGCAAAGGGAAGCTCCTTGCCTGTGATATAGTAATAGTCTGTGTCTACATCAATTCCCAGCAGTTCTTCCACTTGTTCTGTGTCGATAGGCAGGGTGAACCAAAAGGCTCGGATTTCTCCGTCTGTCGGTTCTCTGGCTTCAATCTGCACACGCATTTCTTCCATGTTTCATCACGTCCTCTCTTGTCAACGCTTCCTGTATGACGGCATAAGGCACACCGAATACATAGCGTGAAAAATCTTCTAACTGTTTCTTAGGGTAGTCAGACAGGCAAAGGCGTTTCATCTCAAACCAGACCGCACGCTTGTAATAGGGCAGGTCAGAGAGATACGGACACCCGATTTTTGCCTGCATATCTGTAAAAATATCTTTCAATCAATCACTCCAATCTGAAATTTGAGTATAGAAAAAGCGGTTGATCTCCAATGGAGTAACCGCTTTGTGTCGGGATATGTAATTATTAAATTGTAATTTATATAATAGCATTTTCCATTGATTTTTCTTTTGTAACTTTTTCACCTAAATAATTAGCAAGCTTTTCTGTAAAAAAGCTAAAGTAAGATACTCCGTTGTTTCTTTTATTTTGAAAATATGGCAAAAATCCCCATAGTGTTGATGGAATCCCCATTACTATTAAATATAATGGTCCAAAAATAAGGGATTGAATTGTATGACCATATTCGTGAACTAAAAGCCTTTTACTTAATTCTTCATCTGGTATTTTATTTTTTGTTCTTTTATCTTTCATCGGATTAGTTGTTGTAAAGACGAACATTCCCAAAGATACACTTGAAGGAACATTTCTTTCAGTAATAATTGCACCGTGATAAAAATAATGTTTATTTTTTATATTAATTAAAAGTACTATAAATCCTAACAATGTTTGTGGCAATCCCCAAGTGCATTGAATTAATATATATATTACATTTTTCATAACTAACTCCAATCTACAACTTCCAATTTGTCGATTTCTATATTCACATTATATCAGTTAAAAATCAGCCATTCAATGAAATTCATAGCGTGACTATCTTTTATCTGCGTACCATTCCGTCACCCCCTTTCATTCCCCCTATGCCCGAACTCCCATAGGGGGACAGGTAAGTTTGCGTGACCGCAAACTGCTGATTGCTACGCTCCAATGATACGGTTGAACAGCTCTAACAGCACGTCTTTGACACCGCCTGCATTGAATACCAGCCCGACAGCGATTAAGGCAATCACAAGGAAGCCGATTAACTTAGAAAACTCTCTCTTAAATCCTAAGTAGATACCGATTACCACGATTGCCATTAACACAAGGCTCTGTGCGTTGCTTAAAAACCAGTTGTACAAATTCTGTCCGAAATTCATTCTTTATCAATCCTTTCTTTTTTGATTTCTTCCATTTGTTCGTCAGCCATTTTGCTGACCTGTGCGATACACATAAGAACGACACCGATACCCATTCCCAGCGATACCAGCACTAAGTCCTTAACAAGTTCTGCCATAATCTCAATTCTCCTTTACTCTGTGATAAGCTCCTCTGTGTCCGCTGTCTGCTGT
>NZ_NFKJ01000043.1 GCF_002160325.1 Lachnoclostridium sp. An181
TGGTAGTAGAGAAAAATACATTAGCATTTAATATCACGGATATCAAAAATAACCTGACAGATGCAACATTAAATAAATATGGACAGAAAGTGGAGACCTATCCGGTGGAAACGATCGCAATCCCGAACCACAGTCTGATCTCAGTCAGAAGTACACAGAAGAATGCGAACTTAAAAGGTGCTATCATGTCTTCTCATACAAAGATCAGTGGAGATGAATTGATTGCCATAGACAATGAAGTGGGACAGTATACGGACAGAGACTATATGTATGCATTTTTGTCAAATGATGAAATGAGTGCAGGGCTTTGGAGTAACTCTGAACATGAAGGGCGCAGCGCTTATACCGTGGTAACAGGGGGAAGCAATAATACACGAATTCTTGCAACCTCTCAGGATAAAGGCGATTATAAGACTTTAGGATTGGCCAGTGCAGAATGGTATTATCACAGGAATATTGAGGACAGTCATGGGGTGAAGTATACAGTAGAGGAGTCTGAAATGCCACAGTCCAAAATAGCCATTGCGGGGGACATGAATGAAGATGCACAGGTTGATTGGCAGGACGGAGCAATTGCATTCCGCGATATTATGAACAATCCATACAAATGCGAGGAAGTACCGGAACTGGTGGCATGGCGCATTGCCATGAACTTTGGCGGACAGGCTCAGAACCCGTTCCTCACGACACTGGACAACGTAAAACGTGTAGCACAGCACACGGATGGACTCGGACAATCCATACTTTTGAAAGGATATGCAAGTGAAGGTCATGACTCCGGACACCCGGATTATGCAAACATCGGCGAGAGGATCGGCGGTGCTGAGGACATGAATACTCTGCTGGAAAAAGGAGCGGAATACGGTGCCAGATTTGGTGTGCACGTCAATGCGAGTGAAATGTATCCGGAAGCCCAGGCATTTAGTGATAACTCTGTCAGACGATATGTGAAAGAAGACCCGGGAATGAGTGAAACCCCACAATTGATTGGAACACTGAGATATGGATGGAACTGGCTGGATCAGGGAGTGGGAATAGATGGATACTATGATCTAGGCTCTGATGCAAGGAAAAATCGATTTGATCAATTAAAAGAAAAAGTAGGAGATAATCTGGATTTTATCTACCTCGATGTATGGGGAAACCAGACAGCGACAAGAACGGAGGATTCCTGGGAGACAAGACATCTGACAGACGAAATAACGGATAACGGATGGAGAATGACTACAGAGTGGGGTTCTGGAAATGAATATGATTCCACGTTCCAACACTGGGCTGCTGATCTCACTTATGGGGGATACGATAAAAAAGGGGAAAATAGTGAAGTGATGCGTTTCCTTAGAAATCATCAAAAGGATTCCTGGGTAGGTGATTATCCGAGTTATGGCGGTGCTGCAATCGCACCATTGCTTGGCGGATATAATATGAAAGACTTTGAAGGATGGCAGGGCAGAAATGATTACGATGCATATATCACAAACCTTTATACGCATGATCTGACAACGAAATTTTTGCAACATTTTGAAGTTGTAAAATGGGTAGATGGAGAGCCAACAGATTTTGGAGGCTATACATGGACGCCGGAAAAAGAGATTACATTGAAAGATGATGATGGAAACACAGTAGTTGCAACAAGAGAGTCCACAGATCCATCCAGTGCAGCATACCGCAACAGAACGATCACGCTCAATGGAAAAGTGATCTCCCAGGGTGCTGTATCGAAGGGAGACAATGGAAAGGACGGAACAGAATCTTATCTGATCCCATGGAACTGGGATCCGCAGACTGGAGACAAGGTAGCGTCTGAAAGGGAAAAGATGTACCACTGGAATACAAAGGGCGGCACTACGACATGGGAATTACAGGATGACTGGAAATCTTTGAAATCTGTAAAAGTATACAAACTGACAGATCTTGGAAAGACAGAGGAAAAGACGGTTGAGGTTGTAGATGGAAAGATCACATTGGAAACAGAGGCTCAGACTCCGTATGTAGTATGCAAAGGCGAGGAAGGAAACCTTGAGATCACATGGAGCGAAGGAATGCACCTGGTAGATGTAGGGTTTAACTCTGGAGACGAAGGTCTTGAGAAGTTCTGGGATAAGACAGGTGACGGAACAGCAACAATCGCTAAGAGCCAGTACAGCAACCCGATGATGAAACTGGACGGTGAAGTTGCCATGACCCAGAAGATCACGGATCTGGAGCCGGGTAAAGAATATGCGTTGTATGTAGGTGTGGATAACAGAAGTGATGCAAAGGCCATGATCGAAGTAAAAGCAGGGGATAAAGTGCTGGACTCCAACTATACAATGCGTTCTATTGCAAAGAACTACATAAAAGCATACACACACAGCAATTCCAGCGCAACTGTGGACAACAGCAGTTATTTCCAGAATATGTATGTATTCTTCACAGCTCCGGAAGACGGCAGCGATGTGACACTGACAATCTCCAAAGAAGCAGGAGAGGGCAGCGCATACTTTGACGATGTACGTGTGGTAGAATCCAGCATGGATGTCATTCAGAAAGATGAAGACGGCAATGTAGTTGGAATGACACAGGATTTTGAAAACAATGTACAGGGAATTTATCCATTTGTTATTGGCGAAATTGAAGGTGTGGAAGACAACCGTACACACTTGTCAGAACTGCATGCACCGTTTACACAGGCTGGATGGGATGTCAAGAAAGTGGACGATGTATTGGACGGTAAATGGTCTTTAAAATCAAATGGTCTGACAAATTATAAGATTAACCATCTTTTGGGAACCGCATTGGTTTATCAGACAATACCGCAGAATTTCCGCTTTGAGCCGGGAAAAACTTATAAGGTAAGTTTTGATTATCAGTCAGGAGGAGATAATACATACGCAGTAACAGTAGGCGATGGTGAATTTAAAGGTAGAACTCCATTGCAGCCACTTGCAAAGGCGATGGGAGAAGATGGACATTTTGAAACAGAAATCAAAGGAGCAGAATCAGGACAGACATGGTTCGGTATTTATTCTACAGGTACAGCACCGGACCTGCAGGGAACAAGCGGTTCAGAAGCAGATTTTGGAGGATACAAGGACTTTATCCTTGACAATCTGAAGATTGAGCTTGTGGAAGAAGTAGAAGTGGACAAGGCAGAATTAAAAGCAGCTATAGATAAAGCGGCAGCGCTTGTAAAAGATGACTACACTGAGGCAAGCTGGAAAGTATTTGAAGAAAAACTTACCGAGGCACAGGCAGTATTTGCAAACGGAGATGCAACCCAGTACGATGTGGCGCTTGCCCTTGCAAACCTGGAAG
>NZ_NFKJ01000044.1 GCF_002160325.1 Lachnoclostridium sp. An181
TGCATTTGGCGGTCAGATCTGGAATATCCAGTATGCCCGCCCTGTCGTTAATCGCAAGGTCAAGGCGTTTCATCACACCGCCCTCAATGAGTGCGTCCATGAGGAAGTCGTACCAGCTACGCCCCTGTGCCAGCAGATAGCTTTCAAACTGGCGACAACCTTTTCCTTTCAGTTCCAGAAGCGTGCCTTTTTCCTCGTCCTGTGAAGTATAGACGAACACATCACCCAGATAGTAATGCTCTGTGTACTTGTAGTGTCCGTAGTCCTCATGGAGCATATAGTCCATGTTGAGCTTCAATATATCTCTGATAACGTGCTGTATATCCAGCGTGGGGAAACGGATACGCACATAGTCGAACAGCAGGAACATGGGAGCGTCGGGATTGAACTTCTCAACAGCTTCCATGAGCTTGTCCTGCATATCGTCCGTGAGCTTGACCTTTCCCGCTTCGATACGGTTCAAGTGTTCACGGCTGATACCAGCCATGATAGCAAGCCTTGTCTGGGACACGCCATAAGATTGACGTTTCTCTTTCAAGGCGGTTATAAAGGTGCTTTCATTCAGCCTGCATACCCCCAATCGTGTATTTTTAGAAATCTGTGATATTTTCCGCCGATTGTCACAGTCAGCCATGAGTAAGAGAAAACCCTTATGCCAAGCGGGATTTCCAGACTTTTTGACCGTAGTTTCCAGCGGAATTGTGCCCCTCTGTTAGATACCGAGGGGCTTCTTTCGTGGAGCAGGGCAAGCCCTGCTCCACAGGACGGCTTGCACGGTCTGGGTCGCTTCGCTGACCGTTCCAGCCGTCAGTGGTTCAGTCAACTCTTGTCATGCCCGTATACACTACGATACAGTCGATATCTCTTGAAAGGCATTTTCTGACAATATCCTTGTCAATCTCATATTCATGGTATATCTGTCTGAAAAAATCCTTATCCACCACAAGAAACGTAAAACGGTAGTTGAAGCCATGAATGGAAAGCCATTCGTCCAGCACCACGGAAAAGAGCATCGGAAGTTTCAATCTCCCAAGTCCCGCTTCTGTCAGAATATCTTCCATATGTGCATGATAGGCTTCTGTCGGAAATTCCTCACATTTATCGTCAGTCGTGCCAGCGACACTTTCCAAATCCGCAAGGAAGCGGTCAAAGTCTACGCAGACACCCTCAACATGAAAATCAGTGTTAGGGTCGCTGTAACCCATTTCTAAAAGTCCCATATATTTTTTAATTCTCCTTTCGTTCATCTGCTACGGCTTGCCTTGCCAGTACAAGAGAGCCGATAGTCTGTAAAAAATCATGTCCCTTTGGTACAAGGGGAGTGTAAAACTCTGATATGACGCTCGTACCCACGTCACAATAGCCACGCCCTTTGATACGCTTCTGGAAGAACTGTTTCTTTACGTCGCTTCCAAAGAGCATACCGTAGCCCAGCTCGCTGATACGTCCCAAGCCCACACGGAAGTTGAAATTATCTCTGATACCGTCTGAAAAATACTTTGCGTCGGGACGCTGGCACGCAACGATAAGGAAATAGCCTGCCTGTCTGCCAAGCATGACGATTTTCTTTAGCTGGCTTAAAAGGCTTATGCTTTCCTTTGTCCCCAGCATTTCCAAGAACGCCACATACTCGTCAAAGATAAGGAAGTAGGGCGGTAAGCCCAGATAGGCATAGTTCTCGCCCGTCTTGTAATCAGGGTGTTGCTTCATTTCTTCGCTCCTTGCCACCATGCCCTCATAGAACGCATTGACACATTCAATCATATCTTCTTTGGTGTGATACACGTTATCCATGACTGTACCCAAGTCCGCAAGGTCAGCGTTCTTAGGGTCTAAGATGTAAAGCTGGGCGTTGGTCTGCAAGAGGGCTTCAATGATTGTCAGCAGGAAATAGGTCTTTCCACCGCCAGTCCCGCCACAGATAAGGGCATGAGGGAGTGCGTCGTATTCCCATGTAAGGTTCTTCATCAGACGCAAGCCCCCGTTTTCAGCCTTTACCTCGTCAATCGTGATACGGTTCGCTATCATGTCATAGAGCAGGGTGTATTCGATATAGCCGTCATGGAGCGTCTTGTCGGTCAGTTCACAGTAAAGCCCGCTTTCCAGCTTATCTTCCAGTCGCAAAAGCTGGTCTTGATACTTTCCCAAAGAGATTTCACAGCGGATATGAAGCAGTCCCGTATCCATTTGATAATAGATTTTAGGAAACCAGACGATTTTTTCCCTTGATCTGCTCTGCAGGTCAGTGAAAAAACCGCTGTCCTGTATGGTCTGGGCTTCATACCACTTGTTGTCCAGTATCATGCGTGCCAGCTTTTGACGGTGTAATAGCTTCTTGAAACTGTCATGGAAAAAGCGGTAATAAAGAAAAGCGACCAATGCACAAACACCAGTCGCTATCCCTATGGTTATGAAGTTGTATGTGGAAAGCGTCACACCATTATCAAGCAGGCTGAAATGTTCCCAGTCGGTACGCATGAGCTGTCCCATGTTCAGTAGCAGGAGAACCGCCACGAACAAGAGCAGGAGCGTACCCACACAGAAGCGGTACACAAGGTTCTTGTCGCTGGCTCTGATACGCTTTCCCTTGTATTTGTAAAATGCCATTGATACTCCTTTCATCAGTAACAGCCGATATAGGTAAATGTCCTGCTGGCTGGATTTTTCCAGTCTATCGTCTCAATCGAAAACTGGAATATATACCAGCATTTGTCCCTGCTGATATAATCGGGCATGGAGATAAGCAGACTGCCATCCATTCGACAGCCACTATCCTCGATTGCCTGCGTCAGCATAGTTTGAGCCAGCCAGCGGTATTCTGGAAGTGAGACTTCTCGGAACTCCCTTTCATAATCTTCATAGCCTGCTACGTTCTCCATAGGCTACTTCTGATTTTTCTGCTGTCCCTGTGGAGCATGGTTCTGTGGATTGCCTGTGAGCTGACCGCCTTTATTTTTCAGTACAATGTCGTCTGCCTTGATGTACCACTCCACATCTGCCCCTCGGTAGTTGGCGTTTGCCACGGTATCGGCAACAGGGTTGATAAGCTCCACC
>NZ_NFKJ01000045.1 GCF_002160325.1 Lachnoclostridium sp. An181
TGCATTTGGCGGTCAGATCTGGAATATCCAGTATGCCCGCCCTGTCGTTAATCGCAAGGTCAAGGCGTTTCATCACACCGCCCTCAATGAGTGCGTCCATGAGGAAGTCATACCAGCTACGCCCCTGTGCCAGCAGGTAGCTTTCAAACTGGCGACAGCCTTTTCCTTTCAGCTCCAAAAGTGTGCCCTTTTCCTCGTCCTGCGAGGTGTAGACGAACACATCACCCAGATAGTAATGTTCTGTGTACTTGTAGTGTCCGTAGTCCTCATGGAGCATATAGTCAACATTGAGCTTCAATATATCTCTGATAACGTGCTGTATATCCAGCGTGGGGAAACGGATACGCACATAGTCGAACAGCAGGAACATGGGAGCGTCGGGATTGAATTTCTCAACAGCTTCCATGAGCTTGTCTTGCATATCGTCCGTGAGGTTGACCTTTCCCGCTTCGATACGGTTCAGATGTTCACGGCTGATACCAGCCATGATTGCAAGCCTTGTCTGGGACACGCCGTAAGATAAGCGTTTCTCTTTCAAGGCAGTTATAAAGGTGCTTTTATTCAGCCTGCATACCCCCAATCGTGAAAGTGTGATATTTTCCGCCGATTGTCACAGTCAGCCATGAGTAAGGGAAAACCCTTATGCCTAGCGGGATTTCCAGACTTTTTGACCGTAGTTTCCAGCGGAATTGTGCCCCTCTGTTAGATACCGAGGGGCTTCTTTCGCTGGCGTGGCTGACGCCACACCAGCAAGGCTAGTCCGTTCCGTCGCCTTTCGCTTCGCACGTCGCCGTCCCGTCCTGCCTTGTGAGGACGAGTGAGCCGATAGTCTGTAAAAAATCATGCCCCTTTGGTACAAGGGGAGTGTAAAACTCTGATATGACGCTCGTACCCACGTCACAATAGCCACGCCCTTTGATACGCTTCTGGAAAAACTGCTTCTTTACGTCGCTTCCAAAGAGCATACCGTAGCCCAGCTCACTGATACGTCCCAAGCCCACACGAAAGTTGAAGTTATCTCTGATACCGTCTGAAAAATACTTTGCGTCGGGACGCTGGCAGGCGACAATGAGGAAATAGCCCGCCTGTCTGCCAAGCATGACGATTTTCTTTAGCTGGCTAAGTAGGCTCATGCTTTCCTTTGTCCCCAGCATTTCCAAGAACGCCACATACTCGTCAAAGATAAGGAAGCAGGGCGGTAAGCCCAGATAGGCATAATTCTCGCCCGTCTTATAGTCTGGGTGGTGCTTCATTTCCTCGCTTCGCTGTACCATGCCCTCATAGAACGCATTGACGCACTCTATCATATCTTCTTTGGTATGGTACACGTTATCCATGACCGTACCCAAGTCCGCAAGGTCGGCGTTCTTAGGGTCTAAGATGTAAAGCTGGGCGTTGGTCTGCAAGAGGGCTTCAATGATTGTCAGCAGGAAATAGGTCTTTCCACCGCCAGTCCCACCACAGATAAGAGCGTGAGGGAGTGCGTCGTATTCCCATGTGAGGTTCTTCATCAGACGCAAGCCCCCGTTTTCAGCCTTTACCTCGTCAATCGTGATACGGTTTGCTATCATGTCATAAAGCAGGGTGTACTCGATATAGCCGTCATGGAGCGTCTTGTCGGTCAGCTCGCAGTAAAGCCCGCTTTCCAGCTTATCTTCCAGTCTAAGGAGCTGGTCTTGATACTTTCCCAAAGAGATTTCACAGCGGATATGGAGCAAGCCTGTGTCCATTTGATAATAGATTTTAGGAAACCAGACGATTTTTTCCCTTGATCTGCCTTGCAGGTCAGTGAAAAAACCGCTGTCCTGTACGGTCTGTGCTTCATACCACTTGTTGTCCAGTATCATGCGGGAGAGCTTTTGACGGTGCAATAGCTTCTTAAAGCTGTCATGGAAGAAGCGGTAATAAAGAAAAGCGACCAATGCACAAACACCAGTCGCTATCCCTATGGTTATGAAGTTGTATGTGGAAAGCGTCACGCCATTATCAAGTAAACTGAAATGTTCCCAATCGGTACGCATGAGCTGTCCCATGTTCAGTAGCAGGAGAACCGCTATGAACAGGAACAGAAGCGTACCCGCACAGAAGCGGTACACAAGGTTCTTGTCGCTGGCTCTGATACGCTTTCCCTTGTATTTCAAAATGTTCATAAACACCCCTTTCTGGATATGGAAAAAGCGGTCAATCGTAAAGACTAACCGCTTCGTGTAATACTGAATATGAGATTGCTAAATTAGGAGTTGTTTATTTCTTCTTTTTTGGTTTTGGGGCTGGCAGTTCATCATACATTGCATGAAACAAGCCTGTCAAAAATTCCTTATTATCAACTTCATCTACCAACAACATCTCTTTTGCTCCCTCATAGGGTAATTCATACGGAGCTGTCGGCATATAACTAATTGCTGATTTTACTGGTTTAACAAGTAATCTATCATCATAGATACCGCCTACAATCTTGCCACGATAATAAATAATAAATTCTCCCATCATAGCTCGGTAAGTAATTTCTTCTAACTCAGATAGCTGCCCTAAAATAAACTCTAAGTATTCCTTGCTTGATGCCATATTTCCACCTCAAATTCTAATTTATAGAATTATTATACCTCTATCCAGTATCACCTACAATGAAAATATGCTTTGCTGATTATTTTTTCTGCTGTCCTTGCGGAGCATGGTTCTGTGGATTTCCTGCGGGCTGACTGCCTTTATTTTTCAGTACAATGTCGTCTGCCTTGATGTACCACTCCACATCTGCCCCTCGGTAGTTGGCGTTTGCCACGGTATCGGCAACAGGGTTGATAAGCTCCACC
>NZ_NFKJ01000046.1 GCF_002160325.1 Lachnoclostridium sp. An181
GACGGGGCGAAACCGATTGAATTTGAAATCACAGAGGACGGAAAAATCGTTGACCTTACAGGGACAGACACATCAATCTACAATCAAGTGAAGCGTGGCGACTTAGAGGGTGTCAAGATTGGTGCTGGCACACACCAGCGTCTTGCGGGAGTTCCGTTTAGGATCACAAGCAAGACCACAGGTGAGAGCCATATTATCGTAACTGATGATAACGGGCAGTTCTCTACTTCTTCCGACTGGGCTTCCCACAAGCACAACACCAATGCAGGAAAGACCAGCGAGGACGGTATCTGGTTTGGAACAAGCGAGCCAGACGACAGCAAAGGTGCTTTGATTTACGATACCTATATCATTGAGGAATTACGCTGTGAGGGCAACAAAGGCTTTGAGCTTATCCCGCCGTTTGAAATCGTGGTGTCCAGAAACAATGTGACCGTTGACTTAGGGACACTGACTGATGAATACGAGAAAGAAATCTCTATCCATACCACAGCCACAGGCAAGGACGGCGAGAAGTCTATCGTGGCTGGCAAAGAGGTAACAATCATTGACACGGTTACGCTTGACGGGCTGGAAAAAGGTACGAAGTATCAGTTGAAAGGCTGGCAGATGTTGAAAGAGGAAAACGCCGAGCTTCTTATCGACGGACAGCGTGTGGAAAGTGATTACACATTCACAGCCGACAGCGAGGAAATGAAGATTGAAATAGAATACACGTTCAACGCTTCTTCTCTGGGCGGTCAGAACCTTGTAACCTTTGAGGAACTTTACGACCTTTCCAATGAGGACGAGCCTGTAAAGGTGGCAGAACACAAGGACATTGACGACGAGGGACAGACGGTGCTTATCACAGAGCGTATCATCTCTATCCATACCACAGCGACCAGCGAGGACGGAAAGAAAGAGATTGAAGCAGGAAAAGACGTGACAATCATTGATACTGTTACCCTTGACGGATTGGAAATCGGCACAAAGTATCAGCTCAAAGGCTGGCAGATGATTAAGGACGAAAACGCCGAGCTTATCATCAATGGTGAACGTGTCGAGAACGACTATACCTTTACTGCCGACAGTGAAAGCATGGAAGTCCAGATTGCCTTTACATTCGACGCTTCCAAGCTGGGCGGGAAAGAGCTTGTGACCTTTGAGGAATTATACGATTTGAGCAATCCAGACGAACCGACTAAGGTTACAGAGCATAAGGACATTGAGGACGACGGGCAGACGGTGACAATCACAGAAGTACCAGAAACGCCGGAAGAACCAACAGAGCCGGAACAGCCGACCACACCAGATACACCAACAAAAACAAGCGACGCTCCAAAGACAGGCGATAATACAAACATTGCCTTATTCTTAGGACTTCTTGTTCTCTCTGGTGCAGGCGTGGCAGGAACATACTTCTTCAAGCGTAGACGTTCCTAATCGGGTGGTCTGCTTATGATGATGAAGAAATCACGTTCCCCGCCGTATGGACTTGTAACAGGAAATGAAAATCGAAACTGTTCCTTTTCTGTTCTTCTGCTTGCAGATCAACGGAAAAGAACAGTCCACTAGGGGCGTGGGGAGTGTAGCTCCCCACATATCAATCACAGAAAGAAATGAGGTATGAACACATGAAATTAAAATATATCGTGCCTGACATGGCACAGACTTTTGGTAACTTGGAGTTTGCAGGAGAAAATGACGTGGAGCAACAGCGTGTCAATGGTCGCTTTGTCCCCGTAACGAGAAGCTACAACCTGTATTCCGACATTCAGAGAGCCGACGACATTATCGTAGTGCTTCCCGCAAAGGCTGGGGAAAAGCGTTTCAAGTATGAGCAGAAAGTCAAGCTCGTCAATCCTAAGATTACCGCCGAGGGAAAGAACGTGCGAGGTCGTGGCTACACCAACTATATTTTAAACGCTGACGATATGCTTCCAGCCGAGGAAAGCAAGTAAAGGGGGATAACAGATTATGAGATTAGCGAATGGAATTGTATTAGATAAGGAAAAGACTTTCGGTGTTTTGAAATTCTCCGCATTAAGACATGAAGTGCGAGTAGAGAATGAGGACGGGACAACCAGCGAGGAAATCAAACGCAGAACCTATGACTTGAAGTGCAGTCAGCAGGAACGCACGATACAGGTATCTATCCCAGCGGAAATCCCTGTCAAGGACTATCCGTACAATGCAGAGGTGGAGCTTATCAACCCTGTTGCCGATACCGTGGCAAACGCCAACTACCGAGGGGCAGATGTGGAGTGGTACATCAAGGCAGACGACATTGTACTGAAAAATAAAGGC
>NZ_NFKJ01000047.1 GCF_002160325.1 Lachnoclostridium sp. An181
GTAACCTTAATAGACCTACGACGTATTTTTCAAAAAAGGCGTAAGTTAGGAATTCGATATGGATTACCTACTCTTTTCCGGAGAGTAGAGTTGGCCTTTGTCCAGCAGACCAAAGAGCAGACGTATAAATTTACGGGAAGTCAACGCGAGTGCTCGTTTATGCTGATGTGTTCTGGTTTCAGCATATTTCTTGTCATAGAATGCCCGGTACTCAGGACAGTGTCTTATAACACTTCCGGTAGCTTCTATGATGTAATAACGCAGATATCTGTTGCCGGCCTTGCTCATGTGTTTGTCTTCGGCTATGAAGTCGCCAGAGTCGTTATCGTTCCAAACGATCCCGCAGTATTTTGCGAGAGCGTTGGCATTGCGAAAAGCTTTCACAGACCCCATTTCAGCTAAGATACCTGCTGAATAAACCTTACCGATTCCGGGAATGGAATTCAGTACCGTGTACTCGTCAGGGTTTAAGCCCTGAACTGTTTGAAGAATTGCTTTATCAATCGCTTTTAGTTCTTTTTCAAAGGAGCTGATACAGTTAAAGGAAGAGGCGATTGAGATTGTAAGCGGTTCATAGAGACATTTATCAAGTCTGTATGAGTTACGTGCTGCAGCCTGTATTATCTTTGCTGTTTCTTCCGGATCAGCGATACGGCCCTTGCTCTTAGAGTTAATAAAAGCGACAAGGTCTTCTACCGGGGAGTTTACGAGCTCTTCATTCGTTGTGTACTCAGTAAGAATGGCTTCAGCTGTGGCACCATATTTGTTAGCGAATGGATGTTGCCCATCACGAAGTAATGCGTATTCACTGAACTTGAGATAGATGTTGTTAAGCATGTAAGTCTTTTCTCTTGCAATACATTCCGTAATGTGCATACGGTGTCTGGTAAGACGCTGGAGGGCAAGGTATTGGGAACCACGCCAGGGTTTGATCGCAATACGTCCTACACGGGCAAAATCAGCGATCACGTAAGAATCTATGCCATCATTCTTTCCGATGTCGTTAAAGGACTTCTTGTAGTTCTTAACTTCCTTTGGATTGAGGCAGTAAACTCTGACAGAGAATGGCGCAAGCAGGCCACTGGCAGAAAGATAATTAGCCAGATGGACACCGTAGAAACCAGTAGCTTCCATACCGATCACAACGAATTTGAACTGATGGTTATGTTCTAAGACATCAGAGATCATCTGTTCAATAAAAGCTGCACCTTCCTGAGTATTTTCTACCGGTTTCATCTTGATGTAGAACTTCTCATTAAAATCAAGTGCAGAAACAACATGGATACGGGATGCAATGTCAATCCCAACAAACAGTGTTGAGAGGTAATCAATAGGTTCTTTCACGGATCATCACCACCTTTCAATAAAAAATGAAGAAGAGTAATCATGGTTTATCCCAGATCACTACGCCATCCTAAACCTCGCGTTATGAGCATTATCTGGCAGAAATACCCTGCTGGCGGCTAGATACCAGAATGCAGCATTTGTGTAATAAGTCTTAGCGCAGCATTAGGGTTGCATGCTTTCATGGCAATAGCAAAAGCTTTGCAGGAGGAATGAAGCAATCACCATAGCTACAGTTCTTATGAAACTTATTGTAACATCTGGGACCATGACTATAAAGTAACTTATTAACCATTAGACAGAGAAAGGATGAACCAGCATTTAGGAAGAAGCCTCTTCTGAAAGGATGTTTAGAATTATCCTTCTGTCTAATCAAAAAAGAATAAGTCTGTAAGCTGTTTTATGCTTACAAACTTATTATACGAGGAGGA
>NZ_NFKJ01000048.1 GCF_002160325.1 Lachnoclostridium sp. An181
TCCACAAGCGTTTTGAGCTACGCGATCGAGCTTGCAGAAAAAGCAGATACAACCAATGTCATTGACTCTGTAATGGAAAGATACAACAAAGCCCTTGCAGATGCAAAAGAGATTCTTGCAAAAGCAGAGGCTGGAGACGATTCCGTGACACAGACCATGGTGGACGGCAGCTGGAAAGAACTTATCAGTGTACTGCAGTTCATGGAATTCAAGAAAGGCGACAAGTCAGAGCTTGAGACACTGGTGAAGATGGCAGAAGAGCTGAACCTTGACGACTACATTGAGGCAGGAAAGAAAGAGTTCCAGGATGCCCTTGCAGCAGCAAAAGAGGTGCTGGAAGACGGAGATGCAATGCAGCCGGAGATCGACGAGGCTTATAAGAACCTGCTTGATGCAATGAACAACCTTGTAAAGAAAGCAGACAAGACAAACCTGATCTCCGTGATCGAGATGGCAGAGACGATCGTGCCAAATCTTGACAAATACCAGGAGGAAGGAAAACAGGAATTCAAAGATGCATTGGATGCAGCAAAAGTGATCCGTGATAAAGAAGATGCAACCCAGGAAGAGATCACAGCAGCATGGAATACGTTGCTGACAACAATGAGCCAGTTGAGACTCATTCCGGACAAGGGAGCGTTGGAAGACCTGATCAATCGTGTAAATACAATGGATCTTTCCGTATACAGTGCACCTGCACAGGCAAGAGTGAGAAGTGCCCTTGCAGCAGCGACATCCGTATACGAGAATGAGAAAGCGACACAGGCAGAAGTAGATGCAGCAGTAGCAAATCTGCAGGCAGCAGTGGATACAGCAAATGCAGAGACAGGAAAAGAAGAGGAAAAAGGAACAGCTGGAACGACAGACAAGTCAGGAAACAGCGGGGAAAAATCCTCCACTGGCAGCAGTGCAGCAGGCAGCAAAGCATCTGGTCAGAAGAGTGCGAAGACCGGAGACACAGCAAACGCAGCAATGCTTGCGGGAGCGATGGCAGCAGCACTTGCAGCAATGGCAGCATTCAAAAAA
>NZ_NFKJ01000049.1 GCF_002160325.1 Lachnoclostridium sp. An181
CTATGAAGAAGAGAAATTTGAAAGTGCTCAGTATGCTCTTGGTAGCAAGCATGGCAGTACCGCAGGCAGCGGGAACATTGGGCTACACATCTTTGAACGTTCATGCAGAAGAAGGAGTTTCTAAAGAAACGAAAGCTTTGACGGACGGTATTAATGATGCGTGGAAACAGGATGAAACTACTGTAAAAGGAGAGGACACGATCCAGGCGGTAGAAGACGGCTGGTTACACTTGAAAGCATCCACCGGCAATGGAAACGGAACTACAGATGGTACAAGCAATCCTTTGCCGGCAATGTTTGTAAATCCGAATACCTTTGATTTCTCAAAGGACGGATACTTTGAGGCGACTATGAAGAGCGGTACCACAGCTGCAAACACAAGATTTGGTATCTATCTTGGTTACAAAGACGCAGGAAACGGAATGTTCGTAGGATACGATACAAGCGGCTGGTTCTGGCAGAAATATCAGGGCGGCAGCGGGGACTGGTATCAGGGAGGCAGAGTGGCAGCGCCTGCCCAGAACACAGAGACAACATTCCGCCTCGACTGGACAGGTGACAAAAAAGTGACGTTGACAGTTGACGGACAGAAGGCATTTGAAGAAGATTTCAGCAGCCTTACGGATCTTACGGATAAGATTGCCATCAAAGTGGGCGGCTGGTCCGGAACACCGTCAGACGTCTATCTGAAGGATATCCACTACACAGGCCAGGCAGAAGTGGCAACTTACCAGGTTACAGGTAAAGTTGTGGACGAGAGCGGTGCTCCTGTGGAAGGTGC
>NZ_NFKJ01000005.1 GCF_002160325.1 Lachnoclostridium sp. An181
TAGAAAAGCCAGCTGCCATCTCCAAAAATCTTCTGCAGTTTTCCGCATCCGACATGACTGCGCCGAACATGAAATTATCCTTGATGGTCAATTCTTTTAAACATTTCTTCTGTCTCACTGTAATTCCTTCCAAACACAGAGGAATTCTATAATTTCAGTATACAGTTTCAACTATGTTTTTGCAAGCAAAAAATCCCCGTCAGCAAAACGAGGATCCACAACAAAGTCTATACCATTTTTCTTATACTACCGAACAAACACACCTTCTCACTACCTAAGCAATCTTCCCCTGTATCTGCTCCAAATCTCTCTTTGCATATAGACATACGCTCTGTCATAGACAAACAAACCAATCTGCCCAGCCACAAACACAAGCGCCAAAAAACCGCCGGAAAACGTCCGTCCTCCAAATAAAAGCTCCTGGAAGGCAAACAATACCGGAATGTACATCACATTGAAGAGTATATATTTCAAAATCCAGATCAAACTTTTCTTCTGCATTTTTTCCCGTTTCCCTGCAAGCCGCCAAATGCCTTCCGCAAACAGGATGTATAATCCCATGGCTGCAAATGACAGAACATAAAATTTATTCGGCGCTAAAAGAAAGCCGAGCAAAACATCGGCAAGGTAAAACGCCGCTCCCGCCTTCATTCCAAATTCGCGGATGACAATACCTACAAAATAAGACGCTGCTGCCAGAAGAAACAACGTACTCGTCTCAATGACGCTGCCAAGCGCCATACAGATCACGGACAAGGCAAGCAAAATCCCGCCAAATGCCATTGTCTTTGCTTTTACATGCATGAACAAAGATCTCCTCCCATACATTCACAAAGTGTATCCGCACACCACAGGTCACAGCACATATTTCCTGTACCGCAGGAAGAGCCACGGTTTCCGTATCCGCCGCCAAACGGATTGCTCTGATACTGCTGCCCGTTCCAGCTCAGCTGATTTAAAAGCTGGCGGTACTGCACATTGTTCGGCTCCATATTCACTGCCTGGGCTGCATGCTCCCTTGCAACAATATTGTTTCCGATTCCCGCATTCGCGGCAGCGCTGGCGTAATACCACACAGAAGTTTTGTTCGGCATGCGGTCCAAAAGGTTTAATGCCTCTCTGTAGTGTCTGGAATTAATATAATTAAAAACTGCCTGCATCTCTACATCCTGGTTTCCACCATAGGACCTTCCTCCTGAACCGTAAGATCCATAGCTACGATTTCCCCAACCTCCCCCAGCACGCTGTTTCATGATCTCGTCGTAAGCTTCCTGGACTTCTTTAAATTTCTCCTCTGCCAAGTCCGCAAGCGGGTTATTTACATTCGCATCCGGATGATATTTTCTCGTCAATTCTCTGTATGCTCTTTTTACTTCGTCATCCAATGCATTCTGAGGAACTCCCAGTACATCATAAGGGTTTTTAGACATTCTTCTGTTCCTTTCCTTCTGTTCTTTTCTTTTGGATCGCCCGATAGCGATTCCACACTCCATCATACAATATATTCCGTAAAATGTCCACATCCACAAGGCATGGCAGCTTTTCAAACCTGGCGCTGCACTCTGCGATCATCATACAAAGGATGTCCTGCATCCGCTCCTCATAGTCTTCTTTTTTATACATCTCTCCAAGCGGATTATAACAACCTTCCTTTAAATCCTTCTCCAGATCATCATATGCATCCATCAGATAAATATACTTTCCAAGATAGAAACCAATATCTCGAAGTCTTTCTTCCCACACGTCTTTTTTGTATACAAACAATTCCGCCATCAGACTGCCAAAACACCCTGCCACTTTGTCCAGATCCATACAATTTTCTCTCTCAAGAGCAGACAGCTCCTTTAGCTTTTCGGCGATGACCCTGCTCTGTCTTGGATAGGATCCAATGATCTTCTCTGCCTTTCCCTTTAAGATTCCCTTACCAAAAAGGCCGGACATTTTCTTTTCATCCGACCAGTCATCCTCCAGATGATAATAGGCAAGAAGAACATTCATATCCGCGGCATATTTTGTCATCTCACTTCGCAGCATTGCCTGCTTTTTGACCGGATGCACTTTGCATCTGTGCATCTCTTTTTCTACTGTGCTCTCATACAGGGAAGTCAGAAAAATGACCGCAAACGTCATGTCATAGGTCAGGGTCATCTGACCGGAAAAGCCGTATTCTTCTTTGAGAACCCTGCACAATCCGCAGTAGTACGCCTTATATTTCCGGTAATCTTTTACTTTTAATTCATCTGCATTGATGGTTACATATCCAAACATGATAAATCCTCTATTATTTTGGAATTTTACGAATACGAAAAGTATTTTACCAAATAATAGAGGAAAAAACTATGGAATAAATATTAAATTTTTCTTTTATCTGTCCCGGCGAACCGCTGTGAAAAGTTTCGGTCCGACGATGCATGCTGCAATGATTTTTATGACATCGCCGATCAGATACGGAAATACTCCCAAAGACAGGCCTGCCACAAATGAAATATGCATCTGCGCACAAATCCAGATCGTCCCAAACAGATATGCAACAACTGTTCCCAAAATCATTCCCGCTGCCTCCATGGCAATCTTTCCACGGAATTTTTCCACGAAAAATCCGGAAATCAATGTAAGGAAAATAAATCCGACAAGATAACCTCCTGTAGGTCCCCCAAGTTTTCCGATTCCGCCGGAAAATCCGGAAAATACCGGAAGTCCCACCAATCCAAGAAGAAGGTAAATGGCATAACTGATCGTACTGTATTTCATTCCAAGAACATAGACAGACAGATAAAGAATCAGGTTTGTCAATGAAATCGGAACCGGACTTACCGGAATCGGGATAGAAAACGGCGCAATCAGACACGTGATGGCAGTTACAAGGCCAATGAGCGTCATCTGGCGAGTTGTGAATGTACGTGTTTTGGTTTGCATATGTATTGTCTCCCTTTTTATGTGTTGTTTGTAAGTGTAGTATAGAATAAAGGGGCGCGGATTGTCAACCTTTAGTTTTTTATGGTTTACATTTATCCTCCATTTCGTTTCTCTATCTTTAGTATAAGCCAGGTAAAATTCTCTGCATATTTTGTCTTTGTACATCTACGCTTTTTTATGTAACCTTCCAATAAATAATATAATTGAATTGCAGATTCCCCAGGCTCGCCATCAAATACCCATATTGGAAGATATCCTCTCTTTACCATTAACCCCCAAAAGTGATAATGAGATGAAATTTTTGTTGCACTCAATTCTTGCATTTCCCCTAAATACTTACAATGATATAATTCGTGTCTGGCTTGAAATAATTCCTCTGAGTTTTCCGCCTCCATAAATTGTTTTACTGCATCTAATTTCGAATTTCTCCAACTTTTATATCCAAACACTAACCCCGTCAATGCCGTAATCCACGTCATAACCGCAGAGATTATCGAGATCATAATTTCCTCCTATGTTTTTTATATTGCACTTTCCACCTACAACCCGTATCTTTCAAAAAACCTCTTCCGCATCTCACTCTCTCTATCATCCTTCTTCTCCCACGCCTTTGCTCTCTCCATCTGCATTTTCACATTTCCCCGCCTCTTCGTCCACACATTCTTTGCACGAACAGCCCAAGCCACAGGTAAAAGAAACGGTGTTTTGAGCCATGGAAATACTGTCCGCATAGTCTGATAGGATGGGAACACCACACTGCGAAGGTACGCGGCCTTTGACTTATGCATGAGCATATTGTTCTGTCGATCATTCTCCCGGTTCCCAAAAACGCCGCCGTTTACGATGTACTCCGCAAGCTCCTCCAGTTCGTTTTTTTCTATCGTTTCGTCCTTCTCCCCAAACCAAAGATTTGCCAGGCAACGGATATTCCGCTCAAATGTATCAATTTCCAGCTTTTTCAGCTCATGGTCCACATACTCCCAATCAAGCTTGGGCTGTCTCGAGATTACAAAGATATCCAGCACCATCCGGATTCCGATACCTCCACGGACAAAATGCTCAATCAAATGATATAGTGTAAAAAGATAATGATCCTCCAATGTCATCTCGTATACAAACTGCTTTCCATTTACCGGAACAGCCCTCTCCCATATTCCAAGAAAATACTGAAACGCATCACTCTGCGCTGACAACAGCGTTTTATGCATTTCGACAATGATACTGCCTTTTTGATAATGGTCGTGTTTGGCCGCCTCTCCATCGCATCGGTATCCCATCGATTCCATGGTCATCTTCATTTCTTTTGTCTGTTCCGGCTTATAGAGGATATCCAAATCCCCCATGGTCCTTAACTCTGATGCAGGGTACATTGTTTTCGTCCGGATTCCTTTGAGCGGAATGCAGTAAATTCCTCTTTTTTCAAATTCATCCAAAATATCTTTCACTTCCGCAATCTGCACACTGTCAGCATAGCATGCATGTGCCAACTGTTTAAATATTAGGCTTTTCCACTCCCCCTCCAAAAATCCAGGTCCATACTGCAAAAAAGGAAACATCCCCTGTCTTCCAGCATAGATGCTGATTTTCTTCTTTTCCTCGTCAGACAACGGCGGTAATGCCTGGGAAATTTCCTTATTGCCGAATGCGCATCGAATGATAGCTATCAATTGTTTTTGTTCATTTGTCATATAGCTTAAACTCCCCATCCTTTCTGTGTTTTCCTGTCATAAAGTCTCTCCCAACATTCCACACCCAGATTCCAATCAAGGTCCCCAGCACATTATTGATCACATCATCAATCTCAAACAATCCTATCGCAGTGATACCCTGGAACACCTCAATCGCAAGCGACAAAAACGCCGCTGCTTTTACTATAGCTTTGACTTTTTCATAACTCCTGAAAAAAATTGGCATTAAAATTCCAAACGGAACGAATAAAAGGATATTTGACACAATTTCAATACCAAGAGGGCGGCTGCCCTCAAAAATCGCCTCCCGATATGACCACAAAGGCTCCCATTCAAAGCTTTTCTTTGCACTTCCAATTTCCCTGCCGGAAAGTGTCAGCGCAAACAAAGCACCCATATATCCCCCAAACACCACACAGACGGCAATGGTTTTTGCATTCAACACACGAAATTTTGTTCTGCGCTTTTTCAAAAGCCAAATGAAACCCGCAGTAAACGGAATCAACAATATAAAAATCCAAACTGCCTTTGTCTGTATTTGATTAGCAAAAGTATGAAAAAATTCTTCTACAATCCCCAAATTATTTACTCCCCTGTTTCTCTATGGAAAAACTACTTCCCCTGCTTCTACCTTTCTGCACATTTCAATCACACAAGGTGCTTTTATGACCGCTCCCGGCCCGATGTGCACACCTTCTTCCAGCTTTACATCATGATCCACAACAGCCGCGCAGTTGACAATACAGTTTTCCTCTACAACTGCATTGGTATTTACTACTGCTTTAGGCAGCACAACGGTCCCCTCTTTTATTGTGGCTGATGGACTTACCCACGCTGTTTCATGTATCAAAACAGGCAGGTGGAAACCTGCCTGTCTCAATTTTTCAAACCATTGCATACGAAACACATTGTTTCCGAATGCTGCATGGGCACAGGAAAACTCATTGCGGAATTTCAGATAATCCTCACATTTTCCAATCGCCTTTTCGCTGTTGTCATCTAAAAATTCAATTTTCTCGAACTGTCCAAGGGACATTGCCAGCTCTCTTACAACCTGTCCATGTCCTCCAGCTCCAAGAATCAACAAATTTTCCTTTTTCATTTAATATTTTCTCCATGTCATACGGTTTACAATTCCAACATAAGATTGAATGATTTTTACAACCTTTGTACTTACATTTTCCTCCACATAATCCGGCACCGGAATGCCCAGTGATCCGGCTTTGTTCAATTCCACTGCTGTATCCACTGCCTGCAGAAGAGATTTTTCATCTATCCCTGCCAACACAAAGCAAGCCTTATCAAGCGCTTCCGGGCGCTCTGTGCTTGTACGGATACAAACAGCAGGAAATGGATGTCCTACACTTGTAAAGAAACTGCTTTCCTCCGGCAAAGTTCCGGAATCAGAGACTACCGCAAATGCATTCATCTGCAAATGATTGTAGTCATGGAATCCTAAAGGTTCATGCTGGATCACTCTCTTGTCCAGTTCAAATCCGGATGCTGCCAGACGGTTTCTGGAGCGCGGATGGCAGGAATACAAAATCGGCATATCATATTTTTCCGCCATCTTATTGATAGCAGTAAACAGAGAAAGGAAATTCTTTTCTGTATCAATATTTTCTTCTCTGTGCGCGGACAATAAAATGTATTTTTGCGGTTCCAGGCCAAGTTTTTCAAGAATATCGGATTTCTCAATTTCTTCCAGATTCTGATGCAATACTTCCGCCATCGGGGAACCTGTCACATAGACACGTTCTTTTGGAAGACCGCACTCATGCAGATATTTTCTTGCATGCTCGCTGTACGCCAGATTGACATCAGAAATTATATCCACAATGCGGCGGTTCGTCTCTTCCGGCAGACACTCATCTTTGCAGCGGTTTCCTGCTTCCATATGGAAAATCGGAATATGCAAACGTTTCGCAGCAATCGCAGAAAGGCAGGAATTGGTATCTCCAAGAATCAAAAGTGCATCTGGTTTGATCTGGTTCATCAATTTGTAGGAACAGTTGATAATATTTCCTACTGTGGCACCCAAGTCATCACCTACTGCGTCCATATACACTTCCGGATTTTTGATCTTCAGGTTTTCAAAGAAAATCCCATTCAGATTGTAATCATAATTTTGCCCTGTGTGGGCAAGCACCACATCGAAATATTCACGGCATTTGTTAATGACTGCAGCCAGGCGGATAATCTCCGGGCGTGTTCCCACTATGATGAGAAGTTTTAATTTTCCGTTATCTTTAAATCGGATATCTGAATAATCTGTTCTGATTTCTGTATTTGACATGGTATCCCTCCACTAGTTTTCTTCCACTGGTTCAAAAAATGTATCCGGATGTTCCGGGTCAAACGGTTCGTTCGCCCACATGATCGTCACCAAATCTTCTGTGTCTGAGAGATTGATGATATTGTGCGTGTATCCCGGAATCATTTCCACTGCCGTGATCTCTTCCCCGCTGACTTCGTAATTCACAACCGGATATGGATTTCCGTTTTCATCCTCTCCGATCTTTCTAAGCTGAATCAGGCCACGCCCGGATACTACAACAAATTTTTCATTTTTGGTATGATGCCAGTGCTGGCCTTTTGTGATCCCCGGTTTGCTGATATTGACAGATACCTGACCTCTGTCCGCTGTGCGGAGAATCTCTGTAAAACTTCCTCTGTCGTCCACATTCATCTTGAGCGGATAAGAAAAATTATCCGGTGAAAGGTAGGATAAATAGGTAGCATGCAATCTTTTTGCAAATCCATCGCTCATATTTGGAACAGAAAGTGTCTTACGGCTTTCTTTGAACTCCTCAAGCAAATCTACAATCTCACCCAATGTCCGTTTGAATGTTACCGGACAATAACAGTAATCCTTTTCGTCTCTGTGTTCTTTTCCATTCAGGGCAAGGAACATTTCTTCTATCAGATCGTCTATATATAAAAGTTCCAGTTCTGTGTTTCTGTCATTGACCATGATCGGAAGGTCATTAGCGATATTATTACAGAATGTCGCTACAGCAGAATTGTAATTCGGTCGGCACCATTTTCCAAAAAGGTTTGGGAAACGGTAGATCAACACTCTTGCACCTGTCTCGTTGCTGTAATTTAAAAACAATTCTTCCCCTGCAAGCTTGCTCTTTCCATATTCACTTCCTGCAAATCGCCCTTCCAGGCTTGCCTGGATACTGCTGCTCAACATAACAGGGGCTTTATTTCCATATTTTTTCAATGTATCCAACAATGTAGATGCAAAACCAAAGTTTCCCTGCATGAACTCTTGCTGGTTTTTCGGGCGATTCACACCTGCAAGATTGAAGACAAAGTCCGCATCCTTGCAATAGGTTTCTAATTCTTCTGGTTTTGAATCAATATCATATGTGTAAATGCAAAGGTCGGACGGATTGTCCAGTCCATTTATTTTATGTACACGGTCTTTTCCGTCCCGTACAGCCTCCAGAGCTGCCACCAGATTTTTGCCGACAAATCCTTTTGCACCTGTAACTAAAATTTTCATAGATTTCCTCCCAATGTGCACCTATCTATTTTCCCACTCTTTTAATTCGTTTTGGATATAGGAAAGCTGGAGTAGTTTTTCTTTTACCTGTTCTACATTCAAAAGCTCTGTGTCATTTGAATCAAATTCTGTCATAGAGTTGCGTTTTATATCCCCATCTTTAAAATATTTATCATAATTTAAATCACGTTTATCACATGGCACTCGATAAAAATTACCCATATCAATTGCATTGGCACACTCTTCATTCGTCAGCAAAGTCTCATACATCTTTTCTCCATGTCGGATACCAATGACTTTAATCTCATTATCTGAGTGGAACAGCTCTTTTACTGCTTGTGCTAACACTTGAATTGTACAGGCTGGCGCTTTCTGAACCATAATATCTCCGGATTCTGCATATTGAAATGCAAATACTACCAACTCAACTGCCTCTTCCAGACTCATAATAAATCGTGTCATTGTCGGTTCAGTCACAGTAATTGAATTTCCTTTTTTTATTTGATCAATCCAAAGCGGAATAACAGAACCTCTGGAACACATAACATTTCCATATCTGGTACAGCAGATGCTTGTCTTATCCGGAGACACTGTTCTTGATTTTGCAACGATTACTTTTTCCATCATTGCCTTGGATGTTCCCATTGCATTGACTGGATAAGCTGCTTTATCTGTTGACAAACAAATAATTTTTTTTACTCCCGCCTCAATAGCTGCTGTCAATACATTTTCCGTTCCCAATACATTTGTCTTAACTGCTTCAATCGGAAAAAATTCACAGGATGGTACCTGCTTTAATGCTGCTGCATGGAAGATGTAATCTACTCCATGCATTGCATTTTTTACAGATTGAATATCACGCACATCGCCTATATAAAATTTAATTTTATTGCTAATTTCGGGATATTTAGCCTGATACTCATGACGCATATCATCCTGCTTTTTCTCGTCTCTGGAAAAGATACGGATTTCCTTGATATCTGTATCTAAAAAACGATTTAATACTGCATTACCAAATGAACCAGTTCCACCAGTAATTAATAAAATCTTATCTTTAAACATAACTCTTTTTCCCATAATATGGTTTATTTCCATACAAATCCTTTCTTTAAATATTTGTCTTCAATATTTTTGTCATCTTTTTCTTTTTTGTTTTATCAAATTTAAAATTGTACTACGTTCTTCATGATTTATATATAAGAACACATTCACCAATAATATGGCCAGACACACAATCACAACTGAACCGATAAAAGTCAGCCAGGTGCTACATGGCAAAAAATGTTTAAACAAGTTGGCTATTACAATATTAACACCAGCAATCAATACAAGTTTAACAATCTGCTTGTAGTACACAATTTTCTTTACTTGCAAAAATTTTGCAGAGGCTGAAACAATATAAATTAAGTTCCTAATCACATCAAAAATTGCACTTGTTAATACAATTGCGTATATTCCTAGCCCTGTTACTTTTACAAGAACTATTGTTACTGCTGCACTTATACCGCCTAATATTAGAACAACTATAGAATATGTCTTTACTTTATTAAACACAGTAAACAAATTTGTTAATGCCTGAACCGAGCATGTAAGCAGTAAATCCAAACATGTAATAAGTGATAATGTATAAAGCATATGATTATCTACACTTGGAACCCATAAACGAAAAAATTCACTCCCATAAACAATCAATATAACCAACGGGAAGATCGAAATAAAACCTATGATTTTCATATTGATCTTCATCTGATTTACCAACCCTGAATACTCTTCTTTTGCATAATCTATTACTAGAGATGGCACAAAAACACTAATAACTGTGTTAATTAAATTTAAAATTGCATTCGGTATTACCTTTGCTAAAGACATAATTCCCATGGATACCGGGTCAATAAAAATATTAGTTATAAGCAAGTCAACTCCTGTTAATAAAATTTGACCGGCTCTTCCAATACTTACCCATATGCCAGAACATATCAACTCCCATACTTTTTTTAGGTCAAAATCAGATCTGCTTAATTTTAATTCTGGAATTAATGTTCTTTTATAGTGACAATTAGCGATTATACTGTATATAGTAGAAATCAGCGTTGCAATTCCTTTATAAACTACATTTGGAGTCAAAAAGAAAAATAACCCAATAATAACCACTGCTTGAATTACATACATCTCCATATTTCGCAATGAGGTAAGATATAACCTATTGGTTACAAAAGTTGCTACACCCCAGACACTAAAAAAGGTATTTATAATAAAGTTGAAAAACAATATAGCAAATAGCCATTTCACACTTACAACCAAATTAGGCGAAATAGAAATAAGGTTCTCTAAATTAATAACACAAAAAACGGAAACTATAAACAAAACTAGAGAAATTATAATATTAGCTATAAAAATTGATGTATAATAAACATTCGCTTTTTCTTTATTCCCTTTATGATATTCTAAACTTATAAATCTTCCAGCCATAGAGTTTAATGCAATCGTAATCAGTGATGCATAGGATATGAAATTTGCTGCCAAAGTAACAAACCCATTCGCTTCAGCTCCAATAGTAGCTACTATGTATGGAGACAAGAAGAATCCCATTCCCAAATTAAATGCAAAAGCAATAATACTGCATATCAAATTTAAAGGCATTTTTCTGCTGTCATTCATAGTTTTTCTCTCCTATACATTCTTCTACAAATTTATCTATAATGACTTTTGGATTATACTCTTCTTTCAGCAAATTATTTTTATACCTTTCAATAACCTGGCTGTTCTCCAAAAATTCAATCATTTCTTCAGCAATTGACTTTGAGTCATTCGCTACAATTTTGCCGGTAATTCCATCAACAATTATCTCTCTAGCTGCCGGATACGCTCCGACAATTGCAGGCACACCAAGTAATTGAGCTTCTTTTATGGCCATCCCAAAAGCCTCACTTCTTGACATACTTACGAAACAGTCGCTATTCTTTATGTAAGGAAACGGATTCCTTTTTTCTCCCAATAAAACTAAATCTTTCTCTTTTATTTGGGATTTTATTTCATTGTATAATGTTCCACTTCCTATAATCAACCAGTTAAAACTCACATTACAGTTTTTCTTAATATAATCGTAAATTTCGATTATCCTGTCAGCCCCTTTGTCATACTCCATTCTATTCACAGAAATAAACGTAAAACTTTTGTATGGAGCAATATTTTTTTTGTTAGCCAACTTATATAATTCATTGACATCAAACAAATTAGGCATAACAACATATTTTTTTTGATATCTGCTAAACCTCTCAATCAATTGTTGCTTGACCGCCTGTGACACGCATGCTATTTTATCAAAACTATCCCATAAAAAGTACCATTTCATAATTGAGTTTAGATTCTTTAGTTCCCCATGAACAAATGCCACTTTACAAGTTGCATTAACAGCATATTTCACATATTGATAACATGTCCTACCTTGCCGATATGCTATAGCACAATCATAAGGATTCGTCTTATTTTGTTTTAAACACAGCTTACTCCACAGTTCTCCCTTATTAAAGATTTTTTTAATTAACCCAAGAATAAGTATTTTAAATAAATTCATATGCTTTTTATGTTTCATATTATTTTTATTTAAATACCAAATTTCCTGCCCTCTATTCAATCCTTTTATTTTTACACTTGATGCTAATCCTTGAGGTCTTTCTTCGCTCTCAAAACAAATTATTTCTACTTCATATCCATTTAGTGTCAGAAAATTAGAAAAATTTATCAACGAGGTTGTTATACCGCCCACTTTAAAATTATCAACCACAATAAGAAATTTTGACAACTTTATTCACTCTTTCTATCATATTTAATCCAATTGTTTTTAACTGGTTCTGCTCTGCTTCCTGGTCCCTCTAGTATATTATAACAATCCAATTCTGGTAGATTTTTGACTATTTCTAAGAAATTATTAACAGCATTTGAAACACTCCATGTGTTTGCCAGCGAGTAGTACGCTTCTAATCCATGTGTTTTAGCCAAATCTTTATTATTTAAATAATTGGTAACTTTATCGAATAAATCCTGTTGATCCGGAAAAGAAAAAATACTGCCATTATTTCTATTGATCAAATATTTGGCAGATCCACACGCATGGGAAATCACAAGTGCACACGCACTATTCATAGCTTCATTTACTACCGCTCCCCATCCCTCGTAAAAGTCACTTGTGAACAGAAATATTTCAGATGACTTCATATATCTTCTAACGTACTCTTGCTCCATTGATCCTAATAAATGAACATTTTTGTCTAATTTCTGTTTCGTTAACTCACTTTTTAATTCTTCACTCTGGCCGCTGCCAATTATATTTAATTCGAAATGATAATTTTGTTTCTTTAAATTTTTTGCAAGTTGGATGGCTAGCTCTAAATGTTTACACGGTATATTCCTTCCGACCCAAAGAATAGAGTTTGGTTTTTTATGTTTCCATATCTCTTCAGGATCCAATTGTTCTAGTTCTGGAAAGTATCCCCACTTAAAACATTTATCTACCGGGAACCCACATAGCCTTAGATCATTTGACGCATATGCACTTGCACAGAGCACCCAAAAGGATTTCTTTCTGTATCGTATATAACCATCATAAATTTTTTTATAAGTAATTGGGATAAATCTTCTCCAAGTACCCTTTTTTAATGATCTTTCACAGAATTTAAAGGTTATCTTATTTTTTTTCAATCTGTTTTCCAAATAAATGTTAGGAGCAGCCCCATGTATAACTACATCCGCTGTTTCAGCTAATTTTAATGCATATTCATAGTTTGTTTTACTAGAGTATGCTTTTAATACAAATGGATATTGACTATCTAAATCTTGGTATTGCATATCCAATCGCTCTTGTGGTATTTTTTCACATGCCACAAAAGTAAATTGTATCTCACTGTGTTTTGAAAACTCGATACATAGCGGCAACTGATGTAAGTTCAAAAAATTTGAATAAAAAACTATCTGCATAATATACCTCTTATTTATCCTTCGCCAATCTTTTTATGCACTGCACAGCTTTTCTATAAATCCTGTATTTCAAACTGTTTCCACAATACAAATTTACTAAAGCAGCAAAATTGTCTTCGGACAATCTTTTAAAAAATTTTTCTCTAAATAAATTATTTGCAGCCGACAGTTCATATGCTGCATTCATTGTTTGTGCTATATCTAATGGTAATTCCTTTAACTCAACACGAGAAACCCGTTTCAATATATTGTTGCCCTGCGCTGTATTTGCAAATACCAAAGAAAGCCCCTTATCATCATACCAATCAGGATGCACTTTCTCTATGCCCCATGCGTCCCCCAATGTAATATCACTTTCGTAACATCTCTTATATTTACAACGGTAACATGATCTCCTCAAATATAAGTTTGACAGAAATCCCTTTATAAATATGTTGGCATTGTCTTTATCAACATATGATATGCCATCATATATTAACCTCGTAGATGACTGTCCCCACCCATTCTCTTTGTCTCTGAAAACTACTTTATTTAACTTTTTATTTGTTCTGTTTTTACAGATTTTCAAATATTCATCCCAAGCTAATCCCGAAGGAACACCATGACATATAAAATCACATGTTATCAAATTGTTGTAATATATCCTTAAATAACTTTTTAAACCAGCTACTATACACGGGGTGCCTACAAATAAAACCGGTTTTCCCTTTTTCAAAGCAACTTCTACCTCTTGAAATATCCCCTCTTTTTCACTCTCCACATATTTTGATCCTTGCAGTAACTTTAATTCTTCAATTGTATCTATCCCCCTATAGACAACTCTACAGCTTTTTTGTCTCATCTCAACGCCATAGACTTTACCATGTTGTTTAAGAACTTCAGCGGCAACTGCATGAAACATTCCGCCAGAGCTACTTTGTTTTCTTACATTTTCATCAGCATTAAATCCAACAAAAGCTTTTATAGGAACAAAATCTTTTTTATTTGATTTCATCTGGGGACAAATTTTTTGGCATAATCCACATTGAACACATTCATCTCCAATTTGGGGATAATAAAAACCTTCTTTATCTCTGTCAAAAATAATACACTGCTTTGGACATATATTCACACAAGCTGAACATCCAGTACAATCTTCTCTACTACACAATTCCATGATTGTTCTAAACTCCTATTTCTTTTAACACATTCTTCGTTTCCAAAGCCTTTCCCTTCATAAGCGGTATTTGATGTTTTAAAGTCTCTTTTATTTCACTTTCCTTTTCTAGCATAAACTTTAAAATTTCCACCAAATCATCCGAAGTTTTAATCTCTTCTCTACTTGTAACAAAATTTTCAGATCGTCCAAATATATCAATTGCAATATTAACAGATTTAACGGAATATCCGATAACATGAGTCGGAATTAACGATGAATAGCCAGCTATACTTGCATGGGTCCTATGAGCAATTAAAAATCTAGCTTGGGAAATGATAAACTTTAATTCTTTACAATGTAATTTTTTATCTACAATCGAAACCCGATTATTGTTTTCAAATGATCTATAGACTAACTTGGCCGACCGCATGTCCTCATCGCAGTCAGTAAATACATGTGGAACCAAGCATATTTGCATATCTGTTGTCTCTAATACTTTTTTTATAAATGGAACATAATTTCCAATTAAAAATTCATCATTACCAACCGGGTTTATACACAACGTGTTGCCTGTCACAAAATTATCCGGTAATTCACACTTTTCTGTCTTTAAATTAAATGCTGTATCTGGACATAAACTAATGTTCTTACTTTCTACTCCAACAGAAATTAAATCTTCATATGTTCTTTTTTCCCTTGCAACAATTTTATGAAACTGTTTAAAATTCTCTACCATCGTTTCATTGAACATACTCTTGTCTACAGTACATCCCCATAATATTGTCTTTGCCTGTTTTCTTTGTGCCTCCTGCTGCAGTCCATAAAATTGCATAGGATTTTTGCAGCAATATGTATCTCCACCAATAAACAAACATAAAGTTTCATGATCCAACCTGTCAAACAATGGTCGCTGTATATGTCTTTGGCCCAACTTGTAATTTTTAAAAACCCTGTTCCAAAAATATGCTTCTCCCCGTTCCACTATATTGTGATAATTTGCATAACTAATAATATCCATTTTTTTATCCAGTCCCGCATCTTTATCAGCCTTTTCATTATATGTGAACAAGGTTATAGGAATATCACTGTTTAAATCTCTAATAATATCATAGGTTGATTGAATAATTGCCTCACACCCACGATTATTGCTACCCGTATTTCCACATAAAAATATTTTCTTTATCATGTCAATGCTTTCCTCTCTTAATTAGTTTATAAAATCTATTTATCATTTTTGGATAAAAGGAAATTACTAATAATACATATTTATTTTTTTTACTCAAAAATTGATTATTTTTTATATTATTTCTGCTCAACTTTATTTGTTTTAAGCACCTTAAATAGAATGAATTATCTTTATTCATAATATTTGAAGGGAGCAAAAGCATATAGTTTAACACTTGTACATAGTATAAATTTTCAGCACAAGGCATTAAATCAGGATAAATATTTTGGGCTAATTCCATTCCATATTCCGCATTTTTTACCATATCAACAATAGTTTTCGAATATCCCGAATTCGAAATGCTTCCAGATCTTATGAAATAGTTATATCCAATTTCTGCTACAAATTCTATCCCTTTAATTTGAGGCAAAAGTTCAAACATGAAAACTAAATCCTCGTTACATATATTCTTCTTAAATCTCAGTTTTTCTAATATATGTTTTTTGTACAACTTTGTGCATGCGCTTACATCGCCTTCAAACAAATACAGCTCCCTCAAAAATTCTTTGTTGCTGATAAATGCATCTTTTTTTCTTTTTACTGCAGATGGAAAAAAAGTATTGTTTTCATCAACCCTTCTATAACCTATGTTGACAACCTCTGCATCGGTGTTCTTTATTTTATTATAAAGAATTTGATACATTTCCTTCTCTATAAAATCATCACTATCTACAAATCCAATGTATTCTCCCTGTGCAATATCCAATCCAGCATTTCTGGCATCACTTAATCCGCCATTTTGCTTATGAACAACAACAATACGGGAATCTTGTTCTGCCAGATTGTCACATACCTGTCCGGATCCATCTGTTGAACCATCATCTACCAAAATAATCTGCAAATTAAGATACGTCTGATTACATATAGATTTAACACATCTTTCTAAATATAATTTCACATTGTATACCGGCACAATAATACTGATTAAATCTCCCATTTTCATTTTACTCCCTTAATTCGAAATTTTTATATCTCATTTGACAAAAATGTTCTGTATGGAATAAAAGAACTAAAGTTTGAATAAAAACGATATACATACAGCAAAAGACAACACCCAATAATAATTAATAATAATATCTTTTGGTTTTCTTTCTTCTTTGGATGAACGATTGTTTCAGCAAAAAGGGCTATAGTGGCAAATAGAAAGTAATAACTTGGTCTTTCTGCTGTTCTTGTAACTAATCTTGCAATCCAAAAAAAGAGTGCTATAAGATTCGTATTAAACAGGGCTCTGATTTTTATATCGTCAAAGTCATCTTTTAAGTAGTACCATGAAAAACCTGTAATAAGAATCATAATAAGCAAAAATATACCTCCATTACCCGTTGATTCTATCTGATAAGTATAATCAAGCGCTTCTCCTATATACGCCTGAACCCTATCTAAATTTAAAATCAGGATAAATGCCAGAATGGAATAAATAATAATATTTTTTATATTGACCATTCTATTTACAATAAAATACACAAAGATATAAAAAACAGCACTTTTATGAAAGGTAAATGCCAGCAATACAACGAGCAAAAATGGAATAAACTTTCTTTTCTTCGCGAATTCAAAGCCCAACAAACATATACACATTGCTAAAGATTGGCGCAAGCCTGAAAGCATAAACGTAAACAACCCCAATGTTACATATAAGAACACAAATAAAATGGGCTGCTTACAGTTTTTATATGCAAATATACCGATACAAAGCATACAGATAAAACTGCAAATAGAAAAAAATACAACCTCATTCGTAGAGATAAATGAATTAATAAACTTACTAAAAAGCAAATATCCTTTTTCCATTCGTGTATCATCGAATAGTTCGCTCCACGGTATTTGTTGCAATTCTTTAAATCGAGCTATATAAACCCCAGTATCAGCTCCGATTGACTTATTACGCAAAGCAATCATTAAACCAATCGGTAATATTGCTAAAAATAAATATATCCAATTTATTCTCACAAATATAGTTGAATTTTTACAATTTTTTCTGTATCCTATAGAAATCTGTTGAGCGACTAGGAATAAAACAATTGGAAAAATGGCTATAAAAATATATGGTATCATTCTGAACTCCTCTCTAGCTCTTCACTCTTACTGCATGTATATATTCACGTTTTGGCCAGAATCTAAAAATCTTAAATCAAGTGTTTAAAAATTAAGTTTTTCATATTTTCTCTGTACAATCCATTACTAAACAATTCATATGCACGCTTTTTGCATTTCTCAGCATAAAAATCTTTTCCATTATTCTTTACTGCTTTTATTGCATTCACTATGCCTTTTACGTCCCCCTCTTTTACTACCACTCCTGTTGTTTGATCAATGATTTCCTTTGCCCCGCCGATATCATAAGTTATCACCGGAGTTCCACACGCGATAGATTCTATATCAACTGTTGGAAACGTATCAGCTAATGACAAATTTACAAATACATCCGCTATAGAATACAGCTCTGACATTCTTTTTGGACTGTGTACATATGAAATTCCCGTTGCAATCCCTTTCAGTGTTTCAGGCACTTTTGTATCGCCTATAAGCAAAACATGGATATTCTCAATATCACGTATCGCTTTTATCACCTTTATATTTTCTTCTTTTACCCATTTAGATGCAAATCCTAAAATAACAAACTTAGCCTCAATCCCAAAAGATTCTCGTAAATTGCTGTTTCTATAATGAAAAGTTTTTGTATCTATTCCATTATATATTACCGATATTTTTTTGTCTCTTAAAAAGGACCTCTCAACAAGCTTTTTAAGCCAAATACAAGGTGTTACAATTTCCAGATTTAACTTTGAAAACAGTTCTTTTTTTAAATTCCAATTAAATCTACTTTTATCTAGAAAATAGCTTTTCGGATATTGTTTCAACCCAGGGCATTTTCCACACCCCTTTATCCATTTTTCACATCCTAATGTTTCAAAATGTGAACAATGTCCTGTAAAATCCCAACAATCATGCATATTAAGCACAACCGGAATCTGCTTTTCTGCAAAATAATCAAGCAGCAATTTTATATTAATATAAAATCCATGTAGATTATGAATATTGACAATATCAGGATCAATTTCCTTGATTTTTTTCAAAATCTCTTTTGTATTATGCACATCCTGCATTGCATGTTTTCCTGAAATCCGAGAACCAATAATGCTACACTTTTGCTTTAATGCTGTTGTAGTGGCAATCACATTCTTTTCTTCTTTTTTCTTGATTCCACAGATTGCGTAGCACTCTATATTTATATCACTAAAATAATCAAAAAGCCCTGCTACGATATTCCCCGTACTGCCTTCACGAAAAACAGAATTGATAAACAGTATTTTATATTTCTTCATTCAAATTCTTCCTTTTCACTGCTATACGATCATCACCAGGCAAAGATATATTTTTCCCCTCAACATGTCGAGAATTCATTATTATCTTTGCATACTCATCCATCTCATCATAAAATTCATGCCCCATTACAATTTCAGGGTCTATTGCGATAAATTGAAAACCTACATTCATGCATTTTGGAGTTTCAGTATAAAATCTATGTACTTTATTCAAGTAGGCTGACCCAGACAAAACGCCACTCAAAACATCCAGCATCACTGCAATACCATATCCCTTAAACCCGGCCATCGGCAATACTAAGCCCCCCATTGCTTTATCAGGATCATTTGTTGGCAATCCCTCTGAATCTGTTGCCCATCCATCAGGTAATAATTTCCCTTGTTCTTTATATTCTTTAAATTTTGACTTTGCAACCATGCTGCTGGCCATATCCAAAATAAGAGGTTCTCTATTTCTCATTGGTACTGCTATCGATAAAGGGTTTGTCCCAATTAATTTATCTTTTCCACCAACAGGAGCCATCTGCGCTGGACTGTTGGAAAAAGCAATCCCAATACATCCTGCTTTCGCTGCCATCATAGTATAATAAAATGCCGGACCGAACGTGTTATTATTTCTGCTTATTACAGTAAATATTCCATTTGTTTTACTTTTTTTTATAGCATACTCCATACCATAAACACCTGATATTATTCCTATTGTATTATTGCCATCCATTAAGCAAAACGAAGGACTTTCTTTCAATATTCTAATTTCATGCTCCAAATTAAAACAGCCTTTTTTTATTTTTTCAACATACACGTCTGTCAATCGGGAGCCATGAGAAGTCACTCCATAAATGTCTGCAGTAACTAAACAATCCGCTATTACCTGTGAATGTTCTGTATCAATCCCAGCTTTTACAAATTTATTGATAATTTCTTCCCTTTTCATTTTCTTATTCCTTTGCTGCCTCTTTTAATGTTTCTACAAAAATACGTTTAATATCTTTTTCATTATGGTTTTTCCTACCACATTCAAATGCATTTCTTCCGTATTTTTGTATTAAATCCCTTTGAACAATTAATTTTTGCAATTTGTCTTTAATTTGTTGATATTCCGTGATTACAATTCCCGCATCATTTTCTTTCAAATATTTTATAGGAGCAATATCTTTATCTCCAATCGCTAAAATGCACTTTCCACTTTTGAAATAGTCAGTCAGTTTTGTTGAGAATGATAACCGTGCCATATATCTATACTTTTTCTCCAACGCCTCAACAAACACTACTATATCTGCTGCTTTCTGAATTTCTGCCACCTTATCCTTTGAAACACATCCACAATATTTACAACCATTACTGTTAAGAAACCGCATTACTTTTTCATTTACCACATCTGGTGAATAGATATCTAATGTAATTTTTATCTCTTCTTTATTAATTTCTGCTAATGCTTTTGAAATCTCTGCTAAAGCTCTGTCTCTTCCAATAACTAATTTACCTGTATAGACCATTTTAATCGGAGAACTGATTACAGCATTTTCATATTTTAATTCATCATAATCAATCCCCTTTGTTAGTACAATACTATGAATGTTAAAGTTAGCCTGTATTTCATCGGCTTGCATTTTAGTAATAGCAAACATTTTTGTACAATGGATAATGAGATTTTTAACTGCTTTCCTCAAAAAAAACCGATGAATATAAGCTAGAGGATTATAGCCACATGGCTTGTATGAATAATTATCATCCCACATATAACATACATACGGCTTTTTAAATTTCCTTATAACATATAATTGAATAATCCCCATATATATAACTGGATAAATTGGTACAAAATAAATATCTGGATTAAAATCTTGGACAAACTTATCTAATGCCTTTGTTTTCCACTTTCCAAAAATCCAAACCAGTTCCCTTAATACTCTCAATAGCCAGGAGCTTTTTTTTCTAGCTACCGCATATAAACGTTTTTCCTCTTCATAGGCTTTAGAGTATTGAGTTTCTTTAGTGTTCTTTACCTCACATCCAACTTCTTTTCTATTAAGTACGCTCTTTATAACTGCATTTTCAGATATTTGAAAAAATTTATTGCAAACCGGTGTGTCAGGCAAATCTGATCTTGTGTAGATTTGAGCAACTTTTTCTGGATTCCAGTATTTAAACAGATCTGTCTGTGTATGAATACCACTATCTTTTCTCCATGTACTAAGTGAAATTGCTAATACTTTCGGATAATTATCATTCATGTTTTCATTTTATGACGCATCTCAAAAATCAGCGTTCATTTTCCCTTTCCTTGAATTAAATATAAATAACATTATAAGTTTTAATCTCTCAATTAGATTTATTTAAAATTTACTTTAGCACTTTGGCAAAATGTTGGTTTTATAATCAAGCCAAATATTATGTAACATTATTTTTCTATCAAAATATTGTATGGCTCTATTTCTTCCATTTTCCGAATATTTTTCCCTAATGGATTCATTTTTCATCAAAAATACCATTTCTTTTTCTAATAAATCTATATTTTTTACGGGAACAAGACTTCCTGAGATTCCCTCCTCCACAACTTCACTTGGGCCTGGGACATCTGTTGTAATAATTGGCGTACCCATTCCCATAGCCTCCTGCAGCACTTTCCCAAATCCTTCCCTATATGTTGGATGAACCAAAACATCAAACGCAGCCATATATTGGGCAACTTCCTTGGATGGAACATTGCCTGCAAAAATAACGTGGCTATTATTTTTTGCCCATGCAAGCAATTCTCCGTCAACCGGATTCGACTCGTCCTCCATCCCTACTAACAATAGTTTAACATTTGCATATTCCTTTACAATACTGCGAAACGCTGTTAAAAGTTCATTGATACCTTTATCACGATTCACCCTGCCAACAAATCCAAATACAAAAGAGTCCTCCAGTATTTTCCATCTATCTCGTATTTCTTTTTTATATATATCTTTTTTCTCTATATCATATTCTCTTAAATCTATTCCTATTGTTCCTCCTATCCCTATCACTGATATTTTTTTAGGTGAACATAATCTTTCATCAATTGCAAACTGCATATTTTTAGGACTTTGACTCCTAACATCTGTGGACAGAGAACACGTAATTTTTTCTAAATATTTAAATAGTGTTCTTTTTTTCCCTTCAAAACTAACATATCGCAATCCGCATTGATTATATAATCTAACCTTAACCCCTGCCATTTTACCAGCGATAGCTGCATATAACGATGCGTTAGGGCTCGTATATTGTATAATATCAAATTTGTTCTTTTTAAATATTTTATAAAACTGAAAAATTGCCTTTATTGCTCCAAGAACGTCTAATCCTCTTTCCATTTTTATAGAGTAACAGCTTGCATAATAACTATTATCATCTATGAACCTCTGATCCATATCACAAATCAGAGAAATGTCAAATCCATTTTCCCACAAGTGTTTCATTGACGCTGTAACAAACCATTCCATAGTTTTTGAAATAGTTGTGATAGCACATATCTTATATTTTTTCATTACTCTTTATTTCCTCTACAATTTTATCAACTCGTTTTATAACTTCTCTTCTATTAATTTCAAATTCCTGTTCTGTATATTGGGATACTTCTTTTTCTCTCATACGAATCTCTTTTATCCCATTTTCAAAATCCTGTTTAATCATAGATAAATCTTTTATATTATTTGCGTTACAAAATGATCTTGAAAGTATAGCCAAAGAAGATTGCAGTCTATAATGTTCACTTATTACATACTCTGCCGGCAAATATCCATGGCCTAATCTTGCAATTCCACCAAATCCATATTTTACCCCTGCTCCAGAAAGTTTTCTACAGATATTCTCTACTGTTCCATCAGCCAACAGTTCAAACATAAAATTCTTACCATATGCTAAATGTAAATCATTTAATCCTATATGTACTTCATCAATTCCTGGCAGATTTAATATTTTGTCAAGATGCTCTACTGCTTCTTTTGTCTCAAGCAATAACATTGTTTTACATCTTCCATTCACTTCCTTAATAAAATATCGAACCTCATCAGAAGTCTTAAAATAAGGCAGCATTATATAATCAGCCCCTGCGCAAATGGTGTTTTCAATTTCGTCACTAGTATTTTTATGAATTGGATTTATGCGTACCTGCAATGCTGCCCTAGTTATCAATGGACGTAACCTTTTTATATCCGCAATTGTATGGTATGATTTTACAGTATCAAGACCTTTTTGTCTTTGCTCTTTCCCTATATACTCCATGTCAATCCAAATTCTATCCACACCTGACTCCTGGGCAAGTCTTGCCACATCAGGTCTGTTAGTTATATACATTAATTCTAATGCCATAATTCAAGTTCTCCTTAACAGTACTGGTGCTATGCATCATTATCGTATTTTTTATTACACTGGAAATTAAATCATTTATTAGCATATTTACTTTCTTTTGACTTTAGTTTTCCAGTTCCGCCTTCTACAACACCATCACTTTTCAGAACAGATAATATTGTCCCTAAAAAACACCGGAAATCAAAGAAAAAACTCATCTTTGCCACATATTCTCCATCTAATTTGGCTTTTTCCGGAATCTCAAGCTCATCTCTTCCATTAATTTGTGCCCATCCGGTAAGCCCCGGCATAACATCATTCGCACCATATTTATCCCTTTCTTCCAATAAATCAGACTGATTCCAAAGAGCAGGACGTGGACCTATGATACTCATTTCTCCCTTTACTATATTGATAATTTGTGGTAGTTCATCCAAAGATGTTTTCCGCAAAAATTTTCCTACTTTTGTAATATACTGATCTGGATTTTTCAGCATATGGGTTGGCATATCCTTGGGGGTATCTATCTTCATAGTTCTAAATTTCAATATATTAAAATACCGCTTATGTATTCCAACCCTTTTCTGTTTAAACAAAACCGGTCCTTTAGAATCCAGTTTTATAGCAATTACAAGAATCAAAAAAACAGGCGATAAAACTATTAGTCCTACCATCGATAAACATAAGTCAATCGCCCGTTTCACTTTCATGTACCGTCTCTTTTTCATTTTAATCCCCTTTCATCCAACTAGGAGTATTATAATTCATTCAAAACAATTTCATTAAACTACTGATTTTTGACTTGAATCTGAAGACATATTCCTTTCAGCAATAGAAATTTCATACTTTTTTATGATCAAAACCCCAAAAATTTCAAACGAAATAAACTTTCAGTTCTTCATCGTTTTATTATACCCATCTGGCAAGTTTTGTTAAATACTAGTGTTTGTTCTCAAACTATTCAGTGCTTAATGGCATCTGCTAATCATGCAAGTATTCTCTAACATTTCTTTCCGCTATGACAAAAGGCATCTTAGTAAGATGCCTTTTTAGTCCTATCTGTCTTCTCCTCGTTCTGTTTCTTCTAAGATACATCTTTTACAAAAACAGCACAAATTTATTTATGTATCATGAAACATCATTTTATTTACACTTTTATTCGTTCGATATTATACCACTTTAGCATCCTAAGTGTCAACAAAACCATATTTAGTTCTTACTCACGTTTTCTGTTGTAATATTTCTATTGTTTTCTCTACACCGATACGTCGGCACAATTTCCGCCACAATCCTCTTCATATCACTCGTCTCATGCTTACTCAGCTCATCCAATTCATGCAGCTTTTCCTCAAACCACACATCATCCATCTGTATCGGTTTTCCGATATGTATCAGCGCATTCTCTGTCTCCTGAAGCCCTTCTTCATCCATCAAAAGCTCCTCATACAGCTTTTCTCCTGGCCTCAATCCCGTATACTTTATCATGATATCCACATCCGGAGTTAATCCTGACAAACGAATCAAATTTCTGGCCATATCATCGATCCTCACCGGCTCTCCCATATCCAGCACAAAAATCTCTCCACCCTTTGCATAATAGGACGCCTGCAGTACAAGAGAAACCGCCTCCGGAATGGTCATAAAATAGCGGATAATATTTTTGTCCGTCACAGTCACAGGGCCGCCTGCTGCAATCTGTTTTTTAAACAGCGGGATAACACTTCCATTGCTGCCAAGCACATTTCCAAAACGTACTGCCACAAAGTCCGTGTTCTCACTTTTCCGGTTCATCATCTGCACAACCATCTCGCAAAGACGCTTGGATGCCCCCATGATATTTGTAGGGTTTACTGCCTTGTCCGTGGAAATGAGTACAAATTTCTTTACACCGTTTGCAGCGGCCGCTTTGGCTGTTTTATATGTACCCAGCACATTATTTTTAATAGCCTCATTCGGGCTGTCCTCCATAAGGGGAACATGCTTGTGGGCTGCTGCATGGAACACCAGATCTGGTTTGTAGGTTTCCATTACCCAGTTGATACGGTTTGTATTTCTCACAGACCCTATCAGAACCGTCAGTTTTAAATCCGGCATCTTGCGTTTTAATTCCTGCTGGATTTCATATGCATTGTTCTCATAGATTTCAAAAATAATCAATTCTTTCGGGTCCGCATTGGCAATCTGACGGCACAGCTCGCTTCCGATCGATCCGCCTCCTCCGGTCACCAGGACAACTTTTCCTTTGATGAACGCAAAAATCTCCTCGTTGTTTACTTGAATCTGGTCTCTTCCAAGTAAGTCTGTAATCTCCACATCTCTCAACTTGCTGACCCTCACCTCGCCACTCATCAGCTGATAAAGCGCCGGGACTGTCCGCAGTTTACATCCGGTATCTTTACAGATATTGAGGATCTCTCTTCGGTCTTTTCCGGATGCTGACGGGATCGCATAGATAATGGTGTCAATGTGGTATTTTTTCACCATTTCCTCAATATCATATCGATTTCCCTCTACCGGAACTCCTTCCAGCACTCTGTGCTGTTTCTCAGGATTGTCGTCAATGAAACATTTTACATTTACATGCATTTTATCTGTACTAAGCAACTCTTTCATCAAGGTCTGTCCAGTACGTCCCGCACCGATGATCATTACTTTCTCGGCTGTTTCATCCTCTCTTTCTTCCACTCCGTGCAGATAAGCACGAAACATACGATAGGAAAACCGCATTCCTGCAGTCAGTCCAAAACTGAGCAAATAGCCGACAATATAATAAGAACGCGGCATGTGCAGGCACATAAAGACCATCCCAACCGCATACAAAAATGCCAGTATCACATATGCTTTTACCATCCTCCACGCATCTGACACACTCATCAGTCTCCATATACCGTGATACAGCCTGCACCCGTAAAAGACGACAATCGTTGCCACGATCCAAAACGGCATGGACCACAAATATCCTTTGAGATACTCTTTTGGGATACTGCTCCACATAAAATCAAATCTCAGAAACAGAGCCATAAAATACGAAAAAGCTACGATCAGTGCATCTCCGCACGCAACCAGGGCTGCTTGATAAAGCCATTTGGAGGGTTTTGTTTCATTATTCTCTTTCATTTACTCACACCATCACTTCTCTTTTATTTTTTGTTCCGCCTATAAAAAATAAACGCCCCTACTATCAGCATTACCACAGCTGCGATCAATGCGTTTACTGGTCTTATATCAGTCACATACGCATTGCTGTAGTACAGAACAAAAAGTGTAATGCCGATCAGCGCGAGACATGAAAATACAATTTTTACAACTAATTTCCCACTATAATTCATTTCCCTCACCCCTTTTTATTTTCTCTCACATCTTAATTTATTATATAACGCCCTGCAATTTTCGACAATGTATAAATTCCCTAATTGGGGTTTTTGTTACTTTTTGTAGTTTTATGATTTTAAAATGCACCTCTCGTATTTTTCGACAAAATTTCACAAATTTTTCTCAATTTGCTATTTTCAGCTATTTTACGTTCTTTTTCGACATTTTACTATGTTTTCTGCCCTTCCAGCTCCATAAAACTGGCCAAGTTGCAGAGTTATTAATATAGAAGGAGGTGATTTCTATGACAGAACTGGAAAACTTTTTAAACCAGCTTGGGCTGCGCTTTCACTATCGCGGATTTGACCAGACACTTCTCGCATTTGATCTTTTGTTGGAAGATGAGATGCGTCTGTGCTCCATTGTAAAAGATATTTACATGCCAGTTGCCGAAAAATGCGGATGTACCTGGCACTCTGTTGAGCGCAATATCCGCACTTACATTGCTCATATCTGGGAAAATGAGACAAGCCGCGAAATTTTTGTCTCTTCTACAGGCTATACGCACAAACCAAGCGTTGCTGATTTTCTGGACATTCTTTTCTATTCTTTGATTCAGTGTGCGGAAAACTAAAAATATTTGGCAAAGAGAATAATTTAAGCCAATCATGACCACCAGCTAAGCTGGTGGTTTCCTCTGCGGCTATAAGGTTGTGTTCTCTGCTTGCCTCTAAAGAACCTTTTTATTTGCCCTTTTGTACCGGCTCACCCGTAAACGGATCAATATACTCTTTTAATGTCATTTGATCGTACTCCAAATCTTCTTGTAATTGGTTTCTAACATATTCTTCTATTTTCTTTCCATATCTTACCCACTGTATCTACATAGCAACCTCTGTACCAAAAATGACGGTTCCCATATTTATATTTTAAATTGGCATGCCGTTCAAATATCATAAGCGAACTTTTTCCTTTTAAATATCCCATTACTTCTGATATGCTATATTTTGGTGCAAATACAATATGATACTTACATTCCCACTTTGTATGTGATAAAATATTCTTATCCATTTAGGGTACCTCCTTTATATAATCTGTGCGGTTGGTGAACCTACACTTATTATATCATTGGAGGTTTTTACTTGAAACTAAAGCTCTCTGGGAACATACCTGTATAACAGGGGTTTATTTTTATTGCCAATACAATAAAATAAGTCCCTTTCTTTGATTTTCGGGACTTATTTCAAAAGATTTGTATGAAGTTCATATGAAGATAATATGTAGGTTTTCTTGTCAGATCTCTGTAAGTTTCACTCAATATACCTTTTTTACCTGTTCATAAATGCTTTGCCGGGGCGTTTGCATCGTTACGCAACATAAATTCGTTTGAAAAATTAATTATTTCCTGTCGGTATAAATGGACGAATTGCCGCTGCAACACCGGAAATCGGCATTGTCTGCAGCCACACTTGTCCAGGACCTGTCAGCACTGTATTGAAAAGCCCTTCTCCTCCAAGCAGTTTGTTCTTGATGCCCGGCACCTGCTGAATATCAATGGAAACACTGCTTTCAAAACCTGCTACATTTCCGGTGTCCACCACTATCTTTTGTCCTGGCGCCAAGTCATATTTTATCAATTCTCCATCAATCTCCACAAAAGCCATCCCGTTTCCGGATAGTCTTTGCATGATAAATCCTTCTCCTCCAAAAAATCCGGCTCCCAGCTTTTTATTGAAATGAATCGCCAGATCTACCCCTGTCTCAGATGCCAAAAACGCCTGTTTCTGCACAACGATCTCTTTCCCCGGTTCAATTTTAAGCGCCAGAATTTTCCCCGGAAAACTGGATCCAAATGCAATCATTCCTTTTCCCCTTGCCGTATAAATATTCTGGAACATACTTTCTCCAGAAAACGCTTTGCCAAACATTTTTCCAATTCCGCCACCACTTGTCTTCATCTCCATGTTCGGATTCATCCAAACCATGGAACCTTTTTCTGTGATCATCTGTTCTCCGTCCTCCATCTGACAGATTACAACCGGGAAACTTCCTCCTTTGATTTCATAATTCATAGACTTTTCCTCCTTTTCATGTTGACTTTATTTACTTTTCAAGCTTTTCTTCATTTTTTACCAGCCAAGCCCACTTATTTAAACTTTTCCCTGTAACATGTAAAAATCCCCGTAAATATAAGTCTTTTTACTATCTTTCCCATTTTCCGCCTGGTAAAATACTGGAAATATTTAAAACCCTCCATTATTATACGCCTTCGTAATCACATAAGACAGCTCATAATATGCACTACTGTTATAATTATCAATAATTTCGCAGATTTTATTATTATATACTCTAACAATACCATCTATATAATCTTCACCTGGCTGCAATGTCGCTAAAATTAGCCGCATATAAACTTTACCCATCTGAGTCTCGGAGGGAATTTTTTCAACCAGTTCTTTATCCACATTTGTAATATCAAATCCATCACATTTCAAATGATATACTTCTATCCATTCGTTTTCTACTTTGGACGGATTCTCACAATGCAGGACATTTGCAAGGCTTATCAGGTGTCTCCACTCTTCTTTTGGAATGCTGTTTACTACATATTTATTTCTTTGATGAAGTTTTCTTGCTACTCTTTCTATCATATAACACAGAAAATACAGATCATCATATTGGATATCCTCATCCAGGAAAAATTGGTTTGTCATAATGAATAACTCTCTTCAAATTCTAATGTTTCAAGTGCTTTTTCTGTACAAAATACAATCTGATGTGTAGGGTATTTAAATTTAACCAACTCCCAAAAAGCAGCCTTGGATATATTTCCCGTAATATAATCTTCTATATAATCCCATATAGTATCATCAGCCATTGGTCCGTCCACAATATCGTAATTATGTCTATTTCCTCTACGGCAATCTACAATAAACTCCAGCCATTCTTCAGTCATCTCTAAAAATTGTTTTATCTTCAAAGATGAATTTTCAACATAATGGTATTTATTTACAATATGTTTCCCACGTTTCGTTAAGGCCCATCTTTTTGCCTGCTTTTCCAAGATAGTACAATAAAACCCATATCCAAAATCTTTATAAAATCCATTTTCCAGTATTTTCGGTTTTTCTACTACAACATTACTTCCAAGAAAGATAATCTGTTTAATCATTTTCCCCTGATATAACTATTTTAGTATTTCCTTATCTTATTGAATCACTTAAAAACTATGCCAAATACACTTTTTAATAATATTTTCTTCCTGGTTCACCTTGCTCTCTAATACCTCAAGGTGTAATCACGGAACAGCGTTCCAGTTTCAATATATTTCATGTTGCTGTTTATCTAACCAAATCGTTTTCCATTCCCATACTCCTGGCAAGTTTCAATACATCTCATGTTGTTGTTTATCTTTTCTGTATCGATCTTGCTCTATGTAACTCTTTTGCAGTTTCAATACATCTCATGTTGTTGTTTATCAGTTATTAATAAAAAGAAAAGAGAGGAAAAGGACAGTTTCAATACATCTCATGTTGTTGTTTATCTTACAGCTGGCAGGGCAAGGTATATAAATGCCAGCGGTTTCAATACATCTCATGTTGTTGTTTATCGATTTTATTGACAAACAGGACGTTGTTGTTAATTAGTTTCAATACATCTCATGTTGTTGTTTATCTTGCCACGCATCCCCGCCGATTTCCAGATAATCCAGTTTCAATACATCTCATGTTGTTGTTTATCAAATTAGGAGGAACAGATGAACGAATTAAAAGTAATGTTTCAATACATCTCATGTTGTTGTTTATCAACTCAATCCAGTCACTATGTGCCGCATACATGCCGTTTCAATACATCTCATGTTGTTGTTTATCCAATAACCTTTTCTCTTTACTGTTCCCTTTTAACAGGTTTCAATACATCTCATGTTGTTGTTTATCGTGTCTTCGAAAATGGGGCAGTTTTCATGGATCTACGTTTCAATACATCTCATGTTGTTGTTTATCTGACCTGTACAATGCGCCCCAGGGGATGTTTACAGAGTTTCAATACATCTCATGTTGTTGTTTATCTTCCTGGCCGAGCAAGCTCTATTGTAAAAAGAAGGTTTCAATACATCTCATGTTGTTGTTTATCGCAAGTCCAAGCCCAGCTCCGCCTGTCGCACTTGAGTTTCAATACATCTCATGTTGTTGTTTATCTCGGAATTGAATTTCCAGAACTGAAAAAGGCTGACTGTTTCAATACATCTCATGTTGTTGTTTATCTTTTACATTAACTCCCATTCGCTTTTCTAATAGCGTTTCAATACATCTCATGTTGTTGTTTATCGAAACATCAGATTGTTTTTGGTTGCAATTATTTGTTTCAATACATCTCATGTTGTTGTTTATCGTTGTGTTTTGCTCAGAAGTAAATGCTGGACGACTGGTTTCAATACATCTCATGTTGTTGTTTATCTTTTATCTCGATTCCATTCGCCCCCTCTTTTATCCCGTTTCAATACATCTCATGTTGTTGTTTATCAAAGTCGTTAAAAACGAATCTTTCGATAAGTTGGTGTTTCAATACATCTCATGTTGTTGTTTATCTCCCCATCAACGATGTACCGAAAATGGGCAAGTGGGTTTCAATACATCTCATGTTGTTGTTTATCTATCGCCTGTCCAGTCGGCCACGCTGGCCGTCAACTGTTTCAATACATCTCATGTTGTTGTTTATCTCCTCTTGGTAGTTGTATGTAATATCACCAAAACGTTTCAATACATCTCATGTTGTTGTTTATCAGGGTTGCAGAAAGAACTGCAACCCCAATTTTTTGTTTCAATACATCTCATGTTGTTGTTTATCGCGAAAAAGATACCTAATACACTCGCTACAAGCATGTTTCAATACATCTCATGTTGTTGTTTATCTGCAACGATTTCTTTTTCTTTTGCCCAAGATTTTTGTTTCAATACATCTCATGTTGTTGTTTATCCCACGATTTCTCGCTATTTTTCCATTTCATTATCTCTGATTCTCCTTTATTTTTCAAGCCTTTCTTTGTTTTTTACCAGCCGTACCATCTTCCTTTATATTTTCCACACAAATACGTAAAACTTCTTGTAACCATAAGCTTTTTTCACATTTCCTATATTTCGGCACCTGGTAAATAATTGACACATTTTCAAAGTCCCATTTTTCCTTGCTGATTTATCTCCTGCGTTTTATACCATATTAACACTGTCCTATCTGCCAGATATCTAAAATCTAGGCTATGATTCCTATTGTTATCCCATATCATTGACCATTTGGTTTTATTGGACAAGTTTCTACTCATATTTATATTCGTAATTTTATACGAAATCTAACACCTCCAGATTCAAGACTTCCCATTCTTTACTAATTGCGACTGCTTTTGAAAAGTCGATATAATTCTATCCCCTGTGTCTGACTATATACTTTTGAAATTGTGCAGTAATTATGAACACTGTTCTCTCAAACTGTGTCACCCTGAGCCAGCATATACGCTGACATCATGTATGCTGGCTCTGCTGGTTAACCGTTCAAACTTTATTAAATTATTCTATCCAAATCTTAATTTTATCTGCATACCTTCCAATCACCCCGGCATACCCATCCATTCCATGCCCTTTTTCATTGTCAATTTGAGTCTCATAAAAGTTTGAATCATTCTGAGCAGAGACACAATAGTATATTTTTTTATATCTATATCCTTCTGGCGTGGTATAATAAAATTCGAACGCTTGGATTGGCGAACCGTCTCCCAAAACGCCGTTAACCAAATCTTTTGTGTCATAATGATCTTCAAAAATCAAATACGGCAGCCATCCATTCTTTTTAGTATAAACACGTCCCTTTACTTTTCCTTTTGTAACCCGAAGTCCCAAATAGCAAATCGGAACATTATCTCCTTTACCTGCCCAGTCTTCCTGATTTTTTACTTCCGGCCACCATCGGTCGGTATATGCAGAATAATAACAGTCTACTTGTCCAAGCTCTCTGTTCTGTAAAATCTCCCCGGAGGTATTGCCTTCCTTTTGGGATATATTCACAGGATCTTCTTTCCCTTTCCCATCTGATATTCCCTCCACAATTGCTCTGGCACATTTCTCTACATCCCAGGCATTTGCATCTGATTTGGAATCAACAAAACAGCATTCTATCAAAATTGCGGTTGCATTTGTGCTCTTCAATATATATAAATCTCTTCCTTTTTTTTCACCTCTGTTTTTAATTCCTAGAGCACTTGCAATTTTAGAACTGACACATTTTGAAACACTCTTACCGCTTTCATCGTCATAATAGTAAACCTCTGTGCCGGTTCCCCCTCCTGCATTCAAATGAATGGAGACATCCAGATCTGCCTGATGACTATTGCATTTCTTCACAATAGCAGAAAGGTTTTGGTTCTGTGTTGCCCCTTCGTCATCCGTACAATCATGTACCGTGTGTCCTTGCTTTTTCAAAAGTTCAATGACTCTGTTTTTCACCTTCCTGTTTTCATTTACCTCATCCAGGTATCCCGAAGCCCCTCTGCACCTGAGAGAATGTCCTGCATGTATGTTATAAACCGCCATTGCGAATCCTCCTTTTTCTTAATCTAAATATCAGAGTCCTTCCTGTTCCGCTTTCTCTCTGGCAGACAAAAAATATGGATTATCCATGTTTTTGGTCATCATCTTTGTTTACGACTCTATCTGCAATTTCCAATCCTTGTATCAAAATATTCGGCACACGATAGCCCGCTGCCACAAAATTTTCCAGAACAGAACGGATTTCATTGATAATCAGACTTGCAAGAACAAACCAGCCAAGCAATGTTGTAACACCAAGATCTATTCCAATTGAGTTCCCGATTTCTATGAATACCGCACTGGAGCCAAATGCAACCATGATCATGATCCAATATCCCAATTTTTTCAGAACACCTTTCCATCCTTTTGTAGAATTTTCTTTTCCAAGCATCCTGCTTTTCATCCAGCCAGTGAACCAATCTGCTACGTTCAGCATAAGAAATACTACAAACAAAATCCAGTGTTCACCAAAGATATAGGAAAGCACTGCTACTGCAGCGCCTATAATTGCATTATATTCATTGATAATAGGTTCTACACAATTCATGTTCATTCCCTCCCATCTCAATATTTGAAATTTGTCAATATATCTCCCGATATATTTTTTAATTTATCTTAATACCTTTACAGGTATCAATTCATTGTTAATAAATCTGTTGCCTTGTCTATCCATACACTTACCCTATCAGTTCTCACTTCCATGTCCTTACATTCCTTCATTCTGTTTTATGGATAAAGGTACAGGGTAGACTTTTGCTTTATTACTGCCTCATTGGGCTGATGGAGGGATCCTTCTTATCCCTGTACCTGTATCGGCACTATAAATCTGTTAAGCCGCCTGCAGCTGGCTCTTTCTATAACTTCCGAAGACTAGCTCCGGTTCATAATAAGCTTTCTTTTTGGACAGTGTAAAGATAAGAGTAAGCACCTTTTTGCTTACAACTATCAGTGCCTGCATTTTCTTTAATGGATTATTTTCCCTTGTTTTCAGCTAATCGTAGAGCTGTCGCAGTTCCTTATTGTTTGCCACCATAGTAAGTGAAATCTGATACAGCACACTTCGCAGATTTTTTCTGCCCCGCTTTGATATACATGTTCCACTCTTATTTTTTCGGAACTATCTTCTATCAGGTTATATCCTGCCAGACGACTCATCTGTCTTGCATCCTCAAAACGTAACGGATTTCCCAGTTCACCCAGACACATTGCTAAAGATACTACTCCCATTCCAGATATACTCAACAGGTATTCTGATACTTCTGTTTTCTTCAGTGCTTTTTCCATCTCTGTTTCCAATGATTCCAGCTGCTTTGTTAATAACTCTAATTCCTCCATTAACTGCTGTATTTTAAAGCATGCAGCATACTCTCCGTAATCAACTCCTACACTGGTTTTTACAGCTGTTACCAATTGTGCTGCCTTTTTTCTTCCTACTGTCTTTTTCACTGCTTTTTTGATTTCTTTCAGCACACCTTCTTCTCCTAATTCCAATATAAACTTAGGAATAGGGCATACTTTCAGCAGATGCATAGAAGCTTTCCCTGCAAAAGGATGCTTGAATACAGTTCCAAACTCAGGAAAATATTCATCTAACACTGCAGTTATTGTATGGATAATAGACTTTTTCCTTTTGTTCATGCTGTGTCTGGTCGTTGTCAGTCCCCGCAATTCTGCGTAGACATCGTGCGGAAGATAGGTCTCAAAATATCGTCCGTCCTTAACCAGTCTTGCTATCCTAAGTGCGTCCTTTTTATCTGATTTTGTCTGGCTGTTATCATCCAATTCCTTTGCTTTTTTGTATGGTAAGGATTTACCAATACAACGGTGATCTTTGTCTGTTTAAGCAGGAAATTTGCAAATGCCTTCCAGTAATGTCCGGTTGGCTCCATTCCCACGATAACCTTGTTAAAATCTTCCACCTTGTAGATTTCACAAATCCTTGTTAAGATTGCATTGAAACCATTTCGGTTATTTTCAAATTTAAGTGCCTTGTTATGTTCGATGCCACGGCAGTCTACAAATCTTGCCCATTGGTTATGCTTGGCAATATCAACACCAACAATTAAGGTTTTTAATGTGATTGTTTCAAGTTTTTCATTGGAATGGCTTTTCTTTTTCATTAGCCAAAAATCTCCTTTGTTTTGATGTATTTAAAAGTCGCCAAACTTTCTTACATCATACTGGGAGATTTTTTTAATTGTCAAATTTCATGTTCTATAGGAATGCTTCCTCTGACAATCAAAATAAAACCTGGCTGCTCTTGTTATCCTCCTCGATTTGTTTTACCTTTTTAAGGAGAAGGCAGATTTTTCTCTGCCCTCATCTGTCTTTTCACCTTTTTAGAATTTGAGCTCTTTTCTGGAAAAACAACCTGCTGCTATATTATCACCTTTAATAAAATTTACAATTATCATGCCTATCCCTCTTGTATACTACTCATTTTTAATGTGCTTTTCCTTCCCTTTACTGTTATTCATGTAGTCTTAATCAAATTCCGGAAGATAACTCGTAGAACTCCCTGTTTGTTTCCAACCACCCTATTTTCAATACCTTTCCATCAATCTACATTTCCTGCACGCACAGCTCTTTGAAATCTTGAGAATACTCATCATGTTCATCACCTTCTAAATCTTTATGTACAAAAAGTATGCTGTAAGGCTTTGCCACTTTCTTTGTCTATCCGTTGCATTGTACACCCAGCTGCTACCTGTACTTGAAGTAAGGCCCACATCTCCATTTCCTTTAACACCAATGGAGATGAGATTTTTATATCCTGAAATCTGCGGCGCATTAATCGTCAAATTTTTTGAACCAAATGCTGTTAGAGTTAGCCCTGGCAAATCAACCGGTACTATTTTTACATAATCTGCTAGCTTTTCTTTCTCCTCTACAGAAGTCATTAATACAGAAAACTCGGCATCTACAGCCGTCACATTCAAGCCATCCAGCGTCACCGTATACAACACCATCTCATGTCTCAAATCGCCATTTCTAATATCTCCCTTCGTCGCCTCTGGCGCCGTTGCATTTCCTTCCGTCTCACTTCCCTTAAGAACTGCAAGTTCCACGTTCTCCTCGCCCGTCTCGGAATCCTTTGTATATCGCGCAACAATCAAATCTTTTCGTTTCTTTCCCTGACTACCATTGTCGATCGTCACGCTTTCATATGTCCCCGGTTCAATTCGCCAGTGACGTCCCTGCATCATGCCCTCACCGTCATAAATTTTAATTTCGTTGTTGCTCACCAACTCTGCACGAAATTTTTCTCCCACATTGAGCACATAGTCGTCTGTCCCAAAGGTTCCCTGATTCAACGCCCCGGCATCCGCGCTGGTGACATGCTCCTCACCTTTTTTTGCAGTCACAATCTTAATTGCCATCTCTTAATCATCTCCTTCTATCTTATATTCCATCTTTTCTTCCCCGTTCTGGATTGTTAATATCTTGCCAATAATCGGCTTTTTCACAGAGATTCCTGTAATATAGTCACGTCCGGAAATGGTATCTCCAATCTGCATATCCAGCTCTACATCATCACGAATATTTGCCTGAAAACTCTTTTTGTCCATGAGCTCCCTCAATTGTTCCGTACCGTTTTCTACAAGCTCCTGCTCTTCTGCGCCTTCAGAATCATATACACTGGTGCGTTCATCAAGCCCTGCATAATATGGAGCAGTTCCAATCGTACTATCTTGTTGCACATACAAATGCCGGACCAGTCTGTCTTTTAAATCTCCTTTTCCCAGACATATCAAATGATTGATACCTCTTTTATAGTCTGTGACCGTAAAATCCAGGTTGTTGTCCTGGGAAATTTCCGTCGTGCCGCTGTAATCAACAGCGGGTACTGCTTTTAAACTTACATACCCGATTTTTGGCACGTTCTGCTGTACATATGTAATTTCCAATCGGTACCCCTTTCCTGACAGCATCTTTTCAATACCTGCCAGAAGGGTGCAATATCGATCAAATCGGAAATTGCTCACTGTAATTCCTGTGTCCTCTTCAGGTACAGAAATAAGATTGCTGATCTTTGCATCTTGGACTAAACTTGCTATCACTGTGTTTAACTCTCCGGATACTGTTTTGTAATCCTGACCAGCTGGTGGCTCGATTATTTTTTTCGCCAGCATCCCCCGCCAGGTATCTCCACAGATATAAATTCGGTTTTCTGCCGTGCTGCTCATAAGCTCACCGACTGGTCCGCCGAATTCGGTTCCGGGGATATAGGCATAGCATCCTGTCTGTATATCCCCCATCCAGTGGTCCACAGAAAAAGTGAATTGAAAATCATTCGTATCCCCAATATCAATATCCGCGTCCGCCTCCTGCAAAAGCCTTATCTCTTTTCGATTTTTATCTGCAAGTATTAAATCCATCGCGGTTCGCTCCTTTCCTGAAATAGAGTAATATCTATTCCATATTCTCCGGACCAATTCACAGTATGATTCCCGACCGGAATTTTACGGAAAATACTCTGCACCTTGTTTCGGCTGTCATTTTCATTGATCTTGGTTCCATCCTGTTTTGTTCGTACAACAGTCTGTGCCCGGCTGTCTATCACCAAATATTCATTCTTGGCAACTGTTGTAAAAACTTCATACGGATATCCCCCGATCAGGATTCTCGGATTTACCACAGGGCCATAAATTATCATGTTAAAATGTGCATCCGTATAGTGATCGTTATCCAGTCTTCCTATAGCTCTGTCATTTGACGCATAATCGTACGGGAAATTGTATGGATAATCCAAAAATTCTTCCTTATTATTTTCCTTTCCGGCTACAAATGAAAACTTCTTTTCAGTGATCCAAAATGGGTAGTCTGCAAGAATCGTCAATGTGTGAAACATGATCGGAAGTCCCATTCTCCAATCTGTTTTCTCAGATCCGATCATTTTACACTTTAAGTATTCTCCGCTGCTGGCATACAGCGTGCCGTCTGTTCCCGAAAAAATGTCTGTTTGTACAACATCCGAAAGTCTGTTTACAGCCTTGACCCAGTCGCTTTTTCTTTTTTCAAACGGAACTGTATAGTCACACATAACAGCTATTTTTACAGGGATCTCTTTTGCGGCCATTTTATAGTTTCCTGTTCTATCCCGTTTTGCCCCTTCTTTTGTCTCATATGTAAAACTCCAATTTAACAAATCACCTTCCTGGAACATGTAAGGAAAATCCGAGAAATCAATCTTTTCGCCTTTATGATTTATGTAATAAAAATCCATCTCTTACCTCCTTATAAATCCCATGTTTGCGATAGCTCTTCCGGCCTGCCTGTTGCCAATATAGATACCCATCTTGCCGATACCTTTTTCAATTCCTTCCTTCTGCCGGTTTCCGTATTCGATCATGGCGGACACAATGTATTCTCCCAATGCATCTGCACTTATATAGGAAGTTTGTGTATTATTTTTCGCGGCCTCCTTCGCATATTTCACAGAAATATCATGTGGGATGACCTGGCTGCCGTTTGGAAGATAGGTCAGTTCCCCACGTCCTCCTTCATTTATGACCGCAAATCCGCCTGCCCAGCGATCTGTTCCGTGGGCAAGATAAGGAATCGTCCCAATCTCCACACCCGGAATTTTATTGATCAGTTTGATGGCCGCATTGATTCCGCCGATAACACCATTTACAAATCCTTTGACCTGAGCAACCAGAGAACTCACCGCGCCTGCAATCCCATCAAATATTCCCGATACAAACGAGGTCAGCCCGGTCCATGCTGATTTAATACTGCCAAGTATATTTGCTATAACTTGTCCAACTCTGTTCATCACATTGGATACTGTTGTAAATATTCCGCTAAACACATTAAAAAAAGTTGAGCCGACCGGTGCTATGTAGGAAATGATAGATGCAATAACCCCCGCTATAAATCCCGCAATCGGAGATATCGCAGATATAATTCCCTGTATCACAGATATTGCCACACTTAAAATATTGGTGATAGTCGGGAGCATCCCTGATATCGTACTGATGATGACTGTTATGATCGAAATTAAAGCCGGCAGTATTGACGCGATCATTTGCGCCACTGTTGTGATGATCGTTGCAATTATAGGCGCAAGTTGTGTGACCAGCTGTGCGATCAGAGGTCCAATATTTGCAATCAGCTGTCCGAGACTCGTTATCAGCATTAAAATAACAGGCTGGAGCGAGGCTATCAATACACTTATCGTTCCCATAACTGAATTTCTAAGCCCTTCATTTGTAGCCATTAAATAGGCAAACACTCCTACAAGTGCAGTCACCGCTGCCACGGCCAGTCCAACCGGACTCGTAAGCGCTGCAAATACTGTCTTTAACCCGGTAATCAACGAAGTTTTTCCGCCCATCTCACTGATCTTGCTGCTAACCTTCCCAAAGGCTCCTGTCACTACCTGCGCTTTTTGGAAGGCTCCGCCAAGAGTACTGATCAATGGCCCCATCGCTCCGACAACCGCCATACCCTTAACTGCAAAATTTTGCAGACTTGGATCGGCATTTACAAAAGCCGTGACAAGGTCAGTAGCCTTTTGGATCAATGGTGTAAAAGTCGGAAGAAGTTTCTCTCCCAACACAGCCATCAAATTTGACGTTGCTGCCTGAAAGGTCTGTATACTGTTTGCGGCACTGTCCGATGCCCCTACATAAGACCCTTGTATACTCTGTGTCTGTCCCATCACATAGTTATATCGAAGCTGTGCTTTTTCCGCCTCACTCATCTGGCTGTATACCTGCCCTGTCTGAGCCGCAAAGTTTGCCAGATCTGTTTCTGACATAGCAATCCCCATCTGTGCAAGTCCTTGTGTTTCTCCTGTGAAAACTCCCGAAAGAGCCGACATTGCCTCCTCGATCCCGACATTTTTTAAAGCCGCTAAATCTCCTGCCAGTCCTGCAAGCGATGTGGACATACCTGCTGCCTCAGGTTGTCCCATACCTACGGCAGACGCCATATCTCCAAATACCGAGGCCGTTTCCAAAGCCTGGCTTTTTGATAGCCCAAACTGTTTTGTCGCTGTATCTGCCCACGCATTTACCGTGTTTGCACTGTTTCCAAATGTTGCATTGACTCTGTTTAAATTGTCCTCCAGTTCGGTTGCCGCAGTGATCATTTTTTCTTTGGCATCCTTGATCGGTTGTGTAAGACCTTCCTGCATTTTTGCTCCAAGTCCTGACAATTTAGCGCCCAACACTTCTATTCTTTTGGGCATATCATTGATCTTCTTATCAAACTCCTCAACTGTCTTGTTTACATTTGCCAGTGCTCTTTGAAATCCGGAAGTATCCACGTTGAGTTCTGTTCTCACCATTAACTCATTCAAATTTCTTCACCTCCTTTGGCTTTTGTATTCTATTTTTCCTGTATATGATGTCAATCCATCCTTTTCCTTCCTTTTCTTCCACTTCATTTATGATTTTGAGATTTTCAGATACAATTTCTGTATTTGCCTTTTTCACCTTTTCCTTTTTCCATAACTGCAATGCCTTTTTCCGTTTGGGCCGGTTTACATTGTATACTGCGGTAAACACTGCGTTATAAAACCGATAGTTTTCTCCTACGACTTTATCCTCCCAGGCCTTATAGATAAATGCTTTTTCTTTTAGAGTGAGCATTTCATAATCAGCCTTGGAATACCCAAAATTTACCGCAAAAAAAGCAAAATCCAGTTCTTTCTGATAAGGTTTTGCCAGCTTGTCATACTGTGGATCCACATCACCGGAAAAATATTCAAACTCTATTAATCGGCCCGGAAGAAAAAAGGGCAGTCCCTCTCCAATGTCTCCATAACCAATCCGCAGACATTGGCATATCCGTTTGATTCGATGAGCGCCTCTGCCACTTCCATTCCCTTTTTAGGTGCAAGAAAAGCATCTGCCCCTTCCTTTTTAATTCCATATGCAATATATGTTTTGAGGGATGCTACGCTGAGCATCCCCCCTGTGCGGCGGATGTCAGCGAGCGTAGGCATATTAGTCACTCCCTCGATCATCTCAATGCGTTTTAAGTTATACTTGAGTTCGTAATTTTCCCCGTTATGACTGATCATTCTATTCTCCTCCTTCTGTTACTGTGGCAATTCCGGATTTTAAGGCTTTTCCGGTGCTATCCGTTTCAATGATCATAATCTGATTCCCCCCTGTCACTCCGGAAATCTCAGCTGTTCCGTCCCAGGTTGTACCGGACATTACCTCTCCATATGCAGGATATGCAAGCGGAGCTGCTCCGGTTTTGTAATAATATTTATTGCTCCCCTCTTTTACAGGGTTTACATATACTTTTGTCTTCTTTGCCGCTGTTCCTGCCACTGATACGATCGTGAGCGGCTCCAGAGCACTGGCTCCATCCGGCATCGTGTCAGGCTCCACCGGTTCATTTAAGAGATCCACCAGTGCTCCCATACCTTCCAGTGTCAGAGAATATGTCATAGCATCATCAAACGGAGCCTCTAAAGGATAATCGGTGATAACCGCCATCCCTCCAAACATTCCCTGTTTCGTCTTTCCATTTACCACTTTAATGCACACTGGGTCTGCATTTTCAAATGCCTGTGACAGAATGGTATGTGACTCGTCATTTGGTACATAAAGACCTTCGTTGTCAATGGACCATTCCTTCATTCCGGCAATCTTGGATTTCCAACCTCCCAATGTGTCCTTTGATGTAATCTCAATACTGTCGGCAGAGCGATTGATGGTCAGCCCCTGCTGTCCACTGATCGCAAGCAATCTGCTTCCGTCCAGACTCCAGATTGCAAGTAAAATGTCTTTTCCTGCTACAGCCTTTGCAGCTGAGCTTGTAAAATCACAATAATTGTTGTTGTCAAAATTTCCCATATTTGTTCCTCCTATTTCTATCCTTTTATTGTTTACATGTGAATCCGTAGCAGACCATAAATTCATACTGTACCACAGGTTTTTGCTCCTTTGTATCCTCTGTTTTCATGGACTGTATTCCATTTTCTGTCTGCAGGATCAGTTCCCATGGCTCTGGCAAAGTGATCTCCTCCGTCAAAGCTTCCTGAAGATCTTTTATCATCCCATAAATCTCCGCTGTAGAATCTTCTGTTTTCGGAATGCATTGTATCTGTACTGTAAAGATATCTGTATACATTGTTTTCGTATGATTCGATATGGACTTTACCACTTCTGCCAGATAAAACGGTTTGGATAACCCTTGTTTTTCAAAGTCATAGCATTCCTTCCCTGTTCTTTCTTTTACGTGTGTTTTTACAGCAGTCATAAGATCTTCCATTCCCATTCTTTCATACATCATGCCTGCCCCTTTCTTCTCCTTATCAGGGTCTTGTTCCTGTATTAACTTTGGATGTCGATCATGGTTATTGTAAATTTTTTCTCTTCCTTCTGTTTCTTTGCCATGGCTGTGGCGATCGCCTTTTGTACACGTCTGTCAAACTCTGCCTGATTCTCTTTTATTTTTAGAAATTCATCAAAGCGTATAGCGTTGACATGTTTTTCTTTTTCACTTTTTTTCTTTTCCTTCTCACGGATGCCCCTGCTATTTCCTTTTCACTGGCCCCGGCAGTTTCATCCCTTTTTAACAGTTCTTTTTCCATCACTCAACACCCCTTCTGCAAAAGCCCATCCAGTCAAGTCCAGGCCACTGCGTAAAAATATATAGTTTAACGTCATTTCGGACGAGATTTTATCTCTTTTTATCTGTCTTCATCATTCAGCCATTTGGCTGTTTGTTCGATATTCATGCCGCCTGTACATCTTCTGTAAACTGTACTTCCGTCTAACAGGATGATCATCGGCAGTTTATCCACCATATACTTTTCCGCCACAAATGGATTCCGCTGTACATCTATGCGCTGTATTTTTTCTTTTAAATCCATCTGTTTCTCCAGCGGAATAATAAACTGTTTTTCATAAAATCTACACGGCGGACACCACGATGCATGAAAAAACAATAATTTTCTCACAGCCTGTCCTCCTTTTTTGCAACTCCTTATTTCTCAACTTGCTGCTTTTCTTTTTCCTGATGACATCATCGTATCATTGGAGCAGCCCCATTTTGTCCCCGTCTGCATTTTGTCCAGATAATGGTAAAACAGCCTTCGTATGGCATAGAACTCTGTTTTTCCAACAGGAATCCGTCCTAATTTTTCGTCATACTCCAAAAACGTGTAGGACAGGTCATTCGTCACACTTTTCAATATGTACGGGTAAATCATATCCGAGGCAAAAACCGCGGCCTTCTCGATCATTTCACAGTCTTTTTCGTATCCAATGTTTTGCATGGACATTTCCTCTTTTATCTTTCTGATTTTGGATTTCTTCTCCTCGTACTGCATACAAAATGCCCGCAGCTCATAATACCTGTTTTTTGATATCCCGTAGTCTTCCAGAGATTTTTCCCTTAACCTTCCACTCACTTTTTTCGCCCCTCTCTATTACAATTTTTAGTTTTTATATATTTTTGTTGATTTTAAATCATTTTCTATTCTAAAAAATTTTTATTTTAAATCCAAATTACACTTTTTATTTTGGAATTTGATTTTGAAACGATTTAAAATCATCTTGAACCAACAATATCACATTGTTGATTATAAGTCAACTATTATTTTATTTCTTTTCTGATATTGATTTTAAATCTATCACATAGTATAATCACTTTAAACAAAGGGAGGGATCGCTCATATGCCGGAAATAGGAAGACGAATTAAGCTCAAACGTGAGGAACTTGGAATTACCCAGGAAGAATTGGCAGGCAGACTTGGTTATAAAAGCAAAACAACCATTGCCAAAATAGAAAATGGAACAAATGACATCGTTCAAAGCAAGGTCGCTGAGTTTGCCAAGGCTTTGCATACTACTCCAGCCTACCTGATGGGATGGGCGGACGTAGTTTCTCTGCCAAAACAACAGACCGATCATCAGCACAGTAGGACAGAAGATCTCATTATAAAAGAAATGAAAAAGCTTACTAAAAAAGGCCAGAAAAAACTCTTGGATACTGCAAGAGAGATGGCCTGCAATCCTTTGTATAATCCAAATTATGAAATAGAAGTAAATGCGGCCCACGCCCGCACGGATATCGAAATCCCAGCAGGCATCGACACCTCTGAAGAAGATATCATGAACGAAGAAAATTTCTAATCCTTTTACATGAATTAGTTTAATACATACAAATTAAGGGGGTGTTAGTGAATGGACTATGAAACTCTTTTAGAAGAAGCATACAACGAAGGGCTGCTTGTAAAAGAAAAGCCTCTGCAATACAACAATGGAAGGATAAAAGGAAACCGGATCGCCATCCGAAAAGATTTGCATTCCTCAACCGAAAAAGCTTGTGTTCTGGCCGAAGAACTTGGACATCATTATACTTCTGTAGGCAATATTCTTGACATGAACAACTCCTGGAACCGCAAGCAAGAACGCCAGGCACGTCTCCATGGATATGATAAGATGATCGGATTGTGCGGCATTGTCTCAGCTTTCAAGGCAGGCTGTCAAAATAGTTTCGACATTGCAGAATACCTGAATGTCACAGAAGAATATCTTCAGGAATGTATTGCATGCTATAAAGAAAAGTATGGGGTATATACGAAATTTGACAATTATCTGATCTATTTTATACCAGTTCTGACTGTGGCGGAGATGATGTAGGAGGATGACTATTCCCACTATAACAAGCTTTTTGGGCTAGGAATAGTGCCCTGCCTATGGCTATGAAATATCCTTTTGGCTGCTTTCCCCAGCCTCTTTCTTATTCTACTCCTTCCTTTATTCTCGCCTTCGGTTTTGGATAAGGCAATTCCTCCCATGTAATCCGCACAAGCTGCTCCAGCCATTCTTTATCATCCACATCTTCTACAAGATGATAAGAGGCCGGCGCGCCTTCGTGATGTGGATTTTCTTCCAGTTCCGGATAGAAATCTATTCCGGCCTTTGTCACTTTCAAAAACAACTGGTCCTCACAGATGATTGCCACAAATTTCCCATCACAGTACAGTCCATACTCGCCAAACATTTTCCTGTAGGAAATCATCCCCATATCTCTTAATTGATCTGCAATATACTGTACAAATTCCATTGTTGATGACATCATTCTCCCCGCCTTTCTTTTTCCTATCATACTGCTCCTATCGTGTCACCTGTCTGTCATGTTACATATATTCCTGTTATTGTCATTATACAATTTCTCATTCTCAAAAACCACCAAGCCTTCTCTGGCAATCTTTCTTTATATCCTTTATAATAAAATCGAAAAAATCAAGGAGGAATACCCATGATTATTGATGGAAATGAACTAGAAAAAGCTGCCATGGAGGCATTCCATAGGGGAGACCGCATGGAAGGTTTAAAACTTCAGGAAGAGTTTGCCTCCCAATTTCGTGAAGAGTATCAGGATAAAGACCACTGTCCGTGCCAAAAAGCCTGCCGCTATCACGGAAACTGCAAAGAGTGCGTGGCAATCCACCGCGCTCACCAGGAACATGTTCCAAACTGTATGCGTCCTATGCTGAACAAAAAGATCAAACTCTTATCCGAACTTACAGAGCACACGATTTCAAACGAAATCTCGGCTCCAAAAGAAATCCTTCGTAAGTAAAATAGTTTTATGCTCAAAAGGGGGATGCCAAAATCGCTGAAACCCACCCGGCATTTTGACATACCCCTATTCGTTTTTACAACCTGTCTGCCCAAAAGCAAATGGACTCATTTAGAAATTTTGCGCAGCCTTGAACCGATCTGTCATAGTACTGCCGAAAACGCTCATCACTGACATACATAGCAGCCACTCCTTTATGCGCCTCTTTTGCATATGTTTTCCACGTCATGCAAAGCCATTCTTTATGGAGAATCACGATTTCTCTTCCTGTTTCGCTCTCCGGCTCGTCGCCCTGTTTTACAGCCTGTTCCAGTTTGGATAGGATTTCCTGTTCCAAATGTTGAAATCTTTCAAAGTCCTCTCGGGACATATTTAATATCCTCCTGTTCGCAGCATCCACCTGTTCGTCCCCATACGTTTTTCGAATTTCCTCTCCGTACTTTTCTTCGTTCTCTTGCACAAGTCTTTCTTTGAATACCTGAAATCTTTCTTTGTCATCCATCTTTGTCTCTCCTTTCATTGCAATCAGCGTTTGCTTTACAGTCCGGATCAAAGACTCCATTCTCTCTTTTTCCTTTTCAAGCTCCAAAAGATGAGTTTCCAATGCATGACAGATATCAAAATCTTCCTGATAAATGATTCTTTGAATGCTTTTTAGATCAAATCCCCGTTCCCGGTAAAACAGAATCTTCCACAAAAGATCCACTTCCTTTTTCCCATAAAACCGATATCCCGCCTCATTGACAAATGCGGGTTTCAAAAGGTTGATTTCATCGTAATATCTCAGTGTGCGTGCACTCACTCCTGCGATATCTGACAGCTCTTTGATACTGTACTTCATTTTCATTCCCTCCTTCCGGACAAATACAGCATATAGGATTCCGCTGCGGCAATGTCAAGACCTTTTTGCAAAAAAATACACCTTGGCCATCTTGGCTCAAGGTGTATTTTTCATCCCTATTTGTTCAAATACTTTCTCCTTCTCATCACAACCAAAGCCGCACCTGCCATCAATACCATAATGGTCATGACAGCCGTGTCATCTCCGGTCTTTGCGGATTTTGCTGCTCCATTGTCCACTGCTGCTGTTTCTGTGTTTGACTTATCATTTCCTCTGCCGTCTTTTGTATCTGTTCCACCTGCACTTGCAGCCACTTCTTTTCCTGCATTTTGACTACCTCCTGATGCAGGAGTCAATTTTGCAATCGCGTGTGCAAGATCTTCTTCCGCTTTTGCCACTTCTTTTGCTGTTGCCTGTTCATTGTCGCAGACTGCCTGTGCGTCTGCAAGAACGGTCCTGAATTGTGCAAAACTTGCAGTGTCGTAATCTTTCTCCTGAAGTTCCAGTGCCTCTTTTAGCAGGCTTTCAAGAGCGCTCTTGTCCGGTTTCAGCTGCATTCCTGCCATAGCGCCAAGAAGATTCTGCCATGCTGTATTTACCTCTTCCTGCATTGCATTGCCGTCCGCATAAACTTCTTTTGCTTTTGCAAGGGCACTGCCAAATGCCTCTTTTCCTCCGTCCAGATAGCTGTCAAGCTTATCTGCCATGTCATCTGCCAGGGCAATGACTTTTTCAAGATCAGTTTTGTCACCCTGTCTGAAAGACAGATACTGCATTGCCTTGATCAGTTCCTGCCATGCATTGTCAATCATCTGTTGTGTGACTGATGTATCGCCCTCGTTTACTCTTGCCAGAATATCTTTGGCATTTGCAAGCGCTGCATTGTATTTTTCTGCAACTGATGAAACCACTCCGTCCGTGCTCACATCTTCGGCAAGCTGCAGTGCATACTCAAGAACTGCTGTGGAAAGTGCTGCCGGATCAGGTGTCTCTTCCTCCGGATAACTGTACAGCTCAAGTTCATAGATGGATGGCCTTTTTGAATCTGTGATATTCAGCCTGAATTTCGCTGCAGTGATAGTGTCAAATTCACTGTCAAATGCGTATCCGTTCGTCACGCCTGACACAGCTTTTTTCTCGGATGCATCCACATTGTGGGTGAATCCACAAACCCATTGTTGTCCATCCCAGTACTCAATATTATAGCTGTTGATATAATTGTTTGCTGCTTTGTACTCTACAATTCTTGCTGCATTAATGGAAACCTCTTTGCCAAAATCCAGCTCAAGTGTGGCTGTATTTGTTTCGTTTGTTGTCGCCCATCTTGTTGACAAATTTCCATCGATTGCTTTTTCTCCGGTAAAGTTGTCGTTGAATACATTACTTGCATCCGCACTTGCTGCGGTCGGTGCAATATTTTCCGTTCCAGGAATCTCCACCACTTCATTGTAGATCGTAAGGTTATCCAATTTTCCTACCACTCCATTTCCGATTGCCGCTGTAGGAAGAACCATGGAAGAAGACAAATCTTTCTTCACATATTTTCCAAATTCCGTACGTTCTGCATACCCTTGTGGTCTGCCGTTTACAAAGAGTCTGGTACCATCCTTATCTGTCGTGATGGTCATATGGATCCATTGATCCATCGGCACTTCATAGTCAAAAGTGTATGCATAGCCGTCTCTCTCAAATCCGAATTTTCCTGTGTACTCTCCAGCCTTGTTCTTCTGATTTAAGTGGAATGCTCCGTCTTCACTTTCAAACAGTGCTGCATCCTTTGCGCTCTCTTCCTCCACATACAGATCAAAGGAAACAGATGCAGGGAATCCAACCGTGTCAAATGGAAGGGTAAGTGTGCTGTCTTTTTCAAGTCCAAGAGCTTTTCCGTTTCCTGCTTTTCCATCCACAAGCACAGCATTGTTCATTTCCCCATTGTAACCGTTTTTGCTGCCATCTTTTACTGTCTGCGCATCTACGTCTTCAAAGTCGTAAGATGCAATTGTCTCATCCACGCTCTCCACATATCTGGCCGGGTTGCTGGTAGGGCCTTTTTTGATAAGTTCATCGCTTCTTGTCTTAAAGTTTTCGTATGTCTGTCCTTCTGTTTTCTCGCCGTACCATGTGCGCTCCGAGATAATGGAGATACCTTCTTTGAGGCGGTTGTAAATATCAAAATCACTGATCCCGTCTTCCAGGAATCCATCATCATTCCAGAGCACAACCGATGCACCTCTAAGTTGTGGATGAGAAATCGGAATCACTGCTCCGCCGCTTCCTCTTGTTGTTGTAATATTGTTGACGCTCCAGTTTTCAAATAAGTCTTCCACGTTCAAATAGTCGTGATAATTGTTGTTTCCGCCCGGCACAATGTACAGCCAGGAACCCGAGCAGTTGATGATCGGATTTCCGTTTGCCAGTGTTTTCTTCACATCCGCCCAGTACGGCGCCCAAAGATAGTAAGTGACTTCTTTATTCTGCGGTGTCACATATCCCTTGAACCCGGACGCGCCGTCTGTGGATGCCCATGCCCTTGCCTCGTATCCGCGGCTTTGTATAAAGTCTACATAGTGGTTGATATACTGCTGCATTGCCTCGGAATGGTTAGCGGAGGTATCATATTCATCTGTTCCGAAATGGAACACGTCGGACTGGATGACTGCATCACCTGGTCCGTCTCCGATCAGCTCTTCTGTCAATCCATCGATAAAATCTATAGTTGGCTGATGCAGTTTTACATCTTCCACCGGGGCGCTGGAATCCTCGGAAATTTTCAGATGACGGACATCGTACATATTTTCCTTCATTTCCGGTAAAAGGGAGAATACTGCGCTGTGCGCCGGTGTATCAAGCTCTGTGATGACAGCGACTCCATATTCTTTGGCGTCTTTTTGGTACTGAATATAGTCTTCTTTGGAAATCTGATAGGAATGGGATCCAATGCCTTTTTCATTTTCAATCCTGAATGAGGATAAATCCCTTGCCTGTTCCTGATTGTTCTCTGAACCAATATTTTTGTCTGTGATTTTATCTCCTCTGTCATCATTGATGTGCATCACGATTTCATTGATTTTGAAAAATGGCAGAATTTCCGTAATTTCTTTTATGTAATCCAGCTGAATCTCTGAACGCGCAATATCCAGTGCAATGGAGCGCACTTCATATTTCGGATAGTCTCTGGAAATCCCTTTTTGGATCGTTTTCGTATCCTTGCTAAGATACAATGCCTGAACCGCTGTGACTCCTCCGTAAAATGCGCCTTCTTTTGTGGAAGAGATGACGGAAACCGCATCTCCCACTTCCATCTGATACCCTTCTTCTCCGATCGCCGCGATTTTTGCACTTTCATCCAGACCAAGATAAATATCGCCTGCCTTTGGATTTGTCCCTTGTTCTGCTGTCACATCCACGCCGATCATGTTTGTAATATAAGTGGCGATCAGGCTGGCTTTTTGTGCCAAAGTCTCGTCTTTGTACACTACTTTTGCGTTGTCTGCCAGTTTAAATTCTCCAGTCTGTCCGTACCACTCCTGCAAAGCAGGAATGACCTTAGGAGTTTCCCCTTCCCCTGCATCCGGATATTTTCCAGGCACCTGCACAGTACAGTCGTTTGTGCTCACTGCCACATCTTCCGGATTTTCCTTGCTTGTCACTTTATACATGACATGCACATCTTTTGTGTTCAGAGGCTGATGATAGGTTCCGTCCATGGCAATGACCGGTTTGTAATCGCTTCCGTAGATTTCTACATTGAAGTTCTCTGTAATTTCTTCCGGAAAAATCACTTTCTCATTATCACCGGCCGGAAGTTCAAATCCATATTCCTCCACATAAGAGAGCGCTGACTTTGCTGTCTTTGGCGCTGTCGGTTCGTCTGCATACGGATATGCTTCGATTTCATAAATACTGCCGCCATACTTTTGATTATTGCTTGGGTTTGTAAACATTTCTGTCTGATTCACTTTGATATAGCGCACATCCTGTGTCTCAAATGGGATCTTTCTGATATTTTCAATATTGATATTTGGATTGTCTTTTACATCTAAAATCGTTTCATAGGTTTCCCCGTCTTTTGAAATTTCAACTGTATACGCTGACGGCTCTCTGAAAAAGTTTACATTTACCTGAGAAAGAGATGTCTCCTCCCCCAGATCCACGATCAACCACTGGTTATCTGTTTTGTCTGCAGACCACCTGGTCGTCACATCACCGTCCACTGCTTTTTCTCCGACAAACTGCGGATATTTCCAATTTCCGTTTACTTTTCCTCCCTCCACGCCGGAGTAGGTCACAGCTTTATTTAATGCTGCATTTTCATTGTCTGTCCTTGTCCCCTGCACTTCGATTTCATAAAGGGAATATCCCCAGCTCGCCTTAAACGGCTCCACACAAAGTATTTTTACATAGCGCGCCGGAATATCCTCACTGAACTGCTGTTCCTCAATCGTCTGTTTTCCCCCGTCAGAATCTGCATTTGTATAAATGTCCGTATACGTTTTATTGTCCGTGGATACTTGTATTTTGTAGGAAGATGCGTACGCATTTTCCCATGAAAGATAAATCTCGGAAAGGTCGTAGACTCCCTCCAGGTCCACAACGATCCACTGCTCCACGGTTCCGTCTTCGGATGTTCCTTCATTTTCCCCTTTTCCGGTTGCCATCTTAGAACTCCACCTGGAGGATTCCTCATCATCCACCCCGTCCACGGCAAGTCCTCCCACAAGCTCTGCCCTTTGCGGTCTTACACTGGATGTGGCAGTGGGCTTGTTCAGCGCCACATTCACGCCTTCTGCCTGTACATCTTCCACATTTGCAGGAAGATATCCGGCCATCATACTTGCCGAAAGGCAGGCCGCCAAAATCTTTTTCATAACACTTCTTTTCATCTTTTCTCTCCTTTCCCGGATGTCACAAAAAAGGCAAAACCTGATTTTTCGCACAAGTAACCTTTTGCCTGTGCTCCAAATTGGTTTTGCCTGCTTTACCAGTAACAATCCTTGTATCTTTTTTCACATTTTACAACTTGTATTTCTTATTTTCAATATTTTGTTTAATTTTCTACTTTTTTAACAGTTTTATGCTTACTTATTTGTTATTATTACCCATAACATTTTATTATTTTTACTATAATTTTCCATATACAAAAAGCGCGGAAAATTTTTGATAAGATTTTCCGCGCTTTTTCATTATCTATGAATACGTCTTCTTCTGTCGGCTGCAACTAAGGCTGCGCCTGCCATCAACACCACAAGCAACATCACCGGAGTACCATCTCCTGTCTTTGCTGATCTTGCTGTACTGTTTCCTGTTTCTGCACCTGTCTTTTCTGAATCTTTTACCTTGCTGGTGCCTGTATTATTTCCAGCTGCATTTGCAGTCACGCCTTTTCCTGCATCCTTGCTGCCATCTGTTGCAGATGTCAGTTTTGCGATTGCTCCTTTCAGGCTTTCTTCAGCTGCTTTTACCTCATCCAAAGTTGCCTGCTCGTTTTCATAAACTGCCTGTGCCTGCGCAACTGCTGACCGGAATGCTGCAAAACTTGCTTTGTCATAGTCCGCCTCATGGAAACCTTCTGCCTGGTTCAAAAGTTCTTCCAGCGCACCTTTATCTGGTTTCAGCCGCAATGCGCTTGCTGCGTCCATCAATGCCTTCCAGGAATCATCCACTTCTTTCTGTGTTGCCAAAATATCATCTGCTACTGTTTTTGCATTTTCAAGGGCTGTCCTAAATGTATCCTGTCCTTCTTCCAGATATTTGGAAAGATCCAAAGCACTTGACCACTCGATTACTTTGTTAAGGTCCGTCTTATCAGCCATCTTGCGGTTCAGCTCTGCTGTTGCTTTCAAAAGTTTCATCCATGCATCGTCGATCTCTTTTTGCATTGCGTTTTCGTCATCGCGGACTTTCTTCGCTTCATCAAGAACTGACAAGAATGCGTCCATCTTCTCGTTATCTTCATAATCATTCATATCAAGACTTTCCGCAAATGCGATCACTTTTTCGAGATCTGTCTTGTCGCCCTGTTTGAATTCCAAAAACTGCATGATGTCGATCAGCGCCTTCCAGCTGTCGTCCACCATCTCCTGTGTAACAGTCTTGTCTCCACTGTCCACTCTCTCAAGAATCGCCTGTGCATCTGCAAGTCTTGTCTCGAATTCCTTTGCAATTACAGGAATGATGCCTTCTGTATCCGCTTTTCCTGCAAGCTCAATGGCATATTCCAGTACTGCGGTAGAGATATCCTGCTGCTGTACTTTTTCCAGCACTGCCATTGCGTCGTTCACTGCTGCAACCACTGCATCGACTTCTTCCACTGTGTTCAGATTATCAAGAGAAATCTTAGCCATCATTTCCTGGAATTTAGCCCAGCTTTCCGGTGTATAATCGCTTTCTTTTAAAGCCATTGCCTCATTGTAAGCATCAATCGCCTCCTGCGCAACAACCAGAATATGATCTGCGAGCTCGTCCTGCTTGTCCAGGATATTTTGCTTGAAAGTCATAAAGTCTTCTTCCGTAAGAGCATCTGTGCCCTCTGCCAAAGAAATGTATCTTTCCAGTTCTTCTTTAAAGGTATTGTAGAACTCTTCCTCCACATCTCCGTTTCCTGTGCCTGCTGTGTACTTGCCAAGTTCATCCAGCGCAGCCTGTGCATACTCTTTCAACTCATCTTTCAATGATGCGTACACTTCAAATTCATAAAGGCTTCCGCTGTAGTAGTTTCCATTTCCTGTATGATGCCAACGTTTCTCCTGCACATATTTGACATATCTTGCCTTGACAGGGTCTACTTTTACATTCTGGATTCCAGGTATTCCTTTGGAGCTTTCTGCAAAGGTATTGTCTTCAAATGTATAAACATCTGTGTAGGTTTCTCCGTCTTCTGATACTTGAATCTTATATTTTGGCACCTGTGATTCGTAATTGAGAACAAATTCGGAAATTTCTTTTACCTCTCCAAGATCCACAAGCAGCCACTGCTCGTCCGCTGTTTTTGCAAAAGAAACACGGGAATCACTGGATACAACTCCGTCCACTGCCTTGTCCGCTGTGAAACGTCCGTCATTTACTTCCAGTCCGGATACACTTACCTCTTTGTTGAGAGCAAGGTTGTCGCGGCTTGCCATGTTGAGGGCATCCCCGATTTCGCTTTCTGACATTGCATAGTTATAGATTTCCAGGTTGTCCATACTGCCTTTTGCCTGATCTAAAATCTTTTCAAATGTCATCACAGAAGTTCCGCTCTGCTGTGTCTTGCCTGCAATGGTTGGATCCATTGTCTTTGCAGTTCCTTTATTGACACCATTTACATAGAGGGTTGTATTCTTTGTATCTCCCACAAATGTCAGTGTCACCCATTCATTTTCCGGCAGCTCATAGTCAAAGCTAAACCTGTATGCTCCCCGCTTAAATCCAATCTTTCCGCTACCGTCAATGTCTGCATAAACCACACCGTCTTTTCCTTTGAAAATGGTCGTATTTTCATCGATCTCTGACAGATTTACTTTGGCAAATACTGTATAAGGATATCCCATGCTGTCAAACGGAAGGGAAATATATCCGTCTTTTTCTGTCTTCACCACTCCATCTTCCACAACTGCACCATGAAGTGTTGCATCATATCCATTTTCACTTGTGTCTGTTCCATCCTGTGAGAATTTATATTCTGCAACTTTGCTGTCCACGCTGTCCACATGACGTCCAGGGTTTGCATTTGGAACCTTATCGTCCAGTGCATCCATGCGTGCCATAAATTCTTCGTATGTCTGGCCGTCTTGTTTTTCGCCGAACCATGTCTTTTCAGATACAATCGCAACGCCTTCTTTGAAACGATCAAAGATATCAAACCATGAGAAACCTGTCTTGAAGGAAGTCATATCATTCCATACACAGAATTCTGCTCCTTTTGTCTGAGGATGAGCGATCGGCATGATTGCCTCTCCGGATGGATTTCTTCCTGATTTATAATTGTTGACTTCAAATTCATTGTACAGTCTCTTTAAGTCCAGACGATCCGGGTAGCCCGCATTTCCTGATGGAACGATGTAAAGCCATCCGCCGTATGTGTTGATCATGTCGTATCCTGCATCGTACATTTCGTGCACATCTGCCCAGTACGGAGCCCACATGTTCATCACTGCTTCGTTGGACACCGGTGTAGTTCCGTTGAAACCATTCTTTCCAAGAGAGCCCCAAAGTCTTGTCTTGTATCCTTTGTCATTGACATAATTGATAAAATGGTCTGTCCATTTTCTCATCTGCTCGCCGTACTTTTTATCATACTCATCTGTTCCAATGTGGAAATTTTCGCTCTGTACAACAGGGTCCTCTCCGTCCAGATATTCATCGATCAGGTTTTCGATGATTTCCTGATTTGCCTCTCTTGCCTCATCTGTTGTGATATCCAGATATCCCTTTTTGCCATCCAGCATTTTTACCCCAGGAACATCGCGGAAACACTCTGCATGATATGGTGTATCGATTTCTGTGATGACATCAATGCCATATTTTTTCATATCTTTCTGATACTGGCGGTAATCATCTTTTGTATAGTATCCATCATCTGCCACAATCTCAGGATAGGTATCACTCTCCAGACGGAATGCGCTGTATCCGGACTGTGACCAGTAATCATTGATATGTACCTGAATTTCATTCATCTTAAACCAGGACATATAAATGGTCATTTCTTTTAGATATTCAAGCGGTATGTACATACGTCCTACATCCACCATGCCTGCACGGATCGGGTATTTTGGATAATCTCTCGCTGTTCCTTTGGCAATGTTGTCCATATTTTCATCCTGATACAAAATCTGTGTCACGGATGCTCCGCCGTAAGTCATACCTGTCACTGTCGGAGAAGTGATGGTCACGTAATCGCCGATTTCCAGAAGATATCCTTCCTCACCAAGTTCGTCCACAGTTCCACCCGTTTTCAGGTATACATCACCTGCTTTTGGCTCCTCACCTTTGACAATCTCAATGTCAATATCAAGCATATCATCAAAATATGTTTTAATGACATCTGCGGCACTGCTCATGGAATCATCCGACACGACAAGTCTTGTGTCTGCTGTCCTTGTATAGGTTCCTTCTCCGCCCTTCCATTCGCGCAGTCCAGGAAGTACATTTGGTTTTTCATTGTCCCGGTTTTCTGTTTCGTATTTTCCCGGAACAGTGATCTTGATGTCTGCCTCGGATTTGGCCACATCTTCTGCGTCTTCTGCATTTTCTACTTTATAGAGAAGGTTGACATCCATATCAACCAGAGGCTGGATAATCGTACCGTCCAGTTTTACAACCTGCTGGTTATCGCTGCCGTAAAGAGAAATCTGATATCCATCCGGCACTTCCGGAAGAACCAAATGTGTTCCATCATCGGAAATCTCAGGTTTTTGTCCATTTAAAGAATCCAGGACATCTTTTGCGCTGCCCATGGAATTCTGTGCAAATACTTCCAATTCATAGATAGAATATCCGTATTTTGCTGTCTTTGGCTCCTGACAGTAAATGCGTACATATCTTGCAGCATCCACCTGCAAGTCACGGTATGTCTGGCTGCCTGCTTCTGTGGCTGTGCATTCTTTTACTGTCGTAAATTCCTGTCCATTCAAAGAAGTCTGAATCTCATATTTTGTGGCAAATGCTGCTTCCCAGTAAATGTTGATCTGGTTTACCGGGGTCTGCGCCCCCAAATCCACCATCAGCCACTGTTCCTTTGTTCCAATGTCTCCATCTCCCTCATTGGTTGTTCCTGTTGCACGTTTGGAACTCCAACGGGAGTCTGAACCTTTAGTGTCTCCATCCACAGCCTTGTCCGGTGTCCAAGGTTTCCCAGGATAAGAGCTTGACGCAGTTGCTGTCTTGCCCAAAGCCAGGTTTTCATTACCTGCTGCCTTTGCAGGGATGCTCAATGATGGCACGATCATGCTAAGTGTCAGCACAAATGCTATCAAAGAGCGCCACACTCTGTTTTTTGTTTTCATAATATCCTCCTTTTCTCCCTTGTCATGGGATTGATGTTTTTTATCCTGAATTTTCCATTCAGAACAGCACTTATTGTGAAGTGCTTCATTATGTTATCTCTTTTTCTTCAACAAATCAAGCACTTTGCATAAAGTAATCCTTGTTTTTTCCGCCTCTTTATCAAAATTGACCTTTCTTAACATCCAAATGGTTTTTAACTTTATTATCTCTCGTTGTTTTTTCTCTATTTTCCGGTAAAATCAAATTTTATTTGGCCGTTCTGCCACAATTTCTGCTCCACAATTTTTATCTCATCTCCCTCCTTGCCCCATCCGATCAAAAAAGGAGACTTTGGATCATGCAGACACATATTTTGGCAAACCGACTTCATATCATAATTTGCATAACAATACCTGCACCCGTGTCCGCATGTATTGTACATGCCAATGTCATTTCCAAGCAGGCACTCACACCCCGCACGGACGTATTTCACACTTCCCGGCACTTCCAATTCACATCCCACTGCCCTCTCCAGCGTTTCTTTTGATAGACACCCTGAAGTATCCACCCCATATTTCTTCCACTTTTCCCCTTCACAACAGGTACGGATGCTGATTCCATAATGTCTCCCTGTTTTTACAAACTCTGTCACAAGTTTCTCCTGCATATCTGCCGAGACTTCTCCCACTCCGGGGAAATTTTTCTTTGTCTTTTCATAGAGATCCAAAAAACTGATAACACAATTGTCAACACTCCCAGACAATTGAGCAGCCATGCGCTCAAACATTTCAATGTGAAAGGCAAAGGAGTACTTGTCTGTCAAAAAGATAGGATCATAACGCCAGCTTACACAGGAGGGTCCAAGCAGTCTTGACAGGTGTTCCAAAGATTTCATCACTTCTTCCTTTGGCGGAACAAAAGGCTCCACATCTCTCCCATATGGGGTGATGGTGACAGACCAAAAATGGCAAAACTTTTGGATTTCATCTATTCTTGCAAGCATGGGCGTGGGATTTTTCGTGCAAAAAACAAGCACATCTACAACTTCTGGGCTTAAAGAAAATTGATGCACTTTTTCAGGGCAGTATGGATTTCTTGCACACACGTACCCTTCCTTTATCCGATTGTAAAACCACTCGCTGTAATATGCAGGTATATCTGTCCTGTTTCCTGTGTTGAGGATCATGCCTTTCACTCCCTTCTGTTTTTCTTATTTTACGGCCCGGTCGTTATCTTTTGCAATCAATCTTTTACATTTTCTACTTCTTTTTATTTGGGGACTCTATGTTTCGTAGGTTTTCTGACGTGAAAACACCCTTTATATAGAAAATTGAGGCAAGGGGATGCTCCCCTTACCTCAACTTTCCATACTCTTCCTCTCCCACTGGCTCGCACCACTCATTTCTCGTGTCCTGGCCCGGAACTTCCACAGCCAAGTGTGCAAACCAACTGTCCGGCGCAGCTCCGTGCCAGTGTTTCACTCCTGCCGGAATATTTACCACATCCCCCGGATGCAGCTCTCTTGCCTCTTTGCCCCATTCCTGGTAATATCCTCGTCCGGCTGTGACAAGCAGAATCTGTCCGCCTCCGCTCTTTGCATGGTGAATATGCCAATTGTTGCGGCATCCAGGTTCAAATGTCACATTCCCAATCCCGACCTGCTGCGTGGAGAGCATGTTCAAATAACTCTGCCCTGTAAAAAACTGTGCAAACGCATCATTTGGTGCACCAATCGGGAACACTGCTCCCTCTCCCAACTCTTTTTTGATTTTTTCCATATCCATAATAAGCAACCTCCTTTTATTGTTCTGCTGCATGATCAATACAGGTAATGGCATTCAAACTGCGCGGATATCCGATATACGGCAGACATTGCGACACAACCTTTATCAAAAATTCTTTGTCGTTTCCAAGATTCATATTTCCTTTTGCATGAGCAGTCAGCTGTGGCTCACATCCTCCCTGTGCCATCAGGAAACAAAATGTGATCATCTCCCTTTGTTTCAAATCCAGTCCTGTGCGGGTGTAATAGTCTCCAAAACAATTTGCCGCCAGCCACCGATTGATGTGGCCGTTTTTCCACGCATCCCTCATCTGCTCTCCGAAGATGTCCACCTGTGCCTGCGCCCCTCTTTCCATGCGGTTCTCCATGGTCGTTGTGGACTGACCTGGAAGAGGAAGATCCACGCCAATAGAAATCAAATATTCATTTGTGGCATCCAAGAAAGGAAGGACACGTCCGATCCCCAGATAATCCACTGCCTGGTACACCATCTCTTTGACCATGACTGGAGTCAATCCTGCATCCAGTGCACGCGGGAGGACTCTTTGATACTCTTCTATTCCCTGACATCCCATAAGCGTTGACAAAATGGCAAGATAGCGTGTGTTTTCCTCCAGGCTCTGCCCTTCTTCTTTTACCACTTCTTCAAAGGCAAACTTCTCGAATCGCTCCATAAATTCCGGATCTGTATCGTAATAATTCATTTTCCTTCCTCCGTTTCTTAAATCCACTGTTTGATACGCATCTCTTCGTTTGTTACGTTTCCGCCGCGGAGCGCAAGCCCACTCTCCACAACAGCCCCCGGACAAAGTTTGCGTATATCCCTCTCACTTCTTCCCATCCCGCTGCCTTCGTGAGTACAGAACGGCTTTAGCACTTTGCCGGTAAAGTCAAAATGCTCCAAAAAAGTAAAAACCGCCATGGGCATGGTGCCCCAGTAATTCGGATATCCCAAATAGATTGTGTCATATTCATCCAGATTTTCCGGATAAGACTTTAGCTCTGGTCTGGCATCCCGTTTCTGGTCTGCCTGCGCCTGAGCAATACATGTATTATAATCTTTTGCATAAGGTTTCATCTGCTCAATCTCAAACATGGAGGCTCCTGTCAACTTCTGAATCATGCCAGCCACAATTTCTGTGTTCCCAACCTCCAGATCTTTGATGTCTCCATTTACATAATTTTCATCTGCTCTTGAATAATAAGCAATCAGTTCTGCCATGTTTTACACCTCTTTTCTGACTTTCATTATACTCTTCTTCTATTTGACGCAGAATCATCGATATGTTAGAGTTGTATTAATCAAAAGTTTATACGGAGGTGTTTTCATGTACAATCAACTGCTTCCTACATTTGTATGCGCAGCAGACTGCGGCAGTTTTACGAAAGCTGCGGAAAAACTATTCCTCTCGCCCACTGCAGTGATGAAACAACTCAATACTCTTGAAAAACATTTGGATGTAAAACTGATGGAACGTACTCCTGCCGGAATACAGCTTACACCTGCAGGAGAAATCATTTACAAGGACGCGAAATTTCTCTTTGATTACTCCAGAAAATCCATCTCCAGCGCAAAGGCCGCCATGGAGCGCACAGGGCATATGTTCTGTGTGGGAACTTCTCTTTTAAATCCCGCGAAACCGTTTATGGATCTGTGGTACCGGGTCAACCAGGATTTTCCTGACTATAAACTGCACCTTGTCCCTTTTGAAGATGACCACCACGGAATTCTCTTTGAAATTTCCAAGCTTGGCGAAAAATTTGATTTTCTTCTCGGCGTATGCGATTCCAGACTCTGGCTCAACCGGTGCAGCCTTCTTCCCCTTGGCAGATACAAAAAAATGTGCGCTGTCTCAAGAGAACATCCACTGGCCAAGAAAAACTGCCTCGAAATCTCTGATCTGTACGGTCAGACACTGATGATGGTCAAAGAGGGGGACTCGGACACCAATGACTTAATCCGAAGGGAACTGACCCGCAAACATCCAAAGATCAGGATTGAAGACACTCCTCGTTTTTACGACATCTCTGTCTTCAACCGCTGCGCAGAGACCGGAAATGTCCTCCTCACATTGGAGTGCTGGCAGGATGTGCACCCTGCACTTGTAAGTATCCCTGTAAACTGGGATTACAGTATTCCCTACGGACTTCTCTATTCCCTAAAACCTCCGGAAGATGTCCAGCGGTTTGTGGAAACTGTAAAAAAACTTATATCTGCTCCATGTACATCCGAATAATTGTTTGCAAATAAAGTGGTACTGTTGGTTTACAGTTTCCACTTTATTTTTTTCATTGTAGTCTTTATTTTTTGTTTATCATTTTTATTTATCAGCATTTTGAAATTTTTTCTGATTTTTTTCTAATTTTACGTTGACAAAACGAGATATGTGAGTTAATATAGCATTAACAAAAGAAAAGGAGGACAGACCACCAAAAACATAATCTAAACCAACAAAAATAAAAAGGAAAGAGGTACAGTCCAATGGGAAAGTAATTTCATTATTTTAAAAAACACTATTTGAGAAAATAGTTTCAAATAGATATCAATTACATAAGGAGGTTAGTCCAATGGATGAACTGTTTTAAAAATCCGCTGTATTTTAGAGAAACAAATACAGTGGATTTTTATTGCATTCCTATCAAAATCCTCCTGGTTTTGACAATAAGTTGCATAAAATTGAAATTTTGTATTGCTTTTTTACCCAAACTCCGATTATCCTAGAATAGGAAATAGCAAAAAATAATTTATAATTAGCGAGGTATGTAAAATGGAACCTATCAAAGAAGGAAAAGTCCGTGAGATTTATGACAATGGCGACAACCTGATCATGGTGGCAACTGACCGCATCAGTTGTTTTGATGTTATCTTAAAGAATACGATAACAAAAAAAGGAACTGTTCTGACTCAGATGTCCAAATTCTGGTTCAACATGACAAAAGACATTTTGCCAAACCATATGATCTCCACAGATGTCAAAGACATGCCTGAGTTCTTCCGGCAGCCTCAGTTTGACGGAAACAGTATGATGTGCAGAAAACTGAACATGCTGCCTATCGAGTGTATCGTACGTGGATACATCACAGGAAGCGGCTGGGCAAGCTATCAGAAAAACGGAACTGTGTGCGGGATCAAACTTCCGGAAGGATTAAAAGAGTCCGATAAACTGCCTGAGCCAATCTACACCCCATCCACAAAGGCAGAGATTGGTGAACACGATGAAAATATCTCTTATGAGCAGAGTATCGCTCACCTGGAAAAATATTTCCCGGGAAAAGGAGAGGAGTATGCTGCAAAACTTCGCGATTACACAATCGCTCTTTACAAGAAATGTGCGGATTACGCACTGAGCCGCGGCATTATTATTGCTGATACAAAATTTGAGTTCGGACTTGACGAGGAGGGAAACATTGTTCTTGGAGACGAAATGCTCACACCAGACAGCTCCCGTTTCTGGCCGGCTGACGGATACGAACCAGGTCATGGACAGCCTTCTTTTGACAAACAGTTTGCCCGCGACTGGCTGAAAGACAACCCGGACAACAACTGGACACTGCCGGATGATGTGGTACAGAAAACCATTGATATCTATCTGCAGGGTTATGAAATGCTGACTGGGGAAAAACTGTAAACCTTTGACTGAAAGTCTATATAAATCATATAAGAACCCGAAAATTTCTTATCCGGAAATCTTCGGGTTCTTGATTTGTCTCGACACATTATTTTTCTTCCACTTCTCTGAATCTTATATCAACATCATTTATGGTCACTCCATGTAGCAGTTCATAAATAGAACCATGTATTTTTTCTTCAAAATACTGTTTCAGTTCCACATTTTTAGTCCATTGTGCCTGTGGATAATTTCCATATCTGCGTTTGACATCTGCCATTCTTTCCTCAATATCCAAAAAACTCTCATTTCCTGCCAATGCATCACAAATCTGAATCAATCTGTCATAATCGTCATACTTCATTTTCCCGAGAAGATCGCAAGCATCGGCAGCTTCATTTTCCGGAATATCAATTTTTCCTATATAGATCCCAAAATCTTGATTTGGAAAGGAATGAGTCAGGCATACTTTTGCCACTTGTCTAAACCCAAGACGCTGCATATACTGATGCCCATAGTATATATGCCCAAGATCCCGGACACGAAACCTTCTTCCAATGTCATGCAGCAACGCCAATACATAGGCTTTTTCTGCATCCATAGAACATGCCATGGCAATCTCTTGGGCGCATAGAGCTGCTACTCTGCAGTGATTCCCCCACGGGCCGGGATTTAGCTCCTCGGCAGCTGCAAGAAGTATTTCTGCATTTTTCTTATCAGGATATCCACGTTCTATCTGACGTAACGTCTCTATGGCATCTGTCCAGTTTCCAACACGAAGATATTCTGTCTTTTTCTTCTGATTTGCCTTACTGGAAAACAAAAGTACAGGAATCCCCCTGCTTATAACTGAGTCACAATTCTCAGGGCTATCATCGATCAGCACAGATATCTTTTCATTCATACAGGCGTTTGCTTTATCCAAAGTACAAATCAATTTGTCATAGACAATCCCGCCATTTTTTAGCTCTTCTCGTGTAGTTTTATAGGGATCTGTGTATAATTCATCTGTTCGCGCGGTAATGATCACTATTCTATGGCCAAGATCGCGCAATTTTTGGACTCCCCATGCAGCATCTGATTTAAACGGCGTGCTTGCAACCACCTTGTCATAATAGGCTCTGCAAAATCCAATCTCATCTTTTTTCCACTCGGGCGGCAAGTTGCTATATGAAATATTTTTCTTCTTCAATTCATCCACATCCGCCCCGAAATATTCTGCTACAAATGGGAGAAAATAATCAAAAGATTCCGTTAATGTATCGTCTATATCAATCGCTATGTTCATATCCGTTAGTCTCCCTTATATCAAACCACGGTTCGCGCAGTAATAGTAAATCCCGTCACCTGCGACATGACCGCATATTTCATCAGCTGTCTGTTTGAGTTTATCCGATGCATTTTCCATTGCTATCCCCAGCCCGACTGCCTGCAGCATTTCAATATCATTATCGCCATCACCAAAAGCAATGGCATCTTCCTGTGTCAATACAGATCATGACATTTTTTTGCTTTAATCGTATAAGTGTTTTTATCATCTTTTCCGATATCATTTTCTTTTTCATATCAATAAGTGTTCCATCAATATCAAAAAATGCAATTTTTATATTATTCATACTTCAATTCTCCCTCACCAGTCCCTCCAGGCAATAATGAAAATCTGATTTTTTCTTGCTTTCCTGCAAATATTTTAATATAATTATATCATCAATTTTATAATAATTATAGGAGATAATCACAGTATTTCTATGATTATATCGTTAATTTATAGCAAGATTAAAAGGGAGTTGTGCAATTATGGCGTTATCTGCTTGTGGTGTGACGATCGACAAAAAAGGGAAAGAAGTTATGGAACATGGACTTACGATGTTTCCGCTCTCCTGTTTTGATGATAATTTGCAAATATATCCTGTCCCATGGCACTGGCACGATGAATTTGAATTCATTATTATTACAGAAGGAATTGCTCATATACAGGCAGAAAATGCAACCATTCCTGTAATCCCAGGTGATGCAATCTTTATCAACTCTGGTGTACTCCACAGCATTGAACATGGAAAATGTGCAGATATAAACTGTCATTCGCTTGTGTTTCACGCCCGGATCATAGGTGGCAGTGTAGAAAGCATTTTCTGGCAAAAACTCATCACTCCAATTCTACACGATGAATCTTTCCGTTATCTCTACTTGAATCAAACCATTCCCTGGCAGGCTGATATTATTGAGGATATGAAAAGTGCATGGCAGGCTGTAGCAGACGAAATATTTGATTACGAAAATGTTGCCCGCTACCATTTATCTCGGGCTTTTCGTCTCATCAATAGCAATAAGCCAGTTTCTCAGACTAAGGTAAGACAGCGCGAAAAATTGTCGACTGAACGAATTAAAACAATGATAGAATATATTGAGAAAAACTATTGCGAAGACATAACGCTGGAAATGATTGCTGACAGTGTTTCTCTAAGTAAAAGCGCCTGCTTGTATTGCTTTCACCAAAGGCTGGGTACAACTCCCATACGTTATTTGATTCAGCTGCGAATTGAGAAAGCGGCGGAGCAGTTGATAAAATCAGATGAACCCGTAAACAAAATCGCAATAAATTGTGGGTTTTCAGATATCAGTTATTTCTCTAAATGCTTTCGCGAAATGAAAGGTTTCACACCTAAGGAATATCGGAAATCATATAATATGAACAAGGACAGAACCCCCGAAAAGGAATTCCATCCTCATTAATTCATCTTAATTTTAATTGATCTTGCCGGCCTTTTTCAAAATCGCCTCCACAGCCGCACAGGCCGGACAATCACAATATTTCGCTCCTGCAGCCTTTATTTGTCTTGCATGATCTGCAACACCTTTAGCCGCATCCGCTCCTCCAAACACCTGACTTCCTGCATCTGATTCCGCAAACGCGATCAAGCCGTCAACAGTAACGATGTCCTGTTCCAGCTTGGCAAAATATTTGTCTGTTTCGGTTTCTTCGTTCTCCGTGCCCACCGCACTCAACCAGGTTTCCGCTGCATTTTTGGCCTCCTTGCTGCATGTCGGGGCCTCCATTAATTCTTTTGTTTTTCCAACAATATACTCCACTACTTCTTTTTTCATAAAACAGACCTCCTTTGTTCTTTCATATGGTTTCATTTTAGCACATTTCACAGAACATTGGGCCTATACTTTTATATTCCATACGCTCATTTCTTAATCAATTCCAGCCACCCTTGCTCTTCTTTCATAAAGCCATACGTTTCTTCATCCCCAAAAGATTTCAGCAGGTTCTCTTTCATTTCCTTAATAACATTCTCATCCATTTCTTTGAAAGACATATGTGTATAAAGGGGCGATGTTCGAAAAGCTGTGATATGTTCAATCCCAGACAACATCTTTTTTGCAACATGCAGCACGGTTTCTCTGTCTTTTTGCGAGGTTGCCAGATCCAGTCTGCCGCAAACTTCATAGTACTCTCCCATTTCAAAAAGCTTTGCAAGGCCCTCCTGTTTTTCCACCATTGCTTTCGCTTTTTCCATATCCTTCTCTTTCATCGCCACCATATATATTCCCTGCAGCACAGCGCTGATAATCTGATACTCTGCAAATAACAGTTCTTCATATGTTTTGTAAGCATCCTGCGTCCGTCCCATTTTATAAAAAACAGCTGCCTGTTTTCGTTTCCTTTCCGAATTTTGTTTGGAAAAATAGCTCAAGTACGTTTCCGCTTTTTCATAGCGGCCTTTTCTTAAGTAGAAATTGTATAAAGAATCTGCTGCGCTATATCTCACATCCTCATCTTTACTTTCCAGTGCTCTGACATAACAGTCCACAATAAAAGCATCGTATTTCTCGGAATCCGGAACTTCTCTAAACAGCCTTTGCGCATCTAAAATAAGCGCCAGCTGCCAGGATAATCTTGCGCAGTTTGGGTATTTCTCCAATGTCTTTTTCACCCAATCAAATGTCTCTTCATAAGTTTTTTCCTTAATATACCTGTCTGCTTTTAAAACAAACTTTTGTATTTCTTCCGCTGTCAGCTCCCCTTGAAACGACAACAAAGTGTCCAGAGAAATATCCAGAAGTCTTGCGATCGGCGCCAACATCATAATATCCGGATAGGAATTCCCGTTCTCCCATTTGTTTACTGCCGGCGCTGTGACCCCCAGACGATTTGCCATCTCCTCCTGTGTCATATTTTTTTCTTTTCTATATTTTCGTATTGTCTCTCCTATCTGCATATATAGTGCTCCTTTCCTTTTTTGCATCGGCCTTTGCTAAATTAAGCATAGCAAACAGAGAAACTTTTCACAATTGAGCAGATTTTAATTATTCGTTCATAAAATTAACCAACACTTATGTAAGATTGAATAGCAAAATTTATCTTTCCATTATTTAATGATATTCCTTTTCATAGGAGCCAGCTGATTTTCGCCTAAAATAGTATTGATCGGCTTTTTTAGTCTACTGCCAAAAAATTTTACAACCAAACCAGTCAGCAATGCTGATAAAATTGTTCCCTCCCTTGTACCCACGATCGTAAAATCAAAGAACAAAAGTGACACAATAAGAGAGACCACCACACACAAAACATCAAATACGATTTTTACATTGCCAAATTCTCTATTGCTTATATCGGAGATTGCTTTTACGAATGCTTCTCCTGAATTCATGATCACATTCGCGATAACCGAAAGAGAGATTCCAAAACCAAGAATTACAATACCCAACAATACCATAGCCAAACACACCGGATAAGAATTGACCGGAATAAAGGACACCAGCCACATTCCAAAATCTGTAAACCATCCAAATAGAAATGAAAGCGGAATCTGCAATAACTGTACAGGTTGGAATTTACTTCGCAGTATTAATATCTGTCCTATAATAAGAAGGCAATTCCAGATAATCAACCATGTCCCCATAGATACGGAAGAAAATTTACAACTCATTACATTTGCAACAGACGAAATAGGCGATACCCCTAATTCCCCGCCCTTCGTAAATGCGACTCCCAGCGCCGCAAAGAAAAGACTTATCACAAATAATATATATCGTTTCAAAATTTCAGCTTTACTCATCAGATTTTACTCCTCTCCCGTACATATTTTTATTAATGTTTTCTAAAAATACATTGAGCATTTCTTTTTCCTTCTCGTCAAATCCTAAAAGCGCCATCTCTTCTATGGCCTCAAATTTTTGTTTCACCTGTTCTGCAAGAAGTTTCCCTTTATCCGTCAAAAAGACGTATAAGCTGCGCCGGTTGCCATTAAGATTTTTTCGTACTATCAACTCCTTGTTTTCCATTCCCAGCAATATTGAAGTAATGGTTGCAGGCTCCATATAGCACGACTTTGCGATTTCTTTTTGAGCAACACCATCGTGGTCCAATAAATAGTCTAGTATCTTTGGCTGGCCCGGTGTCAGCTCAAGATTCAAATCTTTTAGACTCGCAAGCAAAGACTTTTGAAATAATAAATGGTCTGCCATAAGCAGATAATGGATTGTTTGTTTCATAATTCCCTCCCGAAAATATTAGAATTCTAATAATTAGAACATTAATATTTTAACCATCTAAAATCACTTTGTCAAGGAACAGTCGCAAGTCCCATGAAGTGCAATCTCAAAACTTTTTCTTGATAATTGATTTTCCATCTGATACAATAACTCCCGCAAAACTTTGGTATGAATTATGCTAAAGGCAAAATTCCAAAACATAATTTTTACTCTTCTCATGGCTTTCGCCATGGTATATGTCATGATCTGTTATAATTTTTCCTATGGCATTCTTCTGCCAGATTTTCTATATAGGACCTTTTTTGCGTCTTATTTTCCGAATCCTTTTCCGGACCGGGAGAGATGCCTAATATGGGTCTGCCTGTCTCTGCGTTTTTCTTTTCTCTATAGCTTTTTCCCCTATTCAGGTTAAAAAAATGGACCGCTCCCCAAAAGGACCGGACATGGCCATCAGCCTATTTCATCCGCTTTCAGCTCTCTTTGAAACACTAACAACCGAAAAATCCAAAAATAAAACAGCGCAGCCCATTGTTATCCGCAATGGACTGCGCCCCAAAATTTCATCACATTATTTAAAACTTTAAAGAATACACGCTCAACACGTTTTATTGGATTGGTGAACCACAATATTCACACTCGCCAGTTTCACCCTGAATCCTATTGCTTGCCCCACAACAGCTGCACACCACGACTCTGGATGAGTTGTTTGCAGCATCATCTGTACCAGGAGCAGATGTTTTCTCTTTGTTCTCCACCACTACAATTTCACGGATGTTATCATCTATGCGTACATTTTTCAAAAATCCTTTTTCAATCATCTTTTGAATGTCTGCTCTCACAACATCATATGTTTTCCCAGTGGAGGATGCTATACTGTCAAGCCTTTTTTCATTCTCATTTACCAAAATTGCCAAATACTGTTTTACGGTGTCTGCCTCAGCCTTCATTTTTCTTGAAATAATGTGCAAAACAACTGCTGCTATTCCAAAAAATACACCTATTTTCGCATTTATCGAATCATTATCAGTTACAAATATTCCAATGAATCCTAGCGCAGCAAGAACATATGAAACAATTGCAAGCTTCTTGACTGTTTTATCCCCACTCAATGCTGTCTTTCTATCAAAGGAAACACGTTTGTAAATTAAAAACACTCCTATTGGCCAAAAAACTATGATAAAAAATATAATCCAAGGCCAACTATAAATTGCACTCATCTTTTTATTATCTTTCATGATCCTTCTCCCCCTAAGTTAGAAACTACCTTTCTTTTTTTGTTTTATCTGCGCAGAGCGCACTTTTATCAGATTTTGGATTTGTTTTATCATTTCTTCGATTTGGAGACTACCATCTTCTCTGAACAGTTGTCTCAGTTCATCCAGTTTCCCCAAAATCTCTTTCTCATTCCCACAGGTGTCCGTATGATCCGAATACTTCAGCATATCCGAAATTTCTCTCAACCCTTCTGCGTGTTCTGATTGTGCAAATGTGATCGACATTTCTTCCGCCTTCCTGTAACACTCATCAACAAGTGCACGGGAGGATGCATGTTGTTTGTTCTCTTCTTTTGCTTTTGTTCCGAAATACAATGTCACAAGATCTGTCACTGCAATTACAGCAATCAACAACAGATTGATCAGGATATACTGCGTGACAAGAACCGGAAAAATATTTACAAAAACAAGAGAGATTCCCAAAACAACAAGTATATGTATCAGACTGGACATGATATTTGCTGTCCCGAAAATACTTCCTTCTATTTTCAGAGCTTTAATCGTGCCTATCATTTCAGCGATCAACAAAAACACCAAAGACAGCCAGAACATCGGAACCGTAAAAATATTATCAACTGCCAATAGATAGAAAATAATCGTCGCGATCATTGCTATACAAAAACATACAGCAAGTGTTGTCCTGTTACTTTTTTTCATTTTCTCACCACCTATTTCAGGGCTGTTCCGCACTCTGGGCAAAATTTCGCCTTTTCGTCAAGCTGATTGCCGCAGGATGGACACTTTCTCACAATCGACTCTCCGCACTCTGGGCAAAACTTGCTGTCTTCAGGAACCGGTTTCCCACAGTTTGGACATAGGCGTGGAAGTGCTTTCCCACAGGTTGGGCACACTTTTGCGCCATCCGGCATATCTGCTTTGCAGTTTGGACATGGGTTATATTTTTTTCCACACTCCATGCAAAATTTTGATTCCTCCCTCAATGCGGCTCCACAGGCCGAACACTTTATTTCCTCACTTTTTTCTACCTTTGCTTCAGTGTCACATCCACAATGATTGCAGAAACGATCTTTCTTGTCTATTACTGAATTGCATTTGGGGCAGATTTTTGTCTCATGGGTATCCATGCTTTTTGACAATTCTCCAAACTGATTCCCCATCATGCCGCCGACTCCAACTCCCATGCCCAGTCCAATACCTGCGCCCATCATACCGCCCTGCATAGAATTGGGATTTGTTGCTGCTCCTTCCAGCGTATCAAAAGTTCTTTCCTGTTGATAACTGTATCCGACAATATCCATCTCAGCTCTCTTAGCAAGCGCTTTCTTCAATTGCTGTACTGTTTCGTCAGCCTCCGGTACATTGATATCATTTACATAAAAAGACGTCAAACCGATTCCATATTCTTCAAAATCAGGTGTCATACTTTCTTTCAGAAAATCTGAAATCTCATCCAAATACGCATTAATCTCCAAAACACTGACCTTTTCATGTACCAGATAAGAGGATATAGCATCTTTTGCCTTTGTCAAATACACCCCTCTAAAATATTTTAAAAGATTGGTCTTGTCAAACAATGGCAAAGTTCCCACCAATTTCATGAGAAACTTTTTCGACTCTTCTATCTGGATTCCAAACTGGCCAAATGCTCTCACCGGAACAAACACTTTATACTTTGGATCCTGTAATTGTATTGGCGTCGCGGTCCCCCATTTTACATCCAAGGTAAATACTTTGTTTATGTACCATACTTCTGCGCTAAAAGGAGAACGTCCTCCAAACGGAAGATTGATCAACTTATTCAATATCGGAATATTTTGTGTGCTCAGAGTATGTCTTCCTGCCTGGAACACATCGCATACCTGCCCACCTTTTACCAAAATTGCTTCCTGCGATTCATTCACGATCAGCTGTGTCCAGGTGCCCAATTCACTGTTTGGGTATTTCCAGGCAAAAACATCCGGATTCCCATCATACTTAATCACATCAACAATCGCCATCTCTTTCACCTCATCATAACCACTGCTGTAGCTGTTTTCCACATTTCAACTCTATTAAAATGTATCATTCCTTATGATATCTGTCTATCATCTCAATACATTTTATAATAACATAAAAAAAGTGGTATTGCCACTATGGATTGAAACCCAAAATAAAAATATTTCTAATATTCCAGTTCCATCACATCATCAGGAATGCCAGCTCTCAATTATCTTCATTTCAGTCTGTTTTATTTCTCACTCATACAATATATACCTTGTTTACACAAAAAGACCACGGTGGATTTTCCAGGATCTCGTAATATGGCTTATGAAAATAGCTGTAAAATGCCAGATAAAAGATCATATCTCTTGGTCCCTGAATGTCCTTTATTGTCTTGCCTATGTACTGCATCTTCTGACCTTCATCCATACTTTCCCAACACAGGTTTCCCGTACGCTCAATCTGTCTGGCTACTGCCTGACAGCTCTTTTTTGTCTGCTGTGCCACAGCCGGATAAATATCCTTGGTCATTCGTATATCATCCAACGGTATCTTCCTGTAAAACAGCAGTTTTTTCACTATCTCAACTGCACATGCCATCGGAAAAATATCCCTTCTCGTAGGTCCTAGTATGCTGCGGATTAAAATGGTTTCTTTTGTCATATCAAAAACTCCTTTCTGTTTTAGCTTTTTCCAGCTTTTTTAAGAATATGACAAATTTTCCATTTTCGACATTCAATAATATAAAAAATGCTTTTCTTTTTTACTATATATTTTCTCTATAGTTTTTTACAGCTTTCTCCGCATTATCTTCTGCAATATGAACATATATTTGCTTATTCTTATTTTAGTTTGGTACAAAACACTATTCCAAGACTCATTATGAAAAATTTTATTCTGAATCCATATATTCAGTCATAATCACTACAAAAAGTTTGACCTTTAAAACAATTTTTTCTTGATAATCATAGAACCTTCTGCTATAATAACTCCCGCAAAACTTTGGTATGAATTGGAAACAGGCAGTCCTCGCTGCTGAACAACACATCTTTTTGCCAAAATAATTAGACAAAGGAGATAACTTTATGCCAAAGACAAAATTTCAAAACATCATTTTTACTCTTCTCATGGCTTTTGCTATGGTATATGTCATGATCTGCTATAACATCTCGTTAAACCTTGGTGGTATGAAAAACGAGATTTTTTTTATGGCGTTTCATGAACTTCTCATCATGTGGCCTCTTGCCTTTATCCTCGAATTTTTCATTGTAGACAAATTGGCTCATCTATTGGCTTTCCGGCTGGTGACACCCGGAGTAGACAAGCCATTATTCCTCATGTTGGGGATTTCTTCTATGATCGTATGTATCATGTGCCCGGTCATGAGTCTTGCTGCCACTTTGCTTTTTAAAGATGCAGGCCCACAATGGTTCGCTGTATGGACTCAAACCACAGTTATGAATTTCCCTATGGCTTTTTTCAGCCAGATTTTCTATATAGGTCCATTTGTACGCCTGATCTTCCGGGTTCTATTCCGAATCAAGGAAGAAAAATAAAAAATTGTTTTATTGAGAAAAGCCAGAACAGGTATTACCTGTCCCTGAGCTTTTCTTTTTCCGTTTCCGCAATCTAACTGCTGTTTCAACAAGAGAATCTATCTTGTATTGCATTTTGTTTTTTGATTTTATCACATTATAAATGTTTTTTTCAACAAAATAATGTCATAGTTTTTCTATATACTACCACAATCCACACCTCCGCTGTTGTCTGCAATATAACAGTCACGGTTCATTGTAATGTACAAAAAAGTTTATCTTATTGGTCACTTCAAATTTGTATTCTCCTTTGCGCAGATACTGACTCCCTTCACTCCCAGACTCTCCCGGTTATTGATATCCTATTTTTTTCAAATTCTGACAGCTTACTGCTAATAAGATGTATAGAAATACAGTTGTTCTTCTATATATAAAATATATTTTTTATCTTTCTTCTATATGTCCATTCCATCTCATCGTATAATCTGTTTCCGTTGTATCCTCATCTACTCCTTCTGAAACTATAAGCAAGCCTTCTCTCAAATAGAAGTTCACTGCACGCGTATTTTTCTGATAGACATTCAATGAAAACCGGGGATATATTTTTTTGATATGATCCAAAAGACTTTTCCCGATTCCCATGGAACGGTATTTTTTATCAACAAAAATTCCTGCAAGATAATCTCCCATCATACCGGCAAATCCTTGTATATTCTTATCTTGCTCATATACGTACATATCTGCCTGCAAAAACTGCTCTTTCACTAGAGAATAATGTGATATCCAATACTCTCTTGGCACGAAATCATGTGTTTCCACATTTCCCTCTAACCAAATCTGTACCACTTGTTCTATATCTTTCCTTTCAAACTTTCTTATCATGCCTGTTATCTCCTCTTTCCATATCTGATTTTATAGCAAAACAAAACTGCTGCATTTATCAAGAGCATGCTGACTCCTGATATAAAAAACCATACATTTACTCCGACTTTTTCCGCAATGGGACTGCTTATCAATAAACCGACTGGCATTGTTACCGATGAGATCAATGTAAGAACAGAAAAAGCTCTCCCCATTTTTTCAGGCACAACAGTCTCCTGAATATACGCTGTCAATGGGATGGTATGAACATTTCCCGATGCACCAAGAAGAATACAGGCAAAAGTAAAGAGAAACCATCCGATATAAACAGGCGGTATGATACCACAAACGGCAGAAATCAATCCCATTCCAAACAATCCGATAAAAGATACCTTTATTTTTTTCTCAACTTTGAGCACACTGGAAAACAGCAGAGAAGATACCATCATACCAACAGCAAAAGCAAGCTCTACAGCACTTCCGTACATTGCAGACAATCCAAAATAATCACTGGTCATCAATGGATAAAAAGACGACAGCGGAGCATAAAAGAACATACAGAAAGCCTCACCTAATATCAGATACAGAAGTTTTTTATCCTCCTGGAAAACCTGAAGTCCCCCCTTAAACTGCTGTATCATATTTTCTTTTTCCGTTTGCTTTTTCTCTAATTTCGGAACACTTACAACACCTAATGCCACACTTGCGAAAACAGCACCTATTACATCACTCATCAAGACCACTGACATCGGAAACATGGCGTAAAGGGATGCGCCAATGACCGGGCCAAGGAAAAAGGAACCCGCATTCATCAGCTGCATCCATCCATTTGTCTTTACAAGCTGTTCTGACGGAACAAGCTGCGGGATGATAGACTGGATTGCAGGCTGCTGAAATGTACTTCCAATTCCTCTCACACACAGCATAACAAATACTGTCCATACAGGCAGGTCAAAAAAGAACAACAAAATGGCATAGATCACAGCAACTGTACCCATTGCCATATCCGCAAAAATGCAGATAAACTTGCGGTTTAGCCTGTCTGCTGCAATTCCCGCAACAGGACTAAAAAGAGTCATAGGCAAATAGGCCACAATCCCGGATATTCCAAGCATCAGCGGTGATGAAGTTTTCTCTGCAAGCCACCAGATCAAGGCAAATTGAACGCCATGACTTCCCAATAACGATATTGCCTGCCCTAAGGCAACTACTAAAAATTTAGATTTCCATTTATTTGTTTCACACATCATACTTATCCTTTCTCAACAATATCAAAATGTTACCTCAAAAGGACAATAAAAAAGGATAACCCATGATCATGAGTTATCCGCCACCTATTTTGCACTCAAAAATTTGAAATTTAATACTGGACATACCTATTCACACCAACATTTAAGTACACCAATAAGCACCGCCTACATACAGAGCCAGCTCAAATCATTTATTCGCAAAATAAGTACAACAAAAAAACCCATCATAATCTGGGATGAAACAAACATTTTTTATTGTCCCTAAATTAACGAATAAACGACATCAAGCCACCTCCCTTGTTTTAATGTGTTTGATTTTATCATATCAGTTTACAAAAAACAAGTATAATTTTCCTGTACTGATAATCCATACCTTTGTTGCATTTTCGGAAGGCTTTCCTTTGACGATATGTACGTGGATTGGTTCAACGGGTTTATTCTCATTTGTCCAGAAATAAATCCAGTATTCTCCCATTTTAAAGATTTGAGGCATTTTCAAAGCCCCCTTCCTGAGAAAATTCAATAATAAGATAAGCTGTTGATCTTATTATTTCTTCAAACTGCTTAATCTCTTCTTCCGAAAAATGGTAATTGTCAGTGTTATCAACAGTTTTTCTAAAGATGTTAAGATGCGTTGCTTGTGGCAACGGGCAATTCCGACTACAATAATGGTAACGATGGAAAGAAAGGAGGCTATCCCTAATGCTCAACGAAAATATTAAAGCAATCAGAAAATCAAAAGGACTTTCGCAACAGGAGCTTGCTGTCAAGCTGAACGTCGTGCGACAAACAGTTTCTAAATGGGAGCAAGGACTGTCGGTTCCCGATTCTGATATGTTAATCTCCATATCGGAAGCGCTTGAAACACCTGTAAGCACGTTGCTGGGAGAAACTGTTATTGAAACGGAGGTTGATAACATAAAAGCCATTTCCGAAAAATTGGAAGAGATAAATTGGCAACTGGCACAAAGGAAAAACACGAGAAGAAAAATTATTCGTTGGCTGCTTATTTCATTATGCGCAATCACAGTAATGTTTTTTGCAGCCTTAGTAATATTAAAGAGTCCTTATTTGGGGTGGGATTATAGTGACCCTGAAACCGCTGTTCTTGGAGTGGCATTTCACTCATTTGAATGGTTGTTTGTCAGAGTAGCACCAATTATCTTTATTATTGCAATCATTGGAATTTTCTTAACACGGAAGAAAGAATGAAATCATGTTCTGATAGCATTATGGTATGGAATAAGGAGGAACTAAACAGTTCCTCCAATACCGCCCCTATTTATGATGCGGCTGCCCATAACGTATCCAAATGGGAAAAAACCGCACTTACTTGTGATACGGCTCTCTATAACGTATCCAAGTGCGGTTTATACATTTAATATTCTATGCTATTCTTTCTTTACTTTTTTCTAATTCGTGCAAATATAAAGGATCAATATCAATACACTCGTTTATATTTCTTCCTCCAGCCACATCCCATGCTAATGTACCATTTAAAACCATACATTTGTTCATAAAAATGTGATACGCCTTTATTCGCTCAAAAATGTTAGGGGACAGATCCTTTTCTGCATGACAGCATACAATTTTCCCATCATCAAAATATACATCCACAGTATAATCTTCGTACGGTATTACCTGGATCACAGTTGGAATATATTCTAACATTACAGCGCCTCCTTCATATTTAAACCAAAGGATTGATTCTGTTTAATGGTTTTCCATCCTTTGCAAGTTCCCAGTTCTGCATTAATTCATCCTGATGAATCACGCACCATGCCAACACGAGTTTCAGTTGTCTTGATGGCAATGCTCCCTGCAAAACACAGGCGTCATTTATATCGATCAAAGCCTTTTTCCCATTATATTCCACATGAAAGTGGGGTGGATTATGGTCATCATAATACATAGTAATCCTTATTCCATAAAACAAAGCAATTTCTGGCATACATATACCTCCACCTTAACAGCTCACTTCTTTAATATTACATACGACTAATTTTAGTATAGCTTAGACATCATATTATGTACAGATAAATTAAGATTTACACTTATGAATGTATCTTGTTTTTTATACGCAAACTTGCTTCTATGTGCATAATCCAATGTCTTGAAAACGGCATTTGTATTAGTCCCCGAATATCTTTACCGCACCAATAATCAATAAGCCAAATTGCATTTTCATCATCACTTACAACGTTCAATGATTTTAAGCATTCTTTTCTTTCTTCTGATATTTTCTTTTTCAATTCATCATAGGATAAACTGCTGATTATCTTCTCGGTGCTATCCTTTACCTCAAAAATATATGAATAAAGTTCCTTCAAGTTAAGCTGTTTTGAAAAGTCCGCAACCTGCTCTTTTACAAGTTCATTTCCTGTTGTGATTATAGGCGAATTGATGCGTTCCTGATAATTGCCCGAAAAAAATACCTGCTCGCTTTCACTTATCAATGTGTGTGCAACTATATCTTCAATACGAAAAATGTGCCAAATCGAATATGCAATCGTTTTACTATGATAACCATCTGCATTTATAAATGGAATTGCATCGAAATCTTCTCTGTTTAATTCCTCATTAAATGTTGTTAAGGTTTCCATTAACTGATTTCGCAAATCAAATAATGTGTTAATACCTGCTTCATAGGTATCTTTCTTTTTAATTTGCGTTTGCATTGTTTTATTTAGTTCAGACCATATCTTATTCACAATAAATCATCCTCCAACAATTCCAATCTACCGCCCCAGTTTTCTTCATTATATCACTCGTTTATTTCCCTGTCATTCGATTTCTCGCTCATGCAAAAAGGGAATGAAAACTCTTTTGTCCACTCCCTTACCAAATACTCCACATGATTCATTACTTCACACCATATCATATCCAAATGCGAAAAAACCGCACTTACTGGTGATACGGTTCTCTATAACATATCTAAATTCGATTTCAATAAAAATTAGCAGTAACAGCTTATTTCTCCAAAATATGAATACCATTTCTGAATAATATCAACACTGCGTGCCTCGATCATTCTCATAATATTACGCAATGTATGTGGGGGTATTCTTGAATTATTATTGCAAAGCAGACATTTCCCTGCGCTGGTAATCCATACCTTGGTCGCATTTTCGCAAGGCTTTCCTTTTGCAATATGTACATGAATTGGTTCAACAGGCTTATTTTCATTTGTCAATAAATCCAGTATTCTCCCATTTATATTGGGGTAGCCAGTATGTAGCATGTTTAAACCTATATTGTTCATCCGGTCTCTCTATATACACTTTTACAGTTCCATCCTCTTGCATATCAGAATGAACAATTTCCGTTTCATGGTTCAATGTCATAATCAATCCACCGATATACCATTTTACCGCAATATTTTTGAGCAAATTCTCATGTATCCTTATTTTTTACAGACCCAGTCATAGTTGATTGAAATGGTATATTTTCAACCATTGTATCCCTCCGCAACTTGCAATTTAACAAACAAACCATTTTTCTCCATTATACCATCCCGTCATTCCCCTGTCATTTTCTTTCTTGAATATATAAAAGAGGAAAACAAAACGCCATATGACGAAACTTGTTTCCAAAAATATCAGCTCATTTTCAGGATATCAAATATAAAATGTTTTGAAATTCAATATCATTTTGTATATGGAAATGCTCCGGGATGAGAGGACTGCCGTACGCATTTTTCATACCCGGAGCAAATTTAAAATTGATTACTGCTCTTTACTTTCTTCCTTTGAATATTCTTCCGCACATTTCTTTACATCTGCACCGGATTGACTGTTTCATCACGCGGAATATGCCCCACATTCCTGATTCCACGTCCCATCCAAAACTTCCTGAACGATACAGATAATCACCCGGACAGGAGGCTCCGCCTTTCAGCTCCATGTCAAAACGGTTCCCGATGCTGATTCCTCCCTGAATCGGGATTTCCCTGGACAAGTCGTCTTTTGGCTGTTCCCGCCACAAATGCCCGTGAATGGTCAGCGATACATTTCTTGGCTTATCTGCAGGCATCATTGTCCGGAAGATGACCCGGTCGCCTGAATACGCCTTGTATACAGGTGTTGCCGGATCGCCATGGACTTTGCTGCTGAATACTTTCCACACCCGCGCATCCCTTGACAGCCGGTTTGCAAAACGTTCTGACCGGTAATTATATCCTTTTTCGCCGGTATCCTCCGCCTCGACCGCTTCCCCGCTGTCCGCTGCTGCTGTCTGGACTAAATTTCCCTGTGCATCCAGAAGACGGATCCCGTTCTGAATGAACAGTACATATTCCCGGAACGTTTCTGTTCCCGGCGCCGTTATCACTGCCTGTTCCGCATACGGATTTTTCTTTTTCGTAAAATTCTCATACCACCTCGCTCCTGTCGGTTCTACGATCACTGCTCCGAATAATCCGTGATATCTGTGGTTCCTCATATCTCCAAAAGACTGTAAGATACATGTTCCATATTCACGGTCCGCCTTCCAAAAATAACGCTTGCTCTCGCCGATTCCCACTGTCTGCTCTTTTGGATTATACCCCACATTGATCCCTGAATCATTGACAGGGTCATATTTCAGGAACTGAGGATTCAAAGAAACCCTGTTTGACGGCTTATGTTTCAGCTCAAGCGGCACGGTCGGATAATCAAAATAAGGGACCGGATGGTTCGGATCCAGGACATTGTGCAGCGTGACCTCCAGCCAGTCCCCGACATTTGCACGCAGTATCAGAGGCTTGGGAGTATACTTTCCGGCAAATACAAGATCCACATCTTCCAGAGGGACAAAAATCAATCCGTCCGGATCATGATCCCCGTAGCGATTGTAAACAAGTTTTGTCTGGATCGCAGCCACTTCATAGCGTCTTACCACGTCATCTTTGCCCGGACACGGCGGCAGCGGCAAAATCATATCCTTACCTTTGCAGAGCGGTTTTAAGCATTTCTGATATCTGTCATAGGCCCGGACAATGCCCCAAAGACCCAGCCATGCATCGTCAATACCACCGAAATAGTACAGGTAATCTCCCGGCTGATAGGAATCTTTGATGTTAAGATTGAATGCCTCTGAAACTCCGGTTGTCTGTGAAACCGCCAATGGCGACCGTTCATCCTCCAGTTCTTTTCGCCATGACATTCCTGTTATATTAAACGCATGCTGTTCCTCATGTGCCCCGTCTATCAAGCGGATCATCAGTTCATCTCCCGGATACGTTTCCAAAACAGGCGTCGCCGGATCTCCATGCACGTAAGAGCTGAAAATATAGGCTGGGTCTTCGTGCTTTTTCAGTCTTTCCCTCATTGGCTCTGAACGGTAATTGATCCCCATTACTCCAGGATCGTCATGAGCCCCAGGGACAACCGGAGGATTCAGTGGATTTCCGTCTTTATCAAACAGGTTTGCAAAATCATGAACAAAAAGCGCAAATTCCCGGAACGATGTTCCATCTCTTCTTCGAATCACAGCCTGCGTCCCAAACCGCAGATCTTTTCCGTTTCGTATATTATGAAAAGTCGCGCCTGCCTCCTCGATGATCAAGGCCCCAAACACGCCATGGAATTGATGTGCATTTGCAAACAAATGGTCATGGAAAAATACGGTCCGCAATTCTTCATCCGCAAAAAAACGCTCTACCAGAGTTTCATATTTTCTGGCTCCTGCGATATTATTCCAGCCGTTTGCCGCTCCATCGGAAGTAATCGTATCAAATTTAACCAAATGCACATGATGTCCTACAATGTCTGTTCTTGTTCTAAGCTGAAACGCATTTGCCTCCAGATATTCCGGAAGCAGATTCGTGGTCCGCAGTTCAATACAGTCTCCGGCATTGGCACGTATTACCAATGGCTCCACACTGATTTTCTGCTCCTCCACCATACGGATATAAGATTCCAGACCTCCAAAACGCTCCAGTTCTTCTTTTAATACAAAGAAACGCCCCTCCGGATCGTGCCAGCCATATTGATTGTACGTAAGTTTTGCCTGTACGAGAGCAATCTCAAAGACTTTCACATTTTCGCACTGCTTTTCTATCTCCAAACATTTTTTGCAGTCGCCGCGCTCTTCGTCGATCTCGAAACACTCTTTACAGTCTCTGCACTCTTCATCGATCTCAAAACACTTTTTGCAGTCTCTGCACTTTGAACATTCGCCTGTTGTGTGGCAAGGACAAGTATCTGTATACAATGCTCCGGGAACTGCATTTTCCACAAAATTTGCTTCCTCCAGAGGCGTTGGACATGCCACTGGATTTCCTTTGGCATCCAATACTCCGCACGGCGGCTGATGCGGCGGTTTCCCCACTTCTCCAAAGATAAAGTTCGGGTATCCCGGATGAAGTTTATCTTTTTTTGGCGGCTGTTCCCGGTCTTTTAACGGCAGAAGTGCCGGTATCGGTGTTCCGTCCGGAAGTTTGCCGTTTCCATCCTCCAGACGGTCATAGATCCTCCATAAGGTCCACATCCCTTCATGGAAATGCGGATACAAATGACAGTGAAAAATCACATCTCCGATCACTCTGTTCCTGCTGCCCGCCCCATATAAAATATCCAATGTGTAGCATTCCTGAGGACTGATCGTAATCGAATCAATGATCGTAGAAACCGGATTTTCCGTTTCCAGTCTCCACTGGTGATTGTGGAGATGGAACACATGGGTTTCCTTGATTCCTCCATGAACCAGACGGATTTTCGCCGGATCTCCCACATATGCCCTGAGGATCGGGGGCGCCGGATCTCCATATACCCATGAACTCATGGAAATATCTTCCCCGGAATCTACAGGGTCATGCGACAGCGGCATCCGATTTCTCATGGGTTCAGAGCGATAGCTGATTGCCGTCGTGGAGGATGGCAATCCTGTCCGATGGTCAAGCGGAGGTTTCCCATCCTTATCCAGAATCTCCAGCTCATCATGAAAGAACACCGTATATTCTCGAAAAGCCGGTTTCCCAGGCTGGTAAATATCTGCCATCAATCCACTTTCCATTTCCTCCCCAGTCTCAGGATGAAACCATCTTGCGCCAGGCGGCTCCACGATCACCGCTCCAAACAGTCCATGAATGTTGGTGGCTTCTTCACTGCTTCTTGGATCGGCCATATCATGGAAAAGAAATACCCCTTCTGTATCAGCATACCACGTGTATTCTATTTCACCACATGTTGTACTGTCCTGATTGAATCCGGTACTGGTTCCGTCCGAAGTCATAACATCATATGCCAGCCCCTGTAAATGAATCGAAAGCCTTCGGTTTAACCGATTGCGAAATTTTACTTTTACGGTATCTCCAAGATTTACCCTCAGTACCAACGGCTCTACCTCTTCGTAAGGCTGAGGCGGCGTCTGGTGGAATCTTTGGAGCGCCTCTTTTTGTATTCTCTGCGAATCTTGTTCCAACACATATAAAAGTCCATTGGGATCATAATCCCCGTACCTATTATATACAATGGGAATCTGTATTGCTTCCAGTGTAAAACGACGAATTCTGTTTTGGCAAGGATATTGACATAACTGCATTGTTTATTCTCCTTCCTGTTTCAGAATACGGAGATAATGATTCGCTTCACGAAGCACATGATCCGCCAGCAATGGTAGGATAATGGAACGTATATCGCATCCGGTAATCCCTTTTGTACCTGCTGCTTTGAAATCGCGATATCGCTTTGTGGTTTCCAGTGTTCTTTTTGTCAATCCGTTCATCGTTTTGCAGTCCTGCCGTTTCGCCTCCTCCAAAAGCCGGAAGTAATCCTCTGCAAATGTATCTGCTGTTTCTACGAGTTCACACTCTGTCGGGTCAAGCAATCCACGGATAAACAATGCATGTTCCATCATAATCTGATTCCAGAACAATTCCGTCTCAACGATATTTTCTGACGACATGCACGTTTTTTCCTCCAACATTGTTATAATCTGCCGATATAATTCTGCCTCCCGAATGATATGCTCAATCAACAACGGATAATTGGCAGTGTATAACCTGCAGGAAGTAACCTCCCTCAATATCTGCTTTTTAAACATGATCAAACCGCTCAGCAAACGCAGAACATGCCGATTCAACTGACGTATCTGCCATACCATTCTTTTGTCCGCATATTTTGCACAGCCTGCCCGCAGTTTTTTCTCTGCCTGTGTGATCCGAAAATCAATCGGAATTTTTGTAAGTCTTCCTGTCTGCTGTTCCGCCATTACCGTAAATTCTGTGAACACTTCTCCGGAACGCAGCACATCTTCTCCTACCATTCCGTCCGCAAGCCGCACGGTCTGCCGCAGTATTTTTTCAAATTCTTCACGAAACCAGTTTGCCTTGTTTCTGTATTCTGTTTCTCCTGCCGGAAAGGCAGCCTGAAGGAACAATGCATGCTCCTTCATAATTCTCCCGAAAAACAAATGTGTTTCCAGTGATGTTGTAATAAATTCTTTCATGCTTTTGCACACTCTGTTATTTTCATATTCTTTATAATATATGTGAGTATCTAAAGTTTGGGGAGTTCGTTTTACTGACTGTTAAGATATGATCGGTTTCTAAATACATTTCTTTTTTCTGTATCGGTCGGTGTGGACAAATGTGTTAAAAAGCATACGACAAATATTTATATTTCTTTTCTATAATTTGGTATTTTCTTGAGGCAAACAAAATCCTGGGGTGCGTTTTCATCGGTTCTTTGTTGTTTATCAGGCAGCTGTGCGCACTGGATGCACTTAGTAATGAAGTTTCCATACATCTCATGTTGTTGTTTATCTCTAAATTGCGAGGAAGTAGCATTAAATACTGCTACGTTTCAATACATCTCATGTTGTTGTTTATCCACAGTCTTAAAAGGAGGAACCGGAATGGCATACGCGTTTCAATACATCTCATGTTGTTGTTTATCGTATTCTGTTATCTATTTGAAGCTAAATAGATCGGTTTCAATACATCTCATGTTGTTGTTTATCGTCAGATCTACAACGTATATATAATGCTTTGGGCTAGTTTCAATACATCTCATGTTGTTGTTTATCTCAGATCTGCAACGTATATACAATGCGCTCGGATAGTTTCAATACATCTCATGTTGTTGTTTATCGATGATATTGAGAGTATCAACTTCGCCGGGTACATGTTTCAATACATCTCATGTTGTTGTTTATCCCGCACCTTTCATAAGAATGGTCGGAAAATTATCATGTTTCAATACATCTCATGTTGTTGTTTATCATACTCTTTCTGTTATGTTCTCATGCGCGGACGTCCGTTTCAATACATCTCATGTTGTTGTTTATCTCATTATTTTAGCGTAAAATATACGCCTTTAGAGGCGTTTCAATACATCTCATGTTGTTGTTTATCGCAAACAAAAAGCCACAGTCCAAAAGCTTAATCCTTGTTTCAATACATCTCATGTTGTTGTTTATCTATACCGGCTTGAAATTGTATCAAGTCGCTAACCGTTTCAATACATCTCATGTTGTTGTTTATCAATTAGTTTCGTGCCCAACGGAACAAGAAGCCATGTTTCAATACATCTCATGTTGTTGTTTATCAGGCTTTTTGCTACTGAATCCGATTACATTGAATATGGTTTCAATACATCTCATGTTGTTGTTTATCTTTTCGGGAAATGATAAGCAAAGCACTTGCAAATCAGTTTCAATACATCTCATGTTGTTGTTTATCTGCAAAAGCATAACGGTGCGGTTCTATTAACATTGTTTCAATACATCTCATGTTGTTGTTTATCAGATTATGACCACGTTGTTAGGAACAACCGTAGAAAGTTTCAATACATCTCATGTTGTTGTTTATCACAACTGCATACAATAGGGCAAGCGCAGGAACGAGTGTTTCAATACATCTCATGTTGTTGTTTATCTTGACTTCCTTCTAGTAAAGCACTATACCGCCCAGGTTTCAATACATCTCATGTTGTTGTTTATCTATAATAATCACCTGCCTTATTCAATTGTTTAAAAGTTTCAATACATCTCATGTTGTTGTTTATCCATGAGCAATAATAAATCAGAAAGGATAGAAAGAAGTTTCAATACATCTCATGTTGTTGTTTATCCTTGAAAGACGACCGTAATTATATAAGGCATAGCACTGTTTCAATACATCTCATGTTGTTGTTTATCACGTTGCAGATAGAGGCGCAGGCAAGTACACAAGAGTTTCAATACATCTCATGTTGTTGTTTATCGATAATGGTAGCCAGGGTATGAAAAGAAAAGATTGTTTCAATACATCTCATGTTGTTGTTTATCACGCCTTCATATTCGTTCTCATAGGCAGCAGGATGTTTCAATACATCTCATGTTGTTGTTTATCTATAGCATAGCTGGCATGTTGTAGCGTGGCAAGGTGGTTTCAATACATCTCATGTTGTTGTTTATCTAGGAAGGTTCACGTATCCAAATTCACTTTCACCGTTTCAATACATCTCATGTTGTTGTTTATCAATCCCTACAATGTGAAACGCATGGCAAAGTAACAAGTTTCAATACATCTCATGTTGTTGTTTATCTTCCGCATCGTGTGAAAGCAGGTATCACACATAACAAGTTTCAATACATCTCATGTTGTTGTTTATCTACTCTCCTACTATTACAGAAAACACAGGGAACGAGTTTCAATACATCTCATGTTGTTGTTTATCGTCAATTCAAGCAATCAGACATAGCACTGTCTCAAAAGTTTCAATACATCTCATGTTGTTTATCCGAGCGTATATGGGTGGCTATACCATTCCACAGCGTTTCAATACATCTCATGTTGTTGTTTATCTTCTGTCTGCCGTTTGATTGCAAGCGCAAGAAGTGTTTCAATACATCTCATGTTGTTGTTTATCCAGACGTGTATGAATCCCCGTCTCAGAAAGCAACGTTTCAATACATCTCATGTTGTTGTTTATCAAAAATGCTTACAATGCTTTGCAACCAATCTGATGGTTTCAATACATCTCATGTTGTTGTTTATCGCCGATTTTTTACAAAATAAAAACCGACAATCATAGTTTCAATACATCTCATGTTGTTGTTTATCGACTATGTGCTGTGCCTACGGTTTCGTAACCTTTGTTTCAATACATCTCATGTTGTTGTTTATCCTTCCTCGGCCAACCGGACACGCAACACATAAAAGCGTTTCAATACATCTCATGTTGTTGTTTATCGGACGGATTAGCGATCCGATGCGTTACCATTACGCCAGTTTCAATACATCTCATGTTGTTGTTTATCTGGATTGATTGTATTTACTCTATCTACAAATTCTTCAGTTTCAATACATCTCATGTTGTTGTTTATCCGCGATGCAGACTGTAAAGAAGAACGCGATACCAGTTTCAATACATCTCATGTTGTTGTTTATCGTTCCATCAACAAAATTCCACACGTGCTGTACATATGTTTCAATACATCTCATGTTGTTGTTTATCAGAGGTTGGATTTATGAATAAAAACTTAACGAGTTGTTTCAATACATCTCATGTTGTTGTTTATCGCACTGTAAATTAAGTAGATTACACCAATAATAAGGTTTCAATACATCTCATGTTGTTGTTTATCCCCCCTTCATTACGCGCGCGACCTGCGGAGTTTTTTGTTTCAATACATCTCATGTTGTTGTTTATCGCGATGTCTATTAGAGGGTATGGCATATCTGCCATATGTTTCAATACATCTCATGTTGTTGTTTATCGGATAGGGAGGATAGGTAAAATGAAAATTGTATTTAAGTTTCAATACATCTCATGTTGTTGTTTATCGAAAAGCCATACTAGCAATGGGGAACATGTCAAAGTTTCAATACATCTCATGTTGTTGTTTATCATATTTCTCTTATTTCAGTAATTCTTTCATGCATAGGTTTCAATACATCTCATGTTGTTGTTTATCTGAAGTAGAAGGAAAAACAGTTGACCCATCCACCGGGTTTCAATACATCTCATGTTGTTGTTTATCAAATCATCCCCTCTGTCCGATAAAAAGTTTATCACGTTTCAATACATCTCATGTTGTTGTTTATCAAAAACTTGGAATAGAAAAACCAGGGACATTTATAAAGTTTCAATACATCTCATGTTGTTGTTTATCCCGACAAAAGGCTGTTGGGATCGGACAGCAGGACAGCGTTTCAATACATCTCATGTTGTTGTTTATCGAGAACTTGAACAGTCCGGAACAGAACCAGGTGAGTTTCAATACATCTCATGTTGTTGTTTATCAGTAAAAGAAATCGCAAAAGAAAAGAACATTAGAATGTTTCAATACATCTCATGTTGTTGTTTATCGGGAAGTACAAGTGATACAAGCAAAGACTGGTACTTGTTTCAATACATCTCATGTTGTTGTTTATCAATTATGAATTGTTTGAATGATATTTGGCAGGCGGGTTTCAATACATCTCATGTTGTTGTTTATCCGTAACCAGAACCGGAACAGGGATAATCGTGGCAGAGTTTCAATACATCTCATGTTGTTGTTTATCGGATTTACTGTACCATAATCAATAGCTAAATAGTATGTTTCAATACATCTCATGTTGTTGTTTATCTAACGCATTTGCGCCATTTCTCCATTTCATTATCCCCGATTTCCCCTTATTTTTCAAGCTTTTTTCATATTTTTACCAGGCGGTGTCCCAAATTCCCGTCACTGTTTCACAATCCCTGATTTTCCTTGTATTTCCCGGCTTTGTGACCTTTTCTCCATTTTTCCGCCTGGTAAAAATTCTCTTATATTTCCCCTGAACAGCAAAACCATAACCTATTTTCTGCTATTATAACCCCTTCGTTACACCCCTCATCCTCTCTGATCAAATCATCAGATCCTCACCGGTCTCCTTTCCTCCGTTTCCAAGGACCTCTTCACCAAACACACTGTCATTCATCAATTTAATAATACAGACAAAATCCTCTTCTTTATTAATCACTTTCTTTAGATCATTGCGCAGACTGATAAATTTCGATGGCGTCATCTCTCCTCGAAACACAGATTTCTGATAGTGGGACAGATACTTTTTGCAGACTTTAAAAACCTTTTGTACCCTTTTTTCTCCCACATCATAAAACAAAAATGCATAATTATAATTTAACTGTTTTTTCATTAACATCCTTCTTTCAATGAAAACGGAATAAATGGTTTTTCTTCCAAAATATTTTTGATCAATTTATAACAGTCCAGTTTCAATGCTGTGCGATAACTGACTTTTCTTTTTAATTTCGGATGTGCAAACACACTCTCCATTCTCGCCTCAAACGCCTCAATAAATATTTTTCTTCCTTCTTCATTTAACAGACAGTAATTCACCCGTCTGTCAAAGTGTTTTGTCACCTGAAGTTTCCGGTTGTTTACCAGATCAAATATTGTCCGAAATACGATCGCTGGCTTAAATACCTCGCTTAAATCCAGACTCAAAGAGAAACGTCCCTCTGACGGCTCGTGCAGAAAACTGATTCTTGCGTCCAGGTGGGTCTGGGAAATTGCGGATATTGTCTTTGTGTAAAGTAATGTATTTCCAAAGGATACCAGAGCATTCATCGGGTTGTCCGGTGGCCGCTTTACCCTTTTATTCATCACAAAATCTTCCGGGAGAAAATATTGGAAGTCATTATAAAATTTCATCCACACTTCTCCCTCAACTGCCAGCAATTCTTTAATTCCGGCTGCATTCTCCACCTGATCAAAAAATACATTTTTAATCCAGTCAATGGTTTCTTTTACTTCCTTTTTATTATGTTTATAGTAATGATAAAGTATCTCATAAATATTTTCTCCAATGCCCCGCACAATTGCCTTTGCGATTTCCATTCTGCGGTTCTGGAATGTTTCCACCTGTTTCACGAGCAGCCTGCCACTCAGATAATGATCCCTGGGATAAAATGTTCCGCTGTATCCTCCATAATAATTAAAATAATGAACGATCACATGGTTCTGGGCAAGAAAATCCAGCAGTTTTGTGTTGATACTGACTTCATTCATACAATAAATCTCTTTTGTGTTCTCTATTGGAATATACACGTTTTTCCCGTTTTTACGAAAACAGAGGGAATTATCTTTTCTGTTCAATTCTCCCATGGACATAATATATCTCGTACTTCCCATATTTCTCACCTTTTCTTTTGTTTAAATATAACAATACTCATAGTATGCGCATTTTTTACATTTCTGTTTATTCAGACATTCCGGAATTTTGTCCCATTCCAACAGTTCCTCGATTTCCTGCAAATACGCTTGTAATTGTTTTTCTGTTTCCTCTGTCAGCTCTACATACAGCACCTTGCTGTCTTTTTTATTCTTTTCCGCAAACTCCAGGCGCCCTTTCCGAATGATCCCTTTGGATTTCAGCACACTCAGGTAATAGATCAGCTGCCATTTAGACGCCTCTACATCAGCATCTGACTTTTTGATTTCTGTGAGATATTCACCGCTGAGCTTATCCAATCTTATATTCTCAATTGCGATTTCCGTATTCTTACTCTCCTGTGCTTTTTGTTCATGAATCGCCTTGCCGATCTTCACTTCCTCACTGTTGTCTTCCAGGTTCAGTCTGTTTCCAAAAAGATAGCACTGTCTTTTACAATGAAAATAATAATTTACCAATGTCCCGTTTACTTTCACAATTTCACCGCCTGTCACAAAAATAATCCAAACTGATTTTCAAAACGATTTCTCTGAAAAACGCCGTTTTCAAAATACTCTTCCCCTTGTTCTATATAGAAAATATCCCCAATCCGGTCATCACTGTAAAATTCCTTCCATTTATTGACCTGATAGAGGAAATGATTCATTCTTGTTCTGATCTCAAATAACTTAACCGTCTTTTCCGCGTAGTCCATTTCCTCATTTTGCAACAATTTCACATATTCCTGCCATACTGCTCGTCCGTCCAAAATTTCTCCATTTTCCTCTTCAATGATACGTGCAAGAAATACAGAAACCAGGTTATTATTATCCGGAATCAGTTCCATTCTCTTTTCCACTTTCGGGAAGTTTAATCCGCCTACCTCATCACGGAAAAATTTTTCCAGATTGTCTTCATTTTCTTTTTTTCCCCGCATCCTGATAGCATCCAAGATTTTTCCGTAATACAGGTTAAAATCTTTAGAAGATAATACTTCTTGCATCTCTTCATTTTGTAAGGTCAACTGTGCATCTGTCCGAAGATCATCATGATAAATGGCTCTTGCATCATCCAACTCAAAGAAATAAACCGTCCCTTTCTCTTTCCCCGACCTGTTTATTCTCCCCATAAACTGCTCTTCACTGTCTAATTTGGAACAATCCTTATATCCGATATCCATGTCAATATCCACTCCTGCTTCTACAACCTGCGTTGCGACCAGGATTACACCCTGTTCCTTTTTTACTTTTTGAATAATCTGTTTTCTCTCCTGAATACTGGTATCTCCTGTCATCAAAAGGATCTCCACTTCTTCCGCTACAGAAAGGATCTCAAAGAATTCATAGGCATGCGCTTTAGAGATAAACTCAATCAATATATTTCTGCTGCCATCCTGATTTTCACTTACATGCTCTGCCAGTTCTTCTAATGAGAGGTTTCTCTTCAAAAGACTATAATCTGCCTGAACCCGATTTCTAAAAATCGGATGTTCAAAATACTTTTTTCTGTCCAGAATAAGTGGAACCGCGTCTTCTTTATTCTCTGTCAGGACTTCCAGATTCGGCAAGGTTGCTGACATAATTATGATTTTGATATTCAAAAGTTGGGCATACCCTTTTAAAAAATGAATGATTTCTCCCCATATTCTGATATTGTAACTTTGAATTTCATCCAACACGATCACAGAATTACAGATCTGATGGAATCCGAATAAGTCCTGTTTCTGTTTGCCAAACAATGTCCGGAACAAGCTGACATGTGTGGAGAGAACAATCGGATAATTCAAAAACTGCCTGTCCAGCAAAATCTTCTCATAATTTTTCTTTTCTTCCTCTCCATAATTCTCCTCGTCGTCTTTCATCTTTACCAGAGAATTCACGACTGCCACCTTGGACAAGATATCCTCGCGCCCTTCAAACACTGTTTCCATAGAGGACATGTTTTGTTCTACTAAGGTGTTAAATGGATAGATATAGAAAATTTTATTTATTTTCGGGCATTCTCTGACCAGCTTTAAACTTAGATTCATCGCAGTATTGCTTTTCCCGCTCCCCGTCGGAGCTTCCAGGTAAAAAACTGCATTTTCTTTTTTTTCCTCCAGCACCCGCTCTGCCTCCAGAAATAATTCAGTCCTTAAAGGATTGATTTTCTGTTTCTGCAATTCTTTCTGATCCATTGGATAACATTCTTTTTCGTATTTTCGGATGGATTGCTGAACCTCTGTTTTTTCGTATACATCATATATTTCATTCCAGTCGCACTCATTCCCGAAATTTTGGATTTCTGTTCCGTTCATAAATTCCGAAGTCGCATAGTAATCCGCGGCCGTGAGCAGGGAATACAAAAGTCTGGTATACGCATACAAAATCACTTGTTTTTCGGAAGGAAGTTCGCTCGTCTTTAACTTTTTTCTTATGGAAAGCTTTCCTTCCTCATCGGTTGTGTTTAGCCTCCACATTTTCAGCCATTCCACTACATCCGCACCAACGCCTGCAGGCTCCCCGTCATCTTCATATTCATAACTTATCAAATAGTCCCGGAATTTTTCCATTGCACTGTGATGTCTGGCAATCAGAAAGGAATGCACATACACCAAATCTTTCAGTTGTTTTCTGATCTTTGCGTCTTCCACCACCATGATACGTTTCAAAAAGTAATCCATATAGATTGTTGCAGAAATCAATGAATGTTTACTGCCAACATTTCCCCCTGGCTGCAACTCTTTTTTCCACACATGCGCCATCTTTTTCCACTGATAGAGTGGATTTATTTTCCCAACGTCGTGAAATGTCACAACATTTGCCGCCATCTCTTCATATATAAAGGTCACTTGTTGTTCTTCCGTCTCCAGATACCTCTCCTGGAACCTTTCAAAAACATCATACAACTCTTTCTTTTCCATAAGCATCAGAAAATATTTTTGACTAAGCGCTGTATGCTCCAGCAAAGTTTCTCTTTTTTCTCCTCCCCCTTCTTCTTTTCTATGCGCATAACAATCCAAAACAAGTGATTCTATCTCTTCCAAGTTCAAAAATTTCTCTTTCCAGTTTCTCATAAATTCCTCCAATTGCAAAAAGCCCCGCAAAAAGAACGGGGCTTTTTTATCAATAAAAAATTAAAGTTTTATCCGCCGTTCTGTACACGGCAGCATCTTGAATATGCAGTTTAAAATCTGTGAATTGAAAAGTTTCATAAATATAGAGATTTGTATATGCATCCAGCCCTGCAGGCAATGTCTCTTCATATTTAAATCCATCCAGTTCCTCATCTTCATCGTCATCCGGCAATACGATTTTCGCCGCTCGTTTTGGAAAAAGACAAGACAGATGAATTTCCGGTTCTTCATTTTTTTTAAGCTCCACAATTGCTGCCTTAGTAATATCAGCCATGTGATCATTTTTGCCCAAATACGGTATATAGATGCATCTCCGGTTTCTCACAAACTCTGCAAGCTTTTCTGCACCTTCGCAATCCAGAAGTACGTAAATCTCCCACTTGGGATTTTCCAGCCACTGCTCTTTTACAATCAGATTTCCACCCTGTTCCTGAGAAGCATATCCTACAGAATTGTTGAAATACTGCACTTTCTTGGAAATATATCCTTTTTTATTTTTGGGGACAACAGAAACTTTTATCTCTTTGAGTTTCTCATAGAATTCCGGGAATTCTTCTGTTATGGCAGCTTTTTTCCCTTTGCTTTTCCACTCTTTCTGGCTATATCCCGAGTATCCCAAAATAGCTCCAAACACTCCAAGAAGTGCAACTTTATGGATCTGTCCGAATGTAAAATAATAATAGCTGTTTACCTCAGGCTTTTTAAAGAACGCATTTCTTCCGCTCAGTGTAAACTTCAGCGCCCTCATAGGCTACACCTCTTTTTGCGTAATAATATTAAAATACTTTGCCTGTTTTACATAAGAATTCAGTTTTGTTGTATACGGATTATAGTAAATCTCTATATTACGAATCTTATCCTGCAGTTCATCCAGGAAAAATCCTTCACAGCCAATGGTAATCAGATTTTTTTCCTCACCTTTTTCAAATGTAATGTACTCAGACAAATTTGGAAGGTACAAATCTTCTTCTGTTTCTACAAACATTGCAAATTCATTTTCGCATCCTTCCTTTGCATTTGTGGCAAAAGCAGTTGCAGACACAAGGGCTGTCCTCTTAAAATTCTGATAATCTTCTTCCGTATAACCTTCCGTAACTCCCAGTTTTTCCAGTTCTTTGTATGCAAGTGGATTGATGACAAACGGATAAAAATAATGTGCCTCATTGCTTGTAATCTTTGTTCCAAGCGTAGAGTTTTTTGCCTCTCCTTTTTCTTTATCATCTTTTGTCCCATCTCTGAACGGGGAAAGAATCTGCTGCTCTTCAGCAGTTGTTCCTTCATATTTATTGAATCCCTGTCCAAACTGCACAGCTCCTGTGATTGATATATTGCTACCGCTCTCCGCAAAGGTCGCGCCAAAGTTTTTTACATCCACAGCTGACATAAGATTTTTCAGAACTTCTCTTGCATCCGCTTTCTTTGACAAATCGTCCACCGCAAATAAAGCCTCATAACGGTCTTTCAATGTACATGGGATCAATTTCCCATCATCTTTTTCCGAGAATTTCATGGATTTGATATATAAAACCTTTTTTCCTTCGTTGTCCCACATTTTTTTCATCGGATATTTCAGAGCCTTATCGCTGCCAAACACGGTACCGTCTGAAATTGTTTTCGGAAATCCCGTAAAATCAGCATTCCAGTTCGCCATAATTGAAGATATTCCAAGTACACCATATACTCTTTTATTCATTTACACTTTCCTCCTTGTTGGATTCATAAATCAGGTTATCTGCAATATAACCGGCTACCATGACATCCTGCCTCATCTTTCCTTCCGGACGATAATTAAACACCAGATAATAAAGGTTATTAAATCGTGAGCCGTTTTCCTGAATTCTGTAATTATATTTCATAAAGAACTCTAAAAGTTTTTCTTTTAACCTCTCATCACGTTTAAGATTAAAAAATGGATTTGCCAAAGAATGCATCTTGTCCTTTGCCTTATTTAGAGAAATAAAATATCTGAGCAGCTGCCCTGCCGCAAAATAGTATTCCTCATCACTTTCAATGGCACTGTTCCCTTTCTGTCTTATCTTGTTCCGCAATTTTTCTATGATCTCCTGGTACAATACCGCCATCTTTTTTTCACCTCCAAAATATTCCTTCAGAGAAATCTTCAGATTCCACTGTTTTTGTGCTTTTGAAACAGAATTATTTTTGATCCAATGCAGCATAAGATTTTTGCATACCTGATCCAAAACAGCTGCAATCTGGTCCTCTTTGCCCTTATACAGCCATGCAAAAATACTCTCCCTTGCAAACATCAAGTTTCGTGCAATTTCTCCTTCCACCGCCAATTCATCCGCCGGTGTAAAATAGTTGGAAATCAACCAGTTGGAAAACAGCACCTCATTGAGCATCCCCTGCAATTCTCCGACATTTCTGTAATCCTTATAAATTTCATCCGGATCAGGAGTCTGCAGAATATTCTGATACGAAAACTTTTTCTTCAATCGAAACCGATAATCCACTACGGAGTCTTGATGATGAATTTCCAGCTCTTTTCCTTTTTTTATCTGGAGAAAGAATCCGGTAAAATTTTGCTTGATCATATCATCTTTTCCACAAGGCCAGATCTTTCCGGACTCTGCATCAAAAAATACGTTTGTCTTTCCTGCTGCCGCCTTACTCATCAGATAATCAAAAAACTTCTTCTGCAGCAATGCCTCATTGGAGGAAATCAAATACGGAACAATCAACTTTCTGCTTTTATGTTCCAAAAACGGTTTCTTGGAATTCATCCCCATATTGTCATTTGGCAGTCCAAAAATCTCTCCGTCAATTTTTATGTTATAATCATTTTTATTGAAAATCTTTGTGACCAGATACCTGTTATTCTCTCTGATGTAAATATTGTCATCATCTTCAAAAAAGATTTTCAAATATCCTTTTCCACTCAGTTTCACTCCAAGTTCTTCCAAAGAAAAAATATGCTCCAAAATCCACTTTTTATTGCTCAAAAGCTTTTCCTGATCTACTTCTCCGACTTTTTTTGCAATGTAATCGTACATCTCCCTGTCTTTCGGTTTTATATATTTTTCCCTTGGATTTTCCAGCACGTGATAATACCGCTCAATTGCCTCGTCATTCAATTTTCCATTCTGAAAACTCTCCTGTTTCACCCAAAACGAAAGGTAATTATTTGAATGAATTACTTTCTTTGGATCCTGGGGCTTGTCCATACTGACAAGCTGGCTGTAATAATCCAGAAAGCAGATCCTCGCATAATTCAACGGCTCATTTTCAAGCTTTCTGGTTTTTTTGTTCATTTTAATCTCAGCCTGACTCTGAATCTTCCCGTCTCTGTCGACAATCAAATACAATCCATCAGAGGGGATATAATTGTCCAGCACCAGCTGATCCGGATTCCCGGTTCGCTCCCCGACTCTTTTTAATTCCTTTTCAAATATTTCCAGACAATCTTTTAACACATATTCACCTCCTCATATTTTTCATCTGCACATTAAATCCATCGAAAATTGCAGTATCCATATCCTCTGCTGTTCATCTCTCCAATCCCGGTCCCCAGCAAAAAATAGGCCAATTCCTGCGCCATCTCATTGTCTGCAATCTGCAAATTCAATTTGTCACCCAAAAGCCGGATTTCTTTATACTCCACTCCAATTGGTTTCTTATTCATAAACCGGATTCCAGTATACAATTGAAAATCTTCTTCAATCCTCTCTTCGATATATGCCTGATATTTTTTCACTGCATTTTCAAATAATCTTCTCTCATACTCTTCCAGCTCCATGGTATTTCTCCAATATCCGCCATCCGATTTCATAATTACCGGGAGCAAACTGTAAATCTCCCCGATTATTTTTTTCGGGACTATTCGAATTTCCGCAGTCAATCCCTTCATTTTCGGAGTGATATGGTCCTTTAAAACCTTCAAAAAGTACTCTGCGAGTTTTGCATCTACCGTCCGCAAAGTTACGGTATAAATGTGATCAGCCTGGTACACCCCATTGGTCTCCAATGGATAGAACCCGGAAAAACAATACTGTTTAAATTGATTTTGGTTGTGGAGTTCAAGCAGATCCTCGCGCTTTGCAAGTGAAGAGTCAATGAAACCAGCTATCGTACGCATGGTTTGAGGATATGGTATGTCTTGCAAAATGTAGGTTTTGATCTTTAATTCATAGACTTTTGTTTTTGTTTGTTGCATTTTGTTACCTCTTTGTTGATTTTAAATGCGGTTTATCTGTTCTTTATAATTGCAGTTGTTGGCAATAGGGATGATCGTACGGTTTGTCTTAAACATCAAAGGGGATAGTTATTGTTTATCTAATAAATCTTCCCGCAGCAGTTGCCGCATACTCATTTCAATACAGCTAATGTTGTTGTTTATCCCAGTCTGCGCATATGCTTGTCCAGTCTTCAACCGCGTTTCAATGCATCCCATGTTGTTTCCAAGCGTTTTCCAATTAAAGTTATATTCGATAAATCTTATATTTCTGCTTGAACAATACGTCCAAAATTTATCTCATCTTTAAAAAGATCATACACATATTCTGAACTTTCCAAATATAAACCGGTTTCTTTATCTTGAAGTTTCTCAAAGACTTTTGAGTTATAAAACTTGTTCATAGCCTCATCATATTCTATATTATGATCTGAAGAAAACATATCAACAATATCCTGAACTATATATTCAATCAACTGTTCCTGCTTACCCATATTAATTTCCTACCTTTCGCAAAAGTTTTATACTTTTTTCTGTATGAAAAGAATACTGCGATGATGTCTTCTTATATATCATTCCTTTCAATAAGGTTTCAAAATCAATAATTTCATTTTCATACTGACGAAACAATAATGCCATATTATCATCGGCAACAGGTCCGATAACAATATCATATTTATTATCCTTATTGCATAAGACATCTTTCACATTTGTAAATGTACGCTTTCTATTATGCATGACAAATTTTGCCCATTCTTCCGTTGTTTCTAAACCAAAATCTTTAATCTTGATAGTTTCTATTCTTCTAAAATCATCTTGTATTTCAAAAGTATTTACAACAGGGGAACCACCATAAATCTTTGACACCCTTACAGCCATTTTTTCTGCCTGTTCTTCTATGTCTGTCAGATAAAATCCTTTCCCAAAATCTTTATATGGTCTGCACATTGCCAAATTTATACTATCAATTACAATGTTGCTACCATGATATAATCTCATAACATACCTCCATTTTTCCGGCACAATATCCCCAAGTCTTCTATTATTGTTTCAAAATCTAAAGTATGCTCAACTTCATAGTTTTCTTTTATAAACGCAATACCTTTAAATTGAAAAAGATAACGAAATGCTTCTTGTATACTGAGATTATGGTGTTGTGCAAATTCGTTTACACATGCAACAGTAAAACCTATTTTCTTTTTCTTTTCACTCATCCAAAACCTCCTTTTCTTTAACAAACGATTGTTTACATCGTAAGCTCTCCATTTTTCTCTTACCAATTCTCTTTATATAATTCTTAATTTCTATGTTTTTACTTCACTTTCAAATTCATACCACTTCTTTAAACAAACATATTTTGCAACATAAACTTCTTAGTTTTCTGCACTTCTTTGTACTTACGCTGGTGAAGGGTGATACGGTGGTCGAGACTTTCAAAATATTTTGCAATCTTTTTTGTTCATCTAATTTAGGAAACATCGTTTCTATATTTTTCATAATACAAATTTGTTATATTTGCACCTTCAACTCTCATTGCAAATTCTTTGTACAATGTTACATTGAACATAGTCGCTGTAAATAGAGGATTATTATCTTTATTAAAAATAGAAATCATCTCATGTTGCTATTTATCGTAATTGTTTTGAGGGTGTATGTTCCCTCTGCCGGTTTCAATACATCTCATGTTGCTATTTATCCTTTACAGATCTGAAAAAAGCAGGAACAGCAACAACGTTTCAATACATCTCATGTTGCTATTTATCATATTCCGGCCTGAGATGCTCTGAATATCCATCAATGTTTCAATACATCTCATGTTGCTATTTATCAGATGTATCACGAAACAAAATGTTAAAATCAAAATGTTTCAATACATCTCATGTTGCTATTTATCATCTATTGCATTTAAAAATGCAACAATCGATAAAGAGTTTCAATACATCTCATGTTGCTATTTATCGTGGCTCCGAGCACAAGTGTATTGCTAATGGACAGGTTTCAATACATCTCATGTTGCTATTTATCATGCCAATGATTATGAATTACATCATCATTGGTTAGGTTTCAATACATCTCATGTTGCTATTTATCGCGTTATATGCCTCTTTAAATTTTGTAGAAAACCAGTTTCAATACATCTCATGTTGCTATTTATCATCGAGGCAATTAAATTAGACTGTGATGATAGCCCGTTTCAATACATCTCATGTTGCTATTTATCATGTGAATTTGACTACAGTGTTATTTCCAGTATCATGTTTCAATACATCTCATGTTGCTATTTATCACAATCGTACTGATTCCTAATATTCCGGCAAAACTGTTTCAATACATCTCATGTTGCTATTTATCATCGTTCAGACCACCCCATAGCCTTGGCAAACTTATATGTTTCAATACATCTCATGTTGCTATTTATCCCAAGAATTGCGAATAAATACCGCTCACTCCAATACGTTTCAATACATCTCATGTTGCTATTTATCGATTATGGAGATGTATGTTATTACAGATTTGATCAGTTTCAATACATCTCATGTTGCTATTTATCTTTTCCGCCGGGGCGTATCATATGGGATAAATGCAAGTTTCAATACATCTCATGTTGCTATTTATCAGTGTAATAACTTGGAGGAGTGGGAGATAGAAAAACGTTTCAATACATCTCATGTTGCTATTTATCAAATTACCTTGTTTCCTTTAATCTCAGACGGAGCGTTTCAATACATCTCATGTTGCTATTTATCGTTTTGTTATGTACCCGCGTTTCATCCATTCTTCGGTTTCAATACATCTCATGTTGCTATTTATCACCTCAGTCAGTGCAATCTGATCGCCGGGAGAAGTGTTTCAATACATCTCATGTTGCTATTTATCCTGCTTGTGTTCGCAGAACTGTCAAAAAACTTTTACGTTTCAATACATCTCATGTTGCTATTTATCTAACGACTTTACGCTGTTTTCCGTTTTTATTATCTCTTATTTTCCTTTATTTTTCAAGCTTTTCCTCCTTTTTTACCAGCCGCACTCATTTTTTTATTTTTTCACCTAAAATCCTCTGTTTTTCCCTTAACCAAGGGTTTTATAGTGGTTTCTTATTTTTTTCCACCTGGTAAATAGTGCTCTTCTTTTCTTAGTTTATTACTATTTCTCACTATATATTTTTACAGTAAACCATTTACGTGCAGCTATCTCAAAACACCTTCCTTTCTTCCTGCACTCTTTATCTTTGTTATAAAGCAACCTATTCTCTCTATACTATTAGATTATATTCTCCATTGCGATATCTTCAAAATATCTGTCAGCTATATACTCTGCCGACTCTGCCCACAAACCATTTTCTGTATTTTGAAGTGTTTTATAAGTCTCTGATTTGTAGAACTTCATGGTTGCCTCTTCAAATCCAATATTAAATTGTTTCTCCAAAATTTTGATCACTGCTCTTATCTGAATACATACATTCATTGTAATATCTTTTCCATTAAAGGAATAAACAGCATCATTCATAGACTTCCCTCCCAATCACTTTTCATCATTATAATACCTTTTCTGTATGAAATGATTTTTGATTCTTTACTTTGCTATATCTTAAATATTCTGTTGACTCAAATTCTCGTTCTTTCTTTGCATTATTGTTTCTTATACTTTTCATTCCCTAAAATATATTTTCTATAAAATTAATAAGACATTTTACTTTTTCAAACAAGTTTATCTTCGGTAAATCTACAAATAAAGCAATTACTGCTATTACCACCCCAATTATAGCCCATTTATTCGCTATTGTAGTTAATCTTAGACTAGCACTCACATTCGCAACTTCATACAAACCTGACATTTCCTGATTCAAAATAGCCTGCTCTTCATTAATCAATAACTGTTGTTGAAAAAGATGATATAGTTCTATTCCCTGTTCCTGACTGGAAATCTCCAAGATCATAAAATGATTCTGAAAACTGACATAATCCTCCTGCATTTTCATAATCTTTTCTGCCTTTTCTGGAGTTATTTTTCCTGAATCATTTGTCTCTTCTTCTACAATTTCCCCTGCTCTTTCTGAAAAAAGTATCAATCCTTGTTTTTGCGCCAAAGTCAAGGACAGCATATAAAAATACTCTTCCACAAATGGCTTTACTACTGTATTTTTAATTACATTGCTCTCTTTACTCTCTTTACTCTCTTTGCTCTCTTTACTCTCCTCATCTGTAATACAAGTCAGGGAATAATTTGTACATGCATACAAAGTTCCACAATCAGACCATCGAAAGTATCCTGCCCGTTCAAAAAGTTCTTCTCTCATCTTATCATTCTGACACTCGCAGTCACCGCTATCCACATATATGATGCTATAAAGTAGTTTTTGGATATTGGATTTACTATATTTTTTTTGCTTTATCTGCTCAGAAAGCCATTTGTCTCTTATCAAACACGTCAAAAACATCCTGTCATCAGCTGTAGGCTCCAAATCTTTCCATTGTTCATTTTCTTTTTCATTCAAATCACCTGACAGTAGACTTTTTAGAAATGTAACTGGCTGTATTAACTCTTCATATTTCTCAGTTTTAATTTTTTCTCGGAAATTTTGGATATTCTCAGTTTTATTAACCCTATTTTTGATTCCCAATTGTTCTGCACATAAAATTATACCTTCATCTGGCTCATCAGGAATAAATGGCAAAAAGGTTCTTCTTCCCAAATTATTAATTGATTTTATATCCTCAATACTACGATATTTAAAATTCAATACTCGTATCGATAAAATCCCAACCCCAAAATCATATAAATGCAATTCAATTTTATCAATGGGCAATTCAAAAGTTTTCTTGATTTGCTCATCTATTTTTGCTTCGATAAAATAGTTATACTCTCCCTGATCATCCATTTTATATTGATATATTTCGCATTTTGAACTGTTTTCGTCAAAAAATATTTTTCTCGCTTTTTTACTCAAATACTGATGCAGCATAAAACGCTCTTTACTATTTTTCCACTCAGTTTCCCGTACCCATCTTCCAGAAGATAATAAATCCTTTCTTACTTTATCATGATTATCTTTCACATATGTAAATGGCCACGAAAAAATATGAATACTTTTCGCCTCATAATAATTCTTGTCTTCCATTTTATCTTTCCTTTGCAAATATTTTTTTCCAGATCATTACCATTAATTCTACATCATACATAGCATTATGTGTCTGCTCTTCTCCTATATTATGCACCAGTTCCTTTCTGTTTTTTAACGGATCAATTCCTTTCGCCAATAATAGACTGCTTAAATCCACGAGAGGATACGGTGCATGAAACATTCTCTCCACACGATTCAATTCTACACATTTTTGAAAAAGTCTGCATTCCACCGGATAGCATACATCCGCAACCGCATATGCATGCTCGGCATATTTCATCCATATGTTCCAGGTTTTTTCCAAGAGTTGTTTTTCATCTTCAACCTCTTCATATCCTCCTATTACTGGAAGGACATGAGCCTTTGTCCATTTGTCTGTCACAATCAAATTTTCCTTTTTGACTCCCAGATATCTGCGTTCTATTTCTTTCATTTCCCGATTAAGAATGAGCATTGCCACTGTTAAAAACCTGCCATAAAGTCCATCTGTTTCAGCATCAACAAAAACATAATATTCTCTATCCATATCCTACCTCTTTTTCTCAAAAACTTCTCTTTTCACAGGAGTTTTAAATTTTCCAAATCCTACATTTGTTTTTGCTCCAACTCCCATATCCAGAATAATTCTTAAGAATAATTCTTTTTTCTGTTCCGCTGTAACTCTTTGATCTCCAGACACATAATCGGAAAGCAAAAAACCAAATTTGAATTTTACGCCAGGTTTTACTTTTATCAAATTTATAGGAATCGGGTTCTGATATATCTTTTTATGCGGAGTGATATACTCAAGCTCCATCCACTTATTGCCTTTTCCTCCAACAGGATATGCTCCTAAAAACACATCTGAATTGTCAAATATCTGCGTTTCCAAATCATCAATTTTTATATTTTCACAATGGATTTCCTGTAAAATAGACTTTATATATTCTTCGTATTCTTCTTTCTCATTTTCCGGTCTTCCTCCCGGAAAATAACTGCGCAAAATCCCTTTTAGAGATGACCCTGGATAGTATGGAATTCCCGTCACATAATCAAAAGTAAATCCACACTTGATTACTTCTTTCTCATTTAAGTCATGTGCTCCGCCTGTGCCAATTAAAAGCCCCGGATAGGTTGTCTCCAATTCTATGGTCTCAAATCCTGGTATACTTTCCATTCCCTGAAAAAATCGGATCTTTTTAAACTGAAACTTTGTAATTTCCTTGTTCTTTTCTTCAAAATTTGGTGATGTTTTTAAATCTTCCATATATTCTATATTGAATATATAATTCATATTTCGAGATCTGTATCTCTTTTGATCATTCATTTTTTGCCCCTCCATTACTCCTCTGTTAATTTATAGAGGTTCATAGCCAATTTTAACGCAATCGCTGCATTGATCATTTCTTCTTTTGCCCGTTTTGGAGCTGTCATATCTATATATTCTAGCAAATCCTTACACTTTTTCTCATTCTCATGCGTTCCACCACTGATTTCTTTTACTTCTCCATGCTCTTTTAAAATCAATTCAATTGCTTCCATTAACTTACTTCTTTTCACTGCACTATTTCCATCATTAAGGAAAAAACACACTGCTGCCAGAAGACTTCCTGTTGCCACCGCAGCACCAAAAGATGCTATCTGACTTTGATATGCCTTTTTTATTTCTGTTTTCCCAGTGTCCGGATTTTTCTTTGCAATTCCTGAATCTTGCAAACTCTTATATGCATATGCGATTTCTTCATCAATTACTTTTTTATTCATCTTTTTTCTCTCCTTCAACTGTTACTTTACAGAATCCATAACCAATAGACGCATTTCCTCCAAACTGCACTACTTTTCCGTCAATGCCTTTTTTTAATTTTTCCAAAGAGTCCTGATCAGAAATAACTGCAAATGTAAAAATAGAACCATGCGGTACAACTTCTTCATACCAAAGATTTACGCTCTTCCCGTTTTCCAGTTTATTACGCGCCATCACTGGAAGATCGATCGAATTCATGTCGCTTTCCGATACAAGATAAATTTCTTTTTCATCATATTTTATTTTCTTTGTTAAAAGAATTCCCTCTGCCTCTTCATTTCTATCCGCTTTTTGATCGTTACTTTCTATGTGTTTTTTCACTTGGTTTGTAAATAACTCCATCTTTTCATTATAAATTTTCAACATTGTATCTGTTGTCAAAAGGTAATATGCTTTGTCACCTGCAGATGCACGGGCAGGGCGCGCCAACATATCTGCCTGCATGATCTTAAGACTTCCCGGCTTTCCATCCTCATCTGCTCCCTTTCCAAACAACTGGTTCACAATCTCGTTGTCCCAATCTTTTCCTTTCTTTTTTTCAAAAAACTCTCTTAAAGCACCTTTCAAGCCTGATGAATGAATCGTAGGAAATCCTGTTACCGGATCTTTCTCTACTTCATTATCAATGATATTGTAATTAACTTCTCCATTTCCCACGTGAAGATTTGTAATACATTCCAGTTTAATTACGATTGATGACATTTCTTATTTCCTCCTATCCGTACAATATGGTTATAACCTATCTGTTTACAGTTTTCATTTTCCAGTTTCAACGGGCAGTTCTCAAAAAAGACACTTCCACTCTGTATCAAATTGTACTGTACGTTACTTCTATTTTGTTTTTTTGTGTATTGTTTCTCTTGATAATTTGTTGTCAGATTTCTCATCTGCTTTTCTTCAACAATACAAAAGGATGAGTAATCCGGCTGCTCTGTTACCACAAGATCTGAATATGCATAGATCCACTGTCCTTCGCAATCAGAAAAAGCCTGTACTATTTTTTCCTCCAGATCGTTCTTATCCACCTGCTGTGTAGTAACTAAAAATGCTGATTTTTTTAACCCCATATAACAGATCTCTTGTTTTGGCAATTCTTCATTCGCCTCTACAAAGACTGCAAAACTCACTCCTTTTTTCAGTATTTTTGCTTCTCGTTTAAAAAATCCATCTTCCTGACTATCTAAATTTTCAGGATTGTTTTTCCGATTTCCTGTAAAAACAATTGTACTGATCAAACCTTTTTCAGCTTGTTTTTCCTGGAGATTAAAAAAACTATGCTCATACCCCTCCTTTGGATTGTAAGACAATGGCAGACAGATTCGCCCTGCCGATGTCTGAATACATGTTTGTCCCATTTTCATAGGCTCTACCTGATAGGTTTCATGATTTATTTCTTCATTTTCTTCTTTTTTATGAATCATACAAAATGGTGTTTTTATCAAATATTGCTCTTTTTCATTAATCAGAAACACTGGCGAAACACTTTTTAACACACCAAAGTCCTGTTTCTTCTCCCCAAAACAAAAACTTTCTTTTCCAATGCATGCGTCCATGGCCTTTTTCTCTGCATCCGTATAACAAAAATCTTTTTTCAAAATTCCTTTCCCTTTTAGCAGAAAATACCTAAGCATCCCGAGCACAGTCGTCTGTTCAGGTATGTCATTGGATTTAATAAAATATGTAGTCTGTTCAATCTTGACATTTTTGAATTTAAATCCCTGTTCTTTTCCAAATGTATAGGGTTCCAAAGGACGCATTTTCACTAAATATTGTCTCATTTCTCATCCCCCTTTTCTGTCAGGAATTGTTTTATGCGCAGCATACCAAATAGTTTCTCCCGTACTTTTTCTTTTTCCGTTTCTCCATTTGTGTTTTTCAAAAACGTATAATAAATATCTGATATATTTCTCACATATTCCTGCAAATCTTTTTGATTCGGATTGTCGAAAAGATTAAGCCATGCATCTTGATATGATTCTTCATTCAGCTGTTTATCCATCTCTTTTAGGACACTTTCATATTGAAAAAGTTTATGCCACATTCCGTGTAAAACCAGCTCTTCATCTGCATTTTTCCCCAGTTTTAACTGCATCAATGTTTTAAATTGATCGTACTCAAAGTCTTCTTTCTGATCATCAGACATTATGCCTTCCCACTTTTTGTTTTTTATTGTAAGTCCAATTCTCTGACCACTGTGTTTCAGAAGTTCTATGGCCATGCAGTCTTTTCCCCCTTTATTTTTAGCAACATACAGTAAGGTATCTGCATTTCGTTTTGCCTCATACAAAGGATACTTTACATGTTGAATTGATATTCCAAAAGAAAGCGTTGGTAAATTTTTTGTCCTGCTCAGTTCTTCCTCGCTTTTTATTTTTTCTTGAAATATTTTTCCCAGGTTTTGACATAGCTCAAAAACAGAAATCCCTTTTCGATTCTCTACTGGTGACAGGAAAAGCAGGTCATCTCCACCAGCATAAATAGTCATCCCACCAAATTTTGCAATCTTCTTGGCAGCCTCTTGAGCATACTCCAGGCAAACTTTTGAAAACCTGGTAATATTCTCGTTTGTCAATTCCTTTAACAATCTGGTTATGTTATCTCCATCTGCCTGTACAACTGCAAAGTATCTGTATTTTTTTAAATTCTCCTGTTTTTCTTCAATTCCCCACGGATTCGCAATTTCTTCTATAGAACGAATATGTATCTTTTCCTTGTCCGTTTCTCGAACAAATTGCTTTTTGGACTTCTCGTCCTTTATCTGCTTAAAAAGTTCACTTGCTTTAATTTTCTGATTTCCACTCACATCTCCATGATCTAAAAATAATTTCCTAAACGGATTGTCCTGATTATCTTCTGGAAATGTTCTCATCAACTCCAGAGCATCCAGATATGGGGATAATTTTAAAATGCAGTTCTCTCCATTCAGTTCCTCTTTGTCAAAAACTACATAATGTATCTGTAAATACTTTTCTAAAAAGTATTCCTCCTTTGCCTCTTCTCCTCCCTGCTTTCCAAATCCCTTACTGGTTTCTTTTTTTACTTTCTGTATTAGTTGTTTTAACTTCTCTTCACAGAAATCTTCCGCAAAAAAAATAATCCTGTCATGGAATTTTCCAATTCCATCATCTGTTTTTGTATCATCTGAAAAATGTGGAGAGTAAATCTGAATCGAAGAACCGATTGCTGTTTTTTCATCTTGCAGCGCACTGCAAATTCTTTTGGTAATATCCGAAAACAAATAACTCCCAAACCACAATGCCGCTGGTATTGATACTTCACTTAACGTATCACCAATCGGACCAATCGTAATCCCTACATATTTAGTCACAAATCTCACCTACCTTTACATCGCAACCTTTAAACTTAGCGTTATAATACTGAACATATTCTTTAAGAAAATCACCCATATCAAATTCATCTTTAGCAGGAATCCTTATTTTTCCTTTATTTTCCCCTTCCTTTACACTAAATTCATATTGTGTTTCATATATCTCTTCCAAGACTGGATATGCAGTAATAAATACTGTGTTTTTAATCACTTTAAAATAAATTGGCGATGGGACCCTTTCCAATTTTATCTCTTGACCATCAGATTGCTTTTTAGTTCCGGTTTTTTTAATCTCAATATCTAATTTTTTTGGATATGTATAAGAAATCTGTTCTGCTGTCCCTAAAAGTGCCCGCACATACTTTTCATTATCAATCCCCTTCTTCTGCATATATACATAAATATAAGGACTAGCAAAGTCTTTTTTTATGTTTATCCCTGATTTCATTGCCTTATAAAATGTATTCATATTACGAAACATTTTTCTATAAAGCTTTACTCTTTCTAGAGGAAGAAATGACATCTCATAACAAAAGTCTGCCCCTGTTTCCTCTTTTAACTTTTTTGCTATCTCTTTTTTCTCATCCTCATTTAAATTCTGATTAAAATTTGTTTCTTTGGGCAGAAAACTTCCAAACCCTTTTCTTTGTTTTCCTCCAAAATTAGTGACAATAAAAAAGTCTTCTATCGCACTTTCTATCTCTTTTCTCAACTTTGCATGAAAGCAGATAATGGTAACCTTTGGAGACAGAAAAACAACATGACTGCTCTTTCCTTTACAAAAAAATATTTCGTCTCTTTTCTGTTCCACTACCTGTTTTTCGGCATTTATTTTTTCTGTCTCACAAATTTCCATTTTATATTTTAAAGAGAAATGCTCCTCATCACTAAAATAGTCAGGATACTTCTCCTTTACATTTGTTTCAAAGTCTAATCCTTCTCTCTTCTTTATTTGTCTCACTATAAAGCGATCCAATTTCGGTTTCACTTCAGTCGCTCGTAATGTAGGTATTTCCTGTGCTGATAAAGTATCTATTTCCGTTTTTTCTTCTTGAAAATGAACCATCGGAAATTGTGGTTCCAGCGTCATTGTAAGTTTGCATCCGTCAAATCTCACTTTCCGTCCCCTCCTTTTGAATCTCAGTGTTATTTTAAAATATATTTTCTATTTCTAGGATAGCACTGGTGTCACTAATTTTCAATAACTTTTATTCTTTTCTGTTATTCTTTTCTTTACGAACCAAAAAATTTTCGTTAGAATGATATATTATATTGTAACCCCAACACACAGTGTATTTAAATGTGTTTTTTTATAAGGCATTTAAATTTGATAAACCTCAACATGCGATGTACATTTCAAAAAAATGGCAGGTAATCCACGGACTACCTGCCAAATATCCTCTAATCCCTTATATCAATCTCTTTCCTAATTCCACTACAAAATATCAATATACTCGCCATTGAGTGCCTTATTCATACTTCTCACAGCACAAAACTTCCCGCACATAGAACAACTGTCCTCGTGTTCTGGCGCTCTTTCATCGCGGATTTGTTTTGCTGTCTCTGGGTCAATGGCGCATTCCCACTGTTTTTCCCAGTCAAATGTTCTTCTCGCTTCCGCCATGCAATCATCCAGATCTCTTGCATGAGGAATTTTTTTCGCAATATCTGCTGCATGAGCTGCAATTTTAGATGCGATAATTCCCTGTTTGACATCCTCCACATTCGGAAGTGCCAGATGCTCTGCAGGTGTGACATAACAGAGAAATGCTGCTCCTGCAGATGCAGCAACCGCGCCGCCGATTGCTGATGTAATGTGATCGTATCCTGGCGCAATGTCTGTGACGATCGGACCAAGTACATAGAAAGGAGCACCCATACAAATTGTCTGCTGCAGTTTCATATTTGCCTCAATCTGATCCAGAGGCATATGCCCAGGTCCTTCCACCATGACCTGAACATCCTTTGCCCACGCACGTTTTGTCAGTTCGCCAAGACGGACCAGTTCTTCAATCTGACAAACATCACTTGCATCTGCAAGGCATCCCGGGCGACACGCGTCTCCAAGGGAAATGGTTACATCATACTCCCTGCAAATATCAAGAATTTCATCAAAATATTCGTAAAATGGATTCTCCTCTCCTGTCATGCTCATCCACGCAAATACAAGGGAGCCGCCGCGGGAAACAATGTTCATCTTCCTTTTATGCATCTTGATCTGGTCAATGGTTTTCCTCGTAATGCCACAGTGCAGTGTGACAAAATCAACTCCATCTTCCGCATGCAAGCGGATCACATCAATAAAATCTTTTGCAGAGAGTGTGGCAAGATCCCTCTGATAATGAATCACACTATCATAGACAGGAACCGTACCGATCATGGCAGGGCATTCGCTTGTAAGTTTTCTTCTGAAAGGCTGTGTATTGCCATGGGAAGAAAGATCCATAATTGCCTCTGCTCCCATATCCACGGCTGCCATCACTTTCTGCATTTCAATGTCATAATCCTTACAATCCCTGGAAACGCCAAGATTTACATTGATCTTTGTGCGCAGTATAGAGCCGACCCCATTTGGATCAATACACGTGTGCAGCTTATTGGCACAGATCGCAACCTGCCCTTTTGCCACAAGTTCCCGAATCTCTTCCTCTGTACGGTATTCCTTTTTTGCAACTGCTTTCATTTCCGGAGTGATAATGCCACGCTTGCCAGCATCCATTTGTGTTGTGTAATTTCTCATCTTCTTTTCTTCCTTTCAAACAGATCATAAAACTTCAACCCGAAAAACAACTGTTAAGATCAAATAAATGATTGATCGGTCCGGATCCTTTTCCAAAATCCAGCATTGCTGCAAGCGCGCCGGAAATGTAATCTTTTGCTCTCTGCACAGACTCTTCCAGAGAAAACCCTTTTGCAAGATTGGACGCAATAGCGCTGGAGAGCGTGCACCCTGTACCGTGGGTGTTCGGATTGTCGATCCTCTTTCCTTCAAACCAGCGCCATTTCCCGTCTGCGTACAGCAGATCATTGGCGTCATTGACACAATGTCCGCCCTTGACCAGCACCGCGCATCCGCAGCTGTCTCCAATCATTTTTGCAGCCTTTTGCATATCTTCTTTTGTCCGAACCTTCATTCCGGAAAGCACTTCTGTTTCCGGGATATTCGGTGTGATCACAGCCGCAAGCGGAAACAGTTTGCTCATCAGCATAGAAACCGCATCCGTTTTCATCAGCGCTGATCCGCTTGTCGCAACCATGACCGGATCAACCACAATATTTTTTGCTTTATGAGCAATCAGCCGTTCAGCGATCACTTCTATCAGTTCTGCAGAAGATACCATGCCAATTTTTACTGCGTCCGGATAGATATCCTCAAATACAGCATCTATCTGCTGCCTTAAAAAATCCGCAGTTACCTCCATGATCCCTGTCACACCGGTTGTGTTCTGCGCTGTCAGTGCTGTGATCGCACTCATTGCGTAAACACCATTCATTGTCATTGTTTTGATATCTGCCTGAATGCCGGCGCCTCCGCAGGAATCACTGCCTGCGATTGATAATGCTGTTCTCATCGTCTCTTCTCCTTTTCGATTTTTTGCATTATTTTTATTGAGCGGCAGAAAGTGGTGCCCCCAGTCTGCCGCTTTTTATTTACAGACTAATATAATTCCAGAATTCTTCGGCATGAGGATACTCCGCAATATAGCAGTCTGCCATTTCCTTCAGTTCTGTTTGCTGTTCCTCGTGGACATCATACACTGCTGTTGCCAAAAACCCGTCTGTTTTTGCGGTTTTCAGTGCGTGCAGCGTATCTTCAAATACCATGGTCTCTGCTTTTTCTGTTTGCAGATGCCTGGCAGCAGCCCGGTAGATATGCGGCTCTTCCTTACTATGTCCTACGGATGCACAAGTAAAAATCCGTGTAAAATAATCCCTGACTCCAAGCCTTTGAAGAGCTGCTGTTACCAGATGTTCATTTGTGACAGTGGCAATGCACATGTTTACACCTCGTCCGCTCAGTTCTTCCAGGAAATCCGCAGCGCCCGGTTTCAGCAAAACCGTATCCAGATAAAAATTTTCCACTATCCGGTCCACATCCCGGATAATTTCCTCCACAGAAAGAGAAACTCCATAGTGCTCTCTGTAATAGTGTGCGGACTGTTCCATGGTAAATGTCTTAAACGTTTCCTTTAAATCTTCTTTTGGTTCTTTTCCAAGAGACCGAAGATAGGTTTCTCCAATCGTATCCCAGATGGCCATGGAATCCAGAAGTGTGCCGTCCAGGTCAAATATTGCGCCTCGGATCATTCTTCCACCGCCTTTCTGGTGAGTGTTTTTAATTCTGCCGTCGCAGTGTGAATATCCTTTGCTCCAAAAATGGAACTGATCACGGCAATCCCACAGATTCCGCTGCCCCTTAATTGGGACACATTTGCCTTTCCGATTCCTCCAATCGCGATAACCGGAATATGAACTGCCTCACAGATATTTTTTAATGTTTCCAGGCTTACATCCTCAGCATCTGCTTTGGATCCTGTCGGAAATACAGCGCCAACGCCAAGATAATCCGCACCTCTTTGTTCTGCCAAAATTGCCTGCTCTACGGTCTGCGCCGATACGCCAAGAATCTTTTCATCTCCAAGAACAGCCCTCACATCCCCGGCCTCCATATCACTTTGTCCCACATGCACACCATCCGCATCCATTTTACGGGCAATGTTTACATTGTCATTGATCACAAACGGGACATGGTAACGCCTGCAGAGCTCTTTGATCTCAATGGCTTCCTTTAAAAAATTTTCCTCATCCAGTTCCTTTTCGCGCAGCTGAATAAACGTGGCGCCGCCTTTTAATGCCTCTTCCACTTGCTCGTAAAGGGTCTGTTCTCCCAGCCAGGAACGGTCCGTAACTGCATAGAGTAATAAATTTTTTCTATCGCACTTCATACTTTGCTCCTTTGTTCAATGTCTCTGCATCCATGTTGTATATCGCATCAATGATGCGGTTGCGGTAGGATGCATTTCCCTCCCCTGGCTGCATATTTGCAAAACCGATTTCCCCGGCAAGTCCCATAAGGCAGACCGCAGCAGCAACCGCCTCTGTTTTATTTTCCGGATTCGCTGCAGCATACGCTGTTGCCATGCCTGAAAGCTGGCAGCCCGTACCCGTGATCTTACTCATTTCCGGCCTTCCGTTTCGAATGACAAAACATTTCTCCTCATCCGCCACCAGATCGATCGCTCCGGTAATCGCCACAACCGCGCCTGTCCTTGCTGAAAACTCTTTTGCAAAAGCAATCATTGTGTCCAGGTTTTCCTCAGTCACTGTGTCTGCCGCATCCGCATCCACGCCCTTTGTGCTGCCGCTGCCAAGCGCCAATGTTTTGATTTCCGAAATATTCCCGCGAATCACATCAATTTTGATCTTATCCATCAATTTAATAGCCGTATTGGTGCGCAGCGCACTTGCCCCTGCACCAACAGGATCCAAAAGAACCACATGTCCCAATTCATTTGCCTTTGCCCCTGCAATCAACATTCCCTCAATGCTGCGCTTATTCAAAGTTCCGATGTTGATATTCAGCCCTTGGCATATGGATGTGATATCTGCGACATCTTCCGGTTCGTCCGACATGATCGGACTTCCCCCGCAGGCAAGCAGAACATTTGCCACATCATTGACCGTCACATAATTGGTGATATTATGTACAAGCGGTGTTGTCTTTTTTACATTTTCAAAACAATTTTCAAACATGATAACCTCTTTTCCCCGAACATTTTTCGGAATATGATGATTCAATTATTCAGCGGAAATCATGGAACATACACAAAAAAGGAAACTACCGATTTGGCAACTTCCTTTCATATTCGCGATTGTCCAGGCATCCCTACGTTGGCATTATCCAAATCAGGTTCATGGGTCGAAGGTCATACCTTCCTCTCAGCCTGTCATACAAGCTCCCCGCTGTTTAATTGTTGAGAATATTGTACACTATTTTTAGTGTAATGACAAGTAAAGAGGGCACAGCCGACGGCCATGCCCACATTTCTTTCTAACACTTTCTATTTTTCATCTTTAATATCTGAATTGTATTATTTCGGCTGCTGCCAGTAATGAAGTTTGGGCAGCATTTCCTCAAAATAGGCTCTTGCCTGCTCTACCGGCCAATTTTCATTTGCCATATGTTCAGCACAAAAATCAATCAATTTTTCAATATTTGTATATGTGAATTTTCCTTCAGCATAACACCATTTGCAGTATTCCTCATTAAATGTACCGTCAGTCTCTTTACTCATAGTAGTGTCATCGAGAGGCATACCGCAACACTGGCAGATCAGTTTCCTCGGAGAACCTAAAAGTGTATTAATAGAAACGCCAAACAGTTTTGACAACAATTTCAGCGTTTCTGTATTTGGTATGGTTCCACCGGTTTCCCAACGGGAGACTGCCTGGCGTGTGACATGAATTTTTTCTGCAAGTTCATCCTGAGATAATTTGTTCTTAGTACGTAGTTCCAAGATAACATCTTTTGTTTCCATAATAAATCATCACCTCCATACAAATACTATATCAATACAGTCTATAAAAGAAAAGCAACTCTCTGTTGCTAAAAAATGATGATTTGTTATTTTCTCTAAGTTTCCTTATCGCTTGTTCCTCTCGAAATTCCAGCTTATTTCCATTCTATAAACTGAAATTTATCACATTTCAACTATATTTGCTGTTCGGATTGTAATCCTATCACTTATATTTGAACTGGCCGTTTTTGACCACCATCTTGTTTTTACCGCTTACATTGATTCCTCTTAATAATGCAATGTATCTCTTCATATCATTTTTTACTCTTCCGGAATGGTTTCAGGAAAAGGAACCATCCAAAAATCATAAGATCCGATAACAACGCCGGAATCAGATCACTCCAGTAAATCGTTTGTCCTTGAATGATTTCCGCCGTATACTCCCCGACAAATACAGGAATCAGATTGTTGTTTAAAAAGTGTACAACCACCATCAAGAAAAAATTGAGAATATTATTAAGCAAATAGATCCAGATAATGGGTTCTCTTTCCTTTTAATCCATAGGCCACTCTTTTTTCATTGTCTGAACCTAAAAGTAAAATCCAGAAAATCACGCTGCTCATGATCAGAAGTGCCTGAATGATTATCTGCCAGACAGAAGTTTCCGTTTTCCCCGACTGTATCGTAATTGGGCAAAATACGAAAACCACTGCACACAGAATCATACTAGCTGTAAGCAGGATAAAAAACAGAAAGAACGCCTTTGGAAGATTTTTATTTCCATTTGTGTCATCTTCATAACATCTCCTCAGGTCTTATTGATTTTCTGTCTCCAAAATCTCTTATTTTCCCTTTAATCTCTGAATAAATTTATCTACTTCCTGATACATCGTTTTACTATTAATTACCTTTGCTAAATTCACAAAACCTTTTCCTGTCGTATTATCTCTGATCATTGTTTGTGAAATTATCCCATATAGGAGTTGCTGTAACTCCTTTCCGAATAATCGAAATCTTCTCTGTTTCATTATATAATCCTCTCGGATAGCCACAAAATACAATCTCTTCCATTGCCGAAAACTTTTCGTATTCTTCATTTGTTGGTATCATTGCTGGTCCTATACCCATATAATAAACGTCAATATTTTTGTTTTGCAGATTTCCTATTGTTTCTGCCATTAGCATGGCTACCAAATCTAAATCTCCCAACTGAAAAGTTTCAACAATTGAACTATCAAACTGAAGTTTTGTTGTTTTAGTTGATGCTATTCCTTTTTCCTAAATGTGTAATTCCATAAAACAGGACGCTGCATTTTCTAAAACATGATAACTTGTAATCAATAATGGAATAGCATTTTCCTATCTACCTTAATCGAAAAAATAAATCCTGTTCCACCAGTAAGTGAACCATCCGCCCTTTCGGCATAAAACGGGACAACTGTATAAAGTAACTGTGAGAAAACATCATGCTTACTCTTATTCATTTTCAACTTTCCTTTCTTCTGTTTCATCAAAATTTCTGTAATATCTCTCTTTTAAATACAACTCTCAATATTTATATTTTGATTATAAAATAATTTTAAAAATTTTTTTATTGGATCTATACTGATTAAGAGGACACATTATGTAAATATACATTACAATTAAGCAGACACAAAAAAGGAGATATCTACAGATGTCCACAAACAACAAAGGTATCTGCTATGACGAAGACTCCAAAAGAACTCTTGTCAATCTCTACCAAGCCGGCGGTAAAACACAAGCAACATTCTGCAAAGAATACGGAATTGCTCCTATGGCGTTAAACCGCTGGATTAAACAATACTCAACTGTTCAAATCGATGATGGTAAAGTTTTAACCGCTAAGCATGTAAAACATTTTCAAAAGCGAAATGTCCAACTTGAAAAAGAACTACTCATATTAAAAAAAGCGATTGCCATCTTCACGCCACACTCAAACAACGATTAGAAACTGCTCATAAGCTCCGTTTTCAACACCATATTAAAACTCTATGTGAATCCCTCGGTGTTAATCCTGGTACTTATTACAAACATTACAATTCGGAACCAGCTGATCGTACCATAGAAAACCAGAAGATTTCCAAATGCATTCTCCAGATTTATGCTGACTGCAACAAACGTCTCGGTGCATATAAAATCACTTACATTCTTCAGCGTCATATGGCATAAACATCAGTGTCTGACGAGTGTACCGATTGATGCGAACCCTCAAATTACCACGTATGTCTATGGACAAAATCATAGCTTGGGACATTTCAGGCAAGCCCGAGGTTGATCTTGTTATGAATGCATTCAAAAAAGCTTATGATAATCGAAACTTTCCCCCAAGACTTATGTTTCATTCTGATCGAGAATCTCAATATACCGCCTCTTCATTTAGTCAACTATTAGATTCTCTTAATGTGGTGCAATCATTTTCAAAAAAGGGCTATCCTTTCGATAATACTTGCTTGACTATACTCCAGTAATTATTTATCTTTATTATTCTTATCATTTTTATTCAAATGCGTGGTTGATAAACATAAAAATGACGAACCTAGGCATAAAAATATTACTGCTGTATTAGTATTCTTATCAATAAAATTCACTATTGATATAATGTAATAACATATTGAGGCAGCTAGAAAACATAAAAAACATATTTTCTCTCTTTTATCTTTTTTCATAATTTCTCCACCTTTCAAATTCAAATCTTCACATTACTGGAATTCTCCGTTGCATTTAATCCTTCCAGCTGATTACTGTTCTTATATCCAGAGTCCTTACCTATTATACTTTTAAACTTGTAACATTCTCTTTACTCAGCTTTTCTTTCCAGGCTAAGCAAATAATATCGATAAGTTATATAGCCAATGGATGTCATAAAAACCAAAATAAAAGCTACATTATCTTTCAAAGTTCTGAAATAAAGAGCAAAAAAAACAAATCCGATACTTTGAATCATAATTTTAAATTTTCTATCTTCAAGTTTTCCCATTTTAAATAAACAATAGCGAATTCCTATTACTGCCGGAGAAAACACGATTGCTATTATAATCAGGAATATGGTTTGCTTATTAGTAGCAAATTTCTTTAATATATTTCTCTCTTTATTGTCAATCTCCAAACATTGGTACAACAGACTTAGTGACGCCTCATCAGGTACGCTTTTTCCCAACTCCCATTTTGAAATAGTCTGTCTGGTAACATATACAGAATTTGCTAGTTCTTGCTGCGTCATTCCTTTTTTTATTCTCGCCTCTTTTATCATTTCTGAAAGTTCCATATATCCTCCACTATCTACTGTTAGTATTCAGGACGCTACTAACAGCACTAACCGCTCCAATACATATTATTATAGTGAAACTCGTATCCCATTCCCGCTCAAATAGAAATCCATATATACATATAAAAGCAAAAGCAATAAAGAAAATCCACCTGAACACTTTTGGATAACGATTTGATACTTTTATAATGTACATTACAACTGGCACTAGCAACAATCCAGCTATACCAAATAATCCAATGGTAACCATCCAAAAGATATACTTCTTATTTTTTTCCATAAATCTCAACATAACTAAAACCTCCTTTATTTTATACTCACATTTTAGGAAGTCTGTCTGCTAAAGTCACGCAACGGTCACCATAATTAACGCAACATCTACCTTGTATCTTCATAATAATTATGATTATTTCTACTTTCTCAGATGTTCTGCTGTAACTATGCTCTATACGCTCTATTGGTATTATATTTTTACAATTATTCTGTTATTCTAATGGAAATCCTCGCTTTTTACTCTGTAAACTTCAAAGTTTCTTTATTCGTATTTTACCATAGTTCACACCAAAGCGCTATTCCTGTACCAGCAAAGAACAGCTTTTCGACTACTCTCTACCTTACACATATACAATATCTTTCAGCACACTTTCCTCTACATTGGTTTTGATATTATTCATTAATGCACCCCATTTCATCTGGTCCTGTTCGTTTGGCGATTCTGTCACACCTTGTTTTTCTGCCATTTGTTTCATTTTTTCGTTTTTATATCAAATATTCAAGTGTACTTTTATCTACATTTTCAGCTATAAAATCTCTTCTGTCATGAGCTAATGCACCAGCTCCAACCATACCACTAATTGTTCTTTTCATTATCTTTTTATCTCACCTGCCATTCTTAAAAGAGTGCCAGATATGGCGAACAAAAGTTTTCTCGCCGGATACAGCGATTTTGTTACTTTTGTCAAAGGTAACGCAAAAGCACTTTTGATAGCCTACATTCATCAAAAGTACCCTTGTGCCCTGCCGGAGGCTATTTCCTCCCGTTGATCAGATTGTTTCCGATGGAATCCGAAGAATATGACCAATAGCGATACAACTATCCAAAAAACATAAAATAAAACCAACGAAAAAAGGCCTTACCAAATTGATTTCACTCAATTCAGTAAGACCTTTTTTGTCGGTTTCACACATATCACTCGATAACCAATGGATTCTTGACAAATAATACAAAATACCCATTGTTATCATTTTATTGTCAAATAGAAGTTTATTTGCTCTCAAACGCCATGTTTATAAGGGTTTTCTCAATTTGTTTACTATTCGAACTCGCAAAATTAAATTTAGTTCTATACAGTTTTGTATAGGAGATTTGGTTTTATTTGATTTTATTTATTTCCAACTGTCATATCTCTATGGCCTGTTTCTGCTAGTGTTATCAATCTGTTATCACGATTTTGTTATCAAAATTACAGCTATATTTCAAATTTTAAATCTAGCATTTGGCAAATTAATCAATACAACCACTTCCCAATACCACACTCGCAAAATCATCTCCAATAAGTAACGCTTTATTACTATTGTCTTTAAGTTCTAATATCATTTGATGTTTAAACTCATTATAGCTTAATAAAGTATATATCACCTCTAGCGAATCATACCCTTTTCCCACATAAAAATTAATTGTATCAATTAAGGAAAATCTATATGCAGGTGCGGTGTTGCCTCATCCAGATGGAGATGAGCGGAAAACACACGCAAGGCAGGATTCCGTTCCTGAAAACCTTTTATATATTCATCCCATATTCTTGCTGCAATCTGTCCATCAGGCGTTTCCGCTCCCATATCATTTTTATTTCCAATCTGAAGGATTATCTCATGAAATGGTTTTTCCTGCTTTCCAGAACGGATTTTTTCATAATGATTTTCGATCTTTCCTTGTCTGCTTTACATTATACCTTTCAAGTGCCTCATCAAATAATTCATGGTATATTTCTTGAATATCCTGATTGCAGTATTCCACATTCCAGTGACTCCGTTTCGGATCTGTATTCTTTGCATGGAATTTTCTGCTGTTGTGGTTGACAAAGCCTTGCCCTGTTATAAAGCTGATTGTCCTCTTCAATAACTCTCCTTTCTCCCTTTTCCACGAATCAGCACTGTATTCTCTTCCGGCCAGTAATCTGCCATATCCAGAGCGGAAAGTTCTCCCACCCGAAGCCCCAGACAGAAAAGCAGCTCGATTATACACATATTCCGGACAGCCAGTCTTTCTTTATATTCTGACCAGGCCTGCTGATACTGGAAAGTAGCCGCCAGAATCAGCTCTTTAATCTCTTCCCTGGATAATGTCCTGGGCAATGTCCTTGGCAACTGAAATTTTCTGGCCGTGAACCGGAAGAAAATCTCATTTAAGTTCAAAACCATTCTGAGATAATCACAATACTGCTGAATGGAAACATATTTTCTGCGGATAGAACGGGGTGCTAATTCTATCTCATTCTGCATATAAAAAAATATTCATAGATGCTCCGGTCATTGATATCCCCGTAATGCCGTCTTTCCAGCCACCTGGAAAAATTCTGCAGGTCATTTTTATAGGCATACAGGGTATTGGATGACAAGTTTCTCTGCACAAAAAGCATATCAATAAAGTCCTGGATCAGGACTTCCTGTTGTTCCTTATTATATTCCATAGGCCCCTCCATTTTTCTCCTATCTGTTCATACAATTCCAATGATACCTTCTTATCCTTTTACTGTCCGGGGAGGGTGTCTGAAGAAAAATCCCGGAGGCTTGTTTTTTGGCGAGCAATTTTCCCCATTTTCATCGTTATGATTCCCTAAAATCAGCGTTGTATATTCATGCAGTTTCAAAGAATATCAATACATTTCCAAAAAATCAAGGACGCATTCGCGCCGCTATCGCGGTTAAAATCCTTGATTTTACGGTAATGTATCGATAATGGTAATCAAGGCATGAATGAGTAATTATAATTGTCTGACAATGATGATTTTAAGGAAGTGCCGCGCCAATTATGAGGAATTGACCTCGCTCATAAACAAGGCTTCCGTTCCCGCTGTCTGTCCATATCATACCTTATATAAATTATAGTGTATGAATGGCCGAAAAAAAGGACCCTGCACTGTCTTTTCAAAGGCAGTACAAAGTCCTTTCCCTTCTTTTTTCTCTTATGCCAGTCCCTTTTCCTCTAACCAGTTATCCAGAGTCCTTTTTCCTCTTTTCATCTTAAGGGTTCGGATCTGGAACTCCAGAATGGTCAGCAGGGTAAAGACGATCCACAAAACGGTCAGGAATATTACGGCTTCCTGAATACTTTCTCCTCCTGATATGGTACTTCGGAAGGCTTCCACCGTATAAGTGAACGGTACCCAGTCATGAAGATAAGGGACAAAGCTTCCGGACAGTTCCAGGGGGTAGGTTCCCACAGAACCTGCCAGCTGGATCACCATAAATACCAGCATCAGGAAACTTCCCACTTTGCCAAAAGTATTGGTAAAGAAATACATCACAGACATAAAAGCCACCGAAGCCAGACAGGCCACCGCCAGGGTTTTCCCCATTTCCACCGGCTCAAAACCGTCACACAGATGAAGCATAAAGATCATCACCGCTGCCTGGAGCAGGGCAATCAGATACAGTACCGATGCCTTGCTTCCCCACCAGGCCAGACCGGATTTCAGCTTTCCGCTGTACTTTGTCAGCGGATACATAAGACTAAAGGCAATACAGCCTACCCAAAGTGCCACAGACATCATATAGGGGGCCATGGCATGGCCGTTATTTTCTACCCTGGTGATCTGTGTTTCTTTTGTTTCCACAGGAGCTGCAAACATATCCGCCGTATCTTCTCCTTTATTCGTATCCCGGATCTGTTTTGCCCCCTCTGCCAGACTGTCTTTTAAAGTCCTAGTTCCTTCCGCCAGCTGTTCAATCCCGGATCCAAGAGTTTTACTTCCATCATGAAGCTGGGAAGCTCCGCTGCTGATCTGGGAGGCTCCGTCCTCCAGCTGTACCGCTCCTCCAAGAAGAGCCTGATTGTTTGCAATAAGCTGGCCGGTTCCCTGGGACAACTTGCTGGTTCCGGCTACCAAGGTATCCATACCCGCCGAAAGAGTTCCTGCTCCCTGAGAAAGGGTCTGGGCTCCTGTCTTCAGACTTCCAGTTCCCTGTTTCAGATCCTTTGCTCCCTGGGACAGCTGTTCCACTCCCTGGGAAAGAGCCGGAAGCTGTCCCTGCATTTCCTGTACTCCTTTATCCAGATCAGAACTCCCCTGTACCAGACGGCCAAATCCCTCATCCAGCTGCCCGGCTCCCTGTACCAGTGCTTCCGTTCCCTGTGTCTTCAGTGCTCCGGCTCCATCCTTTGCACTCTGGATTCCGCCGGCAAGTGCAGGTGCCGCCTCAGTCAGCTGTTCTACTCCCCGGTTCACTTCTCCACTTCCCTGGGTAAGACGGTCAGCACCTTCCCTCAGCTGAGACAGACTGTCTCCAACCTGTGTGCCGATTCCGCTCTTCAGCTGCTCCATGCCGCTGTCCACTCCTGCCAGATACTGTTCTCCGGCTGTTTCTGTCTGAGCAGACAACTGTCCCAGACCTTCTGATAATGCCTGAAGACCCTTTACCACACTGCTCAGGTCTGTAGAATTTTCCCCTGCCAAACCGGCCCCGGTCATATCCCGGGCCTGCCGGGCTGCCTCTGCCATGGTCTGCTGATCCTGAGACAGGGCGGCACTGCTGTTCCCAAGAGCCTGAGAAGCTTCCTGGAGACGGTTTCCCGCCTCATTGGCTGCATCGGCGTTTTGCTGTGCAGCTGCCACTGCCTCCCAGGCAACGGATGCCACTGCATCTATATCTCCTGAATCAATTGCCTGCTGCAAGGAATCACTTAAATAAGAGGCGTCTGTACTTTCCACACCTCCCAGATTTTCTGCCGCAGCCTGGGCTGCCTCTGCCTGGTTTCCGGCTTCCTGGGCATTCCTCTCTAAAGTATCGCCCAGCTGGTCCCCACTTCCTGTTTCCTGGGACATGCTCTCCGTTCCCTGAATCCCCGCAAGGAGCTGATCGGCACTGGATTTTAACTGGTCCGCGCCCTCTTTCACAGAGTCAAAAACCTGTTTTCCTCCATCCTGCAGCTGTCCGTTTACCTGATCAATACTGGCAGAAATGCCGGGGACTACCTGTTCTTCCAGAAGCTTCATTCCCTGGGAAAGCTGAGCTGCCCCTTCATAGACCTCATTTGTACCTTCCTGAAGTTTCTGTGTCTGCCCGGGAAGCTGGGATGCTGCACTGTTCAGCTGATCCAGTCCTTCCTGTAAAGATGCAAGACCCCTGTCTGTCTGTTCAGCTCCTGCCTTCAGACTTTTGCTTCCCTCTCCCGCTGTCTTGACACCTGCGGCAAGCTGGGAAGACCCCTGGGATAATGCCCGGACTCCCTGAGAAAGTCCCGGGATCTTTCCTTCTAACTGTCCCATGCCCTCTTCCAGGGACTGGGCTCCTGCATCCAGGCTTTCACTTCCGCCGGCAAGTTCTTTTGCCCCGCTGTCCAGGGTTTTCGTCCCCTTGTTCAGTTCACTGGCCCCATCCTGAAGTTCACGTGCTCCCTTGTCTGCGGCTGTTACTCCATCTGTATAAGTCTTTAGTCCCTCTTCTAGGGTCTGACTGCCATCTCTGAATACCAGAGTACTATCTGCCAGAACCTGTAAATTCTCTTCGATCTGTTCATTTCCTGAGGCAAGTGCCCGAGTTCCCTCCTGGAGCTTCCCGGAACCATCTGCCGCTTCCTCCATTCCGTCCCCGGCCTTACCGATCTGTTCAAAAACCGCTTCTGCATAGGTGCGGGTAACTTCTTCCCGGACAGAACTCTGGATTTTCTCCATAGCTGTCTCGCTCATCTTAGAAGCAATGTAATTGGTACCCGGGTTTGTTTCATAAGAAAGTTCCATTTTTTCAGGTTTTTCCCGGGTAAGGGTGGCTGCATTGGCTGAAAAATCCTCCGGTATGGTAATGACCATATAATAACTTCCGTCTTTCAGCCCCTGCCGGGCCCTTTCCTTATCTGTAAAAGAAAAATTCAGAGAACTGTCCTCTTTCAGATTCTCCACCATTTCTTTTCCTATGTTTAATGTTTCTCCCTCATATTCTACCGGTTTATCCTCATTCACCACAGCCACGGGCAATTTGTCCATATTGCCATAAGGGTCCCACATGGATCCCAGAAAAAGGGTGGTATAAATGGTAGGAATTGCAATAATCGCAACAATAACTACCAACATGAGTTTATTACTCAGTAGCTTTTTCCACTCTAGTTTCAGCATTCTCCTGTCTCCTTTCTGTCTGCGCAACTAGTTATAGTTTAATAGATACTATGTTGATTATTTACACATACTGCATTATACTAGGGTTATAAATACCTTACAACCGACAATAATCCTTCGTTGCGTCTATTAATAGACAAAATGTCTATCTAGTGTCTATGGTTTATAATTTTTTTATATTTTCGAAAGGAGAAATCTATGAAAGAAAAAACTGACCGGAGAATCCGCAAAACAAAAGCCCAGCTTCGAGCAGGGCTTGCAAAACTTATGCAGGAAAAAAGTATTAAAGAAATTACTGTAAAAGAACTGGTAGAGGAAGTGGATATCAACCGTTCTACTTTCTATCTCCATTATACGGATATTTTCAATATGCTTTCCACCATTGAAGAAGAACTGCTGGAAGAGATCCGCCAGACCATTCAGAATCATCCGGTCAGTCCCTTTAACGAATCCAGCTTTCCTTTTATTGAGGATATTTTTCATATCCTGGCAGAAAACAAAGATATCTGCAACGCCTTGCTGGGGCCAAACGGGGATATCGCGTTTATCCATCGCATTGAAAATCTGATTTCCACCCACAGTCTTAACGTACTGCGCCGGACTTTTCCGGACACTATTGAAGACCTGAAATATTCCTATTCTTTCTGTCTTTCCGGCTGCATCGGTCTGGTGAAAACCTGGCTAACATCCGATACCGATGAAACGCCTCAATATATGGCCCAGCTCACCTTCCGGCTGATCATGAACGCCCTCCGTCATATGTATCCTGATAACACGCCCTCACAGACACCTCTGTCAGGTTCCAAAAGCCCTCTGCCGGAATAGATCCGGCAGACACTTCTTCAGGATCTGTGTCTGACCGGGATTTTTATTGCTTTTCCAGAGCTTTCTGATACTCTTCCTTCAGTTCTTTGATTTTTTCCTCCTTTTCCCTGTCATAAAGCTGATTGTCCTCTTCAATAACTCTCCTTTCTCCCTTGTCGGGTAGTAATCAGCGCCGGATACGGCGCACAGGCTTTGTTACTTTCGCCGAAAGTAACTCAAAAGCACTTTCGACAGCCGTTCCGTCCGTCAAAAGCTGCCTTTGCGCCCTGCCGGGAGCTTATCTGTCCTACGGACGGAGCGGCTGATTCAGCCGCCTTGTTTCCGCCGCTATCGCTTTTCGTATTGCAGACGCCACATTTGCCACTGTGCTTTCCTCCCATCCTGCAAGCCATACCAGTGTCCGCATTTCTCCTTTTGTCAGCTCTACCTCTCCAAAAATTTCATTGAGCATAGCAATCTGTCTCGCCTCCATCTCATAAAATTTTTCATTTATATTCCGTGTTCCACGTTCCGGCTGGATAATCATAAAATCCCTCCTTCCGCCTTGTCCGCTATCACAGGAGCGTGCACGCTCCTGTCTCATACCATCAAAGGAAACTTTACCAGCGGAAACTGTCAGGTATCCCACGCCTGTCCAGATATTCCTGCCGGGCTTTTTTCCGTTCCGTCTCTGTTGGTGCAGTCTTAGCCTTTCCATATAACTCACGCAATACCATTGCATCTAATTTCTTCTCCAATCCTATCCTTATCTCATCCATATAGCTGTCGTCCTCCATCAGATGATAGTGGATCAGTTGCACAAACAATTCCTGTGGTATCTGTACCTGTTTCATCCAAAGCTCCTTTCAAGGTGGCAACATTACCTGTTCCTAAAGAAATGGTAATCTTGCCATGTTGAATTATTGTTCCGGCAATACCCACGACCAGTGTCCGCCGGGTTTTATCGACTGGACGCCAAGATCCTTCTTCGCATTCCAGAGCGTTTTCCTTTTAATGCCACGGCTTTCCGACTCTTTAAGGATTACATTCTGTTCAACTGCTCCATCCGCCAATATATCGAGCAGGAACTCTTTCGCCTCTTTTATCTTCTGCCCACGGTTATTGCCGCTCAGCAGATCATCCGCACTGATGTCATATTCCCCGATCCATTCAAATCCGTTCTCTTTATCCAAGCGAAAAGCGATTGATTTTCCCTCTGGTGCAAGGGAGCTTTTTACATGGCAAACTACTCTTGTTTCCGGCTCGTTCTTCACACGCCCTACAATCAGAACACTCCTTGCCGCCGCCTGAAAGTCAATAGAACCAAGCCCCCTATATGAAGATTTTCCGGTGCTATTCTTGTTCATATGACCGATCAGTACAATCGCACAGTGGTATTTTTCTGCCAGCACAGATACCCGCTTCATCAGCGGGCGGATTTCATTTGCCCGGTGCATATCTACTTCTGCTCCAAGAAAACTCTGGATCGGATCTAAGACTATAAGACGAGCGTTTGTCTGCCGGATTGCCTGTTCCAGACGTTCATCTAACATTGTCAACGGCTGTTCACTATCATCAATGACAAGCACTTTAGAGCAGTCTGCCCCTGCCGCCAGAAGACGGGGCTTTATAGTATCTCCCAGCCCGTCTTCTGCGGTCTGGTAAATCACATTGACTGGCTCGTTTGCCTTTTCTGTGGGTTCTTCCTCTCCCTTCTTTACCGGAAGTACAGGCTCGCCTTTTGTCAGCTTTGCTATGATCTGCAATACCATTGTCGTTTTGCCCTCTCCGGGATCGCCCTGAATAATTGTTACTTTCCCATAAGGGATGAACGGATAGAGCAGCCATTCCACCTGCTCCACCGCAACATCCTCCATATTGATCAGCCGGAGTCCCGGCTCTGCCTTTCGGTTTTTCAAATTTACCTCCATTTCCGGTTGAAAGCATTATGGGACTCTGGTAGAATACAGATAGATTGATTTTGGTATTTTACCAAGTCCCAGCCTTTAGGTGTTTGCCGACACTTAAAGGCTTTTTTCATCTTTCATACCCTGCATTGTATTTGTGATTAGTTCAATCGTATCTAATAAGTCTCTGGAAACGCCAGCGCCTGCCTCTATGCGTTCCAACTGTTCCAGTACCTTTGCCAGTTCATTTTTCAGAGCTTTATACACTTTCGGATTTCCAACCACTACAACTTCTTTTTCCTGCAGACGGCGGATAATATAATCCTGCTTTGTCAATCCTGACAGCCGCACAGCCGCCTCAAGCTGTTCATCTTCTTCCGGCGATACCCGGAACGCTACAATCTTATTTCTCCAACGCCCCTGCCGATCCAAAACTTTTACTGACATTCCTTGTTTTCTCCTTTCTCTGTTCTGTTCCCTGTTCTCTCAACATTAAGCCTGTCTGCCATTTCTGTCTGCTTTGAGGGGAATAGGTGTGCATACCGGTAAGTGATTTTTTCACTTTCGTGTCCTACCCGGTCTCCAATCGCCAGGGCAGTAAACCCCATATCTATCAATAGGGAAACATGGCTGTGACGAAGGTCATGGATCCTGATCCGTTTTACCCCGGCAGCCTTACATCCCCTGTCCATTTCATGTGATAAATAGTGTTTCGTCACCGGAAACAGGCGGTCTGTTGGTTTCAGGCTGTAATACAGCTTCATACAATCTTCCATTTCCTCAGACAGAAATTGAGGCATTTTAACCACCCGGTTACTTTTCTTCGTCTTCGGGCTGGTAATCACATCTCTGCCCTTTAACCGCTGATAGGATTTATTGATCGTTACCGTCTGGTTATGAAAGTCAAAATCCGCTGGCGTCAGTGCCAACAGCTCGCCCTCCCTGATCCCACACCAGTAGAGCATTTCAAAAGCATAGTAGGAAAGCGGCTTGTCCATCATTGCCTCCGCAAATTTCAGATATTCTTCTTTTGTCCAGAACAACATTTCCTTGCTTTCCTCCGCTCCCATTGTTCCTGCCTTTCTCGCCGGATTGATATTCAGATCATAGTAACGGATCGCATGGTTGAAAATAGAACTCAACTGTCCGTGGATTGTTTTCAGATAGGTGGGAGATACGGGTTTGCCTGTTTTCCCATTCTGACTCCGCATTTCATTCTGCCAGTCGATCACATCTTTTGCCGTGATCTCAGACAGTTTTCTTTGCCCCAGATAGGGAAGAATTTTGCTTTGAATAATGCTTTCCTTTGTAAGCCATGTGTTTTCTTTCAATCGTGGACGCACGTCTGCCTCATACAATTTGCAGAAACTTTCTAATGTCATATCCATATTTGCCTGTTTCTGTAACTGAAACTGCCGTTCCCACTCCTGCGCCTCCCGCTTAGTAGCAAACCCACGCTGGCATTTCTGCTTACGCTCCCCTTTCCAGTCTTTATAGCGCACCATTGCATACCATGTTCCATTTTTCTCAGTTTTGTATACCGGCACTTCTAATTCCTCCCTTCGTATGACTGTGTACCGTAAAACTGTTCATAAAAGAACTTGCGGTCAATCCTGCCGGGGATCGTAACACATCCCGTTTTTTCCAGTTCTTTGTTGAGTTTTCGGATCAATTTGTAAGCATAAGACTCGGAAACATCCAGTGCCTCCATGACTTCGCTTACTCGCATAAACATTTTCTCCATAGGCTACCTCTCTTTCTTATTTGTTCTATACATTTTTGTATAGTCGCATATTACTATACTTTTCTGTATTGGTCAAGTGGTTTTAAAGAAATTTCTATACTTTTTTGTATTGGTTTTTCTTGATTGTTCCTATACTTTTATGTTATACTCAACCTATCAAAAGACTTCAGATAGGAGAATGGTTATGGCTATTGGCGAAAGAATCCATTATTTCCGGCTGCTCCGTGGCTTTACACAGAAATATCTGGGCAAACTTCTGGGTTTTAGCGACTCTCAGGCAGACGTCCGTATCGCCCAGTATGAAAAAGGCGCACGCAGCCCGAAAGAGAAATATTTAAACGCACTGGCACAGATTTTTGAGGTATCGCCTCACGCTTTGAATGTTCCCGATATTGACACGGATATTGGACTTATGCACACTCTCTTTACACTGGAAGATACCCGTGGTCTGAAAATCGGAAAACTGGACGGCGAACTCTGCCTCCGACTGGACAAAGACACCGGAATGACCTACCACAGTATGTGGGATATGTTTAACGCATGGTATCAGCAAGCAGAGAAACTGGAGTCCGGCGAGATCACCAAAGAAGAATACGATCAGTGGCGCTATACCTATCCCAAAATGGAGTGGGAACAGACCCGCCGGGATCTGGACGCTCTTCGTGAAAAGCGGAAAGCTGAAAGCAATACAGATTAAAAAAGCCACCAAAAAAGGTCTTGCCAAATTGATTTCACTCAATTCAGTAAGACCTTTTCTATTGGTTTCAGTTAGATTTCACCTGATAACCTCTGGCGGGAAATGAATAAATGCCTTTCAGCCAGTGTTATCATTTTGTTATCAAACGGAACTCTAATACGTCTCAAACGCCCTTTTTATGCGGGTTCTCAGATTCCTTTACTTACTCGAACTCCCTGCAACTATAACTTAATTGTTAAATATGTAATTGCTTTTTGCCAATTTTTATATTCAAAATATCCAAATTTCACGCCCTATTCATAGTTTCCAAGCAAACAGGTATCATACGGGTATCACAAATACTTCTCCTTAATCACCTATCTACATGGCGCTAGCACCATGTAATTATATACAACAAAAACAATTTAATCGCTCCACACACTCTAAAGCGTAACATTACATCGAGTCAAATTTTCCAAAAATTTAAAATTTCTTGCGTTATTTTTACTCTGTCAGACCGGAAATATTATTTCCGATTTGGTTTCCTTTTAATGATTAACAGTTTCATATAATCATCAAATTCAGCAGTATTAGTTGGTTCAAACATCACCCATTTCCCATCACGATATGTTTTCGCCTCATCATACTGCCTGCAGATGGAATCTGAAAGTGTATCTCTTATATCTTCAAATTTTTCTCTTTCATCATTCCCAAAAATAATCATAAAACCAACGCAGTTACTTTTTGCGTATAGGCAGCAAAGAGTTCTTCCACCTTTACGATATTTGTACTCATAGGTCCAATTTTTACCACCTGTATTCCACAATCTTTCCATATCATATTTTTCATCGATGGCCGAACATAACTCTTTCCAAACCACAAATAAAGATTGTCCAAGTAATTCGATCATAGTTGATTGTGATGGTATATTTTCAAGCATTGTATTTCCTCCTCAAATATTAGTTTCTTTTTGTGAACAAATATACCAAAATACAAAGCATAACACAGCATATTATGCACAAACACCCCACTGATTTACACAACTTGTTTTCATCATATTTTTCTGTTCTTCTTTCGGCAATGTATTATAGCCAGCTATTAACCATTTCCCCTTTCCTTGAAATAAAAAACACTGATAACGAAAAACATCACCGCAAAAAGAGAATCACTCTTTCTGCAATCATTTTTATTCACCTCAAAACTTGCACTTTATTACTCTTGATAATTCCCTTTCAAATTTTTCATAGCAGAAGGATTGTTTGCAAGAATTACACCGACAATGGGACAGACTTCTATTTCAGGACAGTTTCCGCAAGTGGAAACACTTTTTTTAGCGCACACTTCCGAATTTCGCACAGATTCTCGCAAAATACTGTTTTCACGCCTCTCACACGGCATCCCTCGCAGTTAATATGTTCCGGCAAAATAGGCGCACTATTCAAATCTGCCCACTGTTTTGCCGTTTCCTCACGCAGATCCTGATCATCATTGACTGTTGCAATATATGCATTGCATTTTTCACAATCAAGCCCACAATATCCAATCATATCTTTCATAGGTTATCTCCTTAAATTGTGATAATATCACTAACATTTTCTTTAATTGTATTTATTCGAAACTCCACCATATGTATCGCAAATAATGTTGCTCGAAATGCGAATCTAAGTTGACCTCCAGATAAATAATCTCTACCATGAATACATTCATTACGCACATTACATGAATTACCATTATACATAATATTGTAAACAAACATCAAATCTGGTACGTTTTCAAAGCTATGCTGTTCATCAAAAACCATTATCAATAACTCTCGCAACAATGAACTAGGGTCATTATATTGCATAAACTCATCTATATTTTTTTTAAAAGGGAAAATTCCAAATAATGTAACTAATTCTCGTATCTTAATCTCTAACACTGGAAATAACTGTGTCACCAATGCTACTGATATCGTATTGGAATATGGTAATAACTCTATTTTTGTATACTTCCTTACAGCATTATATAAATCTTCTTCTTTTATAAACATAGATAAGGCGCTTTGTGTATTCATCTTGTATCTATCATGAATACTGGATACATACACTTCCGATTCGAGCTGGTTTAATAATTTATAACCCTTTTTACGCTTTAATTCATTTACATACTCTAAAAGCATTTTATCAATGTCATGACGTTCATAGACTATTTTATCTTTTTCTGTAGGAAAGATAGGGCTTAATGTCATTCCACGGAACAAATGAGCTAATGGATATTCAGACGTATTTTCCATTACATCCAATACTGCTTTTTCTGAAGAAGGGATACAATTTTTAGCAAAAATAATTGGATTTAGCAATGATATATCACTAAATCTCATAAGATCCTCTGTTTTAATTTCATGCTCATATGAAAACGTATGCATATTTTTACACTGTTTTTCATATATGTTTTCTTGCCAAACCCTTTGTGTATGTATCATCTCTTTCTGAACATAACGTTTATCTACATATTGATTTTTTTGATTAATATTAATCAAAAAAATCATGTAGGCATAGTATACCGAAGATACAATAATACTTGTGTCTTTCTCTGTATATTTCTTAAACTTTTCACTGACTTTTTGAAGATATTCTGTGCTAATTTGCTTTGTTTTGGTTTCATCTTCCAGATATTTAAGCAAGTCATTTATTGTACAAACATTGTCTATCTCCTTAAATTTGTTAGTGAGAAATTCCGTTACTATAGTTCTTTGCTCTTTAGAAACAGGATATCCATCTTCTTTAATGTTCATAATCCAAGATGGTTTTCTCCATTCCTGTATTATTCTTAAAAATTTAATATAATCTTTTTCTTTATTACAATCTCTCATCAATTTATCTTGATGTAAATAAGACAAAATACGATAAGACGAACTTGAAAAAATTTTATAGCTTTTCTCGCCTGATTCAATCGCTCTCATCAAAAGATTGCAATGGAGCATTTTTACCTCTTTTACTGGTTCAATGCCAAATGCCATATATGCAATAGAATCTAAAATAAAATTTGCAATCACATGGTTAAAATATTTTTTTAAAACATCTAAAATATCCTTATTCCACATGGATACATCTGGAACAGATCCACTTTCTCCCGAAAACATAGGCTGTATACTTTTCTTTTTAAACGATACCCGCAGCATATCTAACAAAAATACTTCTTGCCACGTCTGACAATCCTTTCCATCTATATGCTGATAAGAAAAGGCATTATAATTTAAAATCTCTTTTTCATAGCGCAATAAGAAATCAATATTACATGGATATTCTACCTGATTCAGATTATCATGTAAATTCTTCAAAGGAATGTCTAACCCTGATACGGAAATAGTGTCCGTGTAACCTATCAATTGCTTTTCAACTTCCAATAGCGAATCACACTTAATCAATTCAAAATAATTCCTTTGATTAAGTAATCGAATATCATACAAATAGTCAAAATTATTGTCTCCATTCTCTAATTTCGTTATCCACACGCAAAAAAAGAAAAGCTTACATTGATTATGCAATATTTTATCTATACAATCATTGACACTAATATTTCCAATATAAAACTTTGCAATTTCCCATATTTCTTTAAATTCTTCTTTGGTATATATCCAGTCTTTATCACATACATTTAGTATTTTTACAAAATAACCAAACACATTTCTTATGCAAACACTCTCAGCAATATATTGTTCCCAAGAAGTAATTTCTTTAATTTCAAATCGCTCTTGTATTTCATCTATTAACCACTGCCATTCTTGTGAATGTGCCAGCAAACCGTCAACATATTTTACCTGTGTTTTATGCTCTAAATAATTCATTGGACATTATTTACCCCTTTAATTAGTTTTTCTTGTCCATCGGCTTAAAAGCATAGGGACAGTTACCTGCCCCTATGCTTTTCTTTCTTTTTCTGCTGTTTCAGTTCAAACTGTCGCTTTTTCTCTGCTTCCCGTTGTTCCCGGCTCACAGTCTTACGTTCAGTTTTTAACTGCTCCTGCTGTAATCTCAAAGCCTGTTGCGACTTCGTTCCTATCCCGGTGTTCTGTACCTGTTTCCGCACGTCCCTCTGTACCCGTTTCGGATTACGCCCAGCTTCCTTTACATCAGTTGCCACAGCCGGACTAAATTTCAGTCGATAGTAATTTTTCAGAACAAAATCATATATCTCGTAATCTTTCGGCTCCGCTCCAAACGTAACCTTGCATACAGTTAATTTTCTCTCCGATATATGTTCAAAAACACCTACCCAAAATGGTTCCTCAAAAAATACTGTCAGTCTCCCTGATACTTTGTCCATGACAATTCCTCCTTAAATGATTGTATGAACAAAGAACGGACGACCCTAAGGAGGGAGGGTTACTTACACCAGATGGTGCGGCCGGGCTACCTACCGGCTCTGTAAGAGATTTCCTCTTACGTTGCGTTTTTATCTTTGCTCCTTGATTTTATCACATTTTCTATTATATAGCCATATATATTAAGGGTATATCATGTCTCCACATCCCCATTTTACCATTCCAACACTCCCTCAATTGTCTGTTTCTATCCTTTCAAATCATTCAGCCTCTCATACAAACTGTCACGTTTTTTACAGAATAATTTCTTGCATCCTACCTGCTCTCTCAATCTCTCCCGACAATCTAGCTCTATCCGCTCATACTCTCCGCTCAAACTGCGTCTCTTATTATTATTTGATTTTATCTGCTCCGATACACATACCCAGTCAATCAAATTGCGTACTTCCATATCTGTTACTCTATCAATCCCCCTATCTGTTCATTTCAAATATACGCTTCGGACGTTTATCTACCTATTCTGCTCATTCCAGATCCTTAGGCCGTTCTACTATTGACCGTACCTGTTCTCTATCGAAATTAGACCTCCTAAATCATAATTCTTCAATGTATTTCAACAACGCTTCTAAATATGCTTTATCTGTCCAATCACACTTTTGACCTGCTGCACACATCAGTGCCTTTTGCCATGGTTCATACTCATCTGGATTTTGTTTAGCAACTACTTTCTGTAACATCTTGCAAAGAGTTCTGTCAGTAAACTTCATCTTTTCTTCATCCCATGCCCCTCGACAATAGAACAACGGTATATTACGAAGTTCATCTTTGAAATGCATTTTTCTTATTTGCATGATTGCCTTCTCATCATATGGAGAAGCACCAATTGCAAATACAACAATCTTCTTATTTCCTAGCCGACCTATATTCTTCTTTATAAATTGTAATCCTGCGATACCGGAAGCATAAACACCTCCACCTAAAATGATCACATCATAATTCTGTAGATTTGCAACCTTAGCATCTTTTGTTTCAATACAGTCATACCCTGTTTCTTCGACTAGCCAATCAGCATACTTTTTAGTTGCTCCATATTTTGATTGATACAGAATAATACCTCTACTCATAATCTCTAATCTCCTTTAAGTTATCCTCAATTTGTATAATGGTCTGTATCGTTATTTGTAATTGCTCCTCAGAAACTCCTTCAAACATTTTTGTCATAATTCTCATCGTCATCTCATCATTTTTTTCACTAAATTCTCTACAATATTCAGTAAGTTCTATACGCTGTTTTCTCTTGTCATTTTCATCTAACGAAATGCTAACAAAACCTTTCTTCTCCAGTTTTAATAAGATCTGTTTTACATTCTGATGAGAACTTCCCATTATTTCTGCAAGTTCTTTTACTGTTGGCTTTTCTTTACACATCTTGATACAAATAATAGCAAAAAACTGCTTCCAACTAATTTCTTTCATCGCACTATCTGCTACCGCTTGAAATCTGTTTTCAAACGCACTCAATAAGCCAAGCAAAAAATATGATGACCTAATGCCTGTAAAATCAACTTTGTCACTGTTCATTACTTCTTTAATTTTCATATCATTCTCCAAAAGGTAATATATTACTTTTATAAAAGTAATATATTACCTTTTGTTTGTCAATAGAAAAGATGGACAAAACATCTGTCTTTAACATAATCGTAAATTACAATTTGTTGCACTAAGTATAGCATGCTACTGCTATACCCTATGCTTCTATTATTCTAACACCCTTTCAATTTCCTGCCTTTTCCCTCTCAGATTATTCTGCTTCTCATAAAGTCTATCTCGTTCTTTACAAAGTTCTTTCATGCGCTCCAACTCCTCCCTCACGCCTTCCCTGCACTTCGGCTCTATCTGCTTATATTCTCCGGTCAGTTTGCGTATTTCATTGTTATTCGTTTTTATCTGCTCCGACACGCATATCCAATCGATCAAATTCCGTACTTCTATATCTGTATCATATAAATCTGTTTCCAAAAGAATTTTGGCGCACAGCCGAACAATAATCTTTTTTTCCATATCTGTCACTGTATCACTCCCCTATCTGGTCATTTCATGTAAACGTCTCGAACGTTTAGCCGCCTTTTCCGCTCGTTCTAAGTTCTTACTCTGTTCTACTATAGACTGTACACGCTCTTCTCCGAAATATTGCTTCAACCGCCCCAAGTCTGCCGCTTGTTCCTGTAATCTATCGATTACCATTCTCTGTCCCATAGCCCGATCCGTCAGATATTCAATCTTTTCCTCTTGCATGTTTATTTTTGTGGTCAGTTTCTTTACCTGTTCCATAAGATGAATACACCTTATTGTCAGTTCTTTTATAACATCTTTCAGTCGCTCTACAAGAGATAATGCCTTTTTATCTCGGTAAGTCTTTGCACTCATAAAGGCCCCCGGTTCTGGCAACTGCCATTCTTTATCTTCGTCATAAGCACGTATATTCCGTTCCATAACAGTCTTTGAAATAGACATTTTCTCAATCTCCTGCTGTAACTTTTTCTGCTGTTGTTCCAATTTTTCATTATCAGATAACAACTTCTCTTTATCTTGTGTCAAAGTTTCCGTCTGTTCTCGCAGTAGATCGTTTGTTATAAAGAGTTCTGAAAGTTCTTGTCGAATCTGCTCTGTCTCCTGCACAGCCTTTGTCTGCTGCATTTGAATATCTTGCAATTCATCTTTCCCACCGGAAATAGCTTTTTCTAAAACCGCTACCTCTTTTTCCCTCTCCTGCTTTTCAAAATCCAGAACAGACAAATGCTTCTCGTGAGTTCCTTTCTGTTCCCATTCAATACCATGTCGTTCCATAATAGCCGCAAGCTGTTTCTTTTCTGCCGCCACCCACTGGTTTAATTCTGTTTCCCTTCTTGTACCGCCTTTAAAGCCAAGAGCCGATAACGCCTGTTTAAGAGATACTCTTGTGTCAAGCCCCCTCTTACTTTCCGTCGTATAAGGAACAAAATCAATATGCAAATGTGGAGTGGCTTCATCCATATGCAGATATGCAGAGAATACCCTCAATGTAGGATTTCTCTGCTGAAAATCCTGCATATACTCATTAAGTATCTTTGCAGCAAGCTGTCCATCCTCGGTTTTTGCTCCCATATTATCCTTATCCCCGATTTGCAGAATGATCTCATGGAATGTTTTCTCCTGCTTACCAGCGCGAATTTTTTCATAGTAATTATCAATATAACGATCCTTTCTGCTCTGCTTTTCGTTATACCTGGCAAGGGCTTCATCAAATAATTCATGATATACATCTTCGATATTTTCATTGATATACTCTATATTCAGATAGCTTCGCTCTGGATTAGTATTCTTTGCATGAAATTTTCTACTATTATGGTTGACAGAACCTTTCCCTGTCATAAAGCTGATTGTTCTTTTCAATCAATATCCTTTCTCCCTTTTCGGGTGGTAATCAGCGCCGGATACGGCGCATAGGCTTTGTTACTTTCGTCGAAAGTAACGCAAAAGCACTTTTGACAGCCGTTCCGGCCATCAGAAGCTGCCTTTGCGCCCTGCCGGGAGCTTTTCCGTCCTATGGACGAAGCAGCAGTTCCTGCCGCATTTCTGCTTCCGTATCATATCCCACGCTCCTCTCCAAGACCGCAACAATGCAAGGTCTATATATTTTGCAACCTTACAAATCCTAAATCCGCAAATTCTATATACTCTGCGTTGTTGCGCTGTTGCCTTAATCTGTTCTTACTTTGTTCAATTCCCAATACCAAGAATTGTTTATCCTCTTCGCTCTGACTCCCAATTCCTTTTTTGCATTTTCAAGCGTCCGTCTGGATATATTCTGTTCCTCCGCAAGATTAAAAATCTCATTGCTCTGTATAGCATTGTTTGTTTCTGCAAGTTTCCGGAGTAGACGCTTTGCCTGTTCCAATTTATTCGCTTTTGGAGCAATTCCGCCTAAAACTTCATCTGCTGTAATCTCATAATCCCCGAGCCAAAGAAAACCGTCCTCCGATAATTGAAATGCTTTCGGATGACCGAATCCCGCCAGATTATTTTTTATCTGGACTACAGCCCTTATATTCTCTTCACCTTCCACTCTGCCAACTAGCAATACACTTCTTGCTACTGCAAAAAAGTCAATAGAACCCATTCCTCTGTATGCCGCTTTATTCCCTGCTGCTTTGTTCATGTGCCCCACAAGTACAATAGCACATTGATATTTTTCTGCCAGAGATGCAAGTTTTTTTGTCATATCCCTTGCTTCATTTGCTCGATTCATATCCATACTGCCGCCGAGATAAGCCTGTATCGGATCTAAAATAAGAAGTTTTGCCTTGGTCCTTATAATCGCTTCCTCCAATCGTTCATCTATCATAGAAAGTGATTTTATACTTTCATCTATAACAGAAATGTTCTCACAATCTGCTCCTGCTGCTTCCAAGCGGGGTTTTATCGTATCGGTGAGTCCATCCTCCGCACTCTGATAGATTACTGTCAATGGCTCTGACAACTTCATCCCACGATCTAAACCCTCACCCTTTGATAATTTGGCCGCTATATTAAGTACAAATGTTGTTTTACCGTCTCCCGGATCGCCTTGTATAATTGTCAGCTTCCCATATGGAATAAATGGATACCACAGCCATACCACTTCCTGCGACTGTATCTCCGACATTTTAATCATCTGTAATTCTGTTCTTGTTTCTTCCATAATGCCCTCCGCTTTTAAAATCTCATTGTCACTGGAAGAAACCTCTGCTATACTCATACTGTGATTACCGATAACAGAGGTTTCCGTTATCACATGCCCTGACAGTTGCCGCTGTCTGGGCTTTTTTCATCAGTTTCCTGCCACAGATATCTTGCTCCGTTCAACATCCAGAGAACTGCTTTTAACATATCTTCATAAGCTGTATGCAGCTCCCGGATTTCTTCTGAAGTAATCTCTCTCTTTCCGTCCTTTAATTGCTCTGCTATCTCTAACAGACTGTTTTCCATTTCCTGTAATTTCTCTACAATCTGATAGACAGTCTCTTTCTTCCCTACCACACAAACACGATTGTAAATACAGGAACGGACAAAATAATCTTTTTTCTTCATACCACTGACAAGAATTTTCGCTTCGATTTCATCTCGTTCTCTGGGAGAAATACGAAAGCTAATTGTCGGATATTTGTGTGTACCACTCATTCTTCCATGCCCTCCTTAAATTCTTCGTTCAATAACATTGCCATTTTTGTCTGCTCTGTTGGAAACATATGTGCATAACGATAAGTAATATCAACACTTTCATGTCCTACCCGATTTCCAATTGATACAGCCGAAAATCCCATACTGATCAGCAGAGAAATATGCGAATGTCTCAAATCATGGATTCTGATACGCTTTACTCCTGCTTTCTCTGCACCTCTTGTCATTTCATGGTGCAGAAAACTTTTTGTCAGATGAAAGATACGATCCGTAGGAAGAAGCCCATATAATCTACTGATATAATCTTTCAATTCATCACACAGGAAATCCGGCATACTTATATTCCGTTTACTTTTTGGAGTCTTCGGATCTGTAATGACGTCTTTCCCCTCTAATCGCTGATAGGATTTTGTAATCCGAATGACCTTGTTATCAAAATCAATATCCTGCGGAGTAAGTGCTAACAGTTCTCCTACGCGCAGACCACACCAGTATAATATCTGGAATGCATGGTATGAATATGGCTTGTCTTTTACCGCTTCAATAAATTTTAAGTATTCCTCTTTTGTCCAGAAAAGCATCTCCTCTGCTTTCCCTTTTCCAAGCGGCCCAGCCTTTACAACCGGATTGCTTTTCAGCTCATAGAAACGCACCGCATGATTAAAAAGAGCACTTAATTCTGATTGCAGAGTTTTCAGATACGTAGGCGCATAAGGCTTTCCTTTAGCATCACGGTAAGAAATCTGTTCATTCTGCCATTGGATAATATCTGTCGCACGAATGTCACGCATTTTCTTGTCCTTAAAATATGGCAATAACTTCGTCCGCAGAATATGCTCCTTTGTCAGCCAAGTATTGTGTTTTAGTTTCGGCTTCATATCTCTGGTGTAGGCTTCTACAAACTCGCCAAAAGTCATATCCAGATCAGCAGCTTCTTTCATACGAAAATGATGTTCCCATTCTGTCGCTTCCCGTTTAGTCTTAAAACCTCTTTTCACTTTCCGACAGTTTTTTCCTGTCCAATCATAATAGTGAAACGATACATACCATGTTCCACGCTTTTCATCTTTGTACGCCGCCATAACCTCACCTCCCTCTTAATTTGTCTGCGCCATACCATAAAATTTTTCTTCATAGTATTTTCTGCTTACTCTTCCAGCGATTGTAATAAATCCTTTTGCTTTCAGTTCTTCATTCATCTGCCGCACTAATTTGTAGGCAAATGGTTTTGAAACACCCAAATCCTGTGCAACTTCTCCGGCTGTTACAAATAAATCATTTTTCAAATAGATATCCTCCTTGTTGTTTTAGCTTTTTTGTTAAGTTCCGTATTTGTATTATACTTAGCATTTTTGTTATTGTCAATAGCATATTTGTTAAACTTATCTTTTTTATTAAATTTAGCATTTATGATAAGTTTTTGTTGTCGTATGATTTGAGTTATGCTAGAATATAAGAAATAGGATAGCCATTTTCATAGGAGGGCTTTATGAAATATACAATACGGGAAATGACAGCACAGGAGTATCCGTTATTGAACGATTTTTTATATGAAGCCATTTTTGTTCCAGAAGGAGTAGAGCCACCTTCAAAAAGTATTATTACTGCTCCTGAGCTGCAGATTTATGTTAAGGATTTCGGAACATCAAAAGATGATTTTTCATTAGTTGCTGAAGTCGAGAATAAAATCATTGGTGCTGTCTGGGTGAGAATTATGAATGATTACGGACATATTGATGATAAGACGCCTTCCCTTGCAATCTCTCTGTATAAAAAATATCGAGGTCAAGGAATTGGGAGCAGTTTGATAAAAGAAATGTTATCTCTGCTACAAGCACACGGTTATAAACATGTTTCACTTTCCGTTCAAAAAGCTAATTATGCAACTAAACTGTACCAAAAAATAGGTTTTAGAATCATAAAGGAAATCGGCGACGAATGGATTATGACATATAACTTATAGATTTCAGAAAGGACATGATTTATGGTATTAGGAGAACGAATTAAGAGAATACGAACATTTCGTGGATTAACACAGCGCGAATTAGGCTTAAAACTGGGATACGAGGAACGAAATGCTGATGTTCGTGTAGCGCAATATGAGTCTGGTTATCGTGTCCCTAAAAAAGACACGCTCATGGAAATTGCTAAGATTTTAAATGTGAACTATATCAATTTTATCACCGAAGCCCCTGGATGCGCCGAGGACATTATGCAAACATTCTTCTGGCTTGACGAAGACAATCGCAACACCTTTCATTTATTCCAACTTGTGCGTAATCCCGGTAAGTGCAACGCTTCTGATGATAAATCTGTCCGATATAATGACAGCGACAAATGGCCTGCTCATGCTCCTGTAGGTATGTGGATTGATTATGGTCTGGTAAATGAATTTCTTCGTGAATGGTGTCTGCGAAAAGAGCAGTTAAAGAACGGAGAGATTTCAGAAGACGAATATTTTGAATGGAAGATCAACTGGCCTGCAACCAGTAGTGATGTTGATGAAAAAGGAAATGATAAACATAATAACAGTTATATCTGGAAATCCTTAATATAAATATGCTGTTAAATTCTATAAAAACTGTATATATAATTGCAAAATGGAGGAATTATGATAAAAAAATTTAGCTGTCAAAATTTTAGAAATATAAGCGCCTCAGAATTAGAGTTTGCCAAAATCAATATTTTAATAGGTCCAAACAATTCTGGAAAAAGTAATTTTATTAAAGCACTTACATTTTTTTCAGAAATGTTAAAAAAACCAAATGATGGAAATTTAAAGTCTGCATTTTTAAATGCCATTTCTCGTAATGGTTGGGGCCATATGTTAAACAATGCAGCTGACGAACATTCGCCTATTGAATTTGCATGGGAACTTAACTTAAATAACGAACCTGTCAGATATAAATTTTCATTCTCAACTGGAAATACTGTAGAACAATGTCATATTTTATTGGAAGAACTCAATTCAACCGATTTGCACAATGATAAATATGAAGATGAGTTTAATTATTTTAGATGTCATGATAAAAAATTAGGACGCGGTTATTTTTCCTCAGCCATAAAAAAAGGGCAACTTAATCGTCGTTTGAATTTTGTTGTTGATAGCCAAGAAACATTAATGATGCAATTTAAAGATATCTTATTAGAAAATAAAAATTTGTATGGCAGTGAACTTATACGGGTAAACATTGCGCATTTACTATACGATATACAAAATTATTTTGAAGGTTTCAATGTTTATACAAGTGCTCAATTTGACACCAAATCAATAAGAGAACCTGTAAATCTAAAAAACGTTGATCTTTACCTCAATAATACTGGAACTAATTTTATAAATGTATTTAACAACTATAAATCCAATAATATATTATGGAAAAATATCTTTGAGCAGTACTTAAGAGAACTAATTCCAAATCTTCAACAGGTTGATACTGTATCTCTGTATGATAAACTTATATTCAAACTTGTATATGATAATAAACAATATGATTTATCTGATATTTCGGAGGGAACACTAAAAGGACTAATACTTAATCTATTAATTAATATGCCTCTGGAAAAACCTTGTTCTTTATTGGCTATAGATGAACCAGAAACAAATCTCCACCCAGCTTGGCAAAAAGTGATTGGAAATTGGCTACAAACATCGGACAATTTAAATCAATGTTTTATAAGCACACATTCACCTGATTTTTTAGATTCATTTACCGAAGAATTCAAACATAATCATGTTGCTGTTTTTGTTTTCGACAACAACGGCGTAAATAAAATTAAAAAGATTACTTATGAAGATATCGCTGATGAGTTAGGAGATTGGGAGTTGGGCGATTTATATAGGACAAATGATCCTGCGCTAGGAGGCTGGCCATGGTAACAAAACGAATTGCATGTTTTTTAACATGTGGATATACAGAAGCTGGGGCAATGCAAGCTTTTTTAAGAAAAATTAATAATAACTATGAGTACAAACAATATCTTCCCAACAAAACTATTAAGAAAAAAGGGGATTCTAAAACTATCTCCCCAAAAATCAGTGGACTGACTGGTTCAGCATTATTAGAAAAAATTTATACCATTATTCAAAATCACTCTATAGAAATTGCGCAGTATAGCGCAATACTTATAGAAGATGATTTAGACGGTAATTTCTATGGAATGGATAAATCTCAAATACAAGGATATATCCATTCCATACAAGAAAAAATACATTCTATCTTAAAATGCAATATTCCTATTTTTATTCTCTATGCTTCCCCGGAGATCGAAAGTTGGTTTATCGCAGATTGGGATAATGGTTTCGGTTATATTTATACTTCTGATGCTTTTGTTACAGATATTGATTTACCTACTAAAATATTTTTTGCTCATCATTTAAGACAATATCTTAATACATATGTTCTCAAAGAATATAGCAATGATATTGAAAATTATGGATATTTTGATCAAAAATATTATAAATTAAGCGATGAAATCATTGAAGCAATCCAAACTAAGGTCAAAGAATATATTTCAGAGCTACCCAATACAAACCGATTATATTCCGAAAAAATTTCATCTTCAAGGGATTTATACTATTCCAAAAAAATACATGGTGATAGGATGCTAAGAAAGTTAGATCCCCTTATACTTTCAAAAAAGTGTAGACATTACTTTGCTCCTACATTCAACTCTTTTAGAAACCTTATTTAGTATTACAGGTATCAAAAAGGTATCACACCACACACCAAGAGCCGGAAAGTCCGCTATTTATGCGGCTTCCCGGCTCTCTGTTTACTATTCAAACTCAATCGTCCCCGGCGGCTTACTCGTCAGATCATACATTACCCTGTTCACGCCTCTGACCTCATTAATAATCCTGCTCATCACTTTACTGAGCACCTCATACGGAATCTCCGCTGCCTCCGCGGTCATAAAATCTACTGTATTCACAGCTCTAAGCGCCACTGCATAGTCATAAGTTCTCTCGTCCCCCATGACTCCAACGCTCCTCATATTTGTAAGTCCTGCAAAATACTGCCCGATACTTCTGTCAAGCCCTGCGTTTGCAATCTCTTCACGGTAGATTGCGTCCGCATCCTGCACCATGCGTACCTTTTCCTCCGTCACTTCGCCAATGATGCGGATTCCAAGTCCCGGTCCAGGGAATGGCTGACGGAATACCAGGTACTCCGGAATGCCCATCTCAAGGCCGGCTTTGCGAACTTCATCTTTGAACAGGTCGCGCAGAGGTTCAATGATCTCTTTGAAATCTACGTAATCCGGCAGTCCTCCTACATTGTGATGGGATTTGATGACTGCGGATTCTCCGCCAAGTCCGCTCTCCACCACGTCAGGGTAAATGGTTCCCTGTACAAGGAAATCCACTGCTCCGATTTTCTTTGCTTCTTCCTCAAAAACACGGATGAATTCTTCACCGATGATTTTTCTCTTTTTCTCAGGTTCTTCTACACCTTTGAGTTTGCCATAAAATCTTTCCTGAGCGTTCACGCGGATAAAGTTCAAGTCATACGGGCCTTCCGGGCCGAAGACTGCCTCTACTTCATCGCCTTCATTTTTTCTCAAAAGTCCATGGTCAACAAATACACAGGTAAGCTGATTTCCAATGGCTTTTGAGAGCATAACTGCCGCTACGGAAGAATCCACACCGCCGGAAAGAGCGCAGAGCACTTTGCCGTTTCCTACTTTTTTGCGGATTTCCCGGATGGAGTTTTCTACAAATGCGTCCATTTTCCAGTCGCCTGAGCATTCACATACATTTTTTACAAAGTTGTTGATCATCTTTGTTCCTTCTGCTGTGTGGAGCACTTCCGGGTGGAACTGGATCGCATACAGTTTCTTGTCCGCATTTTCTGCTGCTGCTGTTGGGCAGTCTGCCGTGTGTGCAGACACTTCAAACTGCGGTGCAACTTTTGAAATATAGTCAAAGTGGCTCATCCAGCAGATAGTAGGTGTGGATACGCCTTCAAATACTTTGGATGAAGTCTTGTCAATCACTACTTCTGTCTTTCCATACTCTCTGACATCCGCTTTTTCTACTTTTCCGCCGAGAACATGCATCATCAGCTGCGCGCCGTAGCAAAGTCCGAGCACCGGAATGCCAAGTTCAAACAATTCTTTTGTGTAGGTCGGTGAATCCGCTTCGTAGCAGCTGTTCGGTCCTCCGGTGAGAATGATTCCCTTTGGATTCATTGCTTTGATTTGCTCGATGTCTGTTTTATAAGAATAAATCTCGCAATATACATTACATTCACGAACACGTCTTGCCACCAGCTGGTTGTATTGTCCGCCGAAGTCAAGTACAATTACCAATTCGTTCTTCACGTGTTTTCCTCCTATTGCAATTATCAAATTTGTATCTTCGTGCTGTTTATTATAAAATACCGGGTATGCATTTACAAGAGCTTTTCCAAAATCTCCTGCAATTTGCGCACTCTGCTGGCAAAAGCACATTCTTTCTCCCCAAAATGCATCTGCTTTTGGGGAATGGCGTTTCCTCCAAAAGCAATGCACTGTTTTTTTACGTCAATGAGCCATATGCAGATATTTTTCTTTTGTCGCACGTCCACCGCGGATGTGGCGCTCCGATTTGTTTGTATCCAGGACTTTCCGCACCTCATGCGCTAAAGATGGATTGATCTGGAATAAACGTTCTGTCACGTCTTTATGCACCGTGGATTTTGACACCCCAAATTTCTTGGCAGTCTGTCTTACCGTCACATTTTCCTGGATAATATATTCCGCAATTTCAATTGCCCGTTCTTCTATGTATTCTTTCAAGGATATTCTCCCATAGCCGTTTTTTACATAATATTACGGACAATTTAAAATTATGCAATTTGAACTTCTATAAAAACAGTATCCTATATCGTCACTTTTCTTGCCCCTTCTCCGCAAAAAAGTTATAATAATGATAGAAAATTTTGTCGAGAGGAGTGACTTCTATGTTTTTCTTTTTTGAAGACATTTCACAATATCCACTGATCAAAGCGGCTTTTAAAACTGTGTTTGCCAAAAAGATCCGCTCTGATATGTTCTGCAATATGGAAGAGTACATTTACGGCAGGATTGACAAACGCGAAATGCTGGATGATCTCACGAAAATTGATTCGCCGTTTGCCCAGCTTTACAGAGACTCTTATCCGACTCCGGAAAATGCGTTTTCCTATTTTGTCCGTTTCCTTGAAATTTTTCTGAAAACTCAAACAAACGGACTTTTGCCGTCCATAGAGGCAAAGGCTGTGATCAACTGGATTTACCGTGCTTACCCGACTGCGGAAATAAGAAAGGATATGACTGCCAAAGCTCTTAGTTCCCTTTCCGATGCCTTTGATCTTGGCACGCTGGCCTTTGCGGACAGTATTATCTATGACAAGAAAAAAGTAGAGCTGAATATCATCAGTTCTTTTTCCGGTTTTAACAATGCGATCAAAGAACTGGCTACCCCAGGCAAAACGCTCTACTACCGTGGTCATGCGGATTGCGATTATTTGCTCCTACCTTCCATCATGCGCAGTGAAAATTGGCTTGAATGTGAACGTGATATTTACAATGAGACGCTCATCGAATGCCCGGAAGACTTTAATCACTGCAAAACACATCTGGACTATTTGGTACATATGCAGCACTACGGCGTACCGACAAGGCTTTTGGACGTCACAAGAAATCCTCTCGTGGCTTTATATTTTGCGTGTGAAAGCCAGCCGAAAAAGTCCGGGGAGTTTATCATTTTTCAGGTGAACAGCCAGGATGTCAAGTATCCGAAAAGTGATACTGCATCCATTCTTGCAAGTCTTCCCCTGTTCTCTCAGTCTGTCAAAGATTCTCTGCAGAAACTGGCTTCTGACACATCCGTGACTCAGGAATATTTCAACAAGAAAGCGACAAGACTTTTACATGAGATCAAGTTGGAAAAACCTGCTTTCCGGGATGAGATCGTGAAAAAAGATGTGTTGGACTGTTTCTTTGTTTTATCCGAAAAACGCAATCAGCGCATTGTGAAACAGGATGGCGCTTTCATTATCTGCGGACTGTTTTCAGAACACCAGAACCCAATCCACAATTACCGATACCAGAAGGGTGGAAAAAAGCAGGTCTACATCATTAAATCCAGTGCAAAAAAACAGCTTTTAAAGACACTGGATGAATTTTGCATCAACAAGGCGCATCTCTTTCCTGAGCTGCCGGATGTTGCAGAATATATCAGAGAATCATATCAATAGAAAACAAATTCATACAGGGCGCTGTGGAATCCCATTTCCACAGCGCCCTGTTTTATACTTCCTTATTCTTTTGGGCTATCTTCTTTTTTTCCATATAAATGCTGCCGCTACTGCTGCAAGGATTCCCGCTGCCGCAGGTAACGCTGCATTAGCCTCATCGCCTGTCTTCGCAGATTTTGCTGTTGCATTTTTTACATTTGATGTATCGGCTGTATTGGTATCTTTCTTATCTGCAGATGTACCCTTGTTATCAGAGCCTGTCGTTGTATTTCCTGCATTTGCCACTGTATTTTCATCCGCATCTTTTGCAGGTGTCAGTTTTGCGATTGCTCCGTCAAGTGCTGCTACTGCTGCATCTACTTCTTTCGCTGTAGCCTGATCATCTTCGTGAACTGCTTTTGCGTCTGCAAATGCCATTCTGAATGCTGCGTAACTTGCTGCCTCGTAATCAGCCTCATTCAATCCTTCTGCTTTATTCAAAAGTTCTTCCAGAGCGCTCTTGTCCGGAATCTTCTGGAGTCCTGCCATTGCTGTAAGAAGATTTTTCCATGCTGTATTGACATCGTCCTGCATAGCATCTCCGTCTTCCTGCACTGCTTTTGCAGCCTCAAGAGCTTTCACAAACGCCTCTTTTCCTTCTTCCAGATAAGAAGAAAGGTTGTTGTTCATCTCATCTGCCAATACGATCACTTTCGCAAGGTCTGTCTTGTCTCCTTGTTTGAATGACAGATACTGCATTGCCTCAATGAGTTCCTGCCATGCATTGTCCACCATTTCCTGAGTAACGGTCGTATCATTCTCCTGTACTCTCTTAAGGATATCCTTTGCATTTGCAAGAGTTTCATTGTATTTTTCCACTACGGATTGTACTACGCCCTCTGTACTTGCCTTCTTAGCAAGACTGATTGCATATTCCAATACTGCTGTGGAAATCTCTTCCTGTTTGATCTCATCCACGTAAAGATTGTCCACAATGTATTCTGTGGCGTTTGCCTTTGTCATATCAATATAGTAGTCATCATAATTTCCTGTTGTGAAACGTACTTTGATGGAACCATTTGCCACAGAGTACTCGGAAGCCACAACTGCGTTTTCGGTATCGCCTGCTTCCGCAGCCTTGTCGGAGCGCACTTGTAAGAGGAATGCCTTATCCGCATTTGACAGGCAGTCCAGTCCTACTTCATATGTGGTATTCGGAGCAAACCGGATGGTGTGCGGCATGGTCCTCATATAATCCCCACTTCTGATTTTCAAGGAAAACTGTCCGTCTATCGTATCGTTTGTATACGGTTTGTTCGTCTCAGACAAGTGGCTGTTATCGCTCTTTGTTGATGTAAATGGACCGAATCCTTGATCTACATTCTCAAAATCTTCATAGTAATCATGTCCCTGTTTATCGGAAACATCCACCGGCATCACACGGACATCATCCAGGTTTGCCCAGGAATCAGCATCTCCTTTGTCCACGGACAGACTGATCTTTGCAGTCGTCTCGCCTTCCGGCTGAGTAAACAATACTTTCACTCTCTGATAATACGTGTTGAGCTTATCATTGTGGGTAACACCGTAGATAACATTGCTACGGTCTGTATAGTTGCTGACTTTCTTTCCATCCGGCGTCTCTACCTCGATGGTTGCACGTCTTCCGTCCGATACTTCCATCCACACGGATGCGCTGTAAGACTGCCCTGGTTTCAGTCCGGTCATGGTCTGCGTCACTTTTGCGTCCGCACCGTCATTTCCGGATACACGAAGTGTTGTATTTCCTTTATTATTGTCAACATACTGGATATGATCCGTATTTCCTGCGCTGGAGGATTTCTCCCATGCATATCCAAATTCATGACTGTCAAATCCCATATCCTTCACAGGACTTCCTTCGCTCCAGTTCATATCTTCCTGTTTTGGCGCTTGTTCTTTGTACACAACATATCCTGTATTGGCTTTGGTAGAAAGCGTTACCTTTCCGTCTTCTGCCGGGATCACGGTTTCTTCAGAGCGCCCTTCATCCGTCAGTTTATACAGATAGACATTTTCCACGCCTGCCCAGCTGTCCGGAAGTTCCCATGTAGTCTCTCCGTCTTTGTCTGTCCAGTGATAAATCTTTTCTTCTGTCTGCGGATTCCAAGGTATAAAGATCTTATTTCCGTCTGCGATCAGCTTTCCGTCTTTCCTGATCTTATTCACTCCGCCTTCAATAGAAGAGACAACTTCATTGTCATATCCAAAGACTGCTTCACTGCTCTTCTCCCACTGACTCATCGGGAAGTTCATCAAATATTTATTTGGCAGGATCTCTGTAAAGAAACTTTTGATCGTCTCATTGTAATCGGACGCTCCCTGCCATCCGCAGAATCCGTTGATACGTCCGTCTTTTTGTCCACGGAACAGGGTACTGTTTCCAAAGTTTTCCTGTGTCTGGTGGTTGACAAACCGAAGAAGGTTTCCGGTTCCATTGTGGGTACTGTTGATGTGATGTCCCCAGATGGACGTGTTGCTCATAGCGCTTGCATACTCGGATGCGATCGCCCAGCCGTTCTCCTGGAGTTTTTTGCTCAGTTTATGGCTTGGCCATCTTCCGTCTCCGTATACATCCACATATACCCAGTCAAGCCCGGGTGCTTTTTCTTTGAGTTCATCAAGGCGCGCACCCATTCCGCTCTCTTCATTCAAAATATCATTTTCGCGGATGATCTGTTTTGCATCATCATACCAGCTCCATCCATTCACTGTGGACGCCACCTGAGCGTAATACTTGGATTCCGGATAGGATTCCGTATGATTAATGTGAACGCCGACTTTTGTATTGTATTTTTCGGACTCCTCAAGAAGGACTTTAAAATCTTGCTCCCCGCCTTGTCTCTTACCGATATTTCCGTAATCCGGATGCGCACTGTCATGGCCTTCGCTCTGATATCCTTTGACGATCACTGCCTGTCCGAAATTATCCGTGCCAAGACTGAATTTTTTGATATTGTCCAAAATACGGAGGAATGGATACTGCGCAGAGCTTCCCACATTCATGGCTATGTAGCTATAACTGTTCTGCACGATCTCCGTGCCCACTCTTTCCTGGGCAGCATCATCTCTGTAAGCAATGGCTGCATCCTGATAATCAATCTTCTCATCTTTATTTCTGTCCGCTGTGATCGTAACCTTTGCCCACGGCTCATCGATCACTTCTCCGTCCAGCATACCTTTGTACATGTACTCATTGCTCCAAAGAGCAGTGGATGTATAATCCCCCATATCAAAGGTCCGGAATGCAACTTCCTGGCGGTTTTTGATCGAGTTGTTTGCCATGGATGCCGCAATATTATCACTGCTGAGTGTTGCGATGGATGTGGTATTGAAAGCCTCATCCGCAGCCTTGTCCGCAAGTTTATAATTTCTCTGCAGATTATAGTTTGCAGAGTGGAACTGTGCGTTTGGCTCTGTACTTCTCATGGAGACCAGACTGTGGTTCGGGAAATTGATGGTGTTGACCTGATAGTTTTCGTCATTCACATTTTCAATATCCATGGTGAGTACATTTTTCTCCACCGTAAATACAACATCAAAGGTAATTCCAAGTTCTTCTACTGCCATGTGGTAAACAGCCTTGTCACCTGTAAACTCGCTTGTCACAGTTGGGCGGTAGGTTGTAGTGTTGATCTCCACATAATAATATGGTGTTTCCTGTCCATACATTTTATTTCCGTTTTCCGCCAACGTATAGTCAATGACACGCGGGAAGTTTTCATCCATGTTCACACTCAATTCCTCGGATGCGATCGCATGCACGCTTTCTTCCTGGATATCCTCAGGCTCTAATTCCGGCTGTGTGGCAACAGACAGATACTGAATGTTTCCTCCGGAGTTTCCGTGGAAACGAACACCAGCCTGTCCTCTTTCATCGGTCAGCTCATCTACCACGCCGTGGAAAATTTCCGCATCATCCAAAAAGATGGTCACAACATTTCCCACTGCCCTTACCTTTACTTTGTAAGGCTGCACACGGTTTGCATAAATCCTTGCGGAATCCGTTTTGTTGACCTCGCTGTCCGGCGCAAATCTTCTGTAGGCGCCCTCGCTGTTCTTTACATACCAGTCAGAACCAAACTCATTTCCGGAACCATCCTGTCCAATGTATGTCCAGGAATCTTCGCCTGCATACCTTAACACAACGCCAAAGTTTGCATTGTCATTCTTTGGATCAAAGGAAAATTCCACTTCCTGGTTGTACAGTTTTGGTGAATCCTCATCGATCACGATCGTGTCAGAACCGCCTTCTACTCTAAGCGTATTTTCATCCATCTTCACAGATCCGTCCCCGGACACTACTTTCACATTTCCAAGTCCATCCTTGGAAAAATCATGAAGATACGTCACATCTTCTTCCGGCGGGAGCTGTACCTGAAGAGCAAAGGTTGTCTTGTATCCATCTTCAAAGACAAACTGAATGTTTGTCAGTCCATCTTCTTTTACTTTTTCCACAAATTCTTTTTTGATGGATACAGTGTCACCATCCACAACGTAATCTGTTCCCTCTGTCAGGTTTTCACCATCTGCTTCCAAATGCGCCAATGGATTCTCGGTTGAGGAGAGTGTAGTCTTTACGTCATAGGTCCCTGCCTCTGCATATTTTACATAGGCACTGTCCGGAGTCAGGGATACTTTTGTTTTTTCGCTGTAAGAGATTGTATCCACGGCAATATGTGCATAATTTCCCGCATATCCCCATGTGCGGATTCCTAGCTGTCCCTTCTCGTGCATTGGAAGGTCATTTCCCACGAAAATTTTCTCTCCGTTCACTTTTACTTCCAATGTTCCGTCAAAAAATCCGATCTGGATGGACGCAGATGTTCCGTTTTTCATCACCGGGCCTTTGAAGTTTGTGTCCTCATTCTTTCCATTAGCGCGATGGAAATATACCCAGCCGTCATTGATGTCATATCCAAGTGCATCGAAATTGTTCTCATCCTGATAATGGAATACAAATGCAAATCTTCCTGCATGACTTTTGACATCAAACTGCGCACTGATCTCACCTGCAGAAATTTCCGGTGATTCCTCATCGATCCGCAGTGCGTACTGCGGCTGTTTGTTTTCATTTCCCTGGGCAGTCTCAATGTCCAGTTTTCCGTCAATGACAGAGCAGATAGACGGATTTGCATAGGATACCCAGTTACTTCCATCTGCATCGTCAAATGTCTGGACATAATCCACTGTTTTTGTCGCCAACTGTGCAACCACCCGATCCGCCGGACCCCCCTCAGCGGAAACCGGAAGCGGACAAAGTGTTCCGCTTAAGCTGATACAAAGCCCCACTGCCAGACCCTTCCTCAGCATGCCCTTCTTTTTCATACTCATCTTCCTTTCCTTAAACGTCAATTCGCTAATACTTTTAGCCTAAAGCCAAGAAAAATTATACTACTATATAACCGTTTTTTCAACTTTTGTTATACAATATGCACTATAAAATTTCATTTCATCAAAAAATAACTTCCAATACTGTCAACCAGATGGAAGTTATTTTTCTTTTCTTTGTTTACTTTTCTTCTAATTCCTTTACTCTGTTTTCGTCCGCCAACGCCTCTTCCACTTTTCCAAGTTTCCGGTAAGCCATTGCCCTGTTTTTGTACGCAAGTTTATAGTCCTTATCCAGCTCAATCGCTTTTGTATAATTATCTTCAGCCTCCTTGTACTGCTGTTTCATGTAATAACAATTCCCCAGACCCGTATATGCATATACATAGTCTGCATCCAACTCAATCGCTTTTATATAATCCTCCATAGCTTTATCGTATTCTTTTAAATCATAATACGCATTCCCACGGCCATTATATACATATACATAGTCTGCATCCAATTCAATTGCTTTTGTATAATCCTCTATAGCTTTATCGTATTCCCGGATACTCTTATGTGCATTCCCACGGTTATAATATCCAACTGC
>NZ_NFKJ01000050.1 GCF_002160325.1 Lachnoclostridium sp. An181
GCGGTGTGATGAAACGCCTTGACCTTGCGATTAACGACAGGGCGGGCATACTGGATATTCCAGATCTGACCGCCAAATGCAACCGTGAGGAATGTGTTTCCCTGTTCCGCTCTTTCAAGTCCTATGCTTCGGGCGAGCTGGTGAAGCACAACGAGCAGGACAAGGCGGGCATGGGACACACGCTGTATATCGGCTCACTGAAAAGTGAGGTGTACTTCTGCTGTTATGAGAAGAACTACGAACAGTACGCAAAGCTGGGAATACCGATTGAGGAAGCCCCCATAAAGAACCGCTTCGAGATACGACTGAAAGATGAAAGAGCTTATTATGCCGTCCGTGAACTGCTGACCCATTATGACGCAGAACAGACGGCATTTTCTATCATCAATCACTATATCCGCTTCGTGGACAGAGAGCCAGAGAAGCGAAAGACAGACTGGAAGCTCAATGACCGCTGGGCGTGGTTTATCGGGAAAGACCGCCCGCCTGTCAAGCTGACGACAGACCCAGAACCTTACACGCTGGAAAGGACGCTGGGCTGGATAAGCCGACAGGTCGCACCTACGCTGAAAATGCTGAAAAAGATAGACGCTGGCAACAGCACAAGCTATCTGAAAGAGATTGAGGACAACGCAAAGCTGACAGAAAAGCACTTGCAGATAATCCGACAGCAGACAGCGGACACAGAGGAGCTTATCACAGAGTAAAGGAGAATTGAGATTATGGCAGAACTTGTTAAGGACTTAGTGCTGGTATCGCTGGGAATGGGTATCGGT
>NZ_NFKJ01000051.1 GCF_002160325.1 Lachnoclostridium sp. An181
ACCGATACCCATTCCCAGCGATACCAGCACTAAGTCCTTAACAAGTTCTGCCATAATCTCAATTCTCCTTTACTCTGTGATAAGCTCCTCTGTGTCCGCTGTCTGCTGTTTGATTATCTGCAAGTGCTTTTCCGTCAGCTTTGCGTTGTCCTCAATCTCTTTCAGATAGCTTGTGCGGTTGCCAGCGTCTATCTTTTTCAGCATTTTCAGCGTAGGGGCGACCTGTCGGCTTATCCAGCCCAGCGTTCTTTCCAGCGTGTAAGGCTCTGGGTCTGTCGTCAGCTTGACAGGCGGGCGGTCTTTCCCGATAAACCACGCCCAGCGGTCATTGAGCTTCCAGTCTGTCTTTCGTTTCTCTGGTTCTCTGTCCACGAAGCGGATATAGTGATTGATGATAGAAAAAGCCGTCTGTTCTGCGTCATAATGGGTCAGCAGTTCACGGACGGCATAATAAGCTCTTTCATCTTTCAATCGTATCTCGAAGCGGTTCTTTATGGGTGCTTCCTCAATCGGTATTCCCAGCTTTGCGTACTGTTCGTAGTTCTTCTCATAACAGCAGAAGTAGACTTCCGATTTCAGAGAGCCGATATACAGCGTGTGTCCCATGCCCGCCTTGTCCTGCTCGTTGTGCTTCACCAGCTCCCCCGAAGCATAGGACTTGAAAGAACGGAACAGGGAAACACATTCCTCACGGTTGCATTTGGCGGTCAGATCTGGAATATCCAGTATGCCCGCCCTGTCGTTAATCGCAAGGTCAAGGCGTTTCATCACACCGC
>NZ_NFKJ01000052.1 GCF_002160325.1 Lachnoclostridium sp. An181
AAGAAATGTTTAAAAGAATTGACCATCAAGGATAATTTCATGTTCGGCGCAGTCATGTCGGATGCGGAAAACTGCAGAAGATTTTTGGAGATGGCAGCTGGCTTTTCTATCGAGAGAGTGGAAGTGATCAAAGAAAAAAGTATGGTCTATCACCCGGAATATAAAGGTGTGCGCCTGGATGTATTTGCGCGTGATGAAAAAAATACGCATTACAATGTGGAGATGCAGATGCTGCCGCAGGCAGAGCTAGGGAGACGTTCCAGGTACTATCATGGGCAGATGGATGCGGAAACACTTCTCTCAGGGAGTACATATGGCATGCTACCGGATTCCTATGTCATCTTTATTTGTGACTTTGATCCGTTTGGAGAAAAAAAGTATCGTTACACCTTTGAAAACCGCTGTCTGGAGAATCCAAATCTTGGACTTGGGAGTGGTGAGAGAACACTTTTTTTGAGCACAGCCGGGGAGAATGAGGAGGATGAGCCGGAAGAACTTGTGCAGTTTTTAAAGTATGTAAAAGCAGATCTGGAAGAGAGCGAGAGCAGTTTTGAGGACGAATATGTGCAGATGCTGCAAAAAGCCGTCAGACATGTGAAGGAAAGCCGGGAACTGGAGGAGAAGTTTATGGTTTTGGAAGAGATGCTGCAGGACGAAAGAGAAGAAGGTAGAACAGAAGGGAGAGCGTTGGCAGTTATAGAGCTTTTGGAGACCATTGGGGAAGTGCCGCAATCTTTGCGAGAAAAGATTTTAGGACAGACAGATA
>NZ_NFKJ01000053.1 GCF_002160325.1 Lachnoclostridium sp. An181
GCCGGGGAGAATGAGGAGGATGAGCCGGAAGAACTTGTGCAGTTTTTAAAGTATGTAAAAGCAGATCTGGAAGAGAGCGAGAGCAGTTTTGAGGACGAATATGTGCAGACGCTGCAAAAAGCCGTCAGACATGTGAAAGAAAGCCGGGAACTGGAGGAGAAGTTTATGGTTTTGGAAGAGATGCTGCAGGACGAAAGAGAAGAAGGGAAAATAGAGGGTAGAGAAGAAGGTAGAACAGAAGGGAGAGCGTTGGCAGTTATAGAGCTTTTGGAGACCATTGGGGAAGTGCCGCAATCTTTGCGAGAAAAGATTTTAGGACAGACAGATACCAGTGTCTTGAGCAGATGGCTGAAGTTGGCTGCCCGTGCGCAGTCGATAGAGCAGTTTGAAAAAAATCTATAAATCATATCTAAGGGCGGATGGGACAGCTTGATATGTCTCATCCGCAAGGAAATATACAAGTCAGAAACAATTCATGCCGATTCGGCGAGATCACAACAATAGAGACAGAGGGATTCTATATAAAAAATGAGAAAGGATATGTCATTCTTCTGTGGATTTTTTCTTGCAAAAACATAGTTGAAACTGTATACTAAAACTATAGAATTCCTCTGTGTTTGGGAGGAATTACAGTGAGACAAAAGAAATGTTTAAAAGAATTGACCATCAAGGATAATTTCATGTTCGGCGCAGTCATGTCGGATGCGGAAAACTGCAGAAGATTTTTGGAGATGGCAGCTGGCTTTTCTA
>NZ_NFKJ01000006.1 GCF_002160325.1 Lachnoclostridium sp. An181
ACAATTATGTTCGGCCTCATTCCTACAATAATTATTTAACACCAATGGAGGCCCGTTACAGTTAGATATTTATCGAACAAAGTGTTACAAAAATGCTTGACCAGTACAATACCACTGTAGTTGCATAACGACCATCTGCTCGTTTTTTATATTTTTTTGCCATTACATGAATCCCCCTCTCCTCGTACCGTACCGAAATTCGGTACATTTTATTTTTTCGTTTCTTTTCCTTTCCAGATATATCCTGTCAATTCATAGAATTTTTTCGGACTAATATAAGAGTTCCGGTATGATCGCACTCCCTTTTTTCTGGCAGCTGTTGTTACAATTCCGATATCCAACTGACCAATTTCCATCAGATTTAAAATCGTTGTTCGATTCATTCCCAATACTTTTTCCGCTACTTGCATTGGAACGCCTCCTACCCCGAACTCTGGGAGCGACTTCTTTTTCACTGCGTCTGCAATTCTATTTACCACTTCCATAATTTCCTGATCAGACATATATTTCACTCCCTTCTACTTTTTGTACCGAAATTCGGTACGCTCTCATCCCGTTTATCTCATGCCATTTTCTTCTTCCATTTAGCTCTCTCTTCTTCTTTTCCTGCCATATATCCGGCCACAAAAGACTTTTCTGACTCTGGTAACTTTATAAACTTTTTTATCAATTTCTCGATGAATTCTTTACGTTCTTCTTTCGTCATATTTGTCGCCTCTCTTTCTTTTTTGTTTCATTTGAGTACATATTAATACTCTTATAGTACTTTTTCAATGTTTTTTGTTCGCATTGCGTACATTTTATTGTTTTTATTTTACTTTTATGCTATAGTTTTGTTTAAAGGAGGTATTGTTCTTGATGCAAAATGAACGAGTACGTACAATAAGAAAAGCCTGTGATTTAACTATGGAAAAATTTGGAGAACGAATAGGGGTTGCTAAAACTACAATATCTGGCATAGAATCAGGTCATCGTAACCTTACTGAACATATGAAAAAATCAATCTGTCGTGAATTCAATGTCAACTACACCTGGTTGGATTCAGGTGAGGGTGAAATGTTTTTAGACTCTGATGATGAAATCATGGAAACAATCGACCGCATCATGGCTGGTGAAAATGAGTTTCATAAAAACCTCTTTAAAACCTTTGCCCGTTTAGATGAAGAAGATTTACTTGCATTGGAGCATGTGATCAATACTTTCCTTGACGTCAGCGGTAAAACGAAAAAATCTCCTCATTCCGAACAATCACTTTAATACATCTTTTCCTTTCTATAGCTCTGGTAATTTCTAATTACCGGGGTTTTTATTTTTCACACATCTCCTTTTACTTTCTACTTTCAAGTTCTGAAACGTCATCTTTTCTCGTACCGAATTTCGGTACATCTTTTATTTCTCTTTTCTCTTGTTTCATTTTTGGAAACTTCATGTGCAAAAAAAATTTGCTCTATGGATTCTCCAAAGTTATTGGAAATTGCTCTTGCCTCATTTAAAGAGAATTTCACAGATCCTTTTTCTTTTTTACTATAATTTACTTTTGATGTATGTATGATTGCCGCAAAATCTTCCTGTTTAAGCCCTTTGCTTTCGCGAAACACTCGTACTGTTGTTACCATCTGTTCCTCCTTTCTGTTTCATTTTTGGAAACCTTTTGATTTTATCATAGTTTCTTTTTTTGAATTTGTCAACAGATATTTTCATTTTTGGAAACCTTCATTGATTTCATTTTTTGAAACCTTATAATGAAACTTATCAAGAGAATATATGAGGTACAGATTATGACATTTGGTGCAAAACTAAAAGAATTACGACAAAACAACGGATTAACTCAAAGTGAACTTGCTATAAAACTGGATACATCAAAATCCAATATTTCAAAATATGAGTCAAATTCCATTGAGCCCAATATAAAGACACTTTTACTCATATCGAAATATTTCCAAATCTCCATTGACGAATTGCTCGCCGAAGAAACAATGAATATTCCCTCTTCTCTTTCTTCAAATGGTCAACATTTTTGTAAAATTCTTTCTCATTTACGAAAAGAAAAAGGAATTTCTCAACACGAGTTAGCCAAGTATATTGGAATCAGCCGTGAGGCAATCACAAACTTGGAAATCAATAAAAGAAAACCTGATATGGAAATATTGATAAAACTTGCGGACTATTTTGACGTATCTACAGATTTTCTTCTGGGTCGAATTCCAGCAGATTCAAAATTCGATACTGCAGCACTAACAGCTGAAGAACAAGATATCTTGAACTACTATCATCAATTATCGCTTACTAATCAGCGTTGGATTATGGGACAGATAATCGATTTAATCAAGCGATCTGAAGAAAACGATTCTGAATCTAAAAAGGCTATGGGGAAATAATTAATTTTTTTAAACGCCAATAATCTATTCGTAGTTTTAGATTTACTTTATAAAAGGTGTACCGAATTTCGGTACACCTGATTTGCACACTGACTGAAAGCTTAACTTTTATACCTGGAGGTTTTCATATGATAGGGAATATGATTTGCAAGTTGAGAATGAAAAATCAATATACACGGAAGAACTGGCAACCTACTTGAATCTTTCTACAAGTACAATAGGAATGTACGAACAAAACCGTCGTTCACCCGATTTAGATACACTCTTACAACTTGCTGAGCTGTTTCATGTGTCTACAGATCAATTATTAGGTATTGAGCCTTATGAAGAAAACGATATATCCGAACCTTCAGCTTTTACTTTAGGTCAAAAAATTCGCTGTTTAAGAGAAAAGGAACATCTGACACAATACGAGCTAGCTCAAAAACTTTTTTTGACTCCCAAGATGATTTCCTTCTATGAGCATGATCAGCGAATTCCTCCAGCTGATATGTTGATCAAACTTACACAAATTTTCCATGTTAGCGCTGATTATCTACTGGGATTAGAGTACAAGAACAATCATACAGGTAAAACATCTCCATCCTGGAATGAAATTGTTTCCCTTTTTCCTAACGTTGCATTACTCACAGATGAGGAAGAAGAACTGTTAAAATACTATCATTCTCTCTCCCTAATGAATAAACGATGGATAGTTGGACAAATGGTTGATTTAATCAAAAAAGGAGAAAAAAGTACTTCTATACAAAATCCAAAAGAATAGCAAATACTTTTCAGCCTTCCGAAAATAATTTTTTATCTTTAAAATTTATTCTATTATAAATAAGCGTACCGAATTTCGGTATGGTTTCTATATTAAGATGCAAAGGAGAAAAACCTATGACTACATCTGAATTATTAAATATCCTTCTATCCTCTGCTGTCATTGTAGCATTGATTGAATGGATATCAAAAAACAAATCTAATTATCTGCAGCACATTACCAATAACCGAGCTGAATGGAGAAAAAGCCTGAAGGATATCTCTGTCAAATTATATAAATCCGATAAAAGAACAATCGGTTCTGTTTTTACTGAATTAAAGGTAAATCTGAACAGTTACGGGTTGCACCCTTCTGGAAACTATCCATTCCAAATAAAACTGGATTATTTGAAAGATGAACATTTATGGGCAGAAATGGACGAGATCCAAACTAATCTGTCCTCTATGTCTTCAAAAGAATTTTTACAGAAAAAAGAACGTATGGTTGAAATGATCTCACTATTATTGAAATTTGATTGGGAACGTTCTAAAAGGGAAGTACATTCCAAAGTCATCATACCTTTTGGACTTGTGTTATATCTCTGTCCCCTTCTTTTTATAAATAAAAATCTACTACAGTCTGAACTTATTCCCATCGTAGTTTCTTTACTTGCATCTTATTTTCTATTTTGGAGCCCATTTTTTATATATTCATATTCCCTTTTTCGTCACAGACATTGGTATAATGACCTCTCTTTACTACTTATTCTTTGGAGTATAGCTGTATTATTTTTGTTACAAGCAATCAACCTACTACCAAAACATCATTTTTCGATTATTTTTTTCTTATTGACCGTCCTAATTATCTTTTCTTATATTCTTGATTTTTATCAGATGTATGGGCGCTATGAACAAGCACTTTTACAATTTTATCCTTATAAAATTGCTGTCTTTGCATCAACTTTCAATTCCTGGACTACACTCATGCTTCTACCTTTCTTATGCTGTTTTAATGACTACAACATTAAAATTGATGATCAAAAATTTACACGAGAATTTTTCCAGGATTCTGAGTTTCAACTTATATTGTCAAAGCTCTCTTCTGAATCAATCATAAAAAAAGACTCCGATATCCTGAAGATCCGAAGTCGTGTTTGGTATTACTTTAAGAAAAAATTGAATTCCAACTTATGTGTTTCCGAGTTTATTGCGAAAAAGCCTAAGCGTTGTCGTATAATCATTAAACACTGCAGTCACTCACATCCAACTTACACTCTTTGTTCACTCTTTAGAAATAAACAGTATTGGGAATCATAGAGAAACTAAATGTCTAATGATAAACATTTTTAATTTTTTTCTATTCTGCTGGATGCTTTGATAAATATCTTGAATAATCAGTATCAAATTGTAGTGATTTAAGCTGTTCATCTATAATTTGTAAAAGATTCTTCCCTTCAAGAATAGATTCAAATTCCTTAATAGAAAAATCAATTATGCAATATCTATCTTCTATTCTTTCCTTATGAAGATAGAATTTCTTAATCAATCCCGCACCATTATTCCATCCTGTTCCACTAATACCATGATATGAAAATAAAATCCCTAATTTTATATGATTTGTCAATAGTAAGCTACAAAATTTTCCTACATATGTAACGCTAACTGCTTTTTGGTAATTTTTACATTCCCCTATAAAAGTTTTCAATCTTTTATCAATTATATGATTCCCTAATAAAATTTTCCCTTTTGGCGTTAAAGAAATAACTTGATCTATCTCATTTGTTGAGGTTCTCAAATTTGTATCTACACAAAAAATTCCTCCAGAAATAGACAACAGATATGATACTAGCCTTTCTAAAGCATCTCCCTTTAAATTATGTGAATTTTTAACCGCCTTATCTTCAGATGATATAAAATGAAATTTCTTAAATTCATTAAGTAAAGTTTTATAAGTATGTATTTGACAATCGCTTAATTGACAAATTTTTTCATATCTAAATTCATCAGAAAGAGAATTAAGTATATTCAATGCTTTAGAAATTTCTCGTTCTTCAAGATTAATCATCACGTACCACCAAATATATTAAAAATGAATTTTCTAATGTTGAAAGTTCACAATGACAAAGTTCACACTCAAAAAAATCCGGTAATTCATTAAATAATCGCACAACCCCCATAGATTTTTGGCAGTTACTACAATATAACTCATAATAACTTTGTAAAATTCCTTGTTCTTCTAATGCTGATAAAAAATCATAAATTTCTGAAATAGATAGAGAAAATTTTCTCTTTAAAACCCCTGGATAAATCCACATATTTTTCTTATAATTTCTAAAGAAATTAATTAAAGCGGTATTATCTACGTTCTTATTCAGTTTTTGCTGTATCGTCATTTCTATGGCTGATAATGTATTCAATAACATAATTCATCCGCTCCATTCCAATTAGCACGTTACTATAATAATATTGAATTAAAGAATATGATTTATTCATATAGTTAGTAATCAATTTAATATGATTACTTCTGGTCTTTATTTCATTTTCCCATAACAATTCGATCCAAGGATAATCAGACATCTCTTCCATTTAAAACATAAATTGTTCTATTGCCACTCTAAAATCAGGTACTTTTTCTAGCTCAGCTTGTTTATCGTTTAGTAATGATCGAAGTTCTCCAATAAAAGGAAGTACATATTCTTGATTATTTCCAACTTCTAGCTGCGCATTTCCTCCACTAGGTAATATCATAGATTGAGCAATTAACTTTACGGTTTCATCATGTTTACATACATTAAGCATAAAATCTAAGTCCAAAGGAATTAAATCACACTCAAAATGTTCCTTCAAATAATCTATCATTTCATCAATTAAGCTAGAATATATGGTTACCTCTTTTTTATCAGACAAAAATACTCTCTTTAAAACATCAAAACGAAATTCTATTAGTTCACCTTTCTCATGAAAAACCACTAAAAATGGATATTTAGTTAAAAACTCTTCTTGTGTCAAAGGATGAATGGCTGCATACGCTAAATTAAATTTCAAAAAAAAGTAACCCTCTTGAGCATATGTGACTGGTCTTATAAACGAAGTATAAACGTACTCATTTTCGTAACAATCTTTAGAAGGAGAAATTTCTTTTACCTTTTTTAAAACAGCAGAAAAATCATTACAAGTAAAAATAACTGAATATTTGTAGTCTTTCAAAAACTCCCATTTTTCTAAATATTGACGTGCGCGCTGACTTTGATTAAAACAAGCTAAAAACTGGTCTGATAATACTTTTTCGGAAATATCTACAATTTCCATCCCATCCAAGTATAATTGTCCAGATGTATCTACTTGTTTCGTTGCAATCCCTTCCTCAATAAATTTTTTTATCAAATGCCGTTTAACTTTATCTGGATAAGCTATTACTGTTTTTTTTAAATACTCTAAATAATTTTTTTCCTGCATATAACCACTCTTTTCCTATGTATATCTTTATTCTGATTATACTTGATATAATAATAAAAAGCTATAAATAAGTAATAAATTACGCAGTTTTCTACATTTTTGTTATATTTAGTAAAAACCTCAATTTCAAATACAACCATACTGAGTTTCAATACACAAATTAAAAACCTATTTTGATCTCTAGCTATTCTGACTATTTTTTTGACTACTTTTTTTCAGCAAATCTCAGCAAATTTAGCTCCATTTTAACAAATCTCTCTTTTAGAATACTATACACAAAAACACCGCAACCTCTTGAAATCCTTAGGATTCCTTGAGATTGCGGTGTTTTCTCTTTAAAGCTGGAAAAGGGACTTGAACCCTCGACCCCTTCATTACGAGTGAAGTGCTCTACCGACTGAGCTATTCCAGCTTGTAACTGCATGTCACAACGACTATTATATCATAAACTTGTGATTATGCAACTACTTTCTTCCCTTTTCTTTTATTTTTGATGAACAACGAGTTGAGGATAAGGAATTACAATCTCATTTTCATCAAGCGTTAATTTGATCTTTTCAAGAATCCTCCACCTTGCAGGCCAATATTCATTTGTCTTAACCCAACATCTGGAACCGATCATCACAGCACTGTCTGCCAGGCTGTCCACATACACGATCAGCTCTTCTGTCTGAAGGACCGATTCGTCTTCTCTCAAAATTTTCTCTATCGTCTCTTTTGCCGCTTTCAAATCCGCCTCATAACTGATTCCTACAGTCAGATCAAGTCTGCGTTCATCTTTGGCTGTCACATTGGTAAGACTGGTGTTGGCAAGTGTTCCATTTGGAATCACGATCGTCTTATTGTCCACGGTTGCAAGTTTGGTGTAGAAAATCTGGATTTCCTTTACTGTCCCTTCATTTTTGTTCGTATCCTCAATAATATAGTCTCCTACCACAAATGGTTTCAACAGCAAAATAAGAACCCCTCCTGCAAAGTTGGAAAGACTTCCCTGCAGGGCAAGACCTATGGCTACACCTCCGGATGCCAAAAGAGCTGCAATGGAGGCAGGCTCCACACCGAGGCTGGTCACAATCATGATCAAAAGGAGCGCATACAGACCTGCTTTTAAAAATGAGTCTACAAACTGTTTTACGCCGGCATCTGCGTTGGAACGCTCCAGTGACTTTCTCACCATTTTTCTCAAAATACTGATAATCTTCATCCCGATCAGGAAGAAAATAATAGAAAACAAAATTTTCATTCCAAATGCAATCAAATCCGGGATATGGTCATTGACATATTTTTGCAGTTGTCCAACCTGGCTGGTGACTTCACCAGTCACTTCCTCAACCGCCTCAGCCGTCTCTTTGAGTGTATCGCCACTCTCAAGATCAGCCAAAAAAAATAGTATCTGGTTCATAAAACACCTTCTTTCGTATTTTTACTTTAACTGAAGAAATGCTCCAAGATTTCCTCTTTTTCCGTACGATGCCCTGTGAGAAAACAAAAGTTCCGGATTGCAACACGTACAAAGATTGGTGACTGCCAGATGCTCTTCTAAAATCCCTGCCTCCCGCAGTACAAACTCATTTGCTTTCCAAAGATTTAACTGATATCTTCCATTTTCTTTCTTATAAAAAAGTTCTTTCCAGTATTCTTCCCGAAAATTCTTTTGAAATCCTTCTATGACATCTCCTGTCACTTCATAACAATCCTGGCAGATGGACGGCCCTACCGCGGCATAAATATCCTCCGTTCTGCTCCCATATAACTGGGACATCTTTTCCACTGTTCTTTTCCCTATTTTTTCTACAGTTCCTCTCCAACCGGAGTGCGACAGCCCAATTGCCCGTTTTTTGGGATCCACAAAGAAAAGAGGTACACAGTCCGCATAGAATGTGGCAAGGCAAATGCCCGGAACATTGGTCACCAGGCCATCTACATTATCGTAATCCATCTGCTTTGTAAGCCCTTTTCCTTTGTCCTCCAACGAAACTTCCCGCACGTTTGCAGTATGCGTCTGTTTGGAAAACGTAATTTCCTCTTCTTTCACTCCAATCGCTGCCGCAATCCTTTTAAAATTCTCTCTCACATCATGCTCATCGTCCCCTCTTTGGAAACTTAAATTCATACTCGCATATATTCCTTGACTGACGCCGCCGATCCTTGTGGAAAATCCATGTCTGACAACATTGGTTTCCTCGATCAACGGAAAGGTAAGATATAAAACATCTCCTTTACGATTCTCATGAAAGATTTTTCTATTATCTTTATAGTGAAATTTTTCCATTGTTCCCCTCCTTGCTATCCCTGGTATTCAAATGCGTTCCTGAGCCACACGATCTCTTCTCCCAAAATTCCGATGACATCAAACCGTACCGCACAATCTGTGCACCTTGTATGCCCAAGATATGCTGCCGCACATCTGGAAATTATTCGCTGTTTCTTTTTTGTCACAGCCTCCAGCGGCAGTCCTTTGTCCGCATCTTTTCTGTACTTGATCTCAAAGAATACGATCACATCTTTCTCTTTCGCAATGATATCTATCTCTCCAAATCTGCATCTGTAATTGCATACAACAATTTCAAGCCCCTTTTGCCGCAGATATGTGGCCGCCATTTTTTCATAACATGTTCCGATTTGTCTTTTATTTTTATTCTCCATCTTTTTACTGGCACATCGGATGGAAACTTACACGAAATTTTTAATAAATGTCTTTCTGTGGATCGGTGTCGGTCCAAGTTCTTTCAATGCTTTGATGTGTTCCGCACTTCCATATCCCTTATTAGATGCAAAACCATATCCCGGAAGAATTTCTTCATACTGTTCCATCAACCTGTCTCTTGTCACTTTTGCGATGATACTTGCCGCAGCAATCGAAACGCTCTTTGCATCCCCTTTGATGATCGGGACCTGCATCATCGTGATATCCGGGATTGTCACTGCATCGTTCAAAAGCACATCCGGCTTTACATTCAGATTTGCTATGGCCTGGCGCATCGCCTCATATGTTGCTTGCAAAATATTGATCTCATCGATTCTTGCAGGACTCGCCATTCCAATTCCGGTGGCAATCGCCTTTTCCATGATTTCTTCGTAAAGCTCTTCTCTTTTTTTTGCAGAAAGTTTTTTGGAGTCATTCAGGTAGAAAATCTTCTCTCCTTTGGGCAGAATGACAGCCCCGGCCACCACAGGACCGGCAAGAGGGCCTCTACCAACCTCATCAATACCGCATATGACCCCGTATTCCTCATACCTTTTTTCATAGCAGCACATCTTCTCCAGACGCAAAAGCTCCTCCCCTTGCTTTTCCTGCATCTTTTTGTATTTAGCAATCAGGCTGGCAACGCCAGCCCTGTCATCTTCGCCGTACTGTTCATACAACATACAAAGCTTTGCGCTGTCAGCCTGTTCAAATTCTTTCTTTATATCAGCAATCGATTTGTTTTTACTCATGCTGTATCACTCCTATACTATCCAGTGGCCATATCCGAACCCACGCGCGCCCGATCAAATCCTTCCGGTGCAGAACACCAACGCTTGGATCTCTGCTGTCCGAACTGTGATTCCGATTATCGCCCAGTACAAAATACTCATCTTCGCCAAGTTTGATCGGATTTTCTGCAATCCCTGCCGAATTCATGACTTCTTTTCCATAATGTTCATCTAACTTTTCTCCGTCAATGTACACATATCCATCTTTGACCTGAACAGTCTCACCCGGAAGTCCGATGATTCTCTTGATATAATATGTATTCTTCTCATACTGATATGGAAATACAATGATTTCATATCTCTTCGGATCGCGGAACCGATAGGAAATCTTGTCCACGATCAAATTATCACCATCATGAAGTGTATTCTCCATAGACTGCCCGCTCACTCTTGTCCTCTGTCCCACATATGTCACAATGAAAAAAGTCAACGCAACAATCACTGCCAGGTAAATGACCCAGCTTATCACTTCCCGTTTTATATCTGTCTTCTTTTCTGTCTCTTCTGGCATCCATACATCCCTCTTTTCCAGTCTTAGTTCTATTTTATTGATATTCCTCCGGAAATTCAAGCGTAATTTTTCCAAGCCTTCCATCCCGGAAATCATCGATGAACAGCGCAGCAGCTTTTTTTGTATCTAACTCATTCCCTTTTAAAAGACAATGTCTGCTCTTTGCTATTGCACTCAGGCAAGCGTATGCATCCTCCGTTTCCTGGATACCATATTTTTCTTCCAGAACACCAGGATAATGCTGCTCCATAAAGCCTATCATCTGTGCAGCCAGCTCCTCACTGTTGAGAATCTCATCCTTAATAGAACCGATAAATGCCAGTTTTCTTCCAACCTCCTGGTCCTCAAACTTCGGCCACAAGATTCCCGGCGTGTCCAAAAGCTCTACATTCTTGTTCAAACGGATCCATTGTTTTCCCTTTGTCACTCCGGGACGGTTTCCTGTCTTTGTACAAGCCTTACCTGCCAGGCTGTTGATAAACGTAGACTTTCCTACATTTGGAATTCCTGCAACCATAGCTCGTACCGGACGGTTTAAAATTCCCCTTTTTCTGTCACGCTCAATCTTCTCTCTGCATGCCTCCTGAATGACACTGTGAATGGATTTCATTCCTCCTCCCTTTCTGGAGTTCACAGTGACGGCAGAATATCCTTTTTCCCGGAAAAATTGCAGCCACTCTTCATTTTTTTTATCTTCCGCAAGATCTGCCTTGTTCAAAAGTATCAATCTTGCCTTGTTCTTACCAAGTTCATCAATATCCGGATTCCGGCTGCTCATCGGCACCCTCGCATCCACCAGTTCTATGACAAGATCAATAAGTTTTATATTTTCCTGCATCATACGTTTTGCTTTTGTCATATGACCAGGATACCACTGAAAATGCATGCCTTTCTCTCCTTTTCCCTGTTAAATACTCTATGATATCAAAAAGGGACAATATACATTGTCTGTATCTGTCCCTTCCCTCATTCTTATTTTACTAATTCTTTTACCTTAGCAGCTTTTCCGATACGTCCTCTTAAGTAGTTCAGTTTCGCTCTTCTTACTTTACCTCTTCTTACAACATCCACTTTTACAACGTGTGGGGAATGTAATGGCCAAGTTTTCTCTACTCCGATTCCGTTGGAATTCTTTCTTACCGTAAATGTAGCTCTTGTGCTTCCGCCCTGTTTTTTCAAAACAGTTCCTTCAAACACCTGGATTCTTTCACGGTTTCCTTCTTTGATCAAAGCGTGTACTCTTACAGTATCTCCTACATTGAACTGTGGTACTTCTGCTTTTAACTGTTCTGCCTCGATTTTTTTGATGATTTCGTTCATTGTGTGCCTCCTTCATATTCCGACGTTCTTAATACATATTTTGTACCAGAGGACCATCTGTTTTCTTTCACAACATTCGCATTTTATCATATTCTGCCTGCATTGGCAAGCCTTTTATTGAGATTTCCACGTTTCTTTCTCTGGGAGATATTCTTTTACAAGTTCCTTCTCTTTTTCCGTAAGCTCTGCCTTCCAAAGAAGATCCGGCCGCCTTTTCGCTGTTCGGATGACCGACTGTTCTCTGCGCCATTTTTCTATGTTCGCATGATGACCCGACATCAGAACTTCCGGCACTTTTTTTTCATGCCAGACTTCCGGTCTGGAATATTGCGGATATTCCAGAAGATTGTCCTGAAAACTTTCAAACTCTGCGGATACATCATTGTGCAATACTCCCGGAACCAGCCTGGAAATCGCATCCACCATGACCATAGCCGGAAGCTCTCCTCCTGTGAGCACATAGTCGCCGATAGAAACATAATCTGTGACTATTTCCTCAAGAACCCGCTCGTCGATTCCCTCATAATGTCCGCACAACAAAATCAAATCTTCCTCTTTTGCAAACTCTTCTGCCATCTTCTGGTCAAATGTCCGCCCCTGTGGAGACAAATATACGACCCGGACTTTTTTTTGTTCCGGCTCCTCACAGCCTGCCCCGTCTCCTGCTGTCTCATAGGCAATCTTTTCCATAATAGCCTGATAGGTCTGGTAAACCGGCTCTGCCTGCATGAGCATCCCTGCTCCGCCTCCGTATGGATAGTCATCTACACTTTGATGTTTATTAAATGCATAATCCCTGATATTGACAGCCTCTATAGAAAGCAGGCCTTTTGCAGCTGCCCGCCCTGTGATACTCGTGTGCAGTCCCTCTCTTACCATATCCGGAAACAGTGTCATAATATGAAAATTCATTACAGCAATCCCTCCATGATATGGACTGTCATCTGTCCCTCTTTTACATTCACATCCAGAATGCATTGTTTGATGGCCGGAAAGAGCACTTCCTTGCCGTCGTCCGTCATGATCACATACACATCATTGGCTCCTGTCGGCATCACATCCTTCAACTTCCCGAAATGCTGCCCATCCTCAGTAACCACATCCATCCCGATCATGTCCGCCACGTAATATTCATCTTTTTCCAGCGGGACTGCGTCCTCTCTCTTGACTAAAAGAGATTTGCCTTTGTATTTTTCAATTTCATTTATATTATCGATGCCTTTAAACTTTACGATGACAAACTGTTTAAAAAACTTCACCCTCTCAATCTCCAAGGCAATCTGTTCTTTTCCTGTATCCAACAGCACATTTTTCAATGCTTTAAACCTCGCGGCATCATCGGTTGTCGGAAATACCTTCACTTCCCCTCTGATACCGTGGGTGGAGGAAATCACTCCCACCTGAAATCTGTCTTCCATTTTTCCTCGCTTTCTCCGCCTAACCTGGCGGATATCCTGTATATTCAAAACAAAAGGATTTTCCTATAGAAGAAAAAAGAGGATGCTGAAACATCCCCCTTTTTCTACTGTAATATGTCTACTACAACTTTTTTCTCTTCCTTTGCTGCCGCTGCCTTTACAACAGAACGGATCGCTTTTGCAATCCTTCCCTGTTTTCCAATGACTTTTCCCATATCGGAATCCGCCACATGGACCTCCAGAATGGTTGTTTTCCCTTCTGTACGCTCATTGACAACAACGCTCGTCGGATCGTCTACCAATGCTTTCGCAATGACTTCAACTAATTCTTTCATACTCTTTGAGCACCTCCCGGGTACTATTTTTCAATACCGGCTGCTTTAAAAATTTTGCTTACTACTTCTGTAGGCTGTGCTCCGTTGTTAAGCCATCTCTTCGCTGCTTCTTCGTCAACTTTGAATGCGCTTGGCTCCTGATTCGGATCATATGTTCCGATTTCTTCGATGAATTTACCATCTCTTGGAGCTCTTCCATCAGCCACAATGATTCTATAGAAAGGAGCTTTTTTCTGTCCCATTCTTCTCAATCTGATTTTTACTGCCATCTCACTCACCTCCTTAAATATGATGATCATTTATTTAAAAAGGAAATTTAAATTTACCCTTTTTACCGAATTTACCACCCAGCATTCCAGGGAGCTGTTTCATCATCTTCCTGGACTGTTCAAACTGTTTTACCATCCTGTTGACTTCAGAGATATCCACTCCCGCACCCCTTGCTATCCTGTGCTTTCTGGACGGATTCAAAAGGGAAGGATTCCTTCTCTCTTCCACGGTCATGGAATAGATCATAGCCTCCATCTGAGCCATCTTTTTCTCTCCGTTCTCCGCATCGGAATCGGAAAGCTGTGCACCCATGCCTGGCATCATGCCAAGGATACTTGTAAGACCACCCATTTTTTTCATCTGTTTCATACTCTCAAGGAAATCTTCAAAATCAAACTGAGCTTTCTTGAGTTTCTGGGTCATCTCTCTGGCTTTCTCTGCATCCATCTCCTGTCCGGCCTTCTCAATCAGAGTGAGTACATCCCCCATCCCAAGAATTCTTGAGGCCATTCTGTCCGGATAAAACTGTTCCAAATCAGATAATTTCTCACCCATTCCCACATAGAGAATCGGTCTTCCTGTCACAGCCTTGATGGAAAGCGCAGCACCACCTCTCGTGTCGCCATCCAGCTTTGTGACTATGACTCCGTCAATGCCTATCTTATCGTTAAATGTTGAGGCAACATTGACCGCATCCTGACCTGTCATGGCATCCACCACGAGAATAGTCTGATGCACTTCCACAGTTTCTTTGATCTCCTGAAGTTCCCGCATCATGTCCTCGTCAATGTGAAGACGTCCCGCTGTATCCAGGATCACAAGATTGTTGTTATTTTTCACTGCATGTTCCAGCGCTGCCTTCGCTATATCTGCAGGCCTGTGGTTCTCTCCCATGGAAAATACTTCCACTCCCTGCTTTTCCCCGTTGATCTGCAGCTGCTTAATTGCTGCCGGACGGTATACATCACAGGCTACAAGCAAAGGTTTCTTTCCTTTCAGCTTAAACTTCCCTGCAAGCTTTGCTGTGGTCGTCGTCTTACCGGCACCTTGAAGTCCTGCCATCATGATGACTGTGATCGCCTTTCCAGGCTGCAGGGCAATCTCCGTCGTCTCGGAACCCATCAGCTTTACAAGCTCCTCGTTTACGATCTTGATCACCATCTGACCAGGGTTCAGACCGTTCATCACATCCTGCCCGATCGCCCTCTCCTGTACATCTTTTACAAAACTTTTAACCACTTTAAAGTTTACATCTGCCTCCAGGAGCGCCATCTTGACTTCCTTCAGTGCTGTTTTGACATCGTCCTCTGTCAGTCTGCCTTTTCCTCTTAAGTTTTTAAATACATTCTGAAGTTTTTCTGTCAAACTGTCAAATGCCATACTTTATAACTCCTCTATGATCTCTGCCGAGATTTCTTCTATCTGCACAAGCAATACCTCGTCCTTCTGACTTCGGTATTCCTCCAGCAAACTGTCAATACGGTGTACTTTCTCTTTGATAGATAAGAACTTTTTCACGAGGTGTAATTTTTCCTCATATCCTTCCAGCGTCTTTACGCACCGTTTGATCAAATCATGGACCCCCTGACGGCTGATACCTTTTTCAGCGGCAATCTCCCCCAGCGACAAATCCTCCATGACAAACTGTTCGTAAATCTCTTTCTGATGTTTTGTCAGTAATTCACCATAAAAGTCGTATAAAAGCGACTGCTCTAAAAGTTCATTCATTTCTATCACCTTTGGTATCATATACCATACGCTTTTTCCTGTCAAGTATTTTTTCTTTACACCTTTTAAAATTTTTCATACTGCATCAACTTCCCCACATGTAGCATTCCCCATCCGTGCTGTTTATGATCACCTGCAATCTCTTCACAGCTGTCCCTGAGTTTCAATTTTACTTCCACATTGGATGCATCCGGGTATTTGGATAAGAAACAAGCGACCGCTCCTGACACCACGGGAGTTGCCATGGACGTGCCGCTTTTTCGCACATACGCTTTTTGGGTCTTCCTATACTCAGCATTACATGAAAAAATACCTGACCCCGGAGCAGACAAATCCGGTTTGCAAATACATTCCTGCGTCGGGCCTCTTCCAGAATAATTTTTCCGCGTATTTTTCTGTGGGTATAAAGGCTCTTCATCATCGCTGGCGCCCACTGTTATCACTTTCCTGCTGCTACCAGGCACTGTCACGCTTCCTTTTCCCGGCCCGTAATTTCCTGCCGCCGTGACAACGATAAGGCCTGCATCCCAAAGCCGCTCTACTGCTCTTAAAAGCCTTTTCTCCATACTATCCTCTCTGTTTGGAAGTGTACCTATCGAAATATTTACAATGCGGATATGGTACTGGTCTTTATTCTCCAAAATCCATTCTATCCCTTTTAATACATCCTTCATTTCTCCATTTCCACTTTTGTCCAGCACTTTTAGTGCGATCAAATCACATTCCGGTGCCATACCTGCATACACACCGTTTGACATTCGCCCGCTCCCTGCCAGAATCCCGCACACATGCGTACCATGTCCACAGTCATCGTAAGGGTCCCTCCTCCCGTCAAGAAAATCTTTGAACAGCACGATCCTTCCATTTAAATCCGGATGCTTTACAACCCCTGTGTCAAGCACTGCAATCCCTATATGTTTTCCAATATATCTATTTTTTACAATATCCTGACACCAGTATCCTACCAATTGTTTTACACGTCTCATATATTTCGAACCTTTTTCATTTATCATATTCCTCACAAAGATGGATTGACAATCATAATCCTTCTTTAATATACTGTTGACGTATTTAAATTCAGTATATCTGTGTGAAATACAAATCTAAAAGAATGGAGATTTATTTTTATGGAAAGAGAAAAACTTGGTTCCCGCCTTGGTTTCATTCTGCTCTCCGCAGGATGTGCTATAGGTATTGGAAATGTATGGAAATTTCCATACATGGCAGGTCAGTACGGAGGGGGCGCTTTCGTCCTGTTTTATATTTTCTTCCTGCTCATCCTTGGTCTTCCGATCATGAGTATGGAATTTGCAATCGGACGTGCCAGCCGCAAAAGTCCGGTCAAGGCGTACAATGTGTTGGAAAAGAAAGGCCAAAAATGGCATCTTCATGGATATGTGGCGCTCCTTGGCAATTATCTGCTGATGATGTTCTACACAACAGTTTCCGGATGGATGCTGCACTACTTCTACCTGACTGCAACCGGACATTTTGTAAATGCTGACGCAGAACAAGTATCCTCCATCTTCTCCGATATGCTCGGACAGCCGAAAGTGATGGTTTTCTGGATGCTCATTGTAGTCATCTTGGGATTTGGGATCTGCTCTTTTGGACTGCAAAAAGGACTTGAGCGCATCACAAAAGTGATGATGATCGCACTGCTCGTCATCATGGTTGTGCTGGCAGTAAACAGCGTTTTTATGGATGGAGCAAAAGAAGGCCTCCAATTTTATCTGGCACCTAATTTTGAAAAAATGAAAGAGATTGGTATCGGCACCACCATTGTAGGAGCAATGAACCAGGCATTCTTTACGCTAAGCCTTGGTATCGGCGCTATGGCCATTTTCGGCAGCTATATCGGAAAAGAGAGAGCACTTCTTGGCGAAGCAGTGAACGTGGCTATTTTAGACACTTTTGTAGCTCTGGTATCCGGAATGATCATCTTTCCGGCATGTTTTTCCTTTGGCGTGGAGGCAGACAGCGGACCGAGTCTGATCTTCCTGACTTTGCCAAATATTTTTAATCATATTCCTCTTGGAAGATTGTGGGGAAGCCTTTTCTTTATCTTTATGGCGTTTGCGGCATTCTCCACTGTGCTTGCTGTGTTTGAGAACATCATCTCGTGCGGCATGGACCTGACCGGATGTACAAGAAAGAAGGCAGCTTTTATCAACGGAATCGCAATGTTCTTCCTCTCCCTTCCTTGTGTACTCGGATATAATGTTTTCTCCTCCTTCCAGCCATTTGGGAAGGGGTCCACGATCATGGACCTGGAGGATTTCCTTGTAAGCAATATCCTTCTTCCGCTCGGCTCCTTTGTATATCTGCTCTTCTGCGTGTCCAGATATGGATGGGGATGGAAAAACTATACAGATGAGGCCAACACTGGAAAAGGCTTAAAGGTGGCAAAATGGATGAGAGGGTACTTTACCTATATTCTTCCAGTCATTGTCCTTGTTCTTTTTGCAATCGGAATCAAAGACAAGTTTTTTTAAGTGCAGATTTCCTCAGCAGAAAAAACATAAATTTTTCGGAAACTTGTGCAAGCCCTTCTACATATGATACATTGTAAACATTAAACCTGGAGGTTTTACAATGAGTGATTTAACTGCAACAAACTGTGGATGTGGATGCGAAACAGCTTCTAACGGAGGAAACAACTGTCTTTGGATCATTCTTTTGTTGGCTTGCTGCGGCGGATGCGGCGGCAGTGGATTTAGCGGATTCGGCGGATGTGGAGACAACAGCTGTCTTTGGATCATCCTTCTGCTGATCTTCTGTGGCGGATGCGGCAACACATTCAACAATGGATGCTGCTAGAAACAGAATAGGAAACAACTGATCAACTAACAGATGAAACAAAGAAAACGGCTGCAGCTTTTCAAGCTGCAGCCGTTTTCCTTTATCTTCGATGGTTATAATAAGTTTCTTTCCACTCTTTCAAATTCCTCGTCTCTCTTTTGGTATCCTCCATATTTTTTTCCGCATCCAGCTGCTTTTTCAACATACATTCCTCGTCCAGCTCAAAAACAGCATTTCCATCAATGATCAATTTTCGTTTCATATGTTTTCAATCCTCTCTTTTCTCTCTTTATTATATGAGGATTTCATATTTTGGCCTTTTTATACATATATATGATTCAGTATTATCAAAGGAAGGAGGAGCTCTATGAAAGAAAACAAGACATACCCAATGACTCCTTTTGATCTTGAAACTACGGATGATTCTCTACGGATGATGAAATTGTTTCTCCCGTATCTCCCTCCTTCTTATCAAAAAATGCTTGGCATCTACATCAAGTTTCAGGAGCTTCAGCATACGCTTACGGTCCTGTCTTTTCCCATAAAAGCTATGCATACGCAGTCTCTACCTCCGGCTCCCCCCTCTTTTTTCTCCATTTTGGAAGAAATTCGGCCTTATTTGCCCGAGCAGACAGCTGCCGCCCTGGAACAGGCTGCACAGATGATGCAGATGCTGGACTTGATTGGACATATGCAGTCTGAGGAAAATGCAAATCCCATGGACATGATCATGAGTATGATGAAACCTGAGGACAAGGAAATGTTTGAAACTTACAGTTCTATGTTTTCTGATATTGGAGACTTCCAGAAAGGAGGTGACACCGAAGATGAACGAATGGATAAATCACCCGGCGATGGAGAACCTGGATCCTCTCAAACTTGAGCTGATCAAAAAAGCAGCTGAGCAGACCCGCGGAAAAAACGGGAAATCTCTTGCTCCTGTGATGATGGCTCTGATTCATGCGGCAAACCAAAAGGGAGTTCGTTTTACATCCGAGGAAATGGATCTGATTCTGTCTTTAATGAAAGAGGGCAAATCTGAGGCTGAAAAGCAACAGATCGACCAGACAATTGCCATGGTATCATCACTCATGAAAACCCAAACAAAAGAAAAATGAAGGGGATATATTCCCCTTCTAAAATCCTTCTTCTTTTCTCATCTTTCTCATCTGGCGCCTTTTTTTCGCGCCCTCCCACTCTGCCATCTCAGTCTTTGACTCAATCAGGAGTCCCGGAACTTGTTTTGGTGTATCATTTTCATCAAGAGCCACCAGCGTAACATAAGCTCTGTTGATGGGCCTCCTCTCCCCTGCAATATTCTCAACATAAGTATCCACCCGCACTTCCATGGATGTATTTCCCACAAATGTCAGGTATCCGATCACAACCAGTGTATCTCCCTGATACGCTCCTTTGATAAATCTTAAATTATCCACGGATGCAGTCGTAATATTGGAGCGGGAATGACGTTTCGCCACAAGCCCTGCTACCTCGTCAATCCACTGCATCAGGATACCGCCAAACAATCTTCCTGCACTGTTTAGATGGTTCGGACGAATCAAATGCATGGTCTCCACTCTGGAATCAGCCACTTTTCTTTTTTCCTGCATAGTTTTCTCCTCTTTTTCTAAAGTACTTTTATTGTACCACACCCTCTGCTATACTAAAACCAGTTTTACAAAACAATTGAAAGCAGGCTTAGCTTACTTTCAATCGTCATGAACAAAGGAGACGCATATGAAAAATATAAAATTATATCTGCAGTACGATGGATCAAGATATCTTGGCTGGTCAGATGGAAAAAAGTCTGACTCTCCTCGTTTTATATCTGTACGGCTTGCCAACATTATAGAAAAACTCTCTGTTTTCCCTGCCACATTGTACTGCTCCCAAAAAACAGAAAAAGGCGTTCACGCTCTTTCCCAATGTGTGAGTTTTCCTTTTTCCGGCTCTCATTCCCCCAAAGAACTTGCGGACTATATCAATACCTATCTGCCCGCTGACATAACATTACTCTCTGCGAAGGAGGCTCCTCCTGCTTTCCGCGCGGATCTCTACATCTCGAAAAAATGTTTTGAATACCGCATATGTACGGACAAGTCTTTCTTTCCTTTTGCAAAAGACTTTCAGTACCTTTTTGATGAACCTCTTCCTTTGGAGAAACTTCGTGCTGCCGCACAGCTGTTCGCTGGAAAGCACGATTTTTCGGCCTTCTCTATATCCCGCAAAAAGAAGGGAAATGAGAAGACCGTTTTTCGCTGTGACATTCATCTGAATGCGCACGGAGCCACTCTTTCTTTTGAGGCCAACGACTTCCTTCCCGGTATGGCACTTGCCATTCCCGGCGCTATCCTTGCATATGCGAAAGACGAGCTTACTCTGGAAGACATCCGACTTGCCCTTGCAAAACAGCAGAAACATAAAATTCCTTTTGCCCCTGCCCATGCACTTTACCTGAAAGAAGTTGTCTACCGTCAGCCATCTGATTAAATTTCCAAAAACTTCGTCAGTCTGTCCGCCTGCTCTTTCATACTGTCATATCCGTGTTCATAGAACGTGAGCAGTTTCTCATAGTCTTTTTCCATCCGGCCAATGGTTGGCATACTTGGCCGGAGAACAAAGATTTTCCCCTCCTCTTCCAGCTTTTCGATCCACTGCGCTGTCCGGTTATACACGATCGGACGTCTCAGAATACTCTTTACCAATTCCGGATATCTACGATAAGCTCTTCGGTAAATATTTGCCTCTGCCTTTGAAACCGGTTTTTTCCTGTAACCTTTTTGTCTTGTCAAAATAAGAATGATCTTCTTATTTCCAATCTCAACTGCTCTTTTAACAGGAATGGAATCCGCCAATCCCCCGTCCAGATACGGGATTCCGTCGATTTTTACGATTGGAGAAACTAGCGGCATGCTGCTGGATGCCCGGCAGATTTTCATCAGTTTTTCCTTGTCTTTATCTTCTGTCAGATATTCCGCTTTTCCTGTCATACAGTTTGTCACAACACATTCACAGACTGCATCAGAAGAAAAATATGTCTCAAAATCAAACGGAAAATCCTCCATCGGAAATCGGTGAAACAGTTTTTCCATATCAATCAAAGTCCTCTCCTTCACGATCGTGCGAAAATCTGCAATATAGCTGTATTCTTTTTCTCTTTGAATCATACAGTCCTTGGAACGCCCCGGCTGTCTGGAGACATAATCGATCGCATTGCACGATCCTGCGGATACACCCACAACATGGGAAACATACAGGTCATTGTCCATCAGAAAATCCAACGCCCCCGCAGTAAACACTCCTCTCTTGGCTCCGCCTTCCAGAACCATTGTCGCTTTTATCATATATCATACCTACTTTCTGAATTCTTCTTCTCATTCCATATTTACTAATTATATACCTTTTTGTGAAGGATGCAACAAAAGAAAATTTCTTAAGTCAAAGGGAATCCTCGCCCTGTCCTTGCAACCATTTTCTACTTATGATAATATAAGCGTTGGTAAAGAACAAGAAAGCTTAACAATAATTATCAAGGAGATTTTTTCATGATTAGTGCAAATAACATTACATTGCGTGTTGGAAAAAAAGCATTGTTTGAAGATGTCAATATTAAATTCACAGAGGGAAACTGCTATGGACTTATCGGTGCAAATGGAGCCGGAAAATCCACATTTTTGAAGATTCTATCCGGCCAGCTGGAACCGACAAACGGAGATGTATGCATCACTCCAGGGGAACGTCTTTCCTTCCTTCAGCAGGACCACTTTCAGTACGATGAATTTCCGGTGTTGGATACTGTCATCATGGGGAATAAACGCCTTTATGAGATCATGAAAGAGAAAGAAGCCATCTATGCAAAGGAAGATTTCACCGATGAGGACGGTATGAAAGCCAGTGAACTGGAAGGTGAATTTGCGGCAATGAACGGCTGGGAGGCTGAATCCGATGCTGCCACTTTGCTCAACGGTCTTGGTATCGAGACTGAACTTCACTACAAATATCTAAAAGAGCTTACAGGTCCGGAAAAGGTAAAGGTTCTTCTTGCCCAGGCCCTGTTCGGAAACCCGGACATCCTTCTTTTGGACGAGCCGACCAACCACCTGGATCTGGATGCCATTGCATGGCTGGAAGAATTTTTGATCAACTTTGACAACACGGTCATCGTTGTATCTCACGACCGCTATTTTCTCAATAAAGTCTGTACCCAGATTGCAGACATCGACTACGGAAAGATTCAGCTTTTCGCCGGAAACTACGACTTCTGGTATGAGTCCAGCCAGCTTTTGATCCGCCAGATGAAAGAGGCGAACAAAAAGAAAGAGGAAAAAATCAAAGAACTGCAGGATTTTATCTCCCGTTTCAGCGCCAATGCATCCAAGTCCAAACAGGCGACTTCCAGAAAACGTGCGCTTGAAAAAATTCAGTTGGACGAGATCCGACCTTCCAGCAGAAAATATCCTTACATTGATTTTAAGCCAAACCGTGAAATCGGAAACGAGGTTCTTTTTGTGGAAGATCTGACAAAGACTATTGACGGAGAACTTGTGCTCGACCACGTTTCCTTTACCTTGAATCGTGAGGATAAAGTGGCGTTTGTAGGCGGGAATGAGCTTGCCAAGACAACACTCTTTAAAATTTTGACCGGAGAGATGGAGCCGGACGAAGGGACATACAAATGGGGTGTTACCACCACACAGGCATATTTTCCAAAAGACAGCACAAAGGAATTTGACAATGAGTACACCATCGTGGATTGGCTGACCCAGTATTCTGAAGAAAAGGATGCCACTTATGTGCGCGGTTTCCTCGGAAGGATGCTTTTCTCCGGAGATGACGGTGTCAAAAAGGTAAAGGTGCTCTCAGGAGGGGAAAAGGTGCGCTGCCTGCTCTCCAAAATGATGATTTCCGGTGCAAATATTCTCATTATGGATGAGCCGACCAACCATCTGGATATGGAATCCATCACTGCCTTAAATAACGGTATGATAAAATTCCCTGGTGTTATCCTTTTTACATCCCATGACCATCAAGTTGTGCAGACAACCGCAAACAGAATTATGGAAATTCTTCCTGGCGGAAAAATGATCGACAAAGTCACAACATACGACGAATATCTGGAGAGCGATGAAATGGCAAGAAAACGCCAGATATATTCTGTAACAGAAGAAGACAATTAATCAAAAAATTTGGAGGGATCCTGATGGAAAAAATCACAAGTTTTACAATCGACCATTTAAAACTCGTTCCTGGTCTGTACGTTTCGCGCATAGACTTGGTAAACGGTTTCCCGGTCACAACCTTTGACATCCGCATTACCAACCCAAATGAAGAACCCGTTCTCAACACTGCGGAAGTCCACACAATGGAACACCTTGGCGCTACGTTTTTGCGGAACCACAAAGAATACGGTTCAAAGACTCTCTATTTTGGACCTATGGGATGCCGCACTGGTTTTTATCTTCTGCTCGCAGGAAAGTACGAATCCCGCGACATTGTCCCTTTGATAAAAGAATTATTTTCTTTTATGGCTGACTTTGAAGGTGAAGTGCCTGGGGCATCTGCAAAAGACTGCGGCAATTATCTGGACATGAACCTTCGAATGGCAAAATATATTTCCAGAAAATACCTGACAGAAGTGTTGGAAAAGATAGATGATTCCAGGTTGATCTATCCAAACTCCTGATACAAATTTAACTTTAAAAAGGAGGATGTTCCCAAGTCATTTTATAACTTGGGGAATATCCTCCTTCTTTTTTTCTTCAACACTTTTTTTCTGATATAGGCAAATGTCTTATCCTCCCCTTCTTTTGCCAGCATAAAGAGAAGTTTTTCCAGCAGCGCTCTTGTCTCCTTGTGCAGGATATGGTATGCAGCTCCCCTCTGATAATATTCCAGTGGAGAGCAGTCCGTATATTTTTCCTTCATATAGGTCTTCGAGGCAGCGATTCTGTCCATAAACATTTCCACCACATACTGCACCGGCATCTTCATTCCGGAAATGCCTTTTTCCTCTCCGATCCCATAATCCAGCCAATACTCCAGATGGTGCTTATTCCTTCCTTTATGGTGAAGCCACGCAGAAGAATACCCCTTTGTCTCTCTCTCTGCATTGTTGGGACTTCTGTTTCCCTGATAATATTTACAGCCCACCAAAAATTCTGTAGGTGAATATTTCGATAAATCGTGCATCAGTCCCTGCCGGTAAAGTCCTACTCTAAAACAACCTTTCATCACCAGCCATTTGTGATGATTGATCGTGCGGAAATGTTTCCACGCTTTCATTCTCTGTATCTTCCTTTCTTCAAATCCGTCTTATATCATTTTTTGCAGTATATACAGAATCAGCAAATGTACGGGATAAAAACAATAAAAAAGTTTCTGTCTTTTCCTGCCCTCTTTCCCATTGTAAGTCCATGTGAGAAATACTCCTATCACTGCATATCTCTGCCATACATTTCTAAGGCAGACATCAGCCACAACCATCCATGCACAGGAAAGCACAGTCTTTACTGCCTTCCTCTCCCTAAACCAATAAAACAGCAGCACAAGAACAACTCCTCTGAATCCATAGTCTGCACGGATAAATTCTGCCAGCCACGATGCAAACACACACCACAACACTTTATTTGCCCCACTCTGTTCCCACTCTATCATCCAGAGCAGGCAAACGCAAATGAGCAACGTAAAAAACACATTTTGATCTTTCCATTCCAATACAGTACCTGAAAACGCCAAATCATATGGGATTTCAGAGAACAAAGCAAATATTCCAAGTCTTTTTGCATAGCAGCGGATATCTCCTGTATGCAACACTCCCTCCACAATGAGAAAGGCAAACACCGGAAATGATATTCTTCCAATAATCCGAAACCAGGCGCATGAGGGAAAGAACAAAATACCGACATGATCCACGACCATGGCTGCTGCCGCTGCCCATTTCAATTGGTAAGCACTCATTCTTTGACTGCCTGCAAGACAGCTACAGCTCTTGCTCCTACTTTGACACCGCGCTCAGATTCCAGGGGTGTCTCTTCAAACATTCCGTCCTGGGTACTCAAAAGCTGGCGCCAGTGCTCCTCTTTCGCAAGACTTGGCAAGCCAAATGTATGCTCCTCCCAGTGCATATTGTAAGCCACAAAGAGTTTTTCTTCCTTACAATAGAAAACTCCAAGCTGACGGCTTACATACTCATCCGGCACATGCCAGGCGCTCTCTCCGTGATAGGATACATCCGGTAGGCCACAGCTTGTGCGGTCAATCCCTAAGAACTCATCTGATGGGTGAAATACTTTATATTTTTTGCGGAATGCGATCAGATTTTTGACAAAAGAAAACAACTCTTGTTCCTTTTCCAGCTTTCTCCAGTCCAACCAGCCTGTCGCATTGTCTTGGCAGTAAGCATTATTATTTCCATTTTGGGAATTTCCAAACTCATCTCCTGCAAGAATACAAGGAGTTCCTTGGGCCAGCAAAAGAAATACAAACGCATTTCTCATCTGTTTTTCTCTCATCTGGACAATTGATTTTTTCCTGCTTGGCCCCTCCACTCCGCAGTTCCAGCTAAAATTGTAATCCGGCCCGTCTTCGTTTCTCTCTCCGTTCTCTTCATTGTGTTTCCGGTCATAGGAAACCAGGTCACAGAGAGTAAAACCGTTATGGCTTGTCATATAATTAAAAACCCCATCCTGAAAGGATACTTGTTTGAGCCGTCCGATGACTTCTCCAACCATTCCCTCGTCACCTTTTAGAAATCTTCTCATGACTGCCTGGAAGGTATCCTGGTATTTCATAATCTTGATATCCTTCAAAAGTGCATCTTTTCTTACGTCCTCCGGTGAGAGCACAGCCGGATTGACGATAAAACCATCCACATGGTATTCCAACATGTAATATCTCAGACATTCGTTCATCATATGCACAGAATATCCATACTCAAATGCCATCTCAAGGATAACCTCTATTCCGGCCTTATGGCATGCCTTCACCATATCTTTCAATTCGTTCACCGGATCTTTTGATGATGAATAGGATGCTTTTGGCGCAAAATAAAAGGCAGGCCCATACCCCCAGTAGTTCACTTTGTCCTCCAGGCACTCCTCAAACTCATAGACCGGCATGCAGTGAATTTGGTTGATCCCCAATTCCTTTAAATATGGAATCTTCTCAATTACCCCCGCAAATGTCCCTTTCTTTTTGACTTTTGATGAACTGTGTCTTGTAAAACCTCTGACATGGAGTTCATAGGCAACCACATCCTCATATGGAATCTTCAACCATTCGTCATCTTCCCAGTCATAATCGGATGAGACAAACCTGCCACGGATTTCGTGTGCACTTCTGTCAGCCTCTTTCCCCCATATTTCTTTTCCTGCAACCGCTTTCGCACAGTTATCTGTCACGATCTCTCCATCGATCAGATAATTGTATTCATATTTTTTTATGTCGATTCCCTGAACTTCCAGAAACCTGACGTTCCCAATTGCATCTTCTTCTTTCATTTCAAATGTATAGGCAGGTTTTGTGCTGCCCACTCTATAGAGAAGAAGACTGCATTCTTTCCCCTTTTCTGCCACAATGGAAAAATTGACTCCCCCTTCTTTTATCAAAATTCCTATCGGCAATGGGTTCCCTTTTAATCTCTTCATGTCTTTTTCCTTTCTGCTCTCGTATCATCTGATAATTCTATTATACATGATATCCTTTTGTTTTCATAGAAAAAGCCGCAGAAACTTCTGCAGCTTTTTCTCTATTGCCATCCGTCTTCTCCAAACAGATTTATATTCTCTTCATTGATATAATTGACATCCTCAAAAATCTCTTTCTCCTCAGGGCGCTCTCCGTTCAGAAGACCCTGCCCGATTTCAACAGCCTTCTTCCCAATACTAATCGGGGACTGAGCCACTGTTCCCGCGATCAGACTGCCTTCCTCCATCATTGCCTGTTTCAGCTGTGGAGACGCGTCCACACTGTAGATACGTATGTCATTTCTGCCAATTTCTTTTGCCGCCTGTTCGGCTCCAAGAGCAATCTGGTCATTGCCGCACATCAAGGCTTTCAATTCTGGGTGGGCCTGTAAAATTTTCTGACACTCTTCCTTTGCCTTTTCTCTGTCACCATCTGTCTCTGCCCTTCCAACAATCTCAAATCCGCAGTCAGCCTTTGCGATTGTCTCCTCAAAGCTTTTGATTCGCTCTTTTATGGAATTGACAGCCTGACACTCCAGGATTCCTATTGCTCCGCCCTCAGAGAAATCCTCGATCATATATTCTCCGCACAGTTCCCCTGCCTTGAGGTTGTCAGAACCAATATATGTATCCACAGCCTCAATCTCTTTTACCTGTGTATCAATATTGATGATTTTTACATCTGCTTCTTTTAAAGAATTCAGGCTTGGAGTAATTTTTTCCCAATCCACCGGACTTAAAAAAATCGCCTCCACGCCTCTGTCAATCATGTTTTGAATCTGCTGTGCCTGCGTATTTGCATCCCCTTTTGGATCCTCCGTGATCAGTGTGCTGCCAAGCATCTCCACCTCGTTGCGGACTGTTCCTTCCAGCGCTTTATAAAACGGATTATCCATCGTGATCGCAGAAAATCCATATATATGTGCCACAGGCTCTTCTTCTTTCTCTTTTGGTATTGCATTATCCTCAGGGGTTCCCACATTCTTTTTACACCCCATCATCATAAAAGAAAAGGCAAAAATCAAAATACATGCTTTCCATAATCTCCTTTTCATCGGTATCCTCCCATATAATAATCACTGTCTTGTAAGTATTCAGTATTATATTCTATCCTTTTTAGGTACAAAGTCAATAGTTTTAGTTTTAACTTGCATTTCTTCCTCTTGTCTGATAGAGTAGGTTTATAATACGAATGTACAAAAAGGAGATTATTTCAATGGAAAAACACGATGAAAACTGCAGCTGCGGATGCTGCGAAGACGAGGTAACCGTAACACTCTCTCTGGACAATGGACAGGATGTGGAATGCGCAGTGCTCGTCATCCTCTCTTCTGAGGAAACCGGAAATGACTACATCGCTCTTCTTCCTCTTGATGAAAATGGAGAGCAGGCCGGAGACGATGTTTACCTCTACCGCTATATTGAGCATGCAGACAGTGAACCTGAACTTGAAAACATTGAAGAAGACGATGAATACGAAATCGCCGCGGATTTGTTTGACCAGTGGCTCGATGAGATGGAGTTTGAAGAATCAACACAAGAGTAATTCCTCTACGAAACGGGAAGGATATCGGTCCTTTCCGTTTTTTGTTTTTACATAACTAACGACAAGATTTCGCTTTGCTCTTGTCATCGCCACATAGAAAAGTCTTCTCTCCTCCTCAATCTCTGCTTTTACTTCCGCTTTTTTGTAAGGAATGATGTCCTCATTGGCATGCATCAAAAACACTCTGTCAAATTCCAGCCCTTTTGCCCCGTGCATGGTCAGGATTCTCACGGCATCTTCTTTTTCCTGATAATGTTTTGCCCACTCTTTCATTTCCTGGCCATACCTTTCAATATGTACAAACCATTCTTCAATTGTCCCAAACTGCTTGGAACGCTCCTGCACCTCATCAAGCCTCTCGTACAGTTCATCCTTTTTGATACCCCTGGACTTTGCGTACTCTCTCAAATACTCATCATAGCCTACTGTTTTTCGGATATAACGGATGGCCGCATATGGGGTCATCTTCTGCAGCAGCTTTAAATCCCACTCCAGCTGATCGATCCTTTTTTGCATCCAGTCCTTATCGCAGTAAAATCTGCGGATTTCTTCAAAGGAAAAAATACTTCCGTCGACACAGCCACGCTCCAGATAACGTAAAGGCTTATTCATCACAGAAAATAAATCTTTCCTCTCTCTGCCTCCTATGGCCATGCGAAGATAGCTTTGTATATCTTTTGCCGTAAAATGTTCGTACATATTCGGAATGAACTCCTTCATCCAAAACGGAATTCCTCGCTCCATCAAGACTTCTGTGAGTACCCCTGCATCTTTATTCGTCCGGAACAGTGCTGCCATTTCTCTGTAAGGGGTTCCTGACTCATAGGCCTTCTCTATTCTGTTGGCAACAAAGGTTGCCTCCTCGGACGCATCCCTCACTTCCTGAATATGCACGGTATCCCCTCTTTCTCCGGGCGCAGCGATCTTCTTTTGATATCTGTTCTCATTGTTCTCTATGACCCGCGCTGCAGCGCTCGCTATCGATTTTGTAGAACGGAAATTCTGGTCCAGAATCCACTTTTTCGCCCCCGGATAATCTTTCTCAAAATTCAGGATAATCTCCGGCCTTGCCCCGCGGAATCCGTAGATAGACTGATCATCATCTCCGACCACAAAAAGATTATTAAAAGGTGCAGCCAAAAGACGGATCGTATCGTACTGTATCTGATTGATATCCTGAAATTCATCCACCAGGATATATCGGAATTTTTTCCTCCAAAGATTCAACACATCCTCCCTTGTGCGGAACAATTCATAGCAAGTAGTTAAAATATCGTCAAAATCCAGCTTTCTCTTCTGTTTTCTCTTTCTCTCATAAGAGGTATACACTTTCAGAAAATTTTCTTTTCCGCACGTATGGCATTCATACTCTTTTGGATTTAGTCTGTTGTTTTTTATCAGACTGATCTCATTGACAATGCCCTCCACAAATTCCTTTTCTTCTTCAGCCTCTATCTTCTCCTGGGCCAGTGTTTCACAGATCATAGCTCTTTTTTCTTCCTCGGAAAGAATGTTACCCGCATCCATCCGGTACGCCCATTTTAGTATTCCGTAATATACCCCGTGAAAGGTGCCAAAAGTAACCCCCTTTTTTCCATTTTTGAGGGAAAGGAATCTTTCCTTCATCTCCCTTGCCGCTGCCTTTGTAAACGTCACAACAAGAATGTCCTCTGGCGGGACTTTGTATTGTTTTATCAGATATTCAATCCTCTTTACAATGGTAAGTGTTTTCCCGGATCCTGGTCCTGCCAATACAAGGCATGCCCCGTCTTTGTGTGTGACTGCTTTCTTTTGAATGTCGCTTAACTCCAAATCTTCCACCTTTCCATGAATCAGAAGGGGCGCTGCACCAAACTGGCAGCACCCTCTTCTTTTCGTCTCTTTTTTTATTTGCTTAACAGTTCAATTCCTTTGCGGATACGGGCAAGGGATTCCTCTTTTCCGATAATCTCCATAATCTCTGTGGCACCTCCCGGTGTATTCTGCTTTCCGGACACCGCTGTCCGGATCGGCCACATCACGTATCCGTTTTTGCATCCTTTTTCCGCCACATACTGTTTCAATCGCTCAAACAAAGCATCATTGCTGTAATCTTCCTGCTCTTCAAAGATCGGGAGAAGTTCTTTTAGCACTTCCAGAGACGACTCCTCTGTTGTCTTCATCTTCTTATGCGCATACATTGCCGTATCATACTCTGGCAGCTCTTCAAAGAAATCCACCAGCTCTTTGATGTCAGGGAATACTTCAATTCTTGTCTTCACAAGGGCTGCTATCTTCTTGAGATCATAATCTTTTGTGATACACTCCTCAAGATACGGTTTTGCCATCTCGTAAAATCTGTCAAAATCCATGGCCTTTAAATATTCGCTATTCATCCATTTCAGTTTTACAATATCAAAGACAGCCGGAGATTTGCTGATATGATGATAATCAAAAGCTTTTACCAGCTCTTCCAGAGAAAAAATCTCTGTATTGTCAGAAGGGCTCCATCCAAGCAAAGCCACATAATTGACAACTGCCTCTGAGACAAATCCCTGTTCGATCAAATCCTCATAGGAGGAATGCCCGCTTCGTTTGCTCAGTTTTTTGTGCTCTTCGTTTGTGATCAACGGGCAATGGACATAGACAGGTACTTCCCATCCAAAAGCCTCATACAGACGATTGTATTTCGGAGCTGAGGAGAGGTATTCATTTCCTCTCACAACATGCGTAATTTTCTGAAGATGATCATCCACTACGTTTGCAAAATTATATGTTGGATATCCGTCAGACTTTATAAGGATCATGTCATCCAGCTCGCTGTTATCCACTGTGATATCTCCGTAAATCTCATCGTGGAACGTTGTCGTTCCCTCTGTCGGCATATTGATACGGATGACATACGGTTTGCCAGCTGCAAGATTTGCCTCAATCTCCTCTTTGCTAAGATGCAGGCAGTGCTTGTCATAGGCAACGATCTCTTCACCGTTGACTGTCCTTTTTAAGGAATCCAGCCTTTCTTTGTCACAAAAACAGTAGTAGGCATCTCCCTGCTCGATCAACTGTTTTGCGTATTTCAAATACAATCCCTGTGCGTTTCTCTCGCTCTGAACATATGGTCCGTATTCCCCTTCCATATCCGGGCCCTCATCATGTTTCAGTCCTGTTTTTTCCAGTGTTCGATATATAATATCAAGAGCGCCCTCTACATAACGCTCCTGGTCCGTATCCTCAATGCGGAGCACAAAATCTCCATCTTCATGCTTTGCGATCAAATATGCATAGAGCGCTGTTCTCAGATTTCCTACATGCATCCTTCCGGTAGGGCTTGGGGCAAATCTTGTTCTTACTTTACTCATTTTCTCCACTCCTAATTCAGTATTAAGGCCAAAGAGCCTCATTGCTTATCATTATATAATATTCCTCCTCTCTTTTCCAGTAAGAATTTCTTGTATATCAAAAATGGCACTGTACAAAATCCCTGACAGGATCGCACAGTGCCATCACATGCTTATTCTTCTCTAATCGTTTCTTTTCTTTTTCATATAGGTTATAAGCTCCTCAAGAGTGTCATCCACTCGCTGATTTATGACCATATCCGCCAACTTGTCCGAGTAATGCGGATACAGAGTGATCAGGATCAGTTTCGAGCCCTCATAGTAGCCGGTCAGCTGCCTGCAAAGTGCAGAAGACAATTTTGTTCCCAGTACGAGCAGTACATCCGCCTTGGATACTTCCTCCGCAGCTCTGGTGATCACGCTGTTATCCACCTGTTCTCCAAACAATACAATATCCGGCTTGATCGGAGTATTGCACACTTCACACAACGGAACTTTTGTTGAATCACGAATATATTCCATTGGATATGCTTTGCCACAATGAGGACAATGGTTGTTGTATACACTTCCATGCAAATTAATGACATTTTTACACCCTGCCCTCTGCGGAAGTCCAAAAATCCTTCTCGTGATAATCTGTCCAACCAGTCCTTCATCCTCCATCTCTTTTAAGATCTGAAATCCTTTTCCAGGCGGAATATCCAAAGGTTTCAGAATCTCATTCCGATAAAAATCAAAGAATAGTTCTTTTCTCGTAGAATAGAAAGAACTGTGGAGCAACTCTTCAAGGGAATATCCATACTTTTGCTCAATATCATAAGAGATATCTCCATCTCTTAAGGCTGGATACCCGCTCTCGATAATCATACCATAGCCGCTCAGGACAACTGTATACTTACTGTTCTCGAGTATTTCTGCCAATTTCTCCAATACCTTTTTTTCCAATGCCATACAGTTCCCACCTTCCTGTTTTAAATTATTTCCATTTTACCACATATAGTAATTATGTTCAATATTTGATCTAAAGCATTTGATTTTTTATGTATTTTTCACAGTATCATTGGAAAACTTTACAAGTTTTTTATTTGTATTATAATAATAGGGTAGATTTTATCAGGAAAAGAGGTTGCATCATATGAACTCAGAACATAATTTCGGCACAGGAAGTATCTGGAAAAACATCATGTCCCTTGCCATTCCCATGACCATTGCCCAGCTTATCAATGTACTGTACAGTGTTGTGGACCGCATCTATATCGGACATATCCCAGATGCCTCCACACAGGCTCTGACAGGCATTGGTCTGACCTTGCCGATCATCACCATTATCACTGCGTTTGCAAATCTTTTCGGAATGGGTGGGGCTCCTCTCTTTTCCATCGCCAGGGGCGCTGGTGAAGACGAACGGGCAAAAAAAATCATGGGCACCTCCTTCTCCATGCTGGTGCTCACTTCCTTTGTTCTCATGGCAGTGTTCTTTATCTGGAAACGACCTCTTCTCATTCTTTTCGGAGCCAGCAGCTCCACTTTACCTTATGCGGACAGTTATCTGAATATTTATCTTTTCGGAACTTTGTTTGTCATGGTAAGCCTGGGGATGAACAGCTTTATCAATGCCCAGGGGTTCGGCCGTACTGGTATGTGTACAGTCCTTATTGGTGCTGTTATGAATATTATTTTGGACCCGGTCTTTATCTTTGTTTTCCATATGGGTGTAGAAGGAGCAGCCATTGCGACCGTGATTTCCCAGGGAGTTTCTTCTGTCTTTGTTTTCTCTTTTCTGCGCGGGAAAAAAACTCTGTTTCAGCTTACAAAGTCTTCTGTCAAAATTGAAATTTCTTTGTTAAAAGAAATTTCCGGGTTGGGACTTTCCGGGTTTGTAATGTCAGTCACCAATGGCTCTGTACAAATTGTGTGCAATGCAGTACTCTCCCGTTTTGGAGGGGATTTGTATGTTGGAATCATGACCGTATTAAACTCTGTGAGGGAACTGATCACCATGCCTGTCACCGGCCTTACCAATGCTGCCCAGCCGGTGATTGGATTCAACTACGGAGCCGGGGAATACAAAAGAGTGAAATCAGCCATCCGTTTTATGTCTGTATTCTGTATTGTCTTTACAACTCTGATGTGGGCTTTCCTTTTCTTTTTCCCGCAGGGATTCATCCATCTATTCAACAGTGACCCTGCTCTTTTAAAAGAAGGCGTGCCTGCAATGAAACTTTACTTTTTCGGCATCTTTATGATGTCACTGCAGTTTTCCGGCCAATCCACCTTTGTTGCTCTTGGTAAATCAAAACAGGCGGTTTTCTTCTCCCTGTTTCGCAAAGTCATTATTGTCATACCACTCACGCTTTTTCTTCCGTCACTTTTCAATCTTGGAACAGACGGCGTCTTCCTTGCAGAGCCAATTTCCAACTTTATCGGCGGAAGTGCCAGCTTTTTCACCATGTATTTCACAGTCTGGAGAAAGTTGCCAAACCGTTAAAAAAGGATGCTTTACGCATCCTTTTTTTTATCCATTCCTGCTGTCAGCTTTTCAATTTACCCCTGTTTTTCCAGTAATCCATCTGAAAATATCTTTTAGGGATAGATACTACAAAAGTAATCCCAAGCACGATCGCAAATGCGATCTTCAAAGACGAAAGCCCTTTTTCCGCTGCCAGCACCATATTGTTTTCCACAATATAATACGCTGTATAGTACACTCCAGCTCCCGGAACAAGTGGGAAGATTCCTGATACCAAAAAAACCGTGATCGGACACTTCATATACACTGCCAGTATCCTGGAACACAAAACTACAGCAACTGTCCCGAAAAACGAGGACATAGACGGCGTCATCCATTGGATCATCAGGCAATACACAAGCCATCCGAGCATTCCTGCAAGGCCGCATCCCAGATAATATTTTTTCTGCACATTAAACAGTACAGAAAATGCGATCGTCCCGACAAAGGAACACAAAATACTCGCTATCACTGCAGCATCCCTCCCCTCAAACCGTCAAATCCGGCTAACACTGTTCCCACTCCGATTGCGATATACACAAACACAAGCAGTGCATCGATCATTTTAACGGTTCCTGACAAAAAGTCGCTCCGAGCGATATCCCTTATAGAGTTGGTGAATGCCACTCCCGGCACCAGGGGCAGAATGGAACCCACAAGCAGCTTATCCTGTCTTAAAACGAACGGTAATCCTATATTACAGTAGATAAGAGCTAAAATGGTGATAAACGCTCCTCCAAGCAAATTGACAAGAATTTTTGAAATATTGTGCTTTTCTGCAAAGATCACGCCTGCAAACAAGAGCATACCGCTTAGCACGGTCAGCATGCATTCCCAGAAATTAGCTCCCAAAAGGTATGCAAAGGTTGCACTGCCCACACCTGACGCTATAATACGAAACCAATTGTTATTCGGAGGCATCTTTTCAATTTTCTTCAAGATCATCCACGCTTCATCCAAATCAACCTTCCCACTCGAAATCTCCCTTGAAAGGTTGTTGACTTCTGTCACAATGCCAAGATTGATTCCTCTCATCGGAACATGCTTGACACGGGCAAATACCTCTTTTGTTCCATCGTGCGCTGTAATAAAAATTCCATTGCTCAGGACAAATGTATCCACCCCTTTGATATCAAACCTCCTGCAGATATGCTCCACAGTCTCCTCGACACGGAAAATCTCTGCTCCGTTGCACAGCAGAACCCTGCTGGCCTCCATAGCAAATTCCAGTACTTTGCTCATCTTATCTGATGTATCCTGTACATGGATTTCTGTTCTTTCCTTTTCCTTTAACATCTTTTTTTCTTTCATCTCACACCAGCTTTATCACTTTTCTACGTTATAACTTTAATCTATTCTATTCAAATGTCTATGTCAACTCTCTTCTTTGAAAAATGCTCTTCTTTTTTGTAAAAATTCTAAAAATAGCGTCTGCAAAAAAGATTCCAAGCGCTATGACTCCAGCTACCTTCAGTGTCTCAAAGAAATAATAACTGGCCATACTGTTATCTCCTGCAATCACATAGTGGACAATCCGGTACATACCTGCCCCAGGAACTGTTGGAAAGATTCCAGCGATCAAGAATATAGTCACAGGAGTCTTCACAACCCTTGCCAGAATCTGGGATACCAGTGAAACGGAAAATGCAGACAAAAAAGATGCCGCCACATTCCCAAGTGACATCTGCACACTCAAAAGATAAATGGCACCGCCGATAATTCCCACAAGTCCTACATGCGGAAGATATTTTTTTGGCGTATCCAGCATCATGGCAAATCCGATTGCAGAGATCAAGGCTCCGATCATTCCCTCTACCAGCATGTTTTCTCCCTCCTTATCACAAGTTTCCCATCACAGCCAGTCCGACTCCCACGCCCAGTGCGATGGCTGCAGCTTTCAAAAATGCCTCCAGCATCCTTGCTCCTCCTGACACATAGTCGCCCTGGAGTGTGTCTCTGATGGCGTTGGTGATCGCCACCCCCGGCACCAGGGGCATCATGGCACTGATGATGACAATATCCATATTTATCGAAGGCCATACGTATTCCATCAAAAGGCAGACAGATGCCGAAATACTCATAGATGTAATGATATCATAGATGACCGCATTCATTTTCAGCCGCTTACACACTGTGATCATGGCTGAAAGCACTGCCCCAGCCACTGCAGCTGCCAGCACATCTGTCAATGTCCCTTTTGAGAACATCGCAAATCCAAAGGCGATACAGATGATCGCAAGGTTGTACTGTAATATGGAATATTGTTTTTTTGGCATATTCGATAATTTGGCATAGGCGTCTTCCAGGCTCAGTTTCCCGGAACAATACTCTCTCGAAATAGCATTCACTCTCATCACTCGATACAGGCAGGTGCCTCTTTCACTGACCCGGTAGATGGCTGTCATAGGCTGTGTAAGCCTCTCGTCATTCATGGTCGCCATCATTCCTGTCACTGTGACATACGCCTCAACTTTCTGAAGTCCTGATGTCTCTAAAATTCTCTTCATTGTGTCCTCTGTCCGGTAGGTTTCCGCTCCGCTTTTGAGCATAAGTTCGCCGGCCAGCATAGCTGTCTCCATCAGAAGTTTATAATCCTTCTTCATATCTTTATCCTTTCAAATGAATATTCTACCGGAGATATTATACACATTCCTTCCTGTAATTGCCACTTCTTTCTGACAAAGAAGGAATTCTTTTTACTGGAGAAAACAGCGCCCCCATAAATCGGACATAAAATCTGATTTATGGGGGTCAGTTCTCACCGTGCTCTTCCCGCTCTCATCTATACGTTGATTTCTGCTTTCATTCCAAGCATCTCTTTATTCTTTTCCAACACAGGTCTTATCACATGATCCAAAAATGCATCCACCTGCTCTTTTGCACGTCCTGTATACCTGGAAGGCTCCATTGTTTTCTTTAAATCTTCCAGAGTAAGATTGAATGCCGGCTCCGCTGCGATCAGCTCCAAAAGATTGTTTTCTTTTCCATTCACTTTGACGTTTTTGCCGGCTTCCATGGAAAGCTCCCTGATCTTTTCGTGCAGCTCCTGACGGTCTCCGCCTGCTTTCACGGCATCCATCATGATATTTTCTGTAGCCATAAACGGCAGCTCCGCCATCAGATGCTTTTCAATCACCTTTGGATATACGACAAGGCCGTCCACCACGTTCAAACACAAATCCAGAATTCCGTCCACTGCCAAAAATCCTTCCGGAACACTCAGCCTTTTATTTGCAGAATCGTCAAGTGTTCTCTCAAACCACTGTGTCGCGGATGTGATTGCCGGATTCAGGGCATCCACCATCACATATCGGGAAAGGGATGCAATTCTCTCACTTCTCATTGGATTTCTCTTATAAGCCATGGCAGAAGAGCCGATCTGAGATTTCTCGAACGGTTCCTCCACTTCTTTTAAATGCTGTAAAAGACGGATATCGTTGGAGAATTTGTGGGCACTTGCAGCGATCCCAGCAAGAATGTTGACTACTCTTGAATCTACCTTTCTGGAGTAAGTCTGACCAGAGACAGGATAACACTCTTTAAATCCCATTTTCTCTGCGATCATAGGCTCAATCTTTTCTATTTTTTTCTGATCTCCGTCAAACAGCTCCTGGAAACTTGCCTGTGTACCTGTTGTCCCTTTTGAACCCAAAAGTTTCAGGCTGCCCAGTACATAATCCAGATCTTCCAGATCCATCAAAAATTCCTGCATCCAAAGCGTTGCTCTTTTTCCAACAGTTGTCGGCTGTGCAGGCTGGAAATGTGTGAACGCCAGTGTTGGAAGATCTTTGTATTTATCTGCAAAATCCGCAAGCTCTGCGAGCACATTGACAAGTTTCTTTTTCACCAGTTTCAGTGCCTCGCGCATGAGGATCATATCCGTGTTGTCTCCCACATAGCAGGAAGTTGCTCCCAGGTGGATGATTCCCTTGGCTTTCGGACATTGCTGCCCATATGCATACACATGCGCCATCACATCGTGACGGACAACTTTTTCTCTCTCTTTTGCAACTTCATAATTGATGTCGTCCGCATGTGCTTTCAGCTCTTCAATCTGCTCGTCTGTGATATTCAATCCTAATTCTTTTTCTGTCTGGGCAAGCGCGATCCAAAGTTTTCTCCATGTGCGGAATTTCATATCCGGTGAAAAAATATACTGCATCTCCTTGCTTGCGTATCTCTCCGATAATGGACTTTTATATTTGTTATTCACATTCATTCCTCCGGTTCTTTTATTCTTCTCTTCCAGGAATCTCCATCGGATAGTTTCCTGTAAAACATGCATCGCAGTAACAGATATCCCCGACTGTCTCCTGCAATTTGTCCAACTCCATGTACCCTAAGGAGTCCGCTCCAATCATCTTCTGGATCTCCTCCTGTGTGTGCGTGTGTGCAATCAGGACATCATTGGACGGCACATCTGTCCCAAAATAGCAAGGATACAAAAACGGAGGGGAACTGATTCTTACGTGCACTTCTGTTGCTCCTGCTGATTTTAACATCTTAATGATGTTCGCGCAAGTCGTCCCGCGCACAATGGAGTCATCTACCATGACAATCCTCTTGCCTTTTACCACCTCGGAGAGAACATTGAGTTTAATCTTTACACTGGACTCTCTCTGGCTCTGCTTTGGCTTGATGAATGTCCTTCCCACATAGCTGTTTTTGTGGAATGCGATTCCATAAGGAATCCCTGACCCTTCTGCATATCCTTTTGCTGCTGCAATTCCGGAATCCGGAACCCCCACAACCAAATCTGCTTCCACAGGATAAGATTTTGCAAGCGCTTTTCCGGCCAGAATTCTGGAATGATATACATTCATCCCATCAATCGTGCTGTCCGGACGCGCAAAGTAGATATACTCAAAAATACATCTTGCCTGTTTTTCTTTTGGAATAGCCATAGTTTTGTCTGACAACAGGCCATCCTTTGTAATCGTTACAACTTCTCCCGGCTCCACATCACGCACAAATTCAGCGCCGATTGCGGAAAGCGCGCAGCTTTCCGATGCCAGATAATATCCGTGTTCCGTCTTCCCGATACATAGAGGTTTCAGTCCGTATGGGTCGCGTGCTCCGATCAGCTTTCTCGGGCTTGCGATCACCAGAGCATAGGCCCCTTTCATTTTGCCCATGGCGCTCTTGACGGCATTTTCCACTGTGTGGGAATGAATACGCTCTCTTGCTACATGGTAAGCAATGACCTCTGAGTCATTCCTTGACTGGAAGATCGCTCCTGTCTTTGTCAATTCATCTCTCAACTCTTCTGCATTCACAAGGCTGCCATTGTAAGAAATCGCAAGCGTGCCTTTTATGTAATTGATCACAAGCGGCTGTGCACTCACACCGGCTCCTTTGTCAGCCGAGTACTGTACATGACCGACTCCTAAGTTCCCCTTCAACTGGTCCAGCATTTCTTCATTGAACACTTCATTGACAAGCCCCTGATCCTTTATGACTTTCATCTTCACATCGTCCGTTGTGTCCGTCACAGCGATCCCGCATGTCTGCTGTCCGCGATGCTGCAGTGCAAACAATGCATAATAAATGGAGGATGTGACATCCTCACCTGTCAATTCATACGCCCCAAATACCCCGCACTCCTCATGGAGTCCGCTTTCCATCTGATGATTTTCCTGCATTTTCTTTCTCCTTATTGAATGAAATTTGAGCACTTCTATGTGAAATTATAGTACAAGGCGGGTGGAAAAGCAATATTCCCACCCGCCCTGCGGCGCGTTCACTCATTATTTATTAATGCGATACTTTATTAGTACAACTTATATATGTGAATTATTTATTAGATATGGCTCTAAATACACACATTTTTTGGATGAATTTATTCTGCAAATTTTCCGAGAAATTCTTTCATTCGCACATTGTCAGATCCAAAGACCTCCTCCGGCGTCCCCTCCTCGGCAATTACGCCCTTATCCATAAAAATCACTTTATCCGAAACATTTTTTGCAAAATTCATCTCATGGGTTACGATCACCATCGTCATATGTTCTGCTGCCAAATCTTTGATCACCTTCAAGATTTCACCTGTAAGCTCCGGGTCCAAGGCCGAAGTAGGTTCATCAAAAAACAAAATATCCGGATTCATGGCAAGGGCTCTTGCAATAGAGACTCTCTGCTGCTGTCCTCCTGAAAGCTGAAACGGATAGGCCTTCTCCTTGTCCGCCAAGCCCATCTTCTTTAGAAGTTCCCTTGCTTCTTTCAAAACTTCATCCTTTTTTCTCTTTTGTACTTTCAAAGGCGCATCCGTAATATTCTTCAAAACAGAATAATGCGGAAACAAATTAAAATTCTGGAACACAAGGCCAAATGTTCCTTGATATATGATCTCTCCGCCGTCCGGTTTCTCAAGTCCGGTTGCACAGCGCAAAAGAGTTGATTTTCCAGAACCGGAAGGGCCGATGATAGAGAGCACTTCGCCCTTCTCCACTTCCAGTGAAATATCCTTCAACACTTCCAAATCATCAAATTGTTTTCTGAGATGGCTTATTTTCAACAGACTCATAGCTACTCTCCTATCTGTAATAATTCAATTTCTTTTCCAGACGCTCCATCAAAAATGCAACTATCAGATTGAACAGATAGTAGAAAATTCCAGCGAACAAAAACGGCAGCATGGATGCCTGGGAAGACACAAGCGCCTTGGAAACCGTAAACATTTCCATAACTCCAATAGTGAAGGCTAAAGAAGTGTCTTTGACAAGAGTGATCGTCTCATTTGTCACTGACGGCAGAATCCTCTTCACAACCTGTGGGAAAATGATTCTCATAAACGTCTGTATTTTATTGTATCCGAGAATCTTTGCTGCCTCATATTGTCCTACCGGCATGGACTCGATTCCCCCTCTGTATATTTCTGCAAAATACGCCGCATAATTCAAAATAAATCCAATGGCAGCCGCTGTATTTTTATATGTAGGGGAAATCTGCATTCCCAGAATATAATGCGGTCCAAAATAGATGACCATGAGCTGCAGCATCAAAGGGGTTCCGCGCATAATGGAGATGTACAACTTGAAAATGGTGCGCACAGCCGGATTTTTTGCCATTCTTCCAAATGAGATCAAAAGCCCCAAAGGAAGAGAAAAAATAAGCGTAGTGCCAAAAATCAGCAAAGACACCCACATTCCGTCTATCAGCTTGTCCAGCATAATTGATATTTCCATGATCTTACTCCTTCTCACAGAAAATGAGGGCGCTGCCTCCAACACCCTCCTCATCTGCTATTTTCCTATTATTGTGATATCCTCACCAAACCATTTTTCGGAGATTTTGCCCATTGTGCCGTCTTTTGCCATCTCCTCCAATGTGTCCTGAACTTTATCCCTCAGCTCCTCGTTGCCCTTTTTAAAGGCTACTCCGTACTCCTCGGTTGCAATCACATCATCAAGGATCTTAAATCCGTCTCCTCTTTTCTGTATCTGATATGCCGCAACTACGCTGTCCATAGCAACTGCATCCACAGCCCCTGACTCAAGCTCCATCAAACCGGTGTTGTAATCCGGTACTACCTGCATGGTAAAAGTATTGGAAAGTTCTGTGTTTTCCTCAAGAGCTGCCTGGGCAGATGATTCTGTCTGTACATCCACAATCTTGCCTTCCAGATCCTTGGCAGATGAAATCCCGGAATCCGCTTTTACGACAAACACCTGCTCATTATCCAGATATGGTTCTGTCCATGCATATGCATCCTCTCTTCCCTGCATGGTAAATCCATTCCAGATACAGGTAATTCCTCCTGCCTCCAGCTCTGCGTCCTTGACATCCCACTCGATCGGCTTTTCCACAAACTTCATATCCAGCCTGTCTGCCACCTCTTTTGCCAGCTCAAGATCAAAGCCTGTGTACTCTCCGTCATCTCCGACAAATCCCATCGGCGGAAAATTCTGATCAAAACCTACAATAAATTCATCCGTCTTGGCTTTCTCTTCTCCCCCGCTGTTTTTATTGCCGCATCCTGACAGAATTGCCGATGCAACAAGCACTGCTGAGAGTGCAACTGCTAATTTCTTTTTCATTTTTCATTCCTCCAGACCGCTTTATTATTTTAGTAATTGACTACTCTACCAGACTAAATCATGCGGTAATTCTAGCACACTTTTTCCTGTTTGTCAAACATTTCCCCGGCCCGGTAACGCTCCTTTAAGTCTTCCAGCAAGGATGGCCCGGCAGGCTGCAGTTTCATTTTCTCATCTTGCAGGCGCTTTTTCAGCTCCTCCTCAATTTTCCCATATGCCTCTTTTCCCTTTATCAGCGTTTCATACGCTTGTTTATCCATATATTTTCTGCAGCAGTAAAGATAAGGGGCGAGCAGTGACTCTTCCTTCCATACTTCGTATGCCTTCTCGTACATTGCTGCCGCCTGTTCATACAAGAACTGTTTTCCGTACAAGGCCCCCATACACGCATAAACTCTTCCCTCAAACTCTTTTTTTGTTTCCTCTTTTTCCCTGATGTCTTTGAGAATCTCCATGTACACGAGCATTGCCTCCTCCAGCTGGCCATCATCAGCCAGGCTGTCTGCCTTGAATTTTTTGCGCTCTGTCTCATTTTGATTTTTCAGTTTCTCCAGAACGGATGCAACCTTTTCCAATTCCTTTTCCGTATAGAGCGGGATGCTTTTTAGAATGAGCATGACAAACTGTTCCGGAGAACCGCAAGACCTGCATATCCGAAAGAGCCTTCCCGCCAATGCCTCCATTCCAAGTTCCTCAAAAATCCATGAACAGAGTCCCTCATTTAAGATACCCTCATCAACCATATATAAATATTCATTCAAATAGTATCCAAGCTCCTCCAACGTATAAACCTTCCGGTGTATTCCTGCCAGTTCATACGGCTGGGATGCCTTTTGGCTATAGCAAAGAATTAAACTGCCCATTGCTGCCTCCTAACTGGATCTTCCTCTCTGTCTTCCGCCCCGCAGGTGCAAAAAACTCTCCAAATCCAATATCTTCCACTGATATTTTACACATCTTTTCATTCTCAAAAATGACCTGGATCTTCAGACGCACAGAATAGCCTTTTCTCCTTGGAAAACCTTTCAGACTGAGCGGATAGTGTCTCTTTTCACCTGTCACCAAGGATTCAACGATTATGTTGATTTCATCCAGATCATCTGCAATAGCCTCCCACTCGCCGTCTGATTCATACCATCTCGCACCCCAAAAAACAAGTGGCTGCCAGAATTCTCCTTCACCTTTGCGCACCTTCACGGAAATCTGCTCCATCATCTTTGTCTCATCCAGGTATACAGCCCCGTCCCAGAACCCGCAATGTCTTCGAAATGCAGTATAGCAGGCTCCTTTGCTGTAAAGATTGTTTCCGGCAAACGCTTTTCTTCCATTGCACAACACTTTTAAAGAATCCGGAAACCAGCGTGTATCAAATCCCTCTCCTGTCAAATACACGGAAGAGATCAGCTTTTTTTCAAAGACCCCTTCAATAAAGCGTTTAAACTGCAGATCTGCATTCTTGGCAGCTTCTTTGTCCACCATGGAGTAGACAGTTTCCATCTCCGAAATCTGTGCTCCTGCCACTTCATCCACAGTCACAAACACTCTCTCATCTGTGGTCTTTGGACTTTTCACTTTTCTAAGCATAAAAGCACGGATTTCTGTATGGTCACAGTAAAAAAGCGCCGCCTCATACTGCCACAGCTCCTTTGGCTGGTAAAACATGTACTGACAGAAACTTTCCTTGTAATCCTGGACATAAACATTCTCTTTTCTGACACCAATCCTCTGGGCCACACCTTTTAAAATCTTTGCAAGATCAATGTTCATCTTTGGGACAGAGAAGGTAATCCCATCAATCTTTTGAAATTTCTGCAGGGAAAGCTGGACAAATTTTGCAAGAAGCCAGACAGACTCATATATGTTTCCTTCTATTTCTATTTTTTCCTGAAGCATGACAAGGGAGAGAAGACCGGATACCGTGACCCCTTTTCCAAGCCTTTCCATCTCAACAGCATCCTTGCCATAACTCCATGTGTCATGGGAATAGCCGAGCACCATCGGAATCTGGTCATAATCATCTTCCGCTTCCAATGTAAGGGGCTCCTGCGTTATTTCATCATAATAGCTGATTTGGCAGCCTCTGTCATTCAAATCATATCCTATGATACTGCCTTTCCTCATGTTTTCCCTTCCTCCATTCTTTAGTACAATACAAACATCTCTTCTGCTGCCATTTCTTCTGACTGATAGCCGTCCATCCCTTTTATCGAGCCTTTTTCTTTGCACATTTGATTGATTCTTCCGTACCTTCCCTCCGCATCAGTATCTTTTGGAAGATAAGACATTTTTTCACTCACACTTTCTTTTTCTTCCCTTATCTCTTTCCACTGATAGCGAAGACATTCGTCCGAAAATACAACAATCTCCTTTACATAAATATTCTCAAACACCGGCTCCAAAATCTCAGACTGATACACTGCCCCCTCCAGCTCTTCCGGGCCAATCTGATAATAAAGCTTTACTTTTCCTCCAAATTTTGCATGGTATTCCACCATCACCTTATCGTGTAGCATCAGTTCCTGCAGCCACTGTTTTGGATATTTCAGATAGAACGGAAAGAGAATGCTCTTTAAGCGCATTTCCTTCATGAATCCTTTGAGCATGGAGCCCAGCGTTTCGGATAACTCTTTTCCTGCATAGAATTTAAGAAGAGCAATCCTGCAAACCTGCGCAAGCTCTTCTCCTTGCCCAAACTCTTTTTCCATGATTTCAAAAATACAGGAGGACACAATCCTTTCCTTCACGACATATTCCTGTGCCATATAAGCCAAATATGCCTGTTTGATCCTGAAATACGGCTCTCTCTCATAGTAATACTGAAAAATTTCTTCGCTTCCTGTCACTTCCTCTGCAAACAGCATCTGTGTAATAATTTTCTCTGCCAGATTTTGTGCGGAAATTTTCTTTTCCACAGCAGCATGCCAAAGTCTTTTCATCTTTTTGGTAGCCCCGCAATAATACTGCGCCAGATAAGCAAGGCTCACCTGATCATACTGACCCCTTTCAAACAGCCAAAAAGCTAAAAAGGTTAAATAATCGTCCTCTGCGTACTCCGTTTCTTGAATCTTCCCTGTACATACCTTCAATACATCAGCCAGTTCATAGGCATCCGGTCCTTTTTGTTTTACGCTGTCAAAGGTCACTTCTTCTATCTCCTGTGCCCCTTTCCTGTCTCCGGATCCATCCATGTAGGTTTTACAAAGTTCAATGTAGATTGGCTCATAAAACAGTCTTTCCGTATCATAGCCAATGGAATCCGTATAGTACATCCCGTCCTTTGACTCCCACACAATCCGTGCCTCTTTGTCATAGAGATAGACTTTTGTCCCTTCCCCTTTGTATGGGATATGCTGGTTTACTTTTCCGTCTTTTTCTATCACAAGAATCCACTTCATCCGTGGATTTTTTGTCTTCACCTCATAGGCATGGCATATGTCATTGAGCGCATTCATCCGCTTTGCATCCAGATACCTCACATTTAAGAATTTCCGGTATATAATGCGCAGCTGCTCATTGATATGACGTTTCGACAGCTGGCTCCATGCAAACTTTTCCATTTCTTCTCTGTAATGTCTGTAAATCTGCCCTTCTTCATCCTCGTTTTGAATTATATCTGCATACAGAAACGCAGCTTTTTTATATGGAAGTGTGTTGCCGTACATAAAGTAAAGATGGACACTCTTCTGCAGCCTTCCCCGAAACTTCCTGACATCCAAAGACAGCATATAGTATTCGTAGAGCTGGGCAATCTTTAATCCTTCCTGCACAGCCATTTCATACCATTTAAAGTATTCTCCGGAAGTTCTGTTGTCTTTAATCAGCATCGTGCAGATTGCAAACAGGAGTGATTTTTCCTTGTATTCCCCATACAGACGCATCAAAAGACGCAGCAGCATCCGGTTGAATTCCTTTTTCTGGCTAGCGAGATTTGCAATGTAAAAGGCCATCTCAGATGAGATAAGTCGGTATTTTGCCGCAAAATTCAGAACCTGGATTTCAAATGCTCCCAGTCGTTTGAGAGTTTCCTTTTTCTCCCTGTAACAACGGTAACACTCTCTGTAAAACAAAATTTCATTCGCCCCGATCGGTGCCTGTGTTTTGATCGCCTTCAGTCTCTTCTCCGGTGTTTTGTACTCCGGATGGATATTGAGCATCATACAGAAAAGACTCCAGGAATCTGTGTTCTGAGAATATGCTTTTTCTATCTCCTCTATCACCCGTTGCACATGGCTTCCTTCTTTGCGGATGCAGGCTGTTAAAAAGAGATAATATGAATTTTTCTCCGGCCATTCGCTCAATTGCAACCGATTGTAATCATAGTTTTCCAAAATCCATTTAGCCTTCTCTTCTTTTCCTGCATACAGACATGCATGTGCCTGCATGAAAAGATAGATTTCATTTCTGCTCTCCTCATACAGCTTTTTCAGACTTTCCAGCGAATCTTTCAGCCATACCTCTTTTCCCAGATCTCCCCGGTCGCATTTAAGAAGATTTTTCAAGATGTTTGCCAGAACAAGACGCTCCCCGCAAGAAACCTGTTCCTTTGGTTCTTTCCACACATCCACCTGATACACAAGCTCCTCGTATGGAGTATAAAAAATGATTTTCCCGTAATTGTGACCCGCATGCAGTTTCTTGTCATCAATTGTATACGCAAAATCATATACATTTGAAATAAAATGTTCTGTGCAGAACTCCTCCCGCTCTGTTGACAAAAATTCTCCGACAGTCTCTGCCTTTATCTTCATATATCCCCATGTATTTTTCTCAATTGGAATCAATTCTTTCACCGGCTCAGATATATTGGAAAATTTCTTTTCATTCTCCTTAAGAGTGAGAAAAATCCTCTCTTTTTGTTTGATTCCGACCAAAAACTCTTCCATAGCCTGCTCGCCAAGAGACCACCTTCTCATATTGCCGTATAAATTGTAAATCCTTGGCTCTTCATGCTTGAGCAGCCCGTAAAATTCTCTGGAGCGGAACAGGCGATGTGCCACATCATAATCCTGCATGGCAAGATTTTTAAAATCTCTGATGCTCTGAATTTTCCCATACTCTGTCATCAAATAGGGTTTTTCGATCACAGCCGTGAATTTGATGTCATACTCTCCGCCATTGCACACAACAGTGAAAGCCCCGCACTCAACATTGCCAGGCATCAGTCCTCTTCCATCATAAACAAACTCCAGTTTCACTGCAGTCCCCTCAAATCCCTGTTCTTTAAAACGCACTCTCAAGGAAGAGGTATAGACAAGCCCCCTTATCTTTCCTCCTCCCTTCCCTTTGATCTCAAAATTTCCTCTATACTGTTTTCCCTCTTCCACATGTATGATGATCTGTGTCTTAGGAAAAATAATATCCGGATGCGTCATCTGGAAATTTCCTTTTGCAAATTTATTTATTTTATTCTTCATAGTATCTTTTGCTTCCCCTACCCGTACTTTGCATTTTTATCCAATTGCGCTATAATGGATTATTATAGCATTACTGTGATACCAAAAGCAATGCCGTATCTTACATAAATAAGAAATGAGGTCGATAAGATGAACATAAAACCATCCTTCCATGGAAGTGATCTAGAAAAAGTTGCAGAATACTATCACATTCCCCGGGATAAAATTGTCTGCTACAGCGCAAATGTAAATCCACTCGGTCTTTCCGAACATCTAAAAGATCTTTTATGTCAAAATCTGGATATCCTAAGTTCCTATCCGGACCGTGAGTACAGATCATTGCGCATGCATGCTGCACGTTACTGCAATACATCTGACGAATATATTGTCCCCGGAAACGGAACGACAGAGCTTATCACGCTTGCAATCTCTGTTCTGGGTCCAAAACATGCCTTGCTGCTTGGTCCTTCTTATTCCGAATACACAAGAGAACTTACACTTGCCGGCTGCTCTTACAAAAGCTACTATCTGAAAAAAAGGCAGGATTTCCGTCTTGACATGGATGACTTTTTGAAAACACTTTCAGAACACCCTGAGGTGGATTTTATAATTTTGTGCAATCCAAACAACCCAACTTCATCCGCACTGACAGTTGACGAAATCCGCATTCTTCTAAAGACATGCCAAAAACATAATGTATTTGTCATGATCGATGAAACATACTGTGAATTTTCTCCAAAAAATATCAGCGCAGTACCGCTTGTTGTTTCCTTTAAAAACCTTCTCGTTTTACGGGGCCTGTCCAAATTTTTTGCAGCCCCTGGACTTCGGCTTGGATACGGCGTGACAAGCAGTCCATATCTTCTAAGACAGATGCGGGAAGTCCAAAACCCGTGGAGCGTCAACAGCGCTGCTGCCTTTGCCGGGGAAGTCCTCTTTGACGACACAAGCTATATCGGCAATGTGCGTTCACTTATCGAGGAGGAGCGCAGCCGTATGATGCGGGAACTGTCCAGTTGGAAAAATATCAGGCTGTATCCTGCCTATGCAAACTTTATCCTGATTGAAATCACAAAGCCTCACACCACATCGTATGACGTGTTTGAATATCTGATCCAAAACCATCTGATGGTGAGGGACTGCAGCTCATTTCCGGGTCTTGACGGAGAATTCATCCGTTTCTGCATTATGCTTCCGAAAGAAAATGACCGGCTTTTGCAGCATTTGAAGACATTTCTTGAGACATAGAAAAACCCCCTTAAGTAGATTTTGGTTATTTACCTTTTCTACTTAAGAGGGATCATATCATTTTCCGGACCGCTTTTTCTATTTGACAATTCTGTAATATTCTCTCGCTGTAGCCATATATACCACTGCATAAACAGCGGCAAAAACGAACACTGTTCCCACGGTTCCCTTCACGAACATCTCTGCATTATTCAAATTCATCACCGCAAGTATTTTCTTCATCATGCTAAATGCCGCCACCACATGGATACATGCGCACACAAGAGGTATAAAGAATACCATCAGTGTCTGGCTTCTGATGCTGGCCCTGATTTCTTTTTCACTCATTCCTACCTTTTTCATAATCTCAAATCTTGCCTTGTCATCATGTCCTTCCGATATCTGTTTATAGTAGATGATCAGCACTGTGGCCATGATAAAGATGGCTCCTAGGAACAGCCCAAGGAACAAAAATCCCCCGTAAAACTGGGAAAAAGTTTCTCTGTTTTCTTCCCTTCCCTCAACACTTCCGGCAAGTCCATGTTCCCGAAGATAAGCAGATACCTGTGCGGACACCTGTTTCTCCGTCTCTTTCGTGTCATTGACAAGTGTGATGCCTTTATAATATTCCATACCTTCCGTATTGACATCTGTGCCCTCATAATATTTTGCGGCAAACTCCATAGCATCCTCCTGGTTCATCACAAAGATGTACACATCTCCCATGAAAGCCGCATACTCCCCGGCAACCGGAACCTTTGAAATCTGTTTTACAATCTTCCAGCTTTTGTCTTCGTAGCTGATCACACCATCCAGTTTTTCTCCCCTTAAGGCAAAGACTCCGATCTGTCCTTTGTTCAGCTTTAGATCATCTCCACAGATTCGATTGTAATCTCCAATCTCCAAAAGCAAAATCCCCGTCAGGTTCGTCATATCACCCAGTTTGTTGAAATTCTTGATCCTTCCGTCTTTTACAACAGTTGTCAACGAATAACTGCGGTAAGAGATTTCCGTTTTCTTTTCTAAATGGCTGTCGGTTAAAATATTATCAACTGTCTTTGACAGTTTGTCTGCCTCTTCCCTGCTTACATTTTTTACCTCTATACTTAAGCTTGCCGGATAACGGGTATGGATAATGTCTTCAATTCCCACATTCATGCTGACCGTTGTCGATACCATGACAAGCACCATTGTGGAAAGAATACAGATGTTTGCCAATCCCACTGCATTTTGTTTCATTCGGTATATCATTCCGGAAACCATTGTAAAATGATTTGGTTTATAATAAAATTTTTTATTCTTTTTTAGGAATTTCAACAAAAGAATGCTGCCTGCACTGAAGACGAAATAGGTTCCCACGATCACAAACAGGACGGAAATAAAAAATTTAAACATGGCCTCCACCGGAGATTCCACCGTGTTCGCAATATAATATCCAATTCCCACAAACAAAAACCCCAAAATTCCAGTGATCCATTTTGTTTTTGGCTCCTTTTCTCCAACCTGCCCTCCCTTTAAAAGCTCCACTGGATTGGAAAGATGGATCTGACGGACTGCATTTGCATAAATGAAAAGAAAAATAACCCCAAACATGCACGCCGAAACTAAGATTCCATGAATATTGATCTCAATCCCAAATACAACATGGAAATCCATGATGCGCAACAGCAAAAGCAAGACTAGTTTGCTTAAAAATATTCCAAAGATGATTCCGCCCGCAAAGCTGACAAATGCAATGTACACGGTCTCAAAAAACATCATTTTTGCGATATGTTTTTTCTCCATTCCCAGAATATTGTAAAGCCCAAATTCTTTTTTCCTTCTCTTTATAAGAAAACTATTTGTATAAAACAGGAAGATCACTGCAAACAGTCCGACAATGATCACCCCATAAAACAGTAACGTGCGGATTGTACTCGCTTCCGGAAGAGTATCCATGCTCTTTGAAAATGTAAGAGCATAGATAATATAAAACATCGCGATCGTTCCAACACAGGTAAGCATATAAGGAACATAATCCTTTCTGTTCTTTTTCATATTCTCGCGCGCCAGTTTCCAAAAAAATCCTTTATTCATATCTTCCACCACCTGTCGCTATCATGGTCAGAGTATCTGAAATCTTCTGATACAGCTCTTCATTGGTGAGATTTCCGCGGTATATCTGATGATACACCTGGCCGTCTTTGATAAATAAAACTCTGCCCGCATGGCTCGCTGCTTTCGTACTGTGCGTCACCATCAAAATGGTCTGTCCTTCTGCATTGATGTCCGAAAACAATCCCAAAAGCTGATCTGATGACCGGGAGTCCAGTGCTCCTGTCGGTTCGTCCGCCAAAATAAGTTTTGGATTTGTGATCAGTGCCCTTGCCACCGCTGTTCTCTGTTTCTGCCCTCCGGAAACTTCATAAGGATATTTAGAAAGAATATTTCCAATCTCTAATTTTCTCGCTATAGGGAAAAGTCTTTTTTGCATCTCATCGTATTTGACTCCCGCCAAAACAAGGGGAAGGAAAATATTATCCTGAAGAGAAAAGGTATCCAAAAGATTAAAATCCTGGAATACAAACCCCAGGTTTTCTCTCCGGAATGCTGCTATCTCCTTTTCCCTGATTGTTGAAAGATCCATTCCATTCAGCAATACTTGCCCGGATGTGGCCTTGTCAAGCGCTGCCAAAATGTTCAAAAGCGTTGTCTTTCCTGAGCCGGACTCGCCCATGATCGCCACGTACTCTCCTTTTTCCACAGAAAAAGTAACATCTTCCAGCGCATTTACCCTTTGTTTTCCAAACCTCGTTGTGTATATCTTTTTTACATGATTGACTTTTAAAATGCTCATCTCTTCTGCCTCCTTTTTCTGTTAACAGTATACCGAAAAAAAGAAATGCAACACCATTGTTTCTCGTTACATTTCTTTGTTTTAACCTTACACTTTTGAAAGGTTCCCTGTAAGGACGGCTATTCAATTTCTACTTTGCGCATTGTAAAGTCAATGGAAACTTTTGTGCCCTCCCCAGGAGCCGATGTAATCTCTATTTTGTGGGACAGACCAGATAAAATTTCTTTACAAAGATATAGTCCGATACCGCTGGCTCTTTTTTCTTCCCTTCCGTTGTAGCCGGTAAACCCTCTTTCAAATACCCGCGGAAGATCTTCCGGTGCAATTCCTATGCCTTCATCTTCCACGATCAATTTCATCCCTTCGTTCCGGATATGGATGATCCCACCCCTCTTGGTATATTTCAGTGCATTGGAGAGAATCTGCTCCAGAACAAAGGAGCTCCACTTCTCATCTGTCAGCACTTCTGTCCAAAATTCATCCATATCCAAGCGTATCCTCTTCCGTATAAAGGAGCCACTGTATTTTTTTACAGCCGTCTTTGTCATCTCGAATAAATCTGTTTTTTTAAGTACAAGATCCTGCGACATATCTCCAAGCCGTGCATACTGGAGAACCATCTCCACATACTGTTCTGTGCGAAAAAGTTCATCCTGCATTTCCTCTCTGGAAATCTCTTCATCGGACTGCACCATCAGGCGCATTGCTGCGATCGGTGTTTTTATTTGGTGCGCCCAGAGAGTGTAGTAATCCAGCGCATCTTTTTTCTTCTGAACTTCCCTCTCCAGATTTTGTCTTCCCTGTCTGTCTATGGCGCGCAAAGCGTTCCGGTATGCCCCCTCAAGTGCTGACTCTGTCTCCGGAAACTCGTCCAGAACAAGAATATTCCCGTCCTCTACACTGTTTAGACTGGACATTTTCTCTTTCCACTTAGGATATTCCAGAAACAGAGTCCCTGTCTCTATCGCCAAAAATATCAGTACCATGTAGACAAAACTTTCTGCAGATATCCGGTATAGATAGCCAATGAGTGCCACCGCCACAAAAAATATTGCCACCCTGATCCAACTTCTTTTATATTCTCCGATATAGCGCAGCATAGTATTTTGCCCCATATTTTTTCCCCCTGATTCTAGTCAACTGTATAGCCGATCCCTTTTTTTGTCCTGACATAATCCACAAGCCCAACATTGGCAAGTTTTTTTCTAAGCCTTGTCACATTCACGGTCAAGGTATTATCATCAACAAAACTCTCCGTCTCCCAGAGACGTTTCATCAATTCATCCCTGGAGACAATTTTTCCACTGTTTTCCAGGAGAACCTCCAGAATCCGGAATTCATTTTTTGTCAGTTCCACTTTTTCCTCTTTATATAAGAATGTTGCATCTTTCAGACTGAGCACAAGTCCTCTGTGTTCAATGATATTCATGGTACCCTGATAAGCATAACTGCGCCTTACCATAGCCTGGATTTTGGCGGTGATCACATCCAGATCAAACGGTTTTTCAATGAAATCGTCTCCTCCCATATTCATAGCCATCACAATATTCATATTGTCCGAGGATGAGGAGATGAAAATGACAGGGATCGTACTAACTTTTCTTATCTCCTGACACCAATGAAAACCATTGAAAAATGGGAGACTGATATCCATCAGGATCAGATCCGGACTAAAAGCGCTTACTTTTGCCATCACATTTTTGAAATCTTCCACATAATCGACTTCGTAATTCCATTTCTTCAGATGCCCCTTCAGGATTCGTGCAATTGTCACATCATCTTCCACGATCAGTATTTTGTACATGTCTTCTTCTCCTCTCAAAATACAGAACTTGGCAGGATGCCAAAAAGTTTCCTCTCTTTTTGACACCCTGCCATCTGTGGTTTTTCTATTCGATTGTGGCGATATCCACAAGAGTAAGTTTATCCACTGTGTTATCTTCCAGACTGGTGATGAGTGCTTCCGCTGTATCCATGGCTGTCAAAACATTGACACCTGTCTCAATTGCATTTCTGCGGATGACAAAACCATCCCTTGCTCTGTCCGCACCCTGCGGCGGCAGGTCAATGATAAGATCGATTTCATGTCCTAAGATCAAATCCATCAGGTTCGGGGATTCCTGCTCGATCTTATTGACAGGGATTGCCTTCACTCCAGCTGCGTTCAGCGCATCTGCAGTTCCTCTTGTCGCAAAAATACGGTACCCGATGTTTGCAAATCTGCGACCGATCTCCACAGCCTCCGCTTTTTCAGAGTCGCGGATCGTCATGATCATATTTTTATGTTTCGGAAGATTGATGCCTGCTCCTAAAAACGCTTTATAGAGAGCCTCATCAAAAGTCTTTGCAATTCCAAGGCATTCTCCTGTTGATTTCATCTCAGGTCCAAGGCTGATGTCCGCGCCGCGGATTTTCTCAAAGGAAAATACCGGCATCTTGATCGCAAAATATTCTGCCTCTTTTTGGAGTCCAGGTGTGTAGCCAAGTTCTTTTATCTTCTTTCCGGTGATCACTTTTGTTGCCAGCGGAACGATCGGGATTCCGGTCACTTTGCTGATATATGGAACTGTACGGCTGGAACGAGGGTTTACCTCGATGACATACACCTCTTCTCCGCACACAATGAACTGGATGTTGATCAGTCCGATCACATGCAAAGACTTCGCCAGCCTTTTTGTGTATTCTTCGATTTTCTTCTTTGTCGTCTCGCTGATACTTTTTGCCGGGTAAACGGAGATACTGTCTCCGGAGTGAATACCTGCACGTTCAATGTGTTCCATGATTCCAGGAATCAGGATATCCTCCCCGTCACAGACCGCATCAACTTCAATCTCTTTTCCTACCAGGTACTTGTCTACAAGAATCGGGTGATCCTGTGCAATGCGGTTGATGATTCCGATAAACTCTTCAATATCATGGTCATTGATGGCAATCTGCATACCCTGTCCGCCGAGAACATAAGAAGGTCTTACAAGCACCGGATAGCCCAGTCTGTTTGCGACTTCCTTTCCTTCTTCCGCTGTGAACACAGTACCTCCCTTTGGACGAGGGATTCCGCATTTTTCAAGAATTTCGTCAAAAAGTTCTCTATCTTCTGCAGCGTCCACGTTCTCAGCGGATGTTCCAAGGATCTGTACACCCATTTTCATGAGCGCCTCTGTCAATTTGATCGCTGTCTGGCCGCCAAACTGTACGACCGCTCCGTCCGGTTTCTCCAAGTCCACGATCGCCTCCACATCTTCCGGAGTCAATGGCTCGAAGTAAAGTTTATCTGCAATGTCAAAGTCTGTACTTACTGTTTCCGGATTATTGTTGATGATGATCGTCTCATAACCTTCTTTTTCAAATGCCCATGTACAATGAACAGAACAGAAGTCAAATTCGATTCCCTGTCCGATACGGATTGGGCCGGAACCAAGGACAAGTACTTTCTTTTTGTCATTGGACGGCAGCGCCTCATTCTTTCCTCCGTATACAGAATAGTAATACGGTGTGGATGCCTCAAATTCTGCTGCACAGGTATCTACCATCTTGTAAGCTGGTATGATGTCATTGTCTTTTCTCATCTTGCGCACTTCTTCTGTCGTCCTGCCGCTTAAGGAGGCGATCAGATAATCCGGAAATTCCATCCGTTTTGCCTCTTTTAAAAGCTCCGGCGTAAGCTCTTCTTTCCTCAATGCATCTTCCATCTTGACAAGATTATGGATTTTATCAATAAACCATCTGTCAATCTTTGTGATGTTGAAAATCTCATCGTAGGAGATTCCTTTTCTGAGTGCTTCTGCGATCACCCAGATTCTTCTGTCGTCCACCACGTGGAGCTGTTCAATGAGCTCGTCCCTTGAAAGAGCCGTAAAGCCATAGGACATCAGGCTGTCCACATGCTGCTCCAAAGAACGGATGGCTTTCATAAGTCCACCCTCAAAATTGTCACAGATACTCATTACTTCTCCGGTCGCCTTCATCTGCGTTGTCAATGTTCTCTTTGCACTGATAAATTTATCAAACGGAAGTCTTGGAAGTTTTACAACGCAGTAATCCAGTGTCGGCTCATAGCTTGAGAATGTTGTCTTTGTGATGGCATTCGGAATCTCATCCAATGTATACCCGAGTGCGATCTTTGCAGCTACCTTTGCGATCGGATATCCTGTCGCTTTTGACGCAAGCGCTGAAGAACGGCTCACCCTAGGATTTACCTCAATAACGCAATACTCAAAGCTGTCCGGATGAAGCGCAAACTGTACGTTACATCCTCCTGTAATCTTCAGCTCAGTGATGATATTCAGAGCGGATGTACGAAGCATCTGATATTCTTTATCTCCAAGTGTCTGGGACGGTGCCACTACGATACTGTCTCCTGTGTGTACGCCAACCGGATCAATATTCTCCATATTACAGATTGTAATACAGTTGCCAGCGCTGTCCCTCATCACCTCATACTCTACCTCTTTCCATCCTGCGATACATCTCTCTACGAGAACTTGTCCTACACGGGAAAGACGCAGACCATTTTCCAGGATCTCCACCAGCTCCTCTTCATTGTGGGCAATTCCGCCGCCGCTTCCTCCCAGTGTATAAGCTGGTCTTAACACAACCGGATATCCGATTTTCGCAGCAAAATCACGTCCGTCTTCCACATTCTCCACAACTAAAGACGCTGCGATCGGCTCGCCGATTTTTTCCATCGTCTCTTTAAATTCCAATCGGTCTTCTGCCTTTTTGATCGTCTCGCTCGTTGTACCGATCAATCTTACGTTATTTTCCTTCAAAAACCCTTTCTCTTCAAGCTCCATGGCAAGGTTTAAGCCCGCCTGGCCTCCCAATGTAGGAAGTACACTGTCTGGCCTTTCTTTCTTGATAATCTGCTCTACTACTTCTACAGTCAATGGTTCAATATATACGCGGTCTGCAATATCTTTGTCTGTCATAATCGTTGCCGGGTTGGAATTGACGAGTACAACTTCCATTCCTTCCTCTTTAAGTGAACGGCATGCCTGTGTGCCCGCATAGTCAAATTCCGCTGCCTGACCGATAACAATTGGACCGGAGCCAATGACAAGTACTTTCTTGATTTCTTTATTCTTTGGCATTATTTACTTCCTCCATTCATTTTTTAAAGTCTTCATAGTGACACAAAAATAGAAGGAACAAGTTTTTGTTCCTTTCTTTTATTCCTTTGTGAAGGCTTCAAAATTCCTTGAAGCTTTGCGCAAGTCTCCTCCGCAAAAAAAGACGCTCTAGCAGAAGTCTTTCTAGAGCGCCCTCATTCTCAAATTGTAAAAAGTGTAACATAAGTTGTGTCATTTTTCAACACTTTTTCGGGCATGGATACACAGAAATTTAATCGCCTCCGTATTTCCAGTATACCGTGAGCCTGTTTGACTCTTCTGCTTCCTCATAGCTGTAAGTCACAACATCCAGTCCGTAAAGTTTTCCAAGATACTGCACTGACTCCTCCAAAAGAGAGTCAAATAAAAGCTCATGCGCGTTTTCGTACTGTGTTCTATCATGAAATTTGAAAGAGACCGACTCCTTTTTTTGCTGAATGGATGCCCTCATGGCCTTCCTCATATCCTCTGCATCTGCAGTTTCGTAATACATACCGTTTAACCGATAATAATTGTTCTTCTCAGAAACACATGCAGGATAGTCATACTCTTCACTTTCTGTGTGGGTCTTAAAAAGCTCCTCATCTGAGCAGCACAGATAATCATAGACAATGCTTCCGTAAGTTTCCGTTCCCTCTTCCCTTAAAAACACCGGCTCTCCCCATGTTGTATCCACATGATAATACTCTCCCTGACATTCTACGATATTCCAGGCATGCGCTCCCTGTCCGGATACGGATCCCACCACATAAATACATGGGATCCCAAACATATCCAGAAGATACTTTGTCGTCTTTGCGTATCCTGCGCAGACAGACTTCCGGTTTACGAGCGCACTATAAATATTCTGATTATCCGGTGAATCCAGCTCATACTCTGTCCAGCGTATGATTTCCTCAAACACAGACTTTATCGTCTCATAAGAATCTCCCAAAATGGTGATCCGGCTTTTCAATTCCGCGGCCGCCTTTTTCAGTTCTTCCTTCTTTTTTGCACGCTCCTCCCCATAACAGCTGTATTCAGGTGTCAAAATAGATGAGCTGTCTTCGCTCTCATACCCGGCGGTTTCACTGTTTCCTGTGCACCAAAAATACTTTGGATAATCCATAAGCACCATCTGATAGATGCGGTTGACCCGCTTAGGATCGTTTAAATGAACCGTGATCTTCTCCTCCTCGTTTTCAATCCCGGCAAGAATTTCTTCGTACGCCACTTTTTCCTCGTCTGTCCGCAGTATATTATAATAAAAATTTTCTTTTATCTGCCTGTGCATGGAATCCGGTATCCTCTCCACTGCCTGGGACACTTCCTTTGCCTTCTTTTGGTCAAGCCTCTCAAAACAATCATGTATGCCCTTGACGCCAGCCAGCGCAAACAGAAGAATCCCAAAAACACAAATCAGCATCCGAATCAGCGCGCAACCTTTTCTCCTCTGTCTTTTTTTCATATATCAGCTCCTTTTCTCTCTTAAAAAATACCTTTTTTCAGACACATTGTAAACAAAAATGCATAAGCTATATAGTAATATATGAAATTGAGGTGCTTTTATGAAACGCAAAATGATACAGGCGGACACCCCGGATATAGGTACGTTAAAAATCAATCTGACTTCTGCTGTCACTTCCTATCCCATCTCCGACGCCCGCATACTTTTGTCCTACACTGGGGTTCCCGAGAATACACTGGAAGAACTGACCACGGACAGCCTTGGGCAGAGTGAAACCCTTTCGCTTGAAACCCCGCCGCTGGAATACAGTCTCGACGTAAACTCAGACCAGCAGCCTTATTCCGAATATACGATTCAGGTGACTGCACCCGGCTATTTTCCCGTCACCATATCTGGAATTGAAATCCTGCCGGAAACAGCTGCCATTCAAAATGTAGTACTGCGGCCAATGGACAGCTCCAGCAATCCTGACTTTGTGTACTCTATACCTGCCCACACTTTGTATGGCTATTATCCTCCCAAAATCGCAGAGGATGAAATCAAACCAGTAGATGAAACCGGAGAGATTGTCTTAAGCCGTGTTGTCATTCCGGAATATATTGTTGTCCATGACGGCTCCCCACGGGATAATACCGCCCAAAATCATTATGTAAAATATAAAGACTATATCAAAAACGTTGCATCCAGTGAAATCTATGCGACCTGGCCGCAAAACACCATCCGCGCAAATGTGCTGGCTATTATGTCATTTACACTAAACCGTGTCTATACAGAGTGGTACAGAAATCAAGGATATGATTTCACCATCACCTCCTCCACGGCTTTTGACCACAAATGGATCCCAAACCGAAATATCTTTGAACCTATTTCACAGGTTGTTGATGAACTGTTCTCCAACTATCTCTCAAGGCCAAATGTCCGCCAGCCTATCCTCACACAGTACTGCGACGGAAGGCGTGTCCAGTGTCCGAATTGGATGACACAATGGGGCTCCAAAAGTCTTGGTGACCAGGGATATTCCGCCATTGAAATCTTAAGATACTACTACGGAGATGATATGTACATCAACACAGCCCAGGAGATATCCGGCATACCCGCCTCATGGCCTGGATACACACTGGATATCGGCTCTTCAGGTGACAAAGTGCGGCAGATGCAGGAACAACTGAACGTCATCGCAGGCGCATATCCTTTGATTCCGAAAATCTCTGCAGACGGAATCTATGGTCCTGCCACAGCTGAGGCTGTACGGGTATTCCAATCCGTTTTCGGTCTGCCGGAAACCGGAACTGTCGACTACCGCACCTGGTATAAAATATCAGAAATTTATGTCGGCGTATCACGCATCGCGGAGCTTAGCTGATTTTTTTGTTTCTCTTCCGGCAGGGATGCCCTACCAGGCATCCCTGTTTTTATGCCAAATTTTAAAATGCTGCATATAATACCAAATAAAACTCTATTGAAAGGAGGATACGTCATGCAAAAGCAGATCATCGATGTGTCCCATCACAACGGGGAGATTGATTGGAATTTGGTCAAACCTCATATTGCAGGTGCCATTATCCGTTGTGGTTACGGGGACGATATCTCTTCCCAGGATGACACACAGTGGAGCAGAAACAGTGCCCAGTGCGAAAAACTTGGCATCCCCTACGGAGTATACCTCTACTCTTATGCAGCCACTCAAAAGCAGGCCGCATCCGAAGCCGCACATGTTCTTCGTCTGATAAAAGGAAAACATCTTTCTCTTCCTGTCTACTGGGATATGGAGGAAGACACGATCGCCAAATTAACCACAAGGCAGCTGGAAGACTTCTACCAAATTTTTCGCAGTCAAATTCAAAAATCCATCTCCTGCAAAGTAGGAATTTATTCCAATGACAACAATTTTAAGACAAAACTAAAAGGAGATGTTTTTGGAAGAGACTCTGTATGGATTGCAAGATATGCAGCCGCAAAACCAGAGGGCAGGAAATTTGACATCTGGCAGTACACGTCAAAAGGATCCGTTCCTGGAATTTCGGGCAATGTAGATATGAATTATCTCTACGATGAAAGTCTTCTTGGAGCCGTCCCTTCTCCTGCCCTTAAAACAAATATGATGGGACAACGGGGACCAACCCCTGTGCGGAAGTACAGCATGCTCTACGACAGCAGGGTGCAGAAATTACAGATCATTCTCAAAGAAAATGCAGGTTATACCGGCAGAACAGATGGGGTTGCAGAGGATACTCTCTATACTTTTCTATCAAAAAATTACACGGTACACGAAAAAGACCGTGGCAACCTCATCCGTTGGACACAGGAGCGCCTCAACGATTTAGGTTACGATGCCGGTTATGCTGACGGCTACGCTGAAAGTCCAACCATGAACGGGATCGCCAGGTTTCAAAATGCCTATGGATTGGGTGTTGGATATCTTGGCGGTACAGACTGGTACTATATGATCGAGTCATAATGATCCGGCAAGGGATACCGCAAATAATCGCCGGTATCCCTTTGCCGGTCTTTCATTTTCCAATTCCTGGTTCTAATTCAGCACTTTTTTGCATATAACAATATAAGATGGACAAACTGATAGAATCAAACAGGAAGGAATATGTAAAATGAAAAAAATCTTACCCAAAATCGGAATATGCCTCATGCTTGCGTTATTTCTGTTCACAGGATGTAAAAACCAAAAACCAAAAGCAGCTGACGAGCCTGCATCCATAGAAATCAATACAGAACCCGTCACCATGGTGGAAATCTATGACACAGACGGGACAGAAATCTACTCCTATATGGGGACCTCAAAAACCACCTACCGCGATGGAGTTAAAATCATCCAAATATATACCCATATGGACGAATAAACGAAAAAATAACAGCCGGAAAATCCAGTTTTGCTGGAAATCGCCGACTGTTATTTTGTTGCTGGAGCGCTGCAGGAGGGATTCGAACCCCCGTGCCCTGACGGACCAACGGATTTCGAGACCGTGCCATTCAGCCTCTCTGGCACTGCAGCTCATTCAAAACCGAAAATATTATATCACAAAGCATCTCTTTCTTCCAGTTCTTCTTTCAAATTTTGATACATATTTAAAAACCTGGAATCCCGGACAATCACTCCCGCATATATTAGAAAAGGGCTTTGGCCTTTCTATTTTCATCCTGAGTCCGGACATAAAGGTAGCCGGGGCGGGTTCCCCGGCTTTGGAAAAGTTATGAAAAAGAAAAGTATCTATTTACTTTTCATATATTAATATACCCCGAAATTGTGATAAAAATGTGATGAGCTTTTGAAAATTTTATGAACCAAAACAGGAGGTTGTAAACTATGACAGCACAAAAATCAGACTTTTCAACACCCAAGAAAATATTTAATAAAAAAGAAATCAAAAAGCATGCGTATCCAAATTACGAGGTCAAAGATTTTTTAAAAAAACTTGGAATTGATATTTCCGCACTTCAAAAATAAATAAAAAAGAAGGGATTGAAATCCAAGTTCTTCAATCCCTCCCTATCATCAGAATAATATTCTCTTTATATCATTAAACATGACAAAGACCATCAACGCCATCAGCAGGGCAAATCCTGCAAAGTTTATCATACTTTCCTTCTCCTGGCTCCATTTCTTTCCTCTTATCGCCTCCACGATCAAAAACAACAGCCTTCCACCGTCTAAAGCCGGAATCGGCAAAAGATTCATGACTCCCAAGTTTGCGGAGATGAGTATGGCGATATTCATAAATGTAGAGACGACCGCCCCAATCCCATATACTTTATTTGCATCATAGGAATCGTCCACCAGATTCACAATCCCAACCGGTCCTGACAACTGATCCACACCAACTGCACCGGTAAACAACATCTTGAGACTGTCAATGGTTGTGCTGATCCAGTATTTTACCTCATATAACCCATACTGCAGCGCAGTCAATGGATTCGCCTTTGTATTCCCGTTTCCGGAAATCCCAAACAGATAGCTCCCATCCTCACTTTTTTGTGGCTGAATGGCGACTGTGTCACGCTTTCCATCTCTTTCATATGTCACCTTTACTTCTTTCCCTGCATTCATTTGATTATACACAGTAATCTCACGGAAAATATGGATTGTTTTATTATCCATCTTCACAATCCTGTCACCTTCCTGAAGTCCTGCCTCCCAGGCCGGTGAATTTTCTACAATCCCCCCTGCTACAGGCTGGTCATAGCCAAGCCATCCAACCAAAATTACGGACAAGAGGAATGCCAGAATAAAATTAGCAGCAGGCCCTGCAAAAATCACAGCCATTCTGGCCCACACGGATTTATTGTTAAAACTGTTCTCCGTCAGATTCTCCACATCCGTATCATCCTCGCCCATAGCGCAGAAACCGCCTATCGGCAGCAACCTGATGGAGTACAAGGTCCCTTTATATTCTTTTCCTATGAGTTTCGGTCCCATTCCGATCGCAAATTCCATGACATCGATGTGGTTCTTTTTTGCAATAATGAAATGTCCAAACTCATGAATCGTGATGATCGCTGAAAAAATCAGCAGTGCAAATATAATACCCAACAACTACCACCTTCCTTCTATATACTCGTAGGTTTCCCTTTCCGCCTCCAATATCTCTTCCACAGAAGGATGAAAGACCGATCTGTGGTTTTCCATACATCGTTGAATAATCTCTGGTATTTGAAGATACGAAATCTTTCTGTCAAGAAACAGGCTCACAGCCTTCTCATTCGCTGCATTGAACACTGTGGAAAGTGTACTGTCTTCTCTCCCCGCCTCATATGCAAGTCTCAGTCCATAGAAGGTATCCATATCCGGTTTCTCAAAATCCAGTTTTCCAATTTTCCAAAAATCCAGTCTGTCACCTGAAAGAAGACGTCTTTTTGGATAATACAGGGCATACTGGATCGGTAGTTTCATATCCGGTGTTCCAAGCTGGGCCATCACTGCTCCATCCACAAATTCCACCATGGAATGAATCACGCTCTGAGGCTGTACCACGACCTGTACATCATCCACAGAAACTCCAAACAGCCACTTTGCCTCTATCACTTCCAGTCCCTTGTTCACCATGGTGGAGGAGTCGATCGTAATCTTCCTGCCCATACTCCAGTTTGGATGTTTCAGCGCATCCTCCACCTTAATCTTTGTCAATTCTTCTTTTTTCATTCCCCGAAACGGACCTCCTGAAGCAGTCAAAAGGATTTTTTTCACTTCACTCCTGTTACTGCCCTGCATGGATTGAAAAATCGCACTGTGCTCACTGTCCACCGGAAGGATTGCACTGTCGTACTCTTTTGCAAGCGGCATGATCAAGTGCCCTGCTGTGACAAGAGTCTCCTTGTTTGCAAGTGCAATATCCTTCCCGCGCTGAATGGCAGCAATGGTAGGGCGAAGCCCAATCATCCCTACAATAGCTGTCACCAGAATTTCCATCCTTTCATCTGTTGCCACTTCTATCAGGCCTTCCATACCCGACACGATCTTTACTTCTAAATCTTTGACTTTTTCTTTGAGCTCCCAGGCCCTCTTTTCATCCCACACCGCTGCTTTGGCAGGATGAAATTCGCGGATCTGCTCTTCCAGAAGTTTGATATTGTTTCCGGCTGCAAGCGCCGTCACTTCAATATCTTTATTTTCTCTCACCACTTCAAGCGTCTGCGTTCCGATCGAACCTGTGGAACCCAATATTGCTATTTTTTTCATATCGAACTCTCTCCCTATTTGATCAGCGCTGCTGCAAGATAAAATATGATCGGCGCTGTGAAGATCACACTGTCAAAACGGTCCAGAATACCCCCATGTCCAGGAATCAATCTTCCATAATCTTTGATTGCATGGTTTCTCTTGATCGCAGAGGCAGCCAAATCTCCCACCTGAGAAATGATAGCTCCGACACCGCAAATCAATGCATAATTCAAAATATTAGCTCCAACATTTGCAAACCGGTTGATACACAACGCATAAATTACTCCTAAAAGAGCGGCTCCAACGATACCTCCAATACCGCCTTCTACCGATTTTTTCGGGCTGAGTCTTGGAGCCATCTTATGCTTTCCGATCAGCATTCCCACGCAATAAGCACATGTATCACATCCCCAGGAACAGAGGAATACAAGCCATACGAGAAATGCTCCCTGTTCCAGATTCCTTGTCTGATAAATATAGGAGAGCATCACTGCCACATAAAATATACCAAAAAATACCAACATGACCTGCTCTGCCTTAAATCCCGGGTAAGAAAACACATACACCGCCATCAATGTTATGATACATGCGATTGTAAGCGGCAGAACATATTCCATCTTTCCAAGCCACAGCAGGACATAATAACCAATGGCTCCTAAATATCCTACGCCGCCCAAAAGCTGATTATGCACATTCAAAACGCGGTACAATTCGCTCATCCCGATCATACTGATGATCAAAAGCGTGCCAAACAATAACGGACCTCCGCTTATAACGGTGATCAGCGCAATGATCACAAGTATGATCCCGCTGATTAATCTTGTCCTAAACATCTTACTCCTCCTTTACGCCGCCATAGCGCCTGTCCCTGTTGTTGTAATGTTCTATCGCCTTTATCAGCTCTTCTTTTGTAAAATCAGGCCACGGCACATCTGTAAAATAAAACTCTGTATAGGCAAGCTGCCACAAAAGATAATTGGAAAGCCTCAGTTCCCCGCTTGTTCGGATCAAAAGATCCGGATCCGGAATATCGTGCGTATCCAAATAACTTTCAAAACACTGCTCTGTAATCTCCTCAGGAACAAGTTTCCCTTCTTTTACGTCCTCTGCCAACTTTCGGACTGCGCGGAGAATCTCATCCCTGCTGCCATAATTGATGGCAATCTGGAAATTCAATCCATCATTGTTCTTTGACGCTTCCTCAAGTTCCAGGATTCTATTGCGGATATCGTCATCCAGTCCGGTAATGTCTCCGATAACCCTGACTTTCATCCTGTTTTTTTCCGCTGTCTTCAGACATGTTTTCATATAATTTCTCAAAAGTTTCATCAGAGCATTGACCTCGCCTGCGGGCCTGCTCCAGTTTTCTGTTGAAAATGCATACACCGTAAGATATTTCACTCCCATCTTATATGCATCCTCACAGATTCTCTCCACATTTTTACTTCCCTGTGCATGGCCGTAATTGCGGGGCATCCCTTTTGCCTTTGCCCACCGCCCGTTTCCATCCATGATGATCGCTATATGTTGTGGTACATTCATCGGAATCCTCCTTCATCTTTTTGCACATTTTTATACGCATTTTAACATGAAAGATAAGCAAGGCCAGATGTTTTCCGCTCCTCTAACCTTGCTTATCTTTCATGGAAAGTTCTTTAATTATACCGTCATAACCTCTTTTGTCTTTTCGTCCACTGCTTTATCCACTTCTTTGATGTATTTATCTGTCAATTTCTGCAGTTCATCTTCCAAATCTTTGATCTCATCTTCGGAAATATCGCTTCCCTTTAATTTTTTAAATGCGTCATTTCCATCTCTTCTGATATTGCGGACAGCAACTTTTGCTGCCTCCCCCTTTTTCTTTACGTCTTTTGCAAGTTCTTTACGGCGGTCCTCTGTAAGCTCAGGGAACACAAGGCGGATAACCGTACCATCGTTTGTCGGATTGATTCCAAGGTCTGATGTCAGGATTGCTTTCTCAATCTCTTTTACCATGCTCTTCTCCCATGGCTGGATCTGGATCATCCGGGCTTCCGGTACAGAAATATTTCCCACCTGCTGGATCGGTGTCGGTGTTCCATAGTAGTTTACCATGATTCTGTCCAGCACATGCGGATTTGCACGTCCTGCCCGGATAGTAGAAAGCTCAGAATATAAGCTCTTCAGTGATTTTGTCATTTTTTCGTCGTATACTTTCAGTTTTTCGTTCATTCTATCTTCCTCCACTTTCTTATACAGTCACCTTTGTTCCTGTAAATGTTCCTTTCATAGTCTCCACAATGCTGTTCTCTTCATTCAATCCGAATACAAGCATTGGCATTTTATTCTCTTTACAGAGAATGGAGGCTGTCATATCCACTGCTGCCAATCCTTGTGCGATCACATCATCGATTGTGATCTCATCATATTTTTTTGCGTCCGGATTTACTTTTGGATCGCTGTCATAGATTCCATCGATGGCCTTTGCAAGCAGCATCGCATCTGCCTCAATCTCGATCGCCCTGAGCACAGCTCCGGTATCTGTTGAGAAATATGGATGCCCAGTTCCTCCTGCAAGGAAAATCACCTTTCCCTGTTCCAGGGCGGCAACAGCCGCATCTTTTGAAAATAATGTAGTAAATGCACCGCACACAAACGGTGTGAAAATTTCTGTATCCATCCCAACATAACGGAAAATATCGGATACATAGATACAGTTCATCACTGTGGCAAGCATGCCGATCTGATCTGCCTTTACACGGTCGATCGTCTCACTTGTTCTTCCTCTCCAAAAGTTGCCCCCGCCTGTGACGATCGCAACCTGAATCCCGTCATCCACAAGCTCTTTCACCTGTTTTGCAACTGCAATACAGGTAGCCTCATCAAATCCTGTTTTTTTATCTCCTGCCAGTGCTTCTCCACTCAGTTTCAACAGTACTCTTTTCATATGTCTGACTCCTTTATTATAACAACAGACAGTCACAGAAAGTGTCTATCGTTTATTCTGTAGAAATTATAGCATATGTGTAATAAAAAGAAAACAAAAGTTTTATGCGCCCCGGATCCCTTTTTCACTGCGCAGTCTATTCATCGCATCGTACACCTTTCCCATATCTTTTACATCTGTCATGATCGTTAAAATGTCACTTGCCAGAATCGTCGTATTGCCCCTTGGGATCAGTTCTCTTCCCTCCCTTTTTACAGACACGAGAAGACAATTTTTCGGCCATGTAATATCCTTTACTTTCACACCGTCAAGTGTTGATCCGTACATCACCGCGTATTCACTCAGCACTTTTTCAGCTCCTTTTCCCTCCGGCTGTACATATCCCATGGACGCAAGCTGGTTTTTGAGAAGGCTTTCGTATATAGGCTCTGATTTTAAAAGTTCCGCCGTAATATACGCCACAATGGAAATCACAGAAAGCGAAAGCATTTGATTGACATTTCCTGTCATCTCAAATATAAGGATGATCCCTGTGAGCGGAGCCCGTACGATCGCAGTAAAATAACCTGCCATGGACAAAAGGACAAGATTGTTTACATAATCCATATCCATACCAAACCATTCCACGCCTGCAAGCCCAAAAGTTCCCCCGATCAGCGAACCAAGCACGAGCATCGGAAAAAAGATGCCGCCCGGCGCTCCGGAGCCAAAACTTACAACAGAAAACAGAAATTTAACTGCAAATACTACTATCACACTGCCCAGCATCCATTCGTGGTTTGTGAGTGAAATGATCAGGTTGTGGCCGCTTCCGAGAAACTGTGGATTTGCAAACCCAAGTACACCCGCACACAAAAACGGTACCATCAGTTTCACACACAGAGGGACTTTTTTCATTTTTTCAAAAATCCCTTTCACTTTCAGAGTTGACCAGTTGTAAACGGCCCCCAAAATTCCAAGCAGGATTCCCAAAAGGATCAGCATCCAATAATAGCGATGCGGCAGTACGTTTCCAATTTCAAACTGAAATACCGGTTCAATCCCAATAAAATTGGAGGCTATAAAGTCCGCACTCAAAGACGCAGTCATCACAGATACAAGCGCAGTCGCGGAAAAGTTTTTGTGTATCTCCTCCAGGGAGAACATCACTCCCGCAAGCGGGGCGTGAAATGCCGCTGACAGCCCTGCGCTTGCTCCGCATGTGAGCAGAAACTTTTCTTCTGTCATCCCTCTTTTCATGCCTCTGGAAAGCCCCTTTGCCGTCATCGCGCCAAGCTGAATGGATGGGCCTTCCCTTCCAAGAGAAAGTCCGCCCAGGAGACACAAAAATCCACCCGCAAATTTTGCCGGAAGAACCTTCCACCACGTCTGCTCTAATTTTCCTGTCATCTCTCCTTCCAACTGGGGGATACCGCTGCCCGAGATCATGGGCTCCCATTTTACCAGAACGCTGACCATCACCGCCATCGCCAAAAGCACCGCTATCCACGCCGCCATTCTCAGCGGATGATCTCCCACCCATTTTATAATTCCCTGCAGCCATGTATCCGCATATGACAGGGCGATTCTGTAGGCAAGCACTGTAAGCCCTGCAACAATCCCCACGGCCAATCCTTCTCCTATCATGATCGTGTGGAGCTTTTCTGCCCTTTTTATTGTGTGGGATGTATCTTTTTTCTCTTTCATTTTTTCTTCCTTCTCTCAATCTTTTCTCTTGTCTTTGTCGAAAAATGCCAGATTTAGAATATCCTCATCTGGATTTAATCTTTTTTTAAGAAATATTATTTTTCTTTTATAGAAAGAACATATTTTAGACATAATTCAATTATATACTATAACCATGATAGTTGAAAGACAACTATCATCCCCCCTCATAAAGTTAAGCTCCAGTTTGGAGCATACACTTTACTCTCATTCCTTTAGATAACTATAAAAACAACGAAACCCGTTAGCCGGAAGGTTAACGGGTTTTCGCTGTTTCCCATGATGCAAAAGACCTGCCGGAATCACCATCCCGCAGGCCTTCTTATTAACGGCGTTTCTTGGACATAGCCAATGCAGATACTCCTGCCGCTGCCATTACAAGCATCCAGGATACATCTGTTTCATCTCCGGTTTTCACAGATTTCGTCGGTTTTTTGGATACACTCACTGTCGGTTTCTTTGTGCTGTCTGTTTTCTCCTCATTATCCGGTTTCTGGACTGCAAGCTTTGTCAGATTCTCTTTTGCATTTTTTAACTTCTCGACCATTTCATCAATCTGTGTCTGATCTGCTGTGATGTCTGCCAACAATTCTTCAGCCTCTGCCGCCGCACTTTTCAGTGCATTATATGATTCTTCTGTATATGCTGCCGCATCAATTTGGCTCAACAGTTCTTTAACCTCTCCGAGCATCTTTTCCAAGACAGTCTTGTCCACCGGTTCCATCACACGTTCCACACTGTAGTTTGGCATTACATTCTTTTCCAAAACAGATGGCATGAATTCTCCGGTTTTTCCTTCTGCAATGAACGCTTTCAACTCTGTGCGGATGCTGTCCACATGTTCATATGTTTCCTTCGCGATGAGCTTTCCAAGCTCTGTGGCTTTCTCCTGTGCCAAAACCGGACTCTTTTCGTACAATTTTGCCATGTCTTTGTCCACCTGGTCCTGCTGCTCAATGAGCGCTGACTGATATTTATCAAGATAGGTGCGGACATTTTTCCCGTACAGATCACGGTTGTCATCAGCCAGATTATTTAGATCACAGAATAACCAGTACATGGAGCCCGGCACAGATGTCATTTCCTCGTTGTGGTATCCTTCCCATGTCTCTGTGATCATGGCAGCATAGTATGGAAGGTAAAGGGAGTATTCTGCTCTTGACATCGCGATCCACTCTATGCCAGACATTCCGTCATACATTCCCTCTCTCATCTCCAGCACATGGCACTCTGCCTGGTTGGAATTTCCGATAGGATAAATGCCGGCGTCCTTGTTGGAATCAAACTTTGTTCCTTCTCCGCGAAATGCTAAAAATTTCATGATATCCTGTGAGGAAAGTTTCTTGGATGGAGCAAATAAAAGGTCATATGGCCCAAAGCTGCCGTCTTTGTTCGGCTCAATGCTTATTTCATCTGCTTTCTCTGCGTTCAGATAATATACTCCCTGCCAAAGACGGGTGAGCTGTCCTCTTCCCGGGTCCTTTGCTCCGTATGTCTTGGCAACATGGATCATGCCGTTTTCTGTCTTCAGAAATCCATTTTCCTCTGCAAGAGACACCAGTCCGTCAGATACGATCACATTTTCTTTATCATTCACATCAATGGTTCCAAGCAGCATCATGTTTGGAATCGCCGCCACCTTGTCGTCCGGAAGTTTCACCGCTGCATACTCGTGTCCGGATACAGTCTCCATATACCACGTCTCATTCGGATCGCTTATCATAATGATATTGCATTCCCCGGTACCATACTTATCAATGATATCACCCAAAAGTTCTACTCCATGGCGCGCGCTTTTGGCCTGTCCCAGTAAAATAGTCCCCATGGAAATCTCACAGATTCCATTTGAAACCAGAGGGTCCGCAGCTTTTGCCTCCTCATTATAATATGTGGACACAGTCGCTGTCACCGCCACTTCATTTTCGTTGATACCCACTTCCGCAAAAGCCTCGTCTCCTTCACCCTGTAACGGTGAGTCTTTTGCCAGTGTATACCGATATGTATGTGCCGGATACTCCATGGAAAAACCATAAGAATCCGTAAACATCTCTCCCGGCTCATGGTCCTCTGCCGGATGTACTGTATAGATTTTTGTATAATTATTTCCAATATCTTCAGAACGCCCTATATAGGAGGAGCCTGTTTCGGAAACTTCTTTTCCAACATAAATCCCCATACATGCCGACACATTCATTGTACTTCCTAAAACCACCGCGCCTGTAAGGACAAGAGCGGCAATTGATTTCTTCCACATTTCCTTTTCCTCCATTCCTTTAATATACATTATTTTGCATAAATATACAAAACATGTATTTGATTATAATCCTCCTTTCGCATTCTGTCAATATAAAATTTTATCTTCCATCGTATTCCCTGATGACACTGCAGACACTCTCCGTGATATCCATGCCTTCCAATTCATCCAGTGCATCCTGCATATGGTACTCTTTTACTTTCTCCGTCACAATGACAAGCTCTGCACTTTTATTCTTCGAATTCTTTTGTACAACCCTGGCAATGCTTACTTTGTGGCTTCCAAAAACATTCGCGATCCTTGCAAGCACACCCGGTTCATTTTTTACCTGTATGCGCAAAAAGAAACTGTTTTTTACCTCCTCAAAAGGTTTGATCGGTATCTGTTTATAACAGGTGCAGCCAATCCTTCCGCTGCATCCGCTTTCTAAGTTTCGGGCAGTTTCTATCAGGTCGCCCATCACCGCGCTGGCTGTCGGAAACTCTCCTGCTCCACGTCCATAAAACATAGCGTCTCCGACCGCGTCTCCTTCCACATAGACTGCATTAAAAGAATCCCTCACAGATGCCAGAGGATGTCCTTTGTCCAGCATGACAGGGTAAACTCCCACTTCAATTCCATCCTGTGTATTGTGAGCAATTCCCAGTAGTTTGATCACACAGTCCAACTCTTTTGCATAGGCAATATCCTTCGCCGAAATCTTTGTAATACCTTCTGTATACACGTCAGCAAACCGTACTCTTGAATGAAATGCGATGGACGCCATGATGGCGACCTTTCTTCCCGCATCATATCCTTTGATGTCCGCTGTCGGATCTGCCTCTGCGTATCCAAGCTTTGTCGCCATGGCAAGAGCGTCCTCAAACTCCATTCCTTCCTCAAACATTTTGGTCAAAATAAAATTGGTTGTCCCGTTTACAATTCCCATGATCTCGGTAATCTCATTTCCTGCCAGACACTGTTTTAACGGACGGATGATAGGAATCCCTCCTGCCACCGCGGCTTCAAACATCAGATCTACCCTGTTCTCTGCAGCAGTTTCCAAAAGTTCCTGTCCATACTCAGCCAAAAGATCCTTGTTTGCGGTCACTACCTGTTTTCCTGCTTTTAATGCCTCCAGTATCATCGTTTTGGCAGGCTCAATTCCTCCCATAAGCTCCACCACAATCCTAATCTCTTTGTCCTCCAGTATTTCCTTCCAATCATCCGTGATCAGAGCCTCGTCTATTCCCTCCCGTTTCTTTCTTTTATTGTGCACCAGGATCTTTGACACTTCCAGCTGTGTTCCGATAAGATTCTCCATCATATCCTTTCTTTTCTTTATAAGTTTGTAGACTCCTCCGCCTACAGTGCCAATCCCGAGCAATGCTATTTTTATCTTTTTATTCTCCATATTGTCCCTTCCTCCTTTTAAAGTGCCTCCTGTACTTTTTCAAACTCAAATCTTTCATCCCGGGAAAAAATTTCATCCAGCACAATAAGATTTGGATCGGAATGCTCGATCTCTCTTGCATACCTCCATGCTGTCCGGATCATCTCATCTTCTGTAAGCTCTCTTTCGTTTTCCAGCCACAGCATCATATTGATCTCCTCTATCCAAAGGGTACTGAACACCGCCAGCATAGCCTTTGCATAGATTTCATCATCGTACACTGCCCCGCAAAAATATGTATAAATCCAAAACAGCAAGAGTTTTTCCTGTATTCTCTCAAAGCTTTCTTTATTTTTTTCTATATATTCCTCTTCAAAGGCCATGCGTATTTTTTTATAGTCCTCTTCTCCGTGATACAGCCTTTTCGTTTTCTCTATCGTTATCTTCCATTCACTGCGCAGAATTTCCAGTTCCTCGAACAAACTTACACTGCTCTTCATAAACCGGAATCTCCCGGAAATATTGTTTTTTGTTTCCCATTTTTGTTTTTTACAGCTTTCAATCCTATCGTCAATTTCAAAGAATGTCCCTGCATCCACACAAGTCTGCATCTCTTTTGCCAGAAAAAGGATTGCCTGCATCTTTTCTTCGGCGCTCCATGTTTCTTCCTGTAAAATTTCTATCATCCATTCCCTGGCATCCTCTAATTTTGTAAACAATAAAAAGTCAAACTCTTCAAATTCTTCCTCCTCCGGCGTCTCTTCCATCAAAAACTCTACTTTTTCTTCACCTGTCAAGATCAGTTTTGCAGCCACCGGGCAGGACAAAGAAAGTGAAAACTCTCTTCTTCCTTCAAATTCCTCCACATGTCTTGGATAATTTCTGCACGTCTGACAGAGCATTTTGGGCCCAAGCTCTCCATAGATTTCGCACAAATTCCGCTCATTTAAAAAGCAGCATCTTCCATCGACCTGGCCAAAACACTCCTCCATCCAGTCAATCGACTTCTTCAGTCTTTTACCAAACTCTCCCGGCACATGTGCATAAGTTTCCAAGGATTGTTCATCGATTACAATCTGCCATCCCACGCAGCAGGTATCCGGACATTCTCCTGCAATACAAGAAAATCTGTCATAATAATTCGGTCTGATCTTTTGCATATTATCTCTTCCAATCCTCCACTTTTACCTTGTAATACACTACGTTTTCTGAGATGATCCTTGGAACTTTATTTTTTACCTCGACTTGGCTCACAGCACAGTTTTTTTGAACTCCGATTCCCCAATATTTTTCTAATGGGTCCTCCCGGATAACATTGAGTATTCCTGCAAGCGCGGCTCCATGTGTAGTAATCAAAATATTGCTGTCTTTGTACTCTTCCTTTTCATATAATTCAGATAAAAAGCTGGACAAGCGTCTTTTTAAGTCTGCAAAATTTTCTCCGCCCTCCGGAGCCTCATAAGCAGCAGGATCGTCAAAGAACTTTTGGAAGTCATCCGGCAGCTCCCATCCTTCCTTAGAACAGCATTTCCCCTCAAAGACTCCAAACGCCATTTCCATAATTCTTTTATCTTCGATGATAGGGACATCCCGGCCTTCCAAAATTAGTTCTGCTGTCTCCTTCGCCCGCTTTAAAGGACTTGTGTAACATACTGCAAACGGAATATCCGCCAGTCCTTTTTTTGTCTCCCTTGCAAGCTCTCTTCCAAATTCATTGAGCGGGATATCTACCTGTCCCTGCAGTTTCCTTACTTTATTCCAATCTGTCTCTCCATGTCTTACCAAATATAACTTCATTTTTTCTGCCTCCTCGCCTGTTTCATTATACTACTTTCCTGAAAATAGATGAAAACTTTCTTCTATTTTTTCCACTCCTGTTTCATTTTGTAAAACACAGGGATGTAAAATATCAATGTAAGGAACATGATCACCATCTCGGCTATAATCAGGTTCCTTGCAAGCCTTCTGTCTATTTCCGGAAATACAACAAGCGCGAGCATCAAAAAGAACAGCGTTGCTGTACAGACCTTTCCAAACCATTTTGCTCCTTTTAGCTTACATCCATGGCGCATATTCACGACTCCCATCACTGCCATAAACCCTTCTTTCACAACCATCAGGGCTATGAGATACTTCATTGCCGGATACCGGAATGCAAGACAGACTGCAAGTGCTGCGTGAGTCAGCTTATCTGCCACAGGATCCAGCATCTTGCCAAATTCTGTAATCATATTGCATCTTCTGGCAACCTGGCCGTCCAGAAAATCTGTGATCGTAGAGACAAGAAGTATCCCGGCCGCCAAATACTGCTCCCCTATCGTATGGGCCTTCAAATACACTGTGCAAAACACAGGAATCAACAGGATCCTAAAATATCCCATGCAGTTTGGAATCGAAAACATTTCCTTTTTGTCCGGTATTTTCATTTCTCCCACTCTCCTCTTCTGTTTTTTCCAGCATACCATGTTACCCTGTAAAAAGCAAAAGGAACCAGCATACCATGCTGGTTCCCAATTTAGTTTTTAATTTTTCTTTCTAAGTTTTGCGCCTGCTATTAGAGCTGCCCCTGCCATTGCAAGGAACAACATGAAAATCGCAGTTTCATCTCCAGTCTTTGCGGATTTTACTGTATCTTTTTTCGCTGCATCTGACTGTTCCGTCAGATCATTTGTCTTAGATTCAGCTGAATTTGCAACAGCCTCTGCTGTTTGATCTGCGGAAACTGTACTCCTGTCCAGTTTGACGATCGCATCCCCAAGGTTTTTCTGGGCTGTTCTTACCTGTTCTGCGGACGCCTGCTCGTTTCCTAACACTGCTGCCGCATCAGCATATGCGTTTCTGAATGCAGCAAATGCCTCTGCCGCATACTCGCCTTCTTTTGCCAGATAGCTCTTGGCTGTTTCGAGCAGCTCCTCCAAAGCCCCCTTATCCGGTTTCAGTCTCAATGCGCTCGCTGCATCCATGAGTGCTTTCCAGGCATCGTCAACTTCTTTTTGTGTGGAGAGGATATCCCCTGACACATCCCTTGCCGCCTCAAGGGCTGCCCGGAAGGTGTCCTGTCCTTCCTCCAGATATTTGCTAAGATCCAGCGCACTTGTCCATTCGATCACTTTGTTTAAGTCTGTCATGTCCGCCATCTTGCGGTTCAGCTCTGCAGTTGCTTTGATGAGCGCCTTCCATGCGTCATCGATCTCATCCTGCATTGCATTCTCATCATCTCTTACATCCTTCGCTGCATCCAGGGCCTCAAGGAATGCATCCATCTTTTCATTGTCCTCATAGTCGTTCATGTCCAGACTTTCCGCAAATTCAATAGCTTTCTCAAGGTCTGTCTTGTCGCCTTGTTTGAATTCCAGGTACTGCATGATATTGATGAGTGCTTTCCATGTATCATCCACTTGTTCCTGGGTAACTTTTGTATCACCACTGTTTACTTTGTCCAGGATTGTATTTGCAGCTGCAAGTCTTGCCTCGAATTCCTCTGCGATTACCGGGATAACATCTTGTGTGCCTGCTTTCTCTGCCAGCTCAATGGCATATTCCAGAATTTCTGTGGAGATTTTCTGTGTCTCCTGTTTCGGTGCCATCACACGAATCTCAGCTGCAGACGCATAATTATTGCTGTCTGTAGTAAGGGATTCCACTGCATAGATGCGGATATTTGTTGCCTCCACAGGACTAAATTTTGCCATCTTCCATCCATTTCCGCTATTCCACGTTCCTTCGCTTACTTTGGTGTAGTTCTCACCATCCGTGCTCACTTCAATTCTGTACTTCGTGATGATTCCATTTGTGCCCCCTTCTTGTCTTGGGAGCACGCGCACACCGTCCACCATCTGTTTTTCTTGTAACTTAAGATCGATCCACAGGTTTTCTCTTTCTGTACCACTCCAAACAGAATGCCAGATTGTGCTTGTATTTCCATCCAGTACATTGGATGCCGGTCCCTCACTTCCGGAAACCGCCTGTTCGCTGCCCGCTGTTGCTGTTATACCTTCCACAGGAATATCATAAGTGTCATCCTCTGCCGGATCTTTTGGGATGGCTGTCACAGAATATTTCTCAAGAATCTCATTTCCAAGTTTCTCAAGATCCAGTCCATTTGGTTTTGTCGGATATTCGTTGTTTGCTCTTGCCCATTCCCATTCCATCTCGAACCAGTCTTCCAAAGAGAACTCTTTTGACTCCTCGCCTGCCAGCTCTTTTTTGCGTTCTGCAATCCATTTTTCCCAGCGCGGCTGATAGTAATCTTTCGTAAGTCCTGCCCATTGACGGTTGGAGTAGTCACTTAATCCACCGCTGTTCGCCTGCTCAATACTTCCCCATGTCGTGATAAGACTTCTCGCATTCAGCTCATAGAGGTCTTTTGTAAAGTCATCTGAATTTTTTGCCAGTTCTTTGGCAGACTCAATCCAAGTTCCTACCATAAATTCTTCCTGAGTACCTGTCACTTCCTCCACCTTGGAAATAATCTCAAGAAATGTGTCTGACATCTGCTCAAATTTCTCACCGTCGCCCTCACGAAATGCACTGGCCATCTTTTTCTGATATTCCTGTGCAGTGTTGGAAAGTACCTGTTCAAGGACGTTTGCCAGATCATACTGATATCCGGCACTGCCTTTCAATTGGTCATAATCACTCAGAAGGAGTCTGGCTGCTTCTTCCAAATCTTCTTTGTCATAATCAATGACTGCATTTCCCCATGTGGATGCCGCGCTCACATCCAGTTTCGGCCTTGCATTCACTACAGATTCCGGAGCTCCCTGGCCTTTCATGTTCAATTGTGGATTGTATACCGTGTCGTTCAAAATCTGCATTGCCTCATAAGCAGATTCGCTTTCAGCTCCGTATCTCCTTGTCGTATAATCTTTAAACCATTCATCCAGATCTATTTTCTGAAGATTGTCTGCATCGTCAGTCCAGATAGTCTCAAAGAACAGATCATACAGCACAGGATTATTCCCGGATGCCTCCGGCGTGATGCCAATTCCCTGCATATGTTCAGCCTGGTCGGCCGCCTCTACGACACCATCCACAAAATTTTGGATATGTCCGTGAAGTCCAAGACGTCCTCCAAAGTTGTTGAGCATGCAATATACCCATGGCGTATCCATAAATTCTCCTCCGCCATATGCGTTTGGATCTTGTTCATTCCAGTGAGGAGTCTTCTCAGCATACAGATCCAGTACCAGTGCGTGCTCTCTGTTCCCTTCAAGTCCCTGCAAAAGAGCGGTTGTCGGATTTCCCTGCCAGGACTGGATGATCCAGACAGCGTCTTTGTCCGCCTGCATCATATTTGCAAGCACTCTTTCTGATATGACAGTCGGATTCATTCCACCTGTATTTCCACCTTCGTGGAATGGATCTGTTGCATAATAATCGGAAACGTCACCAAATACCTGTTTTTGCACTTTATAGAAAATCTGCGCGTACTTGTCAAAAGTTTCACTGTCCGTCTTTAACATACTTGGTCGTTGGAAAGAACACCAAGTTCCCTGCTTAATGACCTGAGCACTTGGATCCTTGTCCGTAATATCAACAGGGACCATACCGCTGTATCCCTGCAGTGCAGGCTGCATACCAAGTTTTCTCATGGCAAGCTGATTCTTCCTGGCAAGATCAGTGCGCTCCACAAACCAATTGTCATGCACCGGGCCGCCAAATCCGGAGAGATTTGCCATATACGCCCACGCATAATAAGCCGGGCCGGCAATAAAGTCTTTTGCCTCTTCATGTGTATAGCCAAGTTCACCTAAAAATCTGCGCCATACTTCCTCCTGTGCTGTTGCATCCAATACAACATTCACACCATTTAGCGCCAGCCAGTCAAGCTCATTTCTCCATTCCTCTTCGCCCCAAAATGCCATGGAGTAGGAAAGCGTACAATAATTGTAAGAATAACGAACCGGGAATTTTGTTTCTTTGTGAATGGTTCCCTGAACCGGAACAATCTCTTTTGGCATTTTCACCTGGTCTCCCACCTGTGAAATATTTACATTACAGAAATATTTCAAATAATGGTTCAGACCAGTTGCAAGAGATACTCCGTCATTTCCTTTGATATGGATCTTGTCCCCGTTCTGGCTGATGTCAAAATAGTCATAGCCATTGTCCGCATCCGCAAGCTCAAAGGTAAACCAATCTACATATTCTGCTCCGATCTGCCTTTCTACAATTCCCTGAACTTCTTCTATTGTGTCTTCATTTGTAATGTCCACATCATATGCAGAGCCTTCAAAATCTTCCACAACTACCTCCGGCGTTTCCATCACCGGCGTTTTGCTCTCTTTTCCAAGAACCCTTACTTCGTTTACCAGAGATTTGGAAGATTCCGACTGATATTCGATATACAGCCTTACGATCCTTGCCTCTTTCCCCTTTGCCTGATAGCTTTCTCCCTCTTTTGGACAACTATCTTTGCTTGTCTTTTCTGCAAGTTTATCAAAATCTCTGCCATCCATACTGGTATAAATAGAATACTGAGAGTATCCAGCCGAAGGCGTAAATACCTGAATTTCATCCAGATTGTAATTTTTCTCAAGATCAATATCGATGTATGCCGGGTATCTTTCCCCTGACCATACATTGACCGTAGAGCCATCGTTTATGCGGGAAACTGTGCTTTGTCCTGCATTCGTATGTACTGGTTTCTTGTACGCAATACTTTCCGTGTCCACAACATCTCCTGCTCCTGCATCTGCAAAGATCTTAAACTCTGCCAAAGCCGGCCACGGGTCCCCGCCGCTGCTTTTGATGTCTGTGATATTGATGCGCACACTTTTTAAATTTTTCGCAGCATCCAGCTTTAATTCCTGAATATGCCCATCTTTAAGTCTTGTTGCCTCGACCCCTGCAAACAATGTCTGCCACTGGGTATCTGCACTGCTCTTTCCCAGTACATCAAACGTAAAATGGAAATCATTGCTGTCCGGATCCAAAAGCTCAAAGGCCGCCTCCATGGACTGCACCGGATACTCTCTGTCCAATTCCATCTCAATCCATGCTCCGTCCGGAAGTGTGGACATTCCTCCATTGTTGAACACATACAGCGTATCATAATTCTCGTCCACCAGATTTCCCTTCACTCCTGCATCACCGCCCACAGAAGTAATATTTGCAGAAGAGGCTACATTGAGTAGATCGGATTCTCCAGTCTCCTCTTCTGCCCATATCTCCACTTCAGCGATCGCCGGCCAGAAACCGCCTACCTGTCCATTGTCTGTTGGATTGGAAAGTGTAATGTATGTATGTGTAAAATTCAAAGCAGTGTCATACACATACTCATACGTCTCATCAAAAGGATGTCCTTCTTTTACATCGTCCACAACCAAATCGCTTGTGACATTGTTGAGCGCGTGCGATAGTTTTACGTCCACGCTCCAATTGGGATGTCCCTTTTCAAATTTAACAACAACCTTTTTCACTTTTTTGGTGTTGTCCATTGGAAGACGTAAGGAAACTTCACTCGGCCATTGTCCGCCGTTTTGTACCCACAGCGTCTCGTCATCTCCGTCCACCATATTTCCCTTTGGATACTGTTCGCTGGCCACTGAAATATCACAGTCTGCAGCAATATTTACCAGGTTGCCATTTTTCCCTTCCTTTTTCTCCGCAGCTGCTGACGGCAGCTGTATAGAAGAGATCACCAGTACCAAGGCAAAAAATAGAGCCAATAGTCTTTGTGCCTTGTTATAAATTTTCTTTTTCACTTCTCTCACCTTTCTTTCTTTTCATTTATCTTTTTTCATTGGCCTTTAACTATTATAGATAAACTTTTACACTATATCAATTACTTATTTATCTATTTTATCTTTAATATATATTTTTTTATCTATGATGGATTTTGACGATAAATTAAATACACATATCATCCTAACAACTTATTTCCTTTTTCGCATATTTCATAAATTTCATCATACTTTTTTTCTATTAGTGGTGTGAGCCGTTCTGTCCGTCTTCTCACAACTTTTTTATACAAAAAATAAGGGACTATCCATCCAATGAATCCGGGAATGGCCAGTAATACACACAATAGGATACGCGGGGGCTGAGCTATAACGGCAAAGGTGGAACCAGCGATAAAAGCGGTTCCTATAATCGCCAGTGCAAATGCATACATGGATGCTCCCCAAGTTTTGGATTTTTTCCAATGTTTCAAAATTTCTTTGATATTGGGAACATTCTGTGTTTCTGACGACTTACGGCAAACAAAAAACCCTTGAAAACGCCCGTTTTACGGGATTTTCAAGGGCCTCAAGCACCTTACGGCTTATGAAATTACATATTCATCTGTTTTGCAACTTCTTCAGCAAAGTTCTCTTCTTTCTTCTCAATACCTTCGCCTGTCTCAAAACGAACAAATTTCTTAACAGAAAGATTTGCATTGTTCTCTTTTCCGACTTTTTCTACGTACTGAGCTACTGTAAGATCGCTGTCCTGTACGTAAGCCTGGTCTAAGAGGCAAACTTCTTTCAATTCTTTGTTCAGACGTCCAATGATCATCTTCTCGATGATGTTGTCTGGTTTGTTTGGATTTTCCTGTTTTGCCTGAGCAAGAAGGATTTCTTTTTCATGATCCAGATACTCCTGAGACACTTCATCACGGGATACATACTTCGGATACATAGCTGCTACCTGCATTGCTACGTTTCTAAGGCATGTTTTGATTTCATCGTTTACAACATCTGTATCAGCCTGTACAAGAACACCGATTCTTCCACCGCCGTGGATGTAGGATACGACACATCCCTCTGTCTCGATCTTTTCAAATCTTCTGATGCTCAGTTTTTCTCCGATCACTGCGACTTTCTCTGTCAGAGCGTCCGCAACTGTTTTGCTTGTATCTTCATTCCAAGCCTCTGCCATAAATACATCCATATCTGCCGCATTTGATGCGAGCGCCTGATTTGCAACACCTTCCACGAATTTCTGGAACTCTTCATTCTTTGCAACAAAGTCTGTCTCAGAGTTTACTTCTACGATAGCAGCTGTTTTGTCATCTTTTACCACTGCTTTTACAAGACCTTCTGCAGCAATTCTGTTCGCTTTTTTCTCAGCTTTTGCCTGACCATTTTTTCTCAAGAATTCTACTGCTGCTTCCATATCTCCGTTTGTCTCGTTCAGCGCCTTTTTGCAGTCCATCATTCCAGCGCCTGTCATTTCTCTCAATTCTTTTACCATGCTTGCTGTAATTGCCATGATTTTCTCCTCCATCGATTGATTTTCTCTATTATACTCTGCCTTTTGTCACGTTTACAAAAATGCTCCAACCTGCATGTTTCAGGCTGAAGCATTCTCATCCCAATTATTCTTCTTCAGCAGCCTCTTCTGTTTCTACTTCAGTTTCTTCAGTTGCTTCTTCGTATACTTCTTCTACTCCTGTAGCTCCCTGGTTTGCCTCGATGACAGCATCTGCCATTTTAGCTACGATCAATTTTACGGCTCTGATAGCATCGTCGTTTCCTGGGATCACGTAATCTAATTCTTCCGGATCGCAGTTTGTATCAGCAATTCCGATCAACGGAATTCCAAGTGTATGTGCTTCCTGTACGCAGATTCTTTCTTTTTTCGGGTCAACAACAAAGATTGCGTCCGGAATCTTTTTCATCTCTTTGATTCCGCCAAGGTTTTTCTCAAGTTTCTCCCACTCTTTTTTCAGTGCGATAACTTCTTTCTTTGGCAATACATCAAATGTTCCGTCTTCAGACATTGCCTCGATCTCTTTCAGACGGTTTACTCTGCTCTGGATTGTCTTGAAGTTTGTGAGCATACCTCCAAGCCATCTCTCATTTACATAGAACATTCCGCAGCGCTCTGCCTCAGTTTTGATTGCATCCTGAGCCTGTTTCTTTGTACCAACGAAAAGGATTGTACCTCCGTCTGCTGCAATGTCAGAGATTGCTTTGTACGCCTCATCTACTTTTCCTACAGATTTCTGAAGGTCGATGATATAGATACCATTTCTCTCTGTGTAGATATAAGGAGCCATCTTAGGGTTCCATCTTCTTGTCTGATGTCCGAAATGAACACCTGCTTCCAAAAGCTGTTTCATTGAAATAACGCTCATTTTTTGTTCCTCCATTTGGTTTTTCTTCCATATGTTTCTTCTCACTCTGCGGAACTGGTTTCTAAAAAGACTTCAGCACCACCGCAGTATCCACATATGTGTTTTTTCGCAACGGTTGTAGTATACCATAAGTTTTTCCTGCATGCAAGCCCAACAATAGAAAATACGCTTTGCAACTTTCTATTGTCACAACACACACAAAAGGGATGTCATATTTTCATGACATCCCTGCATATACATTTATTAATCTTACCACCATCTGGTAAACCAATAGTTACCCCAGACATTTGAAATCTTAACGACTTCGCCTTCTGTTGGCGCGTGAATAACCTGCCCATTTCCAATGTAGATTCCTACATGACCTGGCTGACAGAATACATCGCCCGGCTGAGGATTGGAAACCCTTGGTCCTGCTCCAAGACTTCCTGAAAATCTCGGAACACTGATACCAGCCTGAGCATACGCATATGCGACAAGTCCTGAACAATCAAGTCCCACACCCGGAGTATTTCCGCCCCAAACATACGGGGTTCCAAGACAGCTATAAGCTGCACTGACAATCGCAGCAGCTACGCTTGTATTTCCACTGCCGCCTGTTGAGCCGCTGTTTCCGCCGCTTGGTTTATTTGCCGGTGGAGCGACTGTAGTGTCATCATTATCGTTGTTATCGTTTCTGTTTGTGGAAGAAGTTTCCTTTGCAGTCTGTTCTGCCGCAGCTTTTTCCTCAGCTGCCCTTCTCTCCGCCTCGGCCTGTGCAACAGCTGCCTGCAGCTGTGCATCCAGATTGCTCACCTGATCTTTTTTTTCTGTCAAAGTCTTATCAAGGGATGCTTTCTGACTGTCATACTCAGCCTGCTGTTTTTCCAGGTTATTCATCTGCTCTTCTTTTGTCTTTTTTAATTCTTCAATTTGCTCTTTTGTTTCTATGTATTCTTCAAGCTGCTGACGGTCATATTTATGTACGTTCTGAACATATTCAGCCTGACTTAATGCATCTGCAAAAGATTCTGATTCAAAAATCTTTTCCAAATCTGCCCCAGAGCCGTTCTCATACATGTATTTAATACGAAGTTTCATATCTTCATACTGCTGATCTGCTTTCTTCTCTGCCGCAGCCAGATCATCTGTAGCTTTTGTAATCTCTTCACCTGTCTTGACCAAATCTTCTTCCAGACTGTTAATCTTGGAGATCGTCTCATTCAACTGTTTCTGCAAGGAGTCCACCTGACTCTGTGCAGCATCCTTCTGTTGCTGAATACTGTCTACATCCGGAGCTGCCAATACCGGCGTAATGACCATAGAGCCGGCAAGAAGAGAAATTACCAGCATCCGTGTAAGCTTGTTCAGTCTATTCATTTTTTTCTTTCACCTGTCCTTAATAAAATTATCTGTTTCCAAACTATTCTTGGAACGTCCATCCCAAGGATACATGATTCTTCTTAAATTTGCAATAAGAATCTTTAAATATTTATTTTTATCAATGCTCTTATTATAATTGGTTTCTTATTTATTTGCAATATTTTTTAATATTTTTGTAACATTTATTTTGTTTCTTCTAAGGAAGGCTCCGTAATCTTCTGGATAAATAAAACGGTTGCAGTACATAAAGTTGCACAGATTACCGTGAAGATGCCAGCATACATAACATCTGTAAACATCGCATCAAAAACTCCAAATTCAGAGAAGATGACAGAAACAAGATTTGCCACAATATGCGCTGCTATCGGTGCTTTGACAGAACCATACTTTTCATAGACAAAAATCATCATGGCACTCATGATACCCGCATAAATCATTTGGACCAAATTTCCGTGATATACCGCAAAGATCAGACACGTAATAACAGCCGCCTTTTTGATACTCGCAACTTCTTTCAGGCGATTGTAAAACACTCCCCGGAAGACAAGTTCTTCTGATATAGGTACCAGAAAACCATTCCCTATAATCCGGATCCAAAACGCCGAGGAATACAGCGCCCTGGCTGTCTGCTGATACTGTTCATCCACAGCGGTCACATTGGCAATGAGCATCAGATTATTTAAAGCAATGCACGCAGCCGCAGCCAGAACAATGATTGCACCATACTTCCAAATTTTTTCTTTTTTCGGCTGCGGGATCCCTGCTGCTTTCCGCTTTTTTATATCTCTCAAAAATAAAATAATCATGACCGGAATCGTAACCAGCGCAGCCGCAGCCATGATCTCATTTGTATGCGGGAGCAGTTTTTCCATGACCTGCTCTGTAATGGCCATCGCGTCCATGCCTTGTTCCTGAGCCTTCTGAATCTCCGGCCACATCTGCCCCATATACCACATAGAAAAAGCGGACGTAACAAACCCTGATATCAAATATGCTATCAAAAGCGGGCCAAACATCCGCAGTATCATTCTCAAACCATTCTTTTGCATTTCTCAAATCCTTTCCATAAAAAACATTCAATTTCTGTCACTTTTTCTATTGTACTTCTCCCACCTTCAAGATTCAACTTAAAAAACTATAAACTTTATCGCTTTACAGGGAAACAGATTTACACTATAATCTTGTTATATAAACAAGAAGAGGAGTGATCACAGTGGCTACAAAGCAAGATGTGTACGATACTTTAGACAAATACGGAATCAAATATGAGGTCGTTGAGCATGAACCGGTTTACACCATGGAAGACATGGACCGTCTTGGTCTACCGGCTAAAGGAACATTATGTAAAAATCTTTTTTTGCGTGATTCCAAAGGGAAACGGCATTTTCTCGTAACTTTGGATGAGAAGAAAAGCGTTGATTTGAAAAAGCTTGGCAAAACCCTTGGAGCAGGCAATTTAAGCTTTGCATCTGAAGAAAGACTGGACAAATACCTCGGCTTAAAACAGGGGGCAGTGACTCCGTTCGGTCTGATGAACGACAAAGATCATGCCGTAGAGTTTTTCATTGACAGCAGTCTTACAAAAGAAAAAAGTCTTGGTATCCATCCTCTGGAAAACACAGCCACTGTCTTTTTATCCTATAAAGACCTGGATAAATTCTTATGGAATTTGGATGTGGATATCAACAAAATCCGCTTGTAAACTTCAAAAATTTCATGCATAAACTTAAGAAGGATGCTGCATTTACTGCGCGCATCCTTCTTTTGTTATTATAACTTATCCCACATTTTTTCAATCTGTTCTTTTGTCCCTTTTAGAGAGCCTTGCACCATGTCCGGCTTTCCGCCCCCTCTTCCTTGAAACATTTCATTCAAATTATTGGCAATCTGCCGTACATCTTTCTCTTTGCTCCCAATGACGTATTTGTATTCACCGTCTTTTCCGGAAAACACGGCACACATCTTTCCCTTTTTTTCAAGTGCCAGATTCATAAGATTACGCATACCAACTGCATCTGTGTCTTCAAAGAAAATCACTTTGTCACAGCCATCCTCCAATTTTTCTACCTTAGATTGAAAAATTTTCTGATTCAGCCCCAAAATTTTTCCTTTGAGTTCAAAGATCTCTTCTTTTAAACGTTCTACAAAATCTGTAAGCTCCTCCTCTTTTGCGGAAAGCAGAGCGGAGAGCGCCTTCACGGTCGTCTCTTTTTTATTGTAATCTTCAAGAGCTCTAAAACCACATTTCATGGCTATCCTCACTCCGCCTTTATACTTTTGCATCTGGACAAGCTTGATGATGCCGATTTCCCCTGTCCTTCTCACGTGTGGCGCACAGCAGGCACACACATCGTATCCTGGTATGGTAACGATCCTTGTCTGCCCTTCAATCTCGATCTTACTTCTATATTTTAATGTCTCCAACTCTTTGTCATCCGGATAGGACACGAGAACATCCACATTGGCTGCCACCGCCTCGTTGGCCGCGTACTCCACTTCCCTTAATTCCTCTGTTGTGAGCACACCGTTGAAATCCAAGGTCACATTCTCCTCTCCCAAATGAAATCCTACATTATTATATCCAAACCTGGAATGCACGATACCGGATACAATGTGCTCTCCTGTATGCTGCTGCATTTTGGAAAATCTCTTTTCCCAGTCAATGCTCCCTTCCACTTCCTGGCCCATCTTAAGGGGAGCATCCGTAAAATGAAAAATAATCCCATCCTTTTCCTGTACATCCAGCACGCGGACAGAAGAAATCATCCCTGTATCCGCGCCTTGACCTCCGCCTTCCGGGAAAAAAGCAGTCCTGTCAAGCACGATTTGATATCCCTCTTTTAATGGCATGCAGGACTCCACTTTTGCCGTGAATGTGCTCATATGACTGTCCTGATAAAATAATTTTTCCGTCATGGCCTTACATCCTTTCCGGAGCCTCAAATCCCAGCAGTTCAATGCTTGTCTCCAGAATTCTCTTTGTCACAAGCAGAAGGGCAATATATCCCTTTCTTGTCTCCTCATTCTCCTCGCCGATGATCTTCACCCCATGATAAAAACGGTTGAATGTATTTGCCAGATCATAAATGTAAGCGCAGATTTTGTGAGGAGCCAGTTCTTCGTGAGCATTTTCGATCACGCTGTTGAATTTTGCATTTTCCAGCATCAGGGCTTTTTCACAGTCTGTCACAGCCTCTTTCACTTTCAGTCCTTCTAAAGAGCCGCCCATCTCCTCATATTTTGCCAAAATAGATTTGATGCGCACAATCGTATACAAAATATACGGCCCTGTGTTCCCTTCAAAAGATGTAAATCTGTCCACGTCAAAAATATAATCTTTGGACGCCTGATTTGATAAATCTCCGTATTTTAAAGCTGACAGTCCTACGATTTCTGCTGTCCTTCTTCCTTCCTCCTCAGAAACTGTGCGGTTTTCTGCAATTTTTTTGTACATCTCCTCATCTATCTCACGGATCAGATTCTCCAACCGCATCACGCCGCCGTCTCTTGTCTTAAATGGTTTGCCATCCTTTCCATTCATGGTTCCAAATCCTAAAAAGGTAAGTTTGGTATCCTCGCCAACAATACCTGTCTTTTTCGCACAACGGAACACCTGGATAAAATGAAGCTCCTGACGCTTATCCACAATATAGATAATCTCATCCGGTTTATACTGCTCTTCTCTCTCCACCAAAGTGGCAAGATCGGTCGTGTCATAAAGGGCAGCCCCGTCTGATTTCAAGATCATACACGGAGGGATTTCCTTTGTGTCTGTCTCTTCCTTGACATCCACAACAAGCGCGCCGTCATCCAGGTGTGCATATCCGTCTTTTTTCATCTTTTCTACCATATCCGGGATATATTTCTGCGCATCGGACTCCCCTTTCCACAGATCAAAAGTTACGTCCAGTTTTCCATAATTCTTCTTTAAATCTTCCACGGAAATGCGCATGATGTGATCCCAGATAGCACGGTAACCTCTGTGCCCGTTCTGCAACAGGAAGGTTGCATGCAAAGCCTCTTCTTTATAATCCGCATGTTCTTTTGCATACGCGCTGGCTGTAGGGTAGATTTCCTCCAGTTCACTGATCGTAAACGGCGCCTCCTCTGGATACTTACCTGTAAAAGTTTCATCAAAATATGGAAGTTCTGGTTTGCGTTTTTTCAACTCCGTGATGATAAGACCCATCTGATAGCCCCAGTCCCCAAGATGAACGTCGCTGATCACCTCATGACCGAGAAATCTTGCAGTTCTTTTGATGCTCTCCCCAATCACTGCGGAGCGAAGATGTCCTACATGAAGCGGCTTTGCCACATTTGGTCCGCCGTAATCCATTAAAATCTTTCTTCTTTCTTTTGCAGCTGCGCCCAATCTCTCATCAGCCTGCATCTGATTCAGATAATCAGCCACAAAAGACTTTTTCAATGTAATATTGATAAATCCCGGTTTTACCATCTGTGCAGACTCAATACAGACACTCTCTCCCAGTCTGTCCACTACATCCTGAGCGATCATAAAAGGCGCTTTTTTATATGCTTTTGCACCTGCCATAGCGCCATTGCACTGATATTCACACAAATCCGGTCTGTTTGACAATGTTACTTTTGCGTATTCTCCGCTGTATCCAGCCTTTTCAAACGCATTCTCCAATTCTTCTGTCAGGAGTTCTGCCAATTGTTTCATATATTTTTCATCCTCCTAATCTTTGGTTTCAATCACTGTTTATCTTTTCTATTCTAGCATAGCCTTGTTCATGCAACAACTCCTTAATTTTAGAAATTCGCCCACTTTTTCTGTTGCAAAATCGATCTCCTGCATCTATAATCAAATAACAGTAATCATTATTAAAATTAGGAGGTTTTTTATGATACTTGGTTCTCATGTGGGAATGAGCGGAAAGGAAATGCTTCTTGGCTCTGCCAAGGAGGCGGTCTCCTACGGCGCAGACACCTTTATGTTCTACACCGGAGCTCCGCAGAACACAAAAAGAAAAGAAATAAATGCTCTTCGCATTGACGAGGCATGGGAATATATGCGCCTGCACGGCATCAACGACATCATTGTCCACGCCCCGTATATCATCAACCTTGCCAACACGGTGAAACCAGAGACTTATGAACTGGCAGTGGAATTTCTTACCCTGGAACTTACACGCGCCCAAGCTTGCAAAAGCCGGACTTTGATCCTGCACCCAGGCTCCCATGTAGGAGCTGGGGAGGATGCCGGGATCGCACAGATCGTAAAAGGTCTCAACAAAGTCCTCACACGCGATATCCAGTGCAACATTGCGCTGGAAACCATGGCCGGGAAGGGTTCTGAAATCGGAAAAACTTTTGAGCAGCTGGCGCGAATTTACGACGGAGTCATCTTCAATGATAAGCTGCGCGTTTGTTTTGACACCTGCCATACAAGCGACAGCGGTTACGACATCATCCATCATTTTGACGATGTCATGGATGAATTTGATCAAATCCTCGGCAAAAACCAGATTGCAGTCTTTCACATCAATGACAGCAAAAACGTGCCGGGAGCTGCAAAGGATCGGCATGCAAATATCGGATTCGGAAACATCGGTTTTGACGCCATTTCCTATATCGTTCATCACCCGGATTTCCAGCACGTTCCGAAAATTTTGGAAACTCCTTATATTCCTTCAGAAAAATTTCCAAAGAAATCTTACGCTCCGTACCGGCATGAAATAGAAATGCTACGGAAAAACCAGTTTGATCCGGATTTAGCCTCGCATATACGAAATGAACAGGAGAAATTCTAAAAGATTTCTAAAAAAATGAACTGCGCCTCCTCTTCCTCTTGACTTTTGCTTTTTTTCACTCCATAATTGTATTAAGTAAGTAATACAGTTGTGGATTATAATTATTAGAAACGAGGTGAGATTTCATGGCATGGGCTTTAAACAATGACCGCCCTATCTATCTTCAGCTCATGGAGCGCATCCAGACAGACATTGTCTCCGGGAAATATAAACCAGGGGAAAAGCTCCCCTCTGTCAGGGAACTGGCTCTTGACGCTGCAGTGAATCCCAATACCATGCAAAAAGCGTTGTCAGAGTTGGAAAGGATAGGTCTTGTCTACTCACAGCGTACAAGCGGACGTTTTATCACGGAGGATGATACAATGTTAAAGGAATTAAAAACATCTCTTGCACATGAACATATTATTGAATTTTTGAAAAAAATGAAACAACTTGGCTTTCAGGAATCAGAAATGCTGGAATTGATCGAACACACCTTAAAGGAGGGGAAATGATGGAACCGATATTGGATTGCCAAAATCTTTCTAAAAAATATGGAAATTTCTTTGCACTCTCCAATCTGACTCTCTCTCTGGAAAAAGGGCAGATTGTCGGCCTTCTCGGGCCAAACGGCAGCGGAAAAACTACGCTTATCAAACTTATCAACGGGCTTCTCACGCCAACTTCCGGGCATGTGCTCATCAATCAGATGGATCCTTGCACACAGACAAAAAAAATTGTCTCCTATCTTCCGGAAAGAGAGTATCTCAATACAAGGATGCGCGTCAAAGAAATCATCTCCTATTTCGATGATTTCTACGATAATTTTGACATGCACCGTGCATACAAAATGCTGGAAAAACTTCAGATCAATCCATCTGCCCGGCTTCGCACACTTTCCAAAGGCACGAAAGAAAAAGTTCAGTTGATCCTTGTCATGAGCAGAGATGCGGATTTGTATGTGCTCGACGAGCCTATCGGGGGTGTGGATCCTGCAGCAAGGGATTACATTTTAAACACTATCATTACAAACTATAATGAAAATGCCACAATTCTCATATCCACGCATCTGATTTCGGATATCGAAAACATTTTGGACCGTGCTGTCTTTATTCAAAATGGAAACCTTGTTCTGAATGAATCTGTGGATGATGTACGGATGAAATACGGGAAATCTGTGGATGCATTATTCAGGGAGGTGTTCCAATGTTAAAAAAATTATTTGTATATGATATGAGAGCGCTCTCCAAGCTGCTGATCATCGCACACATTCCTCTTATATTGCTGGCATTTCTCCTCCGCTTTACTATCGTGGATGCGCTTTCTCACTTGGAAACCAATGACAGTTTTGCAATCTTAGCCGGCGCTTTATTGGTTTTATTTTTCTGCTATCTGGCTGTAGTTGCTTTTTTGACAGAAGTTTACTTTGCCTATTATACTTACAAAAACCTTTTTTCCGATCAGGGCTATCTTACATTGACCCTTCCGGCAACACCGGCGCAACAAGTGGGAGCAAAAGTACTCTCCGGTACAACATGGATTCTGATTGATCAGGTTGTCATCTATCTCAGCTGTGCAATCTGTATTGCCGGAACCAACACCATGTCACTCATTCTGGATGAAATGCAGAAACTCCCAAAAGATTTCTTTCAAAGTTTTTTTGGAATGAGTTTTTCTGAGATTATCGCGTACTTTATGGGCAGTACACTGGTCAATGCTATCACTGCCCCATGCATAATTTTGGGTGCACTCTGCCTTGGACAGCTCTTCAGCAAAAACCGGATTTTGATTGCTGTAGTGACCTATTTTTGTTATTACTTCCTAGTACAGATTGTTGCATCCGGCTATATGGGTTATCAAATGGCATCCACCGCAAATTCCGCAGAAATTTTTGCCGGAACTCCTTATGCAACAACACCTTTACCTGGCATGAAGGGTCTATTCATACTATCTACGATACTTTGTGCAGCTTTTGGGGTTTTGGGATATTTCTTTTCCAATTGGTGTATGAGAAAAAAAATCAATCTTCATTAATATTAAGATTCAAAAAGCAGGAACTGCGGATCACACAAAATCCGCAGTCCTGCTTTTTTTCTAAAAAACGACCTGTACCAAAAACATATACAATACAGTCCCCACTCCGATGCTCAAAAAATTATTCCGTTTCCATACATGCAAAATCACCACCATTGCACAGGCAATCAATTCCGGCAGCCCGTGAGGATTCTTCATCAATGATACTGATTTCAGGCAATAGATGACAAGCATCCCTATAACAGCCGGTGTCAAAACTCTTCCCAAATACCTCACTATAGGCGGGATCGTCTTACCTTTTGGAAACAATAAAAACGGCACGACCCTTGTCCCAAAGGTAGTCAACGCAACTACAACAATAATCAAGAATGACATTCCCACACTTATTGGGAGCATGTTTCTTCCTCCTCTTCTGACTCATATTTAATTTCCGTCTTGTCCAACCGGCTTTTCCCGATAAACAGAACAACCACAATACAGAGCATCGTGGGCAAAGCAAAACTATCAGCACCAAAAACCAAAAGGCAGACAACCGCTGCCACGACTCCAATAACCGCCGGGATACGATTTTGCCTATTCCCCCACTGTTCCACGAAAATGACAAGGAAAAGTGCGGTCATGGCAAAATCAATCCCTTCGGAATTGAACGGAATCAGAGCTCCCGCCAGTGCCCCTATGATGGACCCCATGATCCAGTAAAGTTGATCCAAAAGCGCAATGGCAAACAAAAACTTTTCCTCATCCACCTCTTTTGGAACCTTTGTTGTACACAAAAGTGAGTACGTCTCATCCGTCAGTCCGAAAATCATATACCAACGTTTCTTTCCTATTCGATTAAATTTCTCCAAAAGAGAAATCCCATAAAAAATGTGTCTGATATTCACCATCAATGTCAAAAATATTACCTGAAACAGCGAAATGCCGGGCACAAAAAAATTCACTGCCAAATATTGTCCAGAGCCAGCATACACAAGAAGGCTCATAAGCCCTGCCCAGAGAAAAGAATATCCTTTTTCCGCATACATCACACCAAACGCAATCCCTATGAACAGATACCCTGTGAGCACTGGTACTGTGTACGGAAACGCCTTTCGAAATGCCTTTCCATATCCACCCATCTTTTTCCCTCTTTCTCTTCCGTCAGATTTCACAGAGCGTCAGAAAAAACGCATCTTTAAAAAGCATACTGTTTTCCGCTCTTTTTGTCAAGAAATCAACTTCCCACTTGTATTTTTCATCATAATGTGATAGTCTTGTAAAGTAGCGTTTGTGTCTATAGCTCAGGGGATAGAGCAATGCCCTCCGGAGGCATGTGCGGCGGTTCGAATCCGTCTAGACACGTATAAAGGCTCTGTATCTTATCTATGAGAGATACAGAGCCTTTTTATAATCCAGAAATGTTTTTTACTTTCCTGTATTATAAAAAATTTTGGGAAAGACTGTCCACGTAGTTTTTCTCATAGTTTCTACAGAAAAATTCTTCCCTCCTTATGGCTGTAGTAGTACGCATGGGAAGACAACACTTCCTCCTCTTCCACCTGAGTCTCATTCACCTCCTGTATCATGCAGTCCAGCTGCGGCCTCATCGGGCTTTTACTCTCCGGAATCACGATCACTTCATGGATGCTGCTTGGAAGAATATAGAAATTTTCACCAATTCTTTCGTACACCTTCTCCATAACATGCGGATATAAAATACAGCTGGCTCCAAGATTTTTTGTTTCATTTGACACAATGTACATGTTGTCCACATCATTTTCCGGTGCATCAGTGCCAAGCATCTCAGCAACCGCCTGTTTCATCGTTTTTATTGTACATGGCAGAAGATGGGGACTGTTTTTCATGGCATCTTCATACAGCTCTTCTTTTTCTACTCCCCAGTACCTGAGATGGTCATTGGTAATCGTGACCGTCGCACTTTCATTTTCCTTTGTACTCAGAAGAATATAGAATACAACCGCAAAATCAAGATAAGATACATAGGGTATCCCCTTTAAAAGAGACATGTTTTGCTCCCGGTTGATCAGTTTCATGACCGCTCTTTCCCTGACCGCCTCATAGTCTTTCAGATAGTCCATTTCCCACGACTTCCGAAACCGCACCTCATAATACAATTCCAGGATATGCCGGATGATCTCGTCCATACTCTCTCCCCTCTGAAACTGCTCATAGTATTCTTCCAGATAAATCGTGGGAGAGATATTGATCTCTTTTTCCTGAAAGGTAAGCCCCCTCCTCTCTATTCCATTATTTTTAACTACTGTCTGAATCTGCACGTCCACATCTGCCTTCACAGAATGCCTGATGCCCTCTCTTACTGCGCTTACAAATCTCTGGTAATTCATTAAAATCTCCTCTCATTTTCAAGCGCCCGTTTGTGGAAAAATTTGTACGAATGTACTGGAAATTTAAAGTGATTTGAAATGAATATTATTTTTTAATTATACTCAATCCATCAAGAAAAAGCAAGAGAATGTCAGATACAGCAAACATAGATTGCCTCATCTGACATTCCCCTTATAATCCTTTGCATATTTATTATACGCGGGACAGATATTCTCCTGTACGTGTATCAATCTTCAAAACATCGCCCTGCTCAACAAACAGAGGTACCATGACAGTTGCACCTGTCTCAACCACTGCAGGTTTAGTAGCTCCTGTAGCTGTATCACCTTTGAATCCCGGCTCTGTCTCTGTAATAGCAAGTTCAACAAACAACGGCGGTTCTACTGCAAATACATTGCCATTGTGGGAACAGATTTTTACCATCTCATTTTCTTTTACAAATTTCAAAGAATCGCCGATAGCGTCCTCGTTCAATGCAATCTGGTCATATGTCTCAACATCCATGAAATGGTACAATTCGCCGTCTGAATAGAGATACTGCATGTCTTTTCTTTCGATGTGCGCTTTCGGGAATTTTTCAGTTGGTCTGAATGTTTTTTCAACCACACCACCGCTGATAATATTTTTTAATTTTGTTCTTACGAATGCAGCGCCCTTTCCCGGCTTTACATGCTGAAATTCAATTACCTGATAAATATTTCCTTCAATTTCAATGGTAATACCATTTCTGAAATCTCCTGCTGAAATCATCTAAAAATCCTCCTTAATCGTACTTTACTACATTCCATAGTAAGCCTTTCCAAGTATATACATACTCTTACCGATAATAATTCTATAATATCTGCCTGGTTTTTTCAACCATTACTTTCAGGATTTCCTGTTTATTCCCGATTTATCTGGTCTCTTTTTCTATGTGGAACTCACATTTTTATGATTTGTCCGTTCCAATCATGAATAGTTCCACACATTCCAGATAAACTAACAAAATAACGGAAAGGAGCTGTAAAACATATGATCATCGATAAACGAAAAATTGTGATCGTCGGCACTGGCATGGTTGGAATGAGTTATGCGTACAGCCTTTTAAATCAATCTCTCTGCGATGAGCTAGTGCTGATTGACATTGATAAAAAGCGCGCCAAAGGAGAGGCTATGGATTTAAACCACGGTCTCGCTTTCGCTAATTCTAACATGACCATTTTTGCCGGGGAATATAAGGATTGTGCTGACGCGGATATTGTGGTCATTTGCGCTGGTGTTGCACAAAAACCTTCCGAGACAAGGCTCAACCTTTTAAAACGGAACGCAGAAGTCTTCCGCTCTATCATTGAACCAGTGACATCGTCTGGTTTCAATGGTGTTTTCCTGGTTGCCACGAACCCAGTCGATATTATGACCAGAATCACTTGTACACTGTCCGGATTCAATCCAAGACGGGTCCTCGGAAGCGGGACCGCACTTGATACAGCAAGGCTGCGCTATCTCCTCGGGGAAAAATTAGACGTGGATCCAAGAAATGTCCATGCCTATGTGATAGGGGAACACGGAGACAGTGAATTTGTCCCTTGGAGCCAGGCGCTCCTGGCAACCACACCTATCCTTAAATTTTGTGGGAACGAAATGTATCCCATTTCAAGAGAGAGTCTTCAAAATATTGAGACGGAAGTGCGCACAGCAGCCTACAAGATCATCGATGCCAAACAGGCCACTTATTATGGCATTGGAATGGCACTTGCCAGAATCACAAAAGCAATTCTCGGAAACGAACACAGTGTCCTCACTGTATCTGCCATGTTGCGAGGCGAATATGGACAAAGAGATGTATTTGCAGGTGTTCCTTGTATTATCAATCAAAACGGGATTCAACAGATCTTCCCACTTTCACTGACCGATGAAGAGCTGAAGAAATTAAAAGACTCCTGCGATACTTTGCAGGAAAATTATGAGGGGATTTTTTAAAGTTATGCAAAGTGAACCGACCTCCCAATCTTTAGATTTCTTGTCTAACTTTTTTGGGAGATCGGTTCAAAGTTCAACACATCCTTTTTATGTCTTACTATTTACTCATTATTATTTCCTGTTCTTTCTCTTCATTACGCCCATAACTGCTGCGGAACTGATTGCTCCCATGCAAATCAATACGTAAAGAACGGCCAAGGATGTATCTCCTGTTTTTGCGGATTTTACAGATGCATTTTTATCTGCATGATCTGATGCAGCGCTTGTATCATTCTGTCCGGCATTTGCTTGCTTGCCTTGTGCTGTCTTTAAGATATCGTTTTTTTCGGTCTTTCTATCTTCAGATACGGATACCAGTTTTGCAACTGCATCTTTTAAATTTTCTTCTGCCGCTGTCACAGTTTTCTGATCTGCATTTTCATCAGCAAATACTTCCTGTGCTCTTGCAAGGGCCGTCCTCATCGCTCCAAAGCTTTCTGCCTCATATGCGTCTTCGGAAAGTGCGGATGCCTCATTGATCAAAATCTCTAACGCGCTCTTATCCGGTTTCAGTCTCAAGTTTGCCATTGCCTCAAGAAGTCCTCTCCATGCCTGGTTTACTTCCTCCTGCATTGCATTTCCATCTTCCAATGTTTCTCTTGCAGCTTTGAGAGCATCTATAAACACCTGTTTTCCATCATCCAAGTAGGAATCCAGTCTTCCCTCGATGTCGGCTGCCAGGGCAACTACTTTTTCAAGATCCGCTTTGTCCCCTTGTTTGAAAGAAAGATACTGCATTGCTTTGATCAGGTTCTGCCAACATGTATCCACATCTATCTGTGTGATTCCGGTAACACCTTCATTTACATCTTCAAGCATGTTTTCTGCATCTGCAAGTGCCTGTTCAAAGGTTGCTTTTACAGAGTCGATCACGCCTTCTGTGTCTGCTTTCTTTGCAAGCTCAATCGCATACTGCAAAATATCCAGCCTTAACTCTTCCGGTTTTTCAGTTGCTGCAATGGCCTGGAATTCAAATACACTTGCATAGGCACTTGTATTGCTGCTGCCTGTGACTTCTAATTTCACATAGCGCCCCTTCGTATTTTCGGGCGCTCTGTCCTTATTTAATCCGGCATTTGTATTGTCATTCTTATCTACAACAAGCTGCCATGTCTCCTTATCATTGCTTGTATAGATCTTATATGTATAATAACGATCCGCATTTTTATTGTAGAAATTTGTGACAAATTGAAGAAGATTATACTCTTCTCCCAAATCAATCACCGCACTTTGCGGATAGTTGCTGCTAGATGCAGCCCAGCGGGTTGAATCATTTCCATCGTTGATATAGGATTTGTCATTTTCCGGTTTTTCAATGGAAGTTACTTCCACGGATTTGTTCAACGCTACATTTATATAATCATAGTTGCCTTCACTGTTTTTCACAGTCATAAATTTGGCGTCCGCCCAGTCTGCCCAGTCATGACTGCTGTTTCCATTCGGATCTGTGGCAAGCACAAGTTCTTTTACACCTGCGATCGGAACAGAAATCTTTTGTGGTTCTTTAGATCCGGTGATCACAGTTTCTTTCAATAGTTTCCCATCACCGTAAACATAGAAAGTCATTCCATTACTTTTATCTTGCTTTGTGGCATCTACACCGACTGTAGCCTCAAAAAATTCATATCCTTTGTCTGTCAAATCATAGTACAATTCTCCAGGCGCATCCATACCCATACCTTTTTCATATGTTTGCGTCTTTCCTCCAATGATCAGGTGCATGTCGCTGCCATCGCGGTTTTTATCCTTTTGAACTTTGTCCATCTTATTTCCTTCACCAGTGGATGGATCGTAAGTATCACCATTCCAGGATTTTTCTGAATCATAATCCAAATCACTTACATATGCTGCCAATTCTTTTGTTGCCATCAAATCCTCTACCAGATTTTTGAGCGCATCTTGGATTTCCTTTGTAGCCGCAGCAATCTCAGACTGCTCTGGCTGTGCATTTTCCAAAAGGGTTTCTCCTTTTTCTACCGCTTTTTCAAGAACTGCCCAGCTTTCTTTTGTATAATAACCCGGAACCAGATGGTTTGTTTCGGAAATGGCATCCATCAAAGGCACTGTTAAATTATAAGTATTATATGCCTGATTCAAAATTGCCAATGCCTGTGAGATTTCTTCCTCAGTTGCAGCTGTATTGTCCATGACTGCCTGGGCAGTTTCTTTTTTCTTCTGTAATACTCTCCATGTTTCTGTTTCATAACCCGGAGTTTCAAGCGCATCGACTGTTCTCAATAAATTTTGAAGCGCTGCTTTATCGTAAGATGGAATTTCACTTACATCGCCAAAATCTTCTGCCTTTGTAAGGCGCACAGAGTATCCGTATTTTTCTTTCATGTTATAGATCAAAGTTGTATCTCTGTCAACTAAATATACCTCTTTGAGTAAGGTTTGCGTTTCTTTGGAGGAACTGTTAAATCCTGCATTCGGATCTGCATCCGATCCATCAAAATAGATTTCTGCTACATACTGGCCTTCGTCCAGAAAATCCAACGGGATATTTAAGGTTCTGTCCACTGCCGAGAGACTGCCAATGTACCATCGGCTTGGAATAACTGTTCCATCATTTTTCGTATCGGCAAAACTTTGTCTGGCAATTGTTGCATATTCCTGCATCTTGCCTTCCAAATAAAGTGTATTTTTCCACGTGGCTGGCATATTATCAAAGAAGTCTACGACAGACTTATCCTTTTCTGGGATTTCCATTGTGTTTGTATACCAAAATAAAAGATTCACACCTGTGCGGAACATCAAAGGAGATGCAAGTGCATACCCTTTTGTTGCTTTTCCAGGCCAACAAAATGTATGGTCTGCCGGTCCTTGAATGGTTCTGGTAAAAATTGTAGAAATATCTTCCGGAATACTGACATTTCCTTTCTCCTCGTCCCCATATATACCCTCAGCGGAAAGAAGATTTGGATATGTACGTTCAATTCCTGATGGAACCCATTTATCATGTACGGTTAATACAAGATGATGTCTCGCTGCTGCCTCTACGACTTGCTGCATATATAACTCATCATCCTGGCTGTCGCAATGTACAAATCCTGGCTTGACTCCTGCAACACCCCAGCGCTCAAAGTATTCAAACAATTCATCCGGAGTGAAACGGTAACGTCCTCCTTCTCCAGACATATCATCTGGGAAAAATCTTGTCCCGTTTACATAGAGAATAATACCGACACCTTTTTTGTTCGCATAGTCGCATGCAGCAGGAATATCCAGGTCCACCTGCATGTTCCCTCCATCGCCCAAACTTCCATATTTATTGAATCCTTGCCCTCTCGTATAAAAACAACCTTCACCGTTTTTTAGAAAAGTATTTTCATATTCTTCCGGTCGTGCAAAATACTGTTCCTTAAGGATTTTATCACTCTCATACTTATCTGGCTCAAGTTTGGAAGGATCCAGACGTGGGTCACAGTTTGGATCATTTTCCGGGCCCTGCCATCCAGTATCTAAAAGCAAGTAGCGATAGCCACGTCTTGCAGCCTCATCCACAGCCTGTTCCAAAAATTCATTGTTCAACGCGTTCGCGTCTCCGCCATTTTTATCACTATGCATCAAACGATTCGCAGATCCTGCCTCCACCCAATCAGAAAATGCATACGTGTTTTCATCTGCCGGTTCATTGAGAAGCTGGGAAAGCGTTGCATTTCCTGCCAGATCCGTCAAAGACTCTCCAATGACCATCACTCGCCAAGGAGACACGTCCGGTCCCGCAGGCGCTGTGCAATGTTTGCTTTCCAGGTAAGTTTCATTGGCGCGTACAGTAACGTCCCCTCCAAGTTTTACTTTTGCAGTTCTTGGATTGGAACTGTCATTTTCCAATTTCAAGATAGAATAATTGTCCAAATTTGCCTCGCAGATTGTCATTGCATACCCGTTTTCATAAGTCAACGTCATCGGACGATAAATATTCCCCCCTAAATTGTCAACCGAGGTCTTGGAGGGTTTTGTTTGATTCTGATCTATATGACGGTACGCATACGTTCCTTCCGGAAAGGCAAACTGCGTCTTTTCATCACTGCTGCCAATTATATAATCTTCTTTACCGTCCGGAACATCCGGCAGATCATAGCGAAATGCCACTCCGGTGTCGTAAATACGTGCCTCAACCGTTAAAGTACCATTTTCATTCGTGAGCGGAATAACTGCTTCCTGATACTTGTCTTCCACGGACGCATAATCGCCCACCACCGGCTCCCATGGCTCATTTTCCACATCTTTAATTTTCACTTCTCCCATGGAGAACCCATTTTCAAAACTTCCAATATCATTTGTATTCATTCCCAGTTTGGATTTTTCCACTAGATTATAGCCATTGAGTGTAACCGTGTAATAAGGCGTTCCATCTTCCAGCCAAATTTTCATGGATAATCCGTCGTTCTCATCCGGTGATTCCAAAACGATTTCATCTGCTTTTACATTTCTAGCTTCATCATTGGCAGATGAAAATCCATCTGCCGCCATAACAGGTGATGTCAACCCTAATCCCATTGCTGCAACAAGCAAAAAGGATATTGATCTTTTGATTCCATTTTTCATCTTTTCTTTTTCCTCCTTGTAAAAATTTTCATTCCTTAAATCCCACTTGCCACCTCCTTTGCGGGACATTACTGCTTTTTATAAAGTTACTATATATTCTATTTTAGTATAATCACAAATTATCTGTTAATAAATACAATATTTCACTTTGTTATTATAATATTCTATTTATTGATAATATAGTTCAATTTTTTAGCAAAATAATCCAACTTTTCATTTTTAGAAAACTATCACCTTCATTTCCTTGACAAAAAAAGGCACAAGAATCTAGTTCCTGTACCTTAAAATAGTTTCTTATATCAAAAATATTTTTTCTTTCATGCCACGTGACTCTTTCTTCCTGTTCCACATGTCTTCTCAAATTCTCTTAATTTCTGCTCTGCCTCTTTGTTTAAGTTTACCGGAACCTGAATCTGGACTGTCACGTACTGATCTCCGTGCACATTTGGGTTGCTCATGGAAACAATTCCTTTCCCCCTCAGCCGGATTTTCGTACCGGACTGTGTTCCCTTTTTGATCTTACACAACACTTTTCCACTTAATGTCTCCACCATCGTTTCACCGCCAAGCACCGCGGTCACAAATGGGATTGACACACTGGAATACACATCCATGCCTTTTCTCTCAAATCCAGGTTTAGTGGCAACTGTCACCTTCAAAAACAAATCTCCGGGACTGCCGCCGTTTACTCCCGGCATGCCCTTTCCCCTTAAACGAATACTTTTCCCTGTGTCAATTCCTGCGGGGATGTGTACCTTCAACGACTGTACACTTCCATCCTCTCTCTGCAGCTGAACCACTTTTTCACATCCAAAGGCAGCCTCGTCAAATCCAACCGTAATTTCACTTTGGATATCTGATCCCTTTTGCCGGAATGTTTTTCTGCCAAAACCCCGATCAAAATGACTCCCGGATGGTCCTTTTCCGTGAAAGACATTTCCAAACAGATCATCAAAAATGTCACCCATATCACTGCCTTCAAAATGATACTCACGATATCCGCCGCCCTGATTTCCAAACCCACCAAAATCTCCATAATTTCCATATCCGCCCTGTGCGCTTGTACCGCTTCCATCAAAAGCTGCATGACCAAATCGGTCATACATTTTTTTCTTTTCCGGGTCACTCAACACACCATATGCTTCTGTCACTTCTTTAAACCGCTGCTCTGCACTGGCATTGCCGCCGTTTGTATCCGGATGATATTTCTTCGCCAATTTTCTATAAGCTTTTTTAATCGTATTTTCATCCGCATTTTTATCTACGCCAAGCACTTCGTAATAATCTCTTTTTGCTGTCATATCCAACACCTTCACTTTCCATTCCCAAGACAGTGTTTCAAACTGCCAATTCTACAATGTTTCCAAGAAAGGTCCTATTTTGTAAAATTCCTCCGGAAATCCGGAGGAATGATTTGTTCTATATATAATATAACAGCAATAACATTAGGTGTCAAGTAAATTATTTTACTTCTTTTCCATAGAATATAAGCCCTACTACGCCCGGACCTGCATGCGTTCCAATACTTGGGCTGACATCATTGATGATTACCTTTTTAAAGCCAAGCTGATTCACCAATTCTTTGACATAAACTGCATCTTCCATACAATCCCCATGGACGATCCCTACAATTCTGTCTTTCCCATAATTGTCCAGTTCAAGAGCTTGTTCCATGTTGGACACAAGTGCTTTCAATGCTTTCTTTCTGCCCCGCACTGTGCCAGAGGACTGCAGTTGCCCTTCTTTTGTCACACATAAAAGCGGCTTGATATTGATCACACTTCCCACGATTGCCGTTGTCTTTGAAATTCTTCCTCCCCTTTGCAGGTGGTGAAGGTTGTCCACCGTAAACCAGACATTGACATGTTCTCTCTCTGCCATCAAAAGCTCATATGCCTGCTCCAAGCTTTTTCCCTCTTTTTGCAGCTCCACTGCGCGGTACACAGATACGCCTTCCCCAAGAGATGCATTCAGGGAATCAAACACCAAAATCTTCCTTTCAGGATACTTGTCCATCAGCTGACGAGCCTCAACCATGACATTGTTGCAGCTGCCGCTAAGAGCGCTTGAAAATGCGATATGCAAAATGTCCTTACCTTCCTTTAATATTGTCTCAAATTTTTCGTGAATGACCGCCGGATTATTTGCCATTGATTTGGGCAATTCTCCCTTTCTCATGGTTTCATAAAATTCTTTTGGGGACATGTTCTTCTCATCCCCAAATACCTCTTCACCAAAGGAATAATATTGCGGTATGATCGGAATGTTGTGCTCTGCAATAAATTCCGGCCGCAAATCGGAGTTGGAATCCGTTGTAATCCTATAATCCATATTATCTACTCTCCTGTTCATTTCTTTTTTCTTTTAAAATGATTGTGTTTAGTTCTTTCAATAGTATTGATATGTTTTTCTTGCATCTGATACTCTAAGACTCTTCTTTTCCCTTCTTCCGGCAAACTGAACCGCTCCATAAACTATCTTACTTCCGTATTTTTTGCACCGGCATACTCTAAGGCCAGCCCAACCGTTTCCTGATGCAGCCGTTTGACCTCTTGTTCCAGTTCTGCTTTGATCTGTTCCTCCGCTGTTCTGAATCCTGCCGTGCCAATCCCATTGCTTACACCGGTTCCATAGAATGGCTTGACACTTGTAAGCAAGCTTGCGATTCTTTCTTCATATTCCTTGTTTTCCCTTTTCATCTGACGCAGTTTTCGCACATCACTGATCGCCTCAGCCATCACCTGAAATCTGGGAGACATCCTTACCCTTGTGTTTTCTCCCTCATATTCTCCCGGATATACGAAAAACATATCTCCAGCCTCAAAATATGGATGTGCGTTATCTTCCAATGGTTTTTCACACCATGCGTCATAGGCCCACTTTAGGAACCCATCCGTCCCGCAGGATTCAGCATACCAGATCGTCCATGCAGCCTCTCCTGGGTCACTCATTGAAAAAATTCCGGGATAATCCCCGATCATACTGTAAATACTCGTAAGTTTCCCTTGTGCCCGCCTCTTGACTGTCACGTCCCGGAAAAGAGACAGAGGAATCTTATCTTCCTGTATACTGGAGATATGGGGTGTCACAGTAAACAGCCTGTCCCATATTTCTTTGTTGTAGTGTTCCACAGCGCCACCTACCTTCAATGATTTCCCTTTCTCATTTTGAATACTCTCAATCAAACCCAACGCTGTTTCCATTTCCGTCATCGGCCTCTCATCCATGGCAAGTATGATCCGTTCAAACCATCCCTTTTGTTCCAGATGTTTTACAAAATCTTTTAGAAAGGACTCCCAGGCATTTTTCCAGATTTGTGTCCCCGGCGCTGCCTTTTGTACTTTTTCCTCCCCGTCTTGCGTATACCGCAAAATATTTTCCCACGGAACAATCGAATAGCATTCTATATAAGAGACCTTGACTTCCCGAAATAAAAATTCTGCCCATTTATCAAAGTCATGATAGTCAAACTTCCATGTCTTCCCCTCTTTTTTCCATTTTACCATGGAAGGATACTCACAATAAGTCTGGTGATACCAGGGCTCTTCCACAATCGAGGCAGTCCCTGTTTTCCCGCCGTTTTCTATGTAGGGTTTCATCTGGTTTTTCATAATAGACAGATGCTCGTCGGAAAAGGGAGTAACATGATAGTAATCTGCACTTGCATAAGGATACTGCCATAAATTCAGGTAATAATCCTCCGATTCTTTCAATATCAGATTCAAAACCCTGATATTCAAAATCAGCTCCAGTTCCTCGCCGTTTCCAAGAAAAATCTTAATTTTCCCCTTATAAATACCGGGGATTGCGTTTTTTGATACAGTAACTGTAATCCAAACCGGCTGTACCACGTTTCCACCTGTTTCTAACATCAGGTTTTCCTCTATATCCGGCCCGTAAATAACATCTGCACTGTAACTCCTATTCCCCTCAGGCACTTCCGGCAATTCAAATGGACGGGGATTCGGTATCCAGTTGCTGCCTGTATAGGTACTGATATATTTTTGAAAACTAGCTTTCACCAGGATTTCTGCTGCTTTTTTCCCTGTTTCATCAACAACCTCTGTAACTGTAATATGCGCCTCTTTGATTCCTCTCTCCGCAAGAAGTATGGCTGCAGCATTTCCCCTGTCGTTTTTCCACAGCACCATACTATTTTCTGTATTTACATGCTTTGCATACGCATGGTATTGCTTTGGATCTGCCAGCCTTTCTTTTGAAATATAAGTGCAGCACGCTTTCATCATGATATCCATTCCTTTCCCTGAATATAACTAAGCAACACTCTTTGTCCATTAATATCAGTATAAGAGCCGTCAAAGATAAATTCAATACTATATCAGCTGCACAATTTATTTATGCAGTATGTAAGTACACTGGCAGGCGTCTTTGCGATCCGTTCCTGCCAATATACATTTTCTCATCATCTATCGTGTCTGCCCGTTTTCCAGCACACGTATATAGTGGTTGGCTTCCCTGAGTATATGATCTGACAGAAACGGAAGAATGATAGAAGAAATCTGACAGTCCAGGATCCCCTATGTGCCAGCTGCTTTAAAATCGCGGTATTTCAATGTTTCTCTTAATATTCTTTCACTCATGTTATTGGCACGTGAATCCTGCCGGCATGCCATTTCAAGAAGTTTTGCATAATCTTTCGAAAAATTGTGGGCTGTTTCGTACAAACTCTGATAGCAAATATTCCTATTTCCAAGCAGCTGCTCTACGATTTCACGGTACAACTTGGTTTCCCGGATAATATGCTGGATGAGAAACGGATAGCTGGCAGTAAAAAGCTGCCCGTTGTTTACTTTGCCAAGTATACACTCCTTAAAGTGGATGAATTCATTCAGCAGACGGAATGCGCGTTCATCGATTCTCATAACCGACTGAAACAGAGAACGATTTTCATGCCGTATATGACTGCATTCCAATTGCCGTGTCATTTCTGTAATTTTGCTGTTAATAGGAATTCCGGTTAATGCCTCTGTCTTCTTTTCGGCAAAAAGGGTAAACTCGGTAACCATCTTGCGCGCAATAAACTTCGCAAATTATTACTTCCCGGCTTTTCCACACGACGCAGTCCGAACTGCTTTATAGCTTATTTTCTCTTTTCCCGATAATCAGGACACTTTCTGGAGATTTGTTTTGTCTCCCTGCATTCTATACATTTACCTGGCAAGCCACTTCTTCTCCTTTTACACAGTTTGTGAAATAACGTCCTTCCACACCATCCTGTGTCGGATAAATCTGCGGCGTCATAGATGCCAGAGTTTCCTGTGCAACCTTCCGAACCGGATTCATTCCCTCAAGATCAACTTGTGCTGTCTGCGGCTCATAATCAAAACGAACACAGTCAAAGTCCGCATAAATTTCTTCGCTTCAGTTTTGGCTGCCCGTAGATACTGTGATTCCAAATTTCGGATGTTCATAATTTGCAGCCGTTGTACCAAGGTTTATCCATAAAGTTCTGTCCGGGCTTGCACAACCGGTGAAAGTATGTCCCACTTTCTTTTTTCTCAGATCAATAGTCAGTGTGTCCCCAAATATTTTTTTGATTTGGTTTCCTGACACTTCCTATTTCCTGAAAACGCATAAAGGTTTTATTGTCAATATAAATTTTATCACCGACATTGTGGAATGCTGTTTTCGACTTGCGGATCAAATATCGAACCAATCGGCTATGCAAAAAGTTGTTCATTCATAAAAAATTTTTGAGCTCTTTCAGAAATATCTCCGCCTCTCTGGAAAACACCTGGTTATGTTTCCAAATGATACGCATTGGAGACTCCATAGCTGGATGGATTGGACGGAAACACAAAATACTGTCGGAGCCTGTGTGTATCAATTTATCAAACCCCAGCGCATATCCAACACCTTCTCTTACGAGGATGGACGCATTAAACAATAGGTCATAAGTTGCTGCTACGTTTAATTTTTCTTTATTTTTCCGAAACCAATCCGGCAGTTCACTTGTAATTCCCTGTCTGGAAAGAATCAGCGGAAGTTCCAAAAGCTCGTCCAGTTCAATCACATTTTTCGCAACCAGCGGACTGTCCTTTCTCATGATCAGCCCCCAGTTATCTCTATACGGAATTTCCAGATGGGCATATTTAGAAACATCCACATTCTGGACAACAACCGCAAAATCCAGCAGCCCCTTATCCAGCCGCTCCGTCACTCTTTCTGCGTTTCCGCTGTATAAATGATACTGAATCTTCGGAAACCGCATCTGTACCTCCCGGATCGCTTTTGCTACGTAGGACATTCCTTCAGATTCTGCACAACCAATATAAATATCTCCCCCATCAAAATCATTCATCATTTCAAACTCTGCCGCTGTTTTGTCAACCATACTCAGGATATCTTCCGCACGTTTATATAATATTTTGCCTTCCTCAGTCAGATGGATATTATAATTTCCCCGAATAAAGAGTTTTTGTCCCAGTTCTTCCTCCAACCCTTTAAGCTGCCTGGATAAAGTAGGCTGTGTCACATGAAGGTTCTCTGCTGCCCGAGTCATGCTTCCTTCTTTTGCTGTTTCCATAAAATATCTTAAAACCCTGATCTCCATTCTCTTTTCCCTTCCTTGTATTCTTTTTACACCGTAAAATTTCAATTAACCTATGTCAATCATAGCAGGTACAGATATGCCTTTCAAGAATATCTGGTAATAATAAATAGGTATTCGACATTACTAATGATCTTTTTTATAATAATCTTGTAAATCACAAACAAATGCAAGGAGGAATTTCCCATGGAGACAAAAGAGTTTCTTTCATATATGGACAGCGGAAAGGAAGTAACCGCAGGCTCCGAAGTCCACCAGTACATGACAGAACTTTCCCAAAAGGCACTCCAAATTACGGCTGATTTAAACAATCGCTATCATACTCCGGAAGAACTTTTGACAATTATGAGAGACCTGACCGGAAGACATATCGATGAATCCTTTTCCATGTTCCCGCCATTCTATACAGACTGCGGGAAAAACTTGAAAATCGGGAAACACGTTTTCATCAATTCCGGCTGTAAGTTTCAGGACCAGGGCGGCATCAGCATAGGGGACGGCACACTGATCGGGCATAACGTTGTCCTCGCCACGCTCAATCACAGTCAGGATGCGGCAAAACGAGGAAACTTACTCCCCGCTCCTATCAAAATCGGAAAGAATGTCTGGATAGGTGCAAACGCAACAATCTGTCCCGGTGTAATTATCGGCGATGGGGCCATCATTGCCGCCGGAGCTGTAGTCAATAAAGATGTGCCTGATAATACGGTAGTCGGTGGTGTACCGGCAAAACTGATAAAAAAATAAATATACAGGAGCAAAGCAATGAATAAAAAAATATTGATCATTTCTACAAGTTCACGCCTGGAGCCGTGCCGTAAGTGGACTGGAGGGCTGGATCGAATGTTTTGATAAGTCCCATCTTGCCGGCGTTGTTTTTGGAGGCGGCGTTACAAATCCCGGAGAAATCAACGAGAACCATTCAGCTATGAAAAAAGCGTATGAAATGGGAAAAGAGCTTTCATAAAAAATTTTCTGTTATTTTGAAGGAGTGGCCACAATTGAAAAAGTCATATTTTATGATTCTCACAGCACTCATTTTTCTTCTTTCTTCATGTGGGGTTTCTCACCCAGAACAGCAGGAATCCCACTTAAGGGCAGAGCCCTTGTCCAAAGCCAAGGCGTCTGAAAAAACGAAAGGAAATGAAGAAATGGAAACTAAAAAGATCAAGGTTCAAATTGACAATTTCATTTTTACAGCAACATTAGAAAATAACACTGCCACAAAGGAGCTGATTGATTTGCTGGAAGAGGAACCGATTACGATTGAAATGACAGATTATGCAGGTATGGAAAAAGTAGGTCCTCTTGGTGCAACTCTTACTGCCACCAATGAACCTACCACTACTCATTCCGGTGATATTGTTTTATATAATGGAGATCATATTGTTCTGTTTTATGGCACAAATTCCTGGAGTTATACAAGACTTGGAAAAATAGATGATTTGTCAAACTGGAAAGAAGCTCTTGGGACCAAAGATATAACCATTGTCCTTTCTTTATCTGATTAAATCATTCAGTTGTCCCTCTTTCTCTTTTATATTATTCTCAACAGCACTTTCATGTAGAATTGATGTAATCCGTCAACGTCACATAAAGCGTATCCCGAACTTTGATCCCCTCTTCTCTGACTGATACCACAACTTTACCTGCAATTTCCAGATACTTTTCTGATATCTCTTTTACTCCTTTTTGAAATCGGTAATTATCTTCCGCATTCTTAAGACAGTAAATCTTTTCAACAAGACAATACTGCTTTTTTATGCAAAAGGCACCCTCTCGGATGCCTTAAACTTGCCTGTTCTTAGGTTCCACTGCTTCAGATCGGACATTGTGTGTCTGGTTCTGGTTCTCTGGCTTTACCTTTTGTGTTATACTGTTGAACTTTTCCAGGCTCTTTTGCCTGCTCTGCCTTTCCTTCTGCTTTTTGTTCACACCTACCACCTCAAAGATAGTATGCGTAAATACAAAAAATCTATGTGCGAAAAAACAAGATGATATGAAAATCAGTGCAATGCCGGAGCCGACTATGATCCATTGTAATGGCATGACATCTGCCATGAAATACACACACTCCTGTAAGCAAGGTGTTATTTCGACTTTTGATCCCCCAGGCAATGCACAGAACCCCGCCTGCCATCATTCCTCCAACTCCGCACATCTCAACTGCTGTCAGATACCAATAAGTATTTCCATAGTCTCTGCTCACAAATAAGCCTGATAAAATTGTTTTCTTTTCATTATTCTTGCTTTCAATACTGTTTCTGTTACTGCCTTACCCTCTTGTGTAATCTCAGCTTGGAACAAGGTTCCTAATATTATAAAAGTTTTATTTTTCAAAAATCAACTCAATCTTTCTAAGACTGCCATGTGCGTCAATTTCCGTAGGGATAAAACCTACATAAGAATATCCCTGTTCTGCATATTTGTTTATAATTTCTTTTGGTTCAGAAATGCAAAGAAATAAGACACCTTTTGATTTATATTTCACTTCAACATATTTATACTCTTTCATATCAGATACCACCTTTCGATTATCCAAATGTTATCCATCCCCCAACTCCCTTTAAATACCTTTTTTAATTTCTTGTTCTTTTTTCTTCTTGCGTTCTTTATATATCTTATTTCTTAATGGAATACCTCCACATAACAGCAATACGACAGCTAATATTGTCAAATCCATAAAGCGACCTCCTCTTTAAAGTTCTTTCTTATTCATAATAGAAATACTAATTTTCATAGATACTAATAAAATTGCCAGAGCAATAATGATTGCAAATATAACTGCCATGCCCATGCTTACTGTTGGTAATGTATTAAATACATTAACTATATCAACATTGAAAATAGCTTTTGCTCCTTTTACAACCATAATACCGATAATAGCTAAAATTCCGAATGCTCCAATCATAGCAATTCTTCCTTTTTCACCACCAAATTTAAGCTGGAAAGGAAGCATTATTGCTTGAATTACAATCATGATAGGCAAGATTAGCAACGCAATCATTATTAAATCTGTAATAGTTAATGTCCCTTTAAATACCGTCGCTATCATTCCTAATATGGTTGCAAAAATCCATGTACCACACCCGGCCAACAACCCAAGGCAATATTTTTCCATTACATAGCTGGTACGGGTAATAGGCAATGTGAATAAAAATGCATTACCATTATCAAATTCATCATAACTTACTGTACTTAATGTAAACAACGATACAATAAAAATCAAAAAAGCTAACGGAAATGTCACATCATTTGTAAATACAATCATTCCGATTGCAATCACTAAAATTAACAAAAAGAAATTTTTTTGCAACTTCATTAATTTAAAGTCTTTTACTAACAATCCTTTCATTGCTCGTTCCCCCTTACCATCATGGTAATAACTTCGTCTATTGTGCCTTTTTGAATCGCTATTTTAGGATAGTTCTCCATATAATACTGCTTTTGATTTGTTAAGCAACTGTATCCATATACTTCTTTTTTTGAACGTAAGATAAACTGTTTATCCAGTTCGCCATATTGTTTCTCATCTACTTTTAACAAAGCGTAATCACTCAATAATACGTCCGTATCTTCATGCAGAATGATTTTTCCATCATGTATCATATAAAGATCATCACACAATGACTCTAAATCACTGGATATATGAGAACTAATCAAAATGGAACGTTCTTCATCTTTCTCTAAAAATTCTCTTAGCATTTCCAGTAATTCATCTCTTGCGATTACGTCCAAGCCTGCCGTAGGCTCATCTAATATCAACAATTTTGCGTTATGTGAAATAGCAATCAACACTTTAAGTTTTGCTTTCATCCCTGTTGAAAAATCTTTTATCTTTTTATCCAGAGGTAATTGAAATCTCTGAACCTGCTCAATAAAGAAAGACTTGTCGAATTTTGAATACATATTCTGCAATACCGGAATAATATCTTTTATTCTCAAATATCCACTAAAACCGGAGTCAGACAATACAATCCCTAATTCTTCTTTATCCTTTGTTGTAAAGTCTTTGATGTCTTTCCCAAATATTGTGATATTCCCACCGTCGATTGAAATCAATCCTAATATTGACTTAAATGTCGTGCTTTTTCCTGCTCCATTTTGCCCGATTAGACCAGTCACACAACCTTGCATAATTTCTAAAGAACAATCAAGAAAGAAATTATTATAATGCTTTTTTAAATGCTCAATTTTTAACATATATATTAGCCCTCCAAAATCAACTCAAATAAACTTTTTATATCTTCGTCACTAATTCCACAACGTCTGCCTTTTTGGATAGCCTGTTCCAAATCAGCTTCCAGTTCTTTTTTCTGTTCTTCCAAAAGAAACTCTGTATTTGTTGCCGCTACATATGTCCCTTTGCCATGTACCGTTACAGTAAAACCCTCACTTTCCAAATTATCGTATGCTTTTTTTACGGTTAAAGCACTAATTTTTAATTCTTTGGATAGAGTACGAACTGACGGAAGATTATCATTTTCCTTTAGTTCTCCGTTGCGTATAAGCATTTTAATCTGGTCTACAATCTGCTCATAAATGGGAACCATTAAGGAAGTATTGATTATAATTTTCATTTCTATATCTTTCCTCCTTTATCCTGATAACAGTATATAACAGTTTGTAACTGTTTTCAAGTGTTATATAGTGTTTACTTCATTTTTTTAGTAAAAGAAAAACGTATCTGCTAAAAATTGTAAACATGTAAATATGGGTAGCCAGTTAAATTATTGGCTGGAAAAAATACCACGTTCAAATCGTACAATAAGTTTTAAAAAAATAATTACCGCCCACTCCACCAGAACCTTTTCTATCTTTCCGTTCCTGGCGTAGGGGCGGTAATCATTTTTTTATTAATTCCTATTTCCTACTGAGGGAGATTTGCTATTGCATAATCAGCCTCCTCTTGTGTAAATTTTTCTCCATACTCTGATATAAGCTGATCTTTTATTGCTTCAAGTGACATACTCATTGTTTCCTGATATTCTTTTGCTTTTTCTAATGCATTTTTCTTATAATCTGCCTGCAAATTATCTACCGCATACTGAGCAGCTTCTGCGCTGAATTTTTCTCCATATTCAGAAGTTAATTGATCATAAATTCCTTGTTTTGACATGTGCATTGTATCACTGTATTGTTCCGCTTTTTTCAAAGCATTTTTGAATTCTGTAGAAACTTCCGGTTCTGCAGTTTGATCTTTCGTTTCTTCTTTGGTTTCTTCCTTCGTTTCGTTTACTTTATCATTATCGCTTTTGTCCTTATTATCGGAAACCTTTGGCTCTTGTGTAGTTGTGCTGCCTTTTCCACCACCCATTGCAGCACCAATAACTCCAAGAACAACAACTGCAATGATGATCCATTTCAATTTTCCCCCTTGTTTCTTTTTACAATTTGGACATACCTTTGCGTCCTTCAGAATATCTGTTTTACAATGTTTACATTTCTTTGTTTCGTTTTCCATTTCCTTTTCCTCTCTTTCGTTTTTTTATATTATACTTTACCCCCCCCCCTAAAAATCAAGCAGATTTATTATAGAACGTAAAAGACACCCTTTCGGATGTCTTAAACCTGCCTGTTTTTTAGTTCCACTGCTTCAGCTCGAACATTGTGTCTGATTTTGCTTCTCTGGCATTCCTTATTCCTCGGTAAACAACGACTCTCCATTTGTCCGGATCACATCCTGGTACCAGTAAAAACTGTCCTTTTTATAGCGGTTCAATGTACCACCTTCCTCTTCTTCCCTGTCTACATAGACAAATCCATATCGTTTCTGATATCCGTTCAGCCAGCTCAAAAGATCTGTGAAAGACCATGTACAGTATGCAAGTACACGACATCCCTCTTCCACTGCCTCCCCCAAAGCTTTTAAATGTTCCTGCAGATAGCAGATTCTGTATTCGTCATGGATCTGATCATCTTCTGTCTTCTTGTCAAAAGCTCCAAGCCCGTTTTCAGAGATAATGATCGGCAGTGCATACCGGCTTGTGATCTCCCTGCAGCAGAACCGAAGACCTGACGGGTCAATACTCCAATCCCAGTCTGTGGTCAACAAGTAGGGGTTTGCAGGATTTTTATAAATTCCCTGCATACCCACTTCTTGTGCGGAACCTTTGACACCGCTTGTGTTCATTGTTCCGTATGGAGTCACTCCATCCATTGGATTGTATTCACACACACAGCTTTGATAATAATTTACTCCCATAAATGTGATCTCAGATGCTGCTTTTCTAAGGATCTCCTCGTCTCCCGGAGCCATCTTTGGTGCGATTCCTTTTTTCTGTAAATAGGTCATTGCTGCGATCGGATAACGTCCATATGCGTAGACATCCATCCACCAGTAATTTTTCAGATCATCGTAATTTGCCTTTGCCATTGCATTGATCGGTTTACAGTCCAATGCATAGGAAGGGGTGTAGGCAAAACTTGCACCGATCTGTCCGGTTCCTCCCATTTCTCTGTATGCAAGCACTGCTTTTGCATGCGCCATAAATGCATGGTGGTTCACCTGGTAGAACATTTTCTGATCATCGAATTTTCCAGGCGGATGTTGCGCTGTGAGCCATCCCAGGGAAGTAAAAATATTCTGCTCATTTAATGTGATCCAGTATTTGACCTTATTTCCAAATCTGGAAAACAGTGTTTTTGCATAATTTACATAATCATCAATGATCTGGGGACTTTCCCATCCCTGGTAAGCATCCACAAGAGCCTGCGGCAGATCCCAGTGATAAATAGTCACCATTGGCTCAATATTGTATTTCAGGCACTCATCAATGATATTTTCGTAAAATGCAATCCCTTCTTCATTCACTGTTCCTGTTCCTTCCGGATAGATCCTTGCCCAGGAAATGGAAAAACGGTATGTTTTCAGACCCATTTCTGCCATCAGTGTAATATCTTCTTTATATCTGTGATAATGATCTACAGCCACATCTCCTGTGGTTGCCATGTATGTTTTTCCCGGAATGCGCACAAAGGTATCCCAGTTTGTCACTCCTTTGCCGCCTTCATTCCATCCTCCTTCGATCTGGTATGCTGCGGAAGCACTTCCCCAGAGAAAATCTCCCGGAAATCCTTTTGCTTTCATCTGTTCCATGATGTTTCCTCCTTTATTTGATAATCAGAATCTCTTCCAGTTCTTTTACTTCTCCTTCTGCATTTGCAGAGACATCCGCAAACTTATCCGTATTGGAAATAATAATCGGTGTTGTGATATCATATCCTGCTTTTACAATCTCATCTTTGTCAAATTCCAGAATCACTTCCCCTTTTTTCACCACATCTCCTGACGCTTTTTTCGGATGGAAATAGTTTCCTTCCAGTTCCACAGTGTCCATGCCAATATGGATCAAAAGTTCCACTCCATCCTCACTGACAAGTCCGGCTGCATGTCCGGTTTCAAACATGACCTGGATTTTCCCGTCAAACGGAGCAACCACCTCGCCTTTTTCCGGCACGATCGCTGTCCCTTTTCCAAGAATACCCTGGGAAAATGTTGCATCTTTTACTTTCTCTAACGGAATCACTTTTCCCTGCATCGGACTTAGCACATGAATTTCCTGCCCTTTCAGAATCGGTTTTACATTCAATGTTTCCGGTGTCTCCTCTGTTGTTTCTTCCAATTCATCATCTTCATCCACAATATCTTTAAATCCAATGATCATGGTTGCGATAAATGTGACAACTACAGTCAGAAGAATCGTAAGTGCTGCGATCAGCAGACTGACTGCACGGTCTTCCTCCACATACTGCACGATCGTCACAATTGCAGGCGTGGCTATTCCAAAGCATTTCATCTGGAAAAATCCTCCGAATAATCCACCCACAGCAGCACCGATACAAGCGCCTAACATCGGACGTTTCAATCTGAGTGTGACACCATACAAGGCTGGCTCCGTGATCCCTGCAAACAATGCGGAAAATGCAGAAGAACCGGCAACCTGTTTAAAGTCTTTATTTTTACTCTTGATGGATACTGCAAGTGACGCTGCCCCCTGTGCCATATTGGAGCAAAGTTCTCCGATACAGATAAAGTTTTCATATCCGGTTGTCGCGATCATTCCAAGTTTGATCGGTGTAAATGCATGGTGCATACCCGCCATAACTACAAACGGATAAATACCTGCCACAATTCCGATTGCAATGAATCCTAACTGGTCATGAACAAAATATACAATATCTGACAGTACATTTCCAAAGATCGCTCCAAGAGGTCCCAGTACGATCAGCGCGATCGGAGCCTCGATCAGAACAACTAACATTGGCTTTAAAAAGTTCTTTGTCACAACCGGAGTAATCTTGTCCACCAGTTTCTCTACATATTTCAAAGACCATACAGCAAGGATGATCGGAATCACAGAATAAGAATAGGTTGCATAGGTAACCGGTATAAATCCAAGGAATTTTACTACTTTCCCTGCCTCATTTGCTGCGTCCATCATGGAAATAAAATTCGGATGCAGCATGATCAGTGCGATACTCGCCGCATAGTACATATTGGTTCCAAATTTTTTAGATGCGGAAATCGCGATCAATACAGGCATAAAGAAAAATGCGCCGTCTCCCATCACACTCAGCAGATTGTAAGTGTATCCTTCTGTGTCCAACACTCCGATCATCGGAAGGAGCGTCAGCAGCACTTTGATCATAGCAGCGCCGATGATCGCGGGAATTACCGGAGCCATGACCCCGGAAATGGTATCCATCAGCGCAGATAAAATATTTTTCTTTTCTTTTTTCTCTGGTGCCTTTTTAGGAACTTCATTGGAAAAATGGCCCAGCTTATTTAACTCTGCAAACACATTTCCAACATCGTTTCCTATGATAATCTGATACTGGCCTGCTTTTTTCATAATTCCCATAACACCTTTTGTCTTTTTTACAGCCTCATCGTCCACAATGGACTCATCTTTCAACGTAAATCTCAGCCTTGTCATACAATGCACCAAGCTGACCACATTTTCTTTCCCCCCTACACGCTGCAGGATTTTTTTTGCTACACTCTCGTAATCCATGTTTTCACCTCTTCTGATTGATATAATATATAAAATTTCCCGGAATTTTCCGGCAAACACAAAGACCTGACTACAAAAGCCGCATGTTCCCGGGATATGCGGTTTCTGTAATCAGGTCTTGCTTAACTTAATAATTACAAACCTGTGAACTACTCAACTTGTTCATCCAATATTCTTTTGATATGAATCAGCAAATACAATTCTTCATCTATGCTCAATCGATATCCATGCTGTTTTTCAATAAACTGCGCAACTTTTTCCACACCCGTATATGCCCGGCAATTCTGCACCACCATAACGCGGTAGATTTCTTCCATACTGTCCTGATACACTTCTCCGTCCATCACTCTCGCGGAAAAAAATTTTAAATGTGTCAGGAATCTCTGATAAGATACGGAATCTTCATGAAAGTCAATCTTAAAATGCATCTTTACGATTTTGACGATCGCATTGATCAGCTCTGTAATCTTCTGTACATCCGATACTTCGCTTGTCTCAAATTCTGAAGAGACAATGTGCATGGCAATAAACGCAGCCTCGTCATCTCCGAGATTGATCCCTGTTTTTTTCTCGATCCATCCGATTGCCTTCTGCCCAAGTGCATATTCCTGTGGATAAAATTTTTTGATCTCATGACGCATCATATTTTTCAAACTGATTCCATTCTGAAATCTTTCCACTGCGGAATTGATGTGGTCTGTCAAAGTCACATAAAGAGTATCCTTGATTTTCAGATTCTGCTCTCTGGCACATGTCACCACTTTTCCTGCAATCTCCAGATATTTTTCTGATATTTCTTTGACCACTTCCTGAAGGCGGTGATTATCCTCCTCATTTTTCAGGAAGTAAATCTTCTCCACAAGGGATTTATCCAGCTCTTCTCCTTTTTTCTTTTTAAAACCGATTCCAGCTCCTGTAATAATGATCTCCCGATCTTGCTGATCCGTGGACACCACTGCATTTGTATTTAACACCCTGATAATTTTCACTGGTTTCATCCCCCTTGTAAGTGGTACACTGCGAAGTATTTCCCGCAAAATAAAAAACTGCCTACAATACTATCCATTCAGTATTATAAACAGTCTTGCTTACCCTCACGTAATAACAAACTTAATTTACACGTATATAGTAACAGCTTGACAGGTGTTTGTCTACTGAAAATTTCATTTTCATCAAATATGATAATTTTATTCTGCATTTTTTATGCAAAACAGACGACATAAAAGCTTTCATGAAAACACATTCTCCGGAGGAATTTAGTATAACTCCACCTCCTATTCTCAATTTGGACATAAAATCTAATAACCTAGGGGTTAAAACCAGGAACGGCAAGTATCATCTCACCGTCCCTGAAAAGGTATTTATAATCTATTTTTGAAAAAATCTATGCTTAGAGTAATCAATCTTACATTGCCTGTCTGATTGTTAAGAGATTTCTTAAATGTTTTTCCTTTTATTTCCTTTAATCACATACAATTTTTTTCAATCTCTCCCACTAATATCCCTACCAAAAACTCTGTTTTTTCAATCCATTTCCAAGATACTCACAGTTCAATCATTCCTGCTCACTCTACTCCGAAACCTCTTTTCTCTTTAAAAGGCACACAGTCTCCACATGGCACGAGAGGACAGGAAGTACGTCATTTGCCGGGCGGTTCGTCCGACTTGATCCACCGCTGTTTTTGCCCTCTTGATCGTAGGTGGGAACATATCTAAATACAATTCTCCTACCTACTTTAGCGTTTGACCTGAGTTCGTGTACGAACCCTATGCCGATCTTTAATCCGTACATTTTGTCTCAATTTATTATATAATTCTATATCATCTCTACTTCCATATGAAAAAGTGATTGCTAAAGCATAATCTTGTGGTGCTTCTTGTTCTGCATATTTAAATCGCTCTTTCCCTGTAACTAAAATATATATATATGGTTCATTTTCATCCCATAATAAGTCACTTCCTCCACGAGGACCTTTCCTCCATATACGCTGTTGCAATGTGCTTTTTGATAAATCTCGATACCCAGGTAAAAAAGCTGCTTTATTTTCATCCGGAAGATTTTCTAAATCTTCCTCCGAGTCTTCCCCAGATTCCTTTTTTGCTTTGTATAAAATCAAATCTCTTTCATCTATTTTTCTGAACACTTCAAACCACAAATTATTAGTAAGATAATCTTTTCTACTTAGACGAGTAATTGGATTATAAGCCAAACTGATTGCAATGCTTTTTTCTGCTTTAACTTTCAAAAATTCTTTTGGAACAGGAATTTTATATAAATGAAAAGATCTCAGCTCCAGTGAATCCTCTGCAAACAATGTCACATGGTTATCATCTGAATAAAGAAGACTATCATTTGCTTTTCCAAATCCAATTAATCTTAATCTCCGTTCCTGCTTAGGATTATTTTTACCTTTATGAAATACATCGGTTGATGCCTCAGCCCACGATAACATTTCATCAGTACATCTTGAAGAATTAACAAGGATTGCTCGAATCAAATTGGCAGATGGTTTTTCTTTTATTTGTTCCTGTAGAGCTCTTTCGATTCTAGCAGCAATATGAGTAACATGTGGTGCTGAGAAACTGGTCCCGCACCACCCCTTAAATATCTTATCATTACCGTTATGTAATGTAGGTTCTAGCAATTTTTGATCTGTTTTTAACCACCTTGTTTGGCCTCTCATAAATTGAGTAACTGCAAAATTCCCACCATAATCTACCAGTTCAGGTTTTATAGCCTTATTGACACCTTTACCAATTCGAGTAAATACAGACATGTAATCTTTCTTTCCAACAGAAATACGTCCACTTCTATTAGGAATTGCCTCAGGTTCATCAAAACGAGTTATTGCTCCCACTGTAACACTAAGAGCCGATGTTGCCGGATCTATTAAACGATGCTCCGGATAGAATAATTGATCTCTGCACTTTTCTAGCAATTCATCGCGTGAAGAAAATTCCACAATATTGGGATCTGCAACATTTCCTGCACTTACAATTATTACTATATCTAAATCGCGTGATAATTGATCCAACATTTCTGCCCACGCAAATTGTCGGCCGCCACAATATAAATGATCACTATCTCCCGCAGATAGATTAAAAACTCTACACCCATATTCTTTATAAAAATATTCAATAGCCTCCTTAATCGTTTGTTCCGGTCTCTTATCTATCGAAAAGACAGGGTTTCCATTGTCATTATGCATGATTTTCCCATTGCACAAACGTACTAATGGTTTAAATACTTTAGACTTCATTCCTACAGTGAAATCTCCATATGCCACTATCCCTGCAACACCAGTCCCATGTCCATTTAAATCTGCTGTGGTATTTTCAGTATGGTCAAAATCCTCTTCAGCTACTACAATATCACTCAGCAAAGGATTTCCCGTAAATATTCCAGAATCTAATATTGTTGCTAAAGGTGCGCTAGAATCCAGCTCATTTTGAATTATTGGTTCATAATCCCATTTATATAGTTCATATGGCTCAGTTACAACGTTACTATATGGTAACTCTACAGATGCAATAATATCTAAATCTAATAATGCATTTAATGTAAATTCATTAACAGATGCTCTCCCCAGCAGCAAACTGGGAATTTCAAATAAATCCCCCAATAGTTTGCTCCCTTGTGTCCCTAAAGCTTGTCGCAATTGTGCTTCTGTTTCCATAATCGTTGAGCGATCCCCATTGAACCAAACATCAATGTTAACAACAAACAAACCTTCTGGAAACAAAGATGGATTATCCATGTATTTTCTCAAGCGAGTTCCGATACGGTCTTGACGAGAAACGCTTCTAATTGTTTCTATACAATTAAATAAATCTCTCCTTTGTGCATAAGTCAAAGTTGAAGAATTTTCATCATCGTTTTCCCACAATTTTCTTTCGTAATTAAAAGCATTTAATGCATCTTTATTTTCAAACTGAATAACTAGCTTTGTGTTATTAGTATTTATGATATCAATTTCTTCTACTAAGTATAGATTAAATTTTCGCAACATGTTCTCGAGAATTGTTGGTGACATCGCATCACCAATAACCTCAAGAACCAATAAATTTTCAGATTTAATGCCCGCATTCATGCGGCTTTTCTTAATAGAATTTATTGCTTCGGACAATTCATTTTTCAACTGAACGCCATGAATTTTTCTGTCTCGTGAAGGTGGTTTCGGTGCATTCATATTAGCTGGAAATCTATACTGACGTATGGCATCTTCACGGCTTATTTCAATATGATTTAATTTCGCCATGCCCTTTTCTCCCCCTTATAATTAATACTGTGTCTTTCTCAATGAAACGATTTGCTCTTGTTTTTTTACCGCATATTCAATATCCTTTTTGGTGTATATTTTTCTTCCATCAAGAATACACATTTTCATTATGATTTGACAAACTTTTTCAACATCTGAATGAGAAAAAGCACCCAAATTGTTTACATATTGTTCAAAGACATGTTCTGGTCCTTTAAAACGCTTAAGATTTAAAGAAAACAATTTAATTTTTTCTTCATTTGATGGCATATCAAACTGAATTGTTTCATCAAACCTTCTCCATATCGCATAATCTAATGATTGTTCAAAATTAGTTGCAGCGATAATTAATGAACGGCCTTTATAATTATCTATTTGTTGTAAAAAAGCATTAACTACCCGTTTTATTTCGCCATGTTCTGCTGCATCATTACGACTATGACCTATAGCATCAAATTCATCAAAAAAGATAACCCAGCTATCATTTTTGGCGTAATCAAATACTTTTCTAATATTCCCGGCTGTTTCACCAAGATATGAAGAAATAAGCGCATCAAATCTCACATACAGCATAGGGATTCCAATTTCTCCAGCTATAGCATGGGCTGCTAAAGTTTTTCCACATCCTGGAGGACCATAAAAAAGAACTCTTCTTGTTGGAAATACTCCATTACTCATTAGAACATCCCAATTATTAAATTCTTTTATAATTTGATCTAACTGCATTGTTTTTTCATCAGTTATTATCAAATCAGAAAAATACTTTTCCGGATAAATAACTTCAACCAGCGGTATTTCTTTATCATTGTCCTTCGGTGTATTAGATGAAAAAGAAGACATTGAACGCTTAGGTTGATAATTTCCGTTAAGAATCATTCTTAAATCATCAGCTAAGATACCATGATTCTTTTTTCTCTCATCCTCAATAATTTCCGAAGCAACTTTATAAAAAGAGTCTTTATCCTCTTGCTTAAAGCTACTAAATAATTTCTTTAACAAATCGGCTCTAGCCATGATATTACTCCTTTCAAGTTTGCATTTGTTTTTTATATGATTGCACTACTAGAGCTTCTCTAGTTCAGAAATTAAATTTATATCTACATTTTGGTTTTTGCAGAATTCGAGTAACCTTACCTTTGCTAATTTACTAGGAACTGTATGACCGTTTTCCCACCTATTAATAGTAGAAAAACTTATATCTAATTCACGGGCAAATTGTTCTTGTGTCATTTTTAGCTGACTTCGTATCTTTTTAATTATCATACCAAATCCCATTTCAAGCACACCTCCACGCTTCAGATTATAGCAAATGCTATAGCATGTTTCAATATTTCTCAACACAATCTGAGTTTAAAAGTAAGTAAAGCTGACCTCTCTTTTCACTACCTCCCCGCGTCCACCTTCGCCCCAGATTTGAACTCCACCTCAAATCTTTCATCGTAAACCGTGACCTTTTCAATCAACCGCCGCACCAGCAGTTCATCATACTCCGTGACCTCGGTAGACTGCTGTTCCAGAAACTCCCGCATCTCCCTGATCCGTTGTTTCAGTCCTTCCCGCTCGGCGCTTTCCACCAGAGCGTTCTGCTTCAATTCCCGCAGCCTGTCAATCTCATCCGCAACGCTGTTATAATCCTTTTTCGAATTCGCCAGTTTCAGAAGTTCCTTCTGCAGGTCCAGCAGCTTGGTCTCAATCCCTTCCGATGAGGTTTCATCCTCCTGTCGGATCACTGCCTCCACGTTCTCCCGGAGAGTGGCCATCATGCTTTCTCTGTTACCCAGCGCAAGGTTGATCGCCTGCACCACCGCCGCCTGCAGATCCGCCTCTTGAATGGTTGGTGCATCACAGGCGGTTGGTCCATGTTCCACACGGGTACAGCACCGCCACACTGTGGAATGTTTTCCACGGTTATTCCATGCAATCCTCCGGTAAATTTCACCGCACTTGGAACAGTAAACAATGCTGGATAAGGCATACTTGCTGCTGTAAATCCTCTTTTTCCGGTTGGCTCCGCTATGGAGGTTCGCCCGCCGGATCATTTCCTCCTGCACCTGCATATAAAGGTCACGTGGAATGATGGGCTCATGGCTGTTTTCCACATAATACTGTGGGACAATCCCCTTGTTCTGCACCCTCTTTTTATTGAGGAAGTCAACAGTATAGGTCTTCTGCAAAAGGGCGTCTCCGATGTACTTTTCATTCTGCAGGATCTTCTTCAGTGTTTCCGGACGCCACTTCTTTTTCCCAGCCCCAGTAAGAATCCCGTCTGCTTCCAGGCCACGCCCGATCTGGAGCAGGCTTGCCCCTTCCAGGTACTCCCGGTAAATCCGCTTTACCACTTCCGCCTCTACAGGCTCTATGATCAGATTTCCTTCCTCATCCTTTGTGTAACCCAGAAAACGGCTGTGGTTGACCCGGACCTCTCCGTTCTGGAAGCGGTACTGCAATCCGAGTTTGATGTTCTGGCTCAAAGACTGGCTTTCCTGCTGTGCCAGGCTCGCCATAATGGTGAGCAGCACCTCACCTTTGGAATCCATGGTATTGATGTTCTCTTTTTCAAAGAAAACCGGGATGTTCTTCTCCTTCAGTTCCCGAATATATTTCAGGCAATCCAGCGTGTTTCTGGCAAACCGGCTGATGGACTTGGTAATGATCATGTCAATGTTCCCGTCCATGCAGTCCTGGATCATGCGGTTAAATTCCTCCCGCTTTTTCGTATTCGTTCCGGTGATCCCGTCATCGGCATAAATCCCTGCCAGCTCCCATTCTGGATTCTTCTGGATAAACTGCGTATAATGTGCCACCTGCACCTCATAGCTGGATGCCTGCTCTTCACTGTCCGTGGAGACCCGGCAATAAGCAGCGACTCTCAGCTTTGGCCGTTGCCCAACTGCAGCGGTATTTCCTACCCGCTTTCTGGCCGGGATCACAGTAATATTCCTACTCAGTTCCATCCATATCCACCTCGCTCTCAATCAAACTGTATGCATATGCCGCCTGTTCAAAGGGATCGTCAGAAACCTTTTTCACTGCAGGCATGGTAAAATTGGTAGGGAAGAGGATGTCCTTCTTTCCTTCCAGTTCCCATATCCGCCCCAATGCCTTTGCCCGGTCCATGCGTATTTCTTCTGCCTTATCGAAGGTTTCTTTGTCGATAATGGCAGGATAGTAATCATCTCCAAGATACTTCTTATTCCGGAGCATCCTGCCAGCACTTCCGTGGTACAGCTTTAATCCGACTTTCTCGGCGGCGGGCATAAGCGCCATGCCGGAAATATAGTTCTGAAAAAAATCCCGCACCGTGGCGGCCTGTTCTTCATCGATGACCGCCCGGCCATTTTCAATCCGGTATCCATACGGAATGTGTCTCATGGTTCCACCAGCCTTTCTTTCAAGGACAGTCCGCATTTCCATTCAAAAACCACTTCTTTTCTGGACAGTACGGTGATCCGCTCCACGAAGGAAAGGAAAATTTCATCATCGAATTCCGTCATCATGGTTCCTTTGGATGTAAACCGGAGCAACCGCTGCAATTCCTCTATTTTGACCATATCTCCATTGACAGAGCGCATCAGCCCATCCTTTTCCTGCCGCAGGGCTTCCGCTTCCGCTACAAGTTCATTACTTTCCTTATTAAAAAGAGCAGGCTCCAGATAGCCGCTTGCCATCAGGTTCGTCAGAACCTGTTTCTGCTCCCTGTTTTTCTCGATTGCCGTTTCCAGTTCTTCAATCTTTAGCAGCCGGGATTGATCATTCAGTCCCCGCAGGCTTTGCAAAAGAGGACGCAGCACCATCTGATGTCCAAAGACCAGCTTGTTCATCATGGTAACAAACGCCAGTTTCAAAGTATCATCCGTGATGTATTTCTGCGAACAACTTTCCTTATCTTTCAGATGATTGGCACAAGCCCAGGCCACATACTGGCCGCTGGGTTTATAATGCATCCGTCTCTTATATTTGCCGCCGCATTCTCCACAACAGATCCGGCCAGAAAAGCCGTACCGGTTCTGGTATCTCCCAGTGTCATGGCCATTTCCTTTTTCACGCCCCCGCTGTTTCAAAACCGCATTGGCCAGTTCAAACTCTTCCTTTCTGATGATTGCTTCATGGTGGTCCTGCATCAGGTACTGGTCAAGTTCTCCCCGGTTCTGATGGCGGTTAAAGCTGCTGTCCGTATAGGTCTTCTGGAACAGGACGTCACCCGTATATTTTTCATTCCCGATGATGGCGTTGACGGTACCCGGCGTCCAATGTCCGCCCTTCTTGGTAGCAACGCCCCGCTCATTCAGTTCCTCCGCAATCTCGTGGGTACTTTTCCCCGCAAGCGTGTCCGCAAAGATCTGTTTCACGATCTCCGCTTGCCCCGGTACGATCACCATCTCCCCGTCCACATTGTCATAACCATATGGGGGATAGGAAATGATGAAGGTTCCATTCTGAAAGCGCCGCTTGATACCCCACTTCTCATTTTCAGAAATGGACACCGACTCGCTTTCTGCCAGACTGCTTAAAATGGAAAGCATTAATTCACTCTCCATGGAGCCCGTGTTTAGATTTTCTTTTTCAAAATAGATGTAGATCTTTAAGTCCAGCAACTTCCGCACCAGTTCCAGACAGTCCGTGGTATTTCTGGCAAAACGGCTGATGGATTTGGTAATGACGAAGTCAATCGTTCCTCTCTCGCAGGCGGCAACCATCGCCAGCAACCCATCCCGCTTTTCTTTTTTCGTACCGGAAATGCCTTCGTCATAGTAAAGTCCGGCAAACTCCCACTCATCATTGGATTTGATGTAACTCTCATAGTGAGCCTTCTGCGCTGCCAGACTAACAAGCTGTTCATCTCTGGCTGTAGATACCCGGCAGTAGGCCGCCACTCTAAGTTTTCTCTTTTCGAGGGGCATATTTTCTTCAATTTTTGTGATCCGTTTCATCCTCTCACCTCTCTTTCGGTACGGACATATTCGCTCTGACACCTGCAAATAGCAAGTCATTTAGGGCATAATCCGAGCCAGATAGGGAGAGAATGATTGGCGGTTTTTCGCCGTAATTTTGTCTAATTCACCCTCAGAAATCAGCTCCGCCTCCCGCAGCTTTTCCAGCAGTTTTTGCGCCATGTAATAGTCAAATTCCCTTTGCAGCTCCTCATCTGTGAATAGTTTCCTCTCTGCTGTCTGATTCTGAAAACCAGCCGTCACCTTCGTTACCTGCATGGTATTCCTCCTATCCGAAGGATGCCTCCTTCAAAATACGGAGATTTCTACAGCGTTTTGAGGGGGTATTACAGACAAAAAAATAAAGCCCGCAGGCCATGCATCTATCGCACAGCCCACGGGCCTCCTGTTCTTTCCGTTTTATTTAAAGCCGTTTACAGTAATCCAGGGAAATCCAACCAGCGCCGCTCTTGAGTTTTCCCCAGCCATTAGTCGATCCGGTGCCGGATTTCACCTCGGTAATCGTGAACACACCCTTACCCGTAAATTTGCCTGTCTTACCATAGTTGGTTCCGGGGCCTTTCCGGATATTCAGATCTGTAATAGTCACCTGCACCCTGAAAGAGCCACCGGAACTACCAGAACCAGCCTGCTTTCCGGTATAAACCACCTTGCCACTCTCGTCAAATACAGAATAGCCAGCATTGGAGTCGGCGCATTTCTTTGCGTTATCCAGATTGTTGAAAGCCCCCTTCTGGCTCTTGGCATCCGGCCAGCTTTTGCGGACACGGTATAAAGCAGAAGTTGCTGATCCAGATGAAAAACCTCCCAGTGCTGCCGTTACCTTGGAGGCCAGATCCCCAAGCCGGGAATACAGCCAGTCCCCCGGACAGGATTTGTTGGCAAACCAGCGATGGACGGTGAGTACCATCTCATCAGACTTCGGCGAGTAATTCAGCGTCTTATTCTTATCCCCCAGCCAGAGAAGTTTCTTCTTCCCATTCCGTTTGCAGATATCCGTACACAGTTTCACGAGGGAATTGTAAACAGCGGTGGTCATTGCGTAGGGATGATTCAAATCGCTGGCGCACTCGATGGTGACAGCCCTCTGGTCGTTGGCGCTGCTGGAAGAACACCAGGAGCGGTTCTTCTCCTCCACGCAAAGTGCGATCTTTCCGTCTTTCCCGATGCCATAGTTACAGCTGGCCTCTCTGGACGGGCTGGTAAAGCATCCGCAGATGCTCTCCGCCGTCAGCTGGCCAACCACACAGTGTGGCGTGATCCGGTCAATGGAATGCGTCCTCTGCCCGGAGTGGTTGGGGCTGAGTTTTGTGTAAGATACAAGGGAACTGTTTGTGTAAGCCATTATTCATTACCTTCCTTTCCGTTTTCTGCTCTGTCATGGAGCTGCTCTAATACCGTTTTGATCTTTTCCGGGATCGGCAGTCCCAGATGTCCTGCATTCTCCAGCAGGCTCACGCCTTCATTGGAGATGTAGAAAAAGATCACCGCTGTCCGTAAGACCGCCCCGGTTCCGATTACCTGCACATCGATGATATTTGCAATTCCGACAAGCAGGAAGATCAGCACTTTGCGGAAGATCCCTTTGAAGCCGACTGCGCTGGATAACTCCCGGTTGATGATGGCGCACATCACACCCGTGACGTAGTCGATCACCACGAAGGCGATCAGGGCATAAAGCAAGCCATCACAGCCGCCAAGGAAATACCCCAGCCAGCCGCCCACAGCGGAAAAAATGAGTTGGATGGTGTTCCAGAATTCTTTCATGGTGCGTTCCTCCTTTGAAATTTTGGTATGAAAAAAGCGGCTACCCCGAAGAGTAGTCGCTGATTTCCAGAAAATATAAAGTTATGCTGTCCGCTTCCACATATAGCAGACGATATAGGGCTGCAGGTTGGTGTGAGAGCCACCACCTCCCGTATTTGCGTTCTTTCCTTTTGGAGTCAGTGAGTGAGTATGCGCCCCAGCACTGCTGGTCGGGGAGGTAGCCTGCGCCCCAGAAGTTCCTGCACTATGCACTGTATAGCGGCTGCTGCCTGCACCTCCATCCGTATCACGGCCAATATTGTGCGTATGACCGCCTGCACTGTTGGTCGTGGTAGAACTTCCGGTAAACGTATGTGTATGGCTTGGCATCTGGCTGGCAGTCAGTGTGACGGCCGATGCTCCGCCTGTTTTCTCCACCGTATTAAAGTTGCTATCCGATGTGTTAATTCCTACCGGCACCCTGCCGCTGCCCCACGCCACCCAAGTGCCTCCAAAATAAGTAGCGGGATTGGTAGAAGTGACACTCATATAGATACTGCCTACCGGATACATCGTTTTGGCAAATTGTTGGATGTATTCTTTCAGGAGCATCCCATAGACTTTCACATCCCAGTTCTCGGCCACCTCAAAGGTGTTATCGGTTTCTGAAACTTTTCCAATCGCCACACCTTTGCCGCCATTTTTAAAGTCCATGACCACGGCAGCCGTGGAGACGATCTCCTGTACGGAAATGGTGGAAAACGCATCCTCCAGCGTGTACCGCACATCATAGGAGGTCTCCGTAGAAATCTGCCCCCGGCCATAGGTAAAAGCTGTATTGGAGGTAAAGGTCACCCCGGCGTCCGTCCACTGCTCCGCAGCCACCTGCTTGTACTGGACAGAAGTTTTGAGAGTATTCTTCCCGCCACAAGTGGAATAGCCAAAGGACACCAGCGCGTGGATGTATGTCCCGTCATCATCCAGCGCCCCGTTGCTTAAGCACCGCTGGGACAGGGAGGAATTGAAATATGGCGGGGAATAGGCGGTCACCGTGATCGAAACGGAAGCCTCCGCCGATACCCGGCCTCTGGAATCCGTTACGGTGGCCTTAAAGGTAATCGTCCCAGAATTATTGAGGAAACCTGTCGTCAGCGTGGACGCGGAACCACTGTACCCGCCGCCCGTAATGGAGTAGGACTTGATGGTGGAGCCATAACTTCCAGCCGCCCCGTTGATCGTCAGCTTTACCTTGGACTTTGTCTGCACATAAATTCCCCACGTACTTGGCACTTCTCCATCAATCCGGGAAGCAGTCAGGCTGGAAATAGTCGGTTTCACACTGGCAGGAATACTTAAAGTCAGCGTACAGGTTTTGGAACCAATATTCGTATTTCCGTTATAGGTCGTACAAGTGATTGTGCAGGTACCGCTGATCGCATTTGGGATCTGACTGGCCAGCGAAAGAGCTGGCGTCCATGATACAGAAGATGCCGTTGTCTTGGTTGCAATTGTCCCGTTGGTATTTCCAAAGGAATACGTCAGCGTATGCGTAAAAGCGGAAGAAGCACGGTTGATCGAAATCGTACCGGCAGACCCCATCGTCATATTTGCAGCAGATACGCTGGAGGCACGGGGGATGCTATCCAGCGTAATGTTGGCGCTGGCTGTGATTGTTCCATAGTACGTCCCACTTAAGGTTGCCCGGATCTGGAACACTGCTGAAATCGCTAAGGACTTACTGCCATCGCTGGCATGATTGACCGTCCTTGATACCGTTCCCAGCAAATGTGTTCCCGTGGTACTAATCGCTGGGGAGGAAAAAGTCTGAGCCGATCCGTCAATGGTGCAGGTATTGTCGCTTCGCCCACTGATATTCAGACTCCAGTCATTCACCAGATACAGCTTACAGGTAACCGTAGACGTATTGGCAGAGACATTCTTGCTCTGCGACCAGTCCACCCGCAGCTTATAATGGCCGTCCCGGATGGAACCGGAAAAACTGCCGCTGGATGCCATCGTTCTCACCCCTTCCGTTTCTCAGCATCTTAGACGGGACCTCTCCATTTGATTGAAAGGTTCCCATTGGTTCTCGGTATAAAATCAAACCACCCCCGGCTTTCATTGCCGAGGGATAGCTTGTTGCGGATCTCCGCATTGGTAATCACAAGGCTCTGGTTGGAGATATAGGCAATCTTCTGCCCATTCTCTTTAAAGGCCAGTTCCTCGTTGGATAGTTCTGCTGTGAAGGCGTTCCCGACTTTTCCCAGTTCAATCAAAGCACCTTTAAACCGGATATATTCCTCCAAAAGCAACTGGTTCGTAGAGACATTTTCCTTGATTTCGTCCGTAATCGTAGTGAAATCCATCCGGATTTCTGTGCTGCTCTGAGTAATGCTGGTTTCAAAATCCTTCTGGATCGTCTCCATTTCTGAGCGGGAAATGAATTCCTCCCGGACGGACATATTGATCTGTTCCGAGGTTTTCGTGATCTCGGAGTAGCATTCCCGGATGTTTTCCTCCAAGGAGGCAAGGTCATCCTCATAACCGGAGAAATTCTGGAAGGTTGCCTGACAGCTGGTGATAAGCGCCATGCGATCACCTCCGGTCAGTTGGATACATCACACTGCAGCGTCAGGATACTGTCAATATCCGCTGCGGAAAGGTAAATCACCTTCCCGGCCTTATCAAATTCTGCCGCATGACCATCCTTGTCCTGCGCATACCATGTGTAGGTCAGCGACTGTTTCTCTGTGGCAGCCGCCCAAGCCGAGCCGGAATACTTCATCAGAGTAACCGTCTGCGCAGAATGATCCACCTGATACCAGAAGTCACCTTCCTCTGGATTGGACGGAGCCGTCTCCGAGATACTGCCAAGCAGCGGATCGACTTCTTTCTGGTTGGTACGGACGATCACATAAGGCACCACACCGCCGAGATTATTCTTGACCGTAAAGCCACCGATGGAAAGCATCTCCGATACATAAGGGTCGGATTTATCTTCCACCGTGATCACATCCTCATAGGTATTGCCCTTATAGGTCATCGTACAGCGGTAGGACTGGATGTTCACGATATCCGCCCCTGATACCGACAGGGTGGAGGACGTTTCTCCTGTGATATTCTCCCACTCACCACCTGTGTATTTCGCCCACTGATAGGTAGCTCCTGTCGTAATCTCAGAAGCGCCGTCATAACCAACCGCTGCCAACGCAAGGCTACCGGACTGGTTAATGACAACAGTACCTTCCGGTGCATACACAGAGAATACGATTGCATTGGCACCGCTGGCTCCGTTGCTGCCCTTGTTGGATTTTGTCCATGCAAACTTCTTTACCACGGAGGCTCCTGAAATCGTAAAGGTCAGGTCAATCGTGCCATTTAAGACCGTTGCCCCGCCAAGAGTCGCATTAGCGGCAAAGGTCAGTACCACTGATCCGGCTCTGGAAGCGGTCGCTGCTGTATTGCTCTTCACTGTCACGCCAGAAGGCAAAGTTCCCACCGTACAGATGCAGGCGACCTGCGAAATTCCCACATACCCCGTAAATGGGATTGTGATATCCGTAGCTGCCGCTACCAGCCCTCCGGAAGTACAAGCGATATTCTGCGCCTCATTCCCAAGGATGACAGAAAGGCCGCCCGTTCCGGCTGCCCCCGGTTCACCTTGAGAGCCGTCATAGATCTTCGTGAGGGAAGTCGTATCATAAACATCCGGGTCATCGGTCGCCAGCTTGATCTGAGCCACCCCATTAAAAAAGACAGCATGATCTGGTTTCACTACCAAAGTGCCGCCGGAGATGCTGGCATTGTCCGATGTGGTGGGATAATCCTTCCATTCCCCGGTGCTGTCTTTATACTGCCATGCCGTGATCGTCACTCCCTGCACCTGTGCCGTCAGGGTAGCCTGCTTGGCCCCGACCAGAGAAGAATTGGCGTCATACTTAAATACATAAGTATCTGCAGCAAGATAGGCCAGCTTTGCGTTCTGTGCATTACGGATCAGCGTATAGGTGATGTCGGCGGAGATATTGACGGTGTTCTTTGTCTCTGAGTCGTAATAGCTGATATAGCAAAGGTAGGTAAGCATACCAGATGTAGCCGCTGACAGTTTATTGGCATTGACCGTCAGGACGCCTTTGGAAACGCTCTCCCCGGAGGTCAGCGCCGCCTCCGCTCCGTTTCCCTCTTTCCGTTTCCACGAGATTGTAAGCCCCGATGCATCCAGCGCCAGATTGGTCTGATCAAGAAATACCACCGGGGTAAGGGTCAGGGGTGTGCTGGCCCAGTCCGGCGCATAGGTATGGGGCAACACGTTCGGATTTTCAATCTGCGACTTGGGCAGATTGGAGGTAATATAGGCCGACAGTTTCCTCTGGTCTGTGATATCCACAAAGGTCTGCTGGCTGGAAGTCAAAATTGCCATATTCGTCTCCTCCTGTTTAAATCGTGATTTCACAATAAAATGATGCGTTGTCAGTCACATCTTCCGTGGTGACTGTGATGGATTTCATGCCCGTATGGGAACTGTCCCAGTCGGCATCGAGGTCCTCCCGACCGGAATTCCGGTGCCAGACAAAGCTGCTGGCCGGAAGGGTATCCGTGATCTCCTTGTCCCACGAATACACCCGGCAGCGAAGGATGCTTTTCTGCCCCTTATCCCGGAAGATGTTCACCCCATCCACCACCAGCTCTGTCCGGTACATCTTCTGGGCATTGATCTGATCGACTTTTCCCGTAATCACCTCGATCTTGGAGGTCTGCCCTAACAGTTCATCTTCAATAGAAGTGATATTCTGGTCTTGCTTCGCAGACTCCGAAGTCAGACGGACACCTGCAGCCCCTATCGTGATGGTGTTGCCGGAGGGATTCAGATAATCCCTTGTACGGCTAAGACACAGATATGTCCCGTCAATCCCGTGCGGTTTGGAAATGCAGTGCACATACATCCTTGCCCGGATATCCCCGATATCTGCACCCGTATCGGACTCATCCACGATGGTCAGTTCCATGCTGGTGACACCTTTCACAAGTTCCGAGAGTCTGGCATTTGCTTTCCGCAGCAGGTTCCCTGCCAGCGTCACATCCTCCCAGATCTCGGTCGTCCAGATCCATCCGATTTCTTCGACCGCTTCCTCATCGTACACATAGTTCTTGCCATCGTTCACCGCCGTAATATCCAGCCGGGTGTCCGTCTCGGTTTCGTTGCCATCCTCTTCGGTCTCCGTAATTTTCGCTCCCAGCGGAATCAGAGCCGTCACCCGCTCCGTGTGGTCACGGGTAATCTTCACATCCGTCAGGTTCTTACCAAACTCCACGGTCTGCAGCGACCGGTCGGGAAAGTCCTCCAGATAATCCAGAAATTTTCCCATATCGGTATAACGCACCTGCAGATACCCGCCATGCGTTTTGATCAGCTTGTCCTGCATGGCATCCATCGTCACGGAGTAGTCGGAATTGCTGTAGCTGATATAATCGTTGTTATCTGTAACCGTCACTGTACCGAGAGTGAACTGCTTCTTTTCCTCCACTGCTGCATTATGCACGGAGAGGAACTGCTCCAGCAGTCCACGGAGTGGCCCCTGATAGGAAAATGGAGGCTGCATGGTGTCCTTCAGATACGCAAGGCAGGACTCGCATGTCCATGTGTGCGTATTATAAAAATCTGTCCCATCATCCAAGGCCCGCCCCTCAAATACCGTAAGAGCATCCTTCTTGCAGACAATGGTCGAAGACATCGGCTGGATCGCAGAGAGATAGGGATGGTTGAACGGGGCAGAGAGGGTCAGGCTGTCAATATTCTCCGCATCCTCCTGCACTTTTGCCTCCGTGATGGAAAGCTGGGACAGATGGGGATGGTAAAACAGCTGCCCATCCACAAACACTCGAAACAAACTCATAGGCGTCCCTCCCGGTACCGGAAGGTGGTCGTGCCTTCTCCCGTAATGCTGACCGAATTTTGCCCTTCCTGCAGTTCCAGTTCCGGGAATGTCCACGTCCCGGCGCTGACGGATTTGCGGAATACATCTTCACCGATACTCCAACTGAGCGCCGTCTCCGCTGTCGTGACTACCGTGGGTACGACAGGCATATAGTCATTGTTTAGGATCGCCGTGCCGCCACCAGTGATAGTGACCACTGTTTCTTCCGTGTGATAACGGTAAGAGTCTCCATCCGAGCAGGACAGCACCATCTGGCCTTTCCCGGTAAGGGGATCATATGCCGGTTCCAGTTCCAAGGTACCCAAAGCATACAGATCCAGCTCCTCGCTTAAGATCACCTGACACAGCTGTCCGGCGTAGAGATTGGCAAGGATATCCTTCATTTGATTAAATTTCTCCCGGCTCCCCAACATGGACAAGGTAATAGAAAAGCTCCGGGGCTGGTAGGATACCCGCCCAAGAGCCTCCGTAAAACGGATCGGAGCATTGCGCCCCGGTACCACAACCGTATTGGTCTGCGACTGCGGCATGGGAAAGTCAATCTCCTCCCGGATCCAGCCCATCGCAAACATCCACAAATCATTGATTTTCACGTCTGCCCTCATAGGCTCAGCCTCCTTTGCAGTTTCTGTGTTTTCCCAAGACCGCTGTCAATGGCAGGGAGCAAGTGTCCTACCAGCGTCCCGTCATCCAGATACAGTCCCTTGCAGCTATTTTCCGCAATGATCGCCAGATACTTCTCCATTGCGCTGGTATTCATTCTGCTGGACAAAATATTTTCCAGCTGATTATAAAATCCCTTCAGCGGAAGCACCGCCTCCCGGCCAGCCTCACCGCCCGCCATCATGCTGCTGCCGTTCATGCCAAAGATGGTCGGTTTCGTTAGGATACCGCCTTCCTTATACCAGTCAATCGACAGGTGAGGAACGCTCGGCGGGGCAAGGGAGAGCTTACCCGTAATCTTGAAATGGGGCAGCTTGATCTTCGGCAGTTCCAGCTTCATGCCGGAGAAGAAGCCGCTGATCTTGTCCACAATCCCTTTGATCGTATTCTTTGCCGCTTCAATCGGCTTCGTGATGGCGGTCTTAATTCCATTCCACACTGTGGTTGCAGTACTCTTGATTCCGTTGAATACGGAAGACACCGTACTCTTTACCGCATTGAATACGGAAGAAACCTTGCTCTTGATCCCGTCCACTACCGTGGAAATGACAGATTTAATGCCATTCCACACCGTAGAAGCCACCGACTTGATGGCATTAAAGACAGAGGTCACCGTATTTTTGATGGCATTGACCACCGCCGACACCTTGCTGCTGATGGCGTTCCAGATGGAACTGATCACGTTCTGGATAGCTCCCATAATGCTGGAGATCACACCGGAAATCGCAGACAGCACGGAACTGACGGTATTTTTAATTCCGTTCCAGACGGAAGTAACGATATCTTTGCAGTTCTCCCAGATAAACCGGAAAGGCAGCGTGATGATGTCCACGGCTCCTTGAATGATAGAGCCAATCAGCATCACTGCTGTCTGCACTACGTTACAGATGCCATTCCAAACATTCTGCAGGTGGGTCCAGAGGTTTGAAAACCACGTTTTCACACTTTCGATCATGGTGCCAATCCCGGTACAGATGGTATTCCACAAGTTTCCAAACCACTCCGTGATGGCACCCCAGTTCTGGATGATGGCGATAATCCCGGCAATAGCCGCCGCTACCGCCGCGATCACAGCAATGATCGGTAGGAGGGAGATATTCAACGCGCCTACGGAAACCGCCAAAGCCGCAATGACCGGAGTCAGTGCCGTGAAAGCTGCAAGCAGAACGCCAAGGATGATGATAAAGTTCTGCACCGGCCCCGGCAGCTGCTGGAACCAGTTGCTTACCGTCTGGATTACCGCAACCAGCGGAGGAAGGATTGTATTGGCGATCTCAGCCAGCTTCTCTCCCAGAGGAACAAGGGATTGCTGCAGCTTCCGGGTGTTGGATTCCATCTCCTGCATAGGCGTGGTCGTTGCATCGAACAGCCCCTGTGCAGAACCTTTCACACTGTCATAAGTACTTCCCACCGAAGTCAGGGAAGTGATGAATTTCAGGTTCCCATCCTCGGCCATCGTTCCAAAAGCAAGAGCTGCAAGGTTTAAGGCTTCCTGCTGGTTTGTACATCCGGCAATATCCGCCACGATGGAGTCAATCACCTGTTTCTGTGTAGCGCCGCCATTCTGCCAAGAGGTAAACAATTCCTGTGTCTTCGTGGAGAACATCCCGATGGACTCTCCAATAGTGCCATCCACCAGACGGGTGGTGACCTCATTGATGGCATCGTTGACCTTGTCCAGGTTGTAAGCGCCGTTCTTCAGTCCGTTATCCAGAAGCTGGAAATATTCAGAAGCAGAATATCCCGCCTGCGCAAATTTACCAGCATACTCAGAAAGATTATCGCCCAGCTCATTGGTCTTATCCAGCCCGTTCTGGGTACCCACCACGATGTAGTCCATCGCCTCCTGGGCAGTCAGGCCATACTGCTGCATAAGGGAATTGACGCCCCGGAGGGTTTCATTCATGTCAATGCCGTACAGTTCCTCCAGCGTAATCGCCTGCTGAGTAAGGTTGGTCAGATCGGTCTCGCTCAAATCCCCAAGGTTCTTCTTTACCATCAGAACCGCATTTGCCACGGCATCCATGCTTTCCCCGACCCCGGAGGAGTACACGTTTTTAATCACATTAGCGGACTGTTCCGCTGCCTGTCCCGTCTCTCCAAAGTAAGCGTTCACCTTGGTCACGGCGTTCTCGGTATCGGTATAGGCATCCAGCGCCTTATCCCCGATCTCCTGGATCTTATCGCCCACAGCAGACAGCTGATCTGCCGCCTGCATCAGCGCAGCGCCTTTCGTGTTCTCCGCAATCTGGCCCACATCATCCGCTGTATTTTCCGCAGCGTCCCCAGCCTCGTTCAGCTGCTGGATCAGGTTTTGGATCGCCTGCCCGTCATCCACGGTATCCAGAGCGTCTGTCAACTGGCGGATATCGGCTTTGCCGCCTGTGGCAGACTTCCCGATCTTCTCAAGGGCCGTCCGCAGCTGGTCGGAATTGGCCGTCCCGTTTTTTATGGCAGAAGTCAGCCGGGTGCCAAGGACATCTGCATAATCATCCACCTCTGTCCCCGTAGCGGCAAACAGCTTTTCCAGCCGTGCGGTATTCTGGGAAAGGGCGTCCTGCTCTGTCTGCAAATCGGAAAGGTCAGCCTTATATTTGTTCAGCTTCCCACGTGTTTCCTCGATTTCCCGCTGGAACGCCTGATATTTATCTACCCCGATATCCCCACGGGCAAAGGCTGCGGTCACCTGTTCCTGTGCAGCTTCCAGAGCCGACAGCTTTTCTTCCGTCTGGCTGACTGCCTGGGCCAGCAGTTCCTGCTTCTGTGCCACCAGCACCGTATTAGAAGGATCGAGTTTTAACAGACGGTTCACATCATTTAAGGCAGACTGTGTTTTCGTGATAGAAGAATTGACGTTCTTTAGTGCTTTATCAAGACCAGTGGTATCGCCGCCGATTTCCACGGTGATACCCTTAATCCGGTTCGCCACAACCCTCACCTCCTTAAAAATGGGAATGAAAAAAGCACGGATGTCCTCCGAGCATGAAAAAAGCACCGATTATTTCTAACCGATACTATCCATATAAATCAATGCATCTTAAAACTTGTCGAAGTCCTCCTGAGTGGCAAGTCTTTTATATTTTACGCCGTCATTGGATTTTTCCGTCCACATATCCAGAACCAGCCCAATCGTGAGCAGATCCAGATCCCGGATGGAAATCCCCAGTTCCACGCTCCGCAGAAGGAACAGCGGCGTGGTCATTTCCCGCTCACTTCTGCCAATCTTTTTTTTGACGTCACATCCGTCACAAGATTCTCACCCCACAGTTCCAAAATCTGTGGCAGCACCTCATAAATGGAGAACATATCAAACTGATCCAGCCAGTCCTCAATCTTTGCCGGAATGCTGTTATCGGCATGATAGGCCATCACATAGGCCACGTTCTCAAAAATCTCCAGATCCTCAATCTGCAATTCCTCACCATTTTCCGTCTTACCCTTATAGGATTTTTCCAGCTTGGACAGATCCTTGAAAATATCCCGTTTGAACTTTGCCCGGTACAGACGGGGGATCGTGGCAGAGGAACGGAAGGGCACCTTTTTCCCGCTGATTTCTATCTCACGCTTAATCATACGCTTTCATCCTCTCCACTTATTTCTTCTGGTTCTTCTTCAGTTGGTGTGTACACTGCTTTATACCAATTTGTATAAGTACCGGAGTCTGTCGTGTCACCAGTACGCGCCTTGACCAGCCCATCGGAACGGGGATCGGCGGTAATGGACAGTGTCTCTGTACCCGGTTCAATCGTATCTTCCTTCGTTTCCGACTCGATAGACGGGCGGGAGGCAGAACAGTTATATAGCACATGGCGGATAGCGTTCACATCCCCGTCAAATTCAAAAAGCAGGGCAAATTTCACACTCTCGCCGACTCCACTGTTTTCGACCAGCACCCCTTTTGCATCCAGCTTCTCCTGAAGGATCTCCGTGCGGAACCACTCCGGGATCAGGGCAATCTCCAAATCGCCGCTGTAACCGTTATTGGTCACACTACGGAAGTAAACAATACCATCCGCATAGAATGGGCTGGTTTCACCCTCTGCATCCAAGCTGATACTCACTGCGCCGGGGATTGCCTTCGGCTCCGCATACGAAAAGGTGGTCGTGCCATCGGAATCCGTCTCGGTCAGCTTTGCAGCGTGGACATTTTTCAAGTTATACTTGACCTTGTTTCCCATAAAAATCAAACCTCCATTTCAAACGAGTAGAGGACTTCATAGAGTTTCTCGCTCTCGATCCAGACCTCTGTTTTGTCATAAAAAATACCGTGCGTATCCAGCACGGCTTCCAGTGTCTGTTCCACGGCCAGATCCTTGCTGTCCGTGTACAGTTCGATATTCACGCTGCTGACCTTCAGGTAAACCTTCCCATCTGCGGAAAAGTTATCGCTCTGGGGCAGAAGGTAGCAGATAAACGGAGGATTGGGGGATTCCCCTTCCGCAAAGTGGTCATAAGCAAACGGAATACCTGTCTCCTCCAAAAGTTTCACCAAATCAACCATTTGTCAGGCTCCTCTCAATCTCACGCTCCAGCTGCTCAATACCGGCTTCTTCCGCAGCGGCGATATGGGGCCTTGCTGCAACCCGGCCTCCGCCGCGCTTCGCATGGCCATGCTCCAGCAGATGAGCAAGCTGATACCGGTTCCGGGAATACACGGTTACCTGCAGGGCATTGGAACTTTCCTTAGTAGTCTTCACAACCCAGCTTTTGGCATAGTCACCGGTGTCCTTCGGTGCGCTGGCCTCGATATCCTTCCGGACGGTTGCCGCCGCTTTCTTTACCGCCGATTTCATATCTTCTGCGGCCAGATCTGCATATTCTTCCAATTCCTCCATCACCGCTGCAGAAAGCTGGCTGATAGAAATTTTCTTTCCCACTCTACCGCCTCACTTTCTCACAGGACAGCTTGATGCTTTTGCGCCTGTAATTCATGTGATCCACAGCGGCGATATTATAAAGTTCCCCATTGAACTCTACACGGAAATGGGTGCTGTCAATTTCAGCCGCCTTTTTACACCAACGGATCGTAAAATCAATATTGGAGTCATCTACCACCATCCCTGCATCCGTCTGTTCTTTCCCAGCCTCGCCGCTGACGGTCGCATAACAGGTATAGAAAGGCTTCCACTCATTCCGGTGGTTTCCGATGGCATCGGTGACCACCGTATTCTTTGAAATGAAAATCCTGACATTCAACAGTTCAATTTTCATCAGAAAGCCTCCTTCCTTGAGCCAAACAGGAGGGAGCGGATTGTCAGAGCCAAATCATGATGGTCCGCTTCCTCCCGGTGTTCATAGAAATATGCGGCTGCATACATGACAGCAATTTTTACGGTCCCATCCTTTTCCAAATCCGTTGTTTCATCAGCCCGGAGGACATCCCGGCAAAGCTGCTCCGCCGATGCTATAAAACCCGTAATCAACTGGTCATCATCTTCATAATCAACCCGAAGATACTGTTTCATCTCTTCCAGCGTTACCACCATCATCCTCACCTCCAACAGGGTGGAAGGGCATGGCCGCTATCCTCACGCCCTTCCATAGTTATCTGTATCCTTAACCCGCAGATCCGGCTTTCTGTACCAGCACCTTAACAGCCTCTGGAAGGATCATCTTGCCGTCCACTCTCTGGGAACCAAGGAAGCCCACCTGACCGTTTGCCGCATACAGTTCGTTCAGGCGTTTAAAGGAACGCCCCTGGCGGTCTGCGATCCAATAATAAGAGAAATCACCAAAAGCGATGGTCTTCGCCCCGGCCGCAATGGCAGGCATATAAGCGGAGGTTTTCACCGGCCGGCCAAGGATCGTATCCGGCGTACCGGCTACCAGGGACGGCTGCCACAGGTACTGGCCGTTGTTATCCTTCAGCTTGCGGATAGCCTTGATGGTGGAGTCGTTCAAAACCCATACCGCATTTTTACGGTACGGGGATTTCAGAGAGTAGAACAGATCCATCAGTTCATCCGCTGTCACCGCAGTAGCGGATGCAGCCGTCACACCAGTTTCCGCACCACCAGAGGCAGCCAGGATTCCCAGAGGCTTTCCGGTACCGTCCCCAGTAAAAAAGGCTTCCTCCTCTTTGGTTCCGATTCTCCTCGCAAACTCCCTGGCAATATAGGACTCCAGGTCAAACACACTGTCATTTAACAGTTCCTCGGAAACCTTAATCATTGTCCCCAGCTTGTAGGCTCCAATGGATACCTGCGCAAAGGAGTCATCGCTTTCCGTGTAGGCTCCTTCCTCATCAATCCAGGAGGCAGTTCCCTTGGATGCCACCACCGGGATCTTCCGATCACCGCTGGAGGTCTGGATCACATTGGCAAGCTGGCGGAAGATGTTTTCTTCTTCCAGCTCCTCTACCAGAGTACGCTCATATTCATCCGGTACCAGATAACCGCCCTCAGAATCTGTTCCGATCTGCAGCGCATTCACCACAGAAGGCATCGGTGCTTTGGAACGCATCATGTTCCAAAAGTTTGTACGGTACTCATCCGCTGCACGGCCGGTCTTAGTCTCCTCCTTGCCGCTCATGGGCTTACCCGTCAGGGGCTTGTTCACCGGGCGGTTCAGTTCCGCCTCCAGCGCCTCCTGACGTTCCAGGCGGGCAATCTCCTTGCCCAGGTCGGTGATCTCCTGCTCCATACGGGTGTAGGCAGCATCATCCTCGGCAGACAGGATGCCTTTATCGTTTCTATGGGAATCCAGAAATGCCTTTGCGGCTTCCCAGGCTTTGGCGCGCTTCTCGCGCAGTTCAAGAATTGTCATTGTGGTATCCTCCTTAATTTTTCAAAAGATTGAGCCGCTCGTAGAGACTGTCTACGGAGCGGCCCTTGGGTTTGGAATCTTCAATTTTCTTAGGTTTGGTCCTGCACTTGGCTGCAATCTTATCCATGAGAGAATTGACCACAGCGGCTTTGGAATACAGCATGGACACCGCAGGCGGCTCCATGTCCTCCGGTACATCGGAGCGTTTGAGAATATCATCAGCAAAGCCAAGCTCCACCGCTTTGTTTGCGTCCATCCAGGTCTCAGCGTCCATCAGATGGGACAGCTTGGCGCGGGACAGCCCGGTCTTGATTTCATATGCGTTGATGATGGAATCCTTCACGCTACCAAGCATCTCGATGGCTTTCTGCATCTCTGCGGTATCACCCATGGCCACGGTCATGGGATTGTGGATCATCATCATGGATACCGGCGATACCAGCACCTTCGTGCCAGCCATCGCAATAACCGAGGCGGCGCTGGCTGCGATACCATCGATTTTCACAGTTACGTTGTGCGGATAATCCATCAGCATGTTATAGATCTGGGCAGCCGCTACGCAGTCGCCACCGGGGCTGTTGATCCAGACCGTGATGTCTCCGCTTCCGCCCATCAGTTCCTCTTTAAAAAGCTGCGGCGTGACATCATCGTCAAACCAGCTTTCCTCGGCGATGGTGCCGTTCAGGAACAGCGTCCGTTCCGCCGGAGCTGTTTCCGCCTGGTTCTTCCACTTCCAGAACTTCTTCATCGGAATCTTCCTCCTTTCCGTCATCGCTAACTTCGGTATTTGCAAAAGCCCCGGCGTTTCCAAGCGGGAGCATATTGCCATTGATAAGGTACAGATCTCCGCCTTCCTCGGCAGGGATGCGGTCCATGTTCTCCAGTTCCCGGATGTCGTTGGCGCTCATCCAGCCGTTCTGCCTTGCGGTGGCGTAGCCGGTCATCCTGCTGGCATAATCGCCCCGGAGCAGCCCCTCCACATTGAACTTGGCAAAATAACTCTTCTTTTCCTCCGGGGAAAGCAGTATCCTCTGAATGGACTGCTCCCATCGCACCAGCCAGGGTTCCAGCGTGTATTTCACGAACTCCAGAGACTGCTGCTCAATATTAGAAAAGCTCGACTTCTCCAGGTCGCCCACCATGTGGGGCGGCACCCGGAAAATTCGAGCAATCTCATTGATTTGAAATTTTCTGGTTTCCAAAAACTGTGCCTGTTCCGGCGAGATGCCAATCGGCGTATATTTCATTCCTTCCTCTAAGACAGCGATCTTATTAGCATTACCGCTGCCTCCAAAGGTGGACTGCCAGCTTTCCCGGACACGCTGCGGGTCTTTGATGGTACCCGGATGCTCCAGGACACCGCCAGGGGCCGCACCGTTTGCAAAGAACTTCGCCCCGTATTCCTCACAGGCAATCGCCATACCGATGGCGTTCTTTGCCATAGCGATAGGGGAATACCCCACCAGTCCGTCAAAGCCAAGCCCTGGGATATGCAGCACATCGGAAGGATTCAGCCGGACAAGACTGCCTTTGACCGTAGGCGCATCATCCATGCTGACGGTGTATTCGTAATAAAGCTGTCCATTGCTGTCACGATTCACCGTCATCCGGTCCGGCATCAGCGGATAGAGGGCAATCACTTCACCTTTTCCGTTGCGGATAATCTGTGCGTAAGCATTGCCCCACAGCAAAAGATGGGTCATGAGCGTCTCCCGGAACACGAAGGAACTCATCTCCGGGTTTGGCTCGTCATGCAGTAAAAGATACAGCGGATGGTCGATGGCTTTCTCCTTGCCGCCGTCCTCCTTATAGCGGTAAAGGTGCAGCGGCAGGCCTGCCACAGCTTCCGATAAGATACGGACGCAGGCATACACCGCCGTCATCTGCATAGCAGAGCGTTCATTAACGCGCTTGCCAGCCGAACTGCCGCCAAAGAAAAAGCTGTAGGCACTGCCTGTAGTGCGGTTCTGGGGCTTATCCCTGGAACGGAAAAGCCCGGAAAAGATACCCATATCAAATCACCGTCCTTTCAGATAAACAAAAGGCCCCGGCTGTCATAAACCGAAGCTCCCGTATCATTCCCACAGCGGATCGCCCGGTCAAGCCCCATAATGGTGGCAATCGCACCGTCAATCTTCTCTGTGGATTTTTCCTTGTCCGCCTTGATGTTGCCGGCCGGGTCGGTACGGATGAAGATGTTGTCCATCATCCACCGCAGCACCGGGTGTCCGCCGTGGGCGATTTTCTCCTCCAGCACCAGCTTCATCAGTTCCTTGGTCGGCGGGGACATATCCTTAAAGCCCTGCCCGAAGGGAACCACCGTAAAGCCCATGCCCTCCAGGTTCTGCACCATCTGTACAGCGCCCCAGCGGTCAAAGGCGATTTCCCGGATATTGAACCGCTCGCCCAACTGTTCGATGAATTTCTCGATGTAGCCGTAATGGACCACATTTCCCTCGGTAGTCATCAGCGTTCCCTGGCGTTCCCACAGGTCATAGGGGACATGGTCGCGCCGGACGCGGAGGTCAAGGGTTTCTTCCGGTATCCAGAAGTATGGCAGGACATAGTATTTATCCTCCTCATCCAGCGGCGGGAACACCAACACAAAAGCCGTGATGTCTGTGGTGGATGAAAGATCCAGCCCGCCGTAGCAGATGCGCCCCTCCAGATCATCCTCGGAAACCGGGAATGCACAGGCGTCCCACTTGTCCATCGGCATCCAGCGGACAGACTGCTTCACCCACTGGTTCAGCCTAAGCTGCCGGAAAGCGTTCTCCTCGCCAGGATTCTGCTGGGCGGATTCACAGGCGGCTTTGACCTTATCAATACCCACCGTAATACCGAGGGAGGGGTTTGCCTTCTTCCAGACCTTGGGGTCCGTCCAGTCCTCATCCTCGGCAGCGCCGTAAATGACAGAATAGAAAGTAGGATCGACCTTCCTGCCTTCCGCGATATCAATGGCTTTCTGGTGTACCTCGTAGCAGATGGAGTTGGTGTCGTTGCCCGCTGTGGTGATCAGGAAATACAGCGGCTGCATCCGGGCATCCCCGGAACCCTGGAGCATGACGTCAAAAAGTTTCCGGTTGGGCTGGGTGTGCAGTTCATCGAAGATCACACCGTGGGTATTGAAGCCGTGCTTATTCGCCACATCCGCTGAAAGCACCTGGTAGGAGGAGTTGGTAGGAAGATAGGTAATCTTCTTCTGGGACTCCAGGATCTTCACCCGCTTGGAAAGAGCCGGGCAGAACCGCACCATATCCACCGCCACATCAAACACAATCTTTGCCTGGTTACGGTCGGCGGCACACCCATACACCTCGGCCCGTTCCTCGCCGTCCCCGCAGAGGAGCAGGAGCGCCACAGCGGCGGCAAGTTCTGACTTTCCCTGTTTCTTGGGAATCTCGATATACGCTGTATTGAACTGGCGGTAGCCGTTGGGCTTTAACACGCCAAACAGGTCACGGATGATCTGCTCCTGCCAGTCGATCAGTTCAAAGGGCCTTCCCGCCCAGGTACCCTTGGTATGGCAGAGGGACTCGATGAACATCACCGCATAATCGGCGGCGTCCTTATCGTAGTGCGAGGTCTTCGCCATAAACCTGGTGGGCTTGTATTTTTTCAGTTTTCGCATAGACACCACCTCCAAAATGGCATAAAAAATAGGCTTCGCCTATTCAACTCCCCTGCCCCTCATTCATGAGGGGATAGGGGGTTTTCTTTTGTTACTTTTTCTTGCATAATAGATTTATGAACATCTTAC
>NZ_NFKJ01000007.1 GCF_002160325.1 Lachnoclostridium sp. An181
AAATCTAACCATCGTCCTATTGTCATGTCCATTCCCCTGTTGATTTAACATGTGTTCGATCGGCAGGGATTCTTTTTCCCCTTATCCAAAATCGAAATTTCCTATAAAACGAGAAAGCCCCGCCGAAGCGGGGCTTTTCCTGTCCTCAGTGAAAAAAGATATGTTTTAAGACCTTTAGAGCTTGCTTTTTGACCGGTGGTGTGTAAGCTGTCACTCACAGAAATAAAACATATCTTTAAGGAGGACGCAACCATGCTGCAAATATCTGAAATCGTAAGAAAAACCGAGGAAATGTTCGACCTGTTCAACGAGCATTTTTACGAGGGTGAGTTGAACCGCCCGGCCATCACCGTGTCACCAGACGGAGGGCGCGGGGCGTATGGCTGGTGCAGTATCAACGAGATATGGAACGCCAGCGGCGAGAAATATCGGGAAATCAATCTCTGCGCCGAGTACCTTGACCGGCCCATCTTCGAGCTGGCAGCCACGCTTCTGCATGAGATGGCGCATCTCTACAATCTGGTTCATGGCATCCAAGACGTAAGCAACAACGGCTATTACCACAACCAGAAATTTAAAGCCACCGCTGAGGCCCACGGCCTGCATATCGAGAAGCACGCCAAGTATGGCTGGACGGTAACAACACTGGCCCCGGAGGCGGAGGCATGGATTAGAGAAACTTTGGGAGAGGACAAGATCAACGTCAGCCGCTTGCCGGTGGAAGGCACCACCAAGGGCGGGAGTAAGAAGTCCATTAACCGCAGTATCAAATATGTCTGCCCTTGCTGCGGCACCATTATCCGGGCAACGCGGGAGGTCAATGTAATCTGCGGGGATTGCGGTGAGGCTTTCGAGCGTGAATAAAGAAAAAGCGGGAGCCGCGAAGGTTCCCGCTAAATTGTTCTCATTGAAAGAGGTGGCGCTGTCCGGGAGCGGATACTTTTTAGCGTTTCCTCGTTTCTGGTACAAGAGAGCCAGACAAAGGGGTGCAAAAATGAGCCGTTATGGGCCTATGTGATGGCCGCAATAGGAAGCGGGCTGATGGCGGCTTGTTCCACCGAGTCCCCGAAAAACAGAAAAAGCCCGGAAAGCCCATAATATCAGGCTTTCCGGGCTTAGATACAAAAACAGCCCTCCGATTTGGAAGGCTGTTTTTGTATTAAAGATTGTTCCTTAATATGTTGATAACTCGTTGTGTCCAATCTCGATAAAATGCTTCCTCATGCGATACGAGCAGTACCGTTCCTGCAAAAGTTGAAAGGGCTGTTTTCAAAGCCTCTTTTGCCTGTACGTCTAAATGGTTTGTAGGTTCATCCATAATCAGGAAATTACAGGGGGTCAGAGTAAGCAGACACATCTTTACCTTTGCCTGTTCGCCGCCGCTTAATGTTCCTATGGACTGCATAGCGTGTTTACTGGAAATTCCGCATCGTGCCAAATGCTTGCGGACATCTTTTGTCACCATATTGGGATAAGCATTGGCAACAATTTGAATGGGCGTCAATTCAGGTTCTTTCCACTCTAAATCCTGTTCAAAATATCCGATAGTAACCTGATCGGAAAATTTGAAATGGCCCTGCATAGATGGAATTTCCCCAATCAGGGTTTTTAATAGTGTCGATTTTCCAATCCCATTAAATCCAGTAATAACAACTTTTTGTCCTCCCTTAATGCTAAATTCAATGTTTGATAAAACGGGGTAATGGTAGCCAACTGCCAGATGTTTCACCAACAAGTGTTCTGTATTGGTTAATGGAAGTACGGGAAAATGGAAGTGCGGAATAATTTCCTTTTGGTCTAAGGCTTCCATTTTGTCCATTCGGTCAAGCTGCTTTTGCCGTCCCCGCGCCATTTTTGCTTTTCTGCCCGCTATGTTCTTCCGTATAAATTCCTCTGTCTTTTTAATTTCCTTTTGCTGGGCCGCATATTGCCGTACATAATCTTCCCGCAGCAGGGTTTTCTTCCGCAGAAATTCGGAATATGTGCCGTAGTATTTTGTAATCGTGTCATTGTCTATATCACAAATGCGGTTCGCTATCTTATCCAGAAAATTGAAATCATGGGAAACCACTAAAAAAGCATTTTCCAAAGCAGATAAATATTCCGCCAGCCATGTTACATGGTCTTTATCAAGAAAATTGGTCGGCTCGTCCAGCAACAGGACATCCGGCTTTTCCAGCAGTAATTTTGCTAAAATCACTTTTGCCCGCTGGCCGCCACTCATTTCAGCAATCGGACGGTCAAGGCCAATCGCAAGAAGTCCTAACCCATTGGCGACACGCTCAATAGCGGTATCTATCGAATAAAAGTCATGGGCTTCAAGCTGTTCCTGATAATGGGCGGCCAGTTCAAGGCTTTTCGTATCACCGTCAGCAGCTCTTTCATATAGCTGCAACGCCTGTGCCTCCATTTCAAATAACTTTGTGAAAGCGGATTTGAGAAATTCTTTCATCGTTAAGGTATGGTCGATTTCCGCATATTGGTCTAAATAACCAATCGTAGTATTCGGCTGCCAGACAATGCGCCCGCTGTCTGGTATGATCTGCTCTGTACAGATTTTGATTAAAGTGCTTTTGCCGGTTCCATTCTGTCCGACAATGCCAATATGTTCTCCTTTATTGAGTGTGAAACCTGCATTTTTGTATAGCACATTCTCACCAAAAGAGTGTGTCAGTCCGTCAATTTCTAATAAGCTCATTTTTATTAACCCTTTCCTGCATATTCTCTGATACAAACGAAAAAGGCAGAAAGCAAAGATACACAAATGTATCTGCCTTCTGCCTCTGGCATAGCAGCGCCAAAAACAAAAGGCTATGGACAAAACATTGTCCATAGCCTCATACACATTATAACTGCATGGAAAGCCACTTTCTCAAAATGGGTATAAAATCCCCCTTATGGCTTCCCGATGAAATCGAAATGCGTCATTTATACGCTATACTCTGCACAATGTTTCATCGGTATGGATTGTACAGAGCTGATTTTCTTTTTACGCTGATCGGTTAAATGAAAATTCATAATCATGCCTTTATCTCCTTTTGAGAGGTATAACTCTTGTTTCTAATAATACTATGGAGAGCCTGGTTTGTCAATCACTATATCTTTTATGCTGGGTCAGAACAGCATAAACAGCATAAATACAACCTCTTGTCTGCACATTTAGAGGAATAAAATCTGATGAACATCAAGGGATTTCGGTAGTAGTTGACAGGGTGATAATTGGAATTATCCAATCCCCGCCAGAATAGGCTTTTAAATGTGTATAGGAAACCGGGGAAATGTTCGATCTGTTCAACGAGGATTTTTATGAGGACAAGTGAGTCTCCCTGCCATCACTGTATCGCAAGACGGAGGGCACAGAGCACATGGCTGGTACAGTATCAACGAGATACAGAATGCCAGTAGCGAGAAATCAATCTCCGCGCCGGGTACCTTGCCCCCAACTTCAAGCTGCCAACCATACTCCTGCATGAGCTGGCAGATCACTACAATCAGATGTATAGCATTCAAGATATAACTACCAAATTAAATATTTCCGTAATAACCCTTCTTGACCATCATCTTTTATCTTCTTTACCACATAGTTCAGCCATTCATCTGGTGTTGGCACATCTCCAGCACAGGGAATTTTTCTCCATTGCTCCCGTTTGACCGGATCTTTATCATTCCACCCCTTGCCAATTCTATCGGAAATTATCGCCCGCATTTCCTCAACTGAAATGTTTCTCTCCCGCGCCATTCTTTCAAAGATATGCTCCTGCATTATTCTACCTCCAGTCTTTTGCGAATAGCATTTCCATCATCTACAATACTATAACTGTATAAACCCCTTTTAGGAAATATGATAGCTACCGATTGTGACTATTATACCACCATTCTGGGACTTAGAATAGATACAGATAGGTAGGTGATGATATGGATACACAGAAACGGATTAGACAACTGATGGAGGAACGGAACTGGACGGACTATCGGCTGGCAAAGGAGGCAAACCTTTCCCATTCCACCGTTACAAATATGTTCAACAGAAATAACGCACCAACGCTGCCAACTCTGGAGGCAGTATGCAGGGCATTTGGTATCACACTGGCTCAGTTCTTTGCCGAGGGTGAAGAAGCGCAATTGACCGAAGAACAACAGAAACTCTTTTCAAAATGGAGTAGCCTGACAGATAGGCAAAAGCAAATCCTTCTTGAACTGATGGATGCCATCTGAAGCACATCACTCCCACACCGGGAAAGATGTGCTTTTCTTTTGCCATAAAAAAAGCCCCTGCCAATTGCAGGAGCAAAAGCAAGAACTTTATATGTAAATTTGAAATGCACCCATTCACGCAAGTTGGGTGCATTGTATCAATTTATGGTACGCAAGCCAGTAAGAGAGTATGCCAATGACTACCTATACATTTCTGAAAACATCTTCGTACAAACAGAGCCTCATATCCATTCAGGATGCCGTTTCCCTTATTTGTCTTCAAATGTCAATCCTGTCAACTCCACATACCATTTACCCAACCTGTCAACTCAATACCCCCAATATCAAAATCAACCACTCAACTCTCCACCATTTTTCACAATAGACCAGTTTCCACTTACCCATAAAACGAAAAAATCCGGGAGCCAGAACCTATCCTCTGACAAGCCCCGACTCCCGGAAACCCCTTGTTTTCTACACTTTTTCGCTATCTTATTCTTTGACTTTTGACATCAATACTACCGTCTCCACATGCACAGTGCCCGGAAACATATCCACGCAGCACACCTTCTCCACTTCATACCCTCTTCCCTGCAGCATCTCCAAATCCCTTGCCAGGCTCGTTGGTTTACAGGAAATATACACCATCTTCTCCACGCCAAAATTCGTAATCTTTTCCAAAGCTTTTGGATTCACCCCATCTCTCGGTGGATCAAGTACGATCAGATCCGGGGTTTCCCCAAGTTCGTCGATCACCTTAAGCACATCACCTGCCCAGAATGTGCAGTTACAAAGACCATTCAGGCCGGCATTCACCTTTGCTGCATTGACAGCCTCCTCGACAATCTCCACACCGACCACCTTTTTAGCTACCGGAGCCAGTATCTGCGCGATCGTTCCTGTGCCGCTGTACAGATCAAAAATCACCTTGTCCTTTGTCTCTCCGATATATTCTCTTGCAGTCTCATAGAGTACTTCCGCTCCAAGAGAATTTGTCTGGAAGAAAGAGAACGGGGAAATTTTAAATTTCAATTCCAAAAGCTCTTCAAAGAAATGATCCTGCCCGTAAAGGATCTCTGTCCCTTCGTCTTTCACTACATCTGCAACACTGTCATTGTACGTGTGCAAAATTCCCACGATTTTTCCTTTTAGTTCCAGGTTCAAAAGGCAATCCACCCATTCCTGCTCACAAAACGTAGACTGGCGTGTGGTCACAAGATCGATCAAAAGCTCTCCTGTCTTAACTGCTTTTCTCACCAAAAGATGGCGCAGAAATCCTTCGTGGCGCATGCGGTGATAATAGGTTGCTTGAATGGAAGTAAAATAAGCAAGAGTTGCCTTCAGCACTGCTCGGAAGTCTTCATCTACGATCCGGCATTCTGACACATTTACAATATCATGAAAACTTCCTCTTTTGTGCATTCCAAGTGCTAATGGGCCATCTTTGTACTCGTCACCAAAGGAAAATTCCATTTTGTTTCGATATGCCTCCTGGAGAGGGCTTGGTTTGATACCCTCCCATTCGTATTCACTTAAGCACGCCTCATCCATCAACGCTTTGACCTGGCTTTCCTTTAATTTCAGCTGCTCCTCATAAGGAAGATTCTGGTACGTGCATCCACCGCAAGCCCCAAAATGCGGACAGGCTGCCTCACATTCATTGGACGCTTTCTCCAAAACTTCCAGAATTCTTCCCTCTGCTTTTTCTTTTCTCACTTTATTGATGTAAAAGCGCACTTTCTGGCCCGGCAGTCCGTTTTTCACGATCACAGTCCTTCCCTCTTCTGTGGAAATATATCCCTTGTTTGGAAATGCCACCTTCTCAATGATTCCTTCATATACCTGTCCTTTTTTCATCTCGTTTCTCCTCATCTATTTTATTCTCTGTCTTAGTTTCAATCATATTCTGCTCTATTCTACCATCTTTTTTGGATTTTTCATAATAAAAAATCATAGATTTTGTTTCTTAATTTTAATTGTATTATTGGTAACTAGTTGCTATAATTAAGTAACAAGTTACTATAAGGAGGGTACAAATGGAACTTCAGGATTTTATCCATCGATTTTCCGACACTGCTGAAAATCAAACCAAAGCGATCTTCAACAGTCTGTTCATTGTCGGAAATAAACTACAGACTTTATTCGACAACCATATTCCGGAAATCTCTTTGAAACAATTTATGCTGTTGTCTTTGATCCGTCATTCCAAAAAGCCGTTTACGTTTACTAAACTTGGAGGATTGCTTGGCTGTTCCAGGCAAAACATCAAAAAACTGGCAAGCGTTCTGGAGAAAAAAGGGTTCGTGACCATTGAACAAAGTCCTGCTGATATGCGGGCTCTGTGCATACGCCCTGCACCAAAACTTGAGGACTATTTTGAAAACGTGTTTTCCAACTATCAAAAAGAGCTCTCTTTTCTATTCTCCGTCTATACAGAGGACGAAATTCGGACATTTTTTACTCTTTTTATGAAACTGTACACCGGGATCGAATGTCTGGAGAGTATGTCAAAAGACAGCACCCTTATTTCCAAATAGGAGAATGAATATGAATAACATACTTGTTTTCTATCAGTCAAAATATGGCGCAACAAAACTCTATATGGATATGTTAAAAGAAAAGCTGGACTGCGACATTGTCAGTACAAAAAATTATATTCCTGGTATGGAGAAAGACTATGAGAAAATTCTTTTTGCCGGCGGAGTGTATGCCGGAGCGATTTCTGTGATGAAATTTTTAAGAAAGAATGGGGAGAATTTCAAAGACAAAAAACTCGCCGTCTTTGCTGTGGGAGTAAGCGAGCCCCACGAAGACGTGATCAGATTTTTGAAAAAACAAAATCTTGCATCTCTTCCTTTTGATATTCCTTTGTTTTACGGCAGGGGAATCTATGATGAAACCAAAATGACATTTTTAGACAAACGTTTATGCAAAACCATAAGAAAAGTTCTCACCAGCAAAAACCCGGATACACTGGACCCCACCATGAAAGCCTTGCTTAATATAAAAGGAGAGAAAGCTGATTTCGTTAATAAAGACTATTTAAATCCTATGATCACATTTTTCTGATTCTGTGAAACAAAAGAAATCTGCCAAAGTCCTTACTGTAATACAAAAAGCAGCAGGTACATCTTCCATACCTTGCTGCTTTTTCCTTTTCGTTCCTTTTATGTTAGATCTCATCATCTTCATTGAAGAACTCATCGTCAAAGTCATCTTCAAAATCATCTTCAAAGTCTTCCAGATAATCCGGTGTGAAGAAACAGTAAACCGCGTATGCGATCGCTGCTACTGCTGCAACCGCGCCTACGATGGCGAGCACCCAGAGAACTGTCTTTGATGCCTTTTCATCCTCTTTTTTGTGTAATAAGTCATTCAATTTGCTAGCTGTGATCATGTCTTCAATTTTATTCATCGCTGCCACGTCCTTTCTGAAATTTATTGAAATTTCAAATTCGTTATTTACATATTATATCACTATCATTTGTATATTACTATAGATTTATTCCATATTTTTGAAACATTTTTGTCACATTTGAGTCGACTTTTACCCGTCAATTTTTTGAAGTTTTGCGAACATAGCGAACATCTTTTTTACCCCAAAACTGTCAAAATCCACGGTGACTTCATAATCTCTTCCACCTTCCGTGATCGCGGTCACAAGCCCTTCCCCAAATTTGACATGGCGGACTCGGTCGCCGACTTCATATCCAGGCCCCTGTCCTTTTGTGACTTTAAACTGCTGGACTGCTTTTGCTGCTGCAAAGGGCTGGGAGTGAAAGTTTTGTTTTGCCTGAAAATAGGCAGGTACCTTTTCTTCCTTTTCCTCCTCCACAAGTTTGCTTCCGGTGGAGATCAGTTCCATCGGAACTTCCTTTAAAAATCTGGACAGCTTGTTGTACTGCGTCTCCCCGCGCACCATTCTCCTTCTGGCTGAGGTCATGGTCAGATTGTCCTTTGCCCTGGTGATTCCCACATAGCATAACCTGCGCTCTTCTTCCAGTTCTTCCGGACTGTCCGCTGTAATGGTCATATAACTGGGGAACAATCCATCCTCCATCCCTGCAAGATAGACATTTGGAAATTCTAAACCTTTCGCACTATGTAAAGTCATCAGTACCACATAATCACTGTTTTCATCCAAACTGTCAATGTCCGCGACAAGCGCAACCTCCTCCAAAAATCCACCAAGCGTGGCCTTCTCTTCGCCGCAGCCCTCCTCATAAGCAATGACTTTATTCATCAGTTCGTCGATATTCTCAATCCTTGCCTCAGCTTCCTCTGTGCCTTCTTCCTGGAGCTCTTTTACATAACCGGTTTCCTCAATAACCTCATTTAAAAGTTCTACAAGAGAGATCTGCTCCAGTTCTGCTTTCAAATGTTCTATCAGCGCTGCAAACGATTCCAGCTTGGAAAGGCTGCGCCCAATATTTGGTATCAGGTCCGCGCACCGCAATGCCTCATAAAAGCTGATCTCTCTTGCGGCTGCATATTCCTGGACACGGTTGATTGTGGCAATTCCGATTCCCCTGCGCGGGATATTGATGATCCTTCTAACGGCCAGATCATCTTGTCCGTTGTCAATGGTTTTGAGGTAGGCGAGCAAATCTTTAATCTCTTTTCGGGCATAAAAATTAACACCGCCCACGATTTTGTACGGGATGCCAAGGAGCACCAGTTTTTCCTCAAACATACGGGACTGGGCGTTAGTGCGGTACAACACTGCAAAATCCCGGTACTCTCCTTCGCTGTTTCCCACTTTCTGCCTGATATCTCCTACAATAAAATCTGCCTCATCGTATGCAGTGTCAAACTGTTTAAAACGGATTTTTTCTCCCTCTTTATTTTCCGTCCACAGACTTTTTTCTTTTCTCCCATGATTGTTTTTAATGACTGCGTTGGCTGCATTGAGAATATTTTTTGTGGAACGGTAATTCTGCTCCAGCTTGATCACCTTTGCGTCCTCAAACACCTGCTCAAAATTTAAGATATTCTTGATGTTTGCACCCCGGAACTTGTAGATGGACTGGTCATCATCCCCCACCACGCACAAGTTTCTGTATTTTGCCGCCAGAATGCTGACAAAACGGAACTGGGCGGTGTTTGTGTCCTGATACTCATCCACCATGATATAGCGGAAACGGTTCTGATAATTCTCCAGCACATCCGGATTGGACTGGAACAGCTCCACTGTCTTTACGAGCAGATCATCAAAGTCCAGCGCATTGTTAGCGCGCATCTGACGCTCATATTCTTTATATACTTCTGCAATCTTCTTTTTATTAAAATCCCCCTGCGCGTTCAACTCATATTCTTCCGGCGTTATAAGCTCATCCTTTGCCGCTGAAATCGCGGACAACAGTGTGCGCTCCCGGAACACTTTCGTGTCGATCTGCAGATATTTGCACACATCCTTCATCAAGGTTTTCTGATCATCTGTATCGTAAATGGTAAAGTTTGTCCCATATCCGATCCGATCTATATAACGCCTCAAAATCCTGACACAGGTGGAATGAAAGGTGCTCACCCAGACACTCTCTGAGCCAAGTCCGACAATTTTATCCACCCTCTCTCTCATCTCCCCTGCAGCTTTGTTCGTAAAGGTGATGGCCAGGATGTTCCAGGGATTCACCCCTTTTTCTTCGATCAGGTATGCGATCCTGTGCGTCAAAACTCTTGTCTTTCCGGAGCCTGCGCCTGCCAGGATCAACAGCGGCCCCTCCGTGTGATAGACAGCCTCCTGCTGCCTGTCATTTAATGTCTCATATATACTCATGTTTTGTCCTTCTTTCCCAATTCGTCCCTCAATTATAATATAAAAATCCAAATCTGAAAATACCTTTCCAACAGGTTAAAAATAAAAACTTGTCATATGGTTTTCAATACTATATAATAGACATACCGAGGTGATTAAATGGAACTAAATACAGAAGAAATTGTCAAAAGATTGTTGGAAAATCTCTCCAATTCCGACTATATCCGCCCTGCCGATATCCCGGGCATTGATTTATATATGGATCAGGTCACAACCTTTATGGACAAAGAGCTGGCCTCCACAAAAAGGTACCCGGAGGATAAAATTCTTACAAAGACAATGATCAATAACTACGCAAAGAACAATCTCCTTCCCCCTCCGGTGAAGAAGAAATACTCCAAAGAGCACATTTTGGTCCTTGTCTTTATCTACTATTTTAAAAATTTACTGTCTATCAAGGATATTGAAACACTCCTGAATCCGGTCACTGAAAAATTCTTTCAGTCGGATTTGGGATTTGATCTGACTTCAATATACAGAGAAGTATTTGAATCAGAGCTTGAAGAAATTCCAAATGTTCAAAAAGACATTCTTTCCGCTCTCGAACGCTCCGGAAACAGATTTCAGGATGCACCTGAAACAGAAAGAGAATTTTTAAAACTCTTTTCTTTTATTTGTACTTTGAGCTTTGATGTGTACATCAAAAAACAGCTCATAGAGCGTCTGATCGATGAGATTCCTTCTCCTGTACCTCAAAAAAAGAAAAAATCCTGACATAAAATTGGGCACGGTATCTAAACGGTTACCGTGCCTTCTTTTATAAATTTCTCATACAACAATCCTCTGATTGTACTTTCAACTATTTGTCAATTCGTTTGAATACCATATCGTATCCGTCATTTCCATAATTCAAAGAACGATTCACCCTGCTGATCGTTGCAGTGGATGCCCCTGTCTTTTCAGCAATTTCCAGATAGGTTCTCTGCTCTCTCAGCATCTTTGCCACTTCAAAGCGCTGTGAAAGCGAGAGCAGCTCATTGATAGTACAAATATCCTCGAAAAATGTATAACATTCTTCTCTATCTTTTAAGCTCAAGATAGCATCAAACAGATAATCGACTGCCTCTGTTCTAATGTTTTTACTCATACTCAACTCTCCTTTGTCATGTACGGCTTACGTTCTTAGTTTAGCACAGCAAACTTTTAAAGTCCACCTTTATTTAACGAAAATGGTGCAAATACGTTTTTAGTTTCTCTACAGAGGTTGTCGCGATCAGCTCTTCCGGGAATTGCAACTCATCAATGATCTGCTCAATATAGCAGAAATTACCTGCATCCACATCCACATGCGCATCACTGCCAAATGTTACACATGCCCCATATTTTTCGCAGTATTTTAACATTTCCCGGATGTTTTCCCGGGCATTTTCTCTAAATCCATTCGGGCGCAGAGAGGAATTGTTGACCTCCAGAAGTTTACCGGATTCTTTTGCCCCTTTTACCAGGTCTTCGTAGCATACTGGAAATCTTCCATCATCCGGATGTCCGATAATATCTACATAGGGATTTTGCATTACATTGAGATATGCCTTTGTATTCTCCTCTCTGGAGCGGCTTTTTCCGTAGCAAGGGCCGTGGATACTCGCGATCACGATATCCAGCTCTTTTAAAAGCCCGTCCGGCAGATCCAAAGTCCCTTTCTCATCCATAATATTGAGCTCCGCCCCAAAAAACAGTTCCACCCCATCCATGTTTCTTGGAATCACCTTCAGGTTTTCAAAATAAAATCGATGACAGGTTCCCGGCATCTTCGGTGCATGTTCGGTCAGGGCCATCCCTGCAAGCCCTTTATCTCTGGCAGCCTTGGCCATCTCTTTGATCGTACTGTACGCATGTCCGCTGGCAATTGTATGCGCATGCGTGTCTGCTGCTATTTTTCTCATGATTCTTCCTCCAAACTTTCTTTCCCCATCCTCAAAATGGCTTGTGTGAGCAAAGTGGTAAACTGCGGCGCAGCCTTGTCCGCCGCTTTCTGCACTTCCTCGTGGGATAATGGTTCTTTTGTCACTCCGCTTGCCATATTGGAAATGCACGATATGCCGCACACTTTCATCCCCATATGTCTTGCAGCCACAGCCTCACAGGCAGTGCTCATACCGACTGCATCCGCACCAAATATGCGGCTCATCCGCACCTCAGCAGGGGATTCATATGCAGGACCTGTAAACTGAATATACACACCTTTTTTGACCGGGATCGCAAATTCTTTTGCCACACCTTCCAAGGTCCTGATCAGGTTTCTGTCATAGATAGCACTCATGTCCGGAAACCGGACACCCAGTTCTTCTATATTTTGTCCCACAAGTGGAGACGGAACAAAACTGGATATTTGATCCTCTATAAGCATCAGATCCCCCGGATGAAAAGTTTCATTTACTCCTCCGGCTGCATTTGTCAAAATCAGACTCTTGGCGCCAAGCATCCCCATGAGACGGATTGGGAGGACTACATCGCTCATCGGATATCCTTCGTAATAATGTACTCTTCCCTGCATTGCCACAACCTTAACATTTCCTACTGTCCCAAACAGAAATCTTCCCTTATGTCCCTGGACCGTGGAAACCGGAAATCCTTCTATCTCATGATAGTCAATGGAAGTACATACATCTATCTTCTCTGCAAATCCTCCAAGTCCGGAGCCAAGCACAATTGCTGCGTCTGGCTGAAAATCCGTCTTCTTTCTCACATCTTCATAGCATTTTTTTAATTTATCGTAGACTCTTTCCATATGAGACCTCCTTTTTGCTGTGTATATTATAGCACTATTGCAGAGAGAATATAAACAGAAATCACAGGAAAGAAGGAAATGAACATGAAGAAACGCGAAAAAACAAACCAGGAAATCATAGACTCTTACGATTATCTTGCAAACGCAGCCTCATCCATGGACTGTACAGGCCTCATTCCAGCCGCCCCTCACTCTGAGGAAGAGCTGGAATCCTATCAGGATGTTTATCAGTTTGAGACCCCTTTAGAGAATCTGAATAAAAAGGAAGACTAGACTTTCTTTTTACAGCGAGTGCCCTTTTTTCATCTCCTGCATATACTAAACCAAAAGACTTGGAGTATGAAAATGGAAAATACAACTTTCCTTCCGGTAGCCGGGGTCATACAAAGAATTACCTTTGATGCGTCCAACTGCTGCAGACTGACCGTCAGTATTCTCACACCCGAGGGAATCACAAATGTAGTCATCACGGAGGATACCTATGTCATAAAGGAGGTACGGCTTCGCCCCGGTATGTTTGTGACTGCATTTTACGATGCATCCGCACCTGCGCCAGCCATCTTCCCTCCACAGTACAACGCAGTTGTGATCGGACAGAGACGTCCCAATGAGCAGATGGCCTTTGGATATTTTGATTTTAATTTCACGGCAGCCGACAATTCTCTTCAGCTGAATATCGGCATGTCCACAGAAATCGTTTCCTCCAATGGCCAGCCTTATGACTGCCCGCCTTCCGACAAACTTCTCATCGTCTATTATACCAGCACCACATTCAGCATTCCTCCGCAGACCACACCGAGAAGGATTATCGTAATGTGCTGATGGAAACTGAGTTCAAAAACAGGAGGATATTATGAAAAAATGGCTTGCTCTGGCACTTGCTGCCATTCTCTGCCTTTGTGCGTTCACCGCATGCGGGTCAAAAGAAGAAAAAGATTCCAAAAAAGAGGATACCCAGGAAGAAACACTGACAAAGGTTACGTTAAATGAAGTCGCCCACTCCATTTTTTACGCCCCAATGTATGTTGCCATTGAGGAAGGATATTTTGAGGAGGAGGGGATTGAACTGACACTGGTCAATGGATTCGGTGCTGACAAAACAATGACCGCCGTTCTCTCCGGAGAGGCTGACATCGGTTTCATGGGCTCTGAGGCATCTATCTACACTTACAACGAAGGAGCCAACGATTATGTGGTAAATTTTGCTCAGCTGACACAAAGAGCCGGAAATTTTCTTGTTGCAAGAGAAAAAATCGATGACTTCTCCTGGGAAGATTTAAAAGGAAAAACTGTTCTTGGTGGAAGAAAAGGCGGTATGCCACAGATGGTATTTGAGTACATTTTAAGGCAAAACAACATTGATCCGGCAAAGGATCTTTCCATCAATCAGAATATTGACTTTGGGTCCACAGCAGCAGCCTTCTCCGAAGGCCAGGCTGACTTTACTGTAGAATTTGAACCTGGGGCTACAACCCTGGAAAAAGCGGGAAAAGGATACGTTGTTGCTTCCCTTGGAACAGACAGCGGGTATGTGCCGTACACTGCTTTCAGTGCCAAGAAAAGCTATATTGAAAAAAATCCTGAAATCATCCAAGGATTCACAAATGCTCTTCAAAAAGGTATGGACTACGTCCAGAACCATTCTCCGGAAGAGATTGCCAAGATCATTCAGCCTCAATTTGAGGAGAATGACCTTGACACCATCACAACAATTGTGAAACGCTATTATGATCAGGATACATGGAAAGCAGATCTGATCTTCGAAAAAGAAAGTTTTGAACTTCTTCAGGATATTCTGGAGGATTCCGACGAGCTCTCTAAACGGGCACCTTACCAGGAACTCGTGGATACAAGTTTTGCCGAAAAAGCAAAAGACTTATAAAATAGCTCAAATGTCGAAAAGTACCGACGCGCCTCGGTATTTTTCGACATGTTTTTTTATTATTCTCTTTTATTTTCTCTTTTTTGTCTTTGTGATTTCTTGTCATTTTTCTTTTAATGACCTATACTTGGAATCGGCCCGCGAATTCGGGCTAAATTTACCACGTAATGGGTTCAGAAAGGAGGATAGGATTTCATGGAGAAAAAGAATTTAATTTCCCCTTTTCAGTTTCTAAGGATGGGGCTCTCGCCATCGATCATTCTGTATGAAACTGTTCTGGAAGAGCTGCAACAGTTCAAACCTCCCTCTTGTGGCAATTTTTCTTCGTTGGTTTCTCTCTACAGGTTTGACCAGAAACTGAAAAAACTTCTATTTGCACATATCCAGAGCATTGAAGAAAAATTAAGGGCATTGCTGACCTATAATTTCTGTCATTATTTCGACCATTCCTTTGATGCATATCTGGATTTTGAGCATTATCAGCATATCGTCGGAAACGAGTCTGAAATATTCCAACTAATTCACAAACTATCACTATTGGAGCATCAGAGATTTGCACCTGCAGAATACTCCCCTTTCTATCCTCCTGTATGGACCAGGACAAAATCTATTTCTTTTCACCTTCTCGCAAAAATCTATCATTTTTCAAAGCCTCAGATCCAAAAAGATATTTCACTGCATTTCTGCGGGCAAAACCCGGATACACTGTCCAGATTGTTTTTATTTTTATCCTGTTTTCAGGACCTGGATACTTTCGAAGATACATGCTTTTTCAATATCCGTATAAAAACAAAGCTTCCGGACTTGGATTTGCACAGAAAGTTTCAAATTCCCCGAAAAACCGCCGGAGAACGCTATGGGAAAAATGATATTTTTGCACTTTTATTGGCCTTACATACTCTTCTTCCGCCCTCACAATTCCACGAGCTGAACAGTGAATTTATGTTGCTTTTCTGGGATTTTCTGGACAAAAATCCAGATATCGACGCTTACAAATTTTTAAAAATGATGGGGATTCCTTCCCCTTACTATCAAAAAAATATGAGACCCGGATCTTCGTACTGACAGAAAAAGGCGCTGATTTCTAAAAACGGAATCAGCGCCTTTTGTTTTCTATTACTTGATATTATGTCTGCTCGCCACACTGAGCCTTGACATGGCTCTTGCAAGAGCCATTTGATTTCGATAATATTCCTTCTGACTGTTTTTCTGCCTCAGCTGTTCCTCCGCATGCTCTTTTGCTTCCCTTGCGCGGACGACATCAATATCCTCCGGCCTTTCTGCTGCATGGACAAAAACCTTGACTCGGTTGTTGACCACTTCTGCAAGCCCGCCGCTGACAATGGCCTCCCTTTTTTCTCCATCTTCTGTCTCAAACCGGAGTGTTCCCGGGACAATAGCCACGATCATATTTTCATGATGGGCAAGAACAGCTTTTTCTCCGTCCGGGGCTGGAACTACAAGAATTTTCCCGCGTCCGGCATAAAATTTTTTATCGCTCGCATATATTTCAAGTCCAAATGTATTCATAGGATTACCCCTTTACTAGACCTCTTCTTTTTTGGCCTTTTCCATTACCTCGTCAATGGTTCCCACATTGAAAAATGCGTTTTCCGGATACTCATCCATCTCTCCGCTGATGATCATCTTAAATCCGCGTATAGTCTCCTTGAGCGGCACATATTTCCCCGGAATTCCGGTAAATGTCTCTGCCACATGGAATGGCTGGGATAAAAATTTCTGGATCTTTCTTGCTCGGAACACAGTATTTTTGTCTTCCTCGGACAGTTCTTCCATACCAAGGATGGCGATAATGTCCTGCAGTTCTTTGTATTTCTGCAGAATCTCCTGCACCTGTCTTGCTGTCTCATAATGCTCCTCGCCTACGATATCCGCCTCCAGAATACGGGAGTTTGATTCCAATGGATCCACCGCAGGATAAATCCCCTGCTCCACAATCTTTCTGGACAAGACCGTATTTGCATCCAGATGAGCGAACGTTGTGGCAGGTGCCGGGTCAGTCAGGTCATCCGCAGGCACATAGACTGCCTGTACTGATGTAACGGACCCCTCTTTTGTGGACGCGATCCTCTCCTGCAGCTCTCCCACTTCAGTTGCCAGTGTCGGCTGGTAACCCACTGCGGACGGCATACGCCCAAGCAATGCGGAAACCTCGGAACCTGCCTGTACAAAACGGAAAATATTGTCAATGAAAAGCAGCACATCCTGGTGCTCTCTGTCACGGAAATATTCCGCCATGGTAAGTCCTGTCTCTGCTACTCGCATACGAGCTCCAGGCGGCTCATTCATCTGTCCAAAAACAAGAGCTGTTTTTTTCAAAACTCCGGATTCCTTCATTTCTGTCCAAAGGTCATTTCCTTCACGGGAACGTTCTCCTACACCAGTGAAAATGGAATATCCACCGTGCTCTGTCGCAATATTCTGGATAAGCTCCTGAATCAAGACAGTTTTTCCTACTCCGGCGCCTCCGAAAAGTCCGATCTTTCCACCTTTTGCATACGGTGCAAGCAGATCGATGACCTTGATTCCTGTCTCCAGAATCTCCACCACCGGACTTTGATCCTCAAATGTAGGCGGTTCTCTGTGGATCACCCAGTGTTCTTCGTTTTCCAGAGATTCTTCATTGTCAATGGTTTCACCCAATACATTAAAGAGACGTCCCAGTGTCTTGTTGCCGACCGGAACTTTGATTCCGCTACCGGTGGCTGTTACCTCCATATCTCTGCAAAGTCCTTCACTGGCAGACAGCATGATGCAGCGCACCGTATTATTTCCAACGTGCTGTGCTACTTCCATCACACATCGTTTTCCATCATTCATGACTTCGAGAGCATCTTTGATATATGGCAGTTCGTCATTTTCAAATTCTACGTCTACAACAGGTCCCATGACCTGTACGATTTTTCCTTTATTCATCTTTGTCACTTCCTTTTTTGCGCTTTTGCACCGCCGATCACTTCAGTGATCTCCTGGGTGATCGCCGCCTGTCTTGCCCGGTTGTATGCAATACCAAGACTCCTTAACATCTCCTTGGCATTATCCGTAGATGCCTCCATGGCCAGCATACGGGAATTGTGTTCACTTGCGTAAGACTCTACTAGACATCCGTAGATCATTCCTGTCACGTAGTTTGGAATGATCGCATCCAGGACTGCTGATGCAGAAGGAACCATGGCAATCTCTTCCCTGTGGACATCCACCGGCTGTTGAGAGGTGTGGAAACTTGTCTTTTTCAGAGGCAGCAGCTTTGACATCTTTGTTTCCACTGCAACAGCGCTTTCCATTTCCGTATAGATGATCCGAACTTCATCAAGATCTCCCTGCAAATAAGGGACCAACACGCGTTCTGCAATGCTTCTTGCCCTATGCATGGTAGGGTGCTGTACCGTGTAGCGGATGCTGTCATCCATATCCACGTCTCTTTTTGCAAAGTACTGGCGTCCCGCCATTCCAAGCACATAAAGTTTATATTTTCCAGGTTTTTGCATCTCTTCCTCTGCCATCTTTATGACATTGTGGTTGTAGGCTCCCGCAAGCCCTTTGTCCGCAGTGATGACAAGGATGCCTATTTTCTTCTCTTCCGGCTTTTTGTTTTCTGTTTTGTTATTAAAATAGATATGGTCTATTTCCGGCATATGGCGGAGAATTCGTCCAATAGAAGCCTGCATTCCATAAAAATAAGGCTCTGTCTCAGCCAGTACTTTTTTTGCACGTTTCATCTTGGAAGAAGAAATCATGTACATCGCGCTTGTTATCTTCATCGTATCTTCAATACTTTTGATTCTGCTTTGAATTTCCTTTGCATTTGCCATCTATGCTCACCTGCTTTTATTGCTGAATTCATCTACAGCTTTCAGTATCTTTTCCGTCAGATCATCCGTGAGAACTTTCTTTTCATCAATCTCACGGGTGATCTCCGGGTGCATATTTTCCATATAAGCCAACATATTCATTTGATATTCTTTGATCCTATTTTCGTCCACATCCGCAAATTTTTTGTGTGTAGCTGCACACAGTGTGATTACCTGCTCATGAAGACTTAGCGGACTGCACAAAGGCTGTTTCAAAAGCTCCATCAATGTTTTTCCATATTGAAGCTGTGCCTTTGTGGACGCATCCAGATCAGAACTGAACTGTGTAAACACTTCCATCTCCCGGTACTGTGCCAGATCGATACGGATACTTCCGGATGCTTTTTTCATGGCCTTTGTCTGCGCTGCACCTCCCACACGGGATACAGACAATCCGACATTGACCGCTGGTCTCATACCTGAAAAGAACAAATTGCTCTCCAGGAAAATCTGACCGTCTGTGATGGAGATCACATTTGTCGGAATATAAGCTGACACATCTCCTGCCTGAGTCTCAATGATAGGGAGCGCGGTAATGGACCCCCCTCCCGCCTCATCGCTCAGACGGCTGGACCTCTCCAAAAGTCTGGAATGCAGATAAAAGACATCCCCAGGGTAAGCTTCGCGTCCAGGTGAGCGCTCAAGCAAAAGGGAAAGCGCGCGGTACGCTACCGCATGTTTGGACAGATCATCATATACGATCAGAACGTCTTTGCCCTTGTACATAAAATACTCCGCCAGTGCCGTTCCTGCGTATGGTGCGATATATTGCAGAGGAGAGCAGTCGCTTGCCGTAGCTGACACCACTGTCGTATAGTCCATTGCCCCGTAACGCTCCAGCGTGTTCACCAATTTTGCAATAGTGGACGCTTTCTGTCCGATCGCCACATAAATACATATAACATCCTTATCTCTCTGATTAAGGATCGTATCAATAGCAATGGAAGTCTTTCCTGTCTGTCTGTCCCCTATGATCAGCTCCCTTTGCCCCCGTCCGATCGGGAACATAGAGTCAATGGAAAGAATTCCTGTCTCCAAAGGAACGCTTACAGATTTGCGCTCCACAATGCTAGGCGCCTCCTGCTCGATTGGACGATATCCATCCTCTTTGATATCACCTTTACCGTCAATCGGAGCTCCGAGAGCATTGATGATCCTTCCGATAAACGCCTCACCTACCGGAATTCCCGCTTTCTTTTTTGTCCGCACTACTTTTGTACCCTCGCGGATCCCCGTATCCTTCCCAAAAAGGATACATCCAATCGTATCTTTGCGGATATCCTGAACCATTCCCTTCAGCCCATTTTCAAAGGTCACGATTTCTCCGTACATCGCATGATCGATTCCATAAACAGTTGCAATTCCGTCTCCTACGGAGATTACTCTTCCTACTTCCTGCTCCTGGAACATCTCATCATAATTTTGAATCTCTTCTTTTAAGATAGAGATAATTTCATCTGAATTGATTGAACCCAATCTGTTCACCTCCGTATCAAATTCTGTTTCAATTTCAGGAAACGGCCCCGCAGGCTGAAATCATACTCAATCCCGTCTGCCTGGAGTAAAAAACCTCCGATCAGGGACTTGTCCTCTTTTTTCTGCAGAATCACTTTTTGAACATGAAATTTCTTTTGAAGAAATGTTTCTATCTGTTCGCTCTGCGCCTGATCCGGGGCAGTCACATAGTATAAATCTGCCCTCAGCACGCCATTTTCTTTGTCCGCGTACTCCTTGTATGTCTTGATTATATCGGAAAGGAGCGATGCTCTTTGTCTGGAGCATGCCACCTTCAAAAAGTTTCTGATCTTCTCTGGAAAAACTTTGTCGATCAAGTGTTTTTTTACCTGAATGGAGACCAGCGGGTTCTCCAGCACGGTCTGTAGATTTGGATTTTCCAAGAGCACTGCCTTTGTCTTTTCGATATCTTCTGCCGGCACATGCAGATCATACAACACCTGTGCGTAACTTCTAACGGCCTGTTTCATCTGCATCACCTGCTTTTTCTAAAAATTGCTCATACAGTTTCCTGTCATTTTGGGCACTGTCCTTGTCCTCAGTCACCTTCATGGCAGCTTCCATTGCAAGCTCTGCCACCTGGTTTTTCAGATCACGGATCGTCTTTTCTTTTTCAAGCTCAATATTTTCCTGGGCTTTATTGATAATCTGTCCTGCACGGACATCTGCATCTTTTACAATACGGTCATATTCTGCTTTTGCGTTTTCTTTTGCTCTTGCCACAATCTGCTCAGACTGCACACCAGCGTCCGCAAGTGCCTCTTCATACTGCTTTTTCAGTCCAAGAGCTTCTTCTTGTTTTGATCTCGCCTCGGCAAGCCCGTCCTCGATCATTTTCTTTCTCTTATCCATGATCTCCATTACAGGCCCGAACAAAAACTTCTTCATTAACCAGTAAAAAACAAGCAGGTTGATGATCGTAAAGACAAGGTTGATATTTAATTTGAGCATTCCCCCTGCGCCTGCCTTTCTTCAAAAATACACCGAATCATCTTTAGCCTAAGAATAAGATGATAAGGATTGCCACAACGAAACCATAGATAGCCGTTGCCTCTGCAAGTGCACAACCAAGCAACAGCGCTTTGCTGATCTTTCCCTCTGCCTCAGGCTGTCTTGCGATCGCCTCTGTTGCCTTTGAAGTTGCGATTCCAATACCAACCCCTGCTCCAATACCAGATAATACTGCAATACCTGCTCCAATTGCGATTAAAGATGTCATAGTTCATTTCTCCTTTTCTTCATCAAATCTTTTGTTACTCAATCGCTTCTTTTATAAATAAAGAAGTTAAAAATACAAATACATAGGCCTGAATCAACCCGTCAAAAATATCAAAGTAAAAACTAAACGGAATCGGCAATAATACAGGAAGTATCAATTTGAGCAATTCCATTACTACAAATGCTCCCAATACGTTTCCGAAAAGCCGCATACACAATGATACCGGCCGGATAAATACCTCCAACACATTGATCGGTGCGATGATAGGCATCGGCTCTGCAAAGCTCTTCACCCATTTTTTTGCACCTTTTTTGTGAATTCCCGCATACTCGATCAAAACAATGCTCATGATCGCCAAGGCTGCCGTGACATTCATGTCTTTTGTCGGAGACTTAAACCCTAAAAGGCCAATCAGGTTTGCAATTCCTATGTAAAGCGCTACTGTCATCAAATACGGAACATAACGTTTTCCGTCCTTTCCTAAAATTCCCTCAAAGAAATCCTGCAGAAAGCTTACGAATGATTCCAGCGCCAACTGCTTGCGGCTGACATTTTCTACCTTTAAATTTCTCACCAATATGATGCTAAGCAGTGTGACGACTCCCATGATGATCCAAGTCACCACAACAGATTCCAGCACCGGTATTCCCTTTCCGATCGGGATGGTAAAAACCGTATCGCAGTTTAGTTCTTTCATTAATTCCTCTGCAAACTTCTCCGTATTACTCCCTCCTTCTTTTTTCTCTTTTGAACCTGCTTATTGTAACCCTTTAATTTTGGAACTGACAATATGCACATTTCCCTTTTTTACACATAATCTGCTCAGGATTTTACCAAATTTGACGAAAAAAATTTTTTTGCTCTATAAAACCATAAAATTTATAACTTTTTTATAAAATATTTACACCTAACCCCTTGTTCCATAATTTTTTCTTATCCATCCATAAATAATAATTAAAATTTTCTTATAAATTTCTTTCAAGGTCAGTGAGCCATTTGGCAATTTCTTTAAGTCCTTCTTCTGAAAACTCTGTTTCTTTCCACTTCTTTTTCTCATCAGGTGTCGCAGTATACGCATAGGGTCCCTCCCACGCACAGGCAGCCAACATATCCTCTCTTTTTTCTATCCGATATCTGAATTTCTTGTCTCCTCCTGTGAAGGCAGCCTTTTTATAAAAATTAAGTGATAATAATGTTTCTCTTTTGATCATGTCATTTTCCTTTCTTTAAATTAATAAATAAAGAAACAGGCCTGGATGTCAGGCCTGTCAAAATCATCTCTTTTCAGGTATGAGTAATCAAAACTCTTTGGTTTCTTCCCCCCTGCCATCCTGTTCCAGCAATCTCTTATAATAAGAATTTGCAGTATAAAGCGCTGCCACAGGATTATGTCCAAGAACCCTGTCTTTTGTCACAAGTGTAGTTACCAGTGCGTCTGAATATTTATAAAACAGGCTATCGTGTCCCACACTAAGTCCCATTACAATATTCAAATCCGTATGCTCTGCATTCAGCCTCTTTGCCTGATGAATAGGGTTACACATATTTACACCTACTTTTTTACAAGATTCATCAATTCCTACCACTGTTTTATCAACTGCCCCTGCTTTACAGGCAACTCCAAATACCTCGAATCCTTTTTTCCTCAGAATGGACGCTAATGTACGGGATTCACTGATCAATCCCACACATGTGGCAATACCAATTTTTTTTGCACCTATCCGCTTTGCAAATTGTATCGTCTCCTCCACTCTTGTCAGAATACCATAGTATTCTGCCTCTACATTGGCGGCATGGATCATTACCTTATGGTTCTCTTCCTCATTGTATAATTCCAGTGACTGTTTTAAAACTTCCTCGTCACTGTTCTCCGTGGTCAGACAGAATTTGGGATATGTCCTATTCTGTACATCACAGTTGATAACCGCACAGTCTACGCAGCTTCTGATCATCTTTTTTTCTTCCAAAGTCTCCACCTCGCTCATCTTTAATTATATAGGCCAATCAATCCATTTACAACGGCCTGTGTTGGGTCAGGAATGATACCGTGGCATCTGCGGGATACAAAGACACGCGGATAATGTAAAAATAGCATAAGTAGCTTTCCCGCTACTTACACTATTTTTTAACTTTGTCTTTTATTTCATGACAATATTGATAATTCTTCCTGGCACATAGATTTCTTTTACTACATTTCCTGTCAGCTTATCCGCAACTGCCTCTTTTCCAGCTGCAATAGCGTCCTCTTTCGCCACATCCACAGGAAGTGTCACAACTGCTCTTGTCTTTCCGTTAATCTGAACAGCAATCTCTTTTTCGTCGTCTTTCATCTTGTTTTCGTCATAAGTCGGCCATCCTGCATGGAATACGGAACCTTCATTTCCAAGCTGCTGCCAGAGTTCTTCTGCAATGTGCGGAGCAAACGGAGCAAGCAGTACGGATAAAGTATTCATTGTTTCTTTGTCAATACCGCCCTCCTTCTTTGCAATCTCCACAAGTTTGTTTGTATGTTCCATGAAACCGGAGATCACAGTATTCAGACTGAAACTTTCCAGACGTGTTGTGATATCATAGACAAGTTTGTTTCTCTCTTTTACAAGTTCTTTTGTCTCTTCTACATCCGCATCTTTTGCGTCCATCACAAGATTCCATACTTTTTTCAGGAAACGGTACACGCCGTCGATTCCTCTGTCATCCCACTCAGCATCAAGTTCCGGAGGACCTACAAACAGCTCGTACATTCTAAGAGAATCACATCCATAATCTCTCACCAGATCATCCGGTGACACAACATTCCCTTTGGATTTGCTCATTTTGATTCCGTTCTTTCCTGTGATCATACCCTGGTTGAACAGTTTCTTAAACGGCTCGTCAAAATCGATCGCTCCAATGTCGCACAGGAATTTTGTATAAAATCTGGAGTACAGAAGGTGAAGCACTGCATGTTCCACCCCTCCGATATACATGTCTACTGGCAGCATTTCGTCCGCTTTTTCCCTGGAAACCAGTTCTTTAGAATTGTGATTGTCCACATAGCGCAGGAAATACCAGGAGGATCCTGCCCACTGCGGCATGGTGTTTGTCTCGCGTTTCGCAGGGGAACCACATTTCGGGCATGTTGTATTTACCCAGCTTTCGATCCCCGCAAGCGGAGATTCCCCTGTACCTGTCGGCTCATAGGAATCCACCTCCGGCAATGTCAACGGCAATTCTTCTTCAGGTACCGGTACTGCCCCGCAGTGCGGACAGTGTACGATCGGTATTGGTTCTCCCCAGTAACGCTGACGTGAGAATACCCAGTCACGCAGTTTGTAATTCACGGTCTTTCTTCCGATTCCGCGCTCTTCTATCATCATCGGAGCCTCTTTTTTGAGCACTGCGGATTCCATGCCATTCCATTCTCCGGAATTGATCATCGTTCCTGCAGCCTCAGTGTAGGCTTCGGTCATATTCTCAATCTCTTTTCCATCCTTTGCAATTACCTGGATGATCGGAATATGAAATTTGGTTGCAAATTCAAAGTCACGGTCATCGTGTGCAGGTACGCACATGATGGCTCCTGTTCCATAATCTGCAAGTACATAATCAGACAGCCAGATCGGCACTTTTGCTCCATTGATCGGGTTGATCGCATAACTTCCTGTGAAGACACCTGTCTTTTCTTTGTCCTGGAGTCTGTCTACGTTGGATTTCATAGATGCCTCATAGATGTATTTTTCTACTGTTTCTCTTGTCTCATCTGTTGCCAGGTCTTTTGCAAGTGCATGCTCCGGTGCAAGAACCATGAAGGTTGCTCCGTAAAGAGTATCCGGTCTTGTCGTGTAAACCGTGATCTTGTCTTCTCTTCCATCTACTTGAAAATCTACTTCTGCGCCGTAAGATTTTCCGATCCAATCCGCCTGCATTTTCTTTACTTTTTCCGGCCAGTCCAGTTTATCCAGATCATTTAAGAGACGTTCTGCATATTTGGTAATTTTTAACATCCACTGACGGAGATTTTTCTTTGTAACCTCTGTACCGCAGCGCTCACATTTTCCGTTTACAACTTCCTCGTTTGCAAGCCCTGTCTTACAGGACGGACACCAGTTGATCGGAAACTCTTTTTCATATGCAAGCCCTTCTTTGAACATCTTTACAAAAATCCACTGGGTCCATTTGTAAAACTCCGGATCTGTTGTATTGACTTCCATATCCCAGTCATACAAAGCTGCGATATCATTGATCTGCTTTTTGATGTTTTTTACATTCTCCGCTGTTGAAATTGCCGGGTGAACACCCATCTTGATCGCATAGTTTTCCGCCGGAAGCCCGAATGCATCCCATCCCATCGGATGAATGATATAGTATCCCTGTAAAAGCTTATAGCGGCTCCACACATCGGAAATCACATATCCTCTCCAATGTCCTACGTGAAGCCCATTTCCTGACGGATATGGGAACATATCCAGACAGTAGTATTTTTCTCTTTTTCCGTTTTCATCCTCTTTGACATTTACCGGGCTCTTTTCCCAGTTCTCGCGCCATTTCTTTTCAATCGCCTTATGATTATAAGGTACTGCCATTTTCATCTCCTCCTACTTCTTTCTGAATCCAAAAGGGACTCCGCTCCAGAATAAACAAAGTGGAAAGGATTTTCCTATAGAATAAAAAAGCTTCCGTCTCTTTATTTTCGAAAGAGACGGAAGTCTTTGTATTCCGTGGTACCACTCTTTTTCATCCGGTCTGCTATCCTGCAGACAAAATGCACTTTAATTTCTGTAACGGGAATTCCCGCCTCCGACTACTTTCTTTCATCGGAAGAACTCCAAGGCGAGTTCAAAACCTTTCATTCACTGCCTTCCACCACCCGGCAGCTCTCTGCTGAACAAAACAGTTTCTACTGATCCTTTTCTATGTCTTTACTTATTTCATTTTCTATAGACTTTTTTTATTGTATCATAATCTTAAATTTTGTCAAGTTCCTGCACCGGCTCTTTTTTCTCGATCCAGGCCTTGCTTACTTTTCTGTCCTTCACTTCATCAACTATGATGTTGTACTCTCCGACCGGAATCTTAAAGCTGTCGCCATCCTCCGGAATCCGTTTCATATAATAGTATACAAATCCATTGAGAGTCTCATAGTCTTCTCCCGGGTTCAACCGGATTCCAGTGACCTCTTCCAGTTCATCAATCTCCACATTACCTAGAACTTTCCACTTATTCTCCGCTGTCTGTACGATCGGCTGTTCTTCCGGGGAATCATATTCATCGTAAATATTACCCACAATCTCTTCCAGTAAATCTTCTATGGTGATGATTCCTGAAATCATACCAAATTCGTCCACCACAACTGCAAAATGTACTTTCTTTTTCTGCATATCATGGAACAGCCTGTCTGCAGCCATATTCTCAGGCACAAAATAAGCTGTGCGCAAAAGCTTTTTCACATTCCCGGCACCGCCTTTTTGCAGATCCAAAAGGAAATCTTTTGCATTTAAAATCCCGACAATATTCTCCGGGGTATCCTGGTAAACAGGGAAACGGGACAAGCCGCTTTCCTGAATGATTTTTAAGATTTCTTCCCTGTCCTCATCCAGAGCGATCTTTACAACATCCGGTGCATGCACCATAACATTGCGGATAGCACTGTCGCCAAGTTCAAACACATTTTCAATCCATTCCTTTTCTTTCTGGTCGAGAATTCCTTTTTTTTCTCCAAGGTCCACCATCAACCGAATCTCATCCTCCGTGACTTCCTCTTCCTCTGCCTCTGTTTTCATATGCAGCAGCCGCAGCATTGCATTGGTGGACAAAGATAAAAATGAAATGATCGGTTTCATGACAACTGAAATCCCGCGGATCACTCCACAGGAAAGTTTTGCTACCTGGTAAGACTTCTGCATTGCAATTCGTTTTGGAACAAGTTCTCCGAATATCAAAGTAAAATATGACAAGATGCAGGTAATGATGACAACCGAAATCGTATCCAATGTCTTCATACCGATCGACTGAAATCCTAGATCATAGTAGATCCAATCCACCAAATATCCAGAAAAATTTTCAGCCGCAAAAGCACTTCCCAAAAATCCGGCCATGGTAATTCCTATCTGGATCGTTGAGAGAAATCCGGCCGGCTCCTCCGCCATCCGAAGAAGACTTTTTGCCTTTTTGTCCCCCTCCTCGGCACTTTTTCTCAACATCGGCACATTCAGTGAAATCACTGCAATCTCGGCTGATGCAAAAAATGCATTTAAAAGAATCAAAACAATCTGCAACAGAATCTGACTGGGTATCGAGTCCACGTAACATCACTCCTTTTCTAAATATGAACTCTTATAAATAATAATTTAAAATTGAAACTATCATATGATATACTCCTCAAAAAGTCAAGCACTATTTCGCTCCCCAAAATTGTATATATCGCATAAAAAATTCTAAAATTTTATTTTCATATTGTCTATTTTGATAGATTATTGTATAATACAAACAAGATTTAATCTTTCAAGAGCAAGTAAAAATACATATAAAAAAGGAGACTTTATTATGGTGAATTTATTAACAGGCCCAAAAGGCAGCGGAAAAACACAACAAATGATCGAACTCGCAAACAAAGCCGTAAAAGATTGCAATGGAAATGCTGTATTCATTAAAAAAAGCCACAGGGATACGTACAGCTTATCCTTCAATATTCGTGCCATCTGCATGGATGACTACACAACGATCACGAATACAGATGCTTACATCGGTTTCCTCTACGGTATGATAAGCGGAAACAGCGATATTGAATGCATCTTTATTGATGGAATTTTGAAACACGCTGATATTTCTCTTCAAAATATCCCTTCCTTTATTGAATCATTAAAGAAAATCTCCCAGGAACATAAAATTGATTTTTATGTAAGCGTCAGTGCGAAAAATGACGATTTGTCCAATATCAATATGGATGGCTGCAAAATTTTAAACTAACATTTCGTGTTATCTTGCTCAAAAAAGACGGAATAAAGAGCAAAAGTTCATTTGCTTAGACTGAAAAAGGTGCCATACGGCACCTTTTCTTCACTTCTATTCCTTCAGGATTTCTGTCACTGTATTGGTCTTTGTCCCTTGTTTATATTTCAGTTTTATCTGGGAACCAACATCGTAACGGATGATATCAATATTCTCAGCAACTGAGACATCGAAAATTTCCTGAGAATTCTCCAGCATAATATAATAATGTGAGTTTCCCTCTATAACACTTTGAGCTATTTTTGTGACTGTACCCGAGATTTCCAGCTCATCGGCTGTGTTTTGTCCATTCTCTGTGCCAATACCATTTTTTGCAAGCATGTCATGGTACTGCTCTTCGCAGGCGCTTATTGTGTCATCGATGGCTACAACCTGATATTTCGATACATTTACCATCGCATATTTTTTGACAAGCCCCGCATCATCCTTCAACGCAATAAAGTATGTCGGTTCCCCGGAAACATTCAAAAGCAGCGGGAATGTAGCCTTGTATTTCAGATCCTGAACCTGGCCTTCTGCCGATGACATGGCAGATGTCTCAGTAGCTCCCTCCACCGGATAGTATTTTGTCTCCATTGTTCTTTGATTCATCAGGACAAACCCTACATTGGACTGATCACTTGTGATGGAAGTCACACCTGTATACACCCATACGTCGTCATCAATGGCAAGGAAATTGTATCCCTCAGTTGTCTTTAGACAGTCTTTTTGTCCAAGAATACTGTTAAAAAATCCATGTTTCAATGTTCCATGATAATTATAGAGCTCTACAAGCAAATCTGCTGAGTATGCTCTGTCGATCCACTGTGGTACGTCTTCAATCGCATAATCGACTGTTTCCCCTGTAATTGCATTGCACAGGACAACACGTCCGATCGTCTCTCCTCCGAACAGTCCGATATTGAACTTCTTCACCGGAGCAATCCAGTACGGAACTCCATCATCATCAATCTCAAAACTTAAGTCATCAAAAATATACGTTGGATAGCGGAACCGCAAATGACGGTATATGTTCCGGTTAAAGTACTCACTTGTAGAATACTTCATTCCCTCAGACATTTTTACAAGCTCTGTTGTCTGCGTTGTCATATCGATCATAATGTAGGCCGGAATACCCTCTTTTCTATTTGTAAACCATTTGATCGGGTTTGCATATTTAAGCGGGGTCACTCTTACTGGTTTTTCTTTATAATTGATCTGGCTGTACAGGCTGTCCACCTCAAACTGAGACACCATATCAGACATGCTGCCCATTTTACGGTTACCCAAGATCTCCGCTGACTCCTTGTCAAGGATTGGAATCTGGTCAAACGTAAGCTCTTCAATATCCTCCGTAAATTTTCCATCTTCCACTTTCAAAAGTTTCTGATATTTCTTCGCGTTTACGATCGGTGAGGACAAAAGCGTCCCGATCACATACACAAGGATGAGCAAGAGTAAAAGACCGCCAAGCCCTTTGATTACTTTTGATTCTTTCAATTCGTTTCTGCCAAGTCGTTTCTTTACTGCATACACAACTGCAATAACAGCCACTGCGGCAAAAATAAAAATCCAAAAATTCGAAGAATGGATATTGATTGCCGGAAGTGTGATATAGTAGTAAAGAAATGCAACGATGACAACAACTGCAGCGCCCAAAATTTTTCTCCCTAAATGTTTCATATATTCCTCCTTTTCCCTCCATATGGGATATAAAATTAACTGTAGCAAAGCACCTTGTCTTTGTCAAATAAACCGACAGTATTTATTTAAATTTTATAATATTAAAAGGGGCGCTGTCAGTCACAGCGCCTCTTATCATCTATTATGCTCTCATTCTCTTTTACTCTTCAGCTGCACGTTTTGCAACTTCCTTTTCCTGTACATCGGACGGAGCCTGCTCATAGCGTGCAAACGTATATTCAAAAGTACCTCTTCCTCCTGTCATGGAACGGAGAACCGTGCAGTAACCGAACATTTCCATCATAGGCACATCGGCTTCAATAATCTGTCCTCCTCCGTGAATCGGTGTCATGCCGAGCACACGTCCTCTTCTTTTATTCAAATCTCCCATGACATCGCCGGTATATTCGTCCGGAACCGTAACCTTTACGCTTGCGATCGGCTCCAGAAGAACTGGTGAGGCTTCCATGAATCCTTTTTTAAATGCCTGGATGGTCGCAGTTTTGAACGCCATCTCTGAAGAATCCACCGGATGATAGGAACCATCATAGAGAACTGCTTTTACGCCGACAACCGGATACCCCACCATAGGTCCTTTCAGAACGGACTCCTGAAGCCCTTTTTCCACAGCAGGGAAGTAATTCTTTGGCACTGCACCTCCGACTACCTCTTCCTCGAATACAAATGGAGTTTCCAAGTCTCCGGACGGTTCAAATCTCATCTTGACATGTCCATATTGGCCGTGTCCTCCGGACTGTTTCTTATATTTACTGTCCACATCTGATTTCTTGCGAATCGTTTCCCTAAATGCTACTTTCGGCACTTCCAGTGCAACTTCCACTTTATATCTTGCCGCAAGCTTGCTCACTGCAATCTCAAGATGCTGGTCTCCCATTCCATAGAGAAGGCTTTGACGGTTCTCGCTGTCATTTACAGCCTTCAATGTGATATCCTCTGTCACCATCTTGGCTAAAGCCTGGGAAACTTTGTCCTCATCTCCTTTTGTCTTCACCACATATCTCATATATGTATATGGCTGGGAATACTCTGTCTTCTGATATACGATCTGCGCAGATTTTGCTGATAAGGTATCTCCTGTTTTTGCCGTTGACAATTTTGCAATGGCACCGATATCTCCAGCGTGCAGCTCCGGCACTTCCACAGGTTTATTTCCGCACATGGTGTAGAGCTTATTGAGTTTTTCTTCTGTCTCGGAGGTCGCATTGAAGAGGGAATCCTCTCCTTTCAAAACGCCTGAGCACACTTTTATGAAGGAATACTTTCCAATAAATGGGTCTACCATTGTCTTGAATACATAAGCACTTTTTGCTTTTGCAAAATCATAGTTGGCCTCAAAAATTTCGTTGGTCGTACGTTTGATTCCTACGCATGCCCTCTTGTCAGGACTTGGGAAAAATCTTACGATATCGGAGAGAAGGTTTGCCACTCCCTGTGCCTGGATATTGGATCCCATTCCAATCGGAACGATACTGCCGTCCATAACATTCGTTCGCAGTGCAGCCCTGATCTCCTCTATAGAAAATTCCTCACCTGCAAAATATCTTTCCATGAATTCATCACTTGTCTCTGCCACTGCCTCGAGCAGTTTTTCGCGGCACTGTTCTGCATTTGGAAGACAATAATCCGGAATCTCACACTCTTCTCTTTTTCCGACTCCGGTGAAACGTCTTCCCGCATATTTGATGATATTGACATATCCTACAAATTTTTCATTTTCACGGATCGGAATCTCACGCGGTGCAATAACCTTTCCGTACCTTTCCGTCATGTCTTCCACAACCTGCCTGAAACTTGCGTCATCCACATCCATGTCTGTCACATAGACCATACGAGGAAGTTTATACTTGTCACACAACTCCCATGCCTTTTCCGTTCCGACTTCCACACCTGCTTTTCCGGAAACAACAATAATCGCGGCATCCGCTGCGCTCACTGCTTCCTCCACTTCACCTACAAAGTCAAAGTAACCAGGGGTGTCCAGAATATTGATCTTTGCTTTTTCCCATTCAATCGGAATCAAACTGGTGCTGATCGAGAATTCACGTTTTTGTTCTTCTTTATCAAAATCGCTGACCGTATTGTGTTCTGTTATCTTCCCCATACGGTTTACGGCTCCTGATACGTACAGCATTGCTTCTACAAGACTGGTTTTTCCGCATCCTCCATGTCCTAAAAGGACCACATTACGAATCTCATCTGTTCTGTAAACTTTCATATTAGTGCTGCCTCCTTACCGGTTGTATTTCATGGGTATATTTTACTAAAATAATTACTTATTTACAAGTCTTTTATGCAATTCACACAAATTTTATTCTCTTGTCCCTTTTTACTTTTCCACTTTAAAGCATCACAGATTGACATTTCCATTAAATTCTTATACAATAAAACAATCACAAAACAAGACAGAAAGGATGGAATAAAATCATGAAAAGAATAGGATTCATCGGACTTGGTCTCATCGGCGGCTCTATTGCAAAGGCAATCCGCCAGTATTATCCTGATGACTATGAATTGGCCGCTTTTGACAAGAGCAGAGAAACACTGGCTCTTGCGGTCCAGGAAAATATTATTGACATCTCCTGCTCCTCTATCGACGAAAATTTCCGGCACTGCAGCTACATTTTTCTCTGCGCCCCGGTTTCCTATAATAATGCGTATTTAAAACAGCTTGCTCCTTACCTTACAGAGGACACCATTCTCACTGATGTGGGAAGTGTGAAAACTTCCATCCACGAGGAAATAAAACAGCTTGGACTTGAGCAGTATTTCATCGGCGGACATCCCATGGCAGGTTCTGAAAAAACAGGTTTTTCAAACGCAAAGGCCGTGCTGATCGAGAACGCATACTACATCCTCACACCGACAGAGAAGACTGATCCAAAAAAAGTGGAAGAATACCGCTCTTTTGTGGAATCACTGCACGCTCTGCCTCTTGTTTTGAATTACAAAGAGCACGATTATGTGACCGGAACGATCAGTCATCTGCCTCACATTATCGCATCAGGTCTTGTCAACTTCGTGCACGATACCGATACAAAGGACGGACTGATGAAACTTCTTGCAGCCGGGGGATTTAAGGATATCACAAGGATCGCCTCCTCATCGCCTGTCATGTGGCAGCAGATCTGCTTGAAGAATAAACAAAATCTCCTGGAAATTCTTGGGCGCTATATCGACTCTTTAAATAATGCAAAAAAGCTGATTCTGGACAGCAATGAGGAGGGACTGTACCATCTTTTCTCCTCGTCCAAAGATTACAGGGACTCCTTGCCTGACGGCTCTTTGGGTCCTATCAAAAAACTGTTTGCTGTGTACTGCGATATCGTGGACGAGGCGGGTGGCATCGCAACGATTGCGACCATCCTTGCGTCAAACAACATCAGTATCAAAAATATTGGTATTCTGCACAACCGTGAATTTGAAGAAGGTGTGTTGAAGATCGAGTTCTACGATGAGGCCTCCTCACACAAAGCAGCATCCGTACTTCAAAGGCACCGTTATATTATATATGAACGCTAACTATTCAATTATGGAAAGGAGTATTTATGAAACTAGAGAAAGCAAAAGCATTAAACGGAGAAATCACGGTTCCCGGAGATAAATCCATTTCCCACCGCGCTGTCATGTTTGGCGCCATCGCAAAAGGCACCACGGAAATTTCCGGATTTTTAAACGGAGCTGACTGTCTTTCCACAATTCGATGTTTTCGGAAAATGGGGATTGAGATTGAAAATACAGATGACCATGTTCTTGTCCATGGCAAAGGACTGCACGGACTTTCTGCACCTTTGGACACTTTGGATACCGGAAACAGCGGTACAACGACAAGGCTTCTTTCAGGAATTTTAGCCGGACAGAATTTCTCTACCGTACTCTCTGGAGATGCCTCTTTAAATTCCCGCCCTATGGGGCGCATCATAAAGCCTTTGTCTGCCATGGGGGCAGATATTAAAAGTCTGAACAGCAATGACTGTGCTCCGCTTCAGATTTCGCCAAGTACTCTTCACGGGATCCACTATCAGTCCCCTGTTGCTTCAGCGCAGGTGAAATCTGCCTGCCTTCTTGCAGGACTCTACGCACAAGGAGAGACTTGGGTCACAGAGCCGGCGCTGTCAAGAAACCACACAGAGCTGATGCTGAAACAATTTGGAGCATCCATCACTTCCACTGTTTCACCGGATACGAAACATGCAACCGCCAAAGTCATGCCTTGCAAAGAACTTTACGCACAGAAAATTCTAGTTCCGGGGGATATTTCATCCGCAGCCTATTTTATTGCAGCAGGACTTCTCGTACCGGACTCAGAAATCCTCATCAAAAATGTGGGAATCAATCCCACCAGAGCAGGTATTTTGAAGGTTTGCCAAATGATGGGTGCTGACATTACCTATCTCAATCAGAGTACATACGGCGAACCGGTAGCTGACCTTCTCGTAAAAACAAGTGTGCTCTCCGGCACTACCATTGAAGGCGATATCATCCCGACTTTGATCGATGAAATTCCGATCATCGCGGTCATGGCCGCATGCGCACAGGGAACCACTGTCATCAAGAACGCGGCGGAGCTGAAGGTAAAAGAAACGGACCGTATCTTTACGATCACAGAAAACCTGATGAATATGGGGGTGGACATCACACCGACTGCGGACGGAATGATCATCAAAGGCGGATCTCCTCTGAAAGGCGCTACGCTCAACAGTTACATGGACCACAGGATTGCCATGGCGTTTTCCATTGCAGCCCTCACCGCACAGGGGACCACAACGATCGAAAACGATTCTTGTGTCGATGTCTCCTATCCGTCTTTCTACGAAACTTTGGATTCTTTGATGATTTTCCATTAAAAATTGACGGAATTTTTGTATTTTTTTCTCTTGATGATCCAAAAATAGAGTTTTAGAATATAAGGTGAGATTAAAATGACTGGAGGGAATAGACTTGGAAAACATTTTAGTAACCTTTTTAAAGAAATTTACAGATTATCCATTTAAGGTCATTCTGGACGGTAAGGAGTACATGATCGGCGAAGGCAATCCTGAATTTACCGTACATTTCAAAAAACCTATCTCCAAGACAAAACTTCTGACCAGTACATCACTGGCCCTTGGCGAGGCCTACATGGACGGCGATTTGGAAATCGAGGGAGATCTGTATTACGCTCTTGACCATTTTCTGGGTCAGCTTGGCAAATTTTCCACAGATGAATCTGCACTCAAAAAGATCATGCATTCTTCTGTTTCTAAGAAAAATCAGGAAAAAGAAGTGACTTCCCATTATGATATCGGGAATGATTTCTACAAACTTTGGCTGGATGAGACTATGAGTTACTCCTGCGGCTATTTCCGCCATCCTGACGATACGCTTTATCAGGCTCAGGTAAACAAAGTCGATTATATTCTGCAAAAACTGAATCTGAAAGAGGGAATGTCACTTCTCGATATTGGCTGTGGATGGGGATTCCTTTTGATCGAAGCAGCAAAGAAATATAAGATCAATGGTGTCGGCATTACTCTCAGTCATGAGCAGGCGAAAGAATTTGAACGCCGCATTGAGGAGGAAGGACTTCAGGACTGTCTGAAAGTAGAAATCATGGATTACCGGGATCTTCCAAAGAGCGGCTATCAGTTTGACCGTGTGGTAAGTGTGGGCATGGTGGAACATGTGGGGCGTCCGAATTATCAGCTCTTTATTGACTGCGTGAATGCGGTGCTCAAAAAAGGCGGCGTCTTCCTGCTCCACTTTATCAGCGCACTCAAAGAGCATGCAGGGGATCCGTGGATCAAAAAATATATTTTCCCGGGCGGAACCGTTCCAAGCCTGCGTGAAATCCTCTCCTGCATGGCGGAAGATGACTTCCACACCATGGATGTGGAAAATCTAAGACTGCACTACAACAAAACACTGTTGTGCTGGGCAGATAATTTCCATAAACACATGGAAGAAGAAAAAAAGATGTTTGACGAAAGGTTTCTGCGCATGTGGGATTTGTACCTGAATGCCTGCGCTGCAACTTTCCACAATGGCATCATCGACATCCACCAAATCCTTGCCACAAAAGGAATCAACAATGATTTCCCGATGGTTCGGTGGTACTAATATTCCAAATAAAAAGGCATGGATGTTCAGTTTTCACTGATGACCATGCCTTTTTTTCTATTTTATCAGTGTATGGATGTCTGTGTATTCCATCCCAAAGCTGTCCGCTACATTCTTACATGTCAATTTCCCTTCGTACGTATTCACTCCGGAATACATCACTTCATTTTTCCTGCACGCACCTTCCAAACCATCATTTGCAAGAGCCAGTCCGTATTTCAATGTTGCATTTGTCAAGGCGATAGTGGAAGTCCTCGGAACTGCTCCCGGCATATTTCCTACACAATAATGAAGGATTCCATCCACTTCATAGATCGGATCATCGTGTGTTGTGACTTTCGTTGTCTCACAGCAACCGCCCTGGTCCACGGCCACATCCACAATGACGCTTCCTTTTTTCATCTTCTTTAAATACTCTCTTTTCATGATTTTCGGAGCTGCCTTTCCAGGTATAAGAACACTTCCGATCACGACATCTGCCTTGGAAACCGCTTTTTCCACATTGGCATCCGTACTCATCAATGTCTGGATCCTTGCGCCAAAAATATCGTCGAGATACGCAAGCCTTGAAAGATTGATATCCAGTATCGTCACATTTGCCCCAGCTCCCACTGCAATCTTGCAGGCATTGATACCGACCGTACCGCCTCCGAGGATCACAATCTCCGCCTTTGGTGTGCCCGGCACTCCTGAGAGGAGCACTCCCGATCCGCCGTAAGTCTTTTCCAGATATTTTGCCCCTTCCTGTACACTTAACCTTCCGGCTATCTGGCTCATCGGCGCAAGCAATGGAATACTTCCGTCTTTTTCGATCAATGTCTCATATGCGAACCCTTTGATACCGGATGAGAGCATCGCATCTGTCAACTGTTTCTCCGCAGCAAGATGGAGGTAAGTGAACAATACCAAATCTTTTCTAAAATATCCGTATTCTTCCGGCAAAGGTTCCTTTACCTTTACCATCATATCCACGTTTTCCCAGACTTCTTTTGCACTGTCTATGAGTTTCGCGCCGGCATTTTCATATTCCTCATCCAAAAATCCGGAGCCGATTCCAGCCCCTTTTTCCATCCACACTTCATGTCCTGCGCTCACATAGCTTTTTACATGGTCCGGGATGATCCCCACCCGGTACTCTCTGTTTTTGATTTCTTTTACACATCCGACTTTCAACTTCAACATCCTCCTTTTTATATCACACAATATTCCCTTATTCGCGAATATATATGGATACTTTCCCAAATTTATATAAATTTATTATAACTTTCTATATTTCTTTTTGCAATGTCTGTTTCCAAATGTATCCTTTTCTTTTAGATATTGTTATGTTTTTCTTAAGGAATTTTCTTTTTTCTTTATCCACATGTCATAGTTTAATCACATTTATTCTTTATACTAAATGTATCAAAACAAAGAAGACAGCGGTTGTACACGAGAACCTCTGTAGAGCCGCCGGACTTCGCCTAAGCCAGACAGCAGAAATGCTTTTACATAGATTGTTTTTCCTCCAATGAATAAACAGCAAACGGGCGGTGCCGAAGAATCATTACTTCGGCATCGCCCGTTTTGCCTGCTCCAACACTTTGAACAGCCGTTCATTGCAGTTCCTTCTTTTCACTCCTATTCGGTAAAATCCTTTGGAAAGCCCCGGAATATTTCCTGCATCCCGGATAAGAATGCGGGATGCAAGACAGAAATCTCTTAGTCTTCCGTCCGCCCGAAACAGAATAAAGTTTGCTTTAGAAGTAAAATATGGATACTCAAGAGCCTTCAACCTGTCTTCCATCCATCTTCTTTCGCTGCTCACAAATTCTTTTGTCTGCACGATAAACTCTTTCTCCCTCATAGCTGCAACTCCGGCATACTGCGCCGGCACTGACACATTCCATGGCGGAAGTACACTTTTCATGCGGTCTATAAATCCCGTGTCCGAGGACAGTGCATACCCAAGCCGCAGCCCAGGCATGGCAAATGTTTTTGTGAATGTGCGCAAGATTAAAATATTAGGGTATTCATCCAGCTTTTGGATATAGGTGTGCTCGGTTTCCTTGCGCACAAAATCCATAAAACATTCATCCAGCATGACCCGGATGCCCTTCTCCCTGCAAAGCTCCATCATCGGTGCCATCAGCCGTCTCTTTACAAGTCTTCCCGTCGGATTGTTCGGATTGCAGACAACAAACATGTCGTATTTCCCTGAGCTTAAAATATCCAGAATTTCATCCTGGACAACAAAATCAGCTTCTTCTTTTGCAAAATAGTACTCAAATGCACATCCTGTTGCCGTAAATGCCCGTTCATACTCAACAAAAGTAGGGCCAAGGATCAACGCCTTTTTTGGTTTTGCTGCACAGGCGGCTGCATAAATCAGCTCGCTCTCCCCGTTTCCAATGATTAAGCGCTCTCTCGGCTGCAAGAAGGCAGCCTCCATCTCATCCAACAGCCTTGTACAATTCACATCCGGATAATGTTCCGAAAGTTCAACTCCGCGGATTGCTTCTCTTCTGACTTTCTCAGGCAGACCAAAGGGATTGATGCTGATGGAATAATCCAGATTTATCTGCTTGTCGTATATATTTCCTCCATGAATCTCCATCCTTGTCCGCACTCCTCTCTTACTCAACAAAAGAATGGCTCATTATATAGAACTCTTCCTGGCTTGGCTGGTACTTTTTCTCTATTTTTTCAAGAGTATCATCGTATGCCTGTGCTTCTTCCTCAGAAATTGCCATGACCGGACTGTCATAGTAGAACCATTTCCTTCCATCCAGGGCATCGGGCGTAAGCTCTTTGACCATCATGGCTGCCGGATATTTCCCGTTTTCCAGACAAACATTGTACTTTTTGCATCCCACAAAACCACTGCTCACATAATTTGACGGACTTCCAAATATGACGATCACATCATATCCAAGTACCGCTGCGTGCAAAAATGAATGCTCCATAAGCATCTTTCCATACCCTCTTCTCTGATACTGCGGATCCACAGAGACAGGCCCAAAAGTGAGAATTTCTTTTTCTTTTTTATTTTCATCAACCAGTCTGGCTTTTGTGTACATGATATTTCCGATCACTTTTCCATCAAGTTCAAGTACAAAATCCAACTCCGGTATAAAATCTTTGTGTCCGCGCATCTTGCGAACCAGATAATGCTCCACACATCCTGGTATATATTGGTTATAGAACGCTTTTCTTGTGATTTCTTCTACGTTCTTATAGTCTGTTTCCCTTTCATTTCTTATCGTTATCATTCTGTTCTCCTGCTTTTTATAGTTTCTTTTTATATCTTACCATATATCCCTTTTCTTTAAAACTATATCCCCAAAATCAACAAAAGACCATGCAGTGCACATTCTTCTGCACAACATGGTCTTTTGTTCATTACGACTTTCTTCTTTTTATCCACACAACAAAACCGACTAAAATTACAACAATCGGTATTCCAAATATGACGAGCATGCCAATCATCCCTGTATGCGAAATGGCATTGAATGTGACTCCCAGATTTTTTGCCTCAACAGAGACATTTTCCACATCATCAAACCCGCTTGTGACAGCGTTTACAAAAAGTGTCAGGTTGTCAAGAGAAGAAAATGTATCTGTGACAGTGGAATCTATCATATGATTACTGGAAAAGACCGTAAGCCTTGCCTCCTTTCTCTCCTCTTCACTGCCATCTTGCTTCTGTTCTATCGGTTCTGTGGCCACTGCTCCAAGTACATAAGTTCCTTGTTTTTGCTCCTCTTCTGTCACAGCGTATGCATTTTCCGATGTCTCCAAAAACGGAGTCAGGGTGATGGTGTCCCTTTTTGGTGTGCCGGCAGTCATTCCTCTTGTATTGACGATCAAGGCAGTCTCTGACTGAAGTCCTTTTGCCATTTCCCCTGTTGCACTTAAGTTTGGAATCAGGTAATAATAGTTGCCCTGATAACACCTGCTCATGTCCGCAATATACCCTTCTGCCATGTTCAATCCGTATGTGCTCAAAATTTCCTCCAGATTCGGAAGAGCTTTTTCACCATCGCCCATCATGATCATGACATTTCCCCCGGAGTTTAAATATTCCTCCAGGATTGTTTTTTCATCTGCCGTAATGTCCGTGCCAGGTGAGTCAATAAAAATCATGTCACAGTCATCCGGAATCCTGGCATTCATCATAAGATTGAGTTCTTCCATCGCAAAATTGGACTTCTCCAGCATCTCGGACACTGTCGTGGATACTGTCGCCTCTCCGTGCCCTGTTGTGCGGTAAATTTTCTTTGTTGTATCGGAAACCACACTGGCAACAGCGCTCGTGAACTGCCCTTCTGCATCAAACGCGGATTCTGTCATCTGTCCTGTATAAGTGTAGCTTTGCTGAATGATATCTGTAAACAAAATCTGCACGGTTTTTCCTGTATCCGCACAGGAGACAATGATTGTATCCTCCGCTGCGTCATATTCCTCCAGCATTTCCGGATGAAGTTTCGGATCCACCCATTCTACAGAAAGTTTTCCGGAAAGGTCTTTATAATTTTCCACAAATGTTTTGATCCGCTCGTCTGTATTCTTTTTATTTGCCAAAATGGTCAGTTTTACTTCTTTGTCCAGATCTTTTAATATCTTTTTGCTCGTATCTGTAATGGAGTAAAGGTCATTGTCACTGACATCCAGCTTTCTTACTTTTTCCGGCAACAGACCTGCCAGCACATTGATCCCGATCACAGCGGCGAGAAAAACTGCTGTCAGCACAAGGCTGATTCCTCCCCGTCTCATCTTTCTTTGTCTTTCCGGATTCTTCCACATTTTTTTCTTCATAGCTCTTTGTCCTCCTAACTCCAACGTCTTTTTTGAATGACCTGTATGGTCAGGAAAAGAAATACCGCGATCAAAGAAAGATAGAAAAGAATTCCGCCCAGATCAAAGATATGGCTGCTCTCAATGTCGGTAAATGTTGTATACAGTACAAATTTTCCCAAAATGTTTGTCAAAAGGTGCTCAAACAGCGCCGGCTTGACAAGATAGACTGCCGCGAAGGATGCTAGCCCCACAATCTCTATCCCCACAGAAAGAAGAACACTCTCCGTGATCTTATACACAAACAGCACTGCCAGTGTCAAAAGACATATTGCCCCGATCAGGCCGCTCAGAGCATTCTCAGGAATATAGGACAAAATCCCATCCCAAAGATACAGGACCAGCAACACTCCGATAGAACTGACCGCAGCGATCACCTGGCTTTCTGTCAGCGATGATAAAAACATACCTATGCCAATGTAGACACATCCCAAAAGGAAAAATGCAAAAATCGCCAGATAATCTGTGCGAAGATAAGCAGTTCCCTGAGACTTGATGATCAAAGGAAACAGACAATAGATAAGATTCGGAATCGCCATCACGGTCATCATGGCAAAATATTTTCCCATAACAATGGAAAAAAGTCCAACAGGAGAGGTTAAAAGCAGCTGATCTGTCCTGTTTTTTCTCTCCTCGGCAAATGATTTCATTGTCAAAACCGGAACTGCAATGATCAGCACAAAGAGCAGTCCGGAAAGGGAATAGGAAAAATATGGATATCCCGCATTTAGGTTGTATGCCATAAAATAAATCCCGGCGATCACAACCATAAATGCAACGAACACATACCCTGTCATGGACTGAAAATAGGAATTCAGCTCCCTTCTATAAATCGCCCCCATTGTCTTTTCCTCCTTCCGTCAATTCCAAAAATACATCCTCCAGCGTAGGCTTTGTCATTCTCAGTTCAAGCAGAGGACACCTTTCCCCGGCAAATGCAAAGAAAATCTCTTCCCTGATGTCTTTGCCTTCTTTTGCCTCAATACGAGCACAGGTACCGTCTTCCCGTTCTTCAAAAGAAACAGACTCCACATCTTCTATCTCCAAAAGAATATCTTCCACTCTTGCCCTTTGTGATGTGGTAAAAATTTCCACGCTCTCTCCTTTCTGCATGAGACGTTCCAGGTTTTCCGGCGTATCGCTGGCTACCATTTTCCCCTTGGAAATGATAAATATGTAGTCACAAAGCTCCCTTACTTCCGCCAAAATGTGGGAGCTTAAAATCACGGTGTGCTCTTTGGAAAGATCCCTGATCAGCTCCCTGATCTCGATGATCTGTTTTGGGTCCAGACCAACGGTCGGCTCATCCAGAATAATGATCTTGGGAAATCCAAGAATCGCCTGCGCAAGTCCCACTCTCTGTCTGAAACCCTTTGACAGATTTCGGATCAGCCTATGAGAAACATCTAAAATCCCTGTCTTTTCCATCACTTCTTCCACTGAATGAGAAACTTCCTTTTTGGGAATTCCTTTCAGCTTGGCTGCAAACGTCAGATACTCTTTCACCTTCATATCCACATAAAGCGGCGGTATCTCCGGAAGATATCCGATATGTTTTTTAGCCTTTTTCGGATTCTTTAGGATATCGTATCCCTCAATGAGTATCTCCCCTTTTGTAGCTCCAAGATACCCTGTCATCATATTCATGGTCGTGGATTTTCCGGCCCCGTTCGGACCTAAAAATCCATAAATCTTTCCTGTCTCCACTGTAAAGCTTAAATGATCCACAGCTGTGTGTGTCCCGTACTGCTTTACCAGCTCTTTCACCTCGATCACTGACATACCTCCTCTAAGCAAATATGAACTTATTATATGAACAAACCATGTTGGAAATGTGAGATAAATGTGGAGACTCTGTGATAAAACTGTGTAGATTCTGTGAGAACAAAGTGGCAAGCCCCTCACTTATGAGGGACTTGCCACTTTGCGCGCCGCAGACTGGCTATGCTATTGGGAAATGGCTTTGAATGCCTCCTCCAAATCCCAGAGAATATCTTCGATATGCTCCGTTCCGATGGAGAGGCGTATTGTATTTGGACGGATACCCTGCTCCTCTTTCTCTGTATCGCTCAACTGGGCATGGGTTGTGGATGCCGGATGAATGACCAGGGATTTCATATCCGCTACATTTGCCAGAAGAGAAAACAATCTCAACTCATCGATAAATGCCTTTGCCGTCTTCTCATCTCCTTTGATCTCAAATGTAAAGATAGAACCTCCTCCATTTGGAAAATACTTTTCATAGAGCGCTTTTTGCTTTGGATCATCCGTAACGGACGGGTGATGGACTTTCTCCACTTTCGGATGACCATTCAAAAACTCTGCCACTTTCAGCGCATTTTTCACATGGCGCTCCACACGCAGGGATAGTGTCTCCAGCCCCTGCAGGAGAAGAAACGCATGGAATGGGGAAATCGCAGCTCCCATATCGCGCAGGATCACAGCGCGAAGTTTTGTCACAAATGCTGCCCTGCCGGCTGCTTTTGTAAAGCATACCCCATGATAGCTGGCATTTGGTTCTGTAAGAGAAGGGAACTTTCCGGATGCCTCCCAGTCAAAAGTTCCTCCATCCACGATCACACCGCCAAGCGTTGTGCCGTGTCCACCCAAAAACTTTGTCGCGGAATGCACCACAATGTCTGCCCCGTACTCCAAAGGCCGGATCAGATACGGTGTTCCAAATGTATTGTCAATAACAAGCGGAATGTTGTGACTGTGAGCAATCCTGGCCATCTCTTCAATATCCGTCACATCCGAGTTTGGATTTCCAAGTGTCTCGATGAAAACTGCTTTCGTATTTTCCCGAATGGCTTTTTGGGTCTCCTCAAAATCCGATGGATCCACAAAGGTGGTGGAAATACCAAATTCTCTCAATGTATGTTCCAAAAGATTGTACGTTCCTCCGTATATGTTTTTTGCCGCCACAATATGATCCCCTGCACACGCAAGTCCTTGGAATACATATGTGATGGCCGCTGCCCCGGATGCCACAGCCAGTGCTGCCACACCGCCTTCCAGCGCCGCCACCCTTTTTTCAAAGGCCTCCTGTGTCGGATTGGTCAGCCTTCCGTAAATGTTCCCGGACTTTTGCAGCGCAAACCGCTCCATTGCATCTTCACAGTTGTGAAATACATAGGACGTGGTCTGATATATCGGCACAGCTCTTGCATCCGTCGCCGGATCCGCCGTCTCCTGACCTGCGTGGAGCTGCAGTGTCTCAAACTGAAATTCTCTGTCCAACTTCTCTGTCTTCTTTCCCATAGCCATACCTCTCTTTTTGCGTTTTTTATTCTGTAAATAATGGTGTGGAATAATATCTGTCCCCGCTGTCCGGCAGAAGTGCCACGATCAGTTTTCCTTTGTTTTCTTCCCTTTTTGCAAGCGCAATGGCTGCCCAAAGCGCTGCGCCAGAAGAAATTCCAACAAGGATCCCCTCCTCTTTTGCGATCATCTTTCCGTATGCAAATGCATCTTCATTTTCCACTGCGATCACTTCGTCATAGACATCTTCATTCAGCACATCCGGCACAAACCCTGCTCCGATTCCCTGAATCTTGTGCGGGCCGCTCTGTCCTTTTGTGAGAACCGGGGAGGATGCAGGTTCCACTCCTACCACGCGCACCCCCGGTTTCTGCTGCTTTAAGTATGTGCCCACACCGGTCAGCGTACCGCCTGTTCCGATGCCTGCGACAAAAATATCTATATTTCCGTCCGTGTCCCTAAAAATTTCCGGTCCTGTCGTTTTTGTGTGCATGATCGGGTTTGCCGGGTTTGCAAACTGCTCCGGAATCCAACTGTTCTCATACTCTTTTGCCAACTCTTCTGCCTTTGCAATGGCCCCGCTCATCCCTTTTGTACCATCCGTAAGTACAATTTCAGCTCCATATGCTTTTAAAATATTTCTTCTCTCCACGCTCATGGTCTCCGGCATTGTCAAAATAACACGGAGGCCCTTGGATGCCGCCATTGCCGCAAGGCCGATGCCGGTATTTCCGGATGTCGGCTCAATGATGACCGTATCTTTATTCAGCTTTCCTTTTTCCATAGCATCCTCGATCATTGCCTTTGCAATCCTGTCCTTCACACTTCCGGCCGGATTTAAATATTCCAGTTTCACAGCGATCCTGGCCTGAAGACCTAATTTTTTCTCTATGTTCACAAGCTCCACAAGTGGTGTATTTCCCACCAACTGCCCTATCCCTGTCTTAATATTTTCCATTGTTCTCAACCCCTTTTCTATTTCATACTTTTTCAATAGGAATTATGGGTATTATATCCAGTACTACATCTTTTGTCAATCTGTTTTTGAACTTTTTCATACTTTTTAAACCCAAAGTGCTTTCCTAATAGGATTAAAAAAGACAGATACCGCCCGCGATATCTGCCCGTTTCCTGTCTCTAACTCATCAGATGTAGTATTCATCTCCCTGCTCTTTCTGCCAGTCCAATAAATCCTCCAGCGTATACCTATCGATCACGCTTTTAATTGCAGCATCGAGCTCCTTCCAAATCTTAAGCGTCACACACTGGTCTGATCTTTGACATGGGTTTTCTTCTGTCTCCAGACAGTCCACCGGAGACATATTTCCTTCTGTGAGCCGCAAAATAGCTCCTACTGTGTATTCTCCCGGCGCTTTGGTAAGCTGATACCCCCCTTGGGGTCCCCGTACACTTTTTAAAAATCCTGCCTTTACGAACACGGATACAATATTTTCCATATATTTGACCGGCAGCTCCTGTCTCTTTGCAACTTCCTTTAGTCTTACCGGTTTCTCCTTCTCATACAATGCGATATCCAACATCAGACGAAGAGCATATCTTCCCTTTGTTGAAACTTTCATCTGTGATAAGCTCCTTCCATCAAAATTCATTTTATACTCAGTATGGGGGCTGTCTTTGTACTTGTCAAGAAAAATAGGCTGTTATTCTTTTATCTTCTGAGCTACAATGTATTATAAGATTGAATTTTAAAAGGAGGGGGTTCTTTGAACGATTTAAAACGGATCTTTTCCCATCTTGGGAAATTCCGGAAAGAATTTATTTTCAGCATCCTGTTTGTGGCGGCAGAAAGTGCTTTTGAACTTGTCATCCCCATTATCATGGCTGACATTATTGATGTGGGAGTTGCCAAAAAAGAAATCCACTATATTCTTATAAAGGGAGTCCTGATGGGTATCTGCGCACTCCTCTCCCTTGTCACAGGACTTCTCTATGCCAAATTTGCAGCCAGAGCTGCTCTTGGTTTCGGGTCTTATATCCGTGAAAAGGAATACGAAAAGATTCAGAGCTATTCTTTTACAAATCTGGACCATTTTGAAACATCCTCGCTCATAACAAGAATGACAACGGATATCACTGTTATGCAAAATGCGATCATAAATGGGCTCCGCCCTATGACCAGAGGTCCGGTGATGCTCGTCCTCGGACTTGTCCTTGCTGTTTATATGAACGCAAAACTTGCCCTTGTCTTTCTTGTCTGTACTCCAATCCTTGGACTTATTTTGGGCTTTATCGTACACAAAATTGCTCCTATGTACGGAAAACTACAAAAATCTATGGACATGGTCAATCTGGTCATCCAGGAAAATCTGGGTGCTATCCGTGCTGTAAAAGCATTTGTCCGCGGAGAATACGAAGAGCATGTTTTTGAGACAGCCAATGAAACCTTGATGGACAGAAGCCAGAAAACCTTCCACTATGCGGTCTTAAACCTTCCGGCTTTTCAGTTCACTATGTACACAGCCATTATACTTATCCTCTGGTTTGGAGGGAATTTTATTCATGCCGGGGATATGCAGGTGGGAGAACTGACCGGATTTTTAAGCTATGTACTGCAGATCATCAATTCCCTGATGATGATCTCCAATGTATTTCTCATGCTTACACGCTCTCTTGCCAGCGCGAAAAGGATCAATGAAGTCTTTGACGAAACCTCTTCTTTGACCGATAGAAAAACTCCATGCAGAAAGATTCCAAATGGACAGATTGATTTTTTACACGTATCTTTCAAATACAAAGCCCACGCAGAAGAATATGCGCTCTCTGATATTGACATTCATATCCCCTCCGGGCAGACTGTGGGCATCATAGGCGGAACCGGCTGCGGAAAATCTTCCCTTGTACAGCTCATCCCCCGCCTGTATGACGCTACATCCGGTCATGTCCTCGTTGGCGGGAAAGATGTGAAGGAGTATTATCTAAAGGCTCTTCGCGATGCAGTGGGAATCGTGCTCCAAAAAAATGTGCTGTTTTTTGGCACGATCCGGGAAAACTTACAGTGGGGAAATGCCCACGCATCGGACAAAGAACTGTGGGATGCCCTTTCAATCGCCTGTGCAGACGAATTCGTCAAACAAATGCCGGAAGGCCTTGACACTATTCTGGAACAGGGCGGCGTCAATCTTTCCGGAGGGCAAAGGCAACGGCTTTGTATTGCAAGAACACTGCTGAAACACCCGAAAGTCATTATCTTTGATGACTCCACAAGCGCTGTGGACACTGCCACTGAATCGCGGATTCAAAAAAGACTTTCTGCCATTCCGTGGATGACCAAGATCATCATTGCACAAAGAATCACCTCTGTCATGCACGCAGACCAGATTCTCATACTGGAAGATGGACATATTCACGCAGTGGGGACCCATCAAAGTCTTCTTGCTAAAGATGAGATTTATCAAGAAATCTATCATTCACAGATGAAAGGAGGAATGGCCCATGCCGCAGATTAGTGGAAAACGTCCAAAAAATTTAAGAAAAACATTCCGCTCTCTTCTCTCTTATATGGGAAAGCATCGGTTTCTCCTTCTTATTGTAGCCATCCTTGTCACAATAAGCGCCCTTGGCAATCTCCTTGGCACATATATGCTAAAACCGCTTGTAAACCGATATATTGTTCCGGGAGACATGAAAGGCCTTATTTTCGGAATTGCCGTCACTGCCTGCATCTACGGTCTCGGTGTGCTTTCCGCCTATGGCTACACGCAGACCATGGTGAAGGCTGCACAAAAAATCATCTATGATATCCGCAAAGATTTATTTGCCAAGATGCAGAAACTTCCGCTAAGCTATTTTGACTCCCATACACACGGAGACATTATGAGCCGTTTTACCAATGATGTGGACACGGTAGCCGATGCGCTCAACAACAGCTTTGCCATGGTCATCCAAAGTTTTATCCAGATTGTAGGGACACTGACACTCCTCTTTCTGTTAAACTGGCAGCTTAGTATTTTTGTCATCTTCGGCTATCTGGCGATGTTTCTCTACATTCGGTTCAGCAGCCAAAAAAGCAAATACTATTTTCATCACCAACAAAAATACTTGGGAGAACTCAACGGTTATATCGAAGAAATAATCCAGGGGCAAAAGGTGATCAAAGTCTTTAACCATGAAGAAGAAAACCTTGCTGCTTTCCAAAAAAAGAATGACCGCCTGCGGGCAGCCGGCACAAAAGCAGTCGCCTATTCCGGCACAATGATCCCTATGGTCGTCAGTATCTCCTACATCAATTATGCGATCGTGGCCATTCTTGGAGGTATGATGGCTATTTACGGCATGACAGATGTCGGAAGTCTTGCAAGTTACCTTGTGTTTGTCCGCCAGGCCGCACTTCCCATCAATCAGTTCACACAACAGTCTAATTTTCTTCTCACTGCCTTGGCAGGAGCGGAACGAATCTTTGATCTGATGGAAGAAAATGCAGAGACAGATAATGGAAAAATTACTCTGACCCCTGTGAAAAAAGACTCTTTTGGAAATTTAAAGAAATGCAGTGAACGCACTGGTTTCTGGGCATGGGAAGACCCTTCCTCCCACTCTCTTACTCCTCTTCTTGGGGATGTGAGATTTGATCATGTAGATTTTGGATATACACGTGACAAGACTATTTTAAAAGACATCAGCCTCTACGCAAAACCGGGGCAGAAAATTGCCTTTGTCGGCTCCACCGGAGCTGGAAAAACAACGATCACGAACCTGATCAACCGATTTTACGACATCAAAAAAGGAAGGATCACCTACGATGGAATCGATATCAAAGATATCTCTAAAGATTCCCTTCGCCGCTCCCTTGGCATTGTCCTGCAGGATACGCATCTGTTCTCCGGTACGATTGCGGACAATATCCGGTTTGGAAAACTGGATGCCACGCAGGAAGAAATCGAGGCAGCTGCAAAATTGGCCAATGCTCACTCCTTTATCCGGCGTCTTCCGGACGGATATGAGACAATGATCACAGGAGATGGAAAAAATCTATCCCAGGGGCAGAGACAGCTCCTCGCCATCGCAAGAGCAGCAGTGGCTGATCCTCCGGTACTGATTTTGGATGAGGCTACAAGCAGTATTGACACAAGAACCGAGGAACTGATCGAACGGGGAATGAACCGGCTGATGGAGGGCCGTACGGTCTTTGTGATCGCCCACCGCCTGAGCACTGTGCGGGGAGCCAATGCCATCCTTGTTCTGGAACATGGAAAAGTGATCGAACGCGGGGATCACGAAGAACTTCTGGCTCAAAAAGGAGAATACTATCAACTTTACACCGGAATGTTTGAGCTGTCATAACGACAGCTCAAACATTATCGTTTCTCTTCTTTTTTCAATTCTCCCACATCCAAATGTTCCACTTTGTCTGTCTCATAAGAAATATAAATCTTTGTTGTTCCCTTGATCTCATCCATAGACTTTATTTCTCCATCTTCCTTGTACTTTAAATACTTGTTGAGCCTCGTATCGTTTTCCTCTTCCTCGTATGCATAAAGAAGTCTTTTTCCCGGTTTTGAGAACCAGTAGGTTGTCGTACGTTTCCCCTTTAAGTTTTCCTCCACCAGCTCTTTTAGCGCCTCATCTTTTGCCAACTCTTCTTCCGTGATTCTGCCGTTCGAGATTGCCCATGCTGCTGTGGTGTCCTCCTTCGGAACTGACCATGTCACCTGGACCTTGGTACATTTTATCCCATCCATGTCCTCCTCACCAATCTCCTCATAAGTATTTCCCTCTTGGTTGTGCAAAAAAAGTTCTCCTTCTAACGGACATTCTTTTGTCGGTTCCCCGTCTGCAACATATTTCTTTTGCCACTCATTCCACACATAGCGTTGGTATCCTTCCTTTGTTTTTTCTATATAATAATAGAATTGATTGCTGCCTGCTGCATCCGGCGTTTCACTTTTTGCAAGATTTGCTTTTCGGTCAATGATGATCGTTCTCTCTCCAGACGGGTTCTCCTCATCAAAATCACTTTTGGTGTTCAAAATAACCTTTAACTGATCCATCTCTTTATATGCATTTAAAATTTCCTGCCAACTTTTTTTCGAAAAATCAGGCTCTTGCTTTTCCTCATTTCGACTGCACGCACTTCCTGCAATGATGATAATGATCATGATGATCCCGCACCATATTTTTTTCTTCATAACACTCATCTCCTCTCTGGTCTATGGATGTTTTTTGTTGATATCATTTTACTATACAAAACAATGTTCTCTATTAATTCGTGTTTCAATTGATTGTTTTTTGTACTAAATGAATTATTCTTTTTGTTGACTGTCATTCTTTTGTTTTTGTATAATAAATTTGAAGTATGTTTTAAAAGAAACGGAGGGGAAAGGTTATGAAAAAATTTTTACTTTTTAGCGCACTCCTTTTGCTCATTCTTTGTGGATGCAGTAAAATTGAACCCACAAAACCAGAACAGAAAGACGGAATTACGCAGTTTTATAAGGAACATGAAATAAAACTGCCACAAAATCTCAACAATATCACAGCTGTATGGCAGGAAGAAAATCACATAAAAGCCATTTTCTCCACAGACACCCCCCTTGCAGTATATACATGGGATGAAAAGAAAGAAACTTTTGAAAAAACTTCCGATCTTTCTTTCCCTTCTGGTGTGGAATCTGTAGACAATATTTACCCACTTCGCAAAGGATGTTACCTTCTCACCTACCAGGATGACAGGTGGGCTTACCGGTGCGCGATCTTAGATGGGGAAAAAATAACGCCTGTTTTTGAAGATATCTATTCGAAAACAAACGCAGACATCACCTGTGCGACTCCTGTGGAAAACGGTTTTCTCGCCGGAACATATGAGAACATCTATTTCTATACCTATGATGGAAAACTTGTGAATCAATACAACATTCCTAATTTATCCACACCTGAGGCAATAACTGTCATAGATAATACGATGTATGCATTTGCCTGGGACAAGGTGAAGGCATTTTCTTTTCCTGACGGAAAACAACTGGAATTTTCCAACGAAACTTTGGATCGCTTTTTGCAGGAACAATCCATATTCTTGTCTCATTATCAAAAATCCACAAATGAAATCATCAAGCTTTGCAGCTCCGGGATTTACTCCTTTTCACTCAAGGATCATTCCCAGCAACATCTGTTAAAGAAACATATCAATTTTGAATCCGGAACTAAAACAACCGTTCTCACACCAAACAATGATCTGTTTTTCTTTTTTGATGACTATCAAAGCTGCAAAGGTTATCGGTTTGAATATGTAAAGGAAGGATATCGCTCCGATACAGAAGAGCTTACTCTCTACTCTTTGTATAAAGATGCGATCCCGGATTCTTTCTTAACAGAATTTGAAGAAAAATATCCTCAGTACTACGTCGAAACCATGTCTGCACTGGATTCTTCTCTTTCCAGCGAAACTCTGACCGAAGACTCCATCCAGACTGTATTAAATAACACGCAGACACTCCTTGCCTCCAAAGACTCCCCGGACGTGATCCTCTGCGATCATCTCCCTGTGGATGCCTATGTAGAGTCCGGCCTTTTGACACCACTAAATGATCATCTGCCAAAAAAGAGTGCTGACTGGTTTTTTAATGTTCTTCACACATTCCGATATGATAAGAATACTTATGCTCTTCCTGCTGCTTTTTCTATCCCTGTCATCACCGGTCCGCAGGGTGCACTGGATGCAAGCAAAGATTTACGCACTTTTAGCGACTATCTTGCTGCAAAAGCAGCCGAAAATGAGAACCTTTTCTATCATATGGACTTTGAAAACCTCTGGGAGGCTCTCTATACTGCATATATTCCGGAGTGCTTTCTTGAAGATGGTTCCATTGACAAGACCATGCTGGAGACATTTTTTCAATGCGCCCACACAATCTTCGAAACTGCGCACCATGAGGATGCAGACGTCGATCTGCCACCGGAAAATGGTTGGATTTATTCTTTTTATATTCCAAACCAATATGAGCTTGCCGCTGATTTGGACGAACTTTTAATCCATGACTCTCCTATGACCATGGGGCTGCTTTCTTCCATAGAGACACTGCCTTATATCAAGGGACTGAAAGAGAAAAACGGACTTTCCTCCTCTCTTCTCTCCTGTGGCAAGGATTCCTACTTTGTTCCTTCCACCATTTTAGCTCTGCCTAAAAATGCACCTCATGCGGAAGGCGCCAAAAAATTTCTTGATTTTGTCCTGAAAAAAGGTTATGACTATTGGACGAATTTTCCTGTTTCCTTTCAGAAACTTCAGGATACCTTGTTTGCTTATGGTGAAATGGATGCTGCCGGACGTTCCACGATCGGTGAGGGGGAAATCACCAAACAGAAACCGTACGTACAGCTCACAAAAGAAGAGACTATGAACTTGTTCAAAAAATTTGTCACCTGCAAATACTCAGGTCACAGCGATGCGCTCACAAGTTTTCTCATCCGTCAGGCCTTTGACGACTATCAGGCCAATCGGCTTAGCCTTACAGATGCTGTCATGTCTGTTGTTACGAAACTGAATGCAACAAATACAGACTGATTTCCATAAAACGTTCCTATAGAGTAAAAAGAGAGGACCAATCAGATTTCTCTGACTGGCTCCTCTCTTCTCCTTTTGTTTTATCTTCTCTTTTTCCACACAAACGCTGCTGCCACTGCTGCAAAGACTCCCGCTGCCATTGGCAAGGCTGTATTTGTCTCATCTCCTGTCTTCGCAGATTTTGCTGCTGTATCTACTGCATTTTGTGTAACTTTACCATTTTTATCTGTGGCTGTTCTCTTATCGTCAGACCCTGTTTGGATACTTCCTGCATTTGCCACAGTATCTTTATCTATACCTTTTGCAGGTGTCAATTTTGCAATCGCCTCTTCAAGGCTTTCTGTTGCTGCACTTACCTGGGTTTTGGTAGCCTGCTCATTTTCATAAACTGCTTTTGCTTCTGCATATGCTGCTTTAAAAGCTGCAAAACTTACTGCCTCGTAATCAGCCTCATCAAGCTCTTCTGCCTGTTTCAAAAGTTCTTCCAAAGCTGTCTTGTCAGGAATCTTCTGAAGTCCTGCCATGGCTGTCAGAAGCTCTTTCCATGCATTGTTGACATCCTCCTGCATTGCATCACCGTCTTCCTGCACTGTTTTTGCAGCATCGAGCGCTTTCACAAATCCGTCTTTTCCTTCCTCCAGATAGGAATCCAGGTTTTTGTTCATCTCATCTGCCAGTGCAATGACTTTTGCAAGATCCGTCTTATCTCCCTGTTTAAAAGAGAGATACTGCATGACATGGATCAGTTCTTTCCATGCATTGTCCACCATCTCCTGGGTAACAGATTCATCTCCAGCTTTTGCTGCATCAAGGATTTCCTGTGCGTTTGTCTTTGTCTCCTCAAATTTCTTTACAACAGATTCTATCACGCCTGTAGTGTCTGCTTTTTCCGCAAGTTCCAGTGTATATTCAAGAATATCTGTGGAAATCGGCTCCTGAGGCGTTAGTTCTCCTTTGGTGATGCGGATTTCGGCTGCTGATGCAAACAGTTGATCCTTGTCAGATGCCGCATCTACAACCTGAAGTTTCACGTTTGTCGCTTTCACAGCATCAAAAGATGCCGCCTTCCAAAGGCTGTTTTGTTTCCATGTACCTTCTGCCACTTTTGTATAAGTCTGTCCATTATCGTCACTGATATAAATTTCATAAGCTGTCACGATTCCATTGACTCCCCCGCCTTGTCTTGGCAAATAGCGAAGTCCATCCACAATCTGCTCTTTTCCAAGGGAAATGTCGATCCACTGCACATCCCTTTCACTTCCGTTCCAGTCTGTATGCCAGATCGTACTCGTATTGCCATCCAGTACATTGTATGCTGGTCCTTCCGTTCCGGATGCTGCCTGCTCATTTCCGGCTGTTGCTGTCATTCCCTCCAAAGGAAGATCTTTAGAGTCATCGCTTGCACCATACAATTCTTTAATCAATGGCTGATACTCTTCAAACAGTTTTTTGCTGATCTCTACAGCATCTCCCTGTGTTTTTGTCGGATACTTTGTGTGGTCTTTTGACCATGCCACTTCGTTTTCTTTGATCTCCTCTTCAATAAGCGAAGACATTTTATCATTAAACTCCGACGCCGTCATGTCTTCATCCAGTGCCTGCTCCAGATATTTTGCGAACACTTCCCAGCGCATACCATAGTAATCGGTCATCAAGCCGGACAGATGTCTGTTGCAGTAATCAGTAAGGCTCGCCTGATTTGGATCATCCAGCACCCAGTATGTCAGAAAAGTACGTTCCACCTGCTCATAGAATTCCTTGTCAGACTCTGTCACACCTCTTCCTTTTGCTCCTTCCAGTCTTGTTCCGATCATAAAGTTTTTGTTTGTTGCAAGAATCTCATCCAAATCTTCACAAATCCTGATCATCCAGTCTGCATAGCGCATTGCCTCTTCTTTGTCCTGAGCGTCAAATGCAGGTTTGATACTGGTGTATACCTCCCCGGAAATATCCGCCAATGCCTGGCGTGTGATATCCACCAAATCATACAAAAACTGTTCGGTCGGCTCCTCCATCTTTTCTGCTGCCTTTAACATATATTCCCAGGCTGGAAGGAAATCCTGTGTCTCGTACAATTTTGCATTACTTCCATACACTCTTGCAATGGAACCGGAAAGTTTTGGATATGCATTTACAAGTGTCTGTGCCGGTCCGTCATAGCCGACAAAGTCTTTGTAGGCTGTGCCGCACAACGTCTTCCATGCTCCATCAATCTCTTCCTTTGCAGCCTCGTAATTTTCCACGCCATATCTTCGTTTTACATAATCCTGTATCCATTTTTCCATGTCCGGCGCCTCACTTCGCCATGTCATCTCTGCCATCATGGCGTAGAGAGCCGGGTTCGTATCCCCGCCTTCCGGGCTGATGGAAACCCCTCTCATGTACTGGCTATTCTCTTTTGCATCCAGAACATCCGCTGCCACTCCTGTAAGATCACCTTCTATTCCGGAGTTCCCTCCAAAATTGAATAACATGGACCAAAGCCACGGCGTGCCGCCAAATTCATTGTTTGTATTCCACTTCGGACGATTTTCTGCACTCAAATCCACGAACATCAAATGGCCTTCATCGTAATACTGCGGAAGCCAACTTTGATATCTCCAGGATGTCTGCAGCCAGATAGCATCCGGATTCAGTTTCATGAGCTGGTCATTCATCTCACCGATAACTTTCTGCGGAAACGCTTCATGCTGTACGACAAAGCCCTGTTCTCCTACCAGATCTTTGTATGCATATGCCGGTGTGCGTCCCCATTCATCGTATCCCAATACTTCCATTAAAGATGCGTAGTAGATATCTGAAATCTGAACGAATTTCTCTTTCATCTCATCTGCCTTGTCCGCATCTGCCGCGGCTACCTCCGGGCTGATAAATACTCCCTGAGGAAGATTGATCCATCTAGCCGCGGAGTATAAAAACATACCGTCAAACAAAGAACCATCCAGAGAAATAGTCATTTTTGCCTTGGAAGTGCTGCCATAATAGTCTTCATGCTGATCCGGGAACATAAATGGAACCTGTCCCACAAACGGACGGATTTCCGGCTCCATTCCTGCTTTAAATGCCATATCCACAACTTTCTTTGCAAGTTCTCCCTCTTTCTTTATTGCATCCAGGGAAATTTCATATTTTCCATAATACTGCTCTGTGCCACTGCTGTAATGCTGCAGCTCCTCTATTGCGGCATCATTCAGTCCCAATTCCTCTTTTGCATTGTACCAGATCGCATGTTCTCCCAGATCTATAAGGAACATATTGAACCCGTTCATTGCCATCCAGTCAATACGATGCTGCCACTCTTCTTCCCCATATAAATCCACTGTGTATTTGTACTCACAGTTTTCATTAAAATAATGTCTGTACTCATACGGGAACACGATGCGCACCGGTTCTTCCACCTCCGGCAGTGTCTTCGGCAATGTAAGGCTGCACTCTCCTACATACGGGAAATCCAGATATGCATAGTATTTCAGATAATAATTGTACGCAGTTGCAAGAGACACCCCATCGTTTCCGCGAAGCACTGGTTTCTTTTCCTTTGCATCCCAATCCACTTCATAGACGTCCCTTCCGGTCTCCTCATCTGCCGGGATTGTTTCAATGATAAAGTTTTCACTGCTGCCCTCACCGGTAATCCTGTCAATGAGATTTTTCGTCTCCCGAATTGGAATGATCGATGCCTCCTCAAATTTTGTTTCCGCACTGTGGATTTCCTCATTTAACTCACTGATCTCTCCAACCGTCACTTCTTGTTCAAGTGTTTCTCCTATCTTTTCAAGCTTGCCCTTGAATTCCTGTATCGCTCCATCTTTGTAGTCTTCTTCCTTGGCCGCATCTGCAAGTTTCCATGCATTTTTCAGCCTTATGGAGGTATCCTGCTTTTCTTCTTCATCTGCCATCTTTGGCACAACAGTTACCGTGCAGCTTGCACTTTTATTACCATACTCTGTCGTAGCTGTGACCACAACGGTTTCCTTCTCTGAACCGGAAGGAAGTCCTACAACTATCAAAGTTCCATCTTTCTCCACTTTCAGCACTTCTTCATTGGAGGAAGTAAAAATTACATTTTTATTGGATGCATATTCCGGTAAAACAGTCGCATTTAATTTGGCTGTCTCTCCTTCCGCCATGGTCAGTGCCTCCCTATCCAGGAAGATCTGCATATCCTCTTCGCTTACTGTTGTCCCAACCGTAAGTTCATCGATCACATAGAATGCGGATGCAGCAAGGATATGAATGCGAAGAGCTGTACCTTTCACTGAGTTGTCAAAGGTCACTGTCTGTGACTCTGATACATTCGTATTGGTCGTCCAGGCCATCGTATATTCTTTTCCGTTATCCACCGGTACCCATTCGCCATCTTTGTTTTTGCAGTCCACGGATATCCGGCTGATATTCTGTCCGGTCGCCCACCATGTCTGGAATGTAAGGGATTCAAACTCCAGCTCTCCATTGTAATCCAGTTCCAGATAGATGTCTTCTCCTGTCCCTTTTCCCTGGAAATGACTCTCCGTCAATTGATCCATGATATAGGAGAGAGGCGTGCTTGCAGTTCCTGTATATGTAATATCCGGTTTTTTCTGAGACTGAAGAAATACAAATCTGCCGTCTTCCAGCATTTTTTCTGCATCCAAAACCGATCCTGTCCCGGCCGCGCCATTGTCCGCCGTCTCTTTTACTTTATTCACAATATTCCGGAAAGCATCCACATCCTCCTGATCGTACATCATCGGCTGATCTCCAACGACTGCTGCATGTAACAGATTTTCCGCCACACGCAGTTTCTGGTTCAGTTCCAAAGTGGATGCAAGCTGGGCACGTTTCAGATCACTGGTAAGCTCTACAATCTGTCGATTTACGTCCGCCAGCTCCTCTTTTGTATCCGGTTCTCCCTGGCTTTCTACAACTTCCATTCCTTCGTCAAAGGTGTTCAGAGACTCCATCCTCCAAAGGCCGATATCTTCTCCTGCCTTTCCACCGGCCTCTTCTCTTAACGCATAGGCCTCTGCCTTCAAGCTGTCATAATCTGCTTTTGTGGACGGCACATACAACAGACGCATTTCTGAAACTGCAGTTGCATCTGTCACGATCTTCACTGCTTTCGCCTTTACAGGTTCCTCAAATAAAAAATAAAATGTGTCAAGTTTTTGTACAACCTCTCCTTCCATGAAAGGAGTTTCTTCATAAGATGTTCCGTCTTCACTTATGTACACTTTATATTTTGACATCGTTCCCGCAATATTGTTGTCCATCCTTGAGACATACTGAAATCCGGTAAAGTATTCCGGCTCATTGTCCTTTGTACTTAAAATGATATCAACCCATTCCGGTGCATTTCCCCAGGATGCCTCCCATCTGGTGTCCATATTTTTGTCCAGCATGCGCTCTGCCCCATATCCACTCTGTGTGCTGCTTGCAGATATGTTTGTGTCCTCTGCCGGAAATTCCAGCTGTTTATCATAGTTGACCCATGCATACGCGCTGCCGGTTTCTGCCTTTTGTTCTTTCGCATTTGCCGGCACCACCGGTGAAAGCTGGGTCAAGACCATGCTGGCAAGTGCAATGGAACTTATGACTTTCTTTAACTTTCCTTTCATAAAAAACCTCTCCTTCTCTTGTAAAAATTTTCCTTTTTTTGTATTTTGCTTTTCCTTTCTTATTTTTTCATCACCCTCCACAAAATGCGCACTTTCCATAATATTTCTCTTTTTTTTATAATGTTATTATACATATATCACAAACAATTTACTTGTCAAAAAGCGGCTTCTTTTTCACTGTTTTTGTAAAAAACGGAACTCTTTTTGAAAAAAGTGCAAGAAAAAGAGGTATGCAAACGGATTTGCTCCGATCACATACCTCTTAAAAATCATGTGTTCCTGTCATCTTTTCTGTTTCTCCTTTGTAAAATATCCCAATTTGATCAGTCCATACAAATCATAACTCCATTTGCCGGTACCCATGGTCAGTATGATAGGAATAGCTCCACCCTCTGCCAACATGACCATAACACTATAAGTAAGTACGATTCCCCTTGCTCCCACACAAAGACATGCTCCTGCTTTTATACGCATCCAACCTCTGGAAATCCCATCTATCACTACACCTGCAGCATACACAATCAAAAAACAAGATAAAAATCCATCAAAGAAAAAAAGATTATATATCACTGTTGCAATAAGAGCAACTGCTCCAATTGCTACGTCTGTTTTTGCACTCTTTTCCATCAGGCAAAAATCATGGTTCTGCTCTTTTTGTACGTCTAATTTCCAATCCCTTTCTACTTCCTTTCTCATATTTTTCAACTCCTCTTAGGAATGAATCTGTCATCTTTTCTGTTTCTCCTGCATGAAATACCCCAATTTGATCAGTCCATACAATTGATAGAGACGATATCCGCCTGCAATCGCCACCACGATCGCGCCCACTACTCTCAATGAGAGATCTGCAAATTTCAAAACCAACATTGCCGCCACGAAAAATGCTACGCCTCCTACTCTTGCAGCTGCACAGATATAAGCGCCTTCTTTCGAATGAATCCATGATTCTGAAATTTCATCCACGATAAAGAATATCGTACCTGCGATCATCAGATAACTGCTGCGATCCTCTGCGAAAAAAATATTGAGCATCAGCGCTGCAAAAACGATTGCAATTTCTACTAATATACGTTCCTTGGATACATATTTCGGGTGATAACGTTCAATTTCCATTTCGCGTTCCCATTCATATTCCCACTTATGTTCTATTTCCTTTTTCATTCTCCTCAACTCCCTTCTGCTAAATTCAGACTTTTTTTCTTTTATTCTATCATTTTCTCATTAATTATTCCACAAATATTTAGGGGATGCCATGGCTTTTCTCTCAACCATAACATCCCCTGATTTCATTCTCTATTCTGCGCTCACACCGCTCTTTGGATTTTCTTTTACTTCCACATGAATATATTCTTCCGGTTCCCACAGTACCGTCTTTCCCTGCTGCAAAGACTGTGGCACATTGATCAGTCTTTGATTTGCAGAGCCACGGAACAAAAGATCCGGCTGTTTCTTTTCTTCCACAAATCTTCCGTCCACGAGCACATCAATACATGCCAAAAGCTCTTTTGTCTCCGGAACATTCTCATACATCCAGCCTAAAATCTCCGGCTCCCACATATATCCGGAATAACACCAGATTGTTTTCTCCGGGTAGTGCTCCCTTACTTTCTTTATGAAGGAAAGAAGGCCTTTTTGGTTGTCCGGGTGCAGCGGCTCGCCGCCAAGCAGCGTCATTCCGTGATAATAGGTTTTCCCAAGTTCTTTCAGGATAAAGTTTTCGGTTTCTTCTGTAAAAGGTTTCCCGTAGGAAAAATCCCAGGCCTCCTGATTAAAACATCCTTTGCACGCATGAGGACATCCGCTGACAAACAAGGAGACACGGATTCCCGGGCCGTTTGCAACGTCCCATCGCTTGATATCTGCGTAATTCATTGTCCGGCACTCCTTTTACAAATGCATCACTCTGCTCTTGATCTCTTTTGTCTTTCCAGGATTCCAGAAGTTTTCTCCCAGATATCCGCAAGTTCTTCTTGTGACATTCATGCGGGATTCATCTTTATTGTGGCAGACCGGGCATTCCCACTCATAGTTGTCATTAATCTTAATCTCGCCGTCATAGCCACATACCTGGCAGTAGTCGGATTTTGTGTTAAACTCCGCATACTGGATATTGTCATAGATGAATTTTACAACTTCCTCGACTGCTTCCAAGTTGTTGTTCAGGTTCGGAATCTCCACGTACGAGATGCAGCCGCCTGTACTGATTGTCTGGAACTGGCTTTCAAATTCAAATTTATCGAATGCGTCAATGTGCTCTCTTACATCTACATGATAGGAATTAGTGTAATATCCTTTATCTGTCACATCTTTGATCTCCCCGAAACGTTTTCCGTCAATCTCTGCAAAACGATAGCAAAGGCTTTCCGCAGGTGTTCCGTAAAGTCCGAAACCAAGTCCTGTTGTCTCCTTCCAGGTATCCGTTGCGTTTTTCAGACGTCTCATCACTTTCAGGGCAAATTTCTGTCCTTCTTCTCCTGTCTGGCTTTCCCCTGTCATGATCTTTGTAAGCTCATACAGTCCGATATATCCAAGACTTAAGGTTGAATATCCGCCGTGAAGATATTTATCGATCTTTTCTCCTTTTTTCAGCCTTGCAATGGCTCCGTACTGCCAATGTACCGGGCTGACATCGGAAGAGGTGCCTTCCAGTGCCTTATGTCTGCACATCAAAGCCTCAAAACAGAGGGAAAGTCTTTCGTCCAGAACCTGCCAGAATTTTTCCATGTCTCCGCCTGACACAATACCTGCCTGTGGAAGATTCAGGCTGACTACCCCCTGATTAAATCTTCCTTCCCATTTGTAATTTCCGTTCTCGTCTTTCCATGGAGAAAGGAAAGAGCGGCATCCCATAGGGGAGAATACATTGCCTTCATAGTTTTCTTTCATCTTCTTAGCGGAAATATAATCCGGATACATTCTCTTTGCAGAACATTTTACTGCAACTCTCGTCAGGTCATCGTATTTTCCGCCTTTTAAGCAATTATCCTCATTTAACACATAGACCAGTTTCGGGAATGCCGGTGTCACATACACTCCGGATTCATTCTTGATCCCCTCTATACGCTGGCGGAGGATTTCACGGATGATCATTTCCACTTCATCTGCATATTCATAGTCTTTGTCCGGATTCAGGAACAATGTCACGAACGGGGACTGTCCATTTGTTGTCATCAGCGTATTGATCTGATACTGGATTGTCTGTACACCGGAGCGCAGTTCATCCTGAAGTCTGTCATCTGCAAGCTGCTGCAAAAGTTCCTCGCTGATGGTATCGCTGTATTTTGCACGATACTTTGCCAAGTATTTTTCCCGGCTTCTTCTCAAATATTTTCCAAGATGACGCACATCCACAGACTGTCCTCCGTACTGGCTGCTTGCCACGGATGCGATAATCTGTGTCATGACTGTACATGCAACGTGGAAACTTTTCGGTGATTCGATCAGTTTTCCGTTCATGACTGTGCCATTGTCAAGCATGTCCCCGATATTGACAAGACAGCAGTTAAAGATCGGCTGCAGGAAATAGTCCATATCATGGAAATGGATCACACCCTGTTCATGGGCCTTTACGATTTTTTCCGGCAGGAGAATCCTCTTTGTCAAATCCTTTGACACCTCTCCTGCAATATAGTCTCGCTGTGTGGAAGCCAGCGTGGAATTTTTATTGGAGTTTTCTGTCTTAAGCTCTGAATTTTCCCCGCGGATCAGGCGCAAAATGGAATCATCCGTTGTATTGGATTTGCGCACAAGCGCACGCGTGTAACGATAGATGATATATTTTTTGGCCAGATTGTATTTTCCGTCCTCCATCAATTTCTGTTCTATGATATCCTGGATATCTTCCACTGCCATGCTTTCCAGTTTTCGGTTTTCAATGGATGCCACGATATCATACAGTTTTTCTTCTGATATTTTATCCAGTTTGTCTACTTCATTGTTGGCCTTCTGAATGGCACTGATGATTTTATTGCGGTCGTATTCCACCTGACGACCATCCCTTTTGATCACTTTCATATATGCTTCACTCTTTCTATTAATATATTCTCATTTTTGACAATTGCTATTATAGCAAATCCGCCATGCTTTTTCTACCATATCTTGTGTTTTTTTTGATTTCCTACTATATGTTGTATTATCAGACAAAAAGGCCAAAGGATGGAAATTATCCTTCGGCCCTGTATTTTTGAAGAATTCGGGGGATATCCTGCTCTTTTACGTGCGTATGCAGTTCCCCGTCAACCAGCATGTTTGGGGATGTTTTGCAATGTTTCAGACAATTTCTGACCGACACCAAAAACACACCATCCTTTGAGATTCCTCCCTCATCCGGCATCAGCTCCTTTTTGACTGCACGGATGAGCGCTGCCCCGTCTTTCTTTGCACACCGCTCTCCGGAACAGAGTACGATCCTATGCCTGTATGCAGCCTCCCGAAGGCTTGGATACAGTTTCATGATAAAGGAGATCACACTCTCCTTGACATCGAACTCTTTGGAAATCCTCTTTTGAATGTCCTTTGGCACACAGCCCATCTCCTCCTGTATCTCACGCAGCATGGCGACAAGATTTTCCTGTTCTTTTGGATTTTTTAAAGACTGATAATAGGAGATGATTTCTGTCACCATCTCTTCCTGTCCCTGCATGTTTGTTCCTCCTTCTTATTCTTCCCAGTCCCATGCATGTTTCTTTGGAACCTTGATCACAAGCTCCGGCGCCTTTGCACTGACCTTTGTGTTTGCCGGAACGGACTGGGTGATAAAGGTATTACCACCAATGATCGTATTTGCCCCGATGACAGTCTCTCCTCCCAGTACGCTGGAGTTGGAATACACGGTCACATGATCTTCAATCGTCGGGTGTCGTTTCACTCCGGAAAGCTGCTGTCCGTCGCGGGTGGAGAGAGCTCCAAGCGTCACTCCCTGGTACAGTTTGACATGGTCTCCGATTTTCGTCGTCTCGCCGATCACCACACCCGTTCCGTGGTCAATAAAAAAATATTCTCCGATTTCCGCTCCCGGATTGATGTCGATTCCCGTTCGCCCGTGAGCATACTCTGACATCACTCTTGGAATAAAAGGAATCTTTTCTTTGTAAAGAATATGTGCGATCCTGTATACATAAATGGCAAAAAGTCCAGGATATGAAAAAATGATCTCCTCTTTGCTATGCGCGGCCGGATCTCCGTCAAACCCTGCCTGAATATCCGTAAGGAGAGTTCTCTGCACACCCGGCAGTGCGCCAAAAAAGATGTCGCATACTTCCTCTGCGCGTCCATCCAACGTCTCGCCTTCTAATGTCCCCTCATACGTCAGAGCAATCTTCACCTGCTCTTTGAGTACATCATAGAGATGATTCACTTTATACCCCACATAGTGTACTGCCTCTGTCTCCAGCATGGTGTCTCTTCCGAAATACCCCGGAAACATCACTGTTTTGAGCTCCCGGATAAAATCGATCACAACGGACCGCTCTGGCATTGGTTTTCCCTTTTTTGCACAAAATAATTCTTCCATTTTATAATTGTTTCCGATTTCATCTACCATCTTTTGAATCGTTTTCTTTTTTCCCATGGCAATCCCTCATTGCTTTTTTGCTTTATCATATTATAGTGTTTCTGTTTTGTCAAATTTCCAAAATTCTATCTATGACAGCGTCTATTTTTGCCTCCTTTGCAAAAACGGACAAAAATCCAAATCGATCTGCTTCTTCTTTTGTTTTCCTCCCAATGCACACAGCATGAATCTTTCCATAGTCAAGCCCGGGAAAACTTTTTACAAATCCTTTCACTGTAGATGCACTTGTAAAGGTAACGCAGTCTATAGTCCCTGTTTGAAATTCTTTCTCTATTTTGCGAATGAGCCATGGCTTTCCTCCCACAGTTGTATCGTACAGAGGAATATCTGTGATTGGGATCTCTTTTTCCTTTAAAGGTTTCAAAATCTCCGCAGAACCTTCTCTTGCCCGAAGAAGGACTACACGCTCTCCTTCTTTTACTGCACTGGCAAGACACTCGCCTAAATCTTTCGCATAATACTCTTTTGGCATCAAATCCGGAAAAAATCCTCTTTTTTTCAATTCGCATGCCGTAGCAGAGCCAATGACCGCAAGCTTATCCTCTGTCTTCCAGATATGGCGGATATCCATTTTTCGTTCTGCAAGCCATGCAAAAAAGGTTTCCACCCCCTCCGGGCTTGTAAAAACGTACCACCGTTGCTCTTTTGTCCGCAACACTTGGTCCAGTTTCTCATTTTCCTCTATGGGATTCAGAGAAATGGTCGGAAATTCAATGACCTGAGCTCCAAGGGAGCGCAGTCTGCTGCTCAATCCTTCGTTTCTTTTTCTTGGCCTTGTCACCAAAATTTTCTTTCCCCCAAGTTTTCGTTTCTTTGTCCAGGAGAGCTTTTTTGCCAGATTGCACACTTTCCCCACCACGATCACAGCCGGGGCATGGATCTTGGCCTTTTTTGCCTCCATTGTCAAAGACTCTACAGTGGAAAGAATGCATCTTTGGGTGGATGTTGTTCCGTTTTCCACTACAGCGGCAGGCATATCCGGTGCCATACCGGCCATTCGAAGTCCGTTTAAAATCTCCTCCAAAACACTGACTCCCATTAAAAAGACAAGCGTTCCCCCCATCCGCACAAGGGAAACGTAATCAATTTCTTCGTCTTTTTCTTTTCTCTTATGCGCAGTCACCACGCAAAAAGAGGAGGCAAAATCTCTGTGGGTTACCGGAATTCCCGCATAAGCAAGGGCAGCCAGCGCAGAAGTCACGCCGGGAATGATCTCAAACGATACCCCTTCTTTTTCAAGCTCAAGCGCTTCTTCTCCTCCCCTCCCAAAGACGAATGGATCGCCTCCTTTGAGCCTTACCACCGTATTTCCTTTTTTTGTCTCCTTTAAAAGAATTTCCTGGATCTCCGCCTGAGACTTTACATGGTTTCCTTTTCGTTTTCCCACATAGATCACTTTTTTCTCTTCCGGAATCATGGAGAGGATCTCCGTACTCACAAGAGCATCATACACAAACACATCTGCTGTCTCAAAAAGTCTTCTGGCTTTTACGCTCAAAAGTTCTTCGTCCCCCGGACCTGCTCCCACAAGGTATACCTTCCCCATCTTTTTCTCCATTTCATTCCCTGCACTTTCTCTTTAAATTTTCTGCCAGCCTTTTTCCTGCCTCCTGGCACGCACCAACTTCTCCACAAAGGTTGTCTTTGACATAACGTCCGCTCTCTTCGTCCAAATACAATCCCTGCATAAAAAGGGATGACCCTTCTATTTTTGCATAGGCAGCTGTCGGGGAGGTGCAGCCCCCGTCCAGGATACGGATAAATTCCCTCTCTGCAAGAGCTGCAAATCTGCTCTTCTTGTCATCCACTTCTTTTAAGTAGAAGTAATCCTCGTCCAATCTCCCCTGCACAGCCAAAATCCCCTGCCCGGCAGCCGGAATCACTTCCTCTGTGGAAAACACTCTTCCAATACAATCTCCGATGCCAAGCCGGTAAAGCCCTGCAGCTGCCAAAACAGTTCCATCATACTCTTCTTCTGCAAGTTTACGGATCCTTGTCTCCACATTTCCCCGGATGAGCCGGAAGTTCCACGACGGATTCAATTCTTTCAGCTGAAGGATCCTCCGTTTGCTCGCTGAACCGATGACCCCTTTTTCCGGGATTTGTTTCCTCCCAGGTTTATAGAGAAGCACATCTCTTGGATCTTCCCGTTTCGTGTAGGCCAAAATATCAAGACCGTCCTCAAGTATCATCGGCACATCTTTGAGGCTGTGCACCGCAAGATCAATCTCCCCTCGTTTTAGCGCCTGGTCCAGCTCTTTTACAAACAGTCCTTTTCCGCCCACTTTTTCAAGGCTCCGGTTCAGGATCCTGTCTCCTGTTGTCTTCATGGTCACGACCTTGGCGTGAATATACGGATGGTATTTTTCAATTGTCCTTTTTACTTCTTCGGCCTGAGCGATCGCAAGCCTGCTCTCCCTGCTGCCAATTCGCACTAATTTTTTCATTGCTTTCTTCTTTCTCTACCCGTTCCTTTTCTCTATGATCTCACAAAGATTGGCTTTTAAAATTTTCCGTATTCCAATCATTTCTCCAAGCCCCCTGGCTTTTATGCGCACCAGAAATCCCTTGTCTTCCAAAAAAGACTTCCAGGAATTTTCTTTTCCCGCCATCTCTGTCCTTACATGATACCCTGCCAAAAACAAAAGCGGCATCAAACACAGTTTCTCTCTCCCAAGTCCCCAAGCCTTCCTGGCTGCATTTTCAAGCCCCCTTTCATCCTGCAAAAATTCTATCACTGTATGGCAAGGGAACAGCTTTTCCAGAGCCCTCCAAAGTCCATGATATTCTAAGGGCACACTGCTTTTCCTCCCATGTCCCATAAGGATCAATGTCTCATCCTGGCCAATGCCACTCTCCTCGATCAGACATTTTGCAGTTAATGTACACGCTTTATCCCCTGCAAGCAAAGGCTTTGCACAATCCAGGAGGACAAACTGTTTCTTCCACCTAAAAAGCGCTTTTTGCATCTTTTCATACTGCATTCCCTGTCCAAGAAATGTTGGCAGCACATAGACCTTTTCCATCCCTCTTTTGTACATCATATGAAGTGCATCTTCAAGATCAGGAAGACATGCTGCCCTGCGTTCTTTCCATATTTTCCTCACTCTGTCCCCTGTGATGGCGGACAGCACAAAAAAAGAAGGGAACTCCTGACAGATAAATTCTTCAAGGGCAAAGACTGTGTTTTTCATGGCTTTCTCATCCGTGGATCCAAAACTTACAAGGAGGATTCCCTCGCTTTTTTGCGTCCTTTTCACTAATATTCAATCCCTTTTCTCGCAAACACGCCTCTGTCAAAGGGGTGTTTCTTTTTTTGTATATCTGAAATATAGTCTGCCTCATCCATCCAGCTTTTGGCCGGATTTCTTCCCGTGAGCACAAGCTCTGTCCTGCCTTTTTGTTCTTTTAAAAAAGAGAGGACTTCCCCTTCTGTAAGAATACCGACTTCTGTGGCTGCCATGATCTCATCCATGACGATCATTTCGTAGTGCCCGCTTTTTGCACACTCCAAAATCTGTTTCCAAAGCATCCGGTACATTTCTTTCATCTCTTCTTTTTCTTCTTCATCAAGGTTCCAAATAAACCCAAATGCTTTTTTCATATGAAGGACTGTGATATTTTCCACATCATCCAAAATAACAAGCTCACCGGAATCTTCTGTCTTTAAAAATCTGGCAAACAGCACGTGCATCCCACTCCCTGCTGCCCGCACCGCAAGCCCGGTCGCTGCTGTTGTCTTTCCTTTGCCGTCTCCACAGTAAATGTGGATCATTCCAGGTTTCCTTGACATCTAAGTCCCTCCTTACAAAGTTTTAAAACTTTATTTATCTTACCTTCTTTTTCCCGGGCTGTCAACGAACCCCTCTGGTCTTTATTTTGATCCTTAAGGGAGACATAAAGATTTTCCTAATAGAAAGGAAAAAGGGAAAAAGCTTTTCCTGCCCTTTCCCTTTCTCATCATTTTCTACTATTGATTATTTCTTTTTTCTTCCAAATACTGCAATTGCTGCCATGGCCGATGCCAAAAGTCCAGCAGCAGGCATAACCGGATTATCGTCCCCCGTTTTCACAGATTTCTGGGCACCTGGTTTTGGTCCATCTTCTGTGTTGGTGTTTGCACTGGCATCTGCCGTGAGTTTCTTGTCAGCTACTGTATCCGCTTTTTTGGTTTCCTTCTCCGTGTCCTTTACAGGCTCCTTTCGCTCCAGTTTTGCAACTGCATCTTCCAGAGCAGCCGCGCAAGTGTCCACTTCTTTCTGATCTGCTTCCTCATCTGCAAGTACTTCTTGTGCCTCAGTCAGTGCAGTGCGCATCTTTGTAAAGCTTTCTGCCTCATAATCCACTCTGCGAAGTGTGCTGGCCTTTGACACCAGTTCTTCCAAAGCCTGCTTGTTTGGCTTTAACCGAAGATCTGCCATTGCCTGCAAAAGGTTCTTCCATGCACTGTCCACTTCTTCCTGCATGGCATCCGTATTATCCTTGGTATCTCTCGCCTCTTGCAATGCTTGCAGGAACGTTTCTTTCCCTTCATCCATATAGGATGTTATATTTTTTTCCATGGTTTCGGCCAGGGCAATGACTTTTTCAAGATCTGCCTTGTCTCCCTGCTTGAATGACAGGTACTGCATTGCCTTTATCAGCTCTTTCCATGCATCGTCAATGATCTGCTGTGTCAGACCACTTTCCGAAGCCTGCGCTCTTGCAAGAACATCTTTTGCATTCGCCAAAGCCGTTTCGTATGTTTTGACTACGGATGCGATCACTCCTTCTGTGCTCACATTCTCTGTCAGTGAGATTGCATACTCCAACACAGCTGTGGAAAGAGTTTCTTCTGATGGAATATCAGACTTTTTCACATGGGAAATTCCACTTTCCACACTCGTCTCCACACTTGTCTTGTCCGAATACTGAACATTTACTGTTTTTTTGTCTGATGCCATATTGAAGATAATCTCGTCCGTAAGTTCCTCTTCGTCTGCTTTTACCAGGAGTTTCCCATCTTTTTCTTCTGCCGTACAGTTGTAAGTTTCATATGTTCCATCCCCGTTTTCTGTCACATATGCTTTTGTGAGTACAAGTTCTTCCATAGCCTTAAATATTTCGTGCACGTCATTGTCACAGGAACCGCCCTGTCCGTAATATCCCCCTACATTCATCCCTTGCGGGGTTTTCCACCAGTCCGTGATCATATCCACGTATGTCTCGCCAAGCGTTACCTGTCGGCCCACCTTTTCCCCGTACTCACTCGTATCCCCAGGTTTCTGTACAGACAGTGTTGCCTTGATCTGTGGGTCTGCGATAAATGCCCAGTACAGGTTTCCGTCAAATCCCATCAGCTGCACGCAGGACCCAAGGGCATTCATACCCCTTTCCAGATATTCCTGGTCTCCTGTCAGTTCATACATGTTGAACTGTGCATAGATACTCCAAGCAGTCCAGCCGTGAGGAGAATTCATCATATTGTTTGGATTGGCAGTCACAAGTGTATCATACTGTGCTTCCCAGAACCTCAAGGAACCGCCGTTCATACGGGAATCCGGTATCAGGCGCTGCTCTAAAGATTCATGCAGATCAAGATACAGTTTCGCTCCATCCTGATATTTCTGCCTATCCTTGGAGCCTTCCGGATGCATCAGGGCGAACTCGGAAAGCTGAGTTGCCGAGCATGCGACAGCCCCGTCCTCCAGCGTGATCTGACCTTCTGTATGCAAATCTCCGCCAAGTCTTACCAGATTGTCCATGGCCCGTTTTACAGAATCATAATGCCTGTCATATCTTGCCTGCCATACATCCTGATCCTCCCTGTCTGATCGGGCAAGCTCTTTTTCTGCATACATCAGCTCCATGATGGATTTTGCAGGATAAATAACAGATGTATAGTCTCCGGTCGGCCCGATATACGCTCCATTCTCATCCTGTTTGTTGTCAATCAGCCAGTCCGCGATCTTCACTGCCTTTTCCAAATCCTCAATATTGCCCTGTGCTTCATATTTGTCGGTCAAAATCCCAACAGTGGTGCTGTGATTTTGAATTCTTGAAGCATTGTTTTTTGGCACCCCGTTCTCATCGTATCCGATGACACTGTACACATCGGCAAAATTTGCATCAATCTTTGCATCCTGCTCTTCATTCGGAAAATATTTCTGTCCCAGATATGCGCTGTACAAGCCGTACCAGGATTCACAGCAGTCCGCTGCCTTGGCAGGATGATCCACTGCTGCTTCTTTTGCATTCTGCATGTACCATTTCCACGTATTTCTCTCTGTGATCATGGCCTCTGACTCATAAGCTCCATTGTTCACAGTCAGCCTGTAGACACCTGCTCCTTCTTTTGGATCGAATATAAATGTATAGCAGTTTCCGTTCACTTGCGGATCTGTGAGTGTTGCCTGCGGGATATAAGCAGTTGTCTTTGTATCTGTTTCCCCATCTTTGGATCGGACATTTGGCGCATTTCCATTTTCCAGCTTGTCCACCTTCACCTCTTCTACCGGCTTATCGGAATACACGGAAATCTTAGTACTCTCTCCTTCTCCCACTGTATACCGGTCAGCATCAAATACCGGAATTTGCGTATTGTCTGCGATCGTACTCTTTACTTCGTTTAATCCATGCAGGGTATCCACTGGTTTAAAATAAATATTCCACGTCTTCTCCTCATTTGCCTCAAGCTTATTCATATCCTGAGGGTGTCTTGCCGGCAGTTCCCCGGATTTTAATACATCCAGGGATGCAGAATAAATCCTGTGTGCACCGCTTTCATAATTCATCGTGTAAGATGCAACCGGACTGTCTGTTGCAAATGTCAAAAGTCTTCCGCTCGGTGTGGAAAAATATCCCCATGCATGCGTCTTTTCACATCTCATCATGGTCGGAAAAAGCTGGTCATTGTATTCCGGATAGGATGCCATATATGTGTCAAATCCAAGCGAAATGCTGGCAGTATCCACATCCACTTCCTCATTTTGATTGTTCTTTACAGATGCACTGACAACCATCTGGTCTTTGTCATTTACATCATAGCTCATCGTAAAGGTCAAATCCTGGCCATTATCCTTATAAGTACCTTGATATGTCATCCTGCCGCTTTCATTTTTGTCCGCAGCAGTCATAAGGATTTTCTTTCCGTTCCATTTCCATGTAAAACCACTGTATTGATCCTGACGCATCGGGATCTCATACATCTCTCCTGCTATCTTTGTCTTTAATGTACAAACCTGTCCTCCTGTGTGGTCTATCTCCCAGGAGTCTGTGTGGATGGTCTCGTCCAAATTCACAGGTTTTTCATCGGAAAGTGTGATTGCGCTGATGTTGATATTTCCCCATGACGCATCGTACACCTCGTCTGTCACCACACGGATCTGCACGGTATCTTCCTCCCGCTCCGTCTGATATTTCAGACGTACCACTCTGTAATCCGTTGTATCCGGCGTGGTATTGGCACTTCCATATTCAGCTGTATACTGTACTTTTCCGTTTACCAAAACTTCAATTTTGGCATCCGCTGCCCAAGCTCCGGTATAGATATTGACGTATCTTTCTTCCTCACTGCCAGGCACCTCAAAGGAAAGTCCCGCACCTTTTCCCGTAAACACTGCAGCTTTATGCACATCGGATTCTTCCGCCGGATTGGTGCCGTCAGAATATACAAATCCGGTTTTTGTCTTTTCACTCATGGTCATTCCTTTTAAAGCATCCGTCAGTGCAAGATTTGTAATTTCATGTGATACGATATTCTTTTTGTTTACATTGTTTAAATTTGCATCATTTAAATATACCCAGTCAAGTTTTCCTTCTCCTGTCAGATCAGCTGCCGCAGGAGCTGTTTTAATAGTTCCTCCTATTGTGCTTGCATCTTCATTTATTCTCCTGGTCCCAAGAGTGATAGCTCCGATATTCATATTTCCCCATGCTGCATCGTACACCTGATTGACAACCACCGTCACTTCCACCTCATCGTCTTTGGACGGTGTGCTGTAGTCGAGGCGCAATGTCTGATACTCTGCCGGACTTCCGGATGTTGTGTCCGTCGCCTCAAAGGTCGTCCGGTAGGCTTCCTCCCCGTTTACCTTTACAGTGACTAATAGTTGCGCTGCCCAGGCCCCCGTATAAATGTCCAGACACTTTTTCATCTGTCCTCCCGGCACTTTAAAAGAAATTCCATTTCCGGTGCCAGTAAAAATCAATGCATCTTTGCATGTATCCGGCGCATCCACCGGGGATGTTCCATCTGCATAGGTAAAGTTTGTTTCGGCATTTCCTGTCAGATCTCCGCTGGCACCAATTAATTTTAAATCAAGGATCTGCGGATCCAACGTATCCTTTCTGTTAAAATTTCCAAACTGCACAGAATCAAAACGCACCCAATCCAAACTGCCCTGCTTGGATAGATCTGCATTGTCCGGACGTTTCTCAAATTGTCCGGTAAACGAATTTGTCAGGACCGTCTCTGCATTTTTGACAACCCCGTTTTCGGCCAACACGCCCATTGTCCCCATCGGCATTCCCATGCTTAATGCCGCTGCCAAAATTCCGGCAGTAACATTTATAGCTTTTCTGTTCTTTTTCATGTCCTACTCTCCTTCCTTTGTTAATTCATTGGTTTAACTTAATATATCATACTTTTTAACATTTTCATATAAACTTTTTGTTGTTTTTCCTCTTTTTTTCACATAAATTTTGCACTAAAAAGTAATTTTTACCAAAAAAGATGCCGGAGCAATTTACTCCGACATCTTTTTAAGATATTGTTTCCTATCTTTGTTTTTTTCTAAGACCTATCATAACAGCGCCTGCACAAATAAGTCCCATTACACCTGCCGCGATCGGCGCGGTATCTCCTGTCTTTGCAGATTTTGTCTGGTTTGTTCCATTGTTCAGTCCAAATGCCTGCTCGTTTTGTGCGCCTGCAGTTGTTTCCGGTTTTACAACTGTATTTTTGCTGCCTTCATCGTTTTTCTCAACTTTATTGGTTTCCAGTTTTGCCACTGCATTTTCCAGTGCCTTTACTGCCTGATCTACGTCTTCCTGGCTCGCATTTGCATTGTCCATTACTGTTTTTGCAGATGCAAGTGCATTTTCCAATACTGCATAGCTTTGTGCTGTGTAGTCTGCTGCACGGTAATTTCCGGCATCTTTGATCAACTGTTCCAATGCACTCTTATCCGGAATTCTTTGCAGATTGGATGTTGCCAGAAGAAGTTCTCTCCATGCACTGTCCACTTCATCCTGCATAGCATCTTTGTTTTCCATTACTGTTTTTGCATTTGTGAGTGCTGCGGTAAATTCTACTTTTCCTGTTTCCAGATATTCTTCCAGATTCAGACTTTCTGCAAACAGAATCACTTTTTCAAGATCTGTCTTATCTCCCTGTTTGAAAGATAAGTACTGCATTGCGTTGATCAGTTCTTTCCAGCTGTTGTCGATATCATCCTGTGTGATAGATGGATCGTTGTTCATTGCTGCTTCCAGTACTTCTTTCGCATGTTTCAGAGCATCTTCGAATCTCTTTGCAACACTGTCAAGTACTCCGTTTGTGTCTGCATTTTCTGCAAGTGTGATCGCATATTCCAAAACCTCGATAGACAAATCTCCTGTTGGGATTTTTTCAAGTCCATCGATCGCAGCCTGCAATGCCTCACATGCTGCAACTGCTTCTTGATGAGTTAAGTCTCCTGTTGTAGCTTCTTCTAACAAAGCTTTTGCATTTTCAATTTCTGTTCTCAGTTTTTCAACTGTTTCTTCCAGATATTCATCTGCATTTTTCAGAAGTTCTTCCCCTTTGGCGATCAGCTCGTTCATCTTAGCGATATCTTCTTCTGTCGCTTCATCTGATGTCGGAACATCTCCAAAGTCTAACCACAGAACCACATTTTCATCTTCTGGATCATGGTTTGTGGCAAGTTCTTCTTCTGTCAATGCTGCTCCGTATACGACCATCTGATCAAATGTCAGCTCAGACTGTCTTGTTTCCGGATTCTGAGGTTCGTATCCGACAGAAAATCTCTCATCGTTTTTCTGAACGGTCATATTTCCTGCAGATGCATTTTCTGCGCTCATCACACCATCTACATAAATCTTAAGTCCAGCACCTTTTTCATATACAGCACTCAATGTATGCCATTTGTCATAGAAACTGTCATCCAATTCCGGTGATGTTGCCTGTGCCCAGCTGCCATCGCATACATAAGCATCGATCGTTACACCGCCGCCGTTTCCGGCATTGTTGCGGATACGGAATGCAAAGGAATCGTCTCCGATACTTGCGATCATATCGTATTTGGATCCGCCTTCCCAGACGCCTGCATTGCTGTCTTTTACTGATGAAGGCACGAATACTCTTGTACTAACTGTAAAGTTATTTCCGCCTGTCATAGCGTCGTTTACGATCTGATCCGGATCGTCTACTGTGAAATATCCCTGGATCGCATTGTTGGATCCATTTTCTGCCTGAACAAATTTTACTGTATCCGGTACAGCTGTATCCAGACCATTCTTTCCTGAATCTTTGATAATAGCATCATTTTCTGTTACTACGATAGATGCCTCTGCGTTCAGGTCTTCGTTTTCATTGACACTAAGAACCTTAAGAACAGCCTTTGTACCAGGTTCTACATCTTTGGAAACTTCAACCTTTGCTTTTGTCACATCTTTGCTGTCAGGTACCACTTTGATTCCTTCAATTTCCTGTCCGTCAGTTCCGGCTACAGACCAGGATACAGATGTGATCTCTACCTGCGCATTGTCTGCTTTCACGGTAAATTCAGCGCTTCTGCCCTGTCCGATTTCTGCCAGATCAGGAGTCAGAGTTACTTCATGAATCTCATTATCCATATGTTTCATTGTCTCAAAGTCAACCCACAGCTCTACGCTTGGATCTTCTTTTGTAATTGCCGGTGTTTCGCTGTTCTGTCCTGCAATCTCATCTGCTGACAGTGCACGGTTGTAAACATGCATGTCGTCAAATTCGGAATTGGAACCTCTTCCTGTCTCCGGACATGCACCGATCGTGAACGGATAATCAGAGTGAGCCGGTCCTGATGCTGTTCCTGTTCCCTGCTCTGCGACAAGACGTCCGTCTGCATACAATGCAATCGTATCTTTTTCTGCATCATATACACCTGCAATCTGATGCTCATTGTTCAGCCAGTTTGTTTCCAGCCACTGTGGTCTTTGTGTATCAATGCTTCTCCATCCGCCTCCTGCGAAGATGAAGAATGCAATGTTTGTACTGCTGCTTCTAAGTCCCCATGTATGGTCGCCTTTACCTGCGATCATATTGTAATCTCCGCCGCCAAGCGGTGTTACATTTGCTTCTACTGTGAAAGAATGATCTCCTTCCACTACATTGTTCAATTCATCGAACGGAACTTCCAGGCTTCCTTTCATGACAACGCCTTCCTCTGTTCTTGTAAAGGATGCTGACTTATTGTAAGGAATCGCGAATCCATTCTTACTTTCATCCATGATGAGAGTTGTTTTTCCTTTTAATCCCTCAATATCGCTGATGTATGTTTCCATCAGTTCTTCTCTGTCTTTTCCTGTATTTACCAGATCTTTCTGGGCATCTGTAAGCTTGTTATATTCTGCTTTCAGCTGTTTTGCCGCGTCAAGCTGGCTGTAGTCGTATACAACAAAGGAATCGATCTTGGAGATCATTTCATCTGCACGTTCTTTGTCATATGCTGCCTGGTCAAAAGAATCTACCACACGGTATGGTTTTACTGCCTCTGTGATCTCATCGACATCTGCATCTTTGTTGATCGGCATTAATGTGAACTCCCACTCATACGCTTTATTGTTTGGCAGTTTGTATTTTTCCAGGACACCTGGTCCACATGTAGCGCTTCCTGTTCCAAGTGAACCGTAGTTAATGTTAACGATCGTATCTTTTCTTGGAGTCAGTCCATATGGATGGGTCGGTGCATCCAATTCATCCGGAGTAAAGTGCAGAGCACTTGCCTCGATATTATCTGTTGCTGCGATCAAAACTCCGTTTGCAAGGTCATCGTTTGTCACTTCAAACCATTTTACATGTGTCATTGTTCCTGTATCATCGACTTTCATGTACGGGAAGAATAAGTCACTTACTGTGTTTTTGTAAACGCCCTGTCTTGCATTTGTCAGTCTGTCGTTGAATGTCTCCACAGGTCCGTTTCCGTACCAGGTCACATTTTCAAATCCTTCCGGCAATGTCATCAAAGAACCGATTCTAAGATAATATCCCATTTCTGTCTTTGTTGCATCCACCTTCATGTTTACGGTAACCTGTCCATCACCATTGATCGTATAGATCATGGTTTCTTTTGCATTCAGTGCATTGGTAAGTGTCATATCCACTGAGAATACAGTCTGGCCGTTTTCGTTCTCTGATACTTGGATTCCATCGATTTTGATGTTTTGATCTGCATTCTGCCATCTGGAATCAAATCCTGTATCATTTTCCACACGTCCTCTCCAGAAGTTCGGAGTCGGTCCTGTCTGGATCAGCTGTTCTCCTTCATATACATAGTTTTCCATCACACCTGTCGCTTTGTTGATGGCAAATGAGAAATTGTCTCCTGCCACCTGATATGCATTCTCTTCTTCTGTAACAGTAACTTCTTTACTGCTCACAGCCGGTGCACTCTGTTCTACAGTTACCGGCACTTTGATCTGTACATAGGACATCTCTGCTCCTGCTTTTGCCCACTCGGTATCTTCTTTCAAAGAAACAGAAATATTCAGATAATATTCACTTCCTGCTTCGATCTCTTTTGGCATTTCAAATGGAACATAAACTGTTTTTGTCTCTCTCGGATCTACATTTGTATTTTCCACAACACCTTCGTCCACAACCTGACCATTATTCAAAAGCTGATAAGTAACATCGTATTTGTTCAGGTTGTCAAAACTGCTTTCATTGTACACTGTAACTTCTCTCTTATCCAGCTGATTCTTGTCTGCGCTGAACCAGAAGTTCTGATACTGGTATTTTACTTCTGCAAGCTCCGGCTGTGGAGTTCTGTCCGGGCTTACCAGACCATCTTCACAGAAACTGTTGCTGTTCGGAACATCGCCCCAGTCTCCGCCATATGCATAGTAGTATCCTTTTGCTTCTTCTTTGTACAGATTTGTCTGAGCATAGTCTTCAGAATAGTAATCCCATCCTTTTGCCTCAGCTTTGCTGTATCCATCTGCATAGTCCAGCCACAAAACAACACTGGAATCGTCTGCGCCAATACCTGGTGTCTCAGAATTTTGAGCCTGAATCTCTTCCTGTGTAAGCGCTCTATTGTAGATACGCGCAACAGAAATCTCTCCGTCCAATGTTCTTCCGTATACGGAATCGTATCCAATACCAACCGGTGCATTGGATGCTGAAATCGTATCTGCCACTGTATTTTCAGCCATTTTTTCTCCGTCAATGTAGATGGTCAGTTTTCCTTGCTCGTAAGTTCCTGCAACCTGATGCCATTGGCCTACCCAGTTGTCCGGATATGCGCAGCTTGTGGAGTGCCATCCGTTTCCGTATACAAAGAATTCAACGCCTGTTCCGTCTCCGTTTGTCTTCAGTGCAACCTGATTGTCGCCTTTGGAGAGCAGTACGCTGTGAGCTGCCTTGGATGCAGGTTTTACCATCACTTCAAATGTAAAGGATTTTCCTGTTCCGGATAATGCAGCATTGTATTTTTCATTGTCATCCATGATAGTATATCCACTGAAGGAATAACCTCCATTCATGCTGCCTTCGCCGGCTTTATTATTCCAGCTTTCTTCTTTTCCGGAAGCCTCTCCTGTGACACCTGTTTTATCCTCAACAGTATAAGTGCTGCCAAGTGTGCTAAGTGGAGTTGCTCTTGATTGATCTACCCAGTCCCAGATAAAGCCGCCCAGCATATTATCGCCGCTTCTGACTGCTTCCCAGTATTCTTTCAAAGCTCCTACGGAATTTCCCATTGCGTGGTCATATTCACACATTACATATGGAATCTTTCCTTCACCGGCTCTTCCCTGTACCGTGTCCACGGATGGATACATGTTACTTCCCATGTCAACACCCATCTGATCTCCCTGGCCTTCGCTGTGTACCGGTCTTGTAGGGTCATTGTTCTTGAAATACCAGATCATATCTCTGTACAGACCGCCTGCTGCATTCGGATCAGAAGTATATCCCATCTCATTACCAATAGACCACATGATAATGGCAGGATTGTTTCTCAGATGTTTGTATGCTGTCTCTGTACGGTCCATTCCCATCTCATAGAACAATGCCTGCAGTCTGTTGTTGTTCTCCCAGTCATCTACCAGATTAATGGCATGGCTTTCCATATTGGTTTCACCCATCATATAGAGTCCGTATTCATTGCACAGCCAGTACAAATAATCGTCATTGCTGTAATGAGATGTTCGGATTGCATTCAAGTTATTTTGTTTCATCAAGGTTACGTCTTCCAGATAGGACTCCTGAGGAACCATTCTTCCATGGAACGGATCCGTATCATGACGGTTTGCACCTTTTAACAGCAATGGCTGACCATTGATCTTCATTGGTTCCCATGTTGTTGTGGTCACCTGATAATTCTCATTTACTTCCGTGGAAGTAAATTCAACTTCCCGAAAACCAAGCTGTGTGGAAAGTGTTTCCACTTCTTTTCCTTTTCCATCTTTGAGCGTTAAGGTCAATGCATAAAGGTTCGGGTCTTCTGCTGACCAAAGATTTGGATTTTCTACAAAGATCTGCTTTTCAAATGTTCCGGTTTCCACGGATGCCACTTCGCTTACCGGAATGGTATCATTCAGAAGTACAGTCCCGTCTTTTTCTAAAGCCTTGACATCCACAGTCCAGCCGCTGGCTGCCTTGGAAGAAAGGTTTCTCACGTTTACTGAAAGATCAAGCATTGCGTTTTCATAATTTTCATCCAAATCCGTTCGTACCTGATAATCCTGGATCTGTACCAATGGTGCGGCAGTCAAATAGACATCACGGAAAATTCCTCCGTCATAGATCATGTCCTGATCTTCAAACCATACAGCATCTGAAAACTTATGTACTTTTACTGCCAGCGTGTTTTCGCCGTCTACCAGATAGTCTGTAATATCAAAATTATGCGGGCTGAAAGAATCTTCCGCATATCCAACTTCTTTTCCGTTTACATAAACATAGTAAGCGGACTCCACACCCTGAAAATGCAGATAAATCCGATTATTATCTGCACGCATTTCATCGCTTACCGTAAATGTTTTTCTGTACAATCCTACAGGACTGTAATTGGTAGGCGCCAGAGGTGCCTGTACATCCGGGTCATACTTCGTCTGCCATGGCATTTGTGTATTAGTATAAATTGAAAAGTCAAAATTCTTTCCCGGATAGGTTGTCCAGCTTCTCGGGACATCCACTGTCGCCCATCCATCCTTTTCATCCGGCTTAAAATCCGGATCCATAAATCCTTTGCTGCCATCCTCAGGATGTACAAACTTTTCTGCCAGATCCTGATTTTGTACAACTGTCAGATCCCAATCATCCCCGCTCAACAGCTTAAAATAATCTGATTTTTCTCTGTCATTGTACTTCCACACAGCGTTCACTGCTGCGTTGGAATCCTGGTAAGGAATGATCGTTGCGGAAGCATCTTCTCTGTTGATCCCAAACACGTCTTCTGCATCCACTGTTTCACCTGCCAGATTTTGATAATCCTCTCCTGTCCATTCTTTGTGGGTAAACTTTTTCTCATCCGGATTCTTTTTCACACTGTCAGCAACTTTCAGATCATCGGATGAGGTACCCTCTTTTGCCTGAACATTTTGGATCTGCATTCCAGGCGGAGCAAACATACTCACACCCATAGCCGCTACACACATCCCGGCTACCCGCTTTTTCCAGCTCTTCTTCATAGTCTTTCTCCCTTTCTGTATATTTTATATAATTTTACACACAAAATTCCTCGTGTATTTTACATTTTACACATCATAGACCAGTTAGTCAATCTCAATCATCCGTTTTTTTGCATATTTGTACGCATTTCAACAAAAAAATACCGCAGAATGTCAAATTCCATTCTGCGGTATTTTTCTACTTTTTCTCCTGTGCGAGCAACGCTGCCCCAAGTGCACCTGCATATCTTCCAAACTCTGTAGGCTGCACTTTCTGTCCCAGTTTTTCAGAAAGTCTTTCTGCAAAATACAAATTGTCGCTCAATCCTCCTGTTACAATCACCTGCCCGGGCAAATGTTTCCGCTGGCATAACTGTGCCACCTTGACAGCCACGGAATCCACGACCCCTGCTGCGATATCTTCTCTTTTCTTTCCCTCTCCAATATAATTGATAATCTCGGATTCTGCAAATACAGTGCACAACGAACTGATCGGAAGAACTTCTCCGTTTTGAGCCAACTCAAACAGCTCTGCCAAAGTAACGCCAAGCCTGTTCGCCATAATCTCCAGGAATTTTCCGGTTCCTGCGGAACATTTATCATTCATGAGAAAATCCTGCACCATCCCCTGTTCCACTAAAATCACTTTGGTGTCTTGACCTCCCACATCCACGATCGCACAGTCTCCACCGAAAAGTTCCCGGCCTCCTCTTGCATGGCAGGTGATCTCAGTGATCACATGGTCTGCAAAATCCACGGCCACTCTCCCGTATCCGGTGGCCACTACCTTTGCATTCTGCCCCTCCACATCAATTTCCTCGCTCAACAGCTTTTCTTTGATCTGTCCTGCAGTTTCTTTACTGCTCCAACCAGTTGGAAGGACAAAATACAGCTCCTTGTCACCTCTTACCACAACTTTTGATGCAGTGGAGCCGATATCAATCCCTATATAATTCATCTTGTCATTTCTCCTATATTACAGCATCTCGATAAACGCTGCGATTCTTGTGTTCAGCTGTCCGATGTCTGCCTGAGAATAGTCAGTCTCCACATTGATGTACGGAATATGTTTCTTCTCATTGACAAATCTTCGGATTCCAAATGACTCTACATTGTATGTATGGCATGCCTGCAGAGTCATCTCCACCACACCGTCCACCTGATATTCGTCGATCAGCCTTCCCAAAAGCTCCAATCTGTTCGGGTTTGGCGTCATGACAGAGCATCCGATATTCAGATATCTTCTTGCAAGGGCATCGTACACATCCGGGTTGTCCTCATCCACCAGCTTGTCAATGGATTTGGCGCCATTACAATTTTCAAACGTCACCACGATTCCACCGTTTTCCTCCACAGCCCGGATGATTTTTTCTGTTGCTCCTCCTACCGGACATCCGGTGATCAAGATCCTCGGCTTTTTCTCCTCCATTTTTCCTTCTTTGTACTCCAAAAGAATTTTTTCCACAAGAGCATCCACCTCTCCTGGGATCAATGAACGGTCAAATTTAAAGGTGCTGCCATAGAGAACCTTAAACAAGTCATATCCTTTTATCGGAACCGGATCCAGTTTCATCACCTCATATAGTTTCCGCAAAGACTTTCTTCCCTCATTGTTGATGTGTACTGCCTCTCTTATCTTTTCTTCGGTTATGGTCGTATTGAATTTCTTCTCCAGATATTCTTTAAACTTAATAATCTCACTCTTCCAAAGTTTCAATGCCTCTTGGCTCTGTGAATTTGGAAGTTCCATGACAAAAACATCCTTAAATTCAGACATATACTCATACATTTTTTTCTTTCCGTCACAGGTTGTCTCCCCGACCACCACATCGGAAAAATAAAAAAACGGACATTTGTCTGTTCTGGCAAATCCATAGCTGGATTTGATAAGCGGACATAGATTTTTCGGCAGTTCCTTTTCCGCCTCCATGATGGTCTCGTCCGATGTGGAACAAAGCCCCACTGTGGCAGCCCCCATGGCCATCGCTATCTCCTGCGGAAAGTAGGTGCAGTACGCCCCCACGACCGGTATCCCTTTATCTTTTAACTTTTTCACTTCCAAAAAGGAATTTTTTCTCTGTTCCGCAAATTCTTCAAACACTTCCGGTAACTCTTTGATCACTTCCATTGCACTATCCTCCGTTTCACTTTTTCAACATTTCTATTGTATCATTTGCCCTTTTTTATGGATAATTGAAAAAAATGATAAAGAGTTTAATTTATTGATATTTTCTATAATTATAAATCTCTTTTTGTGAAAATGATGCACCCTGCCCCTGATAGAGGAACACTGATTCCAAGCAGCACAAGACACGGTATCCACGATCCTTCCCTGGCGGATGATCGCGGTCCTGTCACACGTTCTCTCCACCTCGTCGAAAATGTGGGAGGACATCAAAATCGTTGTCTCTCTCTTTTTCTCCTCCAAAACAAGCTCCACAAACCGATTTTGCATCAGAGGATCCAGACCGCTCGTCGGCTCATCCAAAATAAGTACCTGTAGATTTCCCATAAATGCAGTGATAAGCCCGATTTTCTGTTTTATTCCTTTGGACATTTTTCTGATTTTGCCCCTGCACCGTTCGGAACAAGATACCCAAAGACCTCCCCTTTTTGCACACAAAAATCAATATCAAAAACGCCTCGGTTTCCTCCAAAATCTTTTGTCACATGGGAAAGTTCAATGACATGCTCCATAATCAACCGATCCTTTTATACTATAAACATCGCATCCCCAAAGCTGAAAAAACGATATCTTTCCTCCACAGCCTTTTCATACGCTGCGAGTACATGCTCCCGCCCTGCCAGGGCTGACACGAGCATGATAAGTGTGGACTCCGGCAGATGGAAATTGGTGATCAGGCAGTCCAGCACTTTGAACTGGTATCCCGGATAGATGAAAATATCTGTCCATCCACTGCACTCCTTCAATCGACCGTTCTCATCCGCTGCGGACTCGATCGTGCGGCAGCTCGTTGTCCCAACTGCAATGATCCGTTTTCCGTTGTCTTTTGCGCGGTTGATCTTCTCTGCCTCGCTTGCCTCAATCTGATAAAATTCCGAGTGCATGTGATGTTCCAAAATATTCTCCACCTTCACTGGCCGGAAAGTTCCAAGTCCTACATGGAGGGTCACATGGGCGATGTCCACACCCTTTGTTTCAATCTCTTTTAAAAGCTCCGGCGTAAAATGCAGACCTGCTGTCGGCGCTGCAGCGGATCCGGAATGTTTTGCGTATACAGTCTGATAGCGGTTTTTGTCCTCCAGCTGATGTGTGATGTAAGGCGGAAGCGGCATCTGGCCAAGTTTATCTAAAATCTCCTCGAAAATCCCCTCATAGGAAAACCGGATCAGGCGGTTTCCTTCCTCCACAATATCCAGTACTTCAGCCATCAAAAGGCCGTCTCCAAAAGAAATTTTCGTCCCTGGCTTTGCTTTCTTTCCAGGTTTTACAAGCGTTTCCCACACATCGTTCTCTTTTCTCTTTAACAGCAGGATCTCAATTTTCGCATCCGTTCCCACCTTGGCTCCGATCAGCCTTGCAGGAATCACCTTCGTGTCATTGATGACAAGGCAGTCTCCTGGGTTTAAATAGTTCACGATTTCTCTGAATATATGGTGTTCCATCTCTCCTGTCTCTTTGTTTAACACAAGCAGTCTTGATCCGGAGCGGTCTTCTAATGGATCCTGCGCGATCAGTTCCTCTGGCAGATCAAAATAAAAATCTTCCCTTTTCAGCATGATTATCCTCTCTTCTTCCATATACAGAACCAGGGCGCCGTATTTTGCGGCACCCCGATCCTTTTCTCTCAATTTTGCGTATGCTATTGTCTCACAATTACTGGCGAAGTTCAATACCAAGTTCTTCCAAAGCCTTTAAAATACGGTTCATAGAAGCCGTCACATCCGCCTCTTCAAGGGTTTTGTCCTTTGCGCGGAATACAATAGAATATGCCACGGACTTGAATCCTTTTTTAATCTGTTCTCCCTCATAAATGTCAAACAGCTCATAGCTTTCAAGGTAAACGCCACCCTTATCCTCGATGATCTCCTCTACCTGGCCTACCAAAATTTCTTTTGGCATCACCATGCTGATATCCCTTGTTACAGCCGGATACTTTGCAAGTCCCTGATATTTTCTGTCAAAAGTCGCAAGCTCCACTATTTTTGGCATGTCTATCACAGCCACATATGCTCTTGTTCCGATTCCATATGTCTTTGCAACTGTCGGATGCACTTCTCCAATATATCCGACAACCACGCCGTCATAAACTACATTTGCCTGTCTTCCCGGATGCAGATACGGTTTGCCCGAATTCGGCTCATAAGTCTCTTTTTTGTGCATTCCAATTTTGTCAAAGAATTCCTCCACAACGCCCTTCATGTCAAAGAAATCTCCTTCTCCGTACATACCAAGCGTAAACTGCATCCTCTCTTCCGGAAGCTGTGTCAATGGCAGCTGTTTTGGAAGATAAATGTTTCCAAGCTCATACAGACGGACATTTTTGTTTCTGCGGTTATAGTTTGTCGCAAGGGACGTCAGCATTCCATTGAGTGATATAGTCCTCATGATACTATAATCCTCCCCAAGAGGGTTGGAAATCTGTACTGCTTTTCTAAGATCGGAATCTTCCGGGATCAAAAGCTTGTCAAATACTTTCGGGCTCTCAAAAGAATAAGTCATTCCCTGGCTGAAACCACAAAACTCTGCGATATCTCTTGCCACTTCTTCCACTCTCAGTTTGAAGGACAGTTTTCCGGTTGTGGCCTCTCCCGTAGGAAGGGTTGTCGGGATATTGTCATATCCGTAAAATCTCGCCACTTCCTCCGCAAGATCCGCTGTTCTCAAAAGATCCTGACGGAATGTCGGGACAATGATCTCCTGTGCATCTGCATCATATTCAAGATCAATCTTTTCAAAATATCCAAGCATCTGCTCTTTGGAAATATCCGTTCCAAGAAGAGCATTGATTTTTTCCGGCTCAAATGCAAGGCGTACCGGCTCTTTTTTCTTAGGATATACATCCACAGTTCCGCCCACAACTTCTCCGGCACCCAACTCCTCGATCAGCTGGCACGCACGGTCGATTGCTGCTTTTGCGTTGTTCGGGTCAAGCCCTTTTTCGAATTTTCCGGAAGCGTCTGTGCGAAGTCCTACTTTTTTACTGGAAAGACGGATGTTCACGCCGTCAAAGCACGCAGCTTCAAAAAGCACCGTCTTTACATTATCTGTGATCATAGAGTTCTCTCCTCCCATGATCCCAGCAAGTCCCACCGGTTTCTCTCCGTCGCAGATCATCAGGACTGTATCATCCACTTCTCTCTCCTGGCCGTCCAACGTCACAAACTTATCGCCTTTCCCTGCTGTCTTTACGATGATCTCATGTCCGGTGATCGTATCCAGATCGTACGCATGCATTGGCTGTCCAAATTCTTCCATGACATAGTTTGTGATGTCCACCAGGTTATTGATCGGACGGATTCCAACACTTGCAAGTCTTCTCTGCATCCATTTTGGAGACGGAGCGATTTTGATATTTTTGACTACCCTTGCACAGTAACGCGGACAAAGCTCTTCGTTTTCCACAGTCACTTTAATATAGTCATGGGCATCCTCTTCATTCCCTGTCTCTTTTACAACCGGCGGACAGAATTTCTTTCCGAATGTGGCAGCCGCCTCTCTTGCCAATCCTATCACGCTGAAACAATCGACACGGTTGGACGTGATCTCATATTCAAACACAACGTCATGAAGTCCCAGTGCCTCGATTGCACTCCCACCTACTTTGGCGTCCTCATCAAAAATGTAGATACCATACTCCGGCGACTCCGGATACATATCCTTTGTGCTGCCAAGTTCTTCGATAGAGCACATCATACCAAAACTTTCCACACCGCGAAGTTTTCCTTTTTTTATCTTCACACCGCCTGGTGTTTTCTTTCCGTCATGGCCTCCTGCCACACGTCCGCCGTCCAGAACAACCGGCACTTTATCTCCTTCTTTTACATTTGGAGCGCCCGTGACGATCTGAACGACCTCATTTCCCACATTCACCTGGCAAATGATCAGCTTATCTGCATCTGGATGTTTCTCAATCTTTTCAATCTGGCCGATGACGATCTTCTCTAAATCCGCGTCCAGCACTTCATACCCCTCCACTTTGGATCCGGAGAGCGTCATCGCATCCGTATATTCCTGCGCTGTCACGTCCAAATCCGGCACATACGCTTTTATCCATGATAATGATGTATTCATAGTCTCTTACTTCCCCTTTCCCTAGAACTGTTTTAAAAATCTGATGTCGTTCTCATACAACAGTCTCATATCGTCAATCTCGTATTTCAGAAGCGCGATTCGTTCGAGTCCTACTCCAAATGCAAATCCTGTGTACTCATTCGGGTCAATTCCGCACATCTCCAGTACATGCGGATGTACCATACCGCATCCAAGTATTTCGATCCAGCCGGACCCTTTACAAAAACGGCATCCCTTTCCCCCGCATTTGAAACAGCTTACATCCACCTCTGCGCTTGGCTCTGTAAACGGAAAATGATGCGGACGGAATTTTGTCTTTGTCTCAGGCCCAAACAGCTCTTTTGCAAATTCCTCCAGTGTTCCTTTCAAATCCGCAAAAGTAATGTTTTTGTCAATGACAAGCCCTTCGATCTGATGGAAAGACGGAGAATGTGTCGCATCCACCTCATCGGAGCGGAACACTCTTCCAGGTGCGATCATACGAATCGGGAGTTTTCCCTGCTCCATAACACGTGCCTGAACCGGTGACGTCTGTGTGCGCAGCACAATATCCTTTGTAATGTAGAAGGTATCCTGCTCGTCTTTTGCCGGATGACCTTCCGGAATATTCAGTTTTTCAAAGTTGTATAAGTCGTACTCTACTTCCGGTCCTTCCACAACCTCATATCCCATGCCGATGAAGATACGTTCCACCTCTTCCAGAGCGATCGTGTTCGGATGCCTGTGCCCTACCAGGTTTTTCTTGGCAGGAAGTGTCACATCGATCACTTCTTCTTTCAGTTTTTCCTCCAGAATCTTTTCCTCCATCTGCTTTTTTGTCTCTTCCAGTGCAGTCTCAATTTCAGCCCGGACTTCATTCACCATCTGGCCGACCTTTGGCCTGTCCTCCTTTGCCACATCCTTCATGGATTTCAGCACTGCCGTAAGTTCCCCTTTTTTTCCGAGATACTTTACCCGCACATCATTCAGTTTTTCCGGTGCATCAGACTCTTTGATCTGTCTTATGGCCTCTTCTTTGATGCTCTGCAACTTTTCATTCATCTTTTTAACCTCCATCACTTATCTATTTCTTACGAAAAACATTCCTCTTAGAAGTCGCCGGACTTACCTATAGAAGAACAAAGTGGACAAGCCCACTTCAACTCCCCCTCCCCTCACTCATGAGGGGCCCTCCACTTTGTGCGCCGCCGCAACACCGCAGAGCGGTAAACGCCCCTTTTGCGGCGTGTGCACCCTCAAGGAGGGTTTTGTTCTATAGGAAATCGAAATTTTCTATAGAATAAAAAAAGCCCCGCCCCCAAAGGGACGAAGCAATATTCCGTGGTACCACCCTATTTCCTGTCCTTGGACAGGCTCTTTCCTATGCGTAACGTGCATTCATCCGTCCCGGTCTACTCGTCTTTTCAACCGGGCGACTCCTGTGGGAAATTCATATCCTGTCTGAACTAAAGGGAACTTTCAGCCCATGATTCCCCTCTCTGGAATTAGAATACAGGATCCTACTAAACACATTCATCGTCTTTTTCCAGTTCAATGATTCTTTAATATTCTATCATACCCTGCCTTCTTGTCAAGAATTTTCTTCCAAAATCCTTCTCTCTTCCAGAACGACATTGACCTCACCGCCAAGAAGCATCTCGTACATACAGAAATAGAACCAAAGCATTACAAGAACGATCGTTGTAAGACTGCCGTACATATCCGAAAATCCCTTGAACACATCCAAGTACACAGAAAAAATATAGGATGTGACAAGCCATCCAAGAGCAGTCACGACCGCTCCCGGAAACTGCCGAAGAAACAGCACCTTTTTTTCTCTTTTATGATTTGGCAAAAATTTATACATCAACATAGAAAACACGATCAGCACAAAGAATGCCATGATTGTCCTTATCTTTATAACAAACGCGATCACACTTTCCATGATCGGGTAATGATGGCTCAAAAACAGGGCAAGACTGTTTCCAAATACAAGCAAAAGAAGAGAAAGCAAGATCATGACTAAAAAGAGCAAGGTGTATAACATGGCTCTGATGCGCAAAAATACATAATTTCGTGTTTCCCCGATACCATAGACACTGTTAAGCCCTGTTGTCATGGAGAGTACACCTCTTCCTGCAGACCAAAGAGCTGTCAGCGATGTCAGCGGAATGATGGCCTTGGACTGATTATACACCTGATCTACTACAGACACCACAAGCTGGTTTACTGATTTTGGAAATACCTGGACAACAGCCTCCAGGACATTTGCTTTTGTGATCGGTGTATACTGGATCATTGTTAAAAGCAGCAACAGCAGCGGAATCAATGACAAAAGCATAAAAAAGGCAGACTGAGCAGCAAATGCACCTACACGATCTCCGCTTATTTTACGGATAAAATGCCGGATATTCTCATAAATTTTCCACATTTGACTTGTTCTCCCATAATTGATTTAGTCATCATACCATTATTTTCCATATTATTCAAGCCGTACATCCTGATAAAACAGACCTAAAATGTCCTGATAAGTCTTTCCGCTTTTTGCCATTTCATTTGCCCCATTCTGGCTCATACCAATGCCATGTCCATATCCCCCGCCTTCTATTTTATAGGCTCCGCCTTCTTTTTTGACAGTGAAAAAAGCGCTCGGAAGAAGAGAACCGCAGGATTTTGTGGAGCCATCCTGTTTTTGCACCGTATAATCTCCGGCCAGAGCTCTTCTGATTTTATTCTCCGTCTTCACTGTCACACTGCCTTTGTCCCCGGTTGCCACAATTTCCAGGGCAATATCTCCTGCCCCTCTTTTTGTCACCTCAATATTTTTAAGATTCCCAATATCCTTCTTTGTATTCAGGCTGATAAGATTGGACATCGTCTGTTCCGGAACAGATGCGCTCCACCGGTACCACGGCAGATCTTTTTCATAATCCTCTTTTCCGTCCGACACATCCACCCCGGCAAGATAGGCATTGGAATCGTTCTTTCCGCCCCAGGCATCCATATCTGTTGTGTTGCCGCAGGAAGTGGAATAATAATAGGCATTGACCACTTTTCCCTTGTATGTAAGCTTTTGTCCGCATGTCTCATCCACTGCCTGGTTGGCCCTTTCCTGCTCTGCGGAATTGTTGTACACCTGATAAGAGGTGCTGTCATCGATATTTGCCTCATATTCCGGATAAGACATGTTCTGGATCTGGCAGTAGGCATAGCTCCTTGCACACACTGCCTGACACTTCAGTGCCTCCAGCTCATATGAGGCAGGCATCTCGCTAGGCACAACTCCATAGAGGTACTGCTCCAGGGGAAGCTGGTTGACAACCGCGATTCCCTCAGCTGTTGCATACAGATCAAACTGTCCTCTGTAGGAAGGATTCCCGTATCCACGCTCCATAGAAAGGATCGTAATTTTATCCCCATCTTTGCCCTGTACCGTTACCTTGCCCTTGGAAAATCTGGTATCGTCCGGCTTTATAATGAACTCCTGCCCCCCTGCGATTTCCTCCGTCTTGTCCCCATACTTCACAACCAGACCTTTCTGGGCGCGCAAAGACAAAGATGAGTGTACTTCGTTTTGAAATCCCTGGGTTCGGATAAGCACCCTCACAGCAGGATTTTCTACCTCTTTTTTCTCTTCTTTTTGTTCCACCTCCACTTTCGCGGCAGGCTCTGCCTTTGTCTTTTCATCGGCGAGTAAAATATGTATCAAAAGAGCAGCCGAAACGATGCATGCAAACAGCCACAGCCACTCATAAGCTCTATTCCCCACTTTTTTCTTTTTCACTCTATCGTCCCCCTGTTTTCTTTTGCGCAAACCATTTACACCAACATCTTTCAGACGTTAAAAATGGCATAGCCAAAAGCTATGCCATCTTATCTTTTGTAATCCCCCAAAATGCCGGTTTCTGTATTTTGACTCCTAGCCGCTGCTAGGTGGGCAGCCGCATCTGCTTTTCTGTCTTCCACTACAAACGGAGGCCTGACATATTACAGAGATAATGAGCATCCCGTTTAAAGTATTGTAGGTTCAAAATTACAGAAGTTATCGAACATCCCAGGTTTTCTAAAATTATTATAGACTATAATGCACTATCTTTCAATGCTAAATTCGTCAAAAACCGAGCCACCATCTCAATTTTATCCTTTTTAGAACTGAAGATTCCGTGAATACCCCTTTTTTTAGTCTCTCCAAGTATCTCTCTATGTTAATATATTCTTCTTTTGTGATATTATCCCGACCAAAATTTGCCTTTTCGACGATTTCTTTTAAATCCCGAACCTCACTCACATCTGCCAGTTTTGCCCCTATGGTCCAGTATGCGTTTTCATTTTCTTTTTCCCTGACCAATCTGGATTTTCGCAAAAGCTCACAGCTTTCCAGAAATTTTAACCGGACTTTTTCATTGATTCCTGTCTCCTTTTTCGCTTTCCACCTGTTCCTCATAGAAATTTGATGGAGCTTTAAAAGAATAAGAAGAATGATGCTTGCAAATACCCCATAAAGAATATACGTCTTAACCGTGTTGGTCTCTTCTTTTTTTGTCTCTTCCTTTTCTGTCTCCCCGCTGTCCTCATTTGACTGCTTCTCGTTGCGATTTTGACCGGAAGAATCCGGCTTTTGTGCCGGCGACTGTACTGGTCCGGATGTAACAGCGGACTCCACTGCCCCGATTCCCGGAGTCACCTCCACGGGCACCCAGCCAAAGCCTTCCAGATAATATTCCGGCCATGCATGCGCTCTGGAATCCAGAACGCTCACGCTGTAATAACCAAAATCATAATCATTGTCATTGACCATATATACAAATGTATCTTCAAATGCATCTGCGGATACTTTATATCCTGAGACAAATCTTGCCGGAATACCATTCATGCGCATCAACATCACTGCGGCGGACGCATAATGTACACAATATCCTTCTTTGTTTTCCAAAAGAAAATAGGAAATGGCATCCCACCCCTTTGGAGTTCTGCCTGGACTCAAAGTATAATTTGTCTCCTCCGCAAGATAATCTCTGATATTGTTGATGGTTGCGATATCATTTCTGGCCCCCACCTCTTCTGCAATATCCGACAAATCTTCTCTTAAATACTCCGGAACATCCAGATACACATCTTCCACATAATTTTCATACTCTCTTAACAGCCTGCTCTTTTCCTCTGTATCTACATCCCGGACATCTTCCATAGGCACAAAATCTATATTGTACTGTCTTTTTACTTCCTGGGTGCTCCCTCCGAACAGGACATCGGAACTTCTGCTGTCGCGTTTGATCCCTTCCACATATCCGTCCCGGACCAAATCATCCTGCCTCCGATATTTACTGTAATACGGCATATACTGGTATTTTAAAGAAGCATGGTTCACTTCGATCTCCATGACTTTCTCTGCCGCATCTTCAGCAGCTTTTTCAAATGTGATATTTTTCAATTCCCTAGCATCGCTTTGTGAGAACTGCATTCCAAACTCCATACCACTTTGCTGTTTCCATTCATTATTATCATATCTGGAACCCACAAATCCCTGCAGAAAAATATCATCCGTTGGCTTATCTCTTAGTATCAAGGTCAAATCCACAAATCCCCTGTACTCAATTCTGTCCACCTCTCCAATCTTTCCGTCGCTGACACCGCCTGAGGCCACGATCTCCCTGTCCTCCCCAAAAATCTCTGTCCGGATCCATGTCTGCAGATTATCCATGTAGGACTGACCTCTTTGCACGAACGGGTAAATAACAAAACTTCCCACTAAACCCACTCCAAAGACAATCGCTGCTGCCCACAGTTTCTTTTTCGTCTCTTCGATGATCACAAAGCCAAGATACAGTACCGCTCCTATCTCCATATGAAAACCCGGACTCAAACCCACAAGAAACGGCAAAAGGAAAAATAAAAGCACCGGAATGTGGATCATGGACCGCACAACCTTCCATTTTCCCCTGTAGGAGATCACCAGCCCATACAAAAGAAGAATTGCCAGTCCCCCTAACAGCTCGCTCTCTTCTATCTTTACACTCTCCAAAACACCGCCTTCATAATAACTTGCAGCAATCCTTCCTATGCACTCCAAAACTTCTCTTATACCAGAAATGGCAAACACAGACACTGCAGCTGCCACAAACGCCACATAGAAACCCAGAAAAAGAACTCGCTTCTTCCCTTTTATAAATTGCAGAAGTATCCAGATCATAAGGAGAAGTACAACTACGATCGCCGCAGGATACGAATAGCCCTTCGCCGGGATTTCCACTCCAAGCACGCTCGCCATGGATGCAGCGCAGATAAACATTCCCGCACATACCCGGAATATATAAAACATACCAAATTTTCTTTCTTGTCCCATCATTACAATTCCAGCACCCATCCTTCCAGTTTTTCTTCTAAATTGTTCTGGTCAAATTTTATGCGCTCTTCTCCCCCTGCTTTTATATGCAATCCTTCTGTCAGCACAAGAAATCTACAATCATCACCAGGATAGGTTTCCTTCCATATTCGCTCTGCATCGTTGGTAATAGAAAAGAGTTCCTCATCCAAAAATGCAAACAGCATTGTATAGCAGGATTCCTCATCTGACACAAGAAAGCGGTTCATCCCTTTTTCCTGCAGATTCCAGGCCACAAAAAACGGCTCTCCTCTCTCCACAAGTCCTAAAACTACAGATGCCAGTAAAGTGTAAAAAGCATCTGCCCGCTCTCCGGTCTTGATCTCCTCATCCTTTTCGATCAAAAGAGCCATAGACGCACTGATCGGAAGACTGAATTCTTTCACATAGAGCTCGTCCTCCCTTGCGGTGATCTTCCAGTGGATTCTGGAAATCTTATCCCCATACCGATACGGACGCACATCAAAAATTTCCGCGGGATCATCTCCAGGTTTTACTTTGGAATATTCGCTGGAATCCAAAAGAGTCTCTGTTTTTTGGAATCCCCCTTCCACCTGGACCGGCATCTGTTTTGGCAGTACCACGATCTTCTCCTGAACATTTGTCTTTTTCCTGATGCGGATAAGCCCAACAGGCCCTGTGAAGGAATACTTTAAAACTTCCATTTTGAGATGACCGCTCCATATTACTTTGACTGAGATGGAATTTGCTCTGCCTGCAGGCACTTTCATACTTTTCTTCTTTCCCTTTTTCCGCCCAAAACTCACGCTTTCTCTCCACTGCACTTTTATCCCTTCCAGATATTTCGAGAAAGGCCCGCTCATTTTCCACTCCAAAAATACCTCGTCTCCTTTTGTGACAACTTCCTTTCCCGGCCGTATAAAAAAATCTGCCCGGGTGTTCCAGGCGGCGAATATAAGAAAAAGAAATTCCACCAAAGGAGCGGCAAGGACAACAGCCAAAAACCATTTCCCCTCATCCCAGTTATACATGGCATTGAGGTACAAAAGAGCAAGGACCATGGCAATATAAAGAATTCTTCGTCTCATCTTTTATCCTTTCCCATTTGAAATGTCTTTGGCATCTGCGTATTTTTCAAAATTTCATCCAATATCTTTTCCGAAGGCATACCGGCTGCTCTGGCCCTCGCATTTCTTCTGACTCTGTGAACAGAAACATCCGGGAAAATGCTCGCCACGTCTTTTGGGGTACAGTAACTGCGCCCGCAAAGATAAGCGATGGCTTTTCCCATTTTGGCAAGAGCAATAGTCCCCCTTGGGCTTAGTCCAAGCTCCAGCATCGGATGCTCTCTTGTGGCCTTTACAAGACTTCCGATATACTCGTAAACTCTGTCGTGGATAAATACACCCCCGGCATCTTCCTGCATTTCCAAAAGCTCCTCTTTTGTAGACACTTCCTCTACTTTGTCCACTCCTCGCGACTGAACATTTCCTTTTACGATCTCAAGCTCATCTTCAATGTCCGGGTATCCCATGGAGATGCTGATCAAAAAACGGTCCAGCTGGGATTCCGGTAGCATCTGTGTACCCGCAGAGCCGATCGGGTTTTCCGTAGCAATGACAACAAATGGTCTTGGCACTTCTCTCGTAATTCCATCCACAGACACCTGCCCCTCTTCCATAACCTCCAAAAGTGCAGACTGTGTCTTAGGAGACGTTCTGTTGAGCTCGTCCGCCAAAAAAAGATTACACATGACTGCTCCAGGGTGATAATGAAAGGCCTTCTCCTCTCTGTCATAAAAAGAAAAACCTGTGATATCTCCCGGGAGTACATCCGGGGTAAACTGCATTCTCTTCTGCTCCATCCCCATGCTCTTTGCAAATGCGAGAGCAAGCGTTGTCTTACCGACTCCCGGGATGTCCTCTATCAAAATGTGGCCTCCTGCCACCATGGCTGCCAAAACTTTCACAATACACTCATCCTTTCCGATGACTGCTTTTTTTACTTCTGCGATAATTGATTCCACTTTTCCCATAAAATAATCCCCTTATATGTTTTAAATAGTGTATACATTTTAACATATAAAGGGATATCTTTTCATTATATTTTCCGTTTTCCACGCCTAATTTAAGAAACTTTTAAGAAACCTGTCTTCTCACATACATTTTTCGCGCCACCAATATCAATATGGCAGCAATGAGCAAATAGCACACCGGTCCATAAAGATATGCCGGTATAAAATCATCTCCAAATTTTAAAAGCTGGTCTGCAAAAGTATTCCCGTACGTCCCAAAACAACCAGGAAAAACATTGGCAATCAGCATAAGCCAGTGGACATTCTCCGGCAAAATAGAGGCAAATGATGGGAGAAACGCTAAAATAATACCGATCACCGATGTTGCAAACGAAGATTTCAGCTTAAAAGAGAAAAGAAGCATCAAAAGTCCAACCATACACGAGGAGAGAACGCCGCATCCAATACAAACTGCCACAGACTGCGCAATGCTGAATGGAAATACAGATGCAGACAGATTCCAGATCTGCTGCATTGGAAGGGGTGCATCTCCCATTCCGTACATGACGAGCTGCTCGATCAACACTGCCACGTAAAGGATGAAGGAGGTGACTGCTGCAAATGTAATTCCGGTTATCATTTTGGCCGCAAACAGATGTCCTCTTCCATATTGGGATGACAAGATGAGCGCATCTGTTTTTGTCTTGACTTCCTCCGCAAACATTGGAGCCAGGCAAATGACAAGAAAGATCGCGATGATCATCATTGTCGATACCTGCAGGGCATGGAAACGGCTGTATCCTTCATTGTAGGCGTATTCCATCGGCCGCTCTGTCTTTTCATCCAGGGAGAACAAATATGCTTTTTCCCCTTCACTTAACTTTTTTCCTTCAAACAACTCTTCCAGCCGCTCTCTTCTCACCGTTTCCTGACTTTTTTCAGGAACAATGGGAAAATATAAAAAAGAATCCAGCATCAGCCGGTATGGCATATACTCTTCGTATTCTGCCTTCCAGTTTTTTGGTGTCAATACAGTATTATCGTGCTCCTCCTGTTTCTCCAAAGCATCCCACATCGTCTCATCATCCATTTTCCTGCCTTTTATGGACTCCCCGGCTTTTCTCTCCATAGCAAGATATTCAGACTGGGTACTGACTTCTACATCATCTAATTTTATGCTGCCCCATGCCATCATACTGCCGGTCAGAAGCAAAAGGAAAAGCACACTCACAAAACAGATCGGCACTGATTTTCGTTTCCAAAGTTTCATATATTCATACTTGATCAGCTGCATGGTCTTCAAATCATTTTCCTCCCCTCTTCATTGAAATAGTACAGATACAGATCTTCCAGCACTGCATCCACTTCTTTTGCATCCTCGCACGGTTTCCCTTCCCCTGCAAGGCGCAAAAATACACCGCCTTTTTCCTCCCGGATATTGATCAATGCATATGTTCCCATCAGTTTCTCTGCTTCTTGGCGCTCCACTTTGCACTCCCACACTTTTCCTTTGATGACCTTTATGATTTCTTCCAAAGAGCCGGAGTGGATGATCTTTCCGTCTTTCATGACAAGAATCTCATCGGCAATGTATTCCACGTCTGATACAATATGTGTAGACAAAAAAATGATCCTGTCTTTTTTCAATCTTGATATCATATTCCGGAAGACAACTCTCTCTTTTGGATCCAGACCCGCAGTCGGCTCATCCAAGATCAAAAGTTTCGGATTGTTTAAAAGTGCCTGGGCAATACCAAGCCTTTGTTTCATTCCCCCGGAAAACGTTTTGATCTTCTTTTTTGCCACATCATTTAGATGGACCAGTTCCAAAAGCTGTGCCGCCTTTACTTTTGCCTGGGCTTTTTGCATTCCTTTTAGCGCTGCAAGGTACATTAAAAACTCCTGGGCTGTAAAATTGGGATAATAGCCAAAATCCTGTGGAAGATACCCAAGATTTGCCCTGTAATTTTCACTGGACACCGCATCGCCATCCAGGCTGATCTCCCCTGTATCCATGCCGATCACCCCGGCCATCATACGAAGAAGTGTTGTCTTTCCGGCTCCGTTTGCACCTAGAAGTCCATAAATCCCCGAACTCATTTTCAAACTTACCCTGTCAACTGCGATTTTGTTTTTAAACTGTTTTGTCACTCTGTCAATTATAAATTCCATGCCATTTCCCCCATCTGCTCTTTTAATTTTTTCACCTGCACTCCAATTCCCACACACAGAATGATACAGCACAGGAATGCTCCCCCTTCTTTTTCAATTCCGGGCAGCACATCAAAAACAATGCCGAACACCTGATAGCCCACACTCATGAACACGCTGACTGCCAGACAGTACCAGATCGTATTTTTTCCATCTTTCACCCTTGCAATGAAAAGGGACAAAAAGGTGGTCACAAGAAATGGGAGCATCAAATAGAGCACAACCTGCAGCACATGAAGATTCTCCATCCCTGCAAGTACAATACACACGGGGATAAAAAGCAGCACATCCAGGGAACCTAAAATCCCGATTCTTGCCAATATGATCTCCTCCAGTCTGTGCCTTGTGCTAAGCTCCAATTCCATCATATGAAAGCTCCTTGATCTGGCGGATTCTCTGGCGATGATGAGTACCCAAAACGGCATGCAGACGGCAAATGACCTTAAAAACACAAACCCTCCGCCCGGCAAAATGGATCGCCCGGCTGCGGCTGCCATGATAAATAGCAGCAGCGAAAATATCCAAGATGACTTCTGTATATATCCCGCCTGCGTGAAAACAAATTCCCCTATCCCCATATCTGCATAACTAAATTGTCCCAGAAATTCTTCTTTCCGCTTTGGCTTGGGCGGCTGAAAATATGTCTCTAGTTCCTTTTGATATTTTTTCACATCATACGCCTCCTTCCAGCTTCTTTTTCAGCAATTCCAATATCTCCTTTTCTTTCCGGTACAAGGAGAATCGGGAAATGCCCAGCACTTTTGCAAGTTCTCCCGTTCGCAGACCATCCACATATTTCAAAAGCAGTATCTCCTGCTGCTCCTTTTGAAGACGTCCGACCGCCTCATACAAATCCATGTATTCGGCAAGATCGTCCAAAGGCCTTACTTCTCCTTCTTTCTCCTTTTTCTCTTCCTCTTTAGTTTTTCTGTAGTGATCAATACAAAGATTGCGCGCAATCGTATACAGGTACGCCATTTCCTGGACACGGATACGGACTCCTTCCTGTCGGTAATAACGAAAGAATGTTTCCTGAGTCAAATCTTCTGCCAAATATTGGTCTTTCACGTGAAAATAGCAGTAGCGGTATATTTTGTCATATTGTTCCTCAAGTGTTATGGCCATCTGGAAACCTCCTTTCACTATGTATAACGGATGGGATCTTTTTTTGTGCGGTAAAAAATAATTTTTTTTTAATTTTTAAAAAGAAGGGGAAGTCCAAAAGACTTTTCTATAAAATAAAAAACCTCCAGAACGGTAAGCTCATGTTAATCACTTCCGCCCTGAAGGGGATATCTCTTCTTTACAATTGAAATGCATACGGTAGAAACTCCTTTAAGCATTTTATCTTCAAATGCTCCTCGTCCTCCCCGCAGACAATCTGAAATGTTTCCGCATCACAGAATTCTGCCATGACCTGCCTGCATACTCCACAGGGTGTACACATGACGAGCGTTTCCCTGCCTCCTGCAATGGCAATCATCTTGAACTTTCTTTTTCCTTCAGACACTGCTTTATAAAACGCAGTCCTCTCTGCACAGTTCGTCGGACTGTACGCTGCATTTTCAATATTGCAGCCCGTATATATACTCCCGTCCTCACATAACAGAGCAGCCCCTACCCGGAAACCGGAATAAGGGCTGTATGCATGTTCTCTGGCTTTGACTGCTTTTAAAAATAGTTCTTTTTCCACAGACTGCATCCTGTTCTCCTCTACTTTTTATATCTAAAAAAACTCTTCGAGCATTTTCTTTGACTCTTTTGAATACCAAACAAAAGCTGCGAAGAGGATGATCGTAATCACCCACTCCAGGATTCCATTGTATATTGTCAGCTGATTTATGATTTCCAAAACCGCATATCCGATGGCACATCCCGCCATAATGCGCACTCTTGGTACAGCCCTTTGGATAAATCCCTTTTCGTTTTTGCAGTGTTTTCCTCTCACATCGGAGCTGAGCAGCAAAGGTCTTTCCACTTTACCGCTCTTTTTCATCTGAGCTGAGGAAACAATGAGATAAATTCCGACAGCCAGACAGATAACATCCAGAACAATGGTAAAACCACCCATATCTTTCTCCTCTTTCTGACTAGATTCCTAATATTTTTTCAACACAGTCTTTCATCTCATCCACTTTACATTCTCTTGTATGCCGAATGGATGCTGACATGATCTCCCGGACTGCCTCCGGGATTTTTGTCTTTGAAACCTTTGAAAGATCATTGGCCAACTCAAGATCCTCGCTGTTCTCATATTCAGGGTTTATGGCCGTCATGACACTTTTCATAAATTTATACGGGCTTGCCGTCGATGCGATCACAGTCTTACTTGTGTCACCTGAATCCTTCTTATACTGCTCTGCCGCGAAAGCAGCCACTGCTGTGTGAGTATCAATCACATATCCAGTATCTTCATAGAGTTCTTTGATCATCCCAGCAACCTGTTCTTCCGTTGCGTATCCTGCCGTAAAATCGGCAAATTCTTCTCTCACGGAGTCCGGAAGCGTATACCTGCCTTCCTCTTTCAGTTCTTCCATCCATCTCTTAGTCGCTTTATCGTCTCTTCTGGATGCCAGGTAGACCAAACGCTCCAGGTTGCTGGAGATCAGGATATCCATGGACGGTGAACTTGTGAGAATGAACTCTCTGTTTTTGTCATAAACACCGGTTCCGAAGAAATCGTACAGAACCTTATTTTCATTTGATGCACAGATCAATCTGCCAATCGGTGTCCCGATTTTCTTTGCCAGGTAAGCAGCAAGGATATTGCCAAAGTTTCCGGTCGGCACGACCACGTTGATCTTTTCGCCTTCTGCAATCTCTTTTTTCTGCAAAAGTTTAGCGTAAGTATAAACATAATAGACGATCTGCGGCACAAGCCGTCCGATATTGATAGAATTTGCGGAAGAGAACTGGTATCCTGCCTCATTCATCTTCACTTCGAGCTCTTTGTCCGCAAGAAGCTGTTTCACGCCTGTCTGCGCGTTGTCAAAATTGCCGTGAATGGCAACTACGGATGTATTCTCCCCCTTTTGGGTCACCATCTGCAGTTTCTGCACCTCACTTACCCCGTCTTTTGGATAGAAAACAATAATCTTTGTTCCCTTTACATCTGCAAAACCTGCAAGCGCTGCCTTTCCCGTATCACCGGATGTGGCTGTCAAAATAACAATATCGTTTTTGATATGCTGCTTTTTCGCGGCTGTTGTCATCAGATAAGGAAGGATAGACAGTGCCATATCTTTAAATGCGATGGTCGGCCCATGAAACAGTTCCAGATAATAATTGTCCCCTGCCTTTACCAACGGCGCAATCTCTTTTGTATCAAATTTATCATCGTATGCTTTGTCTATACATTCTTTCAGTTCTTCCTCTGTATAGTCTGACAGAAACAGTTTCATAACTTCATAGGCTATCTCCTGATAGGACATCCCTTTCAATGTTTCAAACGGTACATCCAGCACTGGAATCTCCTCAGGAACATACAGTCCTCCGTCTCTGGAAATTCCTCTGAGCACTGCCTCTGATGCGCTTACTTTTTCCTCGTTATTTCTTGTACTTTGATATAGCATTTCCACCCTTTCCTTCCTTTTGTCTATTTTCCATTATAGTTAGAGATTATAACACAGGGGAAACCAATTAGCAAATTGATTTTCCCCTGCGAAAAACATTTGTCCTCCAAAGACAGACATTATTTTGATTTTTTTAATAAGATAAAACAAAGCGCACTGACTCCCATCAATATTGGATAGTACAAATAAGGCATGATCTCAAACGGAGTCAGTTTCGTAAGGCTGGCCGCTGATAAAAGCTGCGCTCCATAGGGAATAAGTCCCTGTCCTACGGATGTGAAAATATCCAGAAGTGATGCCGAGCATTTCGGCGGTATCTTAAACTCTTCGCTCACCTCTTTTGCGATCGGCCCAGCGATGACGATAGCCACTGTGTTGTTTGCCGTACACATATCCACCAAAAGTGCAAGACCTGCAATGCCAAGTTCTCCGCCTTTGCTGCCCTTGATCTTGGATTTGATAACATAAAGAATGAACTGGATTCCTCCGTATTCTTTTACCAAAGATACAATACAGGCAACCACAATGGAGATCACTGTGATATCATACATTCCTTTCACGCCGTCTCCGATAACGGTGAAAATCTCTCCCATCGCCATGCTGCCTGTTGCCACCCCAACGATCACAGATAAGACTGTGCCTCCAATGAGCACAAGAAACACATTGATTCCAATCAGGGCACCTGCAAGCACCAAGATATAAGGAAGTATCTTCCAGAGACTGTAATCCAAAGACTGCGTGATCTCAAAACTTCCGTTTCTTGTAATCAAAAAGAAGATAACAATTGTCACAATGGCTGCCGGAAGGACAATTAAAAAGTTTGCCTTGAACTTATCCTTCATCTCACATCCCTGTGTCTTTACTGCTGCAATCGTTGTGTCCGATATCATGGACAGGTTGTCCCCGAACATTGCGCCGCACACAACCGCCCCGATACAGATTGCCATGGAAAATCCGGTCTTCTCGCTGATTCCCACTGCTATCGGCGCCAGCGCTGCGATTGTACCCATGGATGTGCCCATGGAGACAGAAATAAAGCACCCTATCACAAAAAGCCCTACGACTGCAATGTTGGAAGGCAAAATGGAGAGTCCGAAATTGACTGTACTGTCCACACCACCGGCAGCTGTCACAGCACCGGAAAATCCTCCTGCACAGAGAAAGATCAGGCACATCGTGATAATATTTTCATCTCCAATCCCTTTTGCAACGATCTGCATTTTTTTCTGAAACCCAAGTTTGCGATTCTGAATAAAAGCCACAAACAAAGCGATCAAAAAACCTACAATTGCCGGCATAGAGTCAAAATTTCCCGTAACAATTCCAGAGCCCAGGAAAATAACAAGGAAAACTCCTATGGGCAGAAGTGCTCTAAGACGCCCTTTTTCATTCGTTTTCTGCATTTACGCACTCCTCTCTTTTGCATTTTCTGCTTACACGAAGTAAGAGTTGACGCTATTTTACCATACCTCTCTGTCCCGCGCTACCTTTAATCTTTACCAGTTGTACTCTGTCCCCATAAAAATGATTTAATAAAACCGTCTCTCAGTTTTGTCCTACAAAATAGGGACGTCAATTTTGACGTCCCGTCTTCTGCTTACTCTATTTTTCTTTTCTCTTACTGTTAGTATAATTTACAAGCCCTTCTGCTTTGATAATTTTTTGCATGAATTCCGGGAACGGCTGTCCCATAAACTCTGTTCCTTTTGTGCGATTGTATATTTTTCCAGTGTCGAAATCCACTTCCACCTCATCGCCTGCTTCAATTCCTTTCGCAGCTTCCGGACATTCGATGATCGGAAGTCCGATGTTGATGGCGTTGCGGTAAAAAATTCTTGCAAAAGTCTCAGCAATGACACAACTGACTCCTGCTGCCTTCAGGCAAAGCGGTGCATGTTCTCTGGATGAACCACATCCAAAGTTCTTATTTGCCACGATCAGATCACCCGGACGGACCTTATTCGCAAATTCCGGGTCTATATCAACCATCGCATGGCTTGCAAGCTCCTTTGCGTCAAAGGAATTCAGATACCGTGCCGGAATGATGACATCTGTGTCTACGTTGTCTCCATATTTGAATACTCTTCCCAATGCTTTCATTATCTGTCACCTACTTTCTCTGGATTTGCGATATATCCTGCAATTGCGCTTGCAGCTGCCACTTCCGGGGATGCCAGATAGATCAGAGAATCTACATGCCCCATCCTTCCTACAAAGTTGCGGTTTGTGGTAGAAACACATTTCTCCCCTGCTGCCAGAACGCCCATATGGCCTCCCATACACGGTCCGCAGCTTGGTGTGGAGAACGCACATCCCGCATCGATAAAGATGTCCACCAGACCTTCTTTAATGCACTCTTTGTAAATTTTCTGTGTGGCCGGAAGAACGATCACCCTCACATCCGGATGTACGGTGTGTCCTTTGAGCACAGCCGCAGCTTTTCTCATGTCTTCCATCCTTCCATTTGTACAGGAACCGATCACAACCTGGTCGATCTTGATCGGGTCCATCTTCTCGACCTCATCGATCGTCTTCGCATTTCCAGGAAGATGAGGAAATGCAACTGTAGGTCTTACTTCGGACAGATCGATCTCCACAATATCATCGTATACAGCGTCCTCATCTGCCTCATAAATTTGATATTTCTTTGCAGAATGCTCTTTGATATAATTTTCGGCAAGTTCATCCACAACGAAAATCCCGTTCTTTGCCCCTGCCTCAATGGCCATGTTCGCCATTGTAAAGCGGTCATCCATGGACAGATTTGCGATTCCGTCCCCTGTAAACTCCATGGATTTATACAAAGCTCCGTCAACACCGATTTTCCCGATAATGTGAAGGATAATGTCTTTTCCGCTCACATATGCGGACGGTTTTCCTTTCAGGACAAATTTGATGGCGCTTGGAACTTTAAACCAAAGCTCACCGGTGGCCATTCCGGTTGCGATGTCCGTAGTTCCAACCCCTGTGGAGAAAGCTCCGAGAGCCCCATATGTACATGTATGTGAATCTGCTCCGATAATACACTCTCCTGCAACCGTGATTCCGGACTCCGGAAGTATTGCATGCTCAATGCCCATTCTTCCGATTTCAAAATAGTGTTTCAATCCCTGTTTTTTTGCAAACTCCCGAATGGATTTTGAATTTTCTGCGGATTTGATATCTTTATTCGGTGTGAAGTGGTCCGGTACCAGTACAACTTTATCTTTGTCAAACACTTTGTCCGCCATCTGATAAAATACCGGTACAGCCATTGGCCCTGTAATATCGTTTGCCATCACCACATCCAGTTTCGCCTCTATCAGCTGCCCCGCTGATACAGATTCCAGTCCTGCGTGCGCAGCAAGAATTTTCTGTGTCATTGTCATTCCCATGATGACCGCCTCCTTGTATCTTTCTAGTCAAAAAAACCATTTACCTGGTTTCTTCGTTGTTTTCTGTGTGCTATTCTAACACACAACATTGCGGTAAAGCAAGAAAGAATCAAAGATAGGATAAGAAGATTCAAGGTTTCAAAATCTCCCGTATCCGGAATAAACACCCCTCCTTTTTCTTTTTTCTTTTCATTTTCCACACTTAGTTTCAGTTCTTCCTCATCTCCCGTGATTTCCACTGTGTAGGTTTTGTCTGTCAGCACATAATCTGAAAGCGTTTTTGTCTCTTTGACGTTGTATTTTCCTGGATAGAGCTCAGAAAGGTAGGCGTCCCCGTTCTTTCCGGTGACAAGAATTCCCACGACATCTCCTTTTTGCACTCTTATTGTCCCGTCCAAAGTAGCGATGCTCTCAGCCGCTGTCACCTCAAACTCTACTCCCTGCAGAGATTTTCCACTGTCTTTATCTGTTTTCTCCAATTTCAACCGCCCTTTTTTCGGGTCATTTGCGTACTCAATGACCAAAGCCTCCCCTTTTGTGTGCTCCGCGGTCACCGTAAACTTCAGCTTTTCGCCCAATTTATACCCTTCCGGCGGTTTTATCTCCTCCAGATAATAGTTACCCGGGGGCAGTTCCATCGGCAACAGGCAGGATCCGGTTTTGTCAGTTTCAAATACAGAAACTATTTTCCCATCCCTCTCATACTGCACTGGATCCTGTTTTTCATCCCGGATCTGGAACTGGATTCCTGCAGCCGGAATCACCTTTCCGGTCTCCGCATCCACCTTGATGATTTTGATGGCAGCCCTTGCCCTATCATTTTCCACGATGTAGGACAGTTTTTGCCCTTCTTTTCGTATTCTTATCTCAAAAGGCTCCATGGCACTGCATCCTTCCGGCGGATTTTTCTCCTCGACCATATACGTATCGTATGGGAGCCCTCCTCTTGCATTTCCAAGAGAGGATGTGTCCGCAAATCCATATTCATCCGTCACAATCTCATATACTTTCCCTGTCGTTTGGGATGTGATAGTGAAAATGATGCCTTGGAGAGGAGTCTTCCTTCCTCCGTATTTTTCGTCCTCCAGATACTTTGCGATCTCCAAGTCACCTCTTACAACCTGCTCATCCAATTGCAGGGTCACCTTCATTGGTTCCTCAAATGACTGATCCGGAATGGCAACACGATGAGCTGTTTCGTCCAACAGATACCCGTCCGGGCCTTTTATTTCCTTCACAACATATTGTCCTGCCGCCAGTTTCTGTACAAATGCCTGCCCCTGTTTGTCCAAACGGATTTCCCGGATAAACGAATCGGATTCTTTTGTATCCCCATCCTGATAGGCGCTGTCAAACAGACCGTACACCGTACCTTTAAATCCGTCCGCTCCGCCCTGGGGCGAGGAAAGTTTTGTCTCGCTGTCCCTCTTTTCTAAACTAAGACTTCCCTCCTGAGTGTAGACATCAAAGTAAAATTTCCGGTTTTCCACGGAAACTTTTGGCTCGCATACACCAAATCTTTGCAGGCTTTCATCACCATTCCAGTAGATAAAGCAGGATTTGAGCTCTTCTTTTTGATAACTCCCTTTGATGCGCTCTTTTCCTTGCAAAGGCTCCTTTGAAGATACAAGGATCCCTTCCCCGTTTACACGGACAGAAATTCCCTCCGGGCATTCATACCGACTCTCTTTTCCGATACCTCCTGCGTCCTCCAAAACAACCTCAAAACCGGCCTTTTCCTTTGACCAGGCGAGCTCATAGGCAGGAATTTCCCCTTCCTCTGCGGAAAAAATCGGATGACTTAAATATTTAGGTATCTCTTCTTTCAGCCACTGGTAGTACTCCCTTGCATGGTCTGCATCCTCCACACAGCTGATCAATTTGTTGGCTGCAATATCGGCTTTTCCTGTCCCAAAAATATCGCACATAATATTCCACACAACCGCCTGTGTAGCAGCATACTCTGCCTTTTCCACTGTATTGAGACTGTCTTTTCCACCGTGATAGCCGATGGAAAGGCATGCTTCCAGTCTGGATTTCCCGGGTTCCTTTAGCGTATCCAGAGTTTCACCGGTGATGATCGTCCCCGTGGTGGCTTTCTTCCCGTAGTCCAGACAATAAACACTGTATACCTCCCCTTCAAGAGTGTGGAGACGAATGTAATCCAATTCTTCAATTTTTCCAAGTCCGTAAATATTCCACTCCTCAATGACGGGAACATCCTTTATGGTCACAGGTTCTCCTTTCAGGTACAGACTTCCCTGTCCGCCCACCCCTGCTTTCCTGTTCTCTCTTCCGTCAGAAACCCGGACTCTCCCAGGCAAATTTCCTTTTTTTGCTGCTTCCAGGTTACGCACATTTTTCATTGGTATAACCGAAACTAAAAGGGCGAGTACCAGCGCAAAGCTTATCATTTTTCTTACTGTTCTTCTCATAAATTCTCCTTTCTCTATTCGTATTTTCCCCTCACTTTTCCTCTCTCCGAGTTTTGCCACACCCCCTTTTCCTTTTAATCTGTTACAATGGAATGCCGGGATAGAATCATCCCCTGAATTTAGATTTGCATTCTGATATGCATTTATATATTATCATAGTTATCACTATATGTCAATCAAACAAAACAGGAACAAAATGGGCAAGCACACTTCTACTCCCCCTTCCCCTCATTCATGAAGGCCCCTCCACTTTGCGCGCCGCCCCAATACCGCGGAGCGGTAAAATACCTTATTGCAGCGTGTGCATCCTGCCCGGAGGGCTTTTATTCTATAGGGGAGGCATAATGACTTCCCTATAGAATAAAAAATGCCGCAAACCCTGGTTCGGATCTACGACATTTTCCACCGCGCTATGCACAAACAATTTTATAACACTTGTTCAAAAGCTTTGCCTGGCAGCTTACATCCCGCTCTCTGGCCCTTAACAGTCCGCTCTCTGTCAGGTTTGGAAGTTTGTGCTCCAGTATTTCTTCTATCAATTTCATAAACTCTTTATTATTTTCTCCTTTATACACATCCTTACCGTTTTCCAGCCATCCTTCGTAAACCGGAATGTTTCTCAGCAGCACCGGTATCTCCGATGCCAGCGCCTCCAGCACTACAATCCCTTCCGTCTCTTCATACGACGGAAAAAAGAATAGATCACAGCTGTTGTACGCCATCTTCAACTCCTCCTTAGGCAGATAACCGGTGAAACGGAGGTTCGGCAGTTTCGTATGTACTGCCTCTTTGATTTTCTTTGGTATCTGATAATCCGGTGTGAATCCAAACCAAATGAACTGATACTGGGGCATTCTTTTTGCCATCTCCACAAAGTCAAGAATTCCTTTTCTCTCAAAATACAGGCCCACAGACATAACAATCTTATCATTGGGGCCATACCCGTACTTTTCCCGGAAAGTCTCCCTATCGCACATATTTTTCCGAAACTGCGTTGTATCCACACCGTTGGAAATGACCTGGATCGGTTTTTCAATCCCGTAGCTTTTCAGCAAATGTTTGGAGTACTGAGTGGGAGTAAGGATCATATCGCCCATCTCATAACATTTTTGTATCCATTTACCGAAGAAAGGAGCTGCCAGGTTGGAGCCGGTAAAAGAGTTTGCAAAATCCTCTTTTGTGGAATGCGCGTGATACACCACTTTTTTCCCCTCTTTTCTGGCGCGTTTTGCCATCCGGTAATCGCTCGGAAAAACAGTATTCAAATGTACTATATCATAATCGTCTTTCGGATCCAGTGTTACTTCCACACCCTCCTTTTTAAGAGATTCTTCTTGCATAACCATGGCGCGGCCAACTCCACTTTTTGAGACCACTTTTCTGTTTTTCGCGTACAGCAGCACCTTCATAACTGTTTAACTCTCCTTTCAGCATCGCCTTTTTATAGCATCCGAGTATGGACTCTGCAAAGACATCTGTTCCGAATTTTTTTGCCATCTCCATACTTTCCATTGACATGGTTTCATGCTCTTCTCCAAGAACCTTTTCAATGCCCTCCATAAATTCTCCTATTGTCCGGTAGGCAAATCCATTTCTTCCGTTTTCCAAGACTCCATCCAGACACGGATCCTGCCTGCATACTAGCGGCAGTCCGTTTGCCATTGCTTCAATATATGTAAGTCCCTGTGTCTCGCTTGTGGATGCGCACACAAAGACATCTCCTGTCTGATAAAATTTACGCACTTCCTCTGGTCTTACCATACCTGCAAAGCGCACAAATCCGGAAATACCAAGCTCTTCAGCTTTTTTCTCCAGATTTTCTCTTGCAGGCCCGTCTCCTACGATCAAAAGAATTCTGTCTTTTCTGTTCTCCAAAAGTCCGGCAAACCCTTCCAGCAACTCATCCACCCTTTTTTCATGACCAAGACGCCCAAGCGAAAGTATGACCTTTGCGTTTTTCGGAATATTAAGCTCTTCTTTCACGTTCTGGATTACTGCCTTTTCTTCTCTTACCTGATACCGATCAATCCGTATTCCGCTTGGAACCACTTTGATTTCTCCTGGAACCCCGTAAAAATCCAGAGTACATTTTACTTTTCTCGTGGGAGCAACAACAATCTTTGCATCTTTTAAGCGTCTTTTCATCCATGTCTCCAGGAATATGTTTCCAAAATATTTCCCAAGCGGTATATAGGATGCATACTGCTCATAGAGCGTATGATATGTATGGACGAGCGCTGCATGGGTTGCCTTGGCGATTTTTCTTGCATAAGGATATGTAAAAAATTCGCACTGGCTGTGCACCACATCCGGTGCCCAGGCAATCAGCTCCTGCATATACTCCTCTTCATTCAGCGGAAAACGCACCTGCGGATAAATCCGGAACGGCAGGGATTTCATATAGTAGACATCTCCTTCTCTGTATGATCTCAGATTCTGGGAAACCGTCAGTATCCTCACTTCATGTCCCTGTTTCACAAGCTCTTTCTTTAAATTCAGTACACTCGTTACCACTCCATTGATGGTCGGTTTATATAAATCTGTTGTTATTAGTACTTTCATAGTTTTTTCCCCCTCGTTAAAGTTAAACAATCAGCTTTTCAATAAATGACCCTGCATAGATTAAAGCCAGACTGTACAAAGCAATAGATGCGGGCTTTCCCAATACGATGATGGCGGAAAAGCGTTTCCATGACATTTTCGTAAGTCCTGCAAGCATGCAGAGGAAATCATCCGGCGCCACAGGAAAGAAAATTGCAAGTGCAAAAAACTTGTCAAACTTCTTTCCCCTGTCAAGCCAAGCTGAATACTTCTCATACGTTTCCTCTTTTACAAAAAATTTTACAAAACATTGGCCATATCTTCTGGCAAGATAAAAATTGATAAAGGAACCGATCACGATACCAATGTAGTTGTACAGAAGTCCACCCCAAGGCCCGAACAAGATCACTCCGACTGCACAGGAAATTCCTCCCGGAATGATCGGAATGACAACCTGCACAATCTGGATCAGGATAAAAATACCCGGCCCCCAAATTCCTGTTGCCCGGATGATCGTTTCCATTTGGCTTCTATCTGAAAAAATTCCTGTCTTCCAACCGTAAATGCAAAAGCCAATGATCACAGCCATGCAGACAATCGTCAGTATATTTACGACAGTCTTTGTTTTTTTCTGATTTATCTTATCAATACATAATTCCATCTCATTCGCCTCCATTTCTTTAAGCTTATCTTATCAAAGAGATGTTTAGTTTTTTTAATGAGATTCTTAAGATTCTTTGAATATCTCCTCTCTTAATCTTTGAAAAGAGCGCAAAAAAGCGCATGTTTCCCAATTTTTCCCTTCTTTTCGCCCATCAGGATATCGACAAAACATACGCTCTTTTTCCTATTTTTTTATTCTGTCTTTCAAAATTTTCTTTATGTCTTTAAAGGTCTCCTTGTATTTTACGGACTGCACCTTCGGAAATGCCTTAAAAATTCTTTTATACACGCAAGGCGTTTTTTCCAGCGTTTCTTTGTAACTCTCCTTCAGCTCTACGATTCTTTTCTTCATATCAGCGGAAATACTGTCTGTCTTCTCTTTGAATACCTGCACTCTCTCCTGAAATTCCTGGGCAGTTTCCCCAAACTTTTGCTTTTTCTCAAGGGCATCTACCACGAGCTCATAGATATTCTCCCCGATATCATCCGAAATACGTCGCATCTCAGATGCAATTCTCGCCATGTGCTCGAGCCCTTTGTTGAACTTCAAAATACCTGACACAGTCACACAGATATCAATGATCAGTATAAGAAAACCTATGGTCAAAATCACGATTCCGGCTGCCTTTGGCAGCAAAGACAAAGCCCGAAAGATCAAAGGATTTATTCCCTTTACGATCAGCACGCATGCCACTCCCCAGACAAGAGAAAACAAAAGACAGACATAGCCGTTCAGATTTAAAGGCATATTGGAGTAATCCCACCATTTACTGTGAAACAGTTTTTCCAGCAAGAATCCGGTAAACCACTCAAGTACAGTTACAAGTACCACGGAAAGTATGTAAAGAAAACCCAGTCTGTCCTGAAATGGTTCCAGAAACATGATAACTGCTCCCACACCGATTCCGTATACCGGACAAAACGGTCCGTTCAGAAATCCTCTGTTCACAAACTTATGCTCTTTCACAGCGGCAAAAGCCACCTCCACACACCATCCAATGCATCCGTACACAAAAAAGTACAGTAAAAAGTAATACATAATGTCTCCTTCTCAATGTTCTGATCTTTCTATTATATCTGACATTCCCAAATCCGTACAGGTCTATTGACTTAAATTTTCAAATTCATTATACTTTTCTAATAGATAATTTTTATCATTATCGGCCAATTAAATACGCCGGCAATCTATACAAAAGAAAGGAAACAGGTTGATATGAACTTGAAACAGGGAAAAAACGGGCACACCTACCGTGTCCTTAAAATAGACATTGAACTTGCGCTGGAACGCCGTCTGGAAGCCCTTGGCCTGACAGAGGGTTCCTTCATCACAGTGCTGAACAACGACAAGCGCGGTGCTCTCACCGTAAAATTCAGAGGAACCCGATTCGCTCTTGGAAAACGCATCGCAAACCAGATTTTTATTGATGAGGTATATACAGTATGAGTGAAAAGATGATCAGCGTTGGATTTATCGGGAATCCAAACTGCGGAAAAACAACTCTCTTCAATGCCTTTACAGGGGCAAATTTAAAGGTGGCAAATTGGCCTGGTGTCACTGTGGAAAAGAAGGAGGGAAAAACGTTCTATAACGGACAAGACTTTAAACTCATCGACCTCCCCGGAATCTACAGCCTCACCTCCTACACCATGGAAGAGACGGTGTCCAGAAACTGCATTATGAGCAATGAGGTTGATGTCATTGTGGACGTTATCGATGCCTCTTCACTGGAGCGCAACCTTTACTTGGCCCTCCAGCTGATCGAGCTTGGGAAACCGGTCATTCTTGCACTGAATATGATGGATATTGTGGAGGAGCGCGGCATGGAGATCGACCTTCACCGTCTCCCGGAAATGCTCGGTGTCCCTGTCATTCCGGTATCTGCGCGGAAAAAGAGCGGCCTGTCTATCTTGATGCACGCGGTGTCTCATCACTGCGATGCCTCACAGAGAGATCCACTGATCCACCATCATGAGGAAAAAGAGCTGCAATCGCACCACAAACACGACCATCACAAAGAATATGCCATGGTATATGACGATGAAATCGAAGATAAAATAGATGCTGTCATGGATATCCTAAAAACCCATGATCCAAATCTTCCAAACCTGCGCTGGCACGCCATCAAACTTCTGGAAAAAGATCCGGAAGTTACGAAAGCTTGCCCTTATGATTTTTCATCTGTCATAGAGCGCAGTTATGAAAAAGAGATTATCAATGAGAAATATGATTTTATTGAGGAGATCATCTCGGAAGTGCTTGTGAACAAGGCAAGCAAAGAGGCGTGGACAGACAAAGTGGATAAAGTGCTCACTAACAAATATCTGGGACTGCCGATTTTCCTAGGTATCATGGCTTTTGTCTTCTTCCTGACTTTTGCCATCGGCGATTGGCTGAAAGGATACTTTGAAATCGGTCTTGACGTATTCTCACAAGAAGTCACCAATCTTTTAAATGCATTGCACACAAACGCCATGCTGACTTCTCTTGTTGTGGACGGCATCATTGCGGGAGTCGGAGGTATCTTAACCTTCCTACCAAATATCTTTATCCTCTTTCTTGCACTTGCATTCCTGGAGGACAGCGGATATATGTCCCGCGTGGCTTTTGTCATGGATGATATCATGGGCAGACTTGGACTTTCCGGACGCGCTTTCATCCCTCTTCTTTTGGGATTTGGCTGTTCAGTCCCTGCAGTCATGGCTTCCAGAGCCCTGGAACATAAAAAAGACCGCTTAAAAACCATTTTGATCACACCGTTTATGTCGTGCAGTGCAAGATTGCCGATTTATGTGCTTTTCTCCCATATGTTTTTTGCATCCCACGCCATGCTCGTGTCCTACTCCATGTATCTTCTCGGGATCGTGGTTGCCATCCTCTGTGCATTCGTCATATCCAAAATAGACAAAAGCAAGTCAGAACAGGCACTGCTGATCGAACTGCCGGAGTACAAAACGCCAAACGCCCACACGATCGCCATCTATGTATGGGAGAAGGTAAAAGATTATCTGACAAAAGCCGGAACCATCATTTTTCTTGCATCCATTGTGATGTGGCTGATCTTAAATTTTGGCCCAACCGGCTATGTGACGGATATCTCAAAGAGTTTCGGTTCCTATATCGGAAAAGCGATCGTTCCTTTGTTTGCTCCACTCGGACTTGGCTATTGGCAGATCGTCGTGGCTTTAATTGCCGGAATCGCGGCAAAAGAAGTGGTTGTCTCCAGCTGCAGCGTGCTTTTTGGCATCACAAACGCTGCATCTGATACAGGAATGCAGACCATGGCTGCCTCCCTGGCAGGACTTGGATTTGGAGCTGCCAATGCCTACGCCATGATGGTATTCTGCCTGCTTTATATTCCTTGTACAGCAACCATTGCTACCATGTATCGGGAAATCCACAGCAAAAAACTGACAGCACTTTTTATTCTCTTCCAGTTCCTGGTTGCCTGGACAGTCAGTTTCCTGTTCTACCATATCGGACTTTCGATTTCATAAAAAATTGGGATTCGGTAATAGCCACCGAATCCCGTTTTTGTCATTACATGAATCTTTTCAGCATCCACAAGTCTCCTTTTTTATGCGGCGCATACCGCATTGGAATATCCATGCGGAAGGATTTCTTCAACACACTCTTCTTGTGGGTAAATGTCTCAAATCCTGCCTTTCCATGGTAAGATCCCATCCCGCTTGCACCCACTCCGCCAAACGGCAGCCGCACATTCGACAGATGGACGATCGTGTCATTGATACATCCTCCTCCAAAGGATAAGTGTTTTATAACTGCCGCACGCCGCCTTTTGTCCTTTGTAAAATAATACAATGCCAGCGGTTTCTGACCTGCACGCACAGAATAGATGACTTCCTTGATATCATAGTAGGACAAGATCGGCAAAATCGGCCCAAAGATCTCTTCCCTCATCACCGGGCTGTCCCATGTCACTTCATCCATGATAGTAGGCTCTATCTTCAAAGTTTCCTTCTTTCTTCGTCCTCCAAAAATAACTTTTCCGTCCACCATCAAGCCTTCCAGTCTTTCAAAATGTTTCGCATTGATGATCGATGGATAAGTCTCACTGCAGTGTGGTTTCTCACCATACATTTTACGGATATATTTCTCCATGGCCTTGATCAGCTTTTCCTTCACATTCCGATGTACCCAGATATAATCCGGCGCTACACATGTCTGGCCTGCATTCAAAAACTTCCCCCAGACGATTCTCTTTGCCGCTTTTTTAATATCCGCTGTCTCATCCACGATACAAGGGCTCTTCCCTCCAAGTTCCAGCGTAACCGGAGTCAGGTGCTCCGCAGCCTTCTTCATCACGTAGGACCCAACGGATTTACTGCCTGTAAAAAAGATATAATCAAACTTTTCTCCCAGGAGAAACTCATTTTCTTTTCTTCCTCCCTCAACCACTTTCACTTCATACGGCGCAAATACCTCTTCTGCCATCTTCCCAAGAAGTCTTGAGGTTGCAGACGCATAAGCGGATGGTTTTAAGACAACACAATTTCCCGCAGCCACTGCCTCTGCCAGCGGAATCACAGAAAGCTGGAACGGATAATTCCACGGTGCCATGATCAGCACAACTCCGTACGGTTCCCTGTAAATATAGGAGACAGACGGAAACTGGGTCATGGGAGTTTTCACCTTTTTAGGCGCACTCCATCTTTTTATATTTTTCAGGATATAGCGCAGTTCCTCCTTTACAACCCCAATTTCAGTCATATAGGTTTCAAATTCCGGCTTGTTTAAATCTTCCTTCAGTGCTCTCAAAATGTCTTTTTCATGTTCCTCTATCCACTGATAGAGCATATTCAGTTTTCGGATCCTTTCCAAGACAGGTTTTGTCCTGCCTGTCTGAAAATATCGTTTCTGTCTTTTTATCACTTTCTGGTATTCGTTCATACTGGTCACTCTTCTATCCTTCAAATCCAGGTAATTCTCCATTTGTTACATATCCTCTCTCCAGTGCATCTGCTCTGAGTACAGAATACAGCTCCGCTACCGTTGCTTCCTTGTACGGTTTTACAAAGAACCATCCCGCGATTCCGCATGTTAAAATACTTGCAAATTCCCATCCAAGGAAAGACAAGTCGAGGAGAAATACTTCCATCTTTTGCCCCATCATCATCTGTCTGCTCAGCCAAAAAGCCCTCTCCCTGTTCATATACGGATTCTCCGCCAAAATATAAGGGATCATCCTGTACTCATAAGATTTTATGATTCCCGGAACGATCAAAAGCAGCGTCCACAGAGCAATGAACAGACGCCTTAAAAACTGCACCCAAACCACATTCATATAACGCCCATTCATAAACCCATATCCCAGTCTGCCAAGGGATGCATATTCCTTCCTGTTCTCCATAAAAAAACGATTGGAACCAACCTCAATCACATTTTTCACAAATATATTCAGCACTGCAGCTGCAAAAAAGATCACAATGGCAATGGTCAGATCAACCAACAGTTCTAAAAAGTTATGAACCACGAAAAATCTTATGCCGTTAAAAATCTCCTGCACAGACTTGCTCTGCCACAGATCATCCCACCTGTTTTCTATTTGAAATCCTGCCAAAAAGTAAAAAATAGCTGCCACTGCCACTGCATTCCAATAATTTCTCTGAAATGCTGTGCGCGCACGGCGTTTTATATCTGCTCTATACCACATATCTTTTGCTCCTGTCCTAAATTTTCTTTCGTTTTAAATATGGCATCTCAATCGGGTCGATCGGATCCACCGGATTTTCAACCTTACCTTTTTTCTTTCTGCTGCGCCTTTTTAAAAGTTCTCCGCCGCGGTTATAAAACCAGAAAGAATAGGTGAGTATTTTTCCCGCTTTTCCCATCTTCTCCCTTGTCGTCTTTGTATAAAACTCTCCGTCTGCCTTTGACACCTCTTTTTTCCGAATCAGCTCGATCAGCTCTGTCTCGCACGTGACTGTCTGCGGCAGGATCGTATATCCCATCCCCACACACTCACGCTTGTGGGCATCACTTCCGCCAACACCCGGTTTCTGATATTTGTTCGCCATCTTTACTGTCGCCTCATTTGACTTTTGTGACTCACATGCATTGAACGTCTCCATAAAGTCGAAACGTTTGATCAATTCCGGGCTTTTATAAAACCGTTTTGTATTAACAAAGCTCTGGTACTTTTCTCCATTTGGATGCGCCGGGCCCAAAATTCCTCCGTTTTTGTGTACAAAATCAATGAGCACAGCCAACGGCATACCTCTAAGCTCCATCAGTCTCATCTTGACTCCCTGAGGAAGGATGACAAGCATGTGTCCGGCATCTCTTGTATCATACTCAATCCCTTTGAGCACCACAAAATCTGTATGCCTTCTTCCCTTGACATATTTCTTCCAATAGCGGTAACCATTATATGTGTTATGGTCCGTGACAACCATTCCCTGAAAACCTTTCTCTTTCAGAATGGTGATGTACTCTTCAATCCCCACCTTGCTGTCAACAGACCCTTCTTTTACATGACAATGCATATCTATCTTCACATTCAGAACCCCCTTTCACAGCAGATGTTTTTTTTATTATACAACGTTCCCGCCAAAACGGCAAACAATACCACCGGATTAAATAAAAAGCGGATATGAATCTGTACTGATCCACATCCGCCTCAATTTACTCAATTTGCACCTGTTTTTTCTTCTGTGTCGGCACTGCCCCTCTTCTGTCCGTCCTCCAGATCCAATATCATTGTTCTAGCTGCCTCCACATCATTTTCAACGGACACCTTTGCTTTAATGTCTTCTGCTGTCCTGACATCCTGCCGGCTTTTTTTGCGGCCTTCGATTATAAACTGTACTGCCATCCCTGCGGCAGCGAGAACAATCCAAAGTATACCGATCCATATTGGACTTTCCACATGAAGTAATTCCATGCCTGCCCTTGCTGTCATTAGGCCCCCAAACAGTGCTGTCGTGATAATCGATACAGGTTCCGCAAATTTCAAACCAACCATTCCCACGATCACCCCTAAACCTGCGCCAATGATAAGCGCCGGCAGGGAATCCATCCCTGCGATAGAAATGCAGATCGCGCAGACAGTTTCCAAACAAAAAAGGAAGATTCCTGCCACATATGATTTAAAAGCAATGATACCAAACACCACTGCCAAGACCACTCCCGCAGCCAGCATGATTCCTTCCGGAAACTCGGCAGATTTCAAAATCCATTCTCCGCCGATGATTCCTGCGGCAACGCCTCCTGCGATGACCCAGAACCGGTAAATTTTAGCTCCGAACCCCCCTGTTGCAATTCCAGCCACAACTAAGACTGCAAGGGCCGGTATTTTCACCGTCTCCAGCATCTGCATTGCTTGATTTGTAAATTCCATTGTCCTCTCCCCGTATCATCTGTTTCGAGTCTTAAAATTCTACGTGTCCGGCATCTGTGCCATTGATCACATAATATACTGCATTGTCTTCCGGTTTTACGTATAAATCCATAGACTTGATATCAGACACTTTATTTTTGCCTTTTGTCCATACTTTCTTTACAGCTGCAATCATATCTTTGGTATCAACCTGTTTTCCCTGATATTCTACAATAACCTTCTGTTTGATTTCTTTCTTTGTAGCTGCTCTTTTTACAGTTTTCTTTGTCTCAGCTACTGCTTTTACTGCTGCTGCTTTTGTGCTGGCTGTTGCTTTCTCAGCAGCAGCTTTCACTTCAGGTACTGCTTTTTGTGCAGCCTCTTTTACTTCCTCTACTTTTTCTTTAACGCTTTCCGCAGTCTTTCCCATTGCAAGTTTCGTTTCCTGTTTTTTCATCTGTCTTTTTGTTGCCATAATAATTGCCCCCTGATAAATTGTTAATAATTGTTTATACCAGCTTATTATAGCACATTCCAGTGAAAAAGTAGATTCTTTTTTGTATTCTTCATAAATTCTTCAAATATTTCCATCTAAATATGATGAGTACCCATTTTTGTCTCTGAAAACAGCGATTTCTACCAAGAAAAATGGATATCAACTAATACATTTTACTAATTGATACCCACTTTTACACTGATTCTTCAATCATTCTTTTTACCTCTTCTACCATTATTTATATTGGTATGCTGCTGATCCTTCCTGGCGGTCTGTACCTCCTTTTCTTTTAAAATTTAAAGTCAAACTAACGTTTTTGGTGGTCCGTACCTTCCTTTCATCAGTTTTCCAAACCAAAGATTTTTACTTTGTGTTTGTCTTCTTTATGTTTATATATTAACCGAAAACACTATTTTTGTCAATATTTATTTTAATTATTTTTTATTTTTCTGTTATATTTTATTAACAATCTATTTTATCAACTATCACTCTATTTTTTGTAATTATTATCCTTCATTTTCATCACTTGACATTTTTCCCATTTTAAGAAATACTGGACTAAGAAAAAAATAGGAGGCTTGACAAACTATGACACAAGTAAACTACGTAGAACGAAAACATACGGACTGTGAAAAATGGGATGCACTCCCTGAGATATTCGGAGAAAACGATCTTCTGCCTATGTGGGTTGCGGATATGGATTTTCAGGCTCCGTCCTGTGTGCTGGACGCCCTTCACCAATACATTTCCCACGGCGTCTTCGGCTACTACAGGGTACCGGATTCCTACTATGATTCTTTTATAAAATGGGAGGAAAAGCACCACGGCTATCGGGTAGAAAAAGACTGGATCCGTTTCTCTCCCGGGGTGGTTTCCGCATTTCACTGGATCATCCAGTTCATGACAAAACCATCTGACAAAGTCCTTGTCCTGACACCGGTCTACTATCCGTTCTTCCACGCAATCGAAAACAATGGCCGCAAACTGATCACCAGTGATTTACATAACGAAGGCGGAGTTTATACTGTTGACTTTGAAGATTTTGAAAAAAAGATTGTGGAAAACCACGTTTCTGCATTCATCCTATGTTCTCCGCACAACCCCGCAGGACGTGTGTGGACAAAAGAAGAACTGAAGACCATGTTTGACATCTGCAGAAAGCATCACGTATTCGTCATCTCCGACGAGATTCATCATGATCTGACCTTTTTCGGACATAAACACACCCCTTCTTTTAGTGTGGGAGACTACCAGGATATGATGATCGCAATTACAGCGCCTTCCAAAACCTTCAATCTAGCCGGCTGCCAGAATTCCATTGTGCTCATACCAGACGATACACTTAGAAAAAAATGGGACGATTTTGTTCTTGGTATCCATGTCACAGAAGGAAACTCTTTTGGCTACATTGCCGCCAGGGCAGCCTATGAACACGGGGAAGAATGGCTCGACAATGTGCGCGGCATTGTCTCCGAAAACTACCTTTTCCTCAAAGAGGATCTGAAAAAAGAATTGCCGGATGTAGTTGTCTCTCCTCTGGAAGGGACCTATCTTGCATGGATTGATTTTGCAAAATATCTGAAACCGGAAGAATTGAAACCATTCATGCAAAAAACATGCGGACTTGCTTTTGACTATGGTGACTGGTTTGGAAACGAATCTTATGGTACATTTGTCCGCATGAACCTGGCAACCTCACGGGAAAATGTAGCCCGCGCTGTTTCAGCCATCACCTCTTCTCTCAAAAAAAGTTAAAATAAAGAACGCTGCCGAACAAACGACAGCGTTCTTTTTAACTTTTCTGCAATTTACGGATCACTATCAGTGTTCCGACCATAAGTATAATCCCAATTGGAAGACATATCCATGCACTCTGCACAAATCCGGCAATAACGTAGGTGACAAAAGATACCCCTGCGCACGTCATTGCATACGGCAGCTGCGTGGATACATGATTGACATGGTCACACTGCGCACCTGCGGACGCCATGATCGTCGTGTCCGATATCGGCGAACAGTGGTCTCCGCACACTGCCCCTGCCATACATGCAGAGATGGAGATGATCATCAGCGTAGGGTTCGTGTCTTGGAACACGGCAACCACAATCGGAATGAGGATACCAAATGTTCCCCAGGATGTTCCGGATGCAAATGCAAGTCCTGCTCCCACAAGAAAGATGATCGCAGGCAAAAGGTTCAGAAGACTTCCTGCGCTGGATGTCATCGCATTTTCTACGAACACGGTTGCTCCCAAACTGTCTGTCATTGCCTTTAATGTCCACGCAAACGTGAGGATCAAAATAGCCGGCACCATGGCTTTGAAACCTTCCGGAAGGCATGCCATGCAATCTTTAAATTTCATGACTCTGCGCACCAGATAAAGAAGTACAGTGATAAAAAATGCAAACAGGCTTCCAAGCGCTAGTCCCACAGATGCATTGCTCTGTGAAAAGGCTGTGATAAAATCAACCCCGTCAAAAAATCCTCCGGTATAGATCATCCCGATCACACAGCAGATGATCAAGGACAATATCGGAATTAGAAGGTCCACCACATGCCCTTTTTTGGCAATGTCCGCCTTGTCTGAAGAGTAGCTCTGCTCTCCTGTAGTAAACAGATCACCGTTCATTGCATTTTGCTCATGCTTTTTCATCGGACCGTAATCCATCTTAAGTAAAACAAGCGAAAACATCATGACAATAGTAAGCAGTGCATAAAAATTGTACGGAATCGCACGGACGAACACGGACAGCCCGTCCTCTCCTTCCACAAAACCTGCAACCGCAGCGGCCCAGGAAGAAATCGGAGCGATAATGCATACCGGAGCTGCAGTGGAATCGATTAAATAGGAAAGTTTTGCCCTGGACACATTATGCTTGTCCGTCACCGGCCTCATCACACTTCCCACGGTCAGACAGTTAAAGTAGTCATCAATGAAGATAAGCACGCCAAGCACGATCGTCACAAGCTGTGCTCCCACTCTTGACTTGATCTTCTTCCCTGCCCACTGTCCAAATGCAGCGCTTCCTCCGGCCTGATTCATCAAGCACACCATTGTCCCCAATATCACAAGGAATACAAGGATCCCTACATTATTGGAGTCTGACAGTACACCGACAATCCCATCCTCCATCAGATGCAGGACGGTCTTCTCAAACGAAAAGTTAGCATAGAACAGCGCACCTACCAGGATCCCCACAAACAGAGAACTGTATACTTCTTTTGTAAACAGTGCAAGCGCAATGGCAATGATCGGCGGCACAAGAGCCCAGAATGTTGCGTACATATCCGGTCTGTATACTTCTCCGGCATCTTTTGCAAACACAGTAAGGGACATCAGCACCACAAGCGCCATGAGCGCCACGATACCCGCCGTCAGTTTTCTTACAGAAAATTTCACTATTAAACACACCCTCTCTTTTTCCTTTTCCAGCCATTCCTCTTCTTAAAAAACAACTATGGACGTTCCATTTTTTCATCTTTTTCGACAAATGTCAAGTCGTTTCTGTCATTATTCTATAAAGGCAGGCTCTTTTGTAAAATATGCACGGAAGCATCTGTCAGAAATACATTGCACATTTGAAAACGATATGTTACTTTAATAACAGTTTTGTTTATGACAGACAGAAAGAAGGTTTATATATGACAAAAGTAGACATTATATCCGGTTTTTTGGGAGCCGGAAAGACCACATTTATCAAGCAGCTTATATCCGATGTATTTCCCGGAGAAAAAATCGTTCTGATTGAAAACGAATTCGGAGAAATCGGCATTGACGGAGGATTTTTAAAAGAAGCTGGTATTGAGATTACAGAGATGAACTCCGGATGCATCTGTTGTACCCTTGTCGGAGACTTTTCTTCCTCTCTAAAAAAGGTAGTGGAAGAATATGCTCCGGCGCGTATCATCATCGAACCGTCCGGTGTCGGAAAACTCTCGGATGTGGCAAAAGCAGTGGAAGATGTGAAGGAGAGCTGCGGCATCACTCTAAACAGCAGGATCACTGTGGCAGATGCAAAAAAAGTTCGAATCTACTCAAAAAATTTTGGAGAATTCTACAACAATCAAATTGAGCACGCAGACACGATCGTTCTTAGCAGAACACAACTCATCTCCGAGGACAGGCTTTTGGAGGCAGTACACATCATCCGCGAAAAGAATCCTCACGCATCCATTATCACAACTCCATGGAGTGAACTGGATGGCGATGTGTTAAAAAGCGCTCTTGACCATTCCCACACAGCCACGGATCTGATTTCTTCCGCCAAAACACCTCATCAGGAACATGCATGCTGTGGACATGCACATCACCATGAGCACAGTCATCATCATGAACACCACCATGACCACGGTTCAGACTGTTCCTGCGGCTGTCACCATCACAAAGAAGGCCATCATCACGCGGACGACGTCTTCACAAGCTGGGGTATGGAAACTGCAAGAAAGTATGAAAAATCTTTTCTGGAACAATGGCTTCATGAGCTTTCAGAAACAGAAACTTACGGTACGATCCTGCGCGCAAAAGGAATTGTCGCCGGAATGGACAATGACTGGATGGAGTTTGACCTTGTGCCCGGGGAATATGAAATCCGCACCTGCCGGCCGGACTATACCGGCAAACTTTGCATCATTGGAACAAATCTTAACACAAAGAAGCTACAAGAAATCCTTGGACTTTGATGCACTTACACTGATCTGAAAAATATGTTGGAAAGAAGGAAAACAATATGGTTACGGAAGTGGAAATCTTCACCGGATTTTTGGACAGCGGCAAAACACGTCTCATCCAGGATGCCATGAAAAGTCCTGACTATATGAATTACGACACCACCATCCTCCTCGTCCTCGAGGAGGGGGAAGAAGAGTATGACGACGAGCTTTTAAAAGAGCATGGTGTCATCAAATACGTTGTTGACGAAGAAGAAAAATTGAACGAGACATTTCTTGAAGGTCTGGAGATCAATTACCGCCCCGATCACATCATGATTGAATACAACGGAACTTGGGACCTTGACCGCTTTCTGAACATGAGGCTCCCGGCCGGCTGGGAGATCACGGCCATCCTCTCAACAGTGGATGCCACTACGGCAGAAAGCTATCTTATGAATATGCGCAATCTGTTCCTCGCCCCTCTCCTTGCATCGGATTTAGTCATTGTCAACCGCACACAGGAGGACACGGACCGCGCAAAAATCCGAAGAGCCATCAAAGTGATGAATCCAAGGGCGCAGATCGTGTTTGAGAAAGAAGACGGCAATCCTGCACCGGATGTGAAAGACGAGCTGCCTTTTGACATCCAGGCACCTCTTATTGAACTGGAAAGCATTGACTACGGCATCTGGTATCTGGATGCCAATGAGCATCCGGAGCACTATCACGGCAAAAAAATCCGTTTTCTAGCGCAAGTTTACAAAAGCGGACGTTTCGGCTCCCACGCCTTTGTACCCGGCCGCTTTGTCATGACCTGCTGTGAGGAGGATATCCAGTTTCTTGGCTACTACTGCAAATGCCCGAAACCCGTCCTCTATGATCAGCGCGACTGGGTGTTTGTCACAGTGACCTTCCGCTATGAATATTTAAAACAATATAAAGGAAAAGGGCCGGTTCTGTACCTGGAAGAAATTCTCCCAGCTGCAAAGCCAGCCCACAATGTGGTAACATTCAACTAAATTTATTTATCGTATCACTTTTCTCATGATTGCATACAATTGTTTTGCGGACACGGCTGCCAGAATACACAACGCTAAATCTCCGGCTGCTGTGACTGCGAAACAGTTGATGAACACAAGCCCCCACGATACCGGAATGTGTATAATGTAATTGCTGACAATGTAAAAATAACACATGCCGCACACATACATAGCCGCAAATCCGAATAAACAGATAAAGAGATATCCTGCCGTCTTATCCGGTCTCCAAATTTCTGTCAATTTTCCCACAATCCAGGACGCAAGAGCAAAACTTATAAGAAAACCAAAGGTTGGCCGTAAAATATAGGATGGCCCTCCTCCGGATGCAAAAATCGGAATTCCACACAGTCCGATGGACAGATAAATACAGACACTCACGCATCCTCTCCTTCCTCCAAGGAGCAGTCCCGCCAGGAGAACAAAGTAAAACTGCATAGTAAAGTGCATGGGAAAAGGTTCCAGCGGAATTGTAATCTGCATAAAGGCGCCCAGGCAGATCAATGCTGTAAACAGTGCACCAAGTACCATATCCCTTACTTTTGTCTCAGTCTTTATCATGGGCACGTCCTCCCGGGACGATTTCGTCTATACATACCACACCTCTCCTGTTTCCAGACAGTAGCAGGCAAGCCTTCCTCCTTTGCTCCTATATCCGTTTCCGGCATCCAAGTTGATATAATTTTTTTCAAAAGTGACAATCCCCTCGTTTTTTCTCATCAATCCAACAGGATAATGTCCAACGATCAAAGTGGTATCCCATTCCTTCTCAGGATTCATCTCATAGAGATCATTGGAAGTGAGATAGTTGAATTCGTTCTTTGCCATTGCTTTCTGAATCGTTTTCTCAGTATTTATCGTTCCGTTTTCATTGTACGCAGAACAACCGTACACATAACCTGTATGTGTCAAGATCCACTGTTTCCCCTCACACGTTATCTTTTCCATTTTCGGAAGCCAGTAAAAATAATCCTGCAGTTCTTCCGCTTCTTTTGAAGAAAGCTTATCAAGCTCTTTTCTTGTGCTTTTTCCTCCCCATGAGTCCCAGCGTCTGCCGGAAATACTGCCGTCCAGATACATTTCTGCGAACAGCTCATGGTTTCCCTTTAACAGGACAATATTGGGACAATTCCTCACCTCACCCAAAAGTTTTAAATTTTTTTCGCCTCTGTCGATCAGATCGCCGAGAATATAGAGTTTATCGTCATCTGAAACTCCTGCCATTTCTCTTATTCTGCAGAAATTTTCGTAATCACCATGTATGTCGCTCATCAAATATGTCATTGCTATTTTTCCCATTTCCTGTAAATACCTTCCAGCGCGTCCGTCACCCCTTCAATACCCATAAGACTTGCGTTAAAAACAATTTCGTGCGTGTCCGTGCTGCCCCACTCTCTTCCCGTATGGGCTTCGTAATACAGTTTCCTTTCCCTGTCTATTTTCTTTATCTCACTCCATGCATCCTTTTCATTCAATCGATACTTTTTCATGATCCTGCGGACTCGGTCATCTTTATACGCCTTCACAAAAACATTGATACAGTTCGAGTAGTCTCCCAGTATGTAGTCCGCGCATCTTCCCACAAATATACAGGAGCCTCTCTTGGCCAGTTTCTTCATGATCGCGGTCTGCGTGCGGAAGACTTTGTCGCTTAAAGGGATATTCTCCTCATTTCCATTCATAAAAACAGTGTAACTGCCAGTGTTTACCACGTATCCGGACAAAAATTTCCCTAAAATCGTCTCGTCCACATTTTCCACTTCCTCATAGCTCAAACTCAGCTCGTGGGCTGCCATGGAAATTAAATTTCTATCATACAGAGGGATGTCCAGGCGTTCTGCCAGCCTGTTTGCAATCTCATGTCCGCCGCTTCCGAATTGTCTTCCTACCGTAATAATCGTGTAATCTGTCATACCATTCCACTCCTTTTCCCGAAAAATATCCATAATTTATTTTATTATACCACATTCTTTTCCATGTTCTCACCTTTCTTGTGAGAATCCTTTGCATTTTTTCCCCGAATTGTGTAAAGTAGAGAATGGAGAAAATGAGTAACTATACATGAGGAGGAAATTATGTCAAATCACAAACACACACCTGGCTCCGGATATGCTTCTATCTTTGAGCTGAACGGGGTCCCAAAATTTTCACAGGCACTGCCACTTGCCCTTCAGCATGTGGTTGCCATGATCGTGGGCTGTGTCACACCTGCCATTATTGTCTCTGAAGTTGCAGGGATCAATGAAAAAGACAGAGTCATTCTCATCCAGGCCGCACTTTTCGTGTCCGCGATCAGCACCCTTTTACAGTTATTCCCTTTCATCAAGTTTGGGAATTTTCAGCTTGGCTCATCTCTTCCTGTCATCATGGGAATCAGCTTTGCATATGTCCCAAGTATGCAGGCAATCGCCGAGACTTCCGATATCGGGACGATTTTGGGCGCTCAGATGGTCGGCGGACTTGTGGCGATCGTGGTCGGAATCGCAGTCCGGAAAATACGCGTTCTCTTTCCACCGATCATCACAGGAACCGTTGTATTCACCATTGGTCTTTCCCTGTATCCGACTGCAGTGAACTATATGGCAGGGGGAACTTCAAACCCTGATTACGGGTCATGGAAAAACTGGCTTGTGGCGTTCTTCACCCTTGCCGTTGTGATAGGACTTAACCATTTCGCAAAAGGAACATTGAAACTTGCATCCATTTTAGTCGGAATCATTGCAGGCTACATTCTGGCAGCGTGCATGGGCATGGTGGATCTGTCCGGAATCACGTCCTCCGGCATCTTCCAGCTGCCAAAACCAATGCATTTTTCCGTTCACTTTGACCCATCTGCCTGTGTGGCCATTGGCCTTCTGTTTGCTATCAACTCCATCCAGGCCATCGGAGATTTCTCAGCCACAACCGTGGGCAGTATGAACCGGGATCCAAGCACCAAGGAACTGCAGGGCGGTATTGTCATGTATGGGATCAGCAATATTATCGGTGCTGTGTTCGGCGGACTTCCCACTGCAACTTACAGCCAGAACGTAGGTATTGTGACAACAACCAAAGTGATCAACCGCTTTATACTCGGTCTTGCAGCTGTTATTTTAATGATTGCAGGGTTCGTCCCAAAATTTTCCGCACTATTGACAACGATTCCTCAGTGTGTTCTGGGCGGAGCTACTATCTCCGTATTTGCATCCATCGCAATGACAGGAATCAAACTGATCATGCGCCAGGAGATGAACTTCCGCAATACCTCTATCGTGGGGCTTTCTGTTGCACTTGGCATGGGAATCACACAGGCTTCCGCATCTTTGGCTACGTTTCCTGCATGGGTCACGACCATTTTCGGAAAATCACCGGTCGTGGTCGCCACAGTGAGCGCTATTCTTTTAAATTTGATTCTTCCAAAAGACGAAAAGCAAGACTAGTACAAAAGGAGCTTGGGATGATAAACATCCAAAGCTCCTTCTTTCTTTTAATATTCTTTACACACCTGAAAAATATAAAATTTCAGATAATAGGACTCATCCGCTGCCCAAAGGATCGGATGGTCCGCAGACTGTGTGCGAAACTCTACCTGCCTAAGCCTTCTGTGTACGTTCTTGGCAGCCTGTCCGATCGTCTTTGTGAAAAGTTCATAATCCATAAAATGGGAACAGGAGCATGTGGCAAGAAAACCTCCGTCCTTTACAAGTTTCATACCCCTAAGATTGATCTCCCTGTATCCTTTCACTGCATTTTTGATCGAATTTCTTGACTTTGTAAATGCCGGAGGGTCCAGGATCACAACGTCAAACTCCTCTCCCTGTTTCTCCAGTTTCGGCAGCAATTCAAATACATCCTCACTGATAAATTTCACACGGTCTTCAAGCCCGTTTAATTTGGCGTTTTCCTGGGCCTGGCGCACCGCAAGCTCCGAGGCATCGACTCCTAGTACGCTTTTCGCACCTGCGATTCCTGCATTTAGTGCAAAAGAACCTGTATGCGTAAAGCAGTCCAGCACGCTTGCGCCTTTACAAAGTTTCTGGATGGCAAGACGATTGTATTTCTGGTCCAAAAAGAACCCTGTCTTTTGTCCGTCCTTTACGTCCACCAGATATTTCACACCGTTTTCCTCGATTTCAACCTTTGTATCAAACTCTTCTCCCAGAAAGCCTTTGACCTTCCTAAGACCTTCTTTTTCCCTCTCTTTTGCATCGCTGCGCTCATAGACGCCGCGGATCTCTATACCGTCTTCTTTCAATATTTCCTTGAGCATTCGGATCAGCATTTCCTTGTACCGGTCAATCCCCAGGGCAAGCGCCTGAAAGACAAGAATGTCTGAAAATTTATCAATGACCATTCCCGGAAGGAAATCTGCCTCTCCAAAGACAATTCGGCAGCTTTTTGTATCCACTGTCTTTTTGCGGTACTCCCATGCCTTTTTAAGCCTTTCTCTAAAAAAGGATTCGCCGATTTCCTGATCTATATTTCTTGTCAGCATCCGGATCCTGATCTTGGAATTCCGGTTGATGAACCCTTTTCCCATGGGATACCCGTCAAAATCATGTACATGCACAACGTCCCCGTCTTCAAAATGCCCGGCTACACTTTCAATCTCATTGTCAAAAATCCACATGCCGCCGGCTTTGAGCATCCGGCCTTCTCCTTTTTTCAAAGCTGCAATCGCAAAACTCATTATTTATTCTCCTGTTGTTTCTTTTGTAGCTGCAAAGGGAGGTTTACGCCAAGCGGATTCACCACAACGCCTTTGGATTCCGGCGCCATGATATTTGAGATTTTCTCAGCCTCCACCATTGCAGGCTTAAACTTCTTTTCTACGTTGAACTTATTAAATTCCATGATATCTGTGAACACCGGCTGATAGACATCTCCGTTTTTCTGTTTCAGCATCGGAAGACCTTTTTCATCCGCCATGGCGATCACATAAGTTCCCCTCTGGAAATCTACCAAAACTTCTTCCCTTAATTTTTTTAGTTCTTCTGTGATATCCGGATTTTCAGTTTTCCTTAGCTCTTGCACAAAATAAAGGGCTGTCAGATGCAGCTCCGGATTCTCTATCCAAACTTTTCCATCCGGGAGTTTTTCACTGTCCGGTTTTGGCAAAAAGTCCTGTAGCTGAACCCGCATTTCATTTTGGGTTCCGCGGTTTGCGATAAAGGCATTGACCCCCATTGTATAAAGAGTGGTATAAAACAACAATTGTTTTGGTTTGTCTACTTTACCGATATGAACCGGTTCCTGCTTTTCCTCCAGTCTTTCCTTTACCCTTCTCGCATCGTCCACATCTTCAAATATCAAAATCTCATCATCAAATGTATCTTCATCACAGATCACATAAGGCATTTGTGTACATTTTGAGATGATGACGAAAATCGCATCCTGCTCTCTCAGCCTTTTAGCGAGCTCTAAAATTTCTTCCGGCTTATTTGTTTCTTCTTTCATTCTCTCTCGTTCCTTTCTGTATAGCCATAATAATTTCATGCAATTGTTTTTATTATAACGCATTTCGGCAAAGAGTTCACTAAAAAACTAGTCTGTTTTGAAAAATCTTTGTAAAAACAAGCACTGCCGCGCATAGAAATTTTTTCTCCTGCACGGCAGCGTTCTAAATTAGATTTCAATCAATCTTAGTTATTTCTTTTTTTCCTGTATGCCGCACCCGCAGCGGTAAGTGCAAGGACCAGTGCCGCCATCCATACGGATACCTGCACTTCATCTCCGGTTTTTGCACTCTTTTGTGTACGTCCGGTCACACTGCTGTCTGCATTTTGACTATTTACGTTTGCAAGAATCGTATTGCTTTCCTGCTCTGCTTTGCCACTGTTTTGAGTCTTTCCTGCGGATGCCTGTACAAGTGCCACTGCATTTTGAAGAGTTTTCTTGGCACCTGCAACCTCTTTCTCTGTTGCCTGGGCATCTTCATATACATTCTTTGCTTCTGCCAATGCTGTCTTGAACGTCTGCACATCCTCATCTTTGCATCCGTCCAAACTCAAACCTTCTGCCATCTTGATCATAGACGCAAGTGCTGATTTATCCGGTTTGAGACGCAGCTCGCTCATTGTTTTCAAAAGCGTTCTCCACACTTCATTTACTTCTTCCTGCATTGCATTGCCGTCTGCAAAAACTTTCTGTCCGTTTTCCAAAGCTGTCTTAAATGCCTCTTGTCCTTCTTCCAGATACTTGGAAAGATCCAGGCCTTCTGCCATTTTGACGACTTTTTCAAGATCATCTTTGTTTCCCTGTTTGAATGAGAAATACTGCATCGTACGGATCAGTTCCTGCCAGCTGTCATCAATCATTTTCTGAGTGACGGATGGATCTTGCGCTTTTGCTTTCTCCAGGATATCCTCTGCATTTACAAGCGCTGATTCAAATTTTTCAAGAACAGAGTCGATCACATTGTCTTTATCCGCCTCTTTTGCAAGACCGATCACGTATTCAAGCACTTGTACAGACAGTTTTTCTTCTGCTTTTTTATGAATGGTCACATAGTAAGTTTCTGTAGTTACTCCATCCTCTGCAGTCACGATAAGTTTTGCCTTTTCTTCAAATTTTCCTGGCATCACTACTGTTACAGATTCGTTGTTTGCTGTCTTAGCTTTGATCGTTGGCATAGAATCAACAGATATTTCGTATTCTTTCTTGTCTTTGTCAAATCCTTCCAGCTCTTTTCCATTGATCAGGATATTCTTAAGATCCGTCTCACTCCTCTTTTCCACCAATTTTTCATAAGATGCCATCTCTGTGATTGCCATGCATTTTCCATCTTCCGCTTTCATCACCATACGAATCGCACATGTCTGTACGGGATCAAACGTAATGACAGCTGTTTCTTCTGCATTGATGTTTTCCGGAGCATTCAGGTTTTTGACTGGTTTCCAGTTTTCTTCAACGCCTGCCGGATGTTCGTCTGTCACATTGTTCTGATCTGCCGGCGGCGTATTGAAATATGGTCCGTCATAGTACTGAACTTCAATATCTTTCGGCACAGATGAGCCATAGTCCGTATAGAAATCTACTTCCAGGTGGTCAATAAATTTATATGTCACTTCTTCCAGTCCAAAGATAATGCCTACCCAGTCTTTTTCTCTCCATGAGGAAGACCAGTTTGTCCAGCGGTTGTTTCCGCTTTCTTCTCTGGATACGATATTATCATTCAGTTTTGCCGCGCTGTCACCGGAGGAACCCTGACCGTTTGTGAAGGAAGCAATGCCAAGCGGCCAGTAAAATCCGTTTTTGTATCCAGTAAATTTATCGCCCTTATAGCTGTCCTTGGATACACGGATCGTTATCTGTGTCTCATATGTTTCTCCCTCACTGGAAACAGTTCCTTTCACGGTAACGATTTTTCCGTCTTCCATGAACATTTCCTGGGTCGTTTCTTCCCATGTAACTTCCGCTTCATTGCCCGTTCCGTCACTGTAGTACAATATTGCCTTTTCCGGAAACGTTGGAATGGTTCCAAGGGGTGTTGCTGTAGAGAATTGCTGCACTCCCACAACACCTTTTACAAGTACCGTTGCAACCGGCTGCAATGTTTGTCCTTCCACGGTTCCTTTTACCTGAAATTTACCATAAGAAGAACACTGTTCTTTTGTGATCTCATCCCATTTTACTGCTACTTTTTTTGGAAGTCCATTTTTAAATGTTGCACGGATCATGGAAGGAAGTGTCGGGATTTCTCCTAGTTTTGTCGTGACATGTACTTCCTCATATCCTGTGATTTCGGACGGATTTGTATTTTTCTTAATATGAACGGAAAGTTCATTGCTTTCCACTGTTTTGTCTTTATAAGTAACTCTTGCTTTTACCGTTGTGTCACCTGGATAGTAAGCATAAATCTGTCCATCCTTGATTTCCGCAATCTCTGGATTTCCAAGAGTAAATGCCACATTGATGACGTCATTTCCAAGTTTGGATCCATCCTGCAAAAGTGCCTCTACATAGATGTCTTTTACATCGTCCTGTATAATTTCTGTGTTGTCCATACTGATATTGACAGTGTCAAGAGACGGCAGCGCCCTCTGGAACTGAATGACATAATCATTTCTCGTTACACCATCCTCTGCCACAACAGATACTACAGCAGCGCTGTCGCCATTCAATGCCTGTACAGTAAACATACTTGCATACTTTGGTCCGACTGCAGATACCTCAGGAACTTCTGCTGCATAGTCAAGAGGAACTGTATAGTAATATACATTCGGATCAAATCCTTCCAGAAGTTTTCCATCAAGATTCAGCTCTTTTAAGGCTGCATCCGTCTCAACCGGAAGGGTTGTCTCCTCCTCATATACATGCACTTCGCTGACTCCCTGCGCCAGTTTTGCAGCGGAGTAGAAATGCCAGCGGATGAATCTTGCCTCTACCGGAGTAAAGGAAATCACATTCTCAGCATTTGTCACAAACTCATCCTTTGTACTAATACTCTGATTTTCCACAGGCGTCCACTCTTCGCCATCCTGGCTGTATTCCACGATGATCTTATCCGCGGTACCCATTTTATTATCCGTTGGATTTGTCCAGAAATCGATTCCTACTTTTCCGATCTTGTGAGTTTCTTCGAATTCCAGCTGAGCCCACTCTTCTTCCTGTCCATGTCCCCAAGGAATCCATCTCTCTCCTGCTGCTCCGCCTGTATAGACAACCTTTCCGTTATTGATCGCCTCCACCGGATCATTTCCGTTTGGCTGTACATAAGATGCTGTGGGGATTGGGTATGTTCCGTTTCTCTTTGCGATATCATTTGTATAATCCGTTTCTCCCTGTACCACATGGATATTGGCTTTTGCTTTTACAGAAACTCCTTCTACAGTTCCTTCTACGTTTACAAGCCCTTCTTCCAAAACCATGTCTTCTGTCACTTCATCCCACTGTACCGGAACCTGTTTTTCCTCTCCGGTATTGTAGATTGCTGTGACTTTTTCCGGAAGTGTTGGAATTACTCCAATATTTGTCACAATAGAAGTATTTCTGATACCGGAAACTTCCGTAACAATAATGTTGACCTGCACCGTATCCTCTGTACTTTCCACTTTTCCGCTCAGTACAAAAAGTCCGGCAGTATTGATCTGTTCATCCGTAATCTCATCCCAGATCACATTCTTTTCTTCTTTGCTGCCATCGCTGTAAACAGCAGTCACTGTTTCCGGAAGTTTTGGCATCACTCCAAACTCTGTCTCGATATCCTCGATATCTTCATAGCCTGCCAGTACCTTTTCATCTGTATCGGATGTTGTGAACACGGTTGTGCTCTCACCTTTTAATCCGCCTGATGTAGCGGTAAGAGTAAAGGAACCTTTCTCCTGTGTGGACTGTACGATGACCAACGCCTTCCCGCTGTATGCTTTTCTTGTATTTCCTTTGTAACTGTCAGTTACTTCAGTTGCATCTCCATTGTCCACGCCTACGATCTTTCCGTTTCCGGAAATCTGGAAATGAATCTGGTTGTTTGCTGTAGGCACGATTCTGCCCTCATCATCGAGCACATCCACGGTGATATAAGATAAATCCTCCCCGTCCGCTTTAATGACTTGTCTATCCGCTGTCAGATCAAGTTTTGCAGGCTCACCGGATGTCTCCACCACATCTCTTGCAATTTCATTTCCATCCAAATCTTTTGCCACTGCTTCCAGTTTGCCAGGTTTGTACTCTACTTCCCATTCCAGATAAATATGTCCATCTTCTGCTTCCTGGTATGGTCTTCCATCCTCTGTCTTTTTCTGGAGAAATTCTTTTTTGCCAAGGCTCTCCCCATTTAAGAAAAGTTCAACACTTGCTGCATTAGAATATGCCTGCACACGGATTTTTCCGTCTTTTTTGATGCTGTCATCGTTTTCCCAGTTCCAGTGCGGGAGTAAATGTACCATTGGTTTTTCTTTTACATCCACCCATTGGCTCTGGTAAATATAAAATGCATCTTTTGGAAAACCTGCTGTGTCAAACACGCCGAAATAGGAACTCTTTGCCGGCCATTGATCATGATATGGGCTAGGCTCTCCAATGTAATCGAATCCTGTCCACACAAATTGTCCCATCACAAACTTTCTGTCTCTGTCTGCTTTCCATGCAGCCTCTGCGGAAAGTCCCCATCCAACTGTTTTTCCATCATCGTAATTGCTTCTGATCTTTTTCTCATCATCTATGATATAGTATCCACGGCTGCGCACAGCAGAAGATGTTTCTGTTCCCATGATCAGCCAGTTCGGATATTCTTTGTGAGCAGCATCATAACTGTTCTCACCATAGTTGAACCCAACGACTCCTGTGACATCTGCAACTTTTTTCATATTCGTGTCCCAGAATCCATCGATGAAATTGTTAAATCCTTGTGTTGCCGGTCTTGTATCGTCCACTTCTTTTACCCAGTCTACAAGTTTAGTGGCTGTACCAACTGTTGCATTTACGATTTCATTTCCTATGGACCACATGATGATACAAGGTTCATTCTTGCCTCTATTCACCATATTTTTAATATCAAACTCTGCCCATGTTTCTCCTGGATTGGCATCCGGATGTGTTGCTGCTTTGCCAAAAAATCTTGCATAGTCTTTGTTTCTTTTTGCTGTCTCCCAGCAGTCGAACGCCTCGTCAATGACAAGCAGACCTTTTTCATTACAGATTTCCAGCAATGTATCCGATGCCGGATTGTGCGTTACGCGAATTGCATTGACGCCCATTTCTATAAGTTTCTCCATCTGTCGTTCAACAGCTCGCTTGTTTTCAATCGCTCCCAATGCGCCCTGGTCGTGATGCATGCACATGCCGTGCAGTTTCATGTACTTTCCGTTTAAGAAAAATCCTTCGTTTGGATCCATTGTGATCCAGCGAAAACCAAATGTCGTATCATATGTATCTACCACATTTCCATCCACAAGGACTTCTGTTTTTGCGCTGTAAAGATTCGGATCTTCTGTGTCCCAAAGCTCTGGCTTTTTCGTGACAATATCCTGTGTAAAGGTTTCTGTTTTTGAGGATGCGATTGTCTGTTCATGCGTTGTGTTTGCCTCCTCAAATACATTTCCGTCCTCATCGTACAGAGTGGTTCTCACCTCTACATCAGCCGCATCAGTTGTTTCATTTTTCACTTTTGTCTCGATATGGACTTTTGCCTGTCCATTCTTATATTCTTCCTCCAGATTCGGAGTTGTAATGTAAGTACCATAGCGTTCCACATGCACATTGTCTGTAACGACAAGCTCTACATTTCGGTAAATTCCGCTTCCGGAATACCAACGGCTGCTCGGCTGCTGATGATTTACTTTCACAGAGATGACATTTTCTGTCACTCCGTCCGCAGTGACAGAATCTGTGATATCATAAGCAAATGGTGAATAGCCGTATGGATAGTTTCCTACCATTTTACCATTTACATATGTGGTACTGTCCATGTACACACCGCCGAATGAAATGGAAATCCTCTTTCCTTCCATCTCCTTTGGAAGTACAAAGTGTTTTCGGTACCAGCCTACCCCTCCATTCAAGTAGCCTCCGTTTGCTCCTGCCGGGGACTTTGGATCAAAATTTTGCTCAATGCTGTAATCGTGCGGCAAATCTACATCTCTCCATGTGGAATCGTCATATTCTTTCCCGGACGCATCAATACTTTCCTCGGTCTCCAAGTAGAATTTCCAATCTTTGTTGAAATTCATCTCGCGCTCATTCCCTGTCACAAGAGATGTTTCCAAAGATTCTTTTGCCAACACCCTTGGCGATACGCCCATCGGCGCCAGCAATGTCACGCCAAGGGCCGCAGCACTTACCAATGCCGCCAGTTTTTTCCATCTTTTCCTCATGTTTTTCTCCTCGTATTATATAGTAGTAGTATTTATAGACCCTCTCCAAGGTCTGTATGCTATACTGTTTAGAGATACTGTGGATTGGTTTTTTTCTCCTACCA
>NZ_NFKJ01000008.1 GCF_002160325.1 Lachnoclostridium sp. An181
CTGTTACTAATCGGTCGAGGGCATAACCAAGGAGAGCTGGAAGAAGTGGGAAATGGATGGAGAGAAAGGAACTATCCCTTGTATGTGGTTTTGAAGGTGCATGAACCTTAGTAAGAAGAGTTCGGAAAAGTGTTCCGGGCTTTTTTGTGTTTGTACGCCATGAGCGTATTTTAATAGATGAAAGCCTTGACATGCCCTGACAGTGGGAAATAGAGTAAAGGGTTCTTGTGGGAAGATATTTAGACATGATAGAGAGTTCGTTTTGTTTACGGGCTCTTTATTTATATTAAAAAAATACCTGAAATTTTAAAGAAGTTCAAAGTAAAAAATGAAATGTGAAAATGCACAAAAATAGTATTAAAAAATAATGATTTTGCACATTTATTTGCAGAAACAAAAGAAAATCATTGACTAATTGGATGAACAGATATATTGTATAAACAAAGAACAGGTTGTACATATACAATATATGTGCAAAATGAATAAAAAGAGGAGGTGTTTGTATGAAGAAGAAACACAGGCGAGCGGTTGCAGCGTCTATGGCAATGGTGTTGGCGGCAACATCAGGAGCAATGCCGGTAATGGCAAAAACAACGACAGATGAAGTGTCTGAACGTGAAACAAGAAACGCGGAACTGTCCATGAACCTGGCAACACAGGGAATGGTACTTCTGGAAAACGAGAATCACGCGCTCCCGTTGGCCAAAAAAGGCAATATTGCTCTGTTTGGAGGAGGAGCTTATGCAACGGTAAAAGGTGGCACTGGTTCGGGTGATGTCAATGAAAGGTATGTAACCAATGTTTGGGACGGATTTAAAAATGCAGGTTACAATGTGACATCAGAAGATTGGCTGAATGAATACAAAAATGTCTATGATGAAGAGACATCCGGCAGCAGCGGCGGAATGTGGGGGTCCCCGAAAGTTCCGGATACAGAGGTGACAGATGCGCAGATTGAGGCTGCAAAGGCGAACGGAACCGATACTGCAGTTTATGTGATTGCCCGCAATTCAGGTGAAGGCAGTGACCGAAAAGCAGAGGCCGGAGATTATTATCTGACGGACATTGAAAAGGCCAATATCCAGAAAATGGCGGCAAACTTTAAAAATTCAATTGTGGTTTTAAATGTTGGCGGAATCATTGATACAAATTTCTTTGATGAAACAGAGGGACTGGATTCCTTGTTCCTGATGTCACAGGCAGGTATGAGAGGTGGAGATGCTGTTGTCAAAGTATTGAACGGCGAAGTGACACCTTCCGGAAAATTGACAGATACATGGGCAGAAAACTTTGAAGATTATGCATCATCCGAAACTTTTGGCTCTGTAGACGGAAAAACTGACCAGGAAGATTATACGGATGATATTTATGTAGGATACCGTTACTTTGATACTTTCAATGTAACACCTAAATACGAATTTGGATATGGAAAATCTTATACAGACTTTGACATGGAAGTTACAGATGTAAAAGCAGATGCAGAAAATGTAGCGGTTACAGTCAAAGTTACCAATGTGGGCAATACTTATTCCGGAAAAGAAGTTGTGGAAGTTTATTTCTCAGCGCCAGATGGAGAGCTGGAAAAACCATATCAGGAACTGGCAGCATATGGAAAGACCGATGAATTGGCACCTGGAGCATCCCAGACACTGACATTGACATACAAGACAACAGAGATGTCTTCTTACTCCATGGAAAAAGCAGCTTATATCATGGAAGCGGGAGATTATGTAGTCAGAGTAGGAAACAGTTCCAGAAATACATCTGCTGAGGCAGTGATCACGCTGGATGAAACAACTACAACAGAGCAGCTGAGCAATCAGAGGATTCAGGATGAAGAGATTGAAATACTTTCCAAGGAAGGGATAACGCCATATTCCTATGAAGGTGAGGAAGAAGAGATTGCAGCGGCTGACAGGTTTACAATTTCAGCAGCAGACGTTCAGTCTGTAAATAATGCGTCTGAATATGATGACGAGAGCATCATATCTTATGTGTACGAGGACAGTGATTACGAGGCAGTAGATCAGGATGCATTTCCAAGATATACAAAAGAACCGGATGGAAGGAATAATACAAGTCCTTCTTTAAAGATTGAAAAATATGAGGAGAAAATACAGACAGTTGAAAAAACGAAAGACAATCCGACACTTCTGGATGTATATCAGGGAACAGTGAGCATGGAAGAATTCCTCGCTAGTCTGAGTCCAGAAGAGATGTCCTATATTGTAGAGGGAGTCGGCTGGGGCGGAAGTTCTGAACCAGTTATCGGGGCACAGGCAAACTCTGTAGAAGGAGCAGCTGGAGAGACGACAAGCAACTACTATGAGACGAGAAAAATTCCAAATATCGTGCTTGCAGACGGACCTGCGGGTATCCGTATTACACAGCAGTATGAAGAAAACGGAACAACGTATTACCAGTATTGTACAGCATTCCCGATCGGCACACTGATCGCACAAAGCTGGGATAAAGAGGTGGCAGAACAGTTTGGTAAAGCGGTTGGTGAGGAGATGACAGAAATGGGTGTTACAATGTGGCTGGCGCCAGGTATGAACATCCACAGAAATCCACTTTGCGGACGTAACTTTGAGTATTACTCAGAAGATCCATTGGTAGCCGGAATGACAGCAGCATCTGTGACTTCAGGCGTACAAAGTTACCCTGGAATCGGTGTGACTTTGAAACATTTTGCGGCAAACAATCAGGAGGATAACCGTAATGCAGTAAACAATACGATTACTGAGAGAGCCTTCAGAGAAATCTATCTCAAAGGTTTTGAGATTGCAGTTAAAGCGTCAAACCCGATGGGAATAATGACCTGTTATAATCTAAACAACGGATGGCCGGGAGCAGACGATTATGATCTTTGCACAGATATCCCAAGAGGAGAATGGGGATTCAATGGTCTTATTATGACAGATTGGGGCGGCGGACAGTCCACACCAGTAAACTCCATGCACGCAGGAAATGATCTGATCATGCCAGGCGGATCCTCAGTTTCCATCAGACAGGCAGTAGAGGATGTAGCTCCGACATTTGCAGAGGATGGATATGTAACAGTTACTCAGGGATGGGGCGGCTCAACAGAAAACTGGAATGATTTTGTTTTAAGTCCGGAAGGACAGACAGAAATCAAAACAGAAGTAACTGCAGAAGGAGTCAATGAAAAAGTAATGGACAAAATCAACGAAGGGACTGCTTACATTACTACAAGACAGGATGCAAGCGGAATCAAAACATATGTAAACTACATTGGCGACTATGCAGAAAACAATACATTGCCACTTGGAGATCTTCAGAAGGCAACAAGAAATATTTTGAATGTAATCTTAGACTCTACACAGTTTGAAAAAATGGGAATCGAGAATGATGTCGATGTACAGATCGGTGCATTTACAGAACATGTAGGCACAGATTTATACAATGCAGTAGAAAAATCCGATATCACTGTTCAGGACAAAGTGGTTTCCACAGCAGTTTTGGAATATGCACTGGAACTGGCAGCAAATGCGGACACAGAAGGTGTCATCAGTGCAGTTCTTGACAGATTTAACGCAGCAGTTGAAAACGGAAAAGATATACTGGAAAGAGCACAGGCTGAAGACCCGACAGTCACACAGGCAATGGTTGATCAGAGCTGGAAAGACATCATCACAATGATGCAGTATTTATCTTTCAAACAGGCGGATAAGACAGATTTGGAGAAAGTGATCGCAGCAGCAAACCTGATCGATCTTGAAAAATATCTGGAAGAAGGACAGGACGGATTTACAGCAGCGTTGGCAAAAGCAAACGAAGTTCTGGCAGATGAAGTGGCAGACCAGGATGATGTAGATGCGGCATGGCAGGCTCTTTTGACAGCAATGAGCAATCTGAGAATAAAACCAGATAAGGAAGCCTTGGAAGCATTGATTGCAAGCGTAGCCGGATTAAACGAAGAGGCATACGACGCAGCAAGCTACAGTGCAATGACGACAGCACTCGCACAGGCACAGGCAGTATATGCAGATGACCAGGCAACAGAAGAGGAAGTTGCGGCAGCAGTGACCAATCTTCAGGATGCAGTGGACGGTTTGGTTGCAAAAGCGCAGACCACAACAGCAGAGCAGAACAAGGACAATAAATCAGTGGCAAATGCAGCAGGACCATCCTCTACAGATAAAGCAGCTACAAACAGCAATACGTCAATAACAGATAAAACAACGACAAGTACAGAAAAATCTGCCAAGACAGGCGATACCACAAACACAGCAGCATTGGCAGCATTGGTAGCAATGGGATTTGTGGCAGCAGCTGGTGCAGTGCTCAGAAAGAAAAGATAAACAGCTAATCAAAATAATAAATTTATGATAGGCAGAGCGGACAATATGTCCGCTCTGTTTTTATGCCCGATTGTATAAGAAAGTAAAAAATTTATGCCGGAACTTAGAAGAAAAATAGTCAAAATTAATGATATAATCTTCTTGAATAGATAAAAATTATGCATAATAAATAAAATGCACAGTTTTCAGTGAAAAAAGTAAAAAGGAGGAAAGGTAGGATGAAGAGAAAACAAATAGCAGCCTTTATGATAACAGGGACATTGTTGTGCTCTCCGGTTCTTACGATTGCAGGCGGTATCCGCGCGTACGCTGCGGACAACCAGTTTGCCGGAGAAGAATGGTATGATCAGATTTCCACAGTGGAAGTCAACAGAGAGCCTGCACATGCGACCTTTATGCCGTATGAGTCTGCCGAGAAAGCTCTTGAATATGAAAAGACTGCGCTGGACGACAAGGATGAGAGAGATTCCGCCTACTATCAGAGCCTGAATGGAACATGGAAATTTAAATATGCAGAAAAACCGGCGGACAGAGAAAAGCAGGTTTTTGGAGAGGATGCAAAGGAGTATCAGGAAAATTGGGATACAAGCGAGTGGGACGATATCGAGGTTCCATCAAATATCCAGACGCAGAAAGATGAGAACGGAGATTTCAAGTATGATACTCCGATATACACAAACCAGACATATCCATGGGCAAACTATGAAACCGTGGAGTACCATACGAATGGACAAAACCGGCCGGTAGCGCCGACTGTGAAGAATACAGTGGGACAGTATAAGCGTACATTCACTGTGCCGGAAGATTGGGATGGGAGAGATGTTTTTGTGTCATTCCAGGGAGTGGAGTCTGCCTTCTATCTCTACATTAACGGACAAAAGGTAGGATATGCAGAGGACAGCTACACTGTGGATGAGTTCAATATTACCCCGTATTTAAAGGAAGGGGAGAATACGATCGCAGTGGAAGTGTACCGATGGTCCACGGGAAGTTATCTGGAAAATCAGGATTTTATCCGTTTAAGCGGTATTTTCAGGGACGTTTATCTGTATTCCAAGGATGATGTGGAACTTAGGGATTTCTTTGTCACAACAGATTTGGATGAGAAATATGAGGATGCTACATTGAATCTGGAGGCAAGTGTAAGAAGTTTAAATCCAGAAGTATCAGGAAAATACACTATAGAAGCACAGCTCTATGAGCAGGAAGAAGAGAAGGCAGTCTGGGAAGAGCCTTTGAGATTTGACATTGATGTGGCAGCGGGCAAAACAACACCGCAGGAAAAGGCAGATGACAAAGGGCAGACTGGATCCGGATCAAAATTGGTGGAAAATCCAAAGAAATGGTTTGCAGACACACCGAATCTTTACCGGCTTTTGATCCAATTAAAAGATGAAAATGGAAATGTTATTGAGACTGCATGTCAAAGGATTGGTTTCAGAGAAATCTCAAAAGTGGATATCAATGAGGCTGGACAGGAGCAGGCACAGATCAATGGGCAGAAACTGATGATCCGAGGTGTAAACCGTCATGAGTCTGACCTGCAGGATGGACGTGCAATTTCAAGGGAAGACATTGCCACAGATTTAAAGACTATGAAACAGTTCAATGTTAACGCTATCCGAACAGCGCATTATCCGAATAATCCTTACACATATGCACTGGCAGATGAGCTTGGACTTTACATATGCGATGAGGCAAACATTGAATCTCACAAAGGTTCATTTGAGGGAGGAGCTGACATTCCATCAGGAGAGTCTCTTTGGAACAATTCTGTGATGGACCGCACAAAGAATCTGGTGGAGAGGGACAAAAACCATGCATCCGTCATTATATGGTCACTTGGAAACGAGGCCACCTATTCTACGCATGCCATGGATGAGAACTATTGTTTCTACAATTCCACAACATGGATTCTTGAGAGAGACCCTTCAAGGCTTAGGAAATACGAAAGAGATAACCGTTATACAAAGGGGAACAGAGAAGAATCCATTGTGGACATTTATTCCTCCCAGTACTGGGGTGTCTCCAGTGTGGAAAGCCATGTGGCGAATACAGCAAACAAGGCGCCGTACATTCAGTCTGAGTATGCACACTCCATGGGAAACGGACTTGGAAACTTCAAAGAGTACTGGGATGTATTCCGCGAATATGACAATGCCCAGGGTGGATTTATATGGGACTGGATCGATCAGTCTATTGAGACAAAGATTGAAAATGTGACAACCTATTATGTGAAGAATCCGGATGGAAGTTACTCTGAAGTAAAAGGAGAACTTACGGACGGAAGAGAAAACCAGGGAAAAGCACTGGACGGACATGTATTTATCCCTCAGTCAGATGATCTCAATGCAAACAGTGATGAGCTGACTTTGGCGGCATGGGTACGGTTGGACAGATTAAACGGAACAGACCAGGCAATTATCTCAAAAGGCGATAACAGCTATAACCTAAAGATCAGTAAGGCGGGAAACAAAATTGAATTTTTCGTGGATGGCTGGTCCCAAGGAACCCTGACCGCTGATTTTCCGGAAGACAAACTTGGACAATGGATATATCTTGCGGGCACCTATAAGGATGGAAAATATACTTTGTATCTGGACGGAGAGGAGCTTGCATCCAAAGATATTCAAAAGAGCACTCCAGTGGATACTTCCGGTTATCAGATCGGAATCGGGGATGATCCTCAATATAATGGAAGAGGTTTCCAGGGGCTGATCGATAGTGTGCAGGTATTGAGGCATGCGATGACAAAAGAAGAAGTTGCCAAAGCTTATGAGGATGGTTTCTATGAGCCAGGTGCAGATGAGCTTGTATATGGAATGGACTTTACTGCTGATCAGACAAAAGAAGAAGGTACAGACTACAGGGAAGGCACCTATTTTGGATACGGCGGAGACTGGGGAGAGACTGTAACAGACAACGATTTCTGCGGAAACGGTCTTATGTATGCGGACAGGACTCCGTCACCTGAACTCTATGAAGTAAAGAAGGTGCATCAGGAAGTGTCCTTCTACGATGACGGAGAGGCAAAGGATGGAAAAGTAAGAGTTGTCAATGAATTTTTGGCGACATCTCTTTCGGAATATGATATTACATGGAAACTTCTGGAGGATGATCAGGTCCTGGCAGAAGGTGCGTTAAGTGAAGAACAGAAAAATATAGCACCTTACGAGCAGAAAGAAGTTGTTTTGGAAGGATTTCCGGAAGATCTGCAGGTAACAGGAGGATCTGACTATATTCTGGAAATGAGCGTTGCTTTAAAAGAAGACCAGAAATGGGCAGGGGATTACTCTGGACATGCAGGTGATGAAATCGCCTTTGAGCAATTGGAGTTAAAAGACACAGCAGACAAAGCTCAGCCAGCTATTGAAGTTTCAGATGATGCGCAGATCATGGCACAAGAGGAAGAAAATCTTTATACCGTTTCCGGTACACAAGGAGAGGATACCTTCACAGTGGTGTTTGACAAGGCAACAGGATATATGACAGAGTATACCGTGAATGGAGAGACTCTGCTCACAGAAGGGCCGAAACCAAATTATTTCCGGGCAAGAGTGAGCAATGACCCGAATTTTACGGACGCAATGAGAGATGCAGCCGAAAACTTTGAAGTAGCTGCATTTGAAGTGGATGAAAAAGAAAAAGTGATCAGTATCCATGTAGAGGGAACGATCTCAACCCTGGATTCACCAAACAGTATGGATTATATTATTTACGCGAACGGTGATATCGTGGTGACAAATACGTTCACTCCTGCAGCAAATGAAGCAGTTGGTGAAATTGCGAGAGTTGGTATGAAAATGACGGTTCCTGACAAATATCAGGATGTAACCTATTATGGAAGAGGACCGCATGACAACTATATTGACCGACATACCGGATCCAAGATCGGCGTTTATCGCAGTACGGTGGAGGAGATGTCTGAGGGGGCGAAGTTTACAAGACCTCAGGAATATGGAAACCGAACGGACGTCAGATGGACAGCCCTTACAGAAGGAACAAGCGGAAAAGGTATCATGATCTCAGCAAAAGATACAATGGAGACAAGCGCTTTGCACTATGATGCAGCGGATATCAATCAGGTTTGGAAAAATTTTGGACACCCATATCAGGTTCCAAGAACAGAAGATACAATTGTCACTGTGGATTATGCACAGAGAGGACTTGGAAATGCAAGCTGCGGACCGGGACCACTTGCACGGTATATCCTTGATCCGGGACAGACTTATACACACACCTTCCGCATTTCCCCGATCACAGCGGAGTGTGCCAATGAAGAAGAGTTTGTGGCAAAGAGAATGAAGACAGGAAATCAGAATGTGGACTCTACAATGCCGGTAGCTGATATCAAGATCGGCGGAATTTCCCTGGAAGGATTTACTCCATCCAAAACAGAGTACACCTACCAGATTTTAAATAAGGAAGAGCTTGTGATGCCAAAGGTAGAAGGCGTTCCGGTTTCTGAGGGGACAGAAGTGGAAGTAGTACAGCCGACAGAAGAAAACGGTTATACAGCTACTGTCAAAGCAGTTTCGCCATATGGAATTGAAAAGACCTATACGATCGTATTTGAGATCAAGGATGAGATTTATGTAAGTGACATGGAATGGCTTGTGGATGAATCCGGTTACAGTGCAAATATGAGAGATCAGTGTACATGCGGAAACGGCCTCGGTGTTTGGGTGGACGGGGTACAGACTCCGTTTGAAAAAGGAGTCGGTTCCCATGCACCGTCTGACGTGACATTCAATGTAGAGGGGATGGATGCCACAACATTTAAGGCAGTTGCCGGAATCGGTATGGAGCAAAGCGGTAATGGAAATGTCAACTTTATTGTAAAGGTGGACGGAAAAGAAGTCTTTAGAGCGGACGGCATTACATTCAAGACATCTGTACCAGTGGAAGTGGACATCACAGGAGCAAAGACGGTATCACTTGTGACAGAGACAAACGGGCCGGATTCCAATGACCATGCAGTATGGGCGGACGCAAAAATTGTCCATAAGGAAACACCTGTGGAGGAAAAACTCCGCACAGCAGTACTGGAGTATATGATCCAGCTGGCAGAGGAAATGAAAGAAGAAGGACAATTGGACGGTGTAATTCCGGTTGTAAAAGAAAGATTTGAAAAAGCACTCCAGAATGCAAAAGAGATTTTGGAGAATACCAAGAATCCGGATGGAAATGTAACGCAGGCGCAGATTGATAAAGCCGTGGAAGAGCTTTTGAAAGCAGCACAGTATCTGGAATTCAAAGGTGATAAACAAGACCTTATGAAGGTCCTGGAGCTTGCAAAAGACATTGCAGAAAGAAAGGACAACTATATTCCATCCACCTATGCTGTATTTGAAAAAGAATATGAGACAGCCGGTGAGACAGCAGCAGATGAAAATGCTCTTCAGGACGAAATTGACGAGGCGTGGAGAGGGCTTTTGGAGGCAATGGCAGGGCTTAGGCTGATCCCGGATAAGAGTGCCCTGGAAGAATTGGTGAACAAGGCGGAAACAATAGAACTGTCCTTGTACACAAAAGAAAGCCGGGAAAGATTTGAAAAGGCATTTGCCAAGGCAGCAGAAGTGCTTGCATCCACAGAAACAACCCAGGAAGAAGTGGATGAAAGCGTGAAAATGCTGCAGGCATCTGTTGACGGACTTGAGAAAAATGCAGAAAAAGCTGCATCAGCAGGAGAGCAGAAATCAGATCAACAGAAAGCAGGCAGTACGGATGCAGCAGTCCAAAATGCAGAAAAAGGGAATACGGCCACAAACGTTCAAAAATCAGCTAAGACAGGCGATAACGGAGCAGCGGTACCTTTTGTATTTGCCCTCCTGGCTCTGGCAGGTGCTGTGATGGCAGGAAAAAGGAAAAGATAGAGTAAATTTATAGAAAAGTTGGAAACGCGACGGTCTATTTTGTATAGTCCGTCGTGTTTTATGTGTAAAATATATAGAATAAGCATTAGAAAAATGTGATTATTTGTCAAATATACTGCTTATGCTTGACTTTATAATGGTAGAAATGTTAAATTTAAGTTAATTCAGTTAATCTCACAAGGGGTAAATGGAAAGCGGTTTGACTTTTCCAAGCTTACATTATATGATAGAAAAGATATCGACAGATGAAAGCTTGGGGAGTAAGAGGAAACAGAAAGGCAGGGCTTCTAATGAAAGAAAAGTTTGAAAGTGTAAATCAGGAAAAGCAGCAGCAGATGAACCGCACACTGGTCATGAATTTACTGCGGAAAAAAAGACTGTGCTCCAGAGCGGAGCTGGCAAAACTGACAGGACTTAAGAGAGCTACGATCACAAATATTATCAATGATTTTATTCAACATGATTATGTTATAGAGGATGGTATTTTAGAGGGCGAAAAAGGAAGGCGCTGTATCGGTATCAGGATCAATGGAGAAAAATACAGAATTCTTGGGATCATGATCACAAGACAGTATTACAGTATTGGGATCATGGGACTTTCCGGGGAAGTGTACGAGGAGCGCAAATATTATCTGGATGCCAGACAGAATGCTCATGAGACTATGGAAGATATCAAGCAGAAAAGCAGACAGATGCTGGAGGAATATAAACACACGGATGTGCTGGCAATCGGAATTGCGGTCCCGGGTCCGTACCGGGTGGAGGACGGGGAGGTTCTCTACATCACAAATTTGATTGGCTGGGACGGAGTGATGCTGGCAAAGGATATGAAAGAAGAATTTGATATCCCGGTTTATGTGGAAAATGATGCGAACTGTGGCGCTTACGCACAGCTTTGGTTCCGGGAGGAGGAGCTTTACAAGAACGATATCATTTACATCATAGCAGGACAAGGAGTTGGCTGCGGAATTATATCCAAAGGCGAGCTTTTGAAGGGCAATATGGGGCTGGCAGGCGAGATCGGCCATACAAGTATTAATTTTGAAGGGCCAAAATGTGAATGCGGGAACAGGGGATGTCTTGAAAAATATTGTTCCACGATCGCAGTCATGGAAAAAGTGCAGAAGAGGATTGCAAACGGGGAATACACCATGTTAAAATCAGGATGTTCCTTTGAGGACTTTAAAAATGCAGTCCGCTGCGGCGATAAGCTTGCGCTGGAGGAGTATCGGATGGCATGTGAATTTTTGGCCATTGGTGTGGTGAATATCATCAATCAGCTGAATCCGGAGTATGTCATCATTGGAGATGCGCTGGCGGAAGTGGAATCCCAGCTGATGAGGAGAGTTGTCAACAATAAGGTGAAGGAGCATATCCGCCCTGTCATTTGGGAGAAGACGCAGATTAAGATGAATGATCTGGAGTATAATCCGATTTTGATCGGTGCAGGTGTGGTGGCTGCACAGAAGGTGTTTGAGAATCCGTTTCAGTTCATCAAGGAATAATACGGATAAGGGAGTCGTAAGGGGTAATGAAGTTTGAAGAATTGCGCAGAGAACATATTGTGTTTTCCTATCAGATGAGCCCTGCCGTGGGGATCCGGGGCGAACGTGGAGGATTTTCCGTCACATTGTACGGGAATGGAAATCTTCGCTGCTGTGATTATCTGTTCGGCGAGGAAATGGACACCATGCATATTTTTAAGCTGACAAAAGAGGAGACAAAGGCAATTTACGACTGCATAGAATCATCAAAAGAACGGCTGAGAAAACTTCCGAATGAACTGAACAATGGTTCAACGGGAGGGGATTTAAATGAGTTTGTGTTTTTGGACTATGCCAAAGTGAAGGCATACAATATCCGGCCCAAGACCGCTCAGATGATGAAACAGAAGAGTTTTTCCTACTGTAGACAGTATTGGAAAAATATGAAATGTGAAGATACGATTCTGAAAACCTTTCGGGAGATTTGTCAGGTCCTGCGCAGACATAAGATAAAACTGACCTTAAAGGAGTGCAGGATGAGGCAGGATTACCGGCTGAAAGTGACGTTTCAAGAATAAAAAGGCGCCAATTGGCGTCTTTTTTGTTGTTATTCTATCGGAAATTCCTTTGGACCACCTATAGAACAAAAGTCCTCCTGGCAGTATGCAAACAAAGTGAAGAAAGTTAGATGTTTAATAAATTTTTTGTGAAAAAATATTATGAAAGTGTAAAATATTAAAGTTATTATTGACTAATTAGGTGAAAGTTAATAATATATCTGTTAGATATCTAACTAAATGGAGGTGAGTACATGGACGAAAATCCGGTACAGTTGCTGCAGCAGCTGATGCATCTGTCCGTACAAAAATCTATGAAGATGCTGGAGGAGTATAAGCTGAAACCAGGGCAGGCAGGGGTGCTGTTCCTTTTGGAAAAATATGATAATCTTTCTCAGAAAGAAATTGCGGATAAACTTGGAGTGAAACCGCCTTCCATCACCGTTGCGCTGAAAAAGATGGAGCATCAGGGCTATATTACGCGGAAGGCGGATTTTCATGACCAGAGGATTATAAGGATCCAGAAGACGGAAAAAGGAAGTGCATGTGTGGTGCACATCAAAGAGGTCGCAAGCAGGATGGAGAAGATCATGTGTAAAAACATGAGCAGGGAGGAGATACTTTTGATGAAACGGCTGCTTGTGCAGATGAGGGATAATCTTGTGAATGACAAAGAGATTGGCGGAACTTCCGCAAGGTTAGGCAATTATAAAAATTTTTAGGAGGAGTAGAATATGCGGAATTTATTCAGATTTCTGAAACCGTACGCAGGGGCAGTGGTCGGAATCCTTGTTGTTTTGTTTGTTCAGGCATTCTGTGACTTGTCTTTGCCGTCCTACACATCGGATATTGTCAATGTAGGAATTCAGCAGGGCGGGATCGATACGTCCATACCAGAGCAGATTTCCGTGAAGGACATGGAAAATTTGTTATTGTTTGTGGATGAAGACGGACAAAACACGGTTTTGGAGAACTATAAAAAAGACAGTGAAACTTATAAAGAAGATGCTTATGTTTTAAAAGAAGATGCAGAAAAGAATGAAAAGACAATGGATGAACTTTCCGGTGTACTGGGGAAACCAATGCTTTTGGTGGAGAGTCTTTCCTCCGACAGTGAGCAGAGCAGGCAGATAAAAGAGGGACTTTTGCAGGCAATGCCAAGAGGAGCGGTGTCGGGGGATGCAGATATCTTCGAGATTTTGAAAATGATGCCGGAAGAGGCAAAAGACCAGATGACTTCCGGAATGACGGAGGAGATGTCTGATATGCCGGATACTATGGTGGAACAGGCAGCCACAGTGTATATCAAGCAAGTTTACCGGAATTTGGATCTGGATACAGACCATATACAGACGATGTACATTTTAAAGACAGGTGCCAAGATGCTGGCACTGGCATTTCTGGGAATGGCAGCGAGCATCACAGTAGGGTTTATGGCATCCAAAGTTGCTGCATCCGCAGGCCGCGATATCAGAAAAAATGTTTTCACAAAGGTTGTCGGATTTTCCAATGCAGAGTTCGATAAGTTTTCCACCGCATCTTTGATCACAAGAAGCACGAATGATATCCAGCAGATCCAGCTGCTTTCCGTTATGCTTTTGAGAATGGTACTGTACGCCCCGATTTTAGGTCTTGGCGGAGTGTATAAAGTATTCAACACCAATGTGGATATGTCATGGATTCTGGCAGTGGCAGTGGGGCTGATCATTATGGTTGTACTTGTTCTCTTTGCATGCGTGATGCCAAAATTCAAGATATTGCAGACACTGGTCGACAAGCTGAACCTGGTATCTCGCGAAATATTGACAGGACTTCCGGTCATCCGTGCCTTCCACAGAGAAAAACACGAAGAAGAGCGTTTTGATTCGGCAAATAAAAATCTGATGAAGACAAATCTTTTCGTAAACCGTGCTATGACATTCATGATGCCGGTCATGATGCTGATCATGAACGGAATATCTGTTTTGATCGTGTGGACAGGTGCGCATGGAATTGACAAAGGACAGATGCAGGTTGGGGATATGATGGCATTTATCCAGTATACAATGCAGATTATCATGGCATTCCTTATGATCTGTATGATTTCTGTTATGCTGCCAAGGGCCGCTGTTGCAGCGGACCGTGTGCGCGAAGTGCTGGACAGCAAGACTGCGATCGGGGATCCGGAACGCCCGGAAAAATTTGAAGGAAATGAGAAGGGCATTCTTGTCTTTGACCATGTCTCCTTCCGGTATCCAGGGGCTGAGGAGAATGTGCTCCACGATATTTCTTTTGCAGCAAGGCCAGGGGAGACAACCGCAGTCATCGGAAGTACCGGAAGCGGGAAATCTACGCTCGTTAATCTGATACCAAGATTTTACGATGTCACGCAAGGAAAGATCACACTGGATGGAAAGGATATCCGGGACATCAGCCAGCATGATCTGAGAGAAAGGCTTGGATATGTGCCGCAAAAAGGAGTGCTCTTTTCCGGTACCATAGAGAGCAATATCCTTTACGGAAACCAGAACGGGACAAAGGAAGAGATGGAAGAGGCGGCAAAGATCGCTCAGGCAACGGAGTTCATTGAGACAAAACCAGCCAAGTATGAGGAATACATTTCACAGGGCGGCGCCAATGTCTCCGGAGGGCAGAAACAGAGGCTGTCCATTGCAAGAGCTATCGCAAAACATCCGGATGTCTTTATTTTTGATGACAGCTTTTCTGCTCTTGACTATAAGACAGATGTGACACTTCGAAAAGAGTTAAAAGAGCACACCGCAAACAGTACGGTGATCCTTGTGGCACAACGTATCAGTACGATCCTGCACGCAGAACAGATCATTGTTCTGGATGAAGGAAAAGTTGCCGGAATCGGTACTCACAGGGAGCTTTTGAATAACTGTGAAGTGTATAGACAAATCGCACTTTCTCAGCTTTCCGAGGAAGAGCTGAAAAATGACATGGAGAAAGGAAAGGAGGAGTAAAGATGGCACATCGAGGACGAAATCATGGATTTGGAGCAGGAGCCGGGATGGGCACGGGCGAAAAGGCAAAAGATTTCAAGGGGACTATACGGAAACTTTTGAAATACCTTGGCAATTATAAGATCGGCCTTGTCTTTGTCGTGTTGTTTGCGATCGGAGGAACCGTGTTCAACATTGTCGGTCCAAAGATACTTGGAAAAGCCACAACAGAGATTTTTACAGGATTGGTCGGAAAAGTGTCAGGCGGAGCCGGAATTGATTTTGAGAAGATTGGAAGGATCCTTATCTTTCTTCTTGGTCTGTATCTTATCAGTGCAGCATTTTCTTTCATACAAGGTTTCATCATGACAGGAATCACACAGAAACTGACGTACAAGTTCAGAAAAGAGCTTTCCGAGAAGATCGACCGTATGCCGATGAATTATTTTGATACGAGGACACATGGGGAAATTCTATCCCGCATCACAAATGATGTGGATACGCTCAGTCAAAGTTTGAATCAGAGTGCAACACAGCTGATCACCTCTGTGACGACCATTATCGGGGTGCTGATCATGATGCTCAGTATCAGTCCTCTGATGACAGTTGTGGCTCTTTTGATCCTTCCGATTTCCATGGGGCTGATCTCCATGGTGATCAAACGCTCTCAGAAATATTTCCGCAACCAGCAGGAATACCTGGGCCATGTGAACGGACAGGTGGAGGAAATCTACGGTGGACACAATATTGTAAAGGCATTCAACAAGGAAGAAGAAGTCATCAGGGAATTCAATGAGAAGAATGATGTTCTGTATCAGTCAGCGTGGAAATCCCAGTTTTTTTCCGGTATGATGATGCCGATCATGCAGTTTGTGGGAAATTTAGGATATGTAGGTGTTACCATTCTGGGAGGATATCTGGCCATTAAAAATACGATTGAAGTCGGAGATATCCAGTCTTTTATCCAGTATGTAAGGAACTTTACACAGCCGATCCAGCAGATTGCGCAGGTGGCAAACCTTCTGCAGTCCACAGCCGCAGCATCGGAGCGTGTGTTTGAATTTCTGGAAGAGGAAGAAGAAGACCAGACCGTGGAAAATCCGGTATCTATAGAAGGACTGGAAGGAAATGTGACATTTGAACATGTACATTTTGGATACACGCCGGATAAAATCATTATCAATGACTTCTCTGCCAAGGTAAAAGAAGGGCAGAAGATTGCCATTGTAGGGCCGACAGGCGCCGGAAAAACGACTATGATAAAATTATTGATGAGATTTTATGATGTGAACAGCGGTGCCATCAAAATTGACGGGCATGATATCCGGGACTTTGACAGAGGAGAGCTGCGCAAGATGTTTGGTATGGTTCTGCAGGATACGTGGCTGTTCCATGGAACGATCAAGGAAAATTTAAGCTACGGAAAACTGGATGCAACGGATGAGGAGATAGTGGCTGCAGCTAAGGCTGCCCATGCACACCGGTTTATTCAGACTCTTCCTGGAGGATACGACATGGAGCTCAACGAGGAGGCCAGCAACGTGTCACAAGGACAGAAACAGCTTTTGACGATCGCAAGAGCAATACTTGCGGACCCGAAGATCCTGATCCTGGATGAGGCGACAAGCTCTGTAGATACGAGAACAGAGGAGAGGATCCAAAAGGCCATGGACAATCTGATGAAGGGAAGAACAAGTTTTGTGATCGCTCACAGGCTTTCCACTATCCGGGATGCGGATATGATCCTTGTCATGAAAGACGGGGATATCGTGGAGCAGGGAAATCACGAAGAATTACTTGCAAAAGGCGGATTTTACGCAGAACTATACAATTCTCAGTTTGAGAAAGCGTCCGCATGATCAATATAGAAAAGGTGTTTCGAGGTTTCAAAATCGTACCTCGAAACACCTTTTTTCTAATGATAAATATTTTTGTTTTCGTATTTAGCTTCACTTGTCAGCTGAACACCGAGTTTTTTAAAGATTTTAACATCCACATCTGAAAGCATGACAGAAGTGTGAACCTGGCAGCCCTTCAGTTTAGGAATCTGCTCCAGTGCTTTCTGTGCAGCAGGGCTTGTAGCGGCACTCATGGAAAGCGCGATGAGTACCTCATCCGTGTGAAGTCTTGGGTTATGGCTTCCCAGATAATCTACCTTTAATTTCTGGATCGGCTCAATGGCCTCCGGAGAGATGACATGCAGTTTGTGGTCAAGTCCTGCAAGCTCTTTTAAAGCGTTCAGTACAAGGGCTGCGGATGCTCCAAGAAGATTGGAAGTCTTTCCGCGAATGATACGTCCGTCGTCAAGCTCCATGGCAGCAGCAGGACCATCAGTTTCTTTTGCATACTCAAGAGCAGCGCCCACAACTGCGCGGTCAGAGGTACTGATGTTGGCCTGTTTCATCAAAAGTTCAATCTTGAATGCCTCATCCTCTGTAGCTGTGCCCTCAGCCAGATTGTCAAGGGATGTATAGTATCTCCGGATGATCTCCTGCTTGGATGCCTCCCGGCATGCCTCATCGTCCACAATACAGTTTCCTGCCATGTTGACCCCCATATCGGTCGGAGACTTGTATGGACTCTCACCGTAAATGCGCTCAAAAATAGCGTTGAGAACAGGGAAGATTTCTACATCACGGTTGTAGTTGACCGTTGTCTTTCCGTATGCCTCCAGATGGAATGGGTCGATCATGTTGACATCATTCAAATCTGCGGTGGCTGCCTCGTAGGCAAGGTTGACAGGATGCTTGAGAGGGATATTCCAAATCGGGAATGTTTCGAATTTTGCGTATCCGGCACGTATTCCACGTTTATGCTCATGATAGAGCTGTGACAGGCAGGTCGCCATCTTTCCGCTTCCAGGACCAGGAGCAGTGATGATGACAAGCGGCCTGCTTGTCTCAATGTAGTCGTTTTTTCCGTATCCGTCATCGCTGACAATGAGCGGAATATTGGAAGGATATCCTTCGATGGAGTAGTGGATGTACACTTTCACACCCAGCTTTTCCAGTCGGGATTTAAACAGGTTGGCGCTGTTTTGACCGGTATACTGCGTGATGACCACGCTGCCCACAAACAGACCTTTTTCTGTGAAGACATCGATCAGGCGCAAAACGTCTGAGTCGTAGGTAATTCCAAGATCACCGCGCACTTTGTTTTTTTCGATATCTCCTGCGCTGATGACGATCACGATTTCCGCCTGGTCCGCCAGCTGAAGCAGCATCCGTAGCTTGCTGTCAGGCTCAAATCCAGGAAGAACTCTGGAAGCGTGGAAATCATCGAAAAGCTTTCCTCCAAACTCCAGATACAGTTTGTTGTCAAACTGATTGATTCTTTCGCGGATGTGGGCGGACTGTGTCTTTAAGTATTTTTCGTTATCAAACCCTATTTTCATATGAACCTCTCTTCCTTTTTCTTTTTATATTTTTAGTATAAACATCATACCAACCAGTATACTACAAAATAGAAGTGAATGGCTAGAGGAAAAATGACAGACATTCTTTAGAAAGCTTTAAGATTTTGTGGGTAGATTTTCACAATCTTTTTATTGATTTATACTTTTTCCCTACTTATAATAAGATAGGTAGTGATTCAAATTGAGGAGGATATAATGAGTAACAACCAGTTGAATAACAATAATAACAATAAAGATCCAAAGCGGAAGAACCGTCAAGGATGGGGAGCAGTCATTGCGACAGCACTCCTCACAGCATTGGTTGTCCTTCTTTTATACCAGTTTAGGCAGGACAGCCAGTACCAGGAAATTACATACAGCAAGTTTTTGAGTCTGGTGGATGAAGGCTTTGTGGATAAAGTTCAGCTTGACACCCAGAAAATGGAGATTCAGCTGAAGGACAATGCCTGGCTGGACAGGAAAGGAAACCTGCAGTATACGAATGATGAGAAACAGATAGCGAGAAACAAACGGAATAAAGTTACCTATTATACGGGGATCGTCAAAGACGATACACTCTCCGACAGACTTTATAAAGCAGGGGTTGAATATGGACAGAAAATTCCGGACTCCACATCTGCCATTATCCTCAATCTGCTCGTGAGCGTGGTCATTCCGTTTGCTTTGATATTCTTTGTATTCTGCTTTGCAATGAAGAGGATGTCTCAGGGCGGCGGCATGATGGGCGTTGGAAAGAGCAATGCAAAGATGTATGTGGAAAAAGAGACCGGCGTTACATTTAAAGATGTGGCAGGCGAGGATGAAGCAAAAGAGTCTTTACAGGAAGTCGTTGATTTTCTTCACAATCCGGGGAAATATACGGGTATTGGCGCAAAACTTCCGAAAGGCGCGCTGCTTGTGGGACCTCCGGGAACCGGTAAGACTCTGCTGGCAAAGGCGGTTGCGGGGGAGGCCAAGGTACCGTTCTTTTCCCTTTCCGGTTCCGCATTTGTGGAGATGTATGTCGGCGTGGGAGCATCCAGAGTGCGTGATCTGTTCAAGCAGGCGCAATCCATGGCACCTTGCATTGTCTTTATAGATGAGATTGACGCCATAGGGAAGAGCAGGGACAGCACACTGGGAGGTAATGACGAGAGAGAACAGACACTCAACCAGCTTCTGGCAGAGATGGACGGTTTTGATACAAGCAAAGGTCTTCTCCTTCTGGGAGCGACAAACCGACCTGAGATTTTGGACCCGGCGCTTTTAAGACCTGGACGTTTTGACAGGCGGATCATCGTGGACAGACCGGATCTAAAGGGACGTATCGCGATTTTGAAAGTACACGCAAAAGATGTAAAGATGGATGAGACCGTGGATTTGGAGGCAATTGCACTGGCTACATCCGGAGCTGTGGGCTCAGAGCTTGCCAATATGATCAACGAAGCAGCTATCACAGCAGTAAAACATGGGAGAAACGTGGTCTCCCAGGCAGATTTGTTTGAGGCAGTGGAAGTGGTACTTGTCGGAAAGGAAAAGAAGGACCGCATCATGAGTATGGAGGAGAGAAGAATTGTCTCCTACCATGAGGTGGGACATGCGCTTGTGAGCGCACTTCAAAAAGATTCCGAGCCGGTGCAGAAGATTACCATTGTTCCAAGGACCATGGGGGCACTTGGTTATGTGATGCAGACACCTGAGGAAGAGAAGTTCCTGAATACGAAAAAAGAGCTTGAGGCAATGCTTGTGGGACTTTTGGCAGGGCGTGCGGCTGAAGAGATCGTATTTGACACGGTCACAACAGGGGCATCCAATGATATTGAAAAAGCGACGTCCGTGGCAAGGGCTATGATCACGCAGTACGGAATGTCCGAAAAGTTCGGCCTTATCGGACTGGAATCCATTCAGAGCCGGTATCTGGACGGCAGACCAGTGCAAAACTGCGGACCTGACACAGCAGCTGAGATTGACAAAGAAGTCATGAAGATGTTAAAGAACGCCTATGAGGAGGCAAAACGTCTGTTAAGTGAAAACAGGGAGGCGCTGGATAAAATTGCCGCATTCCTCATTGAGAAGGAGACGATCACCGGAAAAGAATTCATGAAGATTTTCCGCGAAGTGAAAGGGATCGATCCGGATGAAGAAGAGAAGGAAAAAAGGATTGAGATGAAACCGGTTCCGATGAGTGAAACTGCTCCGGAAGAATCTGCCGCCTCCGGGGAGCAGCAGGCAGGAGAAGAATAGGAGCTTTTGGAAACCGAAAATCCATCACAGCAACAATAAAAAGCGTGTTTGGTATTTATCTTATAAGCTGCGAATAAAACAAAGGGCACTGCAGATTGGTTTCATGCAGTGTCCTTTTATGTATGCAAGATGCACAGGAAAAGACAGAGGGAAAACGATGGAATATTTTGATATTGAAGAAGAATTGAAAAAACTTCCCGCAAAGCCGGGAGTATATCTGATGCACGATGAAAAAGATGAAATTATCTATGTGGGAAAAGCCGTAAGCTTAAAAAATCGTGTCAGACAGTATTTCCAGTCCAGCAGGAATAAAGGTGTAAAGATTGAGCAGATGGTGACACATATTCAGAGGTTTGAATACATTGTGACTGATTCTGAGCTTGAAGCGCTTGTTTTGGAGTGTAATCTGATCAAAGAGCACAGACCAAAATACAACACCATGCTCATGGATGACAAGACATATCCGTTTATCAAAGTCACAGTTGGCGAGGCCTATCCGAGAGTCATGATGGCAAGAAGGATGGTAAAGGACAAAGCAAAATATTTTGGACCATATACAAGCGCCGGGGCAGTGAAAGATACCATTGATCTGATCCGAAAACTGTACCATATCCGCAATTGCAGCCGGAATCTTCCAAGGGATATCGGAAAGGAAAGACCATGTCTGAATTACCATATCAAGCAGTGCTATGCCCCGTGCCAAGGATATATTTCGCAGGAAAAATATCAGGAGTCTGTCCAGGAAGTACTCCATTTTCTTAACGGGAATTATGACGGAATTTTAAAGGATCTGGAGGAGAATATGATGGCAGCATCCGAGGCAATGGAATATGAAAAAGCGATCGAGTACAGAGAGCTTTTGAACAGTGTGCGCCAGATTGCCCAGAAACAAAAAATCACAAACAGCAGCGGAGAGGACCGGGATGTACTTGCTCTGGCCATGGACCGGGAAGACGCAGTGGTGCAGGTGTTTTTTATCCGCGGAGGAAGACTCATTGGCCGGGACCATTTTTATATGCGGCGCCAGAACGGAGATGATAAAAGGGAGATCCTGACAAATTTTATCAAGCAGTTTTATGCGGGAACCCCATATATTCCGGCGCAGATCATGCTGCCTTTAGAGGTGGACGACAGGGACCTTTTGGAGGAATGGCTTGGCAAAAAAAGAGGACATAAAGTGTCCATTGTGATTCCCAAAAAGGGGGAAAAAGAAAAACTTGTAGAGCTTGCTCAGAAAAATGCAGCCATTGTCCTCAACACGGACAAGGAAAGATTAAAAAGGGAGGAAGGACGCACTATCGGAGCGGTCAAGGAGATAGGGAAACTCCTGGGGATTGAGGGAATCAAGAGAATGGAGGCGTACGACATCTCCAACACAAATGGATTTGAGTCAGTGGGATCTATGATCGTGTATGAGAACGGAAAGCCAAAGAGGAACGATTACCGCAAGTTTAAAATCAAAAGCGTGCAGGGGCCGGACGACTATGCGAGTATGGAGGAAGTGCTCACAAGAAGATTTTCCCATGGACTAAGGGAGAGAGAAGAAGGAGAGAAAAACGGACATTTCAATGTATTTCCGGACCTTATCATGATGGACGGAGGGAAAGGTCAGGTCAATATTGCCAAAAAAGTATTGGATAATCTGAAACTGCAGATTCCGGTGTGCGGTATGGTAAAGGATGACAGCCACAGAACAAGGGGGCTGTACTACGAGAATAAAGAGATACCGATCGAGCGTACCTCCGAAGGCTTTCGGCTTATCACAAGAATACAGGATGAGGCACACCGGTTCGCAATCGAGTATCACAGAAAACTCCGGGGCGAGGGTCAAGTTCGGTCTGTCCTGGAGGAAATCAAAGGCGTTGGGCCTGCAAGAAGGAAAGACTTGATGCGGAACTTCAAAAGCCTGGAGGAAATCAAAAATGCAAGTGTGGAAGACCTGAAAAAACTGCCGACAATGAATGAAAAATCTGCCAATGAAGTATACAATTATTTTCATTGATGTTATAATAAATGCAGTATGTGCATTGCATATTGGAGCAGTAAAGGAGGACAGGTTATGAACTGTGCAGATGGCGTAGCAATGAAAAAACTTGTGGAAAAAATGAATTTAAAGAACATGACGCCTGAAATTGACTTGGAAGACAAACAGATTCAGGTGCCGGACATCAACAGGCCGGCTTTGCAGCTGACCGGATTTTTTGAGCACTTTGAATCAGACCGTGTACAGATTATCGGATATGTGGAATATGCATTTCTTCAAAGAATGCAGCAGGAGAAAAAGGAAAAGATGTACGATAAACTTCTTTCATATGGGATTCCGTGCATTATTTTCAGCAGAAGTATGCAGCCGGATGAAATCCTTCTGAAAAAAGCAGTGGAGAGAAATATTCCGATTTTCCAGACAGAGAAACCAACTTCCGCGTTTTTGGCGGAGATCATCCGGTGGCTGAATGTAGAGCTTGCCCCATGCATTTCTATTCACGGGGTATTGGTAGATGTTTACGGTGTCGGAGTGCTGATCATGGGCGAGAGTGGAATCGGAAAGAGTGAGGCGGCTCTTGAGCTTATCAAGCGCGGTCACCGTCTTGTGACGGACGATGTGGTGGAAATACGAAAAGTCAGCGATGACACTTTGGTTGGAACAGCACCGGATATCACAAGGCATCTGATCGAGCTTAGGGGCATCGGAATTGTTGATGTAAAGACTTTGTTCGGTGTGCAGAGCGTTAAGGAAACCCAGACCATTGATCTGGTGATCACGCTGGAAGAGTGGGACAAAGAAAGAGAATATGACCGTCTTGGCCTGTCGGAGGAGTACACAGAATTCCTTGGAAACAAAGTCGTATGTCATAATATACCGATCCGCCCAGGAAGAAATCTGGCTATCATTGTAGAGTCAGCGTCTGTCAACCACAGACAGAAACAGATGGGCTACAACGCGGCGGAAGAATTGTACAGAAGAGTGCAGGCAAATCTTGCAAAGAAATAGGAGGAAGAGTGATGAATTATTGTTTTGGAGTTGACATCGGAGGGACAACTATCAAGATGGGATTGTTCCAATTTAACGGAGAAGTGATTGACAAATGGGAGATCAAGACAAGAGTGGAAAATGAAGGAGCAGCTATTCTTCCGGATATTGCGGCATCTGTAAAGGAAAAGATGGAAAAGTATAAGCTGGAAAAAGAGAATGTTCTTGGAATTGGAGTTGGCGTTCCGGCACCGGTTTCTGAAAATGGAATTGTGAACGGAAGTGCAAATCTTGGATGGAAATATAAAGAAGTGAAACATGAGCTGGAAGAGTACACAGACATCAATGTAAAAGTGGGAAATGATGCGAATGTAGCTGCTCTTGGCGAAATGTGGAAGGGCGGTGGCCTTGGAAATAAAAACATGGTCATGGTCACGCTGGGCACTGGTGTTGGCGGCGGAATCATCATTGACGGAAAAATTCTCGGGGGAGCACACGGTGCAGGCGGAGAAATCGGCCATATATGTGTGAATTATGAGGAAGAAGAAAAATGCGGATGCGGCAACAGAGGATGTCTGGAGCAATATGCATCTGCAACAGGAATCACAAGGCTCGCCAATATGCGCCTGAAAAAAGATGATAATCCGTCTAAGTTGAGAGAGACAGAAGTCAGCGCCAAAACAGTGTTTGATGCAGTAAAAGAAGGAGATGCCCTTGCCATTGAAGTGGCGGAAGAGTTTGGAAAATATCTGGGCTATGCGCTTGCCAATATTGCTGTTTTGACAGATCCTTCTGTTATCGTTATCGGAGGAGGAGTTTCAAAGGCAGGAGAGATTTTGTTGACTTTTGTGGAGAAATATTTCAGACAGAGAGTATTTTTTGCAAATGAATCTGTGAAGTTTGCACTTGCGCAGCTTGGAAACGATGCAGGAATTTGCGGAGCCGCAAAACTTGTATTAAATTAAAAACTGTCTATAAAAAAATCACTGTGGACATTTTCCACAGTGATTTTTTTATTTTCTAATGCGTTCCCGTGCCGCTGCTGTCTGTATTATTGTTGTTTTCTGAGTTGTTCTGAGAATTTCCTGAGGAAGGATTCCCGGAGGTATTGTTTTGTGAATGTCCGGATCCGGATGTTGTTGGGCCCTGTTCAGATGAAGAGCCGGATCCGTTTTCCTCCCCATTTTTCTTATCGTCCTTTTCAGAGTCTTTTTTATTTGTATTTTTATTGGAAGAACGATGTCCGCTGCATGTATCAGGTATGGTTCCTGTTGCAAAATATTCTGTTTTGGATGGACAGCTGCTCGTTGCGAGTTCTCCGGTAATCGTGCAGACATTTCTCTTTTCAACAGATGCAGGCATCTCAAAGTCTTTGTGAGGAAGATCTTTATGGATCCGGTCCATAATAGATTTCCAGATTTTGAGATGGAAAGTGCTGTTGGTCAAAGGTTTGTTGTCGTCATAGCCAGCCCACACAGAGCAGGTGTAGTAAGGAGTAAATCCGGAAAACCAGATATCCACATCAGAAGTAGTGGTACCGGTTTTGCCTGAAACCGGCATGCCGCCGTCCAGTTTTGCGCGGCGTCCTGTACCATTGGAACCAGTCACCACATCCTCCATGGCATTGGTCAGAAGCGCTGCCGTGGACTCCTTGATCACAGTTTTTGTCGTAGGATTAGTCTCATTGTCAAGAAGCACTTCCCCGTCGTGATTTAAAACTTTTGTGTACAGAATTGGTTTCGTGTACACCCCGCTATTTGCAATGGCTGCATAGGCTGCCGTCATCTCAATATTGTAAACACCATCGGTGAGCCCCCCCAGAGCCAGAGGCTGATTGATATCAGAGAAAATTTCACCTTGGCGTTCATCGCTGCGGACCAAAGTGGAAAATCCGAATTTTTCCAAATATTCAAATCCAAGTTCCGGCGTAATATCGGTCAGTGTTTTTACTGCAATAATATTTGCGGATTGTTCAATTGCGGAACGAACGCTCATGTTGCCTTTATAGGAATTCCCCCACCAGTTTTTGACAGGAGTTCCGTTTTTGTAAGAATAAGGCTCGTCTTTTATCATAGTTGCCAGTGTGTAATCTTTCACATCCAGAGCGGGTGCATAGGTGGAAAGAATCTTAAAACAGGAACCAGGCTGACGTTTTGATTCTGTGGCGCGATTGTAGCTGCGGCTGCTTGTCTTCTCTCCACGGCCTCCGGTCAACGCTTTCACATGACCGGTATACTGATCCATAACAACAACGGATGCCTGCGGCTGAGGAGTCAGGGTGATAACCTCTCCAAGTACTTCATCGCCATCTTTTACGACCGTGGATTTCCACTCTTCGATCATCGCCCGCGCCTTGTCCTCAGAACTGAACACCAGCCCGTATTTGTCCCCATGGATATCTTTCACATATTTTTTTATGTCAGCCTGACTGTAGTTTATGGTCTCACCATTTGATTTTTTAACAGTGAGGGCATAGGATAGTCCGACCTCCTTCAAAGAAGGATAGTTGCTGTCATTGGAGAGCTCTTCATCGCAGATTTTCTGCATTTGTGCGTCCTGTGTTGCGAAGATAGAAAGACCTCCGCTGTAGACAGCATTGTGCGCTTGTGTCTCCGTATAACCAAGCTGCTCACAAAGATCATCCATCACCTGGTTGGAGAGTGCATCAATAAAGTAGGAATATGGAGATTCCTCCTGAATTTCCGTGTTCACGGTCTGGATTCTGGCGTACACGTCATCTGCAAGAGCCTCATTGAGCTCTTCCTCGGAAATGTATCCTTCCTCATACATGGAATTGAGTACTTTACGTCTGCGCTCAGCATTTTTCTCCGGGTTGGTAATTGGATTGTATTTCCCCGGATTCTGGGTAATGGCTGCGATGGCAGCGCATTCGGACAGATTCAGATCGGAGACATCTTTATTAAAGTAGCGCATGGAAGCGGACTGTACTCCGAGTGTGTTCTGACCAAGGTTTATGGTGTTCATATAATTTTCAAGGATTTCCTCTTTGCTCATCTGTTTTTCAATTTTTAATGCAAGATACTGTTCCTGAATCTTACGCTCCAGACTGTCCCAGAAAGTCTGTTCGTCCACAAAGTTCGGAAATACATTGTTTTTGATCAACTGCTGTGTGATTGTGCTCGCACCCTCAGAAAAGTTACCTTGGGTGATACCTACAAATGCTGCGCGGAGAATTCCATGCAGATCCACGCCATTGTGGCTGTAGAAACGGGAATCTTCAATTGCAACGAATGCATTTTGTAAATCCTTGGGAATTTCGTCAATGGTCTTGTAGATTCGGTTGGAACCCGATTCCACAAAACGCTGGATCTCTTCATTGTCCTGATTGTATACAATGGAGGCGAATCCCTCAGGTTTTACGCTCGCCGGGGTGATATCCGGTGCATCATCAATGATTTTTTTCAAAAAAAGACCGCCAGTGACTCCTCCTGCAACAAAAAGAATGAGGAAAGTGACTAAAATTACCTTAAGAGCACGGACTCCCCTTCGTTTCTTTTTCATTGTTGATTTTGAAGTAATGACACGTTGTTTTTTTGCCGCGCTTTTTTTGCCATAATTCATGGACAGTTACCTCCTTTATACCACGCTATTATAGCAAAGAACAGTTTTGAAATAAAGCGGAATTTAAAAACTTCACAGAGTCTGTGGGAAATCTTAAGAAAATGTTGAGAAAAAGGGAAGGTTCCTGGTATAGTAATAGCAGAGAAAGGATGTAAATATATGGAGAATCGACAAGAATACAAAACCGTCTTCTTTGGAGGCGAAGATGAGATCATAGAAAAGAAATCCCGCTTTATCGCAACTGTGAGGCAGGTTTCTTCCGAGGAGGAGGCCATTGCGTTCATTGAAGAGATGCGCAAAAAATACTGGAATGCCACACACAATTGTTTCGCCTATGTCATCGGAAAGCATGCACAGATTCAAAGATGCAGCGATGACGGGGAACCTCAGGGCACGGCAGGAAAACCGATGCTGGATGTCTTACTTGGGGAGGAGATAAAAAATGCAGCAGTTGTGGTGACAAGATATTTTGGGGGAACATTGCTTGGCACAGGAGGACTTGTGAGGGCCTATTCCAAAGCCACACAAGCTGGCCTGCAGGCAAGTTGTGTTATTACAAAGACGCCGGGATGCAGACTGAACATCCGCACAGACTACACGGGATTTGGAAAAATACAGTATGTCTGCGGGCAGCGAAAACTTCATATTGTGGACACCCAATACACGGATGAAGTGCTGTTGTCCGTTCTTGTACCGGAAGAAATGCTTGGAAACGTGGAGTCAGAGATCACGGAAAAGACAAACGGACAGGCAAAAATGGAGAGGGAAACATTCTGTTATTTTGCAGAGGTGTACAAAGAAATACGCATATTTGAGGATTAAAATATTAATAATATATTACATTCCTTCCGTTTTCTTGAAATCACTTTTCTGTACTGTTAAGATAGAAGTATCAGAATCCATACATTTGTACGCGAGGAAAGGGAGGATGGTTATGAACAGTGAGTTGATCAAAGAATTAAAACATGTAAAGGTCTGCCTTGTGAGAAAAGAGCTCAAAGGGGAAGAATGGGAGGAGCGTCAGCAGGTGCTGCAGAAACTGGAGGATGCGGTCTCATATTTGAATGACTGCACTGCAAAGGAGATTGAATTCTAATGATACAGGCACTGGTATTTGATATGGACGGTCTCATCTTCGATTCAGAGAGGATTGTTCAGAAATCCTGGCAGCTGACAGGTGAAGAGCTTGGTCTTCCAGATATGGGAAAAGTCATCTACCGCACACTTGGATTCAACAGAAAAAGACGGATGGAGTTTTTTCGTGCACATATTTCGCCGGATTTTCCCGAAGAGGAGTTTGCCAGGAAGACGAGAATGTACTTTAGAAAACTGGTGGAAAAAGACGGAGTTCCGGTGAAGAAAGGAATCCGAGGTCTTCTCGGGTATGCAAAGAAGAACGGTTATAAGCTGGCGGTTGCTACTTCCTCCAGCGAGGACTATGCGAAGGAGCTGTTTTTAAAGGCAGGACTGTATATGTATTTCGATACGTTCGTGTACGGGACAATGGTCAAAAACAGCAAGCCGGATCCGGAATGTTACCTTTTGGCATGTAAGGAACTTGAGGTAAATCCAAAGGATGCAGTGGCGCTTGAGGATGCGCCCTCCGGTATTTTGGCTGCCCATGCAGCGGGAATGAGGACGATCGTGATACCGGATCTTGTGGAGCCGCCAAAGGAGTTGGATAAATTGATATGGCATGTGTGCAGGGACGCAGAAGAAGCGCTGATCTTACTGGAAAAAGAAAAAGGGATTGCCCGGTAGTGGGGAATAAGTTATAATAATAAAAAGGAGATGAGCGTATGGATAAAAAGAGAGCGTTTGCGTACATTAACAACTATCAGAAACAAAATTACGACCGTATCACGATTCTTGTTCCCAAAGGGCGGAAGGAAGAATTGACAAAGATATCCAAAGAAAACGGATATCGGACACTGACAGAGTTTATCAATACATGCGTGAAAGAAAAACTGGAAAGAATGGAAGAAGAAAAGTAAGGGGTTACGGCCGTCACATGGATATGTGGCGGTATTTTTATACCATTTTATAAGAAGAATTTATGATGTTCTGGAATGGATGGTGGGAACAGATGCAGATAGATGGAATACAAAAATTGACACTTTTGGATTACCCTGGATATACAGCCTGTACAATTTTTTTGGGAGGCTGTAATTTTCGGTGCCCATTCTGCCACAATGCATCCCTTGTGTACTGGAATGGGCAGCGGGCGGCTATGCGGGAAGATGAGTTTTTTGCATTTTTGGAAAAGCGAAGAGGTATCCTGGACGGTGTTTGTATTTCCGGCGGGGAGCCTATGATGCACCCGCACACAGAATCTTTGATCAGGAGAATCAAAGAAAATGGATACCTTGTAAAACTGGACACGAACGGCAGTTTTCCGGAGAAACTCGGGAAATTTTTGAATGAAAGACTTTTGGATTATGTGGCCATGGATATCAAGAACTCAAAAGAAAAATACAGAAAAACAGCCGGTGCTGCAGATTTGGATCTGGGAAGGATAGAGGAGAGCAGAGGGATTATCATGGATTCAAAAATATCGTACGAATTTCGAACAACGCTTGTAAAGGAACTTCATCAGATGGAGGATGTGGAGGAGATGGCAAGGTGGATAGCCGGAGCAGATGCATGGTATCTGCAGGAGTTTGTTGATTCCGGGGATGTATTGATGGAAGGCTTGCACGCACACTCAAAAGAATGGATGGAGAAGGCGGCTGCCCTGGCTGCTCCTTATGTAGAATGTGTGGAGATAAGAGGAGTGGAATAAAACAAAATATTGTATATAATAAATGTAAAAACAACTATATGTTGTAATTGCGCATTGACATGGGGAGAAATCGGGTGATACAATGGAACTACGGATTTGGACGAAAGGGGTGCGGGAAATCATGTATCAGGTAAGAAAAAGAGATGGTAAGATTGTAGAATTTGATTTAAAAAAAATAGGAACAGCGATCATGAGAGCATTTGAGGCGCAGGGAAAGCAGTTCCATCCAAGTATCATTGATATGCTGGCACTGAAAGTCACAGCGGATTTTGAACCAAAGATCAAAGAGGCTCTAATCGCAGTGGAGGATATTCAGGACAGCGTGGAGAATATGCTCGTGCAGGCAGGGTATGCGGATGTGGCAAAAGGGTATATCCTGTACCGGAAACAAAGGGAAAAGATCCGGAACATGAAATCTACCTTGCTGGATTATAAGGAGATCGTGGACAATTATGTGAAGGCGTCAGACTGGAGAGTAAAGGAAAATTCCACAGTCACCTACTCTGTCGGAGGATTGATATTGAGCAACTCCGGTGCCATTACAGCAAATTACTGGCTGTCGGAAGTATACGATGAGGAGATTGCGGATGCGCACAGAAATGCCGATATTCATATCCATGACCTGTCTATGCTTACCGGATACTGTGCCGGCTGGTCTTTAAAGCAGCTCATCCAGGAAGGGCTTGGAGGGATTCCCGGAAAAATTACATCCTCCCCTGCAAAGCATCTCTCCACACTTTGCAATCAAATGGTCAATTTTTTAGGAATTATGCAGAATGAGTGGGCAGGTGCACAGGCATTTTCTTCTTTTGACACATATCTTGCTCCATTTGTTAAGGCAGATGACCTTACATATGAGCAGGTGAAAAAGTGCATTGAATCGTTCATCTATGGAGTGAATACACCTAGCAGGTGGGGGACACAGGCACCGTTTTCCAATATTACCCTTGACTGGACAGTGCCCGATGATCTGACAAAGCTCCCTGCGATCGTGGGCGGGAAAGAGATGGACTTTACATATGGTGACTGTAAGGAAGAGATGGATATGGTGAACAAAGCGTTCATTGAAATTATGATAGAGGGAGATGCCAATGGAAGAGGTTTTCAGTATCCGATTCCTACTTATTCTATTACAAAAGATTTTGACTGGTCTGAGAGTGAAAATAACCGCCTGCTCTTTGAAATGACGGCAAAGTATGGGACTCCATATTTTTCCAATTACATCAACAGTGACATGGAGCCCAGCGATATCCGCAGTATGTGCTGCAGGTTGAGGCTGGATTTGCGAGAACTGCGGAAAAAATCAGGGGGATTTTTTGGCAGCGGTGAGAGCACCGGGTCTATCGGGGTTGTGACGATCAATATGCCAAGGATTGCCTACTTGTCCGGCAGCGAAGAAGAATTTTACCACAGACTGGACAGGATGATGGACATCTGTGCGCGATCCCTCAATGTAAAAAGGACGATCATTTCAAGGCTTTTGGAGGAAGGACTCTACCCGTACACAAAACGGTATCTTGGCTCCTTTGATAATCATTTCTCCACCATCGGGCTTGTGGGGATGAATGAGGCAGGTCTCAACGCGTGCTGGATAAGGAAGGACATGACGCATGAAGAGACTTGGCAGTTTACAAAGCAGGTGTTGAATCATATGAGGGAGAGGCTGGCGGATTATCAGGAAGAATATAAAGATTTATTCAATCTGGAGGCAACACCGGCGGAGTCTGCAACATACCGTCTGGCAAAACACGATGTGGAGCAGTTTCCGGATATTATCACTGCGGCGAGGGATGGGGGGACGCCTTATTATACGAACAGTTCCCATCTGCCTGTTGGTTACACAGAAGACATGTTTGCGGCTCTGGACATCCAGGATGAGTTTCAGACACTGTACACGTCAGGCACAGTCTTCCACGCATTCCTCGGAGAAAAACTTCCAAATTGGAAATCTGCAGCAGTTCTTGTGCGGAAGATTGCACAGAATTATAAGCTGCCTTACTACACCATCTCTCCAACTTACTCGGTGTGCAGGGAGCACGGATATCTTTCCGGAGAACAGTACGTCTGTCCGCATTGTGGGCAGAACACAGAGGTGTACAGCAGGATAACCGGATATTACAGACCGGTCCAGAACTGGAATGATGGAAAGATACAGGAGTTCAGGGAAAGAAAGGTATATCGGCCACAGGAGGCGTTCTGTAAAAAGACAAAGGCTATGTTGTTTACGACAAAGCGCTGTCCAAATTGCAAAGCTGCAAAAAGATTTCTCGATGAGGCAGGTATTTTGTACCGTGTGGTGGATGCTGAGGAGGAGAAAGACCTTGCAGGCAAGTATCTCATCCGCCAGGCACCGACATTGATCGTTTCATCGGAAGAGCATATTCAGAAAATAGGAAATCTTTCTAATATAAAACTGTTTGCTGGGAACTATAAGAAGGAACACTGTGATTTGGTTACAGAAGAGATGTAGGCTTGTGCGTATAATAGAAACAGAAAATGGAAATCAAAGGAGGAATCCCCATGTATGATATAGGAATCATCGGAGCCGGGACTGCGGGGATGACCGCAGCGATCTACGGACTCCGTGCAGGAAAAAGTGTGTTGCTGATAGAGGAGGGGGCAGTCGGTGGACAGATCGTTGTCTCACCTCATGTGGAAAATTATCCGGGCATTGCGTCCATGAGCGGGAGTGAATTTGCGAACAATCTTCTGGAGCAGGCTATGAATCTGGGTGCAGGGACGCGGTTTACAGCTGTGAAAGCAATACGTAATGAAAAGGACAAAAAAGTAATCGTGAGTGATGAGGGTGAAATCCCGTGCAAAACAGTCATCATTGCAACCGGAGCAAAACATCGTCATCTTGGAGTCAAAAGAGAAGAAGAGTTTGTCGGTGCAGGGGTATCCTATTGTGCAGTGTGTGACGGTGCGTTCTTTAAAGGAATGGATACTGCTGTTGTGGGCGGCGGAAACACAGCGCTTCAGGATGCGATTTTTCTTTCATCCTATTGCAGGAGGGTATACCTTATTCACAGAAGGGATGCCTTCAGAGGGGAGGAACACCTGGTTTCCACACTGAAAGCAAAGGAAAATGTGGAGTTTGTTCTGGACAGTGTTGTGGAGGAATTGAAAGGAGACGACCTTCTAGAGGGAGTCAAGATTAAGAACGTGAAAACAGGAGAGGAAAGGGAACTCTCAGTGGAAGGGATTTTTGTGGCCATTGGTCAGGCGCCTTCCAACGATAGGTTCGCAGATGTGGTAAAACTGGATGGAGCAGGATATGTGTTGGCCAGTGAGGACTGTCATACGTCTGCAAACGGTATTTTTACCGCAGGAGACTGCAGGACAAAGGAAGTCAGACAGCTCACCACAGCAGCGGCGGACGGCGCAGTGGCAGCCATTGCTGCCAGTCAGTATATTGACAGGTATTATAAATAGAGGATATAGAAGAAAAAAGGACTGCTGCCCGGCAGTCCTTTTTGTGTTTTTTGTTTTTACATGGATGTAAAGTTTTCGCGTAAATTTATTTTTGGCACTTCCATCGGATAATCGTTGTTGAAACATGCCATACAAAGAGGAAGTCCTCCGACCATTTCCTGCAAATCCTCGATTTTCATATATCCAAGGGAGTCCGCGCCGATGAGCTCGCAAATTTCTTCCGGAGTGTGTTTGTAGGCGATAAGTTGTTTGTTGGATGGCACATCAGTTCCAAAATAACAAGGATACAAAAACGGTGGAGAGCTTACACGCACATGTACTTCTTTCGCTCCGGCCTGTTTCATCATGGTGATCAGATTTGCCATGGTTGTACCCCTTACGATTGAATCATCCACCAGCACGATACGTTTTCCGCGCACAACGGATTCCAGCACACTCAACTTGATTTTTACACTTGATTCCCGTTCTTCCTGCGTTGGTTTGATGAAGGTCCTTCCGATATAGCTGTTTTTGTGAAAGGCAAGAGCAAATGGGATACCGGACTCCTCTGAATATCCTTTTGCTGCGGCAAGCCCGGAATCCGGAACGCCAACAACAAGGTCTGCGTCCACAGGGTAGGATTTGGCGAGCGCGGCGCCGCCCCGGATTCTGGAATCATAGACGCTGATACCGTCAATCTTGCTGTCCAGCCTTGCAAAATAGATGTATTCAAAAATACAGTGGGCTTTCTTTTCCTGCTGCAGCTCAAGGTTGGAATGAATGCCGCTCTTTGTGATGGTTAAGATCTCGCCCGGATGGATATCCCGGATAAAATCTGCACCAACAGCCGAAAGAGCGCAGCTTTCCGATGCTACAATATAGGTATTATCCCTTTTTCCAAGACAGAGCGGTTTTAAACCGAATGGATCTCTGACCGCGATCAATTTTCTCGGGCTCATGATGACAAGCGCATAGCCTCCCTTGATTTGTTTTGCTGTCTTGAGTACGGCTTCTTCCACAGTTTTGGAATTGATGCGTTCTCTGGCAATGGAGTAGGCAATGACCTCTGAGTCTATGGTTGTCTGGAAGATTGCTCCAGAATATTCCTGCTTGTGGCGCAAGTCCAGCGCATTGACAAGATTGCCGTTGTGTGCAAGTGCCAAAGTTCCTTTGATATAATTCAAAACGAGAGGTTGGGCGTTTTCCAAAGTGGTCGCGCCGGAAGTGGAGTAACGCACATGTCCCACTCCGATATTTCCCTTAAGTTTTCTCAAGTCGCTTTCCTTAAATACTTCATTAACAAGGCCAAGTCCTTTATAGGAATTTACCACACCTTTTGGTCCGTAGGTGTCTGAGACTGCAATTCCGCATGATTCCTGTCCACGGTGCTGAAGGGCAGAAAGTCCGTAGTAAATGGATGAACCCACGTTGTGGCCGTCCAGGTCATAGATACCGAAGACGCCGCATTCCTCTTTTAAACCAGTTTCATAAGCGTTGTATTCCTGCATAGTAAACCTTCCTTTTATTTTAAATTTTATGGATGTTGCTCATTTGCTACTTTGTAATATTAGCAGTTCAAAAAAAAATTGTAAAGGTAAGATTGTGCAAAAAATTGCAAAGGAAAATTTTTTAAAATAATTGTGTACAAATGAAACAAGAGCAGTTAAAATAGAACATTAGAAGAAAGGAATAAAGGTGATGAGATGAAAGCTTTTCTAATATTGGAAGATGGCCAAGTATATACCGGGACAAGCGTAGGTTCCACAAGAGAAATTATCAGTGAGATTGTATTCAATACATCCATGACAGGATATCTGGAAGTAATGACCGACCCTTCATATGCAGGGCAGGCAGTAGCGATGACCTATCCAATGATTGGGAATTACGGAATCTGTTATGAAGACATGGAGTCCAAAAATCCGTGGGTGAGCGGATTTATTGTAAAAGAGTTTTCCGGGATCCCAAGTAATTTCAGAAGTGTAGATTCCATCCATAACTTTTTGAAAAAATACGATATTCCAGGAATAGCAGGTGTAGATACACGTTCTCTTACAAGAATTTTAAGAGAGAACGGAACGGTCAACGGTATGATTACCACAAATGAAAACTATAACCTGGAAGAAATTCTCCCAAAACTAAAGGCGTATAAGACCGGAAAAGTCGTGGAGATGGTTACTTGCAAGGAAAAAGAGGTGTACCCGGGAGACGGGCCGAAAGTAGCGGTCATGGATTTTGGGGTGAAGGACAATATCATTCAGTCTCTCAGAAAAAGAGGATGTCATGTAACGGTATACCCGGCACTTACGCCGGCAAAGGAGATTTTTGCGGACAAGCCGGATGGTATTATGCTCACAAATGGACCGGGAGACCCGAAGGAATGTACTTCCATCATTGAGGAACTTAAGAAAATATATAATTCCGATATTCCGGTGTTTGCAATCTGTCTTGGACATCAGCTGATGGCACTGGCGGCGGGGGCAGATACACATAAAATGAAATACGGCCACCGCGGCGGAAACCATTCTGTAAAAGATTTGAGTACAGGCAGATGTTATGTCTCCTCTCAGAATCACGGCTATGTGGTTGACACGGACAATTTGGATCCAAAGATTGCAGTCCCATCTTTTATCAATGTCAATGACAAGACAAACGAAGGACTTGCTTACACAGGAAAGAATATCTATACGGTTCAGTTTCATCCGGAGGCTTGCCCGGGACCGGAGGACACAGGATTTTTGTTTGACCGTTTTGTAAAGGTGATGAATGAAGTAAAAGTGAATGAATAGACAGAAGAAAAACAGGTGCAGAAAAAAAGATATCTGCACCTGTTTTTGGGTATGATACCAATATAGTATGCACAGGAGGAAGAGAGTAGAATATGAATATTATCATTCCATTCGTCGGAGGTCTTGGAATGTTCATCTATGGGATGCAGATTATGGCGCAGGGGCTGGAAAATGCGGCCGGAAACAGGATGAAATCCCTTCTTGAGGCGTTGACGAAAAATAAATTTTTTGGAGTATTGCTGGGGGCGGTGATCACTGCTGTGATTCAAAGTTCTTCGGCAACCACAGTCATGGTTGTAGGATTTGTAAATGCAGGGATCATGAACCTGTCACAGGCGATGGGCGTTATCATGGGCGCAAACGTGGGAACTACAGTTACAGGATGGCTTGTGTCCAGTGTGGAGTGGGCAAAATTTTTAAGTCCGGCAAACCTGGCTCCGATCGCCATTATGGCAGGTGTCATTTTGATGATGGCCGGAAAAAGGCATTCTTCCAAGGATGTGTCCAGCATTATCATTGGATTTGGAATTCTGTTTGTAGGTATCACGACTATGTCATCTGCAGTGGAGCCTCTGAAGGATTCTGCAGTGTTCCGGGACGTGTTTGTGACACTTGGAACTAATCCCTTCCTTGGAATTCTTGCAGGAGCTGTGGTTACTGCGATCATTCAGAGTTCCTCTGCGTCTGTCGGAATCCTTCAGAGTCTTGCGGCAGCAGGGCTTGTGCCGTTCAGTGCAGCTATTTATATTATCATGGGGCAGAACATTGGTACTTGTGTGACGGCAATGCTTTCCAGTGTTGGGGCAAAGAAAAACGCCAAAGTGGCTGCAAGAATGCATCTTTTGTTCAACATTATCGGGACAGTGATATTCAGCGTGGTTGCCATTATTATTTTCAAAGTTGCATTTCCGCATCTTGGGGAAGGAATGATCACACAGACGCAGATCAGTGCCGCACATACAATTTTCAATATCGGCACAACTTTGATTCTTTTTCCAGTATCAAACTGGATCATTGTACTGGCAAAGAAACTTAGCAGAGTGGAAGAGGAAGAAAATACTGTGCACAGAGCCGTACATTTGGATGAGAGAATGTTGGAGACTCCGGGTCTTGCCCTGCAGTCAACAGTGAGTGAGACTGCCCGTATGGGTGAGCTTGTGAAAAATTCCCTGCACTGTGCAAAAGATGTCATTTTCTCCCTGGACAAAAAGCAAATTCAGACGATCAAAGAAGAGGAGGACATGGTGGACAGGATGTGTGAAGAGATCACAGAGTACACAGTCAAACTCTCAGCAATGACGCTCAGCGAAAAAGAGAATAAACAGGCATCCAGTCTCCTTCAGATCCTTTCCGATATGGAGAGGGTGGGGGATTACTGTGAGAATTTTGCCGAGTTTGCCGAAACGCTTGCTCAAATTGAGTCTGATTTTACAAGGACAGCCAAAGAACAGTTAAAAAGTATGATGGAAGTGTGCGTGAAAAGTTATGATCTTGCGCTGGAAGCGTTTAAAAACAAAGACCGTTCTTGCGCCTTTAAAGTAATTGAGGAGGAGACAAGAGCAGACGATTTGGAGATTACCATGCGCGCCGGTCATATGGAAAGACTGGTAAACAATGAGTGCAGTACGCAGGCGGGCGTTGTTTTTTTGGATGCTTTGGTTTGTATGGAGCGCGTATCAGACCACTCCAGAAATATAGCGGAGGAAATTCTACAGCAGACAAGTTAAAGCGGAAATCAGACAAATAAAATACTCCCCTCCACAGAACAGGTTTTATTGACTTCCTGTTCTGTGGAGGGGAGTATCTTTATTCTTCGATAATCTGGATCTCCAGATAGTCGAAGTCAATGTTGTCCACAAAATTATCTCCGGAAAACCGGGTCTTGTCATGTCTTTTAAACTCATCGATATTGGCATCCAGCCAGATTGGCTTGCTCAGGTCAAATTCATAACAGATTTTTTCAAGGGCAAGAAAAATTTTGTGAGTGCGTGTCTCATTGCTGTCATCACAGACAACGAAATCCTTTACCATGCGGTTGTCTTTCCATATTTTTCCCCATAAGCGGAACAAATGAATCCCTCCTTCGCGATCGGACGTGATCAAACAGTAGTATTATAGCAGGGGAAAGAGGAAAAGACAAATTCAAAATACCTTGCTCTTGATTTTTTGCGTTCATCTGTGGTACAATCGAAAAGCTGACAAGACATCTGTAATAAAACGTGTAAAGGAGTCAGAGATGAAAAGATTAAAAAAATGGGCAAATCATGTATTGATTGACGGATTGAGCGGCATGGCACAGGGGTTGTTTGCCACGCTCATCATTGGAACGATTATCCAGCAGATAGGTACATTTGCGGGGGGAGATTTGGGGAACCTGATATTTTTGACAGGAAAAGTTGCCGCAGCCATGACCGGTGCGGGGATTGGAGTCGGAGTGGCGTGCAGATTCCAGGCCCCGCCTCTTGTGGTCATTTCAGCAGCGATAGCTGGAATGTCAGGGGCTTTTGCAAGCCAGATACTGAATGGGACCGTGCTGATGGAAGGAGCCATTGTGCTGTCCGGACCAGGGGAGCCCTTGGGAGCATTTCTTGCAGCCTATGTGGGTATTGAAATCGGGAAACTGGTGTCAGGAAAGACAAAGGTGGATATTTTGGTGACGCCTCTTATCGTCATTGGATCCGGCGCTTGTGTAGGACTTACTGTGGGGCCTCCGATTTCTGCATTCATGCAGTGGCTGGGGTCCTTGATCAATTGGGGAACAGAGCAGCAGCCGCTCCTGATGGGGATCATTGTCTCTGTGCTCATGGGCATGATCCTCACTCTGCCTATCAGTTCTGCGGCTCTTGGGGTGATTTTAAACCTGTCCGGGCTTGCCGCAGGTGCAGCTACAGTCGGATGCTGCTGTAATATGGTCGGGTTTGCGGTCGCGAGTTACCGGGAAAACAAAATAGGCGGACTTCTTGCGCAGGGCATAGGTACATCCATGCTGCAAGTTCCCAATATTGTGAGAAAACCGATCATCTGGCTCCCGGCCATACTCTCAAGCGCCATACTTGGCCCGATTGGTACTTTGGTGTTTCATATGACAAACAATGCCACGGGCTCGGGGATGGGGACCGCGGGCCTGGTAGGCCCGATCATGACTTGGCAGACCATGGTGGGAGCAGAAGGGGCAGCCGTTGTTCTGATAAAGATCCTGCTCATCCAGTTTATCCTTCCGGCGATCGTCACACTGTTTATATCAGAAATTATGAGGAAAAGAAATTGGATTCAATTCGGGGACATGAAACTGGACTGTTAGTGGTCTGTTAAATCTTAAAAAAGCATGAAAACTGTGATTTTTAAAGCTGCATATGCTATAATAAAAGTATGTGGGCGAGGTCTGCATCTTTGATTAAATGCGCATAAAAGGAGTGAAACCAATGGAGGCAGCGATTAAAAATTACGAGGATGTTGACAGTTGGAAGACCATTATGTTTCTTTACAACGCAGCTTTGAAAGAAGTAGAGACAAAGCTGGAAATTTTGAATGAAGAATTCAAACATGTTCATCGTTATAATCCGATAGAGTACATTAAGACCCGTATCAAGTCTCCGGAAAGTATAGTAAAAAAATTAAAAAGGAACGGGCATGAGACGTCCATTGAGAATATGGTCCGATATGTCAACGATATTGCAGGAGTCAGGCTCATCTGTTCGTTCACATCAGATATCTACCGTCTTGCGGAGATGATAGGAAATCAAAGTGATCTGAAAGTTCTGTCTATCAAGGATTATATTAAAAATCCAAAAAACAGTGGATATAAAAGTTACCATATGCTTGTGTCTGTGCCGATATTTCTTTCAGACAGTGTTGTGGATACGAAAGTGGAGATTCAGATCCGGACGATTGCAATGGATTTCTGGGCCAGCCTGGAGCACAAGATTTATTATAAATTTGAGGGAAATGCACCGGAGTATATCAGCAGAGATTTGAAAGAATGTGCTTTGATGGTTTCAGAGCTGGATGAAAGGATGCTGTCCCTTAACGAGGCGATACGGTCTTGTCTGGAACAACAGGAAAGTGGAGAATGGCGTCAGGATGACGATGATGACGAGAGAAAAGAGAAAAGCGCAGCAGCGCATAACAAGTAGAAAGGAGTTCCCTTTTTGGGAACTCCTTTTTGAACTTATTATTGAAATTCAGGTTCGATCAATCCATAAGAATTGTCTTTTCTTTTGTAAACCACATTAACTTCATCGGTCTCTGCATTACAGAATACAAAGAAGTTGTGTCCAAGCAAATCCATCTGTACACATGCATCTTCCGGGAACATTGGCTTGATGCCAAAACGTTTGGTGCGGACGATGCGGATTTCATCTTCCGGGAGATCACTTTCTTCCGGTTCCAAAAACGCGGAAGTAAACGGACCTTCTTCGTGATGTTTTGCAGTCAATTTTGTCTTATGCTTGCGGAGCTGTCTTTCGATGACCTCCTCAACAAGGTCGATGGAAACGTACATGTCGCTGCTTACCTGCTCAGAACGGATGATCGTACCCTTTACAGGGATTGTGACCTCGATTTTCTGGCGGTCCTTTTCTACGCTTAAGGTTACAATGATTTCTGTCTCAGGAGTGAAATAGCGTTCCAGCTTTCCTAATTTCTTTTCGATGGTTGACCTTAATCCAGGTGTTACCTCGATATTTTTTCCACTAATGATAAAATTCATAAGCTCAACTCCTTTTCTATTAAGTTAGGATTATTATAACATACTTGTCCATCAGCGTACAGCAAAAAGAGCTTTTGTTTATATAATTTTCACAAAATCATTTTTGAAGTCTGGTAAAACAAAATGGATAGATCACGAGTACCCAGAGAACCAGAACAAAGTAGGATAGCATTTCCAGGGCAAGATTTTCTGCGCCTATAAGCCCGAACCCCAGTTTGATGACAAGTGCGCCCAAAAGGCCCAGAAATAATTTCAGGAGTTGTTTTGGGATGGAGGAGCAGTAGATTCCGAAATCAATGTAGGTGCGCTCGAGATAAAATCCTGCTGCAAATCCTGCCCCTGCACCGGCTGCTTTAAGGCAATCCGATGCAAACTCATAGGCCAGGATGCCTTTGGAAAATAACAGCCAGGCGTAGAGAGCAGTCAGAAAGGAGAAAAGGGCGAGCGCAAGGGAAATTTTTGGCGTATGTTTTTGACTTAGCAGGATGTCCTGAAAACGGAATACAAGACATGCAGCCAGAAGGGAGAGCGCCATGGAGATCCAGACGTCTTTTGGCGTGTGTACGCCAAGATACATCTTGGAAAATCCAACAAGGAAAAACATCAGCATGTAAAAAATGCGTAAGTACATTTTTTGCGTCCGGATAGCCAGAGGAGCAAACAGTGAGGCAGCCCCCTGCGTGTGGCCGCTTGGGAAAGAGTAACCGCTTGCACTGGGAATGGCGCTATCCACTGCGGAAAAATCAGGATCAAGTACCCAAGGCCTTGGAACGCGGAAAGTGATTTTGAGCGTCTGTACCGCAAGACCTGCTGTAAAATAGACAAAACCTACAAGGTAGGCAAAGCGTTTGTCAACGCACCAGTACAGGGCACAGATGATGAGGAGAATAAAAAGTTCTTCTCCAAAAAGTGTGATAAACTGGAAAAACCGTTCCCCGAACGGGGAACGGACCTCTTCCAGCAGACGTAAAAAATCCATTATTTATTCTGACTCCTTTTTCTCATTTTTGGGTCCAGTATTTTTTTGCGGATACGAAGAGACTTAGGGGTAACTTCCAAAAGTTCATCCGTTTCAATGAAGTCAAGTGCTTCTTCCAGGCTTAAAATACGGGGCGGTGTTAGTTTCAGAGCTTCATCTGCGCTGGAAGAGCGGGTGTTGGTCAGATGTTTGGTCTTGCATACATTGATTTCAATGTCATCGGTCTTTGCGTTCTGCCCCACTACCATACCGGAGTAAACTTTTTCTCCAGGGCCTATAAATAGCGTACCCCGGTCCTGAGCGCTGAAAAGACCATATGTGACGGATTCTCCGGTCTCAAATGCGATGAGGGATCCCTGCTTGCGGTAGGAGATGTCCCCTTTGTAAGGAGCATATCCATCGAAACTTGTGTTGAGGATTCCGTTTCCTTTTGTGTCAGTTAAAAACTCTCCACGGTAGCCGATCAAGCCTCTGGAAGGAATGGAAAATTCCAGACGTGTGTAACCGCCGTTTGACATGCCCATGTTGCGCAGTTCACCTTTGCGCTGGCTCAGCTTATCGATGACTGTTCCGGTAAATTCTTCCGGAACATCGATGTATGCAAGTTCCATTGGCTCCAAAAGCTTTCCGTTTTCATCCTTTTTATAAAGAACTTCAGCCTTGCTGACTGCAAATTCATACCCTTCTCTGCGCATGTTTTCGATGAGCACGGACAAATGGAGTTCCCCGCGGCCGCTGACTTTGAAACTGTCGGTGTTGTCGGACTCCTCCACGCGCAGGCTGACATCTGTGTTCAATTCCCGGAACAGCCTTTCGCGCAGGTGCCTGGAAGTGACAAATTTTCCTTCCTGACCGGCAAACGGGCTGTCGTTTACGACAAACTGCATGGCTATAGTAGGCTCGGAGATTTTCTGGAATGGAATCGGTACTGGATTTTCCAGGGAGCAGAGCGTGTCTCCGATAGAAATATCTGCGATACCGGAGATGGCAACAATGGAGCCGATTCCGGCTTCTTTTACTTCTACTTTGTTAAGGCCGTCAAATTCATAAAGTTTGCTGATTTTGACTTTGCGCTGTTTGTCAGGATCATGATGGTTGACAACAACGACATCCTGGTTGACGCAGATGGTGCCGTTGTCCACTTTTCCAACGCCGATTCTCCCCACATATTCGTTGTAGTCAATGGTGCTGATCAACACCTGGGTTCCGGCATCCGGGTCCCCTTCAGGTGCCGGGATATAGTCGAGAATAGTGTCAAAAAGCGGAATCATGTTCTTTGGATCATCGCTAAGGTCCAAAAGGGCCACACCGGATTTTGCGGATGCGTATACAAACGGACAGTCCAGCTGTTCGTCCGAGGCATCCAAATCCATGAAAAGTTCCAGCACTTCGTCAATGACTTCATCAGGTCTTGCCTCAGGACGGTCGATCTTGTTGATGCAGACAATGACAGGCAGTTTCAATTCCAGAGCTTTTCTCAGAACAAACTTTGTCTGAGGCATTGGGCCTTCAAATGCGTCCACGACAAGGATCACACCATTTACCATCTTTAAGACACGCTCTACTTCTCCGCCAAAATCAGCGTGTCCGGGGGTATCGATAATGTTGATCTTTGTACCTTTATAGGAGATAGCAGTGTTTTTGGAGAGGATCGTGATACCTCTTTCACGTTCAATGGCATTGGAATCCATGACGCGTTCAGCGACCTCCTGATTTTCACGGAACACGCCGCTTTGCTTGAGCAGTTCGTCCACCAGAGTGGTTTTTCCGTGGTCTACATGGGCGATAATGGCGATATTGCGGATATCTTCACGTATTGTTTTCATATTTTCAAGTCCTTTTCTACTATTTCTTTCTACCTATATTAAGCGGCTTTTGCCGCAACGAATATAGTGTATCACATTTTTTAAAATTTACAAGTTTTAGTTCTAAATGAAGTTCCTGGTTCATAAACTAAGTAGTGACTAAAAAATACGACGAAGAGGAAGGGAGAATAAATTCATGTCGGATAAGATTATTGCAAACAACCAGGTAACCATTATGGGAGAGATTGCGACAGGCTTCACATTCAGCCATGAGGTTTTTGGAGAAGGGTTTTATATGGTGGATGTACTTGTGAAACGTCTGAGCAATTCAGATGACAGAATACCATTGATGATCTCAGAGAGGCTGATTGATGTCAAGCAGGATTACACAGGGTGTTATATAATGGCAAGCGGACAGTTCCGCTCCTACAATCGCCATGAGGAACAGAAGAATCATCTTGTGCTCTCCGTATTTGTCAGGGAGATTGAGTTTATTGACGAGGAACTGGACGGAGCGAAGACGAATACCATTCTTTTAGACGGGTACATATGTAAAAAACCAGTCTACCGCAAGACACCTCTTGGAAGAGAAATTGCGGATCTGCTCTTGGCTGTAAACCGGCCGTATGGGAAATCGGACTACATACCATGTATCTGCTGGGGAAGAAATGCAAGATTTGCCTCTGGTTTTGAAGTGGGGGAACATGTACAGATTTTAGGAAGAATTCAGAGCAGAGAATATATAAAGAAAATTACGGAGACAGAGACCGAAAAAAGGACGGCATACGAGGTTTCCGTGAGCAAACTGGAATGTATGGAAGATTGACAGATAGTTCTATAAATGTTAAAATCAAACGATAAAGAAAGAGAAAGTAAGGAGGATTACAATGGCAGTTTTTACTGGAGCAGGCGTAGCGATCATCACTCCATTTCATGAGGATGGAAGTATCAATTATGATAAACTGGATGAGCTGATAGACTATCATTGTGAAAACGGGACGGATAGTATCATTATCTGTGGGACAACGGGAGAGTCCGCCACAATGACAGAGGAGGAGCACATAGACTGCATCAAACATACAATCGATTACACAAGGAAACGGATTCCTGTAATTGCCGGAACCGGTTCCAATTCCACAGCGACAGCGATTCAGATGTCAAAGGAGGCGTCCGAGTACGGGGCGGATGGTCTTCTGATTGTGACTCCTTATTACAATAAAGCGACTCAGCAGGGATTGTTTGAACATTACAAAGCTGTTGCAGATGAGGTGACAGCGCCGATCATTGTTTACAGTGTGGCAAGCAGAACCGGATGCAATGTGGAGGCAGCCACCATGGCCCGCATGGTAAAGGAGATCGACAATATTGTGGGAATCAAGGAGGCATCCGGAAATATTTCTCAGGTTGCAGATATCATGAATCTGACAGACGGAAACATTGACCTGTATTCCGGAAATGACGATCAGATTGTTCCGCTTTTGTCACTTGGCGGAAAGGGTGTGATTTCTGTGCTTGCAAATATTGCGCCAAAAGAGACGCATGACATCTGTGAACTTTTCTTCAAGGGGGATGTAAAAGGCAGCTGTGCTCTGCAGTTGAAGGCATTGCCGCTGATTCACAAACTGTTCTGCGAAGTGAATCCGATCCCTGTGAAAATGGCGGCTAATCTTATGGGAATGGAAGTCGGAGGTCTTCGCATGCCTTTGACAGAGCTTACAAAAGAACATACCGAACAGCTTGCGCAGGCGATGCGTGACTTTGGAATTCAGTTAGAAAAATAGGTTAAAGTACGACCGAAGGAGATAAATATGATAAAGATGATTATGCACGGCTGCAATGGTCATATGGGACAGACGATCACAAAGCTGGCAAAAGAAGACAGCGCAATTGAAATTGTCGCAGGCGTGGACAGCTATACGGGGGTGACGAATGAGTACCCTGTGTTTGAAAGTATTGAGACATGTGATGTACAGGCAGATGTGGTTGTCGATTTTTCCAATGCAGGAGCAGTGGATGGACTTTTAGAGTACTGCGAAAAGAAAGGTATTCCTGTAGTACTTTGCACCACAGGACTTTCCGATGGGCAGCTTGAAATGGTGCAGAAGACATCAAAAAATGTAGCAATACTGCGCTCAGCGAACATGTCTCTTGGAATCAATATGCTTTTGAAACTTTTAAAAGAGGCGGCAGGGATTCTTGCACCGGCAGGATTTGATATTGAGCTTGTGGAGAGACACCATAATCAGAAATTGGATGCACCAAGCGGTACAGCGCTGGCGCTTGCGGACTCGGTGAATGAGGCACTTGACAATGCATATACATATGTGTATGACAGAAGTAAAGTGCGTCAAAAACGTGATAAAAAGGAGATTGGCATCTCTGCAGTGCGCGGGGGAACCATTGTCGGGGATCACGAAGTGATCTTTGCAGGAGCTGACGAGGTAGTGGAATTTAAACATACCGCATATTCAAAAGCAGTTTTTGGAAAAGGCGCCCTGGAAGCAGCAAAGTTTTTGGCAGGAAAGCAGCCTGGGCTTTACGATATGAGCGATGTGATTCAATTTTAAAAAAGCGTATATTTTTTTCCGATTCTGTAAACAGTAGTAGCAGATACTTTTATAGAAAGGAAGAATCGCTATGAAACAATGGAAAAAAGCAGCAGTACTTTTGTTGTGCGTTGGAATGCTTGGCGTATTATCCGGCTGCGGCGATAAGGCTGACAACGGCGACTATATGAATGGTGCCACAAGCGGAGAGGATACCACAAACCGCAATGACAACGGCAATGCAGGTGATGACCTGAAAGACATGGCCGATGATGCGGGGGATGCCGTGAAGGATGGGGTTCGTGATGTGGAAGAAGGCGCTGAGGATATCAAGGACAACGTAGAAGATGACATGAACAATGACGCAGACAATCAGAGTAATCATGTAGCAAAATAAAAAAAGGACAGCGTGCCGGCAAAAGCCGACACGTTGTCTTTGTTTTTTGTCAGGGGATGGGAATAGCTTTGCGGGTTTTGAAGGGTATGGAATGCAGGACCTGCGTTGACAACCTCCGGTAATCATGATATGTTTGAAAAAGAATGAAAAATGGAGGCGGAAGATTGAAATGAGGATTGGATTTATTGGATGCGGTAATATGGCAGGCGCTATGATCGGTGGAATTATTAAGAACGGGTGTGTAAAACCTGAGGAAATCATCGGTTCCAATGCCACGCAAAAAGGGCGTGAGAGGACCAAGGAAACATACGGCATAGAGATTGCAAAAAATAATGTTCAGGTGGCAATGGAGTCGGACGTTGTATTCTTATCTGTGAAACCGCAGTTTTATGAGCAGGTTATTGAAGAGATCAGTTCCAGTATCAAAGAAGAACAGATCATTGTTGCGATTGCACCGGGAAAGACGCTGGAATGGCTGGAAGAGAAGTTTGGAAAGAAAGTAAAACTTGTGCGCTCCATGCCAAATACTCCGGCACTTGTAGGAGAGGGGATGACAGCTGTGTGTGTAAATGAGCAGGTGTCAGAGAAGGAACTGGAGATGGTGTGCAGGATCATGGAAAGTTTCGGAAAAGTGGAGGTGATCCCTGAGCGGCTCATGGATGCAGTCGTGGCAGTCAGCGGAAGTTCACCGGCTTACATATTTATGTTCATTGAGGCTATGGCGGATGCGGCTGTTATGTGCGGGATGCCAAGGATGCAGGCGTACAAATTTGCTGCTCAGGCAGTACTTGGCAGTGCCAAAATGGTGCTTGAGACAGGTATGCATCCGGGGGAATTAAAAGATATGGTCTGCTCACCTGCCGGCACAACGATCCAGGCAGTCAGAAAGCTTGAGGAGAAGGGACTGCGCAGTGCAGTGATCGAGGCCATGAAAACATGTGCGGATGTCTCAAAAGGCATGTGATAGGAAGAGCAAATGTTTTGACAGTCAAAGGAAATGATGGTATATTGAATAATATTTGATAGTAAGGAGAGAGCAAAAACATGACAAATCCAGTAGTTACAATTACAATGGAAAACGGGGATGTGATAAAGGCAGAACTGTACCCTGAAATTGCACCGAACACTGTGAAAAATTTTGTTTCCCTCGTAAAAAATGGATTTTACGATGGACTGATCTTCCACCGGGTGATCCGTGGCTTTATGATCCAGGGGGGATGCCCGGATGGAAATGGAATGGGAGGTCCGGGATATCAAATTAAGGGAGAGTTTGCCCAGAATGGTTTTGCAAATGATCTGAAACATGAGCCGGGCGTACTTTCCATGGCAAGGGCCATGCATCCGGACTCTGCAGGAAGCCAGTTCTTCATTATGCACGAGGCAGCACCGCACCTTGACGGAGCATACGCTGCATTTGGCAAGGTTGTGGAAGGAATGGATATCGTAAATAAGATTGCAGAGACTGCGACGGACTACAGCGACCGTCCGCTGGAAGTACAGAGGATGAAGAGCGTAACCGTAGACACATTCGGTGAAGACTATGAGGAGCCGGAAAAACAGTAGAAAACAATGCCGCAGCAAAACTCAGCGCTGCGGTGTTTTTGTATATGGAGGAGAAAGGAATGCATTTTAGACCATGTATTGATATACATAATGGGGCCATCAAGCAGATTGTCGGAGGCACGCTAAAGGATGGGCAGGACAAAGCAGACACAAATTTTGTCTCCGGGTATGGCGCTGCCTATTACGCTGCCCTGTACCGGGCGGACGGACTGAAAGGGGGACATGTGATCTTGCTCAACGCGAAAGATTCCCCCTATTACAATGCGTCAAGGATGCAGGCTTTACAGGCGCTGAGCATCTATCCGGGAGGTCTTCAGATCGGTGGGGGAATTACGGATGAGAATGCAGCCAATTACATTCTCCTTGGCGCGAGTCATGTGATCGTGACCTCTTTTGTTTTCCGAAATGGACAGATCATGTGGGAGAATCTGGAGAAACTGAAAAAAGCAGTTGGAAAAGAGCACATTGTACTTGACTTAAGCTGCAGGAAAAAAGAGGGAAAGTATTATATTGTGACAGATCGATGGCAGACATTTACCGATGTGGTGCTCACCCACAAGGTGCTGGATGAGCTTTCCGGCTACTGCGATGAGTTTCTTGTACATGGTGTTGACGTGGAGGGAAAGGGAGCTGGTATGGAAGAAGACCTTGTAAGAATGCTTGCGTCATGGAGAGGAATACCGATCACCTACGCAGGAGGCCTCCATTCCCTTGAGGAGATAGAGCGGTTTCAAGAATTTAGTGAAGGACGGCTTGATTTTACGGTTGGCAGTGGTCTGGATCTGTTTGGCGGGTCTGTTCCTTATGAGACGGTAAAAGAGATGTGAATTTGTTGAGAAGAGTTTGTGAACACTGCATAAATGTATTGAACAAAAGTGAAGTTGGTGTTAAAATAATGAGCAGAGTTTACTTAGTCTGTAGGAGATTTCGTTCCGCTTTTAGAGGGATGTGGGCAGGCTAGAAGGTAAAAACAGACAAGGAGTTAGGTATGAGCTTTATAGAAAAAATATTTGGAACACACAGCCAGCACGAGCTGAAGAGAATTTATCCGATCGTGGATTATATTGAATCTCTGGAGCCAAAGATGCAGGCACTATCCGACGAAGAGTTGAGGGATAAAACAAGAGAATATAAAGAAAGACTGGAAAACGGTGAAACTCTGGACGATATTCTTCCAGAGGCGTTTGCGACAGTGAGAGAGGCAGCAGTCCGTGTCCTTGGGATGAGACACTTCCGCGTACAGCTGATCGGTGGTATTATCCTCCATCAGGGACGTATTGCGGAGATGAAGACTGGTGAGGGTAAGACATTAGTTTCCACTCTTCCGGCCTATCTGAATGCATTGGAAGGAAAGGGTGTGCACATTGTCACAGTCAATGATTACCTGGCAAAGCGTGACGCGGAATGGATGGGAAAAGTCCATGAATTTTTGGGCCTCACTGTCGGAGTGGTCTTAAATGACATGGATAATGACGAGAGAAGAAAACAGTATGAATGTGACATTACATACGTGACAAACAATGAGCTCGGATTTGATTATCTGAGAGATAACATGGTCATCTACAAAGAGCAGCTTGTGCAGAGGGGCCTGCATTATGCCATCATCGATGAGGTTGACTCTGTGCTGATTGATGAGGCGAGAACGCCGCTCATCATTTCCGGACAGAGTGGAAAGTCAACCAAACTGTATGAGATGTGTGATATTCTGGCAAGACAGCTGGAAAAAGGAGAGGCAAGCGGCGAGTTTACAAAGATGAACGCCATTATGGGCGAGGATATTGAAGAGACCGGAGATTTCATTGTCAACGAAAAGGAAAAGAACATCAACCTGACAGAAGACGGTGTGAAGAAGGTTGAGCAGTTCTTCCATATTGAAAACCTTGCAGACCCGGAAAATTTGGAGATCCAGCACAATATTATTTTGGCCCTGCGTGCGCATAACCTGATGTTCCGCGACAAAGACTACGTGGTGACGGACGATGATGAGGTTATGATCGTAGACGAGTTTACCGGACGTATCATGCCGGGACGCCGTTATTCAGACGGACTTCATCAGGCGATTGAGGCAAAAGAGCATGTAAAAGTAAAACGTGAGAGCAAGACCCTGGCTACGATCACTTTCCAGAACTTGTTCAATAAGTTTGATAAAAAGGCAGGTATGACCGGTACTGCTCTGACAGAGGAAAAAGAGTTCCGTGACATCTACGGCATGGACGTTGTGGAGATTCCGACAAACAAACCAGTGCAGAGACAGGATTTGGACGATGCTGTGTACAAGACAAAAGAAGAGAAATACAAAGCAGTTGCGGATGAGGTCGAGCGCGCCCATGCGACAGGCCAGCCGGTATTGGTAGGTACGATCACCATCGAGATTTCCGAGCTGCTCAGCAAGATGCTCAAAAAACGTGGCATCAAGCACAATGTACTGAACGCGAAGTTTCATGAAAAAGAGGCGGAGATCGTTGCGCAGGCAGGTCAGCACGGTGCAGTGACCATTGCGACCAACATGGCCGGACGTGGTACGGATATTAAGCTGGACGATGAGGCGAGAGAGGCCGGTGGTCTGAAGATCATCGGTACAGAGCGCCACGAGTCCAGACGTATTGACAATCAGCTGCGCGGCCGTGCAGGACGTCAGGGTGATCCGGGAGAGTCCAGATTCTATATTTCTCTGGAGGACGATCTGATGCGTCTGTTTGGCTCTGAGCGTTTGATGAATGTATTTAATACCCTTGGGGTGGAGGATGGAGAGCAGATTGAGCACAAAATGCTTTCCAGTGCTATTGAAAAAGCACAGAAGAAGATTGAGAGTAACAACTTTGGAATCCGTAAAAACCTGCTCGACTATGACCAGGTTATGAATGAGCAAAGAGAGATCATCTATGAGGAGAGAAGACGTGTGCTCGACGGGGAGAGCATGAGAGATTCCATCTACCATATGCTGGCAGATTACGTGGAGAATGCAGTGGATAAGATCGCTGCTGAAAACAGTGAGTACGATGAGTGGGATTTGAAGAGCCTGAACTTAGATCTTTTGAATGTCATTCCTACGATTGATCCTGTGACTGAGGATGATGTAAAAGATAAGAATGTCAAGGAGCTCAAACATCTTCTGAAAGAGCGTGCGACAAAAGCATACGAGATGAAAGAGTCTGAGTTCCCGGAACCAGAGCATTTAAGGGAAGTGGAGCGCGTGGTGCTTCTGAAGGTGATCGACGCAAAATGGATGGACCATATCGACGACATGGATCAGCTGCGCCAGGGTATTGGCCTGCAGGCTTATGGCCAGAGAGATCCAAAAGTCGAGTATAAAATGCTTGGCTACGATATGTTCGGTGAGATGACCAATGCGATCGCCCATGACACGATTGGTACACTCTTCCGCGTACAGATGGAGCAAAAGGTGGAGAGAGAGCAGGTGGCAAAAGTGACGGGTACGAACAAAGACGAGAGCGCTGCCCGTGCCCCTAAAAAACGCGAAGAGAAGAAGATTTATCCGAACGATCCATGCCCGTGCGGAAGCGGAAAGAAATATAAACAGTGCTGTGGAAGGAACGCAAGCTGATAGAAATCGATAGAAAGAAATAAAAATAAAGGGGTGTGACAGACCAGAGCTGCCACACCTTTTTGAGTAGAGAGGTGAGAATTAATGGTTGAATTAGACCAGTTTAAAAGTGTGATCAGCAGTTATGAGGAGCCATTAGAGGAAATGAGGGGATCTCTTTGACCTGGCTGGCAAGGAAAAACGGGTAGAAGAACTGGAAAAGAAAATGGAGGAGCCAGATTTTTGGGATGAGCCCGAGGAATCCCAGAAGGTGATGAAAGAGCTCAAAGGCTTAAAAGATGTCCTGGACACAGCAGGACAGATCCGGCAGGCGTACGAGGACATTCAGCTGCTCATAGAGATGGCATATGAGGAGGAAGATGAAGGTCTGGTGCCAGAGATCAGGGATGAGTTGGAAGGGTTTGAGAAGAAGTTTGATGATCTTAGGATCCAGACACTGCTTCACGGAGAGTACGACAGGGACAATGCGATCGTGACGCTGCACGCGGGGGCAGGAGGCACAGAGTCGTGCGACTGGGCAGGAATGCTCTACCGCATGTACACCAGGTGGGCGGAAAAGAGAGGATTTTCTGTGGAAGTGCTGGATTTCCTGGACGGGGATGTGGCAGGTATCAAGGCTGTGACATTTCAGGTAAACGGAGAAAATGCTTACGGATATTTGAAATCGGAAAAAGGTGTTCACAGACTTGTGAGGATTTCTCCTTTCAATGCCGCGGGTAAAAGACAGACCTCGTTTGCATCCTGCGATGTCCTTCCGGATATTGAGGAGGACATTGACATTGAGATCAACGAAGATGAGCTGAAGATCGACACCTACCGGTCCAGCGGTGCAGGAGGACAGCATGTCAATAAGACATCCTCCGCAATCCGTATCACCCACCTTCCTACCGGAATCGTGGTGCAGTGCCAGAATGAGCGCTCTCAGCATAACAATAGAGAAAAAGCTCTGCAGATGCTCAAGGCAAAGCTCTATCTTTTGAAACAGCAGGAGCAGGCAGACAAGGTCTCGGATATCCGGGGAGAAGTAAAAGAGATTGGCTTTGGCAATCAGATCCGCTCCTATGTGATGCAGCCGTATACGTTGGTAAAGGATCACAGGACAAATGTGGAGAGCGGCAATGTACAGGCTGTGCTGGATGGAGAGCTGGACTTGTTTATCAATGCATATTTGAAATATATCAGCAAGAAATAGTTGCTGTAACGGAAAAGCTGTGATAATATTCTTTGTATGACGCACAAATGTAGTCTGTAAACGGACTCGATGGGAGGAATACAAAGTGGAGCAGAATAAATATTATGTTGTGAAGAAAAATGCCCTGCCGGAAGTGCTTTTAAAAGTGGTTGAGGCAAAAAGACTCCTTGATTCCGGGAAAGTGAACACTGTCCAGGAGGCAGTGGAGTTGACAGGAATCAGCAGAAGTTCTTTTTATAAGTACAAAGAGGACATTTTTCCATTTCATGAGACAGAAAAAGGACAGACCGTGACTCTTGTCATCCAGCTGGATGACAAGCCGGGGGTGCTTGCAGATATTTTGAACAAAATTGCGCAGTATCGGGCAAATATCCTGACAATCCATCAGAGTATTCCCCTCAACGGAATTGCGACATTGACGTTGAGCCTGGAAGTGATGTCGACCACAGGAAATATTTCCGATATGGTGGATGAGATGGAGCGGCAAAACGAAATACATTATCTGAAGATTGTAGGCAGGGGGTAGGATGAAATGGTGAATATAGCAGTATTAGGATATGGTACAGTAGGTTCTGGTGTGGTGGAAGTCATTCATACAAACGGAAAACTCATCAATCAGAGAGTGGGCGATGAGATAAAGATCAAGAAAGTTCTGGATATCCGAGATTTTCCAGGTGAGCCGGTACAGGATCTGATCACACATGATTTTGAGGAAATTCTAGGCGACGAGGAGATCAAAATCGTGGTGGAGGTCATGGGAGGCATTGAGCCGGCATACACTTTCGTGAAACGAAGCCTTCTGGCGGGAAAAAGCGTTGCAACTTCCAACAAAGCGCTTGTCGCTGCGCATGGGCCGGAACTTTTGGCTATTGCAAAGGAAAAAAATATTAATTTCCTTTTTGAGGCGAGCGTAGGGGGAGGCATTCCGATCATACGCGCACTGAATTCCTCCATGACAGCTGACGAGATTGAGGAGATCACAGGAATTTTAAATGGCACGACAAACTATATGCTGACAAAGATGTTTTACGAGGGTGCAGATTATGATGACGTGTTAAAGGAAGCTCAGGAGAACGGGTATGCGGAGCGAAACCCGGAGTCTGATGTGGAAGGATATGATTCCTGCAGAAAGATTGCAATCCTCTCCTCACTTATTTCCGGACAGCATGTGGATTTCCAGGATATCTACACAGAGGGGATTACAAAAATTACAGCTGAGGATATGAAATATGCAAAAGAGATGGGAATGACCATTAAACTTTTGGCATCCAGCAAAAGAGACAGAGGAAAGCTGTACGCTCTCGTGGCACCGTTCCTGCTTACTCCGGAAAATCCGCTTTACAGTGTAAACGGAGTGTTCAATGCTATTTTTGTGAAGGGAAATGTGCTCGGCGATGCGATGTTCTATGGAAGCGGCGCTGGAAAACTTCCAACAGCGAGCGCAGTTGTGGCAGATGTTGTTGAGGCGGCAAAAAATCTGAAACGCAATGTGATGACCATGTGGAAAAGCGAGAAACTGGAAATTGAAGACAAGGCAGATGCCATTCGTCATTTCTTTGTCCGGATGAGCGGGGAAAAGGAAGAATGGAAAGAGAAAGTAGAGGAGGTCTTCGGAGAGGTAAAATTTGTGAAAGCAGATGGCTTGGAGGGCGAGTTCGCCTTTGTCACAGCGGCGATGATGGAAGGCGCGTACGATGCATGCGCGAAAAAGTTTGAGAATATCATACATATGATACGATTTAAAAGCTGAGAGGTTTAGGGAAAAGAAAGCGGGTGGATGAATGAAGTATATAGTAGTTTTGGCAGACGGAATGGCAGGAGAACCTTTAAAAGAACTTGGAGGAAAGACCACGATGGAGGCTGCCAGAAAGCCGTATATGGACAGCATGGCCGGGGTGTCGGAGCTTGGGATGGCTTATATGGTTCCAAAAGGAATGAGTCCTGGCAGTGATACGGCAAACCTTTCCGTACTCGGGTACGATCCAAAGGTATACTATTCAGGTCGTTCTCCTTTGGAGGCTTTAAGCATTGGTGTTCCGATGAAGAGTACAGATGTTTCTTTTCGGTGCAATCTCGTCACGGTATCCGAAGAACAGAAGGAGTACCAAGAAAAAGTGATCATTGACCACAGTTCAGACGAAATCAGCACGGAAGATGCAAAAATACTTTTGGAGGATTTGAAAAAAGGTCTTAAAGGAGAAGGGTATCATTTTTATGCGGGAACAAGCTACAGACATTTGCTTATCTGGGAAAATGGGCAGCTTGTGGAGCTGACTCCTCCGCACGATATACTGGGAAAGACAATTGGGGGGTACCTTCCAAAGGATGAAGTGCTTTTGGAAATGATGGAGAAGAGTTATGCAATTCTTTCACAACACCCAATCAACAAGACTAGAAAGGCCAACGGGTTAAATCCGGCAAATTCCGCCTGGTTTTGGGGAGCAGGAACAAGACCGGCTTTGGACAGCTTTGAGGAAAAGACAGGGCTTAAAGGAGCTATGATCTCAGCAGTGGACCTTTTAAAAGGCATCGCAGTGGGAGCTGGGCTCACCAATATCCTTGTGCCGGGAGCAAACGGAGGGCTGGATACCAATTACGAAGGCAAGGCGGATGCAGCAGTAAAAGCGCTTTTGCGGGAAAATTATGACTTTGTCTATGTTCATATAGAAGCACCGGATGAGATGGGACACCAGGGCAGCATTCAGAAAAAGATCAAGGCCATTGAAAATATTGACGGACAGATTATCGGAAGAATACGGGAAAGACTTGACAAATCTGCCGAAGAATATAGAATGTTAGTGTTGCCGGACCATCCGACACCGATTGCCAGACGCACGCATACGATGGACCCGGTACCATATTTGCTTTTTGACAGCAAAAAGGCAGTGGAGGGGCAGAGTGCGTACCAGGAAAACACTGCCAATAAAACAGGAACAGTATGGGAGGACGGATATCGTCTGATGGAACATTTACTGTCCCGCTAGGAGGAGACAATGCTGATAGTAAAAAAGTTTGGCGGAACTTCCGTGGCAAACAAAGAAAGAATTTTTAACGTGGCGAAACGCTGTATTGAGGATTACAAAAAAGGGCATGATGTAGTTGTCGTGCTGTCAGCAATGGGAGATACGACAGATGAACTTTTAAGCCTTGCCAATGACATCAATCCGAATGCTCCGAAAAGAGAACTGGATATGCTGCTCACCACAGGAGAGCAGACATCTGTGGCTTTGATGGCCATGGCGATGAACGCGCTGGATGTACCGGCGGTATCGCTCAATGCTTTTCAGGTCATGATGCATTCCACATCAAAATATGGAAATTCCAGATTTAAGCGCGTGGATACGGAGCGGATCCGCCATGAGCTGGATTCCAGAAAGATCGTTATCGTAACCGGATTCCAGGCAGTAAACAAATATGATGATTACACAACACTTGGCCGGGGTGGATCTGACACCACGGCAGTGGCACTGGCTGCAGTGCTGCACGCGGATTTGTGTGAAATCTTTACAGATGTGGACGGAGTATATACTGCGGATCCCCGTATTGTAAAGGATGCAAGGAAACTTTCACAGATCACTTATGATGAGATGCTGGAACTGGCGTCCCACGGGGCGAAGGTACTGCACAACCGTTCCGTTGAAATGGCGAAGAAATACAGAGTGCCTCTTGTCGTCCGCTCCAGTCTGAACAATAACGAAGGAACCGTTGTCAAGGAGGGTGCAAAAATGGAAAAAATGCTCATAAGCGGAGTGACAGCTGACAAAAATATTGCGAGAATCTCAGTGATTGGGATTAAAGACAGGCCGGGAACAGCATTCCGTATTTTCAATACACTGTCAAAGAATAAAATCAATATTGACATTATTCTGCAGTCTATCGGGCGCGAGGGTACAAAGGATATCACATTTACTGTGTCCCAGGACGATTTAAAAGAGACGTTGGATGTACTGGAAAGGGAAAAGGAAGATTTGACCATCCAGGAAATTAAATACGATGAAGATGTCGCAAAGATTTCTATCGTAGGTGCGGGAATGATGACAAATCCGGGTGTTGCGGCTACAATGTTTGAGTCTTTGTATAATTGTGGAATCAATATCAACATGATTTCCACATCGGAGATCCGCATTACTGTGTTGATCCGTGAAAATGATGCAGAAAAAGCTGTGATCGCAGTGCACGATGGATTCGGGCTTGCGGATTAAACATAAAAAAGAACAAGGAGGTTTCCTGTTTTGGAATGAGACCAAACTCAGGGAAACCTCCTTTTTGTGTGGCGAGCGCAAAGTGCAGAGCCTCTCATGAGTGAGAGGAAGGGGAGCTTAGCTGGGCTTGCCACTTTGTTATATGGATCATATTGCTGTTGTGATAACGCGGATCAAAGGTGACGTCATCTCCAAACCAGGAAGGGGGCTCAAAAGAGAGAGCGCTCTCTTTGTTCGGGAATTCCACCTCCAGAAGCTTCAGAGGAGCGTGCGGAGGCAAAAAGACGTCGAGCTCAGCTGTAAGGCCGTTATCCAGGGGAATCCGATAGCGTGTCTTTTTGATCAGACATCCATCGATCTTTTCGGCAAGATGTTCATAGGCCTGCCGGGTGAGAGGAAGATTATACTCCTCCCGTGCCATCATACCACTGGATTTATAGGTCAGTACATACTGTCCACCTTCTCTTCTGACTCTTACAACAGGGGCTGTGCAGAGATATCCCTGCTCCATTTGGATATGAGGGTGATCTTCAAGATGAAACGGCAGTTCCTTTGGCAAAAACTTTCTTTCAATTTCCATAGATATGTTATCCTCCTTTTTCATTATCATAATATAATAGGGGATAGAAGTAAATGTATTTGCATTTTTGCCAGGCTTTTGTTAGAATGCAAAGTGAATTGATATGGATAATTTTCAGGAAGGAAGGATTTACCATGAAAAAAGCATGCATATTTTTAGCGGATGGATTTGAGACCATTGAAGGCCTGACTGTCGTAGATGTGTTGAGAAGAGCAGGGATTGAGACCTGGACAGTGTCTGTCAAGGAAAGCAAAAACGTGGTAACATCGAACGGAATTTCATTACAGGCAGATAAATTGTTTGACGAAGTAGATTATGATGAAATAGACATCCTGATTTTGCCGGGAGGCACTGTGGGAACGGATAACCTGAACGCACATCATGGTGTCAAAGTACTGACAGAGAAATTTGCGCGTGAGGGAAAATATGTGGCAGCCATCTGCGCGGCTCCTGGAATTCTGGGAGATATGGGACTTTTAAGAGGAAAGAAGGCTGTATGCCATCCAAGCCGTAAGGCTCATTTGAAAGATGCACTGTTTATTGACGAGCCGGCAGTGTGTGATGGCAACATCATCACAGGGCGCGCTATGGCAGCATCCTTGGAGTTTGCACTTCTGATACTTGAGAAACTGGCGGGAGGGGACGCTGTGTCTTTGGTGAATGAGGGAATCGTATATCGAAAAGAATAGGAGGTTTGAATGAAGAAACATAAAAAGTGGATCATTGTGGCAGTGATTTTGATCGTGGCCGCAGGCACAGGTTTGTTCTTCTATTTCCGTGACTTTGACGCAAAAGGGTACACTCAGGCAGTACTGGACCATATGTTTCAAGGGGAGACAAAAGAGGCTGCAAGTATCATGAAGAATGTAACGGAAGAAGAGATGGAAGAACAGTATGAAAAGCAGGTGGCCGCGTTTGTTGAGAACAATATCACAGGTGGAATCGAGGTGGCGGATAGCGATAGAGCCCGTTTTGAAAATCTGACAAAAGAGATTTTTGCGGTCATGCGCTATGAGGTCACAAAGGAAGATAAGATTTCCAGAAATGAATACGAGGTGAGCGTGGAAATCCAGCCGACAGACATTTTTCCGGTGTTTGTCGCAGGAGTGAAACAGGATTCACAAGAGCTGATGAACAAAGCCGAGGCTGGGGAATACTCCGGCAGCGAGGAGGAAATCAACCAGCAGATGCAGAGGGATTATATCAACCATGCCTATGAGCTTTTGGAGAGCGCATACAGCCGGGTGGAGTATGGAAACAAGGAGACTGTCATTTTGAAGGTGAAAGCAGGCAAAGACAGAGCCTTCTCCATATCAGAGGAGGAGTTGAATGACCTGATTTTGAAAATCCTGCGTTTAGACGAAATTCAAGACTAGCAATTTGGTATGGTTTATGCTATACTACTTCAATGACTGTGAGTATATAGAAAAGTCAGAAGATTAATTGTACCTTTCCGGGAATGACCGGGCGGATATATTTAAGGAGGAAAACGATAAATGAGTTTACAAGTAGAAAACATGGAGAAGAACATGGCGAAACTTACAATCGAAGTTTCTGCTGAAGAGCTGGAGAAAGCGCTGCAGGGTGCATATTTAAAACAGAAAAATAAAATCAGCTTGCCAGGATTCCGCAAAGGAAAAGTACCGCGCAACATGATCGAAAAAATGTACGGCGTAGAAATTTTCTATGATGACGCAGCAAACGCATTGATTCCAGAGCACTATGCAAAAGCATACGATGAGAGCGGACTGGAAATTGTATCACAGCCAACGATCAACGTAGTACAGATTGAAAAAGGAAAACCTTTTATCTTCACAGCTGAGGTGGCTGTAAAACCAGAGGTTACCTTAGGTGAATACAAAGGATTGGAAGTTGATAAATACTCCAACAGAGTCACTCAGAAAGAAATTGATGAGAGACTTGCACAGGAGCAGGAGAAAAACGCAAGAACAGTTGCAGTAGAGGGACGTCCTGTTCAGGATAAAGATGAGGTTGTTCTTGATTTTGAGGGATTTGTGGATGGAGTTGCTTTCGAAGGTGGAAAAGGTGAGAACTATTCACTCACAATCGGTTCCGGTACCTTTATTCCGGGATTTGAAGAACAGCTTATCGGCGCTGAACCGGAAAAAGAAGTGGAAGTCAAAGTGACATTCCCGGAAGAGTACCATGCAAAAGATCTTGCAGGAAAAGAAGCAGTATTCAAATGTACAGTACATGAAATTAAGGCAAAAGAGCTGCCGGAACTTGATGATGAATTTGCAGCAGAGATTTCAGAGTTTGAGACTTTGGATGAACTGAAAGCAGATATCAAAGCAAAAATCAAAGAAAAGAAAGTTAACGATGGTAAGAGAAATCAGGAAGACCAGGCAGTTGCAAAGGCAGTGGAAAATGCGACAATGGAGATTCCTGAGGCAATGATCGATACACAGGCGAGACAGTTTGTGGATGATTTTGCAAGAAGACTTCAGGCACAGGGACTTACCATGGAGCAGTATGCACAGTTTACAGGGATGACACTTGACAAGATGATGGAAGAGTTCAGACCGCAGGCATTAAAACGCATTCAGACAAGGCTTATTCTTGAGGCGATTGTAAAAGCAGAGAACATTGAAGTCAGTGAAGAGAGAATGAACGAAGAGTTCGAAAAGATGGCCAAGGCTTACCAGATGGAAACTGACAAGCTGAAATCTCTGATGGGAGAAAAAGAAGTTGAGCAGATGAAGATGGACATTGCAGTGCAGGATGCAGTGACATTGCTTGTAGATGCGGCAGTAGAAAAATAGGATGGCCGCAGATTTAGGAGGTAGAACATGAGCTTAGTACCATATGTCATTGAACAAACAAGCCGTGGAGAACGCTCTTACGACATTTATTCAAGATTATTAAAAGACAGAATCATTTTTCTGGGTGAAGAAGTGACGGATGTATCCGCAAACCTTATTGTTTCACAGCTGTTATTTTTGGAGGCGGAAGACCCGGATCGCGACATCCAGTTTTATATCAACAGCCCTGGCGGCTCCGTGACGGCAGGACTGGCTATTTACGATACGATGCAGTATATTAAGTGTGATGTCTCAACTATTTGTATGGGAATGGCAGCGAGTATGGGTTCATTCCTTCTCGCAGGAGGAGCGAAAGGAAAGCGTCTTGCGCTTCCGAATGCGGAGATCATGATTCATCAGCCTTCAGGAGGGGCGCAGGGACAGGCGACGGAGATTCAGATCGCTGCAGAGCACATCCTGAAGACTCGCCGGAAACTGAATGAGATTCTGGCACAGAATACGGGACAGAGTCTTGAGCAGATTCAGATTGACACGGAGAGGGATAACTTCATGTCTGCACAGGAAGCAAAAGAATATGGTTTGATCGACAGTGTGATCACAAACCGGTAATATAAAATCACGAAGGGGTTGTTCCAAAAGGAGCATCCCCTTTCCGTGTAAAAAAAGAGGTGATAAAATGGCAGGAAAATTGAACGAAGTAATTCGGTGTTCTTTTTGTAATAAATCACAGGCGCAGGTCAGGAAACTGATCGCAGGTCCAAACGGCGTTTTTATCTGCGATGAGTGTGTGGAAACCTGTTCTGAGATCATTGAAGAGGAATTTGAGGAAGAAGAAAAGGAAGAAAAGATGGATGCCATCAATCTTCTGAAACCGGAAGAGATCAAAGCGTTTTTGGACGATTATGTGATCGGACAGGATGAGGCAAAAAAGGTGCTGGCAGTTGCAGTGTACAATCACTATAAGCGGATTTTGGCCGGAAGAAACCTTGGTATGGAACTGCAAAAGAGCAATATACTTATGCTCGGCCCTACAGGAAGCGGAAAAACACTTCTTGCACAGACGCTGGCAAAGATATTGAATGTACCGTTCGCCATTGCAGATGCAACAGCTTTGACAGAGGCCGGATATGTGGGTGAGGATGTGGAGAACATTCTCCTCAAATTGATCCAGGCTGCAGACGGCGATATCGAGCGCGCGGAGTATGGAATTATCTATATTGACGAGATTGACAAGATTACGAGAAAATCAGAGAATCCTTCGATCACAAGGGATGTCTCGGGGGAGGGCGTGCAGCAGGCTCTTCTTAAAATTGTTGAGGGGACAGTTGCATCCGTGCCTCCGCAGGGCGGAAGAAAGCATCCGCACCAGGAACTGATACAGATAGACACAACAAATATTCTCTTTATCTGCGGCGGAGCTTTTGAAGGAATTGAAAAGATGATTGAAACCAGAATGGACAGAAAGTCTATTGGATTCAATGCACAGATTGCATCCAAACATGAGGAGAATGTGGATATCCTTTTGGAAAATGTTCTTCCCCAGGATTTGGTAAAATATGGGCTGATTCCAGAATTGGTAGGACGTGTGCCGGTGACTGTGTCACTGCACCTTTTAGATAAGGACGCTCTGATGAAAATTTTGGTTGAGCCGAAAAACGCGATAGTGAAACAGTATCAGAAATTGATGGAGCTTGACGATGTTGAGCTGAAATTTGACGATGATGCCTTGGAAGCGATCGCTGATCTTTCTATACGCAGAAAGACGGGAGCCAGAGGGCTGCGCGCGATCATGGAGAATATCATGATGGATACCATGTATCATGCACCGTCAGATGAGAGCATCCGTACATGCAGGATTACAAAAGAAGTGGTGGAGGAAGGAAAAGAACCACTTTACAATCAGGATACAGTTTCAGAAAGTGCGTAAGAATACACACGGGGGTGTTGTGAAATCTATGTTTTACAACACCCTCTTTTAGACAAGGAGTTGCAGAACATGAGTGAAAAGAAAAAGAAACTTCCAGTGATTGCTCTGCGCGGGATGACAGTGATGCCCCGGATGGTGATCCATTTTGACATCAGCCGTACAAAGTCTATAAAAGCGGCGGAATATGCCATGGACACAGAACAGATGATTTTTCTGACAGCCCAGAAATCTACACAGACAGAGGATCCTGGACTTGACGACATCTATGAGGTGGGGGTGATCGCATCTGTCAATCAGCTTGCAAAGCTGCCGAAACATATATTAAGGGTACTGGTCAGCGGCGAACAAAGGGCGCGTATCGTAAAGATGAACCAAACAGAGCCTTTTATGGAGGCAGAGGTGGAGATTCTGGAGGATACAGGACTGGATGAGGAAAACGAGCTGAGCAGAGAGGCAATGTTAAGAGGGCTTAAGGACGTCTATTTGGAGTACTGCTTAAAGATGCCAAAGATGGGAAGGGAAAGTGCCATGCAGATCATGGAAACCGATGATCTGAAAAAACTGGTGGATGAGATTGCGGCCAATGTCCCTCTGCACTATAAAGAACTTCAGGAGATCCTGGAAAAGGACAGCCTCATAGAGCGGTATGAATTTCTGCTATATAAACTGGTGAATGAAATCCAGATCATGAGGTTAAAAGCGGACATTCAGGAAAAAGTAAAGGAAAGAGTAGATAAAAATCAAAGAGAATACATTTTAAGAGAGCAGCTGAAACTCATCCGCGAGGAATTGGGGGAGGACAACGCCTTTTCCGATGCGGATGAATTTGAGGAGCAGGCAAAAAATTTGAAGGCCCCGGAGGAAGTAAAGAACAAACTGTTAAAAGAGATTTCCAGGTTTCGTAATACAATGAACAACCCTTCGGAGAACGGAGTGATTCGTACATATATTGAGACTATGCTGGAGATGCCGTGGGACAGGACCGTTCCGGATGAACACGACCTTGCCCATGCAAAAGAAGTTTTGGAAGAAGACCATTACGGACTTACCAAGGTTAAGGAAAGAGTGTTGGAATTCATGGCAGTGCGCGCCCTTGCGCCAAAGGGAAACAGCCCGATCCTATGTCTTGTGGGGCCTCCGGGAACCGGGAAGACTTCAATCGCAAAATCTTTGGCAAGGGCAATGGGAAAACCGTATGTCCGGATTTCTCTTGGCGGTGTGCGCGATGAAGCAGAGATCCGGGGCCACAGAAAAACGTATGTGGGCTCCATGCCGGGAAGGATTGCAAATGCAATGAAGAGCGCAGGGGTGAAAAATCCTTTGATTCTTTTGGATGAAATTGACAAAGTGAGCACAGATTATAAAGGAGATACATTTTCAGCGCTCCTGGAAGTGCTGGATGGCGAGCAGAACACAAAATTCAGAGACCACTACCTGGAAGTGCCGCTGGATCTGTCCGAGGTGACTTTTGTCACCACAGCGAACACACTGCAGACCATTCCAAGACCGCTTTTGGATAGAATGGAAGTCATTGAGATCACAAGCTATACGGAAAATGAAAAAATGCACATTGCCATAGAACATCTTGTGCCGAAACAGATTCAGCGGCATGGGATGAAAAAGGAGCAGCTTTCAATAAGCAAAAAAGCACTTTGGAAGATTGCGCTGAATTATACAAAAGAAGCAGGCGTACGCCAGATGGAGAGAAAGATTGAAGAAATTTGCAGGAAAGCGGCAAGAGAACTCCTGGAGAAGAAAAAGACGGAAATCCATGTGACAGAGAGAAACCTGGAGAAATATTTGGGGAGAGAGCGTTATAACTGCCAAAGAGCCAACGAGGAAGATGAGGTTGGAATCGTGAGAGGACTTGCGTGGACAAGCGTGGGCGGGGATACTCTTCAAATAGAGGTCAATGTGATGCCGGGAAAAGGGGAACTGATCCTCACAGGTCAGCTTGGGGATGTGATGAAAGAGTCTGCCCGTACTGGTATCAGCTATATCCGCTCTGTGGGAGAACAGTATTTGGTTGCGCCGGATTATTTTGAAAAGCACGATATGCACATCCATATTCCGGAAGGTGCGGTGCCAAAAGATGGCCCATCCGCAGGCATTACGATGGCAACGGCCATGCTGTCTGCAGTGACGGGGAGAAAGGTGAGGGCGGATGTTGCCATGACCGGTGAGATTACCCTGAGAGGGAGAGTATTGCCAATCGGAGGGCTCAAGGAAAAACTGCTGGCTGCAAGGAACGCGGGGATGAAACTCGTTCTTGTGCCAAAGGAAAATGAAAGGGATGTGGAAGACCTGTCAGCTGAGATAACAAAAGGATTGGAAATCATTCCGGTTTCCCATATGACAGAAGTTCTGAAATATGCCTTTGCAGGAAACGAATAGATTCAGGAAAGGATGTTACAATGGTTATAAAAAATGTAAATCTGGAGACCGTATGTGGAATCACCAGCACGCTTCCAAAGAACCTGTTGCCGGAGATCGCATTTGCCGGAAAATCCAACGTAGGAAAGTCTTCTTTGATCAATGCCTTGATGAACCGTAAGGCTTACGCAAAGATTTCAGCGACTCCGGGAAAAACGCAGACGATCAATTTTTACAATATCAATCAGGAATTATATCTTGTGGATCTCCCGGGATACGGCTATGCAAGAGTCTCTGAGAGTGAAAAGATTCAGTGGGGAAAACTGATTGAGAGATATCTTCACAATTCCGGCCAGTTAAAAGTGGTATTTCTTTTGATCGATATCCGGCATGATCCATCTGCAAATGACAGAATGATGTATGATTGGATCGTGGAACAAGGGTTTTATCCGATTATTATTGCTACGAAACTGGATAAAATAAAAAGAAGCCAGGTCCAGAAACATATGAAAATGGTGCGTGAAGGGCTGGGGCTTGCGAAAGGAACAAAAATCATTCCATTTTCAGCACAGACAAAACAGGGAAGAGATGAAATCTGGGAGTTTGTGGAAAATGAACTTTTAAGTCAAACCGAGGTGGAATAAACGTGGAAAAAGAACGTCCTTATTGGAAAGTAGCTGTCAGCCTCCTTTTGAGTGTGGGGGCGACCATACTGTTTGTTGTGGCAGGGATCAAGCTGATAGGGTATTTTATGCCATTTGTCATCGGATGGCTGATCTCAGTGATTGCCCATCCCCTTGTCTGCTGGCTGGAAAAGAGGCTGAAGATCAAGAAAAAATTCGGCTCAGCCCTTGTCATTGTTCTCGTGCTGGGAGGCATCGTGCTGGCAGCATATTTTGGAATTACCAAACTGGTGCAGGAGATCGCAAATTTCTCCAACAATTTCCCGCAAATGTACTCAGAGTTAGAGCAGGGAATTCATGACATTGGAGAAAAACTGCACGGCATGATAGAGATTCTTCCGGATGCAATCCGCAAAGGAGGAAATGCAGTCCTTGCAAATATAGACGAATGGATTGGCAAGTTGATTCAGAAAATCAGCACACCTACTGTCGCTGCGGCCGGAAATGTAGCGAAGAAAATCCCTTCTCTGTTGATTGGGATCATTGTGGCGATCATGTCCGCATATTTTTTTATTGCACAGAGAGATGAGGTGATCGCGTGGTGCAATAAAGCGGCTCCGGTGTCTGTGCGCAAGAGGATGAAACTGGTGAACCAGAACCTTCACACTGCAGTCGGAGGGTATTTTAAAGCGCAGTTTAAGATCATGATCGTGGTGGCTGTCATACTTTTTGCTGGATTGAGCATTCTGCATGTCAAATATGCGATCCTTTTGGCGATCTGCATTTCGTTTATTGATATGCTGCCGGTTTTTGGGACAGGAACTATCATGATCCCGTGGTTTATCTATAAACTGCTTATAGGAGATTACAAGTATGCAGTCGGGTTGGTGGTGCTTTATGCAACGACGCAGATCGTCAGACAGGTCATACAGCCAAAGCTTGTAGGGGACAGTATGGGATTAAACCCGATCGTGACGCTGTTTTTCCTGTACATTGGTTATAAGGTAGGGAGTGTACTGGGACTTTTAGTAGCAGTACCGATAGGGATGATTCTTTTGAATATGTATCAGGCGGGAGCGTTTGACTATATCCTGGATGATGCGAAAATATTGCTGAAGGGTATTTTAAGCCTTCGGGGAGACGGCAAACAGTAACATTGATTTATAGGAAAAACGGACGATATATCCAAAAAAGTGGTATATCGTCCGTTTTGGCGTTTGAGCATAATTATATTTATTGTACAATCAAATTTTTGATAAAATTGTAATCTATAGTAAATAATAGATGAAGAAACATGATATAGTAAAACAAAAATTGGTTAATTTTTCAAAAAGATATTGATTTTTTGTTAATTCTTTTATAATATATATAAGTAAGATAAAACCTGCAAATTTGGTGGGTAGTAAAACAAAATATTTACAGGAGGACTAAGACATGGGAAAGAAAAAATGGCTTAAAAAGTCAGCAGCTACAGCTTTTGCCGTTTCTTTGGTCGTGCCTATGGCGGCAAACGCAGCCACATCATATCATACGGCTGACAATACCGGGGTATCCGCAAAGGCAGAAGAAACTGTAGAAACCGGAATTTATCCAAAGCCGCAGGAGGAAGTGCTGACATCAGACGAAGGGATGAATCTGAAAGGAAAGGTCAATGTCGTTATCCACGGCGATCAGAACCAGGCCCTGGAGGCAAAGCTTGACAGTCTGTTGGAGAAAGAAGGAATTGACTATGAAAAGACAGATGCATTGAAGGAAGATGCGGCAAACATTTTCATTACATCTGATGCAGACGACTGTGCGGTATGTGAAGGGGAAGCAGAGGCATGGATCGATGAACAGGCGCTCAAAGAAGAGCAGGGCTATGTACTCAAGACAAGCGATGATGAAAATGAAAAAGGCGAGGTTACCATCATAGGAGCAGATGAGGATGGAGCCTACTATGGTGTTGTAAGTTTGATCCAGATGATGGAGCACAAAACGGACGCAGGATTTGCAGAAGCAGAAGTGGTGGATTATCCGAGTATTAAATTGAGAGGATATGTAGAAGGTTTCTATGGATATCCTTGGTCATGGGACGCACGTCTGGGACTTATGCAGGATTCCAGCAAGTATAAAATGAATACATATATTTACGCTCCGAAAGACGATCCTTACCACAGAGCGCAGTGGAGAGAGCTGTATCCGGAAGACCAGCTAAAAGAACTTCAGAAACTGGCACAAGAGGGCAAAAAAGACAATATGAGTTTCTGCTGGAGCGTACATCCGGGCGATGGATTTAATTACGATACGGATGACGACTATAATGCCCTGATCCGCAAATTTGAACAGCTCTATGATGCCGGAGTTCGCCAGTTCGGTATTTCCTACGATGACCTTGGAGGAACTGTAAGCGGACAGCAGCATGCAGACCTGATCAACAGAGTAAACAGAGAGTTTGTGCAGAAGAAAGGCGACGTAAAACCATTGATCGTTGTAGGAACAAGGTACTGCAATGCCTGGGGACCTGACATGCAGGAGTATTTCAAACCATTCTTCGGCACTCTGGATGACGATATAGTTGTAATGTGGACAGGTGCAAACACAATGTCTGCAGTCGAAAAAGACATTTATGAATGGCCAAAAGAAGAGGTTGGAGTGACAGATAAAAATCTTGCATCATGGTGGAACTATCCGGTAAACGATTACTGTCCTGGAAACATCATGATGGCTCCGCTTGAAAATCTGTCAAACGACGTGGATAACTTAAGCGGATTCTTCTTAAACCCAATGCCTCAGGCAGAGGCGTCAAAGGTTGCAATCTTCAGCGGCGCTGACTATTCCTGGAATGTTCCACAGTTTGAGAAGATGAGCAGCTGGGAGCGCGCAGTGGAAGAACTCGTTCCGGAAGCAGCAGACGCATTCAAACGCTTTGCAGACAACAGTTCCTACATCAAAAATGGATTTGAATTTGATGAATCCAGATATCTTGTCGATGATTTGGATGCACTGACAGAAGCGCTTAAAACAGGGGAAGGCGTTGCAGAGGCAGCAGGGACATTGAAGAGTGATTTTCAAGTGATGAAAGAAGACTGTATGGCCTTGAGAAATCTGAACAACGAAGGATTAAAAGAGGAAATTGCACAGTCTGTAAATGGATATGAGGCAGTCGCAGAAGCCGGTATCGCCGGAATGGACGCATTTATCGCTGCAGAACAAGGAGATATCTCAGGATGCCTGAAAAACCTGCAGATACTTCAGGAAAACTTAGACAAAGCGGAAACCTTTACCATTGCCAGCCTGGATGGAGACGGTTCAGTGGAGAATGTGGTAAGAGTCGGAGAAAAACGTATCAAACCATTGCTCAAAGAAACCAATGATCAGGCTCAGATGGTTTTGCTGAACAAAATAAAAATACAGACTCCGGCAAAAGCAATCGGTCAGGCAGAAGGAACAGAAGTTGTGTTTAACATGGGGAACTATTCTATCAATAATGTTCAGGCTGTTCTTGCAGATGGAGAATATGCAGGATTTATGATTCCTGAAGCAAAAGTAATTTCTGAAGTTACAGTAGAGACGACAAATGCCGATCATCTGAAACTGCAGTATTCCCTGAACGGGATAGAGTGGAATGATGCCGAAACAAGTGTAGAAGGAAATGTTCTGAAAGCGACAGAACATATCAAAGGAGCATATGTCCGTGTGGTTAACAAGACGGATGAAGATGTGGAAGCGAATATTGCTAAATTCGAGATCAAACCAGTCTATAAAGCTAAGAATGTCAGAGTATCCACAGACCTTGGAGCTTATGAGAATTATGTGATCGAAAACGCCATTGACGGAGATATGAGCACAAAATTCTATTCATACTCAGGTGCGAGTGAAGGCAGTTACGTCACAGTAGATCTTGGCACTGTCATTCCGTTGTATGATACAAAAATCTGTTTTGCAGAGAATACAAAAGGACCTGGACACGAATTTGACGCATTTTATGGAACAAAGATGGAAATTTCTGAAGATGGTGTGACTTGGACACAGATTGGCGACAGCATTGCCGACGATGACTATGTACAAGAGACGATCGATGGACAGGGGACAAGCACAGCATCCTTCAATGCAGAAGGACAGCTGGCAAGATATGTGAGATTTACAGCTACAGAAACCGGCAGCAACTGGGTTCAGGTATATGAGATCTTCTACAATGAGAGTCAGGATGTATCAGGGGAATCTGAGGTAATTCTTGTGGATGGCACATTTGATTCTGGTGACGTAAGAAACTTGTATGATGGCAATTTGTCTACTGCATTTGAACCGGAGAGTGTCAAAGAAAATGACTCTTTGACTTATGCAATGACAACGTTGACAAATGTTGAAAATCTGGTTGTTGTTCAGGATACAGCAAATATCAGCAATGCGGCAGTCAGCGTAAAAACTGTTGATGGGGAATGGCGTGGAGTTGGAACTCTTGATCAGGAAGTCACAGAAATTCCGGTTAATGACAACATTTTGGATGTCAAGTTTACATTTGACGGACAGGTTGTACCAAAGATTTACGAAGTAATTCTTGCACAAAGCGAGACAAAATTTGAAGAGGTTTCCACAGCAGTTCTGCAATATGCAGTTGAACTTGCATCCACAGCAGACACGGACGGTGTGGTAACAGCTGTAAAAGAAAAATTTGATGCTGCTTTGGCAAATGCAAAGGATATCCTTGCAAAAGTAGAGGCCGGTGACAAGAGTGTTACTCAGACAATGGTTGACAATGCATGGCAGGAACTGATCAAAGTAATGCAGTATCTGTCCTTCAAACAGGGAGACAAAGCAGACCTGGAAAAAGTGATCGCATTTGCAGAGACAATGGAAACGAACATTGATGCATATATGGACGAAGGCAAACAAGCATTTACAGATGCTCTTGCAGCGGCAAGGGATGTATATGCAGATGGCAATGCAATGCAGGATGAAGTAAACACAGCATGGCAGAACCTTCTTAGCGCAATGGCAAACATGATGCTCAAACCGGACAAAGGTCTTTTGGAAGGTCTTGTAGCACAGGCAGAAGGTCTCAATGCAGCAGACTATGAGGCAGAGGGATTTGCAGTTATGCGCACAGCGCTGGCAAACGCAAAGGCAGTGCTTGCGGATGAAAAGGCAACCCAGGAGACCGTGGATGCATCTGCAGCAGAGCTTGAAAAAGCAATGGCAAAACTGACACCGGGTGAAAGCGCACAGACAGCAGGAAAAGGTGAGACAGTAGCAAATGCAGCAGGAAGTCAGAATACCACAGACAAAAAGGATACAACATCAGCAGATAAGACGAATACAACATCCACAAAAGCAAATACGGAGAAATCTGCAAAGACAGGGGATTCTACCGCTGTTCCGGCAGCAGGAATGACTGTTCTTCTCAGCGGATGTGCACTTGCACTTCTTGCCAGAAAACGCAGAAAAGAAATGTAAGAGTGATTGGGGAGATACCTTTGGGCATCTCCCCGTTTGTGGTCAACAGGAGGAAGTTATAAGATGAAAAATAAAACAGTAAAGACATTGCTGGCAGCCACCATGTCAGTGGCAATGGTAACAGGAAACGCAGCGCCTGCAGTGCAGGCACAGGGCATGGATGAAACCGGCGCAAAAGCAGCCGCTGGGGCCCAGATCGTGCCGACTCCAAAAGAGATGAGTACAGACGGACAGGAGCTGACTATGACAGAGTCCGTAAACATCGAAGGAGCTGACGCTGCGGACAAAGACGCGGTGAGAGAGCTGAAAGAATTTTTGACGGACAAAGGCATTGAAGTCAACGAGACAGCAGATGATCAGGATACGACCATTATCCTGGGAGAGGCGGACGATGAGATCGCAGCCCTTGACAAGGCAAAAGAACGCCTTGGAATGGAGGACGCGGATGCTCTTGGAGAAGAAGGCTATGTGATGGCCGTAGATTCTGAAGATTCCAACGCAGGCACGATCGCCATTGAAGGAAAGAGCGGAGACGGTACTTTCTACGGAGTTCAGACACTGAAACAGCTGGCAGAGGAAAGCGATGGAAATGTTGTAGTTGCAGATGCCGTTATCAAGGATGAGCCTACCATGTCTGTTAGGGGTACGATTGAAGGTTTCTATGGGAATCCATGGAGCCATGCAGATCGCTTAAGCCAGATTGAATTTTATGGAGACATGAAGATGAACACATACATCTATGCTCCAAAGGATGACCCATACCACAGAGAACAGTGGAGAGAGCCATATCCGGATTCTGAGATGGAAAGAATGCAGGAGCTGATCGACACTGCAAAAGAAAACAAAGTAGATTTCGTGTTCTCGCTGTCTCCTGGAATTGACATTCAGTTTGACGGAGAGAACGGGGAAAATGACTATCAGGCATTGGTTTCCAAATGCCAGTCTCTTTACGACATGGGAGTGCGCAGTTTTGCAATCTTCTTCGATGATATCTCCAACAAAGACGGCGTGAAACAGGCAGAGCTTTTAAATCGTTTTAACAAAGAATTTATTCAGGCAAAAGGTGACATCAAACCATTGATCACGGTTCCTACAGAATATGATTCCAATGCAATGGGCGTGGCAAGCACAGTAAGTCAGTACACAAAAGACTTTGCAAAAACTCTTGATTCCAGTATAAAAGTACTCTGGACAGGAAGTGCAGTTGTTCCGGAAGGCATTGATGTTGCCAATGCGCAGCAGGTAAAATCCGTTTACGGCGACAGAATGGGAATCTGGTGGAATTATCCTTGTACGGACTACATCCAGAACAAATTGGGACTTGGACCGGTTTACGGCCTTGACAAGGGATTGGAAAATGAAGTTGATTTCCTTGTGATGAACCCAATGGAACACGCAGAACTTTCCAAGATCACACTTGCAACAGGCGCAGATTATTCATGGAATACAGCGGCTTATGATTATGAAAAATCATTTGAGACCTCCATTAATGAACTGTATGGAGATTTAGCTCCATATATGTACACGTTTGCAAATCATTCTTCCCGTCTTGTTGCAGGATGGGCATCAACCGGAAGGGCAGATGCACCGGAAGTGCGCACGCTGATGGATACAATGATGAAAAAAGTTGCAAGAGGAGAAGATGCAACAGCAGAGATCGATGCTCTGAACAAAGAATTTGACAATATGATCCTTGCAGCGGATACGTTAAAAGCAGAGCTTCCTGCAGAAGAGCTTTCACACTGCAGCGGCAACCTGGACAAGCTCAAAGCGCTGGGAGAAAATGACAAAGTGGCTCTTGAGCTGTTCCTTGAGAAGAATGCAGATGACAGAGATGAAGAGAAGATCCAGAATCTGACAAATCAGCTCCAAGGAAAGCTATCTTCCCTTCAGTCAGGAAAACTGGTATCTGAGCAGACAGCTCTGGCATTTATCACAGATGTGTTGGATTACAGTATTGAACCAAGCGCAGCATTTAATGTGTCCAATACATTCGTAGCACCGGGGGAAGAAATTCAACTTACAAATGAAAGCTCTCTTTCTTCTTCTAACCTTGAGTGGTCAATGCCGGGGGCAGCCGTAGAGACAAGCACAGAGGAAAATCCGGTTATCTCCTATGAAAAAGAGGGAGTTTATACGATCAGCCTGACAGCAAAAAATAAAAACGGTGAAGACGAAATTGTGAAGACAAATCTTATCACTGTTTCCGAGGACGCAAAGAAAGAGCAGGTAAATCTTGCACTGAATAAAACAGCTACTGCCAGTGGCTATACAGCTTCAAGCGAAGCCCCAGGAAAAGCAATCGACGGAATTGTAAATACAAAATGGTGTACAACAAATTACGGCCAGCAGTGGCTGCAGATCGATTTGGGAAAAGTAAGCACCATCACAGAAATCATTATCAACCATGCTGAAAAAGGTGGAGAAGGTTCTTCCCTGAACACAGCAGCATACCATGTGGAAGTCAGTGAAAATGGAACAGATTATAAGGAAGTACTGCGTGTGGAAGGAAACACAGCAGGTCTTACAGAAGATCCGATCCCGGTTACGCTTGGAAGATATGTGAAATTGTATATTGACCAGCCGACACAGGGCGGAGACAGTGCAGCACGTATCTACGAAGTGGAAGTAAAAGGACTTGACGAGGCGATCACAATCCCTCCGGTTTATGTGGCAGAAGTATCCACAGCAGTATTGGAGTATGCACTTTCCCTTACAGAAGATGTAAGTACAGATGGCGTGCTGGAGTCCGTAGTGGAAAAATACAATGCAGCACTTGCAAACGCAAAAGATATCCTGACAAGAGTACAGGAGGGCGATGCAACTGTTACGCAGTCCATGGTTGACAATGCATGGCAGGAACTGATCAAAGCAATGCAGTATTTGTCCTTCAAGCAGGGCGACAAAACAGATCTTGAAAAAGTGATCGCACTTGCAGCGACAATGGAAACAAACATTGATGCATACCTGGACGAAGGAAAACAAGAATTTACAGATGCTCTTGCAGCGGCAAGAGATGTCTATGCAGATGGCGATGCAATGCAGGATGAAGTAAACACAGCATGGCAAAACCTGATGAGCGCTATGGCAAACATGAGACTCAAACCTGACAAAGATGCATTGAAAGGACTTGTGACACAGGCAGAAGGTCTTAATGAGGCTGATTATGAGGCAGAGGGATTTGCAGTAATGCGCACAGCATTGGCAACTGCAAAAGAAGTCCTTGCTGATGAAAACGCTACACAGGATAAGGTAGATGCATCTGCGGCAGAACTGCAAGGAGCAATTGCAAAACTGACTCCAAGCGACAGCGCAAAAGAGACAGGAAAAGGTGAGACAAATAACGGTCAGATCCTTGCAAATGCAGGAACACAGAATACTGCAGGTACAACGACAACAGACAAGAACGATACCAAGACAACTGCAGCTAAAACATCTGCACAGAAATCCGCAAAAACAGGAGATGAGACAAGTGCTCTTCCATTTGCGGCAGGAGCAGCAGCGGCAGCATTGGCAGCGCTTGCAGCGTTCAGGAGAAAAAGAGGATAGATTTCAAAAGAAATTGAAAATGAAATAAGAGATGAGAGGCACCCTGCTAGACGATAAATGGTCTGGCAGGGTGCTTTTAGATGCGCGGAGAGTGAAAAAGGGGAAGGATTATATGGGAAAAGCTAAAGTTTAAGCTTAAACAATGAGTACAAAATCGAACATTCGTTCTTTTTCGATTTTCATCCTATATACTTTTATCATTATATTTGCTATAATATGCAAAAAGAGCAGAACAAGATACATGCAAAGAAGATTGCTATGCTTGTATGAGCAGTCTGGGGTGAAAGTATATCTTGTGAGTAAAACGATCACGGAAAGAGGTAAGTTTTCGTTATAAATCATTTACGTGTAGTCAATAAGCACCAAAAATTGTTAGGATATGTTCCCAGGTATTATTCTCAGGCTTTTGTTAAGTTTATTGAGGAAAATAGAGTATGAAATATGTCATGTCGCGAATGTTTCAAAAGAGAATTGTTGCGGTGAATGTATTGGTGTAGTAATAATAATTACAGGATTAAAGAAATAATCAATTTTCATTTGTGATATGGTTGTTTGATTTCTTTAGGTACAGAATGAATTCGAATGTTTGTTCTGTACTTTCTTTTTATACTTTGCTATAATAGCGGAAGAGAATGAAAATACTAGATTCGTAAAGGAGATTTCTATGGATCATTTTGAATTAGTATCAGAATACAAGCCAACCGGTGACCAGCCTCAGGCAATTGAAACTCTTGTCAAGGGCTTTAAAGAGGGCAACCAGTGCCAGACTCTTCTTGGTGTCACCGGTTCGGGTAAGACGTTTACGATGGCGAATGTCATTGCACAACTGAATAAACCAACGCTGATCATCGCCCATAACAAAACCCTTGCGGCTCAGCTCTACGGCGAGTTCAAGGAATTTTTCCCAAACAACGCAGTGGAATATTTCGTCTCCTACTACGACTACTACCAGCCGGAAGCCTACGTCCCGTCCACGGACACCTACATTGCGAAAGATTCCTCCATCAATGACGAGATTGACAAGTTGCGCTTGTCCGCGACCGCATCCTTAAGTGAGCGGCGGGATGTCATTGTGGTGTCCAGCGTGTCCTGTATCTATGGGCTGGGCAGCCCGGAGGATTATCTGAATATGATGATTCCGTTAAGACCGGGGATGGAAAAAGACAGGGACGAGCTCTTAAAAGAGCTGACGGATATTCAGTATACAAGAAACGATATGGATTTCCACCGAGGAACATTCCGGGTAAGAGGAGATGTTGTGGAAATCATCCCGGCGCAGGAGAGCGACCTTGCGGTAAGGGTAGAGTTTTTTGGGGATGAAATTGACAGGATCACGGAGATTGATATACTCACAGGCGAGATGAAGTCGGAAGTGAAGTTTGTAGCCATTGCTCCGGCATCCCACTACGTTGTACCGATGGAGAAAATAAAGGCAGCGGCGGTAGAAATCGAAAAAGAACTGGACGAGAGAGTTGCCTATTTTAAACGGGAAGGAAAACTTTTGGAGGCGCAGAGGATCGCCGAGAGGACAAACTTTGATGTGGAAATGTTAAAAGAGACGGGATTTTGCTCCGGAATCGAGAACTACTCCAGGCATTTGTCCGGCCTGCAGCCAGGCCAGCCGCCGTACACACTGATGGATTTTTTTAAGGATGATTTCCTTATTATAATAGACGAGTCCCACAAGACCATTCCGCAGATCGGGGGGATGTACGCGGGGGACCAGTCCAGAAAATCCACGCTTGTGGACTATGGTTTCCGTCTTCCTTCTGCAAAGGACAACCGTCCTTTAAGTTTCCAGGAATTTGAGGAGCGGATTGACCAGATCATGTTCGTGTCCGCTACGCCGGGAAAATACGAGGAAGATCATGAACTTTTAAGGGCAGAGCAGGTGATTCGCCCGACAGGACTTTTGGATCCGGAAATCGAGGTCCGTCCTGTGGAGGGACAGATTGATGATCTGGTAGGAGAAGTATACAAAGAGATTGAAAAGAAAAATAAGGTTCTGATCACAACACTGACAAAACGCATGGCAGAGGATCTGACAGATTATATGAGGGAGCTTGGAATCCGTGTGAAATATCTGCACTCGGATATTGACACATTGGAGAGGACAGAGATCATCAGGGATATGCGTCTGGATGTATTTGATGTGCTGGTTGGGATCAATCTTTTGAGAGAAGGTCTGGATATCCCCGAGATCACACTTGTGGCTATTTTGGATGCGGATAAGGAAGGTTTCCTTCGTTCTGAGACATCGCTGATCCAGACGATCGGACGTGCGGCAAGGAACTCGGAAGGACATGTGATCATGTACGCGGACACAGTGACAGATTCCATGCGTCTGGCGATTGAGGAGACAAAGAGAAGACGTGCGATTCAGATGAAATACAATGAGGAGCATGGAATCACACCAAAGACAATCCAAAAATCCGTCCGCGATGCCATCACTATTTTCAAGAAAGTGGCGTCCGAGGAGATGCGCATGGAAAAAGATCCGGAGTCCATGAGCCCGAAAGAGCTTGAAAAATTGATCAAAGACGTGGAAAAACAGATGAAGAAGGCAGCAGCAGAGCTGAACTTTGAGGCAGCGGCAGAGCTGAGAGATAAATTAATTGAATTGAAACAGAGGTTGAAAGAATAAAATGGCAAATGCAGTTAGACAATATATAAAGATACGAGGCGCAAATGAGCACAATCTGAAAAATATAGATATTGACATTCCAAGAGATGAGCTTGTTGTTCTGACAGGACTCAGCGGTTCAGGAAAATCTTCTCTGGCGTTCGATACCATCTATGCGGAAGGACAGCGCAGATATATGGAGTCGTTGTCTTCCTACGCAAGACAGTTTTTAGGGCAGATGGAGAAACCAAATGTGGAGAGCATCGAAGGGCTCTCCCCTGCCATCTCCATTGACCAGAAGTCTACAAACCGGAACCCGAGATCCACGGTGGGGACAGTGACGGAGATTTATGACTATTTCCGTCTTTTGTACGCTCGGGTGGGAATTCCGCACTGCCCAAAATGCGGCAAGGAGATACGCAAGCAGACAGTGGATGAGATGGTGGACCAGATCATGAGGCTGCCAAAGTCAACAAAGATTCAGGTGCTGGCTCCGGTTGTAAGGGGGCGTAAGGGCACACATGCAAAATTGCTTGAGAGAGCAAAGAAAAGCGGATATGTACGTGTGAGAGTGGACGGCAGCCTGTATGAGCTTTCGGAGACGATTGAGCTTGATAAAAATATTAAGCACAATATCGAGATTGTGGTGGACCGTCTGGTCATCAAAGAGGGAATTGAAAAGAGGCTGACAGATTCCATTGAGAATGTATTAAGTCTTGCGGAAGGTCTTTTGGTCGTGGACGTGATCGGGCAGGAACCGATGAATTTCAGCCAAAGTTTTTCCTGTCCGGACTGCGGCATCAGTATTGATGAGATTGAACCGAGAAGTTTTTCCTTCAACAATCCGTTTGGAGCCTGCCCGGTCTGCTATGGGCTTGGGTATAAAATGGAATTCGATGTGGAGCTGATGATACCGGATCCTTCTCTCAGCATTGATGAGGGGGCTATTGTGGTACTTGGATGGCAGTCCTGTACAGACAAGGGCAGTTATACAAGAGCGATTTTGGATGCACTGGCAAAGGAGTATGACTTCCGGCTCGATGTACCATTTGAGAGTTACCCGGAAAAGGTAAAAAATATTCTTTTGCACGGGACGGATGGAAAGACTGTGAAAGTTTATTATAAAGGACAGCGTGGGGAAGGAATCTATGATATAGCTTTTGAGGGGCTTATCAAAAACGTGGAGAGACGATATCGAGAAACCGGATCAGAAACGACAAAAGCAGAATATGAAAGTTTTATGAGGATCACCCCTTGTCATGAATGTAAAGGACAAAGGCTGAAGAAAAGTGCGCTGGCGGTCACAGTTGGAGATAAAAATATTTATGAAGTGACATCCATGTCCATTGAAAAGTTGAGAAATTTCCTGGAAGAACTGAAACTTTCCAACACACAGATGATGATAGGCGGACAGATTTTAAAAGAGATCAAGGCAAGAACCCAGTTTCTCATTGATGTGGGGCTTGATTACCTGACACTTGCAAGGGCAACAGGTACGCTCTCCGGCGGGGAGGCGCAGAGGATCCGTCTGGCCACACAGATTGGTTCCGGCCTTGTGGGAGTGGCGTATATTTTGGATGAACCGAGTATCGGCCTCCACCAGAGGGATAACGATAAGCTTCTGCGCACATTAAAACATTTGCGGGATTTGGGAAATACGCTGATCGTGGTGGAACACGATGAGGATACCATGATGGAGGCAGACTGTATTGTGGATATCGGGCCTGGAGCAGGAGAACACGGAGGAGAAGTTGTGGCGGTCGGAACAGCGAAAGAGATCATGGAGAATGAAAACTCTGTCACCGGCGCATACTTAAGCGGACGGATAAAAATACCGGTCCCTGAATTTCGTGCAGAGCCAAAAGGCTGGCTGAAAGTGGTAGGAGCTGCGGAGAATAATTTAAAGAATATTGATGTCAAGTTTCCTCTTGGCGTGATGACCTGTGTGACCGGGGTGTCCGGTTCCGGAAAGAGTTCCCTTGTCAATGAGATTCTCTACAAAAAGCTTGCCAAGGTGCTGAATCGGGCAAGGACCATACCGGGGAAACACAAAAGGATTGAAGGGCTGGACCAGGTGGATAAGGTCATTGACATTGACCAGTCTCCAATCGGGAGAACTCCCCGCTCTAACCCGGCGACATACACCGGGGTGTTTGATTTGATCCGGGATCTGTTCGCAGCGACAGCGGATGCCAAGGCGAGGGGATATAAAAAAGGAAGATTCAGTTTCAATGTCAAGGGAGGAAGATGTGAAGCATGCAGCGGAGATGGAATCATAAAGATAGAGATGCATTTTCTTCCGGACGTGTATGTGCCGTGTGAAGTGTGCCAGGGAAAACGGTACAACAGGGAGACATTGGAAGTAAAATATAAAGGAAAGAGCATTTATGATGTGCTCAACATGACAGTGGAGGAGGCAATGGAGTTTTTTGAAAATGTTCCAAGTATCAGAAGGAAGATGGAGACGCTCAATGATGTGGGATTGTCTTATATCCGTCTTGGACAGCCTTCCACCACACTTTCAGGGGGGGAGGCACAGAGGATCAAACTGGCAACAGAGCTGAGCAAACGGAGTACGGGAAAGACGGTATATATTCTCGATGAGCCAACTACAGGGCTGCATTTTGCGGATGTGCACAAGCTGACAGAGATTTTGCGCAGATTGTCCGCTGACGGAAATACCGTCATTGTCATTGAGCACAATCTTGATGTTATAAAAACAGCAGATTATATTATCGACATTGGCCCGGAAGGGGGCGACGGAGGCGGTACCGTGGTGGCCGTTGGAACTCCGGAAGAAATTGCGGCCAATCCAGCGTCCTATACAGGCAAATATATTGATACAATCCTTAAGAAAAACTAAAATAAAAAAAAGTGCTTTCCATTTATCGGAATTTTTATTATAATGATACATGCGTAATTATGGGACAACTAAAAGGTATGAAATAGATAAGATAAATGAAAGGGGTATTTAAATGTCAGTGGATATCGGAATCGACTTGGGGACGGCGAGCGTTCTTGTATACGTAAAAGGAAAGGGAGTTGTGCTCAAAGAGCCATCTGTTGTGGCTTTTGACAGAGATACAAATGCTATTAAGGCAATCGGGGAAGAGGCAAGACTTATGCTGGGGAGAACACCTGGAAATATTGTGGCAGTCAGACCGCTGAGAAAGGGAGTAATCTCTGACTATACAGTGACAGAAAAAATGATCAAATATTTCGTGCAAAAAGCGCTTGGAAAAAGAACATTCAAAAAACCCCGCATCAGTGTATGCGTTCCAAGCGGAGTGACGGAAGTGGAGAAAAAAGCAGTCGAGGAGGCAACTTTTGCAGCAGGCGCAAGAGAAGTCAATCTGATCGAAGAGCCGGTGGCAGCGGCGATCGGTGCAGGAATCGATATTTCAAAGGCGTGCGGAAACATGATCGTAGATATCGGAGGCGGAACTTCAGATATTGCGGTTATCTCCCTTGGAGGTACAGTGGTAAATACATCCCTGAAACTTGCCGGAGATGATTTCGATGAAGCAATTGTCCGCTACATGAGAAAGAAACACAATCTTCTGATCGGAGAGAGGACTGCGGAGGATATCAAGATTAAGATCGGGACAACCTATCCACTTGTGGAGGAAGAGTCGATGGAAGTAAGAGGAAGAAATCTGGTGACAGGACTTCCAAAAACTGTGACAGTCACTTCTTCTGAGACAGAGGAAGCATTGCGCGAACCGGCAGGACAGATTGTCGAAGCAGTAATTTCTGTGCTGGAGAGAACACCGCCGGAATTGTCTGCAGATATTCTTGACAGAGGAATCGTACTCACGGGAGGAGGCTCCCTCCTTCGAGGATTGGAAGAGCTCGTAGAAGAGAAGACGGGTATCAACACTATGACTGCGGAAGACCCGATGCAGGTAGTGGCGATCGGAACCGGTCAGTTCGTAGAGTTCATGAGTGAAAAGAAAGAGCTTTAATAGAGGGAAAGATACCATTGGGACCACAGGAGGGCGTTGCAGAGTTGAACATTTGCTGCTCCCTCTTTTTTATTTGCAGAGCCGGCATTGACGGGGCTGTACAGATGAGCGGAAGGGAGTTACTATGGAAGTAGTTAAAGGGTATGTCGAGCACATCGTATTTCGAAACGAAGAAAACGGATACACAGTCTTTAATATAGAAAATGAAAACGGGGAGCTGACATGTGTGGGTGTGTTCCCCTATATCAGCGAGGGCGAGATGCTGGAGATGACCGGCGATTATACAGAACATGCAATTTACGGACAGCAGTTTAAAGTGAAATCCCATGAAATTAAGGAGGCTGAAGATATTGTCTCCATGGAAAGATATCTTGGATCCGGGGCGATTTCCGGAGTGGGAGCTGCGCTTGCAGGAAGAATCGTAAGGAAATTTAAAGAGGAGACTTTCCGCATTATCGAGGAGGAACCGGAAAGACTTGCAGAGGTCAAAGGAATCAGTGAAAGAAAGGCAAGGGAAATCGCAGAGCAGATGGAAGGGAAAAAAGACATGCGCAAAGCCATGATCTTTCTTCAGAAATATGGGGTTTCCGTTAATCTTGCGGCAAAGATTTATCAGCATTACGGGCAAAATGTATACCGTGTGCTTGAGGAGAATCCCTATCAGCTTGCAGATACGATTCAGGGAGTGGGATTTAAAACTGCGGATGAGATTGCAGAAAAAATTGGGATCAGACAGGATTCTGATTTTAGGATTCAGAGCGGAATTTTTTATACACTGCTGCAGAGCGTGGCAGAAGGAAACATTTATTTGCCAAAGGAAGAACTCCTGGAAAAAGCAGGGGAGCTTTTGAGAACTGGAATCGAGAACATTGAGAAATATTTGATGGACCTTTCCATGGAAAGGAAGATTGTGGTCAAGGACAATGATGGAAGAACATGTATTTATCCTGCCTTGTATTATTATATGGAATTAAATACGGCAAAGATGCTCCATGACCTTGACGGAGAGTGTGATGTTGCGGATGTTGTGATTGAAAGCAGGATGAAAAAAGTGGAAGAGAATGCGGGGCTTTTTCTGGATGAAAAACAGAGAGCCGCAGTGGTGGAGGCAGTGCGTCATGGAGTTTTCATTCTGACCGGGGGACCTGGCACAGGAAAGACAACGACCATTAATGCCATGATTCGGTATTTTGAGAGTGAAGGGATGGATTTTCTGCTCGCAGCTCCGACAGGAAGGGCTGCAAAAAGGATGAGCGAGACAACAGGTTATGAGTCACAGACTATCCACCGGCTTTTGGAAGTGAATGGGAACCCTGAGGAAGAAGGGGCCGGCAGCGCATTTATGCGAAATGAGGAAAATCCTCTGGAGGCAGATGTCATTATCATTGATGAAATGTCTATGGTTGATCTGCCTCTTCTGCACGCACTTCTAAAGGCAGTCAGCGTGGGCACAAGACTGATCCTGGTGGGTGACAAAAACCAGCTGCCCTCTGTGGGGCCGGGAAGCGTGCTGAAGGATATGATAGAATCCGGATGCTTTTCTATGATGGAGCTGACAAAGATTTTCAGACAGGCCAGTGAGAGCGATATCGTCATGAATGCACATCGTATCAATGAAGGAAAACCGCTCATTATGGATAATAAAAGCAACGATTTCTTTTTTCTGAAACGAATGGATGCCAATACAGTGATCGCAGTGACGCTGGCACTTGTACAAAAGAAACTCCCCAAATATGTGGAGGCGGATGCTTTCGATATTCAGGTCATGGTTCCTATGCGTAAAGGGGCTCTTGGAGTGGAACGATTGAATGTGATCCTTCAGCAGTATCTCAATCCTCCTGCAAAGAACAAGGAGGAGAAGGAGTATGGGGACAGAATTTTTCGGGTGGGCGATAAAGTGATGCAGATTAAGAATAATTATCAGTTGGAATGGGAGATTTCTACCAAATATGGTCTTGTCATTGACAAAGGGCTTGGGGTGTTCAATGGTGATATGGGAGTCATCACGGAAATCCACAATAAATCGGAAACGTTGACTGTGGAGTACGACGAGAAAAAGAAGGTAGAGTATACATTTAAAATGCTCGATGAACTGGAACACGCGTATGCGATCACTATACATAAAGCCCAGGGGAGTGAATATCCGGCAGTGGTAATGCCAATTCTGACAGGCCCGCGCCAGCTGCTGCACAGAAATTTGCTGTACACAGCAGTGACCAGGGCGAAGAAATGTGTGACTTTGGTTGGCGATGACATGATGATTCAGAGGATGATCCAAAATGTAAATGAGCAGAAAAGATATACGAGCCTGGCCGAAAGGATCCGTGAATTCAAAACCGTATAATGAAAGAGATAAATTTGATGTGCCAAATAAGTTGCTTGAAAAATGTTAAAGATATTTAAGAAATTATTTAGTTTACTATCGGAGCTGCTATATCCATGGAAATGCCCGTTTTGCAGAAGGCCTTCCAATAAATGGATCTGCGATTCCTGCAGGAAAAAGCTGGTGGAAGTAAAAGAGCCCAAATGTGTAAAATGCGGAAAGCCTGTCAGGAAAAAGGAACAGGAGTACTGTACTGCCTGCAAAAATCCAAAGGAACTGCCGTACGAAAGAGGAATCAGCTTGTGGGTGCACAAGCCTCCTGTCAGCGAATCCATTTATCGGTTTAAATATCACAACTGTCGTCTTTATGCGGATGCCTATGCAAAAGAGTGCGCCCGACGTTTCAAAGGACAGATAAAAAAGTGGAATATCCAGCTGATCGTCCCGGTACCTATGTACGACAAAAAGAGGCGCAGGAGAGGATACAATCAGGCACAGGTATTGGCAGAAAAATTGGGTGAAGAGCTCACAATTCCGGTGGACAGTGAAAGCGTCGCCCGTGTTCTTCCGACAACTCCTCAAAAGTTAAAAGGCAGGCAGGACAGAAGAAAAAATTTAAAGGATGCATTTCGAATGAAAAAAGTGTTGAACGGCATCGAAAATGTTCTGGTCGTGGACGACATTTATACAACAGGTGCCACAGTGGAAAAAGTGGCAGAGTGTTTGAAAAAAGCAGGAGCGAAACACATCTGGTTTTTTACGATAAGTATTGGACAAGATTTCTGAAAATATGTTATACTAAAATGAATATTTATTGGGATAATGAAATGTCAAGTGAGGTGTCGGGAATGCTGGATGAAAAACGTGTCGTGCTCATGACTAAGATGGCAATGTACGAGGAAAATAATAAAGGAAAAGAGGATATCCGGGTCAGCACTTATTTCAGAAAGGATTATTCTTCCAAGAATCTTCTCTGGAGTTTTATATGGTTCACGGTAGGATATATATTACTTGGCCTTCTTGTGGGAATATCGTTCTCAGAGGCACTGATGAATGGTGGAAACATCATGGTGCTGATTTTGAGCGGAATCATCGCAATCTTTGTGTACATAGCCGGTCTCATCGGTACTCTCGTCTATACTTACCGGAGATGCAAAAAAAGGCACAGTGACGCAAGGCAGAGGGTGAAAATATACAACAGGGACCTTGTTACACTGTTGAAAATGTACGAAAAGGAGAGCAAATCATGAGTAAGGTGTTTGAGTTTCGGGAGTATCTAAAAAGAGTCTACGGCCTGTATTCGAAATATATTGACAAGGGGTTCCAGTTTGTTTTCGGGCTTGCCGTGTTTATGATTTTGAACAATGAAATTGGGTTTGTGGAGCTGGCTGCACGGCCGTTGGTTGCTCTTGTGCTGGCGGTTGTCTGTACATTCCTTCCCATGTCCGCGATCGCAGTAGCAGCAGGGCTTATGATGGTTGTGCAGATGATGGGGGTTTCCATAGGCATAGCGATGGTAGTGGCTGCTATATTGGTTGTAATGACAGCATTTTACCTTCGGTTTTCACCAAAAACATCCCTTGTGATCCTGCTCGTGCCTATAGCATTTATTTTAAAAATACCGTATGCAGTGCCGATCATATGCGGGCTTGTGGGGAGTCCTGCCTATATTGTCCCGATCCTGTGCGGAACTTTGATCTACTATATGATGAACTACATTGCGGCCGGCATTACGGTCGTGAAAGGTGCGGACGGAATGCTGGGGCAGGTCACGGTGTTTATGGAGAAAGTATTTCAGGACAGGGGAATGTGGATAGTGGCGGCAGCGTTTACTCTCTGTATTCTGCTTGTATACACTGTAAGAAAACAGGCATTTGACCATGCGTGGGAGACAGCGATCGTATCAGGTGCTATCATCAATATCATAGTGATTGTTGTGGGAGATATTGCATTTGATGTTACAACCTCTTATTTTCCAATGGTGGCAGGCAGCATCGTTTCTGTACTGCTGGCCCTGATCATACAGCTGTTTGTTTTTTCTGTGGATTACAGCAGAAGTGAATACCTGCAGTTTGAGGATGATGAATACTGTTATTACGTGAAAGCAGTGCCTAAAATTTCTGTTCCGGTATCAAGAAAGACTGTAAAAAAAATCAACGTCCGTCAGGATGACGAGACAGGGGAAGTTGAAATCGTACGGGACGAGACAGGGGAGAAATAAAGTACAGATTAGGGAGAATAATTAAGGAGGTGGTTACGATGTGGCATAATATGATAGATGAAATTAAGGAAGGACTTTGGGGGCTTTCCATTCCGACTATCCGGATAACGGATATCATAGAGATTTTCATCATTGCAGTGATCGTCTATAAGATACTGGTATGGATAAAGAATACAAAGGCCTGGATGTTATTAAAAGGGATCATTGCATTGGCAGTTTTTATTTTGATAGCAGCGCTATTTAAGATGAACACGATTTTATGGATTGCTGAGAATTCTATCAGCGTGCTTGCCATCGCTGCCGTTGTGGTTTTTCAGCCGGAACTTAGAAGAGCGCTGGAAAAATTGGGAGAGCAGAATCTGATCTCCAATATTATTCCGTTTGGACAGCAAAAGGAGTCGGAGCGCTTTGGAAATGAGACCATTGATGCAATTGTGTCTGCGTGCTATTCCATGGGCAAGGTGAAAACGGGGGCGCTTATTGTGGTGGAGCAGGCGATCATGCTCACCGAATACGAGACAACAGGCATCCAATTGGATGCCAAAGTGTCCAGCCAGCTTTTGATCAATATCTTTGAACACAATACACCACTGCACGATGGTGCAGTCATTATCAGAGGAGACAGGGTGGTTGCTGCCACATGTTACTTACCTCTGTCTGAAAATATGTCTCTTAGCAAAGCGCTCGGAACAAGGCACAGGGCAGCAGTGGGCATGAGTGAAGTGAGCGATGCTCTTGTTATTGTGGTTTCCGAGGAGACGGGAAAAGTGTCCACAGCATTTGGGGGAAGACTTGTGACAGATGTAACTCCGGAGTATCTGACGGAAAGATTGATCAATGTACAGAACAAGACAGTGGACACAAAACGTTTTGTTTTATGGAAAGGAAGACAAAGACATGGGCAAAAGCATGAAAGATAAGCTGATAGATAATTTAGGGCTGAAAGTCATTGCTCTTCTTTTCGCGGTTGTGCTGTGGTTGCTTGTGGTCAATATCAACGACCCGATCGAGAGCAGGACATTCAGCAATATCAAAGTAAATGTACTGCATGAGGAGATTATTGAAAATCAGGCAAAGACATGGCAGGTGCTCGATAATACAGACAGCGTGACTGTCGTTGTAAGAGGGAAACGCTCCATTTTGGAGAGAATGAGAACGGAAGATATTTCTGCGTCCGCGGACATCAAAGAGCTGATGTTGGAAAACATGGTTCCCATCGAAGTCACAGTGAGGGGATTTGAAGGCGAGTATCGGGAAGCATATGCGTCTCCGAAAAATATGCAGATAAAAATAGAGAACAGCAAAAAAGCGGAGTTTCCGATCACAGTGGTTACAACCGGAGAAGTTCAGGAAGGGTATGCACTTGGTTCCACAGAAGCCAGTCCGAAGATGATTTCCGTTGCAGGACCGCAGTCATTGGTCGGAAGAATTGAGAGAGCTGTGGCAAGAGTAGATGTGAGCGGCCTTGCGGAGGATACGACTTTGGATGCAACGCTCATCTTGTATGATGCAGCGGGAAATGAGATCAATCAGGATCTGCTGTCCAACACGATCGGCGTGGAAGGTTTGAAAGTGAAAGTGAGTCTTCTCAAGACAGCACTCATTCCATTGGAATTTGATGATTCCAAAATCCGCGTCTCAAAAGGGCACGTATATACGAAACTGGAATGTGAGCCTGACTCCGTGGAAGTTGTAGGAGAGGAAAGCGACCTGGAAAATCTCTCCAGTATTGAGATTCCGGCGGGAGCCCTTGATGTAGGAGAAATTTCGGAAAAGACAGAGGTTCCTGTTGACATCACCCCGTACCTCCCGGAAGAGATCAAGCTTGCAGACGAGAATGCGAATATTGTGGTGGTGACAATCCTGGTTGACAAAGTAAATGCAAAAATCATCAATCTTCCTGTGGAGTCCATTGTAAGGGACAATGCGCCGGAAGGATTTAAAGTAGAGTACGGCGATACAAAGGAGATTGCGCTTGCTTTTACGAGTGAGGACCAGTCCCGACTGAATGAGCTGACAGTGGATGACCTGAAAGATAAAGTGCGGGTTGATTTGCGGGGAATTACCCAGGAAGGAACCTATACGCTCAAATTGCAGGTGACCCCTCCGGAAGGATGTGAGCTGGAAGAAGAAGCAGAAGTAACGCTTACACTGACCAAAAGGTAGAGAAAGGATAGGGCATTATGGTTAGCCAGAAAGTAAAGATTACAAATACAACAGGACTTCATCTGCGCCCGGCAGGATTGTTCTGCAAAACAGCTGTGGAATATCAAAGCAATATTACTTTCCGGGTGCGCAACACGATTGCGAACGCAAAAAGCGTGCTGAGCGTTTTGGGAGCCTGTGTGAAGTGCGGAGATGAGTTGGAGATATTCTGTGATGGCGTGGACGAGGAGGAAGCGCTGCGCGGGATGGTGGAAATCATTGAGAGTGGTTTGGGAGAATAGATGCCGGGAAAAAGTCTCTGGACATCTTCTAAATTATGAGATATGATGATTAAGTTTGAGATAAAAAATAAAGAGGTGAATTTATGGGAACAGCTACACTGGTAATCATGGCAGCTGGAATAGGCAGCCGTTTTGGCGGAGGTATCAAGCAGCTGGAGCCAGTAGGACCGAATGGAGAGATTATCATGGATTACTCCATTTATGATGCCTGCAAAGCGGGGTTTGATAAGGTTGTTTTTGTCATACGTGAAGATTTGGAAAAAGACTTCAGACAAGTAATCGGCAACCGGATCGCAAAAAAAGTAAATGTGGAATATGCATTTCAGGAAATTTGTGATATTCCGGACAAATACAAAGAAAAATTTCCGAATAGAACGAAACCATGGGGAACAGGTCAGGCGGTTTTGTGTTGCAGAGAAGTTGTAAAAGAACCTTTTCTAGTAATTAATGCAGATGATTACTATGGTCGAGAGGCCTATGAGGAAGCATACAAATATTTGACGTCACCGCAAGAAGATAGAGATAGACAGCAGGCGGCAATGGTTGGATTTGTCCTTGAGAATACTCTGAGTGAAAACGGCGGTGTGACCAGAGGAATCTGTAAAGTAGATGAAAATGGCATGCTCAGCCACATTATGGAGACACAGGGGATTGAAAAAAAAGATGGATTTGCGGTGTCTGGAGAAAAGAAAATCGCCTTAGATTCACCGGTTTCCATGAACATGTGGGGGTTGTATCCTGATTTTTTTGATACGCTGGACAAAGGTTTTTTTGAATTCTTGGAAAATTTAAATGAAAATAACGAAAAATCAGAATATCTTTTGCCTACGATCATGGGAGAACTTTTGGAGCAGAACAAAATTGATATTAGAGTATTGAAGACTCATGACAAATGGTTCGGTGTAACATATAAAGGTGACAAGGAAATCGTGGTAAAATCTGTTCAGCAACTGATAGAGGCTGGACTTTATGAAGGGTTATAAGGAGGATAATCATGAGAACCTATTTGGTAACCGGAGGAGCAGGGTTTATCGGCTCAAATTATATTCATTACATGTTTAAAAAATATGGGGATGAAATCCGTATCATCAATGTGGACAAACTTACTTATGCAGGAAATTTGGAAAATCTAAAAGATGTTGAGTCGCGCGAAAATTATACATTTGTAAAAGCAGATATCTGCGATGCGGATGCGATCAATCGTATTTTTGAAGAGAATGACATTGACCGTGTCGTACATTTTGCAGCGGAGAGCCATGTAGACCGCAGCATCAAGAATCCGGATGTGTTTGTAAAAACAAATGTGTTAGGAACATTGGTGATGCTCAACGCAGCAAAAAATGCGTGGGAGATTGGAGACAATATCTATAAAGAGGATAAAAAGTTTTTACACGTATCCACAGATGAAGTATATGGTTCTTTGGATGACGAGGGCGGATATTTTTATGAGACAACACCATATGATCCACATAGCCCATATTCAGCAAGCAAGGCGTCTTCCGATATGCTCGTAAAGTCATATATGGATACTTATAAATTTCCGGCTAATATTACCAACTGCAGCAATAACTACGGTCCATATCAATTTCCGGAAAAATTAATCCCATTGATCATCAACAACGCGCTTCAAGGGAAAAAACTTCCGGTATATGGAGATGGAAAGAATGTTCGTGACTGGCTCTATGTGGAAGACCATGCCAAAGGTATTGACATGGTACAGGAAAAAGGACGTTTGTTTGAAACGTATAATATAGGCGGACATAACGAAAAACAGAATATAGAAATTATACACATCATTTTGAACACTCTTCAGGAAATGCTTCCAGCTGATGATCCGAGAAAAGAACTGGTAAGTGAGGATCTCATCACATATGTGGAAGACAGAAAAGGGCATGACAGAAGATATGCCATTGCACCGGACAAGATAAAAGAAGAGATTGGCTGGTATCCGGAAACAAAATTTGAAGATGGAATTAAATTAACCATTCAATGGTTCTTTGAGCATGAGGATTGGATGAAGAATGTAACAAGCGGAGATTACCAGAAATACTACGAAGATATGTATAATAATAATTAGCAGACGAGCAGTGTTGAAAAACACTGCTGGTTTGCGTTATCAAAGAAAGTGAGGAGTTTGATATATGAAAGGTATCATTTTAGCAGGAGGTTCAGGGACAAGGTTGTATCCCCTTACAAAAGCAGTGTCAAAACAGATTATGCCGGTGTATGATAAACCGATGATATATTATCCGCTTTCAACACTCATGTTGGCGGGGATCCGTGAGGTGCTTATCATTTCAACACCTAGAGATTTGCCAGTTTTCAAAGAGCTTTTAGGATCCGGAGAGGAACTTGGAATGTCATTTTCTTATAAAGTACAGGAGGCTCCCAACGGCCTTGCGGAGGCGTTCATCATCGGAGAAGAGTTTATTGGCGATGACAATGTCGCACTGGTTTTGGGAGATAATATTTTTTATGGGCAGAGCTTTTCAAAGGTGCTCTTAAATGCAGCAAAGCTGGAAAAGGGTGCAACAATCTTTGGATATTATGTAAAAGACCCAAGAGAATACGGTGTTGTGGAATTTGATGAAAACGGAAAGGCATTGTCTATCGAAGAAAAACCGGAAAACCCTAAGTCCAATTATGCAGTGCCGGGACTATATTTTTACGATAACAGGGTTGTTGAGATTGCCAAAAATGTAAAACCATCTGCACGTGGAGAGTTGGAAATCACAAGTGTAAACAATGCTTACCTTGATGAAGGGACACTGCATGTTGAGACGCTTGGGCGGGGATTTGCATGGCTGGATACCGGAAATCACGATGCGCTTTTGGATGCAGCAGATTTTGTGGCAGCTTTCCAGAAAAGACAGGGACTTTATATTTCCTGCATTGAGGAGATTGCCTACAAAAGAGGATTTATTGACAAAGCACAGTTGGAAAAATTGGCACAACCGCTTTTGAAAACAGCATATGGCCAGTATTTGATGGATATTGTAAACGGATTATAAGTTTTGGATAAAGAAGAAGGAGATTGTCATGGGAAAGATTAAAGTAACAGAATGTCCGATCAAAGGATTAAAAGTCATTGAGCCGCAGGTGTTCGGCGATGAACGCGGATATTTTATGGAGACCTACAATTATAATGACTACAAAGCAGCAGGAATTGACATGGAGTTTGTACAGGACAATCAGTCCAGCTCCAGGAAAGGCGTGCTTCGCGGACTGCATTTTCAGATCAATTATCCGCAGGATAAACTGGTTCGGGTAGTGAGCGGAGAAGTTTTTGATGTGGCAGTTGATTTGAGAGAAGGATCTGAAACATATGGAAAGTGGTATGGAGTCATCCTGTCTGCTGAAAATAAAAAACAGTTTTTTATTCCGAAAAATTTTGCTCATGGATTTGTCGTGCTTTCTGAGACAGCGGAATTTGCCTATAAATGCACAGATTTTTATCATCCAAATGACGAGGGTGGTATTGCTTGGAATGATCCGGATATTGGGATTGAATGGCCGATTCCGGAAGATATGGAGTTGATTTTGTCTGAAAAAGACCAGAAATGGCCGGGAATCAAAGAATATCGAAAATAGTAAGTTATAAGTGGAGGAAATGCAATATGAAGGTATTGGTTACAGGCGTAAAAGGTCAGCTTGGATATGATGTGATAAACGAACTGGAAAAAAGAGGCCATGTGGCGATTGGTACGGATGTGGAAGAGATGGATATTACAGATGCCGGCAAAGTAGAAACGGTTCTAAAGAACGAAAAACCGGATGCAGTGGTTCATTGTGCTGCTTATACAGCAGTTGATGCTGCGGAGGATAATGAAGATCTTTGCAGAAAAATCAATGCAGAGGGTACAGAAAATATTGCCAAGGCTTGCCAAGAGCTGAACTGTAAAATGCTGTATCTTAGTACGGATTATGTGTTTGATGGAGAAGGTGAACGCCCATGGGAACCGGACGACGAGAGGGATCCTTTGAATGTGTATGGGGTTACAAAATATGAAGGTGAACTAGCGGTTGAAAAATATGTGGAAAAATTTTTCATTGTAAGAATCGCATGGGTGTTTGGAAAGAACGGCAAAAATTTTATCAAAACCATGTTAAATCTGGGAAAAACACATGATGAAGTTAAGGTAGTGGATGATCAGATCGGTTCTCCAACTTATACATTCGATTTGGCAAGACTGCTTGTGGATATGATTGAGACAGATAAGTACGGAAGATATCACGCTACAAATGAAGGTCTGTGTAGCTGGTATGAGTTTGCAAAAGAGATTTTTAAACAGGCCGGAATGAATGTAAAGGTGAGTCCTGTGACAAGTGAGGAGTTTGCTGCGAAAGCAAAACGTCCGCACAACAGCAGGATGAGCAAAGAGAAATTGTCAGAGAATGGGTTTGAAAGATTGCCGAAGTGGCAGGATGCATTGGAGAGGTACTTGGAAGAGATTGTATAGTAAGGGAAAAGTAATATGAATTTAAAAAAGCAAAATATAAAGACGGGGATTATGTTTGTAATGTCATTTTTGTCAACATACGCAGTTCAAGGAATGCTGAAAGTGACCTATGAAAAGTATCCAATCAGTAACAGTATATTTTCTTTACTGATATTTTGCGCTGTATATGTGTTGCTGAAAACGGTCTCCAAGTGGATGAATGGTAGGCTTATGGTGATATCGATTATTTGGGGAGGGATATTTTCTGCATGTATGGTATGTGGGACTAATCTTATTATGTCTGATTTCACAAAACTAAATCAACTAGAGACATGGCTTAAAATTGCTTTTGGAATTCCTTTGTTTTCTGCACTAGTTGCATTTGTTTTGGAAAAACTTCCTGAAATAAATAAAGTTACCAATATTCCTTTTTTTGAAAAGTTTGTGAGAAGGGAATGGGGAGTTAAAAAAACTTTTTTTGTATCCTGGATTTTGATTTTTGTATCTTGGATTCCAGGCTTAATAGCCAGTTATCCTGGCATTTATGCATATGATAGTGTATATCAAATGGGATACTATACAAGTGGGAATATTTATCTTCATCATCCATTGATTCACACATATTTATTAGGTTTTTGTGTAGAAACATTGGGTGGGATGTTTGGTGATTTGAAAGTTGGTTTGCTGATTTATTCTTTATTCCAAATGTTGTGTTTATCTGCAACTTTTGCGGGAATTATGGCATACATGACTAAAAGAAAGCTTTCTACTCTCATGAAAGTTTGTTGGTTGCTCATATTTATGTTTTTGCCTTTGAATGCAATTATGTCTTTTTCGGCAACAAAAGATATCTTGTATTCTGCTTTTTTTGCCTTATTAGTAATTTTAGCTTGTGTGATAGTAGAAAATGAAACAATTCTTTATAAAAAATGGTTTTGTATGGCGTTTATTGCAATTGTTTTGGGAGGAATGGCATTTCGAAGTCAGGGAAAATATGTCTTTATTTTCGGAAGTGTATTTGGGTTTGTGTTACTTCGGAAACATTGGAAAAGATTGCTGCTTATGTTCACTGTTACTATGATACTGTTCGGAATTTATTCGGGACCTGTCACAAAATTGTGCAATGGGGTAGAGTTTAATTCTCTTCATGAAATGATGAGTGTACCATGCGTACAATTGTCGAGAGCTATGTTAAAAAATTCAGAGGAATTAACAGTAGGAGAAAAACAGAAAATAACAGAGTATGTTCCTGATTATGGTGCATATAAAACTTTTGAAGGAATTTCAGATTCTATGAAAATTACCTTTAATGAGAAAAAATTCAAAGAAAATCCATTGGACTTTTTGAAGTTATGGGTTTCCGTAGGTATAAAAGCCCCGATGAGTTATATAGATGCGTTTGCTAGGTTAACGATTGGATGGTGGTATCCAGACATGAATTATCGGGATCCAAAGGCTTATCACCCATATTGGGAATATGATTCAACTCAGCAAATAGAGGGACAAAACTGGACGATTGTAGAACGTTCAACACCAGAAGGCTTTCAGTGGCTTGCAGATTTTTATGAACAATTGACATATGAAAATAGTTATCAAAAAGTTCCGGTTTTGGCATTGTTATTTAGTTCGGGCTTTGTGTGTTGGATGATGTTTTTATATATTGCAAGTTGTATTTATAAAAGAAAATATAAATATTTATTTCCTGTATCGTTTGTTTTTGGATTGTGGTTGACTGTTTTACTAGGCCCGGTGGTATTGTATCGATACGTCTATCCGATAGCAATTACAATTCCGATTTTATGCTGTTTTATTATGACGGCACCGGAAACATATTATGTGAAAGAAAAGAGGATGATAAAAAATGGATAAAATAGCAGTGCTTATTCCATGTTATAATGAAAGCCAGACGATTCACAAAGTGGTAGAAGATTTCAAAAAAGTTTTGCCTGAGGCAGTTATTTATGTATATGATAATTGCTCTACAGATCATACAGATGAAGTTGCGAAAGCTGCGGGAGCTGTTGTGAGATATGAATATCAGCAGGGAAAAGGAAACGTAATACGTCGGATGTTTCGAGAAATTGATGCACAGTGTTATATTATGGTGGATGGTGACGATACCTATCCAGCAGAATATGCACGAGAGATGTCAGAGATGGTTTTGGAAAAACAAATTGATATGGTGGTTGGTGATCGTTTATCTTCTACGTATTTTACAGAGAATAAACGGAGATTTCATAACTTCGGGAACAGGTTGGTTCGAGCTAGTATTAACACACTGTTCAAAAGTAAAATCAAAGACATTATGACAGGATATCGGGCGTTCAGCTATCAGTTTGCAAAGAGTTTTCCGGTTCTTTCAAAAGGATTTGAAATTGAAACTGAGATGACAATTCATGCAGTGGACAAAAATATGGCAGTTGACAATGTGATCATTGAATACCGTGACAGACCAGAGGGCAGTGAATCCAAATTGAATACAATCTCGGATGGGATTGCTGTTTTAAAAACAATCGTAAGTCTTTGGAAAAACTATAAACCGTTTCATTTTTTTAGCGTATTGGCTATACTCCTAATTTTAATTGATATTTTAGTTTTTATACCGACTGTTTTGATACCATATACACAGACTGGAATGGTAGAAAATTTTCCGACACTGATTGTGTGTGGCTTTGTAGTCATGGCTGCCCTTATGTCATTTTTTAATGGGATGGTATTAGATACTATTATAAAAAAAGAAAAACGAGAATTTGAATTCAGATTGCAATTGTTGGAGAAAAATCATGAATAACATAAAGAAATTGATCATGCAGATGGTTAAATTTGGTGGAGTTGGCATATTATGTTTTGTTATCGATTTTGGAGTGCTTTTTATTCTGACTGAAGGGTTTGGATGCTACTATCTTCTATCAGCAGGAATTTCTTTTACAGTATCTGTAATTGTCAATTATATTATGAGTGTAAAGTATGTATTTGATATTAATCCCAAATACAGTAAAAGTAGAAACTTTATTATGTTCGTCATTTTCAGCTTGATAGGATTGATTCTTACAGAAGTGATTATGAAATTAGGAGTTGACATTCTAAAATGGAATTATATGATTGTAAAAGTCGGAGCAACTGGAATTGTAATGGTTTTCAATTTTGTTACGCGTAAAATTTTTCTGGAATAGTAAAATTTTGAAAAATGAGATATAGAAACAATAAAGACATATTTTTCATTTGTGAAAACTATGTCTTTTGTTTTTTAAAGAGGCAAATATTACAGAAATGTTACAAAATAAGAAAGTTTTAAGGAAACAAGCCTTGCGGAACAGGTGGCTATCATTTATAATGAGGAATGATATTACGATAAATGATAAATTGGTGGGAGTATGATGTATTGGATTAAAAAATTTGAGGCTACACTATGGCTTGTAATTAAAGTTATTTTATATGTATCATTGTTGGGAATTTTTATGGGGATCCTTTCCATAGAAAATCCGCCTATTTTAAGATTGTCCAGAACTATGGGTATTACTTTGAGTACTTTTGTGATTGTTGGAATCTTATTTATCCGGGTATATGGTACGTATGATGTCGGAAGAAGAAAAAGTAAGCCGATTATTTATTCTTTGGCTTTGGCTGTACTATTTACAGATATCATAACTTATTTACAGCTTATGATCATGAATACAATTGTGCCAAAGTGGAATGCTTTTCGTCTGAGCAGTATCGGAGCTTTGGTTATCACATATATTGTTCAGGTATTGGTTATCGTAGTCTTCACTTATGCAGGAAACGGTCTCTTTTTTATGCTGCATGATCCAGAAAGCTGTTGTGTTATTACGTCATCTCAGGAAAGTTTGGATTGTATTGTCCGTGCTATTTTGAAGTTTAAAAAGCAGTACAGAATAGATTATATTGCAGATTACAAAGACAAAGATTTACACAAAATTATAAAAAAAGCAGATACAGTTTTTTTGCACGATGTGCCGGCAGTGGAGCGCAGTGAGATTATCCGCTATTGTTATAAGAAAAAGATCAATATCTATTTTAATCCGGAAATTGAGGATATTGTGGAGATGAACGCGCAATATTATCTCTTGGACGATGTATCTGTGCTCAATGCAAATGTAAAAGCATGGACCATGGAACAACGGATCGCAAAAAAACTTCTGGACATGTCTTTGGCTATTGTACTTGGAATTGTGACATCCCCAATTTGGATCGTAAGTGCCATTGCTATCAAGGCGTATGATGGAGGACATATTTTCTTTAAGCAAAAACGTGCTACTTTAAACGGAAGAGTTTTTGAAGTGTATAAATTCCGGACAATGAAAGAAAATGTGGAAAATCGTTCTGTGACGGACAACGACAATCGCATCACTAAGCCTGGAAAGATTTTGAGAAAAATCAGAATGGATGAGCTGCCACAGCTTTTGAATATCTTAAAAGGGGATATGAGCTTTGTGGGACCGCGTCCGGAAATGCTGGAAAACGTGGAGGCTTATGAGGAAGAGCTTCCGGAATTCAGATACAGATTGAGAGTAAAGGCTGGTCTTACCGGATATGCACAGATTGCAGGAAAATATAACACTACTCCAAAGGACAAGCTCATCATGGATATGATGTACATTGAGCAGTTTAATATACTCAAAGATATTCAGCTGATTTTCCAGACCTTTATCGTACTTTTAAAGTCGGACAGTACAGAAGCTTTCCAGACTGGAGATGAGGAGAAAAAATATATCTTTCATGCAGCAGAAAATAAGGAAGAAGGAGTATAGATGATGAAAAAGCAATATGACTATGTCCTTGTTGGTGGAGGACTTTTTGCAGGAACATTTGCGTATTTTGCAACAAAAAAAGGGAAAAAATGTCTGGTTATCGAAAAAAGGAACAAACTTGGTGGAAATCTTTACTGTGAGGATGTGGAGGGAATCCATGTCCATAAATATGGTGCGCATATTTTCCATACAAGCAACCGCAAGGTGTGGGATTTTGTGAACTCACTTGTGGAGTTTAACCGTTACACAAACTCACCGGTTGCAAATTACAAAGGGGAAATCTACAATATGCCATTCAATATGAATACGTTCAGCAAAATGTGGGGAGTTGCAACACCGAAAGAGGCAAAAGCAATCATTGATGAACAGAAATCTGCCATCAAAGGGGAACCGAAAAATCTCGAAGAGCAGGCAATCAGCCTGGTTGGCGAGGATATTTACCGAAAACTGATTAAAGGATATACAGAGAAACAGTGGGGAAGAGACTGTAAAGATTTACCGTCCTTTATTATCAAACGGCTTCCGGTAAGATATACCTATGATAATAATTATTTCAATGACCTATATCAGGGAATTCCGATTGGCGGCTATAATGTACTGATCGAGGCATTGTTTGACGGCTGTGATGTGAAATTGAATACGGATTATAACCAGGACAGAGAGACATATAATGCACTTGGCCAAAAAGTGATCTACACAGGAGCTTTGGATGCATTATATGATTTTTGTTATGGACCATTGGAGTACAGGAGCCTTCGCTTTGAATCTGAAGTGTTGGATGAAGAAAACTATCAGGGCGTGGCTGTTGTCAATTATACGGACAGGGAGACTCCATATACAAGAGTGATCGAACATAAACATTTTGAATTTGGGACACAGACAAAGACTGTGATCACAAGAGAGTATCCGGCAGAATGGGAAGAAGGGATGGAGTACTATTACCCTGTAAATGACGAAAAGAATCAGGAGCTCTATCAGAAATACAGAAAAAAAGCAGATGAAGAAGAAAAAATTTTACTGGGCGGAAGGCTTGCCGAGTACAAATATTACGATATGGATAAAGTCATTGAATCTGCATTCCAGTTAGTGGAAAAAGAATTGCAATAGGAGAAATAAGATGGAAAATAATATCAAAGTCAGTATCATCATGCCTGTGTATAAGGTAGAGGAATATGTTGGAAAAGCAATTGAAAGCATTCAAGCCCAGACATTGAAAGAATGGGAGTTTTTGATCGTGGACGATGGGACGCCGGACCGAAGCGGTGAAATTTGTGACGAGTATGCTGCACGTGATGAGAGAATCCATGTGATTCACAAGGAAAATGGCGGTGCTCCGAGTGCGAGAAATATGGCGATTGAAATTGCAAAAGGAGAATACATGTATTTCATGGATTCTGATGACTGGGCAGAGCCGACGATGCTGGAAGATATGTATAATCTTGCAAAAAGAGACAATGCACAGTTGGTTGTGGCCGGATTTTATATCGATACCTATTATGACAAAGAAAACTATGTGACAGACAATTTTTTGGTGGAGGATGCAGTTTATCCAAATAAAGAGGCATTTCGCAAAAATGCATATAAATTGTTTGATAAAAACTTGTTGTATACTCCGTGGAATAAATTGTTTGAGTCAAAATATATCATGGAAAATAACTTGAGATTCCCAAAAACTTTTTGGGACGATTTTCCGTTTAATGTAAGTATTGTCAAGAATGTAGAACGTGTGACAGTAACTTCAAAACAGTATTACCATTTTTTGCGTGCACGTTCCGAGTCAGAGACAGCGGCTTATCGTCCGGGAATGTATGAAAAGAGAGAAGAAGAGCACGGCTGGATGATTAACTTGTACAAAGAATGGCATGTGGGAGATCCGGCAAGTACAGAAATGATTGCGAGACGTTATATGGAGAGATTTGTGGGATGTGTGGAGAACATTACAAATCCGAAGTGTATGATGTCCAAGAAAGAAAAGAAACAGGAAATCAAAAAGATGCTCCAAAACCCAAGAATTGACAAGATGGGAAAAGTGGCGCGTCCGCGTTCCTTGTATATGAAGATTTTGCTGTTACCGATCAAGTGGCATAATACATTGCTCACTTACTGGGAGGCAAAAGTGATCACGTATGTGAAGACGAAAAATACGAAATTGTTTACGAAATTAAAGGCGGGAAGATAATGGAAGGAAAAAGACCGTTTATCAGTGTAGTGATGCCGGTGTATAATGCAGAAGAGTATTTAGAAAAAAGTATCACGAGCATTTTGGAACAAACCTTTCAAGATTTCGAATTAGTTATAATCAATGATTGTTCAAAAGATAATAGTAAATCTATATGTTTGCGTTTTGCAAAAGATAATAAAAAAATAAAATTTTTAGATTTAAAAGAAAATGTCGGTGCAGGAGCTGCGCGTAATTATGGAATTGAACATGCAACAGGATATTATCTTGCTTTCGTGGATTCGGATGATAAGATAGCAACAGATTTGTTTGAACAAGCAGTTTTGGCCTCAGAAGAAGGAAAGATTGATATGGTCGTTTGGGGAATGACTGAATTGTATTTAAATAGAAAAGGAGAAGTGAATCATATCAAAATTGTACAGTCTGAGAAAGGAACCTGGAGAGGAGAAAAAATTGCAAAAAAAATCCTTGAACTGGAAGAAAAGACACTTTTAGGCTATCAATGCAATAAATTGTATAAAAAATCTATTGTAGATACTATGTGTTTGAGGTTCGAAAAGTCTATATTATATGAAGATTATTTTTTTACATTAAAATTTTGTGAACATATCCATTCTATAACTTATATAGAACATGCAGGATATTTTTATTACAAGAGATTTAATGAAAGCATTACTACAAGATTTGTTCCAGAGTATTATCAATTAAGTAAACGAAGAATAGAGGAAATGTATGGATATTGTAAAAAAGAAGGTATTTTAGAAAGTAGCATACAAGTTTTGAACAATATATATATACGCTATATTTTATCTGCAGCTACCAGGAATGAAGATAAACGCTGTAAGCTAAATAGAATTCAGAAAAAGCAATGGTTATATAAAGTGAGCAAAGATAAGTTATATCTTGAAATTTGTAGTGGAAGAAAGACGAAATCAATCACTCTGAATGTTTTTAAATGGATGATGGAAAAAAATTTAAACATTGGATGTAGAATTATTTCAAAAGGTATATATAAAGTGAAAAAATATGGGCCACTTCTGTTTTCAAAAATAAAATAAAGAGGAAAGAAAAAATGAAATATATTAAATATTGGGCGATATATTTAATGCGTACAGTGTTAAAAATATTTTATATTGTTCCTGTAAATAGAAAAAGGATATATTTTTCTGCAAATAGAGGAACTTCTATAAGCTGCAATCCAAAGTATATTTACGAATATATGGTAGAAAATTTTCCGGGACAATTTGAATATGTTTGGGAATATGTCATGGACAGGAAAACTGATAAACAGACGAAATATGTAAAACCTTATTCTTTGCAGTCAATTTTATATTTGTTGACCTCAAAAGTAATTATTAGTAATGACGGGTTAGGCAGCTATATCCCAAAAAGAAAGAATCAATGCTTTATTAATACTTGGCATGGGGGTGGAGCGTATAAAAGAGTTGGAGAGGAAACGATTGAAGGCTGTGGAGTAGAAATGAAAATTAACAAGATATGTGGAAAACAGACGGATATTTTTATTTCTAGTTGTAGAATGTTTTCAAAAGTAATGTCATATTCGAAAGCGGTTGATCAGAATAAGTTTTTGGAATGTGGAATGCCTCGAAATGATTTCCTTGTAAACGGGAAAGGAAAAGAAAAAAAGGAAAAAGTCTATCAATATTTAAAATTAGACAGCTCTAAAAAAACAGTTATGTTTGCACCGACGTACAGAGGCAATGAAGGAGATGCAAAATTTGACAATGAAATAGATAAGGACAGATGTCTGAATGCTTTGCAAAAGAGATTTGGGGGAGAATGGGTGTTTCTAATTCGTAAACATCACTTTGTTGAAAAAGATATAGAGTCGGAAGGATGTATAGATGTCAGTGATTATCCGGACATGCAAGAACTTTTAGGTGCTGTAGATGTATTTATCACGGATTATTCTTCGACGATCTGGGATTATTCATTGACATTTAAACCAGGATTTTTATTTGTGCCAGATTTAGAAAAATATCAAGCCGAAAGAAATTTTTATACTAATCCGTCGACATGGGCGTTTCCATTAGCAAAAAGTAATGTAGAACTGGAAAGACTGATTTTAAATTTTGATCAAGAAAAAAATAGAAAGAAAATAGAAACTCATCATAAAATTTTGGAAAATAAAGAAACAGGATGTGCAACGGAAATGGCTGTCAATAAAATTGTAAATTTTTTGATGAAATAGAAAGGAAAATATTATGAATGATTTTTATGATTTAAATGATTTGGTGGCATTTTATTTGAAAAAATGGAAAAGTGTTTTGGCGGTAATTATGATTGGTGCCATTGCTTTTGCGGGAGTTAGGCTGGTTTCTAATATTCAACAATATAAAAATCAAGATGAGAATCAAGTGATTAAAAATCAAGCAGAGGGAGAGGAACCAACTTGGAAACGAATTACATATACTGTTAAAGTTGATGATCTTTATGATATTGTTGAAGGGATACCTGTTTTAAAAACAAAAGAGATTACAGAGGCTTTTTTGAAAGGTGCAAAAAGTGAAAGTGTAATGAATGAGCTGTTAAATAAATATTTTGAAAAAGAGAAACAAGAAGATACGTCTAGAAAAGAAAGTTTCAACCATTATGGATATATTTTAGATAAAGAAAAAGATTATCCATATACTTATTATGATTTTATGAACCAGACAATTGTTGAGCAGGATACAAATATTGAAAACTATGTGATGATAGGGTTTAAGTCTACAGATGAAGAATTGGCTGAAGAGATTGCCAAAGAATATACTGATATTTTAATAAAACATGTCAACGAAATTGTAAAAGAGAGCAAGTGTGAAGTAGTTGATAAAACATTAGTATATGAGCTTCCAGCAACATCAGCAGGGGCAGTGTCATCTAGAAAAGTAGATGCAGCTGTTAATACGGTGATTACAAAATCGAGCATTGTGAAACAGACCATAAAAGGTGCGATTTGGGGAGCAATGATAGCAGCTTGCTTGATAATTGTGGTGCTATTTTTTATATATTACACAAGTAAGAAGGTTCGGAAATACTCGGATTTGAAAAAAAGCAATATAGATATTTTAGGTGTAATTGCTGATGGAAAAATAGGAAGATATAAAAAATTTATAGGAAGACTTGAGGGAAATAATGAATATTTTGCCAATCAGGAGGAGTTTGCACAATATTTTTGTGAGTTTTTAAAAGTAAATGGTATTTCTGAAGGAAATATATTAATATGTGGGAATGACCATAAGAAAAAATTGACCAAATTTCAGGAAGTTTTGTCAGAAATTTGTAGAGATATAAAAATTGATTTTATATATGAAGGTTCTTTATCAATTTCTAAAGAGGCTTTAAGAAACGTAAATAATGTATCCTATGCAATTATAGGTGAAGTTTTTAATAAATCTTTGATAAACTCAATGGAAGAAGAATATAAATATTGTCAAAATTATAACATAAAAGTATTAGGATTAGTGGCGATAGAATAGAAACAAGGCGGGAGAAAAATGTCAGTTTTAGTATATAGCGTTACAATGATTTTAACAGTAATAGGCGCATATTTATGGGACAATTACAAAAAAAAAGAAAGAATTCAAGTAAAGGAAAAATGTTTGGAAACCGTCTTTGTAGTATTAACTTTTTTACCGATGTATTTGGTTAATGCTAGTGCTTATTATACTGGAGGAGATTATGCTACATATGTTCAATATTTTCAAAAGATAAGACTAGGAATTGATATAGATACAGATATTGCATACTATTTGATTAATCGTTTTGTTATTGCGATAGGCGGTGAATTTCAATTAGTCTATTTTATTGTTTGTTTTATTGGATATGGTCTATTGCTTTTATGTGTTAAAAAATTTTCGGATAATTATGCTCTAACTTTATTTTTATATTTTGCATATGCATATTTTTTTCGATTTGGTATGAATTTGATAAGACAATTTATTGCAGTAATGTTAGTATTTTTGGCATATGAATATATTGAAAAACGAAAATTGATTTTATTTACTATATTGATAATTTTGGCCACTTCTTTTCATTTTTCTGCAATTATTATTTGGCCATTTTATTTTATATTAAATCGAAAGTTAAAATTATCATTTTTTTTAATGATTGCAATGGTATGTATTCCTTTTAATTTTAAATTTCAAGAAATAATGACGTTTTTGTTTGCTAAATTCAAACCATCGTATCTAACAAGTAACTATATTACACGTACTTTTTCGTGGGATATTGCTTTTATTTTATGCCATATTATAGCGCTTGGAATTGTATTTTTGTATTATGATTATTTGCAGACCAATATAAAAAATAGAATTATGATAAATGCTCTATATATAGGAATTATCATTTCTACATTAGCGTGTTGGTTACCTGAATATAAACGATTTGCATATTATTTTTTGTTTCCGGAAATTTGTTTAATAGCAAATGCGTTACAAGTCGAAAAGCGAAACAAAATAAAAATAGGTATATTGATAATACTGTCTTTAATTTTGCTTTTCCATTTAACTAGAGCTTTGCCTATATGGGAAGTGTTCCCGTATAAAAGTATTTTTCAATAAACTATATAAATTAAGTTGAAACATTAAAATAGATTTGGAGTTTGTATGAAATGAAAAATAGCAAAACAATTAAAAATTTGTCTTATTCAGTATTGGCAAATGGAACAAATACATTAGTATCTATGATTCTAGTTTTATTTGTTCCCAAAATTTTAGGGGTAACAGAATATTCATATTGGCAATTATATTTGTTCTATTCATCGTATGTCGGTTTTTTTCACCTTGGATGGGCTGATGGAGTTTATTTGAAATTTGGCGGTAAAAAATATGAAAGTTTAGATAAGACATATTTTAATACGCAATTTTGGTTGTTAACTTTTTGCGAAATAATATTAGCTATAATTATCGGGGGATGGGCCTATATGTTTGTCCCTAATACAGATAAGCAAGTTGTATTTAGTGCCTTTGCACTTTGCTGTATTTTGCAAATTCCGCGTACATTTTTACAGTATTTATTGCAAACAACAAATCGAATTGTAGATTATGCGAAAAATTATTTGCTCGAAAAAATTATTTATGCAGTTTTAGTAATTGTATTGTTGATGATAGGAATGAGAGAATTTAAAGTTTTAGTTGGCGCAGATTTAATTGCTCGAACTGTAACGCTCATTTTATTGTCTTTAGAATGCAAAGACATAGTGTTTCGGCCTATTAAGAATGCCTTAAAAGGTTTTAAAGAAGCTTGGGATAATATTACCGTAGGAATAAAATTGATGTTTGCAAATATTGCAAGCAATCTTTTATTAGGAGTTGTTAGGTGGGCAATTCAAAATCACTGGTCTGTAGAAATCTTTGGAAGAGTATCTTTAAGTATTACAGCATCTAATCTATTGATGACTTTTATAGGTGCTGTCAGTATAGTCTTATATCCAATGTTAAAGAATATTTCCGAAGAAAAATATTCAGAAGTGTATATAAAAATGAGAAATATGTTGATGATACCAGTATTGGGTTTGCTTGTAGTGTATTATCCTGCGAAAGTAATTCTTTCCTGGTGGTTGCCGCAATATGCGGAGAGTTTACGTTATATGGCTTTATTGTTTCCGATGTGTGTATTTGAAAGTAAAATGACCATGTTGATAAATACATATCTTAAAGCATTACGGAAGGAAAAAGTCATTATGCAGATAAATTGGATAGCTGTAATAGTGACAATAGTAACAACTGCGATTTCGGTATATATTGTTGATAATCTGACGTTAGCTATAGTATCACTGCCGATTCTGATGGGAATCAGATCATGTATTGGTGAAATCATTCTAGCAAAGGAAATTTCTATATCTATAAAAAAAGATATGATTGTTGAATGGATATTAACATTTATATTTATTTGCACAGGATGGTTTTTGCAGTCTTGGATGACTACTGTAATTTATGCATTTGCATATATAGTATATCTCATTTGGAAAAAGAAGGATGTATTAATGTATTTAGAGATTATTAAACATGAGTTATTAAAGAGAAGGAATGGATAATGAAACAAGAGAAAATAAAAGTTAGTTTAATAGTTCCTGTGTATAATGCACAAGAATATTTATCAGAAACATTAGAGTGTATTGTTAATCAAACTTTAAAAGAAATAGAAATAATTTTGGTTGATGATGGTTCAAAAGATAATAGCGGAAAAATATGTGATGAATATTCTAAAAAAGATCAGAGAATAAGGGTATTTCATCAAGAAAATCATGGAATGTGTGCCTCAAGAAATTTTGGTATATCAATTGCAGAGGGAGAGTATATAGCTTTTGCCGATAATGATGATTTATTAGACAAAGATTTTTTGAAAGATAACTATGAACTGGCTGTAAAAACAAATGCAGATTTAGTTAAATTTGGTAGAAAAACAATTTATATCAATGAAAAAGGTGAAAAACGGGGAGAAGAAACCAGAAAATTTGAAAAAATAATTATAGATAGAAACCATATTAAAAAGAAGTATTTTGAAATTCAAAAAACAGGGGCGTTAAATGGAGTTTGGGACGGTTTATATAAAAAGAAAATGCTACAAGAATGTGGCATAAAGTTTCATGAGGAATTTAGGTATGGATTTGAAGATGCGTTGTTTTGTAGAGAAATTATGCCTTATGTAAATAAAATAGTATTTAATGATAAGGTTTATTACTATCATTACATAAGAGAGACATATAGCGCATCTGCCAAGTTTAATGATAGTGCACTTGATAAATATAAAAATGCATGTGAATTGGAAATGAAAGTGTGGGAAAAACTAGGAATCGATAGAGAAGAGAACGGAGATAAAGAGTTAGAAATAGCCAATGAGTATTTGGTACCAATACTTTTTATGTTGACTGATAAATCTTGTAGATATACATGGAAAAGAAAAAAGGATTATTTGAATAAGCTTCAAAATTATGAAGGATTTCAATTTGAATTAACGAAAGAAAAAGTAAAAAAAATGAAAATAAAAAATAGAAATCAGAGTATTATCATAAAGATGTTTCAAAATCGAAAATATACATTGATTCTTTATATTGCAAAAGTTTATAAATACCTAATTGATAGAAAATTAAAAAGAGGTGTAAGGTGATTATGGAAAATGTGGCGGTAATCTTTGCTGGAGGAATTGGGAGAAGAATGAATAGTAAGGCTTTGCCAAAACAGTTTTTGAAACTGTATGGTAAAGAAATTATCATTTATACATTGGAACATTTTCAACATCATGAGAACATAAGCAAAATAGTAGTTTCGTGTGTAGAAGAATGGATTGATTTTTTAAAAGAATTAGTTGAAAAATATAATCTTACAAAGGTTGTGAAGATTGTTCCAGGAGGAAAAACAGGCCAAGATTCAATATATGCAGGCATTGTGGCTGCACAAGAGGTGAGTGATGAAGATGCAATTGTGTTGATTCATGATGGAGTGCGACCGTTGATCAATGCTCAACTTATATCTGACTGTATAAATACAGTAAAAGAAAAAGGAAATGCAATTACGGTAACACCGGCAATTGAGACGATTGTAAGTGCAAACGAAGATAATAAGATTGTATCTATTACTGACAGATCAGAATGTATGTTGGCGAGGGCTCCTCAATGCTTTAAACTGAAGGATATTTTACAGATGCATAAAAGAGCTCTAGAGGAAGAAAAGCATGATTTTATAGATTCAGCATCATTAATGAAAAATTATGGGACTACATTATATGCGGTTGAAGGACCTGTCGAGAATATAAAAATCACAACTCCAATGGATTTCTATACATTCAAAGCATTATGTGAAGCAAGGGAGAATTCTCAATTATTTGGAATATAGAGTGGGAAAGAGGAAAATTATGAACTTAAATAAAGTTATAGTAAGTGATTTCGCCGAAGTTTTAGCAGACAGTGACATGAAAGCGTTTGAAAATAGTACGATAATGGTTACAGGTGCAACAGGAATGATAGGGTCTTTGTTGATTAAATTTTTGTTGTATTATAATGAGCTGACACTTTCTCATATTAAGATTATTGGGGTGGCAAGAGATAGTCAAAAAGCGCAGAAGATTTATGGAGACTGCTTAAATGATTCTTGCTTTACTCTGTTATATAAAGATATAACAGAGCCGATTGATATAGAATCAAATCTTGATTATATATTTCATACGGCAAGTGCGACTAATTCTAAGTTTTTTGTAACTCATCCTGCGGAAACCATGGATACTATGTATATTGGAACTAAAAATATTTTAGAATTAGCAAGAAAGAAATCGCTCAAAAGTATGATTTATCTTTCATCTATGGAGATGTATGGAAAACCAGATGCTGAATTGGAGTATGTAAAAGAGGAAAATTTAGGTTATATTGATATTTTGAATGTAAGAAGCAGTTATTCAGAAGGAAAACGTATTAGTGAATGTTTGTGTGCAGCGTATTGCCATCAATTTCAAGTTCCAGTCAAAATTGCTAGATTAGCTCAGACTTTCGGAGCAGGAGTATTGGAAAATGATAATCGAGTATACGCACAGTTTGCCAGAAGTGTTATTGAAGGTAAAGATATTGTTTTGCATACGAATGGAAAATCATGGGGCAATTACTGTTACACAAGTGATTTGATAAAAGCGTTAATACTATTGAATATTAAAGGGAATAATGGTGAAGCGTACAATATTTGTAATGAAGAAAATACACGAATGATTGTTGAAATGGCGGAACTTGTTGTTAGAAAGTTCGGAAATGATCAAGTTAAGTTAGTATTTGATATTCCGGAAGATAATTTGAAATATGGATATGCCCCGGAAGTAAAGATGAGATTGAGTTCACAAAAATTAAGGGGAATTGGCTGGAATCCACAAGTAAAGCTTGAGGAAATGTATAGAAGAATGATTCAATATATGAAGTTAGAGTTTGTGTAAGGAGTGTATGGCTTATGAAAAGGGAAGTGATTTCAGTCGTTCTTTGCTGTTATAATGGGGAGAAATATATAGAAGAACAGATGGAATCATTGAAAAATCAAACTAGACAACCAGATGAGGTTTTGATTTTTGATGATTGCTCTACTGATAAAACAGTCGAAATTATAAAGAAATATATTGCTGCAAATCAGTTGAAAACATGGAGTATAACTGTAAATGAAAACAATAAGGGTTGGAAGACGAATTTCATAGATGGTCTAAAAAAAGCAAAAGGAGAAATAATATTTCCATGTGATCAAGATGATATTTGGTATTTGGACAAGATAGAAAAGATGGCTGGCATTTTGGAGAATAATGAAAATATTTTGCTCCTTGCTGGAAATTATGAAGCCTTTTATGAGGGCGATAACTATCAAAAAGTAGATAGAGTATTTAAGAAAAATATTCAAAATGATGAAAATATTTATAAAATGGAGGCGAATGAAAAAGGTGTTTATATCTTGAGTCCAGGGTGTGTTATGGGTATTAGAAAAGAACTCCTTGACATTTCGTTAAAATATATGTTTCCAGAGTATCCGCATGATGCACTTTTGTGGAGAAATGCAATGTTTCTGGACGGATTATATCGTTATGATAGAAACGTAATTCGTTTTAGAAGACATGGCGAAAATGCTTCGGATAAAAAACAACATCAAAAAGACCAAAAACTGGAAAGCATCAGATACTATATAAAAGTTTGCGATAAATTACTGCAACTGGTTATAGATCGTCATGATGAAAAGAAGGAAAGGATTCTAGATAATACAAAAAAATTTTGGGAATTAAGAGAGAATTTTTATGAAACTCGATCTATTATTTTGGGAATCAGGCTATTGCTTTTTTATCACACATATTATCTAACGTGGAAAGCATCTGTAGGAGATTTGTATATTGTATTAAGAAATAAATAAATTAGATATTGAAATATGCAGAAGGATAAATGGTTTATTTGCATAATCAAGGGGTAGAAGAAAATGAAAAGAGTAATGATTAGTCTTATAACAATAGCCTTGGTTTTAACAAATTGTGTGGTGAGTTTTGCTGCAACAATAAATGAAACTGAAGTTGTGGGAGAAAATCAAGTATTTAGTGAAGAAAAAGTGAAAGACAATGATGGAGAAAGCAATCGATTACAAACTCAGCAGGAGGGGGAAGAAGACTCTCAAAATGCAAGTTTAAAAACTAGTGAAAAAAAGAATCAAATTGGTTACAATGCTCATGTTCAAGACATTGGTTGGCAAGGGTGGAAACAAGAAGGACAGATAGCTGGTACAACTGGTCAAAAAAAGCGTCTCGAAGCTATTCAAATACAAATACAAAACTTAAAGTATTCAGGTAATATTCTATATAGAACTCATATTCAGAATATTGGGTGGCAGAGTTGGAAAGAAAATGGAGAAATATCTGGTACAACTGGAGAAAAGCTACAGATAGAGGCGATTGAAATTAAACTGACAGACGAATTGGCGGAAAAATATGATCTATACTATAGGGTACACAGTCGAGAGTTTGGCTGGTTAGGATGGGCTCGAAATGGGGAAACGGCAGGTACAATCGGATATGCTTACAGAGTAGAGGCAATAGAGATAAAATTAGTTGATAAAAACCAGTTTATACCTGAAAATGATAAAGAATCAAGCAAGATTTCGTTTATCAGTTATCAGACACATGTACAGGATATAGGAAATCAACCATATGTTTTAGATGGCGCAGTAGCTGGTACAACGGGAAAGAAACTTCGAGTAGAAGCGATACGTATCAAATTAAAAAATTTGCCTGATAGCGCTGTTGATTATAGAGTACATATTCAAGACCAGGGTTGGCAAGAGTGGAAAAAGAATAACGAACTGGCTGGGACGACAGGCGAGAAAAAGCAAATAGAAGCAATAGAGATAAAACTGAACGGAGAAGCAGCACAAAAGTATGATATATACTATCGAGCTCATTGCCAAGAGTTCGGATGGTTGGATTGGGCGAAGAATGGTGAAACAGCAGGCACAGCAGGATATGGTTATAGAATGGAAGCAATCCAGATTCAGCTTGTAGAAAAGGGTGCAAGTGTGTTCCCGGAGGAAGGAGTGGCTTTTAAAGAAAAACTTGTTAAATATCAGGTTTATATTCAAGGCAGTGGTAGTCAAAATGTTGTATCAGATGGACAAGTAGCAGGAACAGAAGGAAAAAATCTGCGTATGGAAGGAATTAAAATTGCACTATCCTCCTTACCAGGAAGTTATGTGACATATCGTAGCTATATTCAAGACGAAGGCTGGCAGGATTGGAAATCCAATATGCAATTATCCGGAACAACAGGTCAATCTAAAGGAATTGAAGTAATCCAAATTCAGCTATCAGGATCCGCTGCATCTGAATATGATATTTATTATCGTGTCCATGTCGCAAATTTAGGCTGGCTTGGATGGACGAAAAATGGAGAAAAAGCGGGGTCGAGATTTTATAATTCCTCAATCGAGGCTATTCAAATCCAAATGTTAAAAAAGGGAGATCATTCTATTGCGATTGGAGAAGCCTATAAAGAAGGAATTCAAAATGGAATTGATGTTTCGGAATATAATGGAAATATTAACTGGAGTAAGGTGAAAAATTCAGGAATATCATTTGCTATGCTTAGATGTGTGAAAGGATCAAATCCAAACTCTATTTCAGTAGATGCAAAGTTCAACCAAAATATAAAGGGAGCATCCGACAATGGGATTTCCGTGGGTGTATATCGATACAGTTATGCAGACACGGCATCAGAAACAAGAAAAGAGGCCATGGCAGTGGTGAATGCAATCCAGAATAGTGGATACCGGATTCAGTATCCAATTGCATATGATATTGAAGATGAGAATGTGCAGGGAGATTTATCAAAAGCACAGCTTACTGAAATTATTAAAATTTTTAAAGGAATTGTGGAAAACCACGGATATAAATTTATGATCTATGCCAATAAAAATTGGCTGGATAATAAAATTGATATGAAGAGCTTTGAGGATGAAGATGTATGGATTGCCAGATACCGTGACTACACACCTTCTTTGGGACACGGATATACGGGGGCCGGAAATGTGACGATTTGGCAATATTCTGATAGAGGTACAGTGCCGGGGATTCAAGGAGCTGTTGATATGAACATTGGTTACAAAGAATATTAATTGAGGACATTCAGGGGCTTGACTAAGGACACATATCCAAAGTTTAGCCCCTGTTTTGGTAGAAGTCACTAAAATTTTGAGAAGGAGCTGTTACCAAGATGAAAAGAAAAAGGAGACATAAAAAAAGAGCACTGGTTCTTATTGTCGAGATTATCCTTCTGGTGATGCTTGCAGGAACCATGTTTGTTATGGCAAAGTATGACAAATTTCAGAAAATTGCCGTAAATGAAGAGGATATCGAAACAAATGATGGCATGAAAAAAGAAGGATATACCACTGTCGCCCTGTTTGGAGGAGATTCCCGTGACGGACAGCTTGAGGCGGGAACACATGCGGATACAATCATGGTTGCGGCTTTAAATAATAAGACAAAAGAAATACGGCTCGTATCTGTGTACAGGGATACTCTTACCAGACAGGCAGATGGATCTTTAAAAAAGGCGAATAATGCGTACTTTAGCGGAGGACCTACAGAGGCTATCAATCTGCTGAACAGAAATTTTGATTTGGATGTGGAGGATTATGTCACGGTTGATTTTAAGGCACTTGCTGATACCGTAGATCTTATAGGAGGAATTGAGCTATCCCCGACCCAGGAGGAAGTGGATTGTATGAATGAATATCTGAAGGAGACTGCCAATGTTGCAGGAAAAGAGGCAAATTTTGTAGAGAGAGCGGGACAGCAGACGTTTGACGGGGTACAGGCAGTGACTTATGCACGAATTCGAAAGATTGCAGGCGGCGATTATAAAAGGGCGGAAAGACAGCGTCTTGTTCTCGAAAAAATATTTGAAAAAATAAAGGGACTGAGTATCACAAGACTCAATGAATTGATTGATACGATCTTGCCTAGTGTGTCTACGAGTTTTTCATTAACGGAATTGATTGGTCTTGCATCACAGGCACCAAAATATCAACTGGGAGAAATGCAAGGATTCCCATATCGGACAGTGGACAAGACAATGGAAGACACAGGAAGTATAGTCGTCCCGACAGGGGTCTTGGATAATGTAGAAGATCTCCACAAATTTTTGTATCCGGATGAGACTTATGAGGTTTCGCAGACAGTGCAGGACATTGCTTTGGAGATTGAAAATTATACCGGAATTACGAAGGATGACTATGATGAGGGGGAAGTGATCCTTAGTGAATAAATGTAAGATGAGAGGGAATATTAATGACCGAGACGAGAAAAAGGGCACACTTTTTATATATTGATTGTCTGAATGTAACAGCATGTTTTTGTGTCATCTGGATGCATTGTAATGGACTCGTACATTCATTTGCGAATTCTGTAGTGTGGAAAGAGAGTTTGATTGTTGAAACAATTGCATATTGGGCAGTTCCAGTGTTTTTTATGATTACAGGGGCAACATTAATGGACTATCGTGATAGATACAGTACTGTTACTTATTTGAAAAAAAGAATAGAAAAGACGGTACTGCCGTTTGTGATATGGAGTATCATAAACATCCTTTACAAGTCATGGAGGGGCGACCTGGATTTGAGTACATTAAATCCCAAGACTTTTTTTGATATGTTCATAAACACAAAATTTGAGGCGGTTTATTGGTTTTTTATCCCGCTATTTGCTGTATATTTAAGTATTCCTGTTCTCTCGTTACTGAAAAAGAACAAAAAGATTTTGATATATACAGTTGTGTTAGGATTACTTACATATTCTTTTTTGCCAACAATGTTTGCTATTCTGAGAGTACCTTATAATTCTGCATTGTCTTTTCCCATTACAGGAGGATATATACTATTTGTCTTGATAGGATTTTTACTGGCAGATACAAATATTGAACAAAAATATCGGATTTTATTTTATGTACTAGCGGTATTTGGAATTTTGGTTCGATATTGTTCGACATATATTTGGTCAATAAGAAGTGGGGTATTAAACAAAACTTTTTGGGGCTATCTAAATTTTCCGTCTGTCTTTTTGGCTTGTGGTGTCTTTGTAGCATTTAAGTATTTTCCGTGGAACAAATTGCTTGAAAAATATGAAACAATTAAAAAAATCTTAGAAAAAGTTTCAGGAGCAAGTTTTGGAATTTACTTAGTACACATTATGGTAATGAATCAGATAATTGAATGGTTGAATGTAGATATAGCAAGAAGAGCATGGAGAATAGGAGGAGCTATTATTGTTTATTTGATATCGTTAATAATAGTATTGATGATGAAAAAGATTCCTATTTTAAAAAGGATAGTTCCTTAAAGCACACTTTTTTGAATTTTTCACGTAATTATGGACAATAATAAGAAAAACGTGTATGATAGGGAAAGGTTCACTTTTATTAAAAAACAAAGGAAGGAAGAAGAAATACATATGAAAGTTTTGAAACGATTATCAGCTGTTTTATTAACTTTATGTCTGATGTTGTCTCTGGTGCCTGCGATAGACACCTATGCAGCGGACGGGTCCATTGTTTTTTCTGATCCGGAGACAAAGGTCGGAGAAAATGTAGAAGTAAAAGGTGTCATCCGTACCACAGGAGGAGCAGCCATCGGTGATGCGGATATTACGATGAATTACGACAGCTCTGCGCTGGAGTTCGTGTCCGGAGACAATGTCCGTACCGAACGTGCAGGAGAGATTGTTTATTCGGGGAAAGGTACCGGCGAGGAGACGGAATTGTCATTTATGATGACGTTTAAAGTGCTCAAAGAAGGACAGTCCCAGATCACGATTGCGGATTACACGGCTTATCTCTATTCTGACGAGACATTGACATGCCAGGAGGGAACGTCCACTGTCACGGCAAAACCGGGAGACGGAACAGCATCCGGTGAAAACCAGACAGCAGCTGCAGGATCTGCTGTCACAGTAAACGGTGCGCAGTATACGATTTCCGGAAATTTTTCGGATTCTGATATTCCTACGGGATTTTCCAAAGCAGAGATGACATATGAAAACAGCACAGTACCTGCAGTAAAGCAGGATACAAGCGAGCAGTATGCAGTATACCTTGTTGATCAGGAAAACAAAGGTAAGTTCTTCCTTTACGATCCGGAAGGAAAGGATGAGAAGTTTTATCCGCTGGCGCAGGTGATTGTTTCAGAGAGGACAAACCTGATATTTTTACAGAATGACGGCAGCGTAAAATTGCCGGAACAGTATGAAGAGACAACAATGAAAATTGACGATATGACTTTCCCGGCATGGCAGAACACAAAAGAAGACGGGATCTTTCTTCTATATGCATTGAACAATAACGGACAAAAAGCATTGTACCAGTACGACAATAATGAAGATACTTATCAGAGATTTACGGACACAGCAAGTCAGGCTGCCGTAAAACAGGAGACAAAGGTAGGAAAGCTGGAGACTTTGATGAGAAATTATCCGATCCAGGTGATGATTTCCGTTGCAATTGCCTTTTTTGTACTTCTTGTCATTATCATTATTTTAGCTGTCAAATTGCGGCACCGCAATCTGGAGCTGGACGAGCTTTACGATGAGTACCATATCGATGAAGACGATGATTCGGGAGAAAAATCATTGGACGGAGCGTATCCGGAAGAAGAGGAAGATTACGGCGAAGACGAGCCGACCGATGTATTCTCCGACGAATATGACGATGATTTTGATGAATATGACCTTGAGGATCAGGCTGCATATGCGGATGAATCAGATGATATTCTAAAGTCAAAATACGAGGACGAGTATGAAGAGTACGAAGATTTGGATGGAGACAGTGATTATGAATATGACAGTGATGATTATCATGACTATCACAAATCCAAAAAGGATTCGGAAAACTTCAATGTTGATTTTATTGATTTGGATTAATGGGAAGGGTGTGAGAGCACCCTTCTTTTTTATTTTATAGGAAATTTCGATTTTGGATAAGGGGAAAAAGAATCCCTGCCGATCGAACACATGTTAAATCAACAGGGGAATGGACATGACAATAGGACGATGGTTAG
>NZ_NFKJ01000009.1 GCF_002160325.1 Lachnoclostridium sp. An181
TTTTTCGACAGCTCCGTTATCATATCATCCTCCCCTCCTTCTGTCAACGCTTTTTTTCCACAACTTTTCCACATTTTCAACTTACTTTTGGGGATTTATGGGGATAACTTACCTGTCTTTTATGTTTTCCACAATGTTTGTGTGTTTACGAAAAAGAAAACAGGCAGTTTGTCCATCAGATTCATTTCTTTCTCTGTTCCAAAACTGCCTGTTTTCTTATTTAGAGATACTGTTTATTTCATTTTTCTGCGTTTCATCACCATTGCCATGGCCGCCAATGCCATCATCGCTGTACCTGCCGGGAGCACAGCAACTGCTCCGTCTCCTGTTTTTACGGATTTCTCAGCATTCTTCTTTGCATTGCTGTTCACTGTACTTGTCGTTTCTTTATTTCCGGATGCAGCATTTGCGACTGTCTTTGACGCATCTGCCAAAAGAGTATCCGTTTTCTCTTCTTTTGTCCTTGTGGAAACCGGAACTAATTTTGCCATTGCATTTTTCAGCCCATCCTCTGCTGCTGTGACTTCTTCTTTAGTGGCCTGTGCATTTTCATATGCTGTTTCTGCCTGTGCGATCGCTGCTCGCAGTACTCCAAATCCTGCTGGTTCATAATCTTTCTCGGACAGACTTTCTGCCTGGCCAAGCAGTTTCTCTAAAGCATCTTTATCCGGTTTTCTTCTCAATTCACTTAATGCCTTCAAAAGCGCTTTGCCTGCCTCATCCACTTCCGGCTGCATGGCATTTCCGTCATCATAAACTGTCTGCGCTTTTAAAAGTGCATCGTCAAATTCTTTCTGTCCGATTTCCAGGAAATCTTTCAGGTCAATCGTTTTTGCAAATGCTATAATCTTTCCAAGGTCTGTCTTATCTCCTTGTTTGAAAGAGAGATACTGCATCAAAGTGACAATCTCCTGCCAGCTTTCATCTACCATTTCCTGAGTGATCGTTGGATCCCCTGCTGCAGCTTTTGCAAGAATCTCTTCTCCCCTTGCGATCGCTGCATCCAGTTTTTCCACTACGGATTCCAGCACCCCTGTTTTGTCCGTCTCTTTTGCCAGTTTCAGTGCATATTCCAAAACTGCTGTGGAAATGTTGCTTTCTTTCCATTTTCCATACAGAGCCATATCTTCTGTGACAGTGGATGCAAAATCCCATTTTTGGGTGTATGCATTGTCCACATACCATCCGTCAAGTACATATCCGGGATTTGCGTCCAGTTTATATGCATCGACTGTCTTTCCTTTTGTCACGGCAACTTTATATGTCTCCTCTCCAATATGGAAGGATACGTTTGCCACAAATCCAGAAAGCATTTCCGGAAGATTTCCGACTGCTGACTCATAAAATTCCAAATCTGTCTTTTTTTCAACCTCTTCCTCTGTTGCAACCTGATCAGTTCCAAAATAAACTTCTTCTAATTTTCCTACTTTGCCGCCTGTCACAGACGCATTGATATACTCTACATCTGCGTTGTCCTCAAGATAACCGTCTGTTCCGACAAACAGATCGTCCACGCGGCCTCCATCCATGCTGAAATTGAGACTGTCCACTGTACCTCTTGCAGCTCCATACACGGTATTTACATACATATCACCTGTAACATGTACATACATATCACCGGATGTTCCATTTGCACCTGCAATCAAAAGAAATTGTTGCACTTCTCCTGCATTTAGCTCAATTCTCGTTTCCTCTGCAGCTTGATATGCCATACCTCCACCGTAAATTGCCTGCAAAACGCCGCCGTTTACATTGACAGCAGCATGCTCTAAGACACATTCATTTTGATGGTCTTGTGTTGTCGGACAGGAATCAATTCCGTGTCCGAAACCAATGGAACCTGCATACAAATTGGTGATCTGGCCGCCGTTTATTGTGACAGTGCCGTTCACCGTATGGCTTTTGTGAAGACCACCTGCGCTTAAAATATGGATCAGCCCGCCATTGACTGTGATATTCGAACTTTCTACAACTTCATCGGAGTTGTGGGAACCGCCGAAAATGTAAAGCCTGCTGCCATCTGCTGCCAGGTATTCTCCTCCATCCCAGCTTATGAGCACGGAATAGATCCCCTCTTCTCCTTCTGAAACAGTGATCGGAGTTCCGTTCGCAAAAAAGCAGGTCCATCCATTCAATGTTTCCACAGATGGGCCTCCCTCCAACTCCTGCATCAAAGCAGCATTGGCGTTTCTCGTGGCCATACTTTGTATCTCGTCATTCCAGACACCTTGTCCATTCTCGCTTACATAATCCGGTATCCCTCGTCCTCCCTGTGCCGCCTGTGCTGCCTTTCCCGGAACGAAAGCTGCGCCCATCAGTGTCAGGACCATACAGAATGCTGCAAGCACACTACACACTTTTTTCATAAGCCTCTTCCTCCTTTTTCTATTTCTTCTATTATACTTCCGAAAAATTCTGGAATCAAGCAATATATATCTAAGAAATCAGACGCACCGCCTCGCTTATATTTTTTACTGCAATAATACCGATTCCCTTTATATTCTGAACCGCTTTTCTTGACACCTCCGGAAGGATGCATGTCTCAAATCCCAATTTTTTTGCCTCTGCCACTCTCTGCTCCGGCATGCTGACTGCACGCACTTCCCCGCTTAATCCGACTTCCCCGAATACGATCGTCTTCTCATCGATAGGACGGTTTTTAAAGCTGGACGCAATAGCCATGACAATGCCAAGGTCAATCGCCGGTTCACTGATCTTCACTCCGCCTGCAATGTTGACGTAAGCATCGCAGCCTGAAAGCTGCATTCCAAGCCGTTTCTCCAGAACAGCCATCAAAAGATTCACACGGTTGTAATCTGTCCCTGCTGCAGTCCGTCTTGGCATTCCAAAATTACTGTGGCAGACAAGAGCCTGGATTTCCAAAAGGATTGGTCTTGTCCCCTCCATAGAACAGGCGACAACCGATCCGGACGCGTGCTCTGGTTTTCCCTCCAGCATGAATTCCGAAGGGTTTGCAACCTCCACAAGCCCTTCCTGGCGCATTTCAAACACTCCGATTTCATTTGTGGAACCAAAGCGGTTTTTCACGCCTCTTAAAATGCGGTAGGAGGCATGACGCTCTCCTTCAAAATACAACACCGTGTCCACCATATGTTCCAGCACACGTGGTCCTGCCACAGTACCTTCCTTTGTGACATGCCCAACAATAAAGATCGTGATGCCAAGCACCTTGGCCAGTCTCATAAAAACACCCGTCGCCTCCCTTACCTGGGAAACACTACCCGGAGCGCTTGCCACCTCTTCACTGTACATTGTCTGAATGGAATCGATCACCACGATCTGTGGTTTTTCCTTTTCGATCAGATTCTGGATGAGCGTCAAATTTGTCTCACAGAATAATTTCAGAGTGTCAGAAAATTCTCCCAGCCGGTCCCCCCTCATTTTAATCTGAGCCGCAGATTCTTCCCCCGAAATATAGAGCAGCTCTTTTCCTGCCCGGGAAAGTTTTTGGCAGACCTGCAAAAGGAGCGTGGACTTTCCAATACCCGGATCTCCCCCCACAAGCACAAGAGATCCTTTGACAATCCCCCCTCCAAGCACCCGGTCCAGTTCATGAATACCGGTGTGGATCCTCTCCTCGTCCGATGCAGACACCTCTTTCAATTTGACTGCCGAAACATTCCCTCTGTTTCCTCCGACAGGCGTGTCTTTCACCTGCACCTGAAGTTCCTCTACAAACGTATTCCATTCTTTGCAGGCCGGGCACTGTCCAAGCCATTTCTTTTCTTCATGTCCGCAGTTTTGACAATAAAAAACTGTCTTTTTCCCTTTTGCCATATATCCCTTTCCTTTCTGATTTGATCACATTGATGGAAGAACAAAGTGGGCAAGCCCACTTCAACTCCCCCCTCCCCTCACTCATGAGGGGCCCTCCACTTTGCGCGCCGCCGCAATACCGCAAAGCGGTAAAGTCCCCTTTTGCGACGTGCGCATCCTCCCGGAGGGTTTTGTTCTATAGGAAATCGAAATTTCCTATAGAATAAACAAAGGGCACTGCATGTTTCACGCTGCAGTGCCCTTACGCTCTTTTGTCCTCTTATGTGTTTTTAAGCTTTGACGATCTTTACATCCACGCTGACATCTTCGCCAAGTTCTGCGCTCACGCTCAATTTTCCGCTCAAGTTGGTCTTCATCCTGCCCACATTGACATCATCCATATACACTATGTATTCGCAGCCCTCTTCAAGCTCCACTGTGATCTGTGCATCCTCTGCGCCTGACACAGTAAATGTCACTGCCTCATCTGTCATGTAAAAATCTTCCACAGCTGTTCCCGGAACGGATTCATATACGAACATTCCGTTCTTTTCAAGCTTTGTGATCTCTCGAAATGTTTTTACTTTATATATATCTCCCTGGAATTCAAAACCATCCAGTTTTGTCTTCTTATCCAGAGTATAATCTCCAAAACTCAACCCACCGTCTACTTCTGTTCTTAACAACTCTTTGACTACTGCCATTGCTTTCTTCCTCCTGCTAGGTACTTTTACATTTTTCTATTAAGAGCATCTTTATTATATAATAAACAGTTTTATTTTACTACCTATTTGTGTTTTTGGTTTGAAATTTTACTTTCTTTTTCACAACACTTACATCCACATCCTGCCCTGGCGCCACTTCATTTTCAAGAATTGCATCTGCAAGTGCATCCTCAAGCTCATTCTGCATAGCACGGCGCAGCGGACGGGCTCCGTATTTTTTGTCTGTTCCCACTTCCACAATATGTTTTTTCACAGACTCCTTGATGTGCAGGGTGATGTGCATCTGCTCCTGCACCCTCTTTTCAAATGCCTTGCACAGCAAAGTGACGATCCGTTTCATGTTCTCTTCATTCAGTGCATGGAAAACGATGATCTCATCAATACGGTTCAAAAATTCTGGACGGAACAGCTGTTTCACCTCATCCATCACGTTGTCCTTCATCTTTTTGTAGTCTCCGCTCTCATCTTCCTTGGAAACAAAACCAAGTTTCTTTGGCTCGATGATCGCCTTTGCCCCCGCATTGGATGTCATGATGATCACTGTATTGCGAAAATCGACTTTTCTTCCCTGAGAATCTGTGATATGGCCGTCATCCAGCACCTGCAGCAAAATATTGAATACATCCGGATGCGCCTTCTCGATTTCATCAAACAAGATCACGGAATACGGGTGGCGTCTTACCTTTTCGCTCAACTGTCCTCCATCCTCATGACCTACATATCCCGGAGGAGACCCGATCAGTTTTGCAACACTGTGTTTTTCCATGTACTCGGACATATCCACACGGATCATGGATTCTTCATCACCAAACAATGCCTGGGCAAGCGCTTTGGAAAGCTCTGTCTTTCCAACACCCGTCGGGCCCAAAAAGAGAAAGGACCCAATCGGTCTGTTCGGATCTTTGAGTCCGATCCTTCCTCGTTTCACTGCTTTTGCCACTGCTGTCACAGCCTCATCCTGGCCGATGACACGTTTATGCAGAACTTTTTCCAGATTTTTCAGGCGCATACTCTCTGTCTGAGCAAGGCGCTGTACCGGAATCTTTGTCCATGCAGATACCACATCTGCGATATTTTCCTCTTTGATGCACAGTTCTTTTTTGGCGTTTCTTCCATGGAATCGCTTTTTAGCGTCCTCATATTTTTTCTCCACTTCCTTCTGCTCTTTCTGCAAAAGGGACGCTTCCTCAAAATCTCCTCTTCGAATACTCTCTTCTTTTTCTCTTATGAGTCTGTCATTTAACTCTTCCAGTGTTTTTAACTGCTGAGGTACTTTAAACCCTGCCAGGCTGACTTTGGAGCACGCCTCGTCCAGGACATCCAACGCTTTATCCGGCAGAAACCGTTCGTTGATATAGCGTTTGGAGAGCTCCACAGCAGCTTTGAGCGCCTCATCTTCAATCTTCACATGGTGATGTGTTTCGTATTTTCTTCTGAGCCCTTCCATGATGGCCATGCACTGCTCCTGTGTCGGTTCCTCCACAGTCACTGGCTGAAACCTTCTCTCAAGGGCAGCATCCTTTTCAATATATTTCCTGTATTCTGTGATAGTCGTGGCTCCGATAAGCTGGATCTCCCCTCTTGCCAGAGATGGCTTGAGAATGTTGGATGCGTCTATTGCCCCTTCCGCACCTCCTGCGCCGATGATGGTGTGCAACTCATCCAGAAAGAGAATGACATTTCCTGCTGTCTTTACTTCCCGCACAAGCCCTTTCATGCGTTCCTCAAATTCACCTCTGTACTTTGATCCAGCGATCATGCCGGACAGATCCAGCGTTTTTATCCGTTTGCCTTTCATTCCCTCGGGCACAGTTCCATCCGCGATCCTCATGGCAAGCCCCTCGATGATGGCTGTTTTCCCTACTCCCGGCTCCCCGGTCAGACACGGATTGTTCTTAGTCCTTCTGCAAAGGATCTGCATCAGTCTTTGTATCTCCTCCTCACGGCCAATGATCGGGTCCAGTTTTCCCTCCTGGGCCTGCACAGTTAAATCCGTAGTGTACTGTTCTAAAACGCCGCCCTTTCTTGCATCCTCCTGCATGGACTCCGCATATTCCCTTGGATCAGCTCCAAGCACAGACAAGATATCCTGATAAATCTTCTGCAGGTTGATGTTCAATGTGAGCAGAATCCGGGCGCCCACGCACTCCACATCTTTTAACATGGCAAGGAGCATGTGTTCACTCCCGATTTTTTCCGCTTTAAATCTCAAGGCTTCATTCTGACTCTCCCGCAGAATATAATCCATCCTTGGACTGTTCTCTAATTTTATGCCATTTTCCTTTTCTCCCACCGGGGAGACAAGCTCATCCACAACCCGGTAAATGTCTTCCTCCTTTACGTGGTTCATGGCCAGCACCTGCGCAGCCACACCCGTATAGACCTTGCGCAGCCCCAAAAGAAGATGTTCAGTCCCTATGTACGGATGGTCCAATTGCTTTGCGATCATCTTTGCTGTCTTTAACACTTCCTGGGCCTGTTTTGTATAATTCATCTGTTACCTCCTGCTATTCATATTCTTCAAAAATCTCGTCAACAAGCGCATGTACTTCCTCCCTGGAAATCTGCTTACACCTTGCCTTTGCAAGCTGGATCCGCATCTGCTCCTTTAAGTCCTCCACTGCCTTTGCTTTGTCCGCATTGACCGCGATGACTGCGCCTTTTCTCCTGTCAAGCTGTATGAAACCTTCCTGCTTTAATACAGCGTACGCCTTGTTTACCGTGTGCATATTGATTCCCACATTCTCCGCCATCTGGCGCACAGAAGGGAGGGAGTCGCCTTCCCGGATAATGGAAGTGGCAATCCCAACAATGATCTGATTTCTGACCTGCATATAGATTGCCTCGTCGCTGTTGAAATCTATCTCTATCAGCATGTTCTTCACCTGCCTCTTTTTCCTTTGTCGATATGAAATGCCATGTGTTATATCTATATTATAACACAACTGTATTTTTGTCCAGAAAAAAACTTCCGCAGGATATTTCTTCCTGAAGAAGTTTTCTTATCTCTCTTACAGCGCGTACCTTTCATCAATCAAACAGTGGTGTGGAAAAATAACGTTCCGCCGTATCCGGAAGAATTGTCACGACAGTCTTGCCTTTTCCAAGTTTTTTTGCAAGACGAAGGGCTGCAACTGTATTGGTTCCGCTGGAAATCCCGCACAGAAGTCCTTCTTCCTTTGCAAGTCTTTTTGCCATTCCAAGCGCTTCCTCATCTGTCACGATCGTAATCTCATCGTAGATTTCTCTGTTCATAATACCTGGAATGATTCCGTCTCCAATGCCCATCTGAACATGGGTGCCGACCTTTTTTCCCGACAAAATCGCTGCATTTTCCGGCTCCGCCACCCAGATTTCAATATCCGGCCACGCTGCCTTCAACACTTCGCCCACTCCTGTAATAGTTCCCCCTGTTCCAAATCCGCAGCAAAAACCATCAATCTTTTTTCCTGCCTGCGCAAGTATCTCGGCTCCTGTCCCCATTCTGTGAGCTTGTGCATTGGCCACGTTTTCAAATTGCTGCGGAACGAAAACATTCGGGTTTTCCCGTTGCATCTTTAATGCTTCCTTGAGACAGTTTTCAATGCATTCCCCAATATTCCCTGCATCGTGTATCAGCTTTACCGTGGCCCCGTACTGCTCCACCAGTTTCTGCCTTTCCTCACTCACGGAATCCGGCATGATGATGATCGTCTTATACCCTTTCACCGCGCCGATGAGTGCAAGCCCAATCCCCTGATTGCCGCTTGTCGGTTCCACGATAATCGTATCTTTATGGATCAATCCTTCCTGTTCTGCTTTTTCAATCATATTCAAAGCGGTCCTTGTCTTGATAGATCCGCCGATATTGACTGCCTCAAATTTCACAAGGACTTCCGCGTCATTTTCGCCCGTAAGATGTGCAAGGCGGATCAATGGCGTATTTCCGACTGCTTCCAGCACATTTTGATATATCATGTCTTTACCTTCTTTTTTATTAATATATGAAACTCTGATTATGATTGTACCACGCCACATTTCAGAATTCCATAGAAGAAAGGGTGATGCGAAATTTTTCTTCGCAGCACCCTTTCTTTTTTACGCTTCATCAATTGCTTTTCCAATATCGTTTCTCTTATATTTGTTTGCAAATTGTACCCACTCTGTCGCTGCATATGCATTCTTTCTTGCTTCTTTTAAGTCAGCCCCTTTTGCAGTGATCCCAAGCACCCTGCCTCCGTTTGTGACAATCTTTCCGTCCTGGAATTTTGTTCCTGCATGAAAACAATAGTACCCATCTTGATCCTTGAATTTTTCCAATCCTTCAATCGGGTATCCTTTTTCATACTTCACCGGATATCCGTCGGATGCGAGCACGACACAGACAGCCGCATTGTCCTCAAACTCCAGGTTCACTTCATCCAATGTTCCGTCAATGCACGCCTCCACCACGTCAATAATGTCGGTCTTCATTCTCGGAAGTACAACCTGAGCCTCCGGGTCACCGAATCTTGCATTGTACTCCAGCACTTTCGGTCCATCTTCCGTCAACATCAGGCCAAAGAAAATAATTCCCTTAAATTCTCTTCCCTCTGCTCTCATGGCGTCGACGGTTGGCTGGAAGATATGCTTTTCACAAAATGCTTCCACTTCTTTTGTATAGAATGGACTTGGAGAAAAAGTTCCCATTCCTCCGGTGTTAAGTCCTTTGTCCCCGTCTTTCGCTCTCTTGTGGTCCTGAGCAGAAGTCATGGTCTTTACTGTCTTTCCATCCACAAAGGAAAGCACTGACACTTCACGCCCTGTCATAAATTCTTCTATAACCATGCAGTTTCCGGCAGTTCCAAACTGTTTATCCATCATAATAGAGCGCACACCGTCTTTTGCCTCTTCCAAAGTATTGCAGATCAATACCCCTTTTCCAAGTGCCAGTCCGTCTGCTTTGAGCACGATTGGGAATTTTGCCTTTTCCAGATACGCCATCGCAGCATCCGCATCTGTAAAATTTTCGTAGCCTGCTGTCGGAATATTATATTTTTTCATCAAATCTTTGGAGAATGCCTTGGAGCCTTCTAAGATCGCTGCGTTCTTTCTAGGCCCAAAGATGCGAAGTCCTTCTCTTTCAAATACATCCACAATGCCGCCCACGAGTGGATCATCCATGCCAACGATCGTTAAGTCAATGTTCTCTTCTTTTGCAAACGCCGCCAGTTTTTCAAACTCCATGGCCGCAATATCCACACATGCGGCATACTCTGCAATCCCGGCATTTCCCGGTGCGCAGTAAATTTTATCTACTTTTTCACTTTTTGCAACGCTCCATGCAATCGCATGTTCTCTTCCGCCGCTTCCTACAATCAATACTTTCATGGCCCTCTCCTTATCTTTGTGCCGTATCAATGGCTACCAATCCATCTTTTACCGATACTTTTCCGTTTGCTATCAAGTCCACTGCTTTTGGAAGGATCTTCCACTCTGCTTCTTCCATCACGCGTTTCTGAAGTGTCTTTGGAGTGTCCCCCGGCTGTACTTCCACTGCCTTTTGGAGAATGATAGGGCCCGTGTCCGTTCCTTCATCCACAAAGTGTACGGTGGCGCCCACTACCTTTACCCCTCTTTCAAGAGCAGCTTCGTGGACTTTGAGCCCATAAAATCCTGTTCCGCAAAAAGAAGGGATCAAAGACGGATGGATATTGATAATCTGGTTTCTGTATCTTTGTATCATTTGTTCTGGAATGACTACTAAGAATCCAGCCAGAACAATAAGGTCTGGCTGCAATTCGTCTATTTTATTCAAAAGTGCATCATTAAAAATTTCTCTGGAATCATAATCCTTTGGGGAAACGACATATGCCGGAATATTGTTTTGTTTTGCACGCTCCAGGGCAAATGCGTTTTTATTGTTGCTGATGACTCCGATGATCTGTGCGTTCGTAATCGTTCCGCATTTCCCGGCATCAATAAGCGCCTGGAGATTTGTCCCTCCGCCGGATACCAAAACGACTACTTTTAGCATACTGTTACTCCTTTTTCTCCTGCTTCCACATGTCCTACAATGTATCCGTCTTCCCCTGCATCTTTGATCGCTTTCAATGTAGCGTCCACATCGTTTTTGTCAACTGCCACGAGCATGCCAAGTCCCATGTTGAATGTATTGTACATCATCTGCTCTTCGATATTGCCGTTTTCTGCAAGCATCTTGAAAATCGGAGGGATCGGATAGCTGTCCTTTTTTACAACAGCATGCATTCCGTCGCAGAGCATACGAGGAATGTTCTCATAAAATCCACCGCCTGTGATGTGGCTGCAGGCTTTGATCTTTACACCGCTCTCTTTGATGGTGCGCAGCGCTTTTACGTAAATCTTGGTAGGTGCAAGCAGTGCCTCCCCAAGTGTTTTTCCAAGGGATTCATGGTATTCATTCAAAACCTCTGGTTTCATGTCAAAAACTTTTCTCACAAGGGAAAAACCGTTGCTGTGCACGCCGGATGATGCCATACCGATCAAGACATCTCCGTCTTTTAACTCTTTTCCTGTAATCAGGTCTTTTTCGTCCACAACACCTACAGCAAATCCGGCAAGGTCATATTCTTCTACAGGATAGAATCCCGGCATCTCTGCTGTCTCTCCGCCGATGAGCGCTGCGCCGGACTGCTTGCAGCCCTCTGCCACGCCGCTTACGATTGTAGCGATCTTTTCCGGTTCATTTTTCCCGCATGCAATGTAATCCAGGAAAAACAGAGGCTCTCCTCCTGCGCATGCAATGTCGTTGACACACATAGCCACACAGTCAATTCCGACTGTATCATGTCTGTCCATGACAAACGCCAGTTTTAATTTTGTTCCCACGCCGTCTGTCCCGGATACCAAGGTTGGTTTTTCCATATTTTTAAATTTTTCCATGGAGAATGCTCCGGAAAATCCACCGATATTTGTCAGCACTTCCGGTCTCATCGTCTCCTTGATATGTTTCTTCATCAATTCCACTGATTTGTAGCCAGCCTCGATATCTACTCCTGCGCTTTTATAATCCATAATGTCTCCTCCATCTGTCCGCATTTTTCTTTCGCGGAAATTGTATTTTTACATCTGTTCCATGTATGCCTTGTATCCAAGCTTGTCGAGCTTTTCGGCTTTTGCCTGCACGGTCTCTTTCATTTCTTTTGTATATGCTTTCAGTCTTTCAAGCAATTGTGAATCAGAAGTTGCAAGAATCCTTGCAGCAAGGATAGCTGCGTTCATTCCGCCGTCGATCGCAACTGTTGCAACCGGAATTCCAGGCGGCATCTGGACGATGGAGTAAAGAGCATCCTGTCCATCCAGGTTTTTTCCTGACATCGGAATTCCAATGACAGGCATCGGGAAGATCGCCGCGCACATGCCCGGAAGATGTGCTGCCATTCCTGCTCCGGCGATGATCACCTTAAAGTCTTTCTCTTCCGCAGATTTCGCGTATTCAAAGAATACATCCGGTTCCCTGTGTGCGGAAATAATTGTCATTTCGTATTCAATTCCCAGTTTGTCCAGCATGTCGGCTGCCTTTGCCATCACCTTCATATCTGAATCGCTGCCCATTACAATTCCTACCTTTGGCATAATGTTCCCTCTTTTCTTTTGATTTATTATTTTTCTTATAAGTAAAACCCTATTTATAAGTTATTTTACTAATACAAAAGAGCCCTGTCAATAAGGGCCCTCCTGTTCAATGATTATTAATTCTAATAATTGCACATCCTCTTTACTTATGACCTTTTTCAAATTCATCCAACGGGACATTGAGCTCTAATGTTCCCTCTAGCACAAAACGGCCGTCTTTTAAGAGCATCTCTCTGCTCCCGTCTCTTTTTACCACCTCAATGGACGCAATCTCCTCATAAGGGATCGTGATATCTGTATGGCACTGAAAATATGCCTTGGAAACATCTTCTTTCCTGAGAATAGAGATGGAGTTGTCCTTTGCCACGATTTCTTTTCCGTCCGGATTATACACCCGGTTCTCCTCACTCCAGGAATAGCATGTATCGCCCACTGCAAAATGCGGTCCCATCTTCTCCGCGATCAGAATGGTCAGTTTATCCTCAATTCCATACTTCTTTGCTGTGACATAAGCAGTTGTGTTCGTGCCGATCGCAAATTCTCCAAGCGGAAGTGTCTTGTGGTTGTAGAGAATGTTGTCTTCTATATATTTCTTGTTTTCCTCTTCCGAGTCAAAATTTGTACAGTTATATTTTGTGATCTTTCCATCCAGGAACTGGAGCTCCAGATTTTTGTACTGCAGCTCGTTCAAATATACTTTGCTCACGAACAAGGTTCCGTTTGTGCCTTCCAGAACCGGGGAGGTGAATACTTCTCCCACCGGGATATTGACATCTGCCACACAGTTTTCAAAAACCGTCTCCTTTTTGGGATCCTTTGGCTTATAAAGCTGCACTTTTAAATCTGTCCGGTTTTCCCCTTTTCCAAGAATGTGTACGTACTCTCCCTGGTCCAGTACATCAATAAGTTTTTGCTGGATCCGCTCATATTTTTTTGCATCCAGTGTATTGATCTTGATGACCTCCCCGAAGATTTCTTTATAATCCTTCCCTATCTCCGGCACAGGATAAGAAATGATGGTAAAGCTTCTTTCCTCGCCTTTGATGTAATGGTTGACCATCTGACCTGCCCTTCCATCGTACATGACAGACAATTCCTTTTGCTTTTTATTGTAGCGAAGAGCATGCACACAGGATTTCGGCGAAAAAGGATGTTCGCCGAACGTCTCCATCACCGCAGGACCTGCGTATGTCTCTGCAATCTTTTTATTTTGTTCATAGACTGTTTTCTGAACTTCCAGTTTGCGCTCTATGAACCGTTTATCTAAAAACAACGCTGCATCTTCCTTATGATCATAATCGTACTGCTTGTTAGGCACGCCTCCCGTATATCCGATTTTATGCGTTCCTTTTTTTGTGAGCACACTCATACCCGGACGCAGTGCCACAGTTTTTAAGCCCATGGCGGCAAAATTCTCCATCGCGATCTTCACAACTCTCTCAAATCCTATCGGAAAACGAACCTCCACAATTTTCTTTTTTTCCAAAGGTTTATTGCCATTGACAAATCCCATCCGATAGCCTTCTGTGTAGACATCCGCCATTTTTTTAACTGTCTCTTCATCCAACGACAGTAAATATCGCGCTCCCAGCATTTCGTTTTGAGAAATGTATTCTCCATACTTGTAAAGATAGCGCAAATCCCCAAGATCGCTCTCCTCCACGATCTTGACGGCAAAGCTATCTGTAATCCCAAGCTGCTCTTTGATTCTGTCAGCAAAAAACACATCGCAGTAGTCACTTGCATACCAATAGAGCGTATCCTTGATCTGCTTGATATCCGGAGTCTGTTCTTCTTCAAAAAGATTATATATCTCTATGAATAGCTCATTGAGTACTGCAAGATAGGACAGTTTTTCTTCATATACATAGGCGATCGCCCCGCGAAGTTCTGTATACAAAAAGGACAGAACAGCCCCGTACTCTTCCCCAATCTTTTCCGCTGCATAATCCGGGTTTGCATAGCTGCACTCATAGTTTCCCGGCAGAATGTCCTGGTAGAGAAGTTCATTTTCTCTTTGGCATTCTTCCAAAGAAAGCTCCCCGCCCTGTCTTAGCCTTCCGTGGACACTGTCGATCATAAGAAGAAAACGGGCAGTTTTTTGAAAAAAAGCGCGATAAGGCTCTGCCACTGTCTCCTCATCCAGACATTCTCTGATTCGTCCGATGGAAAGCTCATACCTTTCCAGAACCTCCTCGTTTCCATGCTCATTTACGTACTCTGTCATTCTACACCAATCCTCCTACAAACAATGCTGTCAGTCCAACACCCAACAATGTATTACATACAATGCCGATCTTACATGTCAGGTACTTTCTCTCCCTTTCTTTGAATCCTCTTGCCGCTGTGATCACTCCGTACCAGGAAATGAGCCAACAGATCGCCCCTCCGCCGCCAATAAGCCCTGGTGCATTCCCCCTCAGCAGATATGCTGCAAGGACGGAAAGTGCAAGCACTATACATACGCACGCAGCCGTAACACAGGAATAGACGCCTTTTTTTGCAGCTTTTAATACCGGTTGGCCGTGTTTTTTTCTGCCTCGTCGGCTGTGCACTCTTTTTTTCCTTCCTTCCTCAGAGCTTTTATCCGTGTCTTTTTTTCTCATCGTAACGTCTCCTCACCGTATTGCATATCATGAATAAAATAAATCCTGCCACGCCTCCGACAGTGTTTAAAAATAAATCGTCCACATCGAACGAACCTACTTTTGCAAAAAATTGAAAAATTTCCACACAAAGGCTCACACCAAAGCTGTAAAATAATGTGGAAAAAAAACTTCTGTATTTACTTGCCATCGGAAGGAAAAATCCGAACGGCACAAAAATCAAAATATTCCCAATCAAATTGGTAAATGTGGCAAAAAAACCGAGCTGTTCCCGGTATGTCCAAAACCGTTTGATTTCTTTAAACAGTTCCAGATTATACCGGAAATCTCTCAGTTCTCCTGACCTTCCATACCAGTCCGAAAAAAGCAGAAAATAAATCAAAAACAAAACATACAGGAAAAACAGTAATTTCCCAAGCATGCGCATGTGTTTTCTTCTATTTGTGTTCAAACCAGCACCCTTTCATTAAAACGTCAATTCTTTCTTGTTCTTCAGCAGTCTTGCTCCGCCGATGACTGTCAGGACTCCTGCCACGACACCTGTCACGATCATAACAATACCAAGCGCGATGCTGCCTGCTCCCACGGTTCCCATAGTCTTATATGCTTTTTCTTCCATAATCAAAACCGACCTTTCTTACTTTGCTCCGTATTGTTTATAATATGCGTCAATTGCCGCTTTTAATGTATCGTCAATGACAATTTCTCCTTTGTACGGTTTATTGTAAAGGCATTCCACCACTTCCTCCATGGTCACTATCGCCGCTGTGTCAAATCCATAAAGCTCTTTCACTTCATCCAAAGCACATTTTTCTCCGCCTTTTCCTACTTCCATGCGGTTTAGGGATACCATAAGTCCCACGATCTTTACATCTGCTGCACCTTTTACCTTTGGCACTGTCTCTTCCATGGACTTACCGGATGTGGTCACATCCTCGATCATGATAACCCTGTCCCCATCCTTTAACTTGCTGCCGAGAAAACTTCCTTTGTCTGCACCGTGATCTTTCTCTTCTTTCCTGTCTGAGCAGTAACGAACTTCTTTTCCGTACAATTCGCTGTATGCGATTGCTGTCACTACTCCAAGCGGAATCCCCTTATACGCTGGTCCGAACAGCACGTCAAAATCATCTCCGTATGTGTTGTGAATGGCTTTTGCGTAATACTCCCCCAGTTTTTTTAATTGAGAGCCTGTCACATATCCTCCTGCATTCATAAAGAACGGAGATTTTCTTCCACTTTTCAAAGTGAACTCCCCAAATTTCAAAACCTTGCTCTCCACCATAAATTCGATAAATTCTTTTTTGTACTGTTCCATTTTTTCATCTCCCTTATTTTTTATTTACGCTGATAGAATAGTCTGCAAAGCGTACTTTCTATTATTTTACAATTCCCACCAGATCAGATATTTGGTCAAATCCATATGTTTCCATATACTTTTCGATTCCTTTTACAACTTCTGCGGTGACATGTGGATTTACAAAATTTGCAGTCCCCACAGACACTGCGCTTGCCCCTGCAAGAAGAAATTCGATGGCATCGTCCGCTGTGGCAATGCCTCCCATTCCAATGATCGGAAGGGAAATCGCATTTGCCACCTGGTATACCATGCGCACGGCGATCGGTTTGATCGCAGGACCTGACACACCTCCGGTCTTATTTGCCAGGGCAAACGCTTTTTTATGGATGTCGATCTTCATTCCTGTGAGCGTATTGATCAAGGATACCGCATCCGCGCCCCCGGCCTCCACGGCCTTTGCCATCTCTGTGATGTCTGTCACATTTGGACTTAATTTCATGATCACCGGCTGTTTTGCATAGCGTTTCACTGCTTTTGTGATATCTTCAGCAGCTTTTGGATTCTGACCAAAGGCAATTCCGCCTTCCTTTACATTCGGACAAGAGATGTTGATCTCCAGCATGTCCACGTCCTCATTTGCCAGTCGTTCCACTACTTCACAGTAATCCTCTGTTGTCCTTCCGCACACATTCACGATGATCTTTGTATCATATTTCCGAAGAAACGGAATATCTCTTTTGCAGAACACATCAATCCCGGGATTTTGCAGACCTACGGCATTCATCATTCCTCCATAGGTTTCTGCGACTCTCGGGGTCGGATTTCCCGGCCAAGGTACATTTGCCACGCCTTTTGTGGTCACCGCACCAATTTCATTTAAGTCCACAAACTCGGCGAACTCTGCACCGGATCCAAAAGTACCTGATGCTGTTGTCACCGGATTCTTCCACTCTACTCCTGCTATCGTTACTCTTGTATCCATCAGATTTCCACCTCCGTAGCCAAAAATACCGGTCCGTCTTTGCAGATTCTTTTATTGTTGACATTGCTGTGTTCATCTTTTTCCTTTGTTTTACACACACATGCCAGACATGCGCCGATTCCGCATGCCATGCGCTCTTCCAAGGAAAGGTAGCATTCTATGCCATTTTCCAGAGCATATTCCTTGATCGCTCTAAGCATCGGTGTCGGACCGCAGGCATAGATGACTTCTGCATTCAGCGCGTTCTCGCGGATCGCATCGCAGACATTTCCTTTTGTCCCAATACTGCCATCCTCTGTGGCAATGTAAACTTTTCCGTTTTGTTCCAGTTCTTTATCCAAAAACGTATCGCTGTCCCTGTATCCGATGATGATCTGTTTCTCGCCTTTCAATTGTTTTGCCAATTCCAGCATCGGAGGAATCCCGATTCCCCCTCCAATTAAAAACGCCTTTTTTTCTTTTAACGGGAAACCATTTCCCAAAGGTCCGATGATGTAAAGCTTGTCTCCTGCCTGCATCCTGGAAAATTCTTCTGTCCCGGTGGAAGGTCCTGTCACACGGTACACAACTCTTAATGCCCCGTTTTCTTTATCAATCTCGCAAATACTGATCGGTCTTGGCAAAAGCTTACTTCCGTCATTGGTGTACATGGAAATAAATTGTCCCGGAACTGCTGTTTTTGCGGCATCTGTGCGGATCCACATACTGAATATATCCTTTGCCAGCGCTTCCTTCGAAATGACTTCCACCAGCTCTTTTCTTCTTTCTGCCATCGTCCTCTTCTCCTTTTTATCTGTTATTCAAAGCCTGACTGATATCTTTTACCATATCTTCCACAGCTGCCCTGGATGCGTCCGCAAAATTCTCCGGACCGAATTTGGCATATGCCTCCTGTTTATAGGCCGCAATGATTCCACGTGAGGAGTTTACGATCGCTCCAAGTCCGTCCTCATTGAAGAAATGTACCAAATCCTTTCCTTTTCCGCCTTGTGCGCCATAACCCGGAACGAGAATATAGGATTTTGGCATTACTTTTCTCAAAACTTTTCCCATTTCCGGATAAGTTGCTCCTACAACCGCTCCGATATAACTGTATTCTTCGCCCATGCACTCTTCGCCCCACTGAGCCACCTTCTCACCTACAAGCTCGTACAATGGCTTGCCGTCAATAAGCTGATCCTGGAACTCCCCGCTGGACGGATTGGATGTCTTAACAAGAATGAAAAGTCCCTTTTTTTCTTTTTTGCACACATCGATAAACGGATTCACCCCGTCAGATCCAAGGTATGGGTTTACTGTCACAAAGTCCTCGTCAAACGGTGTGCACTCTTTGCTGCCCACCATCACTTTACCAAGGTGTCCGACCGCATAGGCAGCGGACGTGGAGCCGATATCCCCCCGCTTGATATCGCCGATCACTACAAGTCCTTTTTCTTTGCAGTAATCCACTGTCTTTTTAAACGCGGCAAGTCCCGGGATGCCAAACTGCTCGTACATGGCGATCTGTGGTTTCACGGCAGGGATCAGATCGTATGTCTTGTCCACGATTTCCTTGTTGAACTGCCAAATCGCCTCTGCTGCACCTTCCAATGTCTCCCCAAATTCTGCAAACGCTTTTTTCTGGATATGCTCCGGAATGTAAGCGAGCATCGGGTCAAGTCCTACCACGATCGGTGCGTTTGTTTTTTTGATATTTTCTATTAATTTCTGAATCATAGATTATCTCCTCTCAATTATGCTTCGTAAACAACTTTTCCGTTTACAAGTGTATATTTTACTTTCCCCTTTACTTTCCATCCAGCAAAAGGGGTATTTTTTCCTTTTGATGCAAAGTCTGCAGGATCGATCACATACTCTTTGTCCGGATCAAACACAACAATGTCTGCGGTCATGCCCCGGGAAACAGAGCCTTTGTCCGAAAGCCCCAAAATTTTAGCCGGAGCATAGCTCATCCTCTCTGCCATCTGCATTGGAGTCAGGATTCCTTTATCCACAAGATATGTGTAAGTAAGACTGGCGGATGTCTCAAGACCCACGATTCCAAAAGCCGCTTTTGTAAAAGAACAATTTTTCTCCTCTGCAGCGTGCGGTGCGTGATCTGTGGAAATTGCCTCCATGATACCGCTTTTCAATCCTTCTCTCAACATTTCCACATCTTCTTTTGCGCGCAGCGGCGGATTCATTTTAAAGTTGCCGTCATCGCTCTTAATATCATCTGTTGTCAGGATAAAGTGGTGCGGACACACTTCTGCGCTCACTTCCAAATGGTCCTTCTTGGCCATCTCTACCATGGTCACGCTGTCCTTTGTGGAGCAATGGCAAAGGTGCAGTTTCACTCCTGTCTCTTTTGCAAGCAGAATATCTCTTGCAACGATCACATCTTCCACTGCATTGGAGATTCCCCTAAGGCCAAGCTCTTTTGCCTTTTTGTCCGCATTCATCACGCCGCCTTCCACCATGTTGATATCTTCACAGTGCGCAAACACGGCAATGCCATTCTCCTTTGCCAGTCTCATAGCCTTGCGGTAAAGCCCGGAATCCATCACAGATTTGCCGTCTTCGCTGATCGCCATACATCCGGCTTTTGCCATTCCCTCGATATCTGCAAGCTCTTTTCCATTCTGTCCAACTGTCACGGCCCCAAGCTGGATGACGTTGACCGGGCTTACTTCTTTTGCACGGCGATGCACGTCCTCCACTTTTTCTTTTGTATCGATCACAGGTTTCGTGTTCGGCATAGCACAGATAGTCGTCACTCCGCCCCTTGCCGCCGCACGTCCTCCGGTCTCCAATGTTTCTTTGTATTCGAGTCCAGGGTCACGAAGATGCACATGCAGATCAATAAATCCCGGCATCACAAAACATCCTTTTGCATTGATCACCTGTTCTGCCTCTTCCAAAATCTTCTCTGCAACATCTAAAATCTTACCGTCTTCAATCAGTACATCGCACACTTGATCCTTCTTGGTGTGCGGATCCACTACGCGTCCTCCTTGAATCAATACTTTCATTCTTCATTTCCTTTCTGAAAATTTACATACTATGTTTATTTTACCATACCCCAAAACAAAAAGGAATGCATAAATTGCATTCCTTTTATAGCTACATATTCTGTTTTATCACTTCGTATGCCCTATTAAGCTGATTATCTACATCCGGGTTATCCTCGTCATAAATATATTCCACTGTCTCATCCGGTGTGATACCTTTCCCGTCAATATTTCTTCCTTTTGGCGTGAAATATTCTGCGATCGTAAGTTTTACTTTTGTTCCATCCTTCAGATCAAAAATCTGCTGTACAACCCCTTTACCGTAGGTAGTCGTTCCTACAATGGTCCCTTTGCCGTAATCCTGAATGGCCCCTGCAAATATCTCAGATGCACTTGCGCTGTTTCCGTTGACAAGTACTGCCATCGGCTTATGGAACTCATGCTCTGCATCGGAAGTGATCTCCTGTTTCTCTCCATTTTTATCCTCTGTGTACACGATCAGGCCTTCCGGTAAAAGAAGATCCAGCATCTGGCATACTGTTCCAAGATTTCCTCCCGGATTGTTTCGAAGATCCACCACAAGCCCCTCCATGCCCTGGTTTTCCAGTTCACTCAGTGCATTGGCAAACTGATCATATGTGACTGTGTCGAATTCTGACACCTGAATATAGCCGACATTGTCATCCAGCATCACATAGTCAACCGTGTGCGCCTCCACTTTCGCGCGGGTTGCTGTCATTTCAATCTCCTGCTGGTCCTCACCCCGGAGAACAGAAAGTTTCACCTGTGTTCCTTCCTCTCCCTTGACTTCCTGTACAACTTCACTGAGATCCACTCCGGTGACTTCCTTTCCTTCTACCTTGTAGAGGGTATCCAACGCCTGCATTCCCGCTTTTTCAGCCGGTGAATCTTTATACACTTCCGTTATTGTGATGATACCGCTCTCTGGATCCTGCTGCATGACAGCGCCAATGCCTCCGTACTCACCGGCAGTACTTTCCTCAAGCGCCTTTGCTTGTTCCGCATCATAGTATACAGAATAAGGATCGCCGATCTTATTTACATATCCGGAGTATAGCCCCTCCTCCAGCTCCTCTTTGTCCAATTCATCGCTGCGGAGATAGTATTTGTCGATCAAATCTTTTATCTCCTCCAGTTTACTCTCATTCTGTTTTTCCACAACAGTCTTTTCCTCTGCAAAATAGGAAAATGCTGTTCTTGCGCCAAACAAGGCTGCTATTACGATTAATACAGCAAGGGCGCCACAGAGCGCCCCTTTTCTAAATTGCCTTTTATTGTCTTCCATTTTATTCCTGCCCCGCCTTTAATAAATAATCCATTGGATCTACTGCTGTCCCGTTTACTTCCACCTGAAAGTGAAGATGCACCCCGGAGGAATATCCTGTATTGCCTGTCACTCCAATCTGCTGTCCTTTTTTCACAGTCTGATTTGGCCTTACAGTCAGTGAAGAGTGATGCATGTACTTTGTCACAAGCCCTCCGCCGTGGTCAATAACTACCCAGTTTCCAGCGCTTTCACTCCATCCGGCAATGACCACCTTTCCATCCGCTGCAGCATAAGTTGGTACTTTTGCACCTCCTGTGGCAAAGTCCACTCCTTTATGGAAGGAATGGTCAAAGTCCCGGTACCCAAATCCGCTGCTTATCTGTCCGCTCGGACACGGGTAGGCAAAGATGCCCTCCCCTACAATCCTGCTTGCCCCGGCTTCTGTAAAGATAAGACCGCTCTCTTCCCCGAATTCTGTCTGTATCTTTGCGATCAACGTCAAAAGTTCCTGGTTTTCCGTGTCAAGGTATTTGTTGACCTCTTCCCGCCGTTTATTCTGCTGCTCTTTTAATTTCTGCATTTCATCGTACTCTTTTTTGAGCTGCTCTTCCTTTTCCTCGGTTTTTGCAACCGCTTTCTTCAAACTATCCATGGCAGCCTTATCGTACTTGGATACTTCTATAATATAATCTGCACGGTTGATAAAATCCGCAAAATTATGTGCACCGAGCATGATCTCAAAAACCTGCGTATTCCCGCTCTCGTACATATATTTGATGCGGTCTTTCATCTCATCATACTGCCTGTTTTCATCCAATTTGATCTGTACATACTCTTCTTCTGCTTTTTGGACTTCTTCCGCCTTCTTTTTCAGCGTCTCTTCCGTCCGCTGCATCTCTTCCAGTATCGCATTAAGCTGGCTTATCAAAAGCTGCTGTTCCAGCAAAGACTCTTCCGTCTGTTTTTTGTACTCCTCTGCCTTTTGCTTCTTCTCCTCTTCCAGCAACTTTCGCTCCTCTTCTTTTACAGCGTCCTCTTCTTTTGAAACCTCTCCGGTATCTTCGCCTGAATCTTCGGGCTCTTCCTGTACACCCAAGCCCTCCTCCGTTTGTATACCTTCAACTTCTGTGGCTTTGGAAGGAATACCAGGTGAAATGCCAAGTATCCCTGCAAGAGCGATTGCCAAAAAGCGTTTGCTCTTTCGTCTCATTCTTTCACCTTATTTTCAAATTATCACACTTTCAAATGTTTCCTTATGGTAAAGAAACTTCCCACAAACCCGATTCCGATTCCAAGTATCAGACCAATCGGCAAAAGCAGTTCGTAAACTGTGGATACCGGAAGGAAATCCAGAATGTTTTGCAGGATCCGGAATTTCACCAAAATGTAACTTACTGTCTTGCTGTACATAAAGTACAACAGAGTCAGCGGAATGACCGCTCCCAAAATTCCGATGAAAATTCCTTCAAACACAAACGGCGCTCGGACAAACATATCCTTCGCTCCTATGTATTTCATGATCGCTATCTCTTCACGCCGCACCGTGATTCCCATTGTAACGGTGTTGCTGATAAGGAAAATGGATACGGCCAGAAGGATCAGGATAATGGCAGCTGACACATACAGCACAAGACGATTGATACTGGATAAGGTATTGGCCACTACATCTGATTTGTTGACCTTTCGAACACCGTCCATGCCTTCTGCAAAGGATACAAGCTCTTTTTGGCCTGACACATCCTTCATATAAACGGCAAAGCTGTCGGAATCAGCCAGGGGATTGTCATCAGAAAATCCTTCTGCCAGTTTTTCTCCCTCTTCCGTGTCTCCAAAATACTGTTTCTGGAACTCTGACCAGGCCTCATCCGCGGATATATACTCGACCTTTTCCACATCATCCCTTGCCTCAAGCTGGGTTCTGATATTTTCACGTTGCTCCTCCGTGATATCCGGATTGAAGAACACGGTGATCGCTACCCCTTTCTCCGCCATCTTCACGATATGATTAAAATTATATACGATGGAAAAGAACAGTCCGAAGACAAATATACAAGCTGACATGGTTGCGATCGATGCAAAGGAAAACAGCTTATTCCTCCAGATGTTCTTGACTCCCTGTTTCACTGTGTAACCTACTGTACTAATCCTCATTGATATAACCACCTTCTTCTTCGTCACTGACAATGACGCCCTTCTTCATTGTAATGACACGTTTTTTCATCGCATTTACGATTTCCTGATTGTGGGTCACAACCAATACAGTCGTTCCCCTTTGGTTTGCTTCCTCCAACAGTTTCATGATCTCCCATGAGTTGGTAGGGTCGAGGTTTCCAGTCGGTTCATCCGCCAGCAAAAGTAGCGGTTCATTTACAACTGCCCTTGCAATGGCCACGCGCTGCTGCTCTCCTCCGGAAAGCTCCTTTGGAAATGCCTTATATTTCTGCGCAAGACCTACGAGGGAAAGCGCGGCCGGTACTTTCTTTTTGATGACTCTTGTCGGAGTCTCTGTTACGCGCAGTGCAAAAGCAATGTTTTCGTAGATATTTCTGTCTTTCAGTAAACGGAAATCCTGAAATACAACGCCCAGCGTTCTTCTGTATTTCGGGATATGTCTGTGCTTTAACCTCTCCAGATTCTGCCCGTTTACGATCACACATCCGGAAGTCGGCTCAAGTTCCTTCAATATCAGCTTGATCAGGGTGGATTTCCCGGAACCGCTGTCTCCCACAATGAAAACGAACTCTCCCGCCTCAATCTTCAGATTCACTCCGTTCAAGGCGGCGACTCCCTTTGAGTATTCTTTCGTTACATCCTTGAATTCTATCATATGTGCCTCCTGAATTATTAATACTCCAAAGTCTCCATGTACTTCATATATTTGACAACCATCAGCGCGATCTTGAACGTGATGGCATCCTCAAACACCCGAAGATCAAGCCCTGTGCTCTTCTGCAGCTTATCCAGTCTGTAGACAAGCGTATTTCTGTGGATATAGAGCTGTCTGGATGTCTCGGACACATTCAGGCTGTTCTCAAAGAATTTGTTGATCGTTGTCAAAGTCTCTTCGTCAAATTCATCCGGAGATTTCCCCTCAAAAATTTCGCGGATAAACATTTTGCAAAGAGGGATCGGCAGCTGGTAGATCAGCCTTCCGATACCAAGTTGATTATATGCGATAATGTCCTTCTCGTCAAAGAATATTTTCCCGACATCCAGAGCAAGTTTTGCTTCTTTGTAAGATTTTGACACTTCTTTGATGTCGCTTACAATCGTGCCATATGCGATATGGAGGTCGTCATCATTCTCTTCTTTGAGGACTTCCAGCATCTCTTTCGCTGTTTTTTCCATCTCCGGATAACCTTCCTGGGCACCGAGTTCTTTCACTACAATAATGTTTTTCTCATCTACTGCCGTGATAAAATCTTTTGTCTTTGCCCCCAGAAGTGTGCGGACATGCTCCAACGAAGAGATATCCTTTTCTTTTGGAGTCTCTATAAGGAAGATTACCCTCCTTACATCCGTATCAATATGAAGCTTTTTCGCACGGTTGTAGATATCCACGAGCAAAAGATTGTCCAAAAGAAGATTTTTAATAAAGTTGTCCTTGTCAAATCTTTCTTTGTATGCAACGAGAAGATTCTGAATCTGGAATGCAGCTATCTTCCCTACCATATATACTTCATCGCTGCCGCCGTTTGCGAGCAGGACGTATTCCAGCTGGTGCTCGTCAAATATTTTAAAGAACTGGTAGCCCTGGATCACCTGGCTGTCTGCAGCTGATTCCACAAAGGCAAGCACCGCGTTTTCACAATTGTCCGGCTCAGTAAACGTGCTGGCTAAAGTCTTTCCATCTATGTCCATCACACATAAATCTATTCTCGTTATGGCCTTCAACCCTTCGATCGTATTTTGAAGTATTTGATTCGATATCATATTTCATTCCTCCACTTGTCAATGTATATACTGCTCCACAATGCAGTTTTTCACTTATGCGCACGTATACCTTTTTATATAGTAAAATAAAACAACAAAAAAATAAAGAGTAAATCATACTTTTTTATGCATTTTTCTGATTTACACTTCATTTTTCTTTTTTTCTTTCTCCAGTTCTTTTTTTAAAAACTGTTTCAAAACATATGCTCTAAGTTTTCCCGTCCAAGACTCGTTTCTTGCATAGAGCTGACGGTCATTCCCCAGGCCAATCCAAAGCCTGCTGTCAAGAAGCGTTCTGTTTCTGGCCACAAACGATTCCTGTTCCCCCGGCGGCAATACGGATAAAATGCAATCCGCCTCTGTCCCATTGATCTGGTTGACAACCATATCATCCGCAATCTCACTCTCATGCATGGCAAATGTCCCTGCAATCTTTATTCCGCTGTAACGGCTTTTTACATAGTCTTCAAACCGCCTGATCTCCTCTTTTGTCAATGCAAGGAGATAAACTTTTTTATGATTCTTGTGCAGATAACGGATGAACATTTTCAAAAAACGTTTTCCTTCCGGCTCTTTGTAGCTGTTTTCTCCCTCAATCCCAGCTGCCTCCAATATCATCCTGTCACCAATCAGAATCAAATCCGACTGCGCGATCATCGCTCTCAATTCCTCTTCCTCACGCGCCTGCACAATCGTATTGCCATTCAGCATTTCAATCACATTCAGGGCTTCCGTTTCCATATACTGCATCGCACACTGCATGGCCTCTTTTGCAGTACATTCATCCATCTGGATATCCCATATATCGATTCTTTTCATGATCATCACCTGTTGTTTCTTCCCCAATTGTGTCATTGTACCAAATAGCATACCATTTTTCAAGCTGAAAATTATTAAATCTTGCCCATCCCCTTCTTTTCCATCCGTTTTTTCTTTGTGATCAGTCCTCCGATCCTGCCTGTCTCCTTTGACGACAAAGATTTCCATCCGCTCTCCATCACTTTATCCAAAAGTCCCAGCTCACCGGCTATCTCGTACTTCATCCTTTCCTCGTCCGTCATCTTTTCAAGATCAATCTGTTTTTCCTGATTTTTCATCACAAAACACCTCCATTTTCAAGAAGTATTCCCTGATTTTTTTGAAGTTAAACAGACTACCCCAAAAACAAGAATGGCGGTGCAAAGACTACGCTTTACACCGCCGGACTACTTTTTCTTTTTAAGGTTCATCAGGCACAATGACTGCTGCCACCAAATAGGCAAGAATTCCCGTACCAGTACATCCAAAAAGCACAAACGCAAGGCGAATCAATGTAGGATCCACGTTAAAATAATTGGCGACACCACCGCATACTCCGCAGACAATCCTGTCCTTCCTGGAACGGTATAAACGTTTTGGTTCCATATCGGCACCTCCTTTTATTCCTCCATAAACTCTATGACCATTTCTCCTGCAGCACAATCAAGTTCCATGTTTTTTGCCGCATGATTGTTGATCTCCTGCTTTTTTTCAAATTGCATCTCGTCATTTCCTACAAGAACGGTTCCCCCAGAAACATCTGTTTCATAATTAAAATCCGTCTTCTTGCCTGCCCACGTTGCAGAAAGACTACCGGCCCTGCACTCAAGCTTTGCCTCTTTTTTTACGTCTCCTTCCAGGGTAAGTCCTCCTGCCCCGACTTTTGCAGACAGTTCTTCTGTCTCAATGCCCAAAACCTCACCTGCCCCGGCTCCAACTTCCATCTCCATCTTTTTTGCCCGCAGTCCGTCCACGCTCAGGCTCCCGGCCCCTATGTGTACTCCTGCCTGCTCAAAATATACAGACTTCGGAAGATAAATATCTACCGTCGCATCTTCAGTACCATTGCTTACTTTTTTTCTTGTCTCTATCTTCAGTTTTCCACCGTCCATATAAGCATTATACTGCAGGTCGGATGGAATATTCTGACATTCGACTCTCACCTCGTCTTCCAGCTCTTCATCCGTGTAAATATTGACCCATGACGCATACACATCTACTTCGATCTCTTTTACGCCCTTGTATGTCTTAATAAATTCCTCACCGCTGTAGTACTCTCCTTGGCGTTCGTTTCTCCATACAACACCGATTCCATGCGGATACAAACGCTTTGCCTCTTTCCAGGAAAACCCAAGAGCCAGGGAGACAATGCACAAAATACATCCAACGGCAAACACACTGCCGCAGATTCCCCAAAAAATCTTCCATCCCTTTTTCATCTCTTAGACAGCCTCCTTCCTGTTTCTTTGGAATATTCTCCGCAACAGGGATACCACAAACCGGAATATGGCCGGGATCGCCAAAGCACATGCCTTTACAAAAAGTGCGGTGAGAGCCACTCCAATTGACAGTGCAATTGCTCCAAGTCCAATGATCATCAATCCGATGACCGGATGATAAAACAATTGGATCACTCCTGCCACAAGGCAGATGATTCCGGACACAGCAATCGCTGCCATCGCGCAGACAAGCCCTACAAGCATTCCGCCAATCCCAAGTGCAAGCCCCAAAATAAGTGCTACAAGTCCAATACCAAGTGGAATGACGATCGGGCCAAAGAAAATGGCAAGCAGCACGATCAGGATGATCTTTAATGTCCTGTTGGATTTCTGTACCTTCTCCACATCCACCGGCTCCTTATATTTTTGATATGGTCTGCCTGCTGGCATATCTCTGTCTTCAAATCTGGTATCCGTGTATCCGGTCTCCCGGTATTCAGTTGTTTCTTCGTCTGTCCCTCTCATCCCCTGCTTGATGATATCCGCCACTTTCTTAGGACTTCCAAGCTCCTCAATGATCTGGTCTTCCATCTCTTCACCGGCATCGTCAAAATAATCATTATAATATTGCAGTGCCTCCTCCCTTTCTTCATCCGGGATATCTCTCAGCAATGCATTTAACTCTGACATAAACTGTATGCGGTTCATGCTCCTCCACCCCCTTCAAAGATTTCGCTGATCTTTCCGGAATAGTTTTTCCACTCAATCCGGTATAAAGTCAGCTGTGCACTCCCCTTTTCCGTCAGCTTATAGTATCTCCGGTTCCTCCCGTCAAACTGCTGGTCATACACCTCCAGGCAGTCATCTTTCTGAAGTCTCCTAAGAACCGGATATAATGTAGACTCTGAAATATCGATCGCTTTTCTGACATCCTGAGTAATTTTATAACCGTAAGTTCCCTGCTCCTCTTTGGATACAACCGCTAAGACAACAGCGTCCAGAAGTGCGGAACCTGTATTAAAAACCATGTCATCGCTCCCTCCCTTATATCCATCATTATATTGTTCTTACGGATATATTATATGATGTATAATATTGTTCGTCAACAATATTTCCTTTAAGAGATTATGAAGAAATTCTTAAGGCGTCCCTAAAAGAAAAAATACATCAGTACCAGCGCCTGCACAACAAGTATGAGCGGAACTCCAAAGGAAAACTTTTGGTGTTTGGTTTTGTGATGAAATGCTTTCATCCCAATCCAGGCCCCTGCGCTGCCCCCTGCGATGGCAATGCCAAGGAGCACTGCCTCCGAAATCCTCCATCTTCCTTTTTTTGCTCTCCTTTTATCTATTCCATAGAGAACCAGTGCGGCCAGATTGACCGCACACAAATAATATGTCAAACCATCGCTCATCATTCTTTCACCTCTATCAGCTGTCCCAGCGCAAAAGAATAAATGAGATTTTCTTTCACCCTTTTTCCCGTCATTCTTTCAAGCGCCTCTGCATAGTAGTACAACTGTTTTTCATATCTTCTTTTTAATTCTTCTGTCGAGGAAACACGGTCTGTTTTGTAGTCCACCAAAACGACACCGTCCGGTTCTTCAAACCATGCATCAATGATCCCCTGAACCAAAATCAGATCCCCGTCTTTCTCGCCTTCATATATTTCCTCTGGCTCTACCCCCATGACAAAGGGCTGTTCCCGATATAAGCTGCCGTTTTTCTGGGCATCTGTCATCCGCTTTGCAAGACTGGTATACAAAAATTTTTCCAGCTTTTCAACATCCAGAAGCTTCAGCATGTCGCCATCCATATACCCGCTCTCTCTCCACTGTTTCATCTGTCTTTGTATGGAAGTTTTTGTCCCTTCTTTCGTGAAATCCCAAAGCTCCAGCATCTTGTGGAATGCCGTTCCCCGAAAAGCTCCTCCGCTCTTTTCTTCGCGCATAAAGCTTGGCACATAAGTCTCATCTTCTTTTTTTCCGTACATATTCTCGCTGTACTCATCCTCAAACTCTGGCCTCTTAAGTTCAGACACTGAAAATTTCTGCTTTCTCTTCTGCTCATTTTCGTAAGGGTAGGAAAACGCAAACTGTTCGTTTATATTTTTCTCCATTTCTCTGTCAAAAGGTTTCTCCACAGGCAGATTTTCATAATTATCCTTTTTCCATCCTGTCTCCCTTATCTCCAGTTGTTTCTCCTCATATAACTCAAGAGGATCTACGATTTTCACTTTCACATCCGGAAGTTCTCTCTCCCCTTCCAGCGCAGGGATCAAAAATCCATAGTACGAATCCGCACTTGCGCGAAGATGAAACGGCATTTTGATCTTTCCGTTTCCTTTCCAGACCGCATACTTTTCCACTTTTTGCTCCGCGTCTGCAGCACTTCCCACAAGGATAAGTTTTTCTTTTGCCCTCGTCATTGCCACATAAAGAAGACGCAGTTCTTCTCCTGCATTTTCCAGTTTCAGCTCACGCTGCATCATTCGTTTCAATATGGTCGGCGCTTTTGTCCTGCGCTCCAAATCCACACAGTCCATACCTATTCCAAACTTTGGGTGCACGCAGATACTGTTTTTATAATCCTGTGTGTTAAATTTTCCGCTCATCCCTGCAACAAAGACAATTGGAAATTCCAGGCCTTTGCTTTTATGGATGCTCATGATGCGCACTACATCCGACACCTCGTCTGTCACACTGGCCTCCCCATAGTCGACCTCGTATTTGTTCAGCTTTTCAATGTAGCGCACAAAATGGAACACACCCTTGTAACTTGTTTTCTCAAATGCTCTCGCCTTTTCCACGAGCATGCGAATGTTCGCACTCCTCTTTGCGCCGTCCGGGAATGCGTCCATATAGTCCTCATACCCCGTCTCATCCATGATCTGAAACAACAGTTCATGGATAGCGGTGTAGGGGATCCGCTCCCGAAACTTCTCCACACCTGCCCAAAATGATTGGATTTTTTCCCGCAGACATTCATCCTCACCTTCTTTTGGATACCCGATCATGGCCTCGTGGAACTTCATACCCGGAAATTCCGCTCTCATCTTTGCAAGCTCCTCACTTGTAAACCCTCCAATGACCGACAGCATCACCCCTGCAAGCGGAATGTCCTGCCTTCTGTTGTCCAGAATCTTTAGATAATCCAAAAGTACGCTGATCTCCTGCGTCTGAAAATATCCTTCCCTGCTGCCTGTATACACCGGAATCCCCTCATCTGCAAATGTTTTTGCAAAGGTTTCTCCACAGCTTTTCGGACTCCTGACAAGAATGACGATGTCCCCGAAACGTACTGGCCTTTGTCTTTTACTTGTTTTATCCAAAACCGTGTGGGAACACAGAAGTTTTTTGATCTTTGCTGCAATGACTCTTGCCTCCCACTCCTTTGCATCCAAGCCTTTCCCATTTTCCTCTTTTGTATCGATCAGATACATTTCTGTCTTTCTGTCTTCTTTGGCCGGTCCCTGCTCGTCCCCGCCAAAATCTGCGCCCGGATACAGGGCTGCTTTCTCATCGTACGCCACATCCCCAAGATCCTTATCCATGATTTTTTCAAAGAAATAGTTTACGCTTGCCAAAACCTCTTCTCTGCTTCGGAAATTTTTGTGCAGGTCAATCCGAACCTTTTCTCCGCCTGTCTGGCTGTACGTCTCAAATTTTTCAATGAACAGCTCCGGCCTTGAAAGGCGGAACCGATAGATGCTCTGCTTTACATCGCCCACCATGAAAATATTGTAGATTCCATTCTCCACACCGGATACACTCTGAAGTATCGTCTCCTGGATAAAGTTGCTGTCCTGGTATTCATCGATCATGATCTCTTTGAACTGTTTTTGATACTCCTTTGCTGTCCTGGAAGGATACCGTTTTCCATCCTTGGAAACTGTCAGGATCTGCATGGCCATGTGCTCCATATCACCAAAGTCAATGAGATTTTTTGACGCCTTCTCCTGCTGAAATTCTTCAGAAAAACGGGACACCAGCTCAAACAGTACCCTCGCCATTTTCTCTGTATGGCACAAATCTTTTCTCATTTCCTCAGGTTCTTCGTAAAAATACTGCTTTACAATATCGTCCACCGTATCTTTCGCCTGTTTTTTTAGGTCTTTGACCGTATCTTCCAGCTCCTTTTCCACTTCAATCCCTTTGTTTGGTTTCAATCTCCCCCAGTTTAAAGATTTCATCTTTTCGTACATTCCGCAAAATGTTTTTTCCCTGCAAAGACTGTCCACATTTTCCCATGCAAGGTGCACATTTTCCTCATAATTTTTCGGTCCCAGCTCCATCCGGCAGATATCCTTTGCATTCTCCAGCACCTGTTTTAAGCTTTCCATATAACTATGGGTATTTTTTACGATTGTTTTTATAAATTCCTTTTCTTCCAACCCTGCAAGATTCTCTGCATGATATTGTTCCCTGCATTCGCTCATCCACTGAGCCGGAGATGGAAAACTTCTGGAAAATTCATAGACTTTTAAAATCAGTTCTTCCAGCTTTTTGTCATCCCTTCCTGACGCATAGCTTTCCGTGAAATCCAAAAATCCTTCGTCTGCTTCCTCATAGGCATTTTCCAGAACATTGTCCAGGACATCCTGTTTTAAAAGTTTCAGCTCCCCTTCCTCCGCAATGCGAAATCCCGGATCCAGATCAATCTCGTGGAAATGTTCCCGGATGACGGAAAGGCAAAAACTGTGAATGGTTGTGATCTTTGCATTGTGTACAAGGGTCGCCTGCTTTAAAAGATGAACATTTCCAGGATTTTCCTCGAGCGCTTTTTCAAGAGCATCTCTAAGGCGTTCCTTCATCTCCGCAGCCGCTGCCTCTGTGTAAGTCACGACCAAAAGCTCATCCACATTTAAGGGCGGGACATCTTTTGTAAGCCGCTTTATGATGCGCTCCACAAGGACTGCCGTCTTTCCGGAACCGGCTGCCGCGGACACGAGGATATTGCACCCTCTCATATCGATCACTTTTTGCTGTTCCTTTGTAAAAGCCACACTCATGATTCCAATTCTCCCTTCATCTTCTCAAACAGCTCCCCGTCATCCAGTTTTTTCCATCTTCTGTACGCATATCCTTCCAGCTTTTCATCAAACCCGCATACGGACCGGAACCTGCAGTAATCACACCCGCTTTTTCCCTCCATCTCATATGGATTCGGGGTGATCTCACCTTGGTTTATTTTCTTTTTCGTATCCTCCTCCAGTTTTTTTGCATAATCCTGCAAAATATGAAACTCCTCTGTCCCAATGGCTTTGGAGTACCGGTTCAATGTCCCGTCCTTTTTTCTCCCCGCCGGGATGACTTCTGATGATTGTCCCATATATTTGTCCAGATGCGCAATCACCTCGTCATTTTCATTGAGGAGCCCATCCAGCCTAAGCTCCTTTAAGATTGCGGACTTTAACTTCTCCTCGTCCATTTCCTTTGGCACAAACGGGTCCTTCATCTGATAATAGAAAATCCCTGCCGGAATGATTTCTTTTCCCGGGAAACGGTTTTTCTCGATGGCCAGAGCTGCATTTAAGTAGACTACAAGCTGCACCTGGATCCCGTGGTAAAAAGCAGTCATGTCAAAACTTTTGCTTCCTGTTTTATAGTCAATGATCTTGACGTAAACTTTATCCTCCTCTTCACAAATATCAAGCCGGTCAATCTTTCCTCCCGCAAACTTCACCTCATAGGCATCCGGTTTAAAATCCCCGCACGCAAGCTGATTGGTCAAAGCCCAGATGGTGCGCCGCATCATCTTTTTGAGTCTTGTCACAAGATACTCATTTCTCGCAGAACTGTACAGGATCGTATTACCGTAATCTGCAATGCTTTCTTCCACACTGTCACAAATCCACTCTTCCCGTTCCTTTTCGCCGACCTCCGTCCAGCTAAGCCCTTCCCGCTCCACTTTTCTTGAATACCGCTCCACTGCACGGTGGAAAATATTCCCAAAATCCAAAGCTCGAAATTCATACTGTTCCCGTTCTTTTAGCCTAAGTCCATAGGTCAGATAATGAGAAAAGGCACATGCCGCAAACCGTTCCATCCTCGTAGCGCTTGGCACCTGACCGTTTCCGTATAATTTCTCTGCCGTGGTTTCCATAAGAGTAAATTGGGGACTGCAATAGAATGCCCCGTCCAATATCCTCCTGATTTTTTCCTCCCATTCGGGATGGTTTTTATACCAGCGGTACAGCTCCAGCCACTCTGCACTCAAGTCCCCTTCCTTCAGCCCCCGGATCACATCTTGAAACGCTGTCCTTGGTGACAACTCCTTTTCTTTCAGTGCACACGCCTTCTCTTCCTCAACAGAAAGTCCCGGAAACAGGCGCAAAAGATCAGACACCAGATAAGCAGGACGCAGGCTTTTCCCTTCCGAGGATGTCCTGCTGTAGGATAAGATCAGTTTCTGTGATGGTTTTGTAAGATTTAAGTACAAGTAATATTTCTGTACGTATGCTTTTTCTTTTGCTCCCGGTGAGAGTTCCACATGAAGATTTTTCAGCTCTTCTCTGTTCTGAGCGCTTAAGATTCCCCCATTGTCCAGGCTGCCCGGTATGATCGTATCGTTCACCCCAAGGACAAAGAGCACCTTGATATCCTTTAGCCTTGTCCTCTCAAAATCCCCTGCCAGCACCTGATCCATGCTTGGCGGGATGATGCCCACTTTTGCCTCCGCAAGCCCTGCGTCTATCAGCTCACAGTACTCCAAAAGGCTGACCTCCTCCCCTCCAAGAAGACTGACAAACTGTTCCAGCACTCCAAGAACGATTCGGTATATCTGCTCATACTCTTTTGAGAGTGACACTTCTCCTGCTTTTGCAAGTTTCTGCCCCTGCTCCTCTAATTTTTTCTCTATATTCTGACTCACAAAAAATTCATAGAGCGCAGCGCTGATATCCTGCACTGTCTTCTTTCTCTGCCTTAACACAAACATCAAAGGCTCCATCCTCTCCACAAACTGCACCCGCATCCGGTTGACTTCTTCAAGATAAGCGGTATCCATGGAGTCTGTCCTTCTTATCCATGCACTCTGCCACTTTTTATACCCTTGTATCCCAAGCGCCCTCACATAATTTTCCAAAAGGTCTACCTCATCTCTGGAAAATCCAAATAGTTCTGTCCGAAGAAAACGAAACACACTTTCATAGCTAAAATGCTGGTTTGCCATTGCCAAAAGACTCCGCACATACTCCACAAACGGATTTAAGAGAATACTCCTTTTGTGGTCCATAAAAAGGGGAATATCAAATTTGACAAACTCTCTTTGAAGATAGTCTGCATACGCATTCATATCCCCGGCCACCACCGCGATCTCCCTGTAACGGATCCCTTCCTGGCGCACCATGCGTCTGATTTCCCCGGCAGCTGCCATGGCCTCCTTTGCAGGACTTTCAAGACAGCGGATCCTAAGGACGTCCTGTTCTTTTTGATACCGCCTCTTTTGATAACGGAAAATCGCCTTTTCCAAAAATGCCAGCACCTCATTGTCCTCAAATCTTCCTTTTGCATTTTGGTACAAAAGGATTGGCTCTTCTATCTCCACTTTAAGCTCTGCTGCCATTTTGCTCAAAGATACCACTGTTTTTTTCCCAAGTGCAAACAGCTCATACGGTCCTTGATACTTGTATGGATCTTCCCTTTCATCCATATTGACTGTGACCATGACTTTGCCGCAAATCTGCATGAACTTCCCAATCAGTCGGTTCTGTACAGGAGTAAACCCGGTAAATTCATCCAGCACGATCACACTGTCCTTTAATATCCTGGACTTACCGGCTACCTCGCTGAAAAGATCCAAAATCTCCTCTCCTGTGATATACGTATTTTTTAATATTTCAAGGAAACTTTCGTACAATGTCTGAATCTCTTCCAGTTTGTAGGACAGCGCATTCGTCTCCCCTAACTCCTCTCTGATCTCATCCAGTTTTTCCGGTCCTATATCATACTGCATCAGCTCCGATATAACGGACTTGATTTCGCTGATATACCCAAGTCTTCTTAAATTTTTCCCGAAAATTTTAAGTTCTGATTCTTTTCCCGATGCAGCTTTTCTCAGCACCAGATTTTTCCCCATGTCATCCAGCACGATTCGTTTCTGATTGCCCGTCTCTTCAAAGATGCGGTGCGCCAGTCTTCCAAAGCTTTGCACATCGATATTCATGATCCCGTGCGCCGGGTGCATATTCACAATCTCCTTTTGTATCTGCATGGTGAACTGTTCCGGCACGAGGATAATGTAATTTTTCCCAGGATTTTTTATGGATTCTTCAATTACTTTTTCATATACGTAATGGGATTTTCCGCTCCCTGCATTTCCAAATATAAATTGTAATGACATGTCCTGCCCTCCTATGGGACTTAGTATATCATGTTCTTTTGTTGTTGACACATATAGATTGTTTAATTTCGTGGTACCAAGCCCGTTGTGGACACGACATTTTTATGGATGGTCTGTAAATCCAAAAAGAAGAAGGCATCTCCCCTGTCATTTCATGACTTTTGAGACGCCTTCTTCTCTTATCCAGATCAAGGTTCCTTTGAACTTGACCTTGAATTTTCAGTATTATTTACTTGTTTCATCTTTTTTCTTCCAAACAAACGCTGCTGCTACGGCCGCCAGTATACCAGCTGCTGCCATTGCGGATGCATTTGTGGAATCTCCTGTCTTTGCAGATTTTTCTACTGTCTTCTGCACGTTATCCGCGGTATTTGTTTTTTCTGCGCTGTTGTCTGTCGTTGATGCCGCTGTACTTGTCTGTGCATTTGCAACGATCTCCTTTTCCGTTTCAGCCGCAGGTGTCAGTTTTGCTATTGCTCCTTCGAGGTTTTGTGTCGCTGTTTTTACTTCTTCTGCATTTGCCTGGTCGTCCTCATACACTGCTTTTGCCTCTGCAAATACAGTTCTAAACACTGCAAAACTTGCTGCTTCGTAATCGTTCTCATTGAGGATTGCTGCTTTGCTCAAAAGTTCTTCAAGCGCTGTCTTGTCAGGAACTCTCTGAAGTCCTGCCATTGCTGTAAGAAGATTCTGCCATGCATTATTTACATCCTCCTGCATAGCATCTCCGTCTGCCTGCACAGCCTTTGCAGCATCGAGAGCATCCGTAAATGCATCCTTTCCTTCGTCCAGATATACGGAAAGATCCGCATTCATTGTATCTGCAAGAGCGATCACTTTATCAAGATCAGTCTTATCGCCTTGTTTGAAGGATAGATACTGCATAACTGTGACGAGTTCCTGCCATGCATTGTCTACCATATCCTGTGTAACAGATGCGTCGCCGGAATGTACTTTTGCAAGGATATCCTGTGCATTTGCAAGTGCTGCATTGTATCTTTCCACTACAGATGCCACTACCCCGTCTGTGTTTACTCTGTCTGCAAGAGTCAATGCGTATTCCAATACATCTGTGGAAATTTCCTCTGCTTCTTTTTCTACAACGGCTGTTACTTTTGTCATTGCTTTTCCTCTGCCTTCGGAAGGAACCGTGACATCAGCGACACCGTCTACTGTGTAGTTTCCGTCTTCATCCATCTTACCTGTTTCGATATCTTCTTCATCCCAGTCTACCTGTACATCTTTCACCTCTCCTGTTGCCAGGTCAAGGCTCTTGACTGTATCCGGAAGATCCGCTGTTTCGCCCTCTTCTGCCACTACACTGATATCGCTCTCCAGAATATTCTTTGCAAACGCATCGTTCCAAACTTTAAAGGATGCGTTTAATGTAGCGTTATCTCCTCTTCCGCTGCCAAAGACATTGGTTCCTGCCCATGGCCAAACGCCCATTCCTACATTGTTTGGCACGTCGTTGATCGTCTTCATGATATTCATGGCATCATCGCCCTGAGACTGAATACTGTATTTGAATCCTACTTCATGGTTAGGATCTGCCATCCAGTCTGTGACTGTTCCGCTTGCTTTTGGTGAGCACTCTGCAATGTTAAACTGTACACCCGGGAGCATTTTGGAAAGTTCTACAATATTGCGCTGTACAGTGTCATATGTACCATGCCAGTCCGGATAGTAGGAAATACCAAGACGGTCTACCATTCCCCCTTTTGCCTCCAGACGTTCTGCAAGTCCGCTGATCAATGTCTTCACTTTTTCCAGAACAACATCCGGGTCAAGCTGCACTTTATCCTGTCCGGTTGGCTGCTCAAAGACGTTAAAGGCAAAATGCATCTCAGTCTGGATATCCAGTCCATTTTCTTCGTTCAGTTTCTGGACTGCCCGGTTTCCTGCGTCCACCAGACAAGACAGATTGTCAATGGAACCTAAAAATTCCTGATATGCCTCGGACGTTTTATCTCCGTTCGCCTCTTCGTATTTCATCCATTTGATTCCGCCGCCCGGAGCCAATTCATGGAGTCCTTGATTGTAATAATCGTGATGATGTACATACGGTGTGATCTCATCGTATTCCTGCCCCCACATCATACCATTTGTGATTTCATTTCCAATTGCCACGATTGATGGCGCTGTTCCCTGTTCGATCAGTGTTCCGATAGTCTCATAAGTATAGTCGTAAGTTGCCTGTACCAACTCATCAAAGCTAAGCCCTGCCCATGCATATGGTTTTGGCTGATTTTGCGGGTCTGACCAGCTGTCCGAATAATGGAAATCAATTGCAAGATTCTGGCCTGCTCCCTTGATCGCTCTTGCCACTCTATATGTATTTTCCGGTGAACAGTTTCCTGCGCTTTCATTTGGTTTTCCGCTCGTCTCGCTCTTTGGCTCATTCCAGATGCGCAGTCTTATGGTATCCCATCCAAGATCTTTGGTCAGACCAAAGAAGTTATTTCCGTTCTCAATAGATCCTTCGTCCGTAAATTTTCCGCCGCGGATCCCTTCCACAACAGGATTATTGCCTGCATTGTAATAGTAGGCATTCGTGTTGCCGCCCTGTTCGGAAGTATCGGAACCATTGTTCATATCCGGGCGCAGATAGTTTATGATCTGGAATTCTTTTAATCCGCCCGCATTGCCGGAAATCACATTTAACCGAAGATACCTCAGTCCTTCCATAGAAAAGATATCCGTAAATACTCCGCCCTTTCCCTCGTTTTTGCTGCGGTCTGCTAAAACTGTCCACTCTTCTCCGTCTTTTGATCCTTCGATTGTATACTTCCATGCATTTGTTCCGTTTGCAAAAACATTTACGATTTTATGGATGGCATCGTAACTTCCTCCAAGATCCACATTGAACACTGCCGGAAATTCCTCCGCTACCCAGGCTGTGTCCTCATCCTGATCCATTGCATTTTCTGCATTTCCCGTATCTGCAGCTGCTGTTACCCAATACTTGCCTGACAAGTTACTTTCCGCTGGTTCATATTCGGCACTTCCTTCCAGCGCCATACTGTTTGACGGAATCATACCGGCTGCTGTGACTGTCATAGCTGCTGCCAGCAAAATAGACAATACCTTTTTCTTCATCTTTTTCTTCTCTCCTTTCACACTTTTCTTATCCCGTTTTCTTCCGACTTGTATTTTCTGTTTTTTCACCCCCATTTTCTCTTTTATTTGCAATAGCTTTCTTCTATTGCCTTTCTTTGCTAATGCCTCTGTAAATAATTATATTTTGAAATAAACTTTTTTTCTATCCTATTTTCTATTATTTTTGTATAATTTTCTATTTAGTTTTTATTAGTTGGTCTATTTATATTTTTAAATTTATTTTTATACCAAAAAAACAAAACAACCAGCAGTTAAGCAATAATTATTACTCAACTACTGGTTTTATTGTATTTATTTTTAGCAAGAAAGCAATCTCTGCCGGCAAATCTCCGAACTTGCATTATTATTGAAATACTAAAATCATCAATAGGGAAGGTTTTTCTAATAATCCGTACTGCAACAAATGCTGCTCACTTAACCAGACCACTTTTGGATTTTAGGAAAAGGATATGCCTCCCTGATCATGAAATATCCCATTCTGTCCTTGCAGGACAGAAACGGTATGATATGGCATTGTTTTTTGAAAGAGAAAAATAGTATCACCGGTTACAATTTTACTATCATCACTGGTATGGGCGGGTGATTTGGCCTGTTGTAATACTGGCTCACGATCACAAGATACTTTTTTGTATCCAAATGATTTAAATAGTCCAGGATTGCATCCCGCTCTTCAAAGCCACTGTCCCCTCCACTGTAAATGCAAAGGCTCATAAGGCCTTTTTTCTGCAGCAATTTGAGTCCTTCTTCAATAGCCAGAATGCTTGTCTTGGCTTTTGTTGCAAGGGAATGGTCCCCGCCGGGCAAATATCCGAAGTTAAAGACAATACAACTCACTTCCTCTTTTACATATTTTGCCATCTTTTCATGTCCATCCAAAATCAAAAGGGCTCGCTTTAGCAGGCCCTTTTCGTTTAACCTTTTTTCTGTATTTACAAGCGCCTCCTTTTGAATGTCAAAGGCATAGACCTTGCCATTCTCACCGACAAGGCTGCAGAGTTTTTCCGTATCATTTCCATTTCCGGCAGTGGCATCCACACACACATCCCCTGGCTTTACATGTTCCTCCATAAAATGGTGGCACCACTGCGTGATCTGATAATTTTTCATCTTGTTTTTATTTTCCTTTTCCTAAAAGTTCTTTTCCTATATCCACCGGCACATAGGCGCGCACAAACACACCTTCTTCCCGGTACTCTTCTTCCAAAAGTTCCCCGTACTTGCGGATGGTCTGGATCTTCCCCGCCTCCTCATACGGATAGACATGCTCGATCGCCATCTTGCCCTTGCGAAGTATCTGCTCCAGGCTCTCCGTCAACCTGTCAAGCCCCATCCCCGTCTTTGCGGAAATAAAGACGACTTCATCTGCCTGGAAATCTTTTGCCGTACCGGAAACTCCTTCTTTGTCCTGCTTGTTAAATGCTGTCAGTATAGGTTTGTCCACAACCTCAAGCCCTCTTAACGTCTCATAGACTGTGTACATCTGCTGCTCCATCTGCGGGTTTGACGCATCCACCACATGCAGGATCACATCCGCATATTTCGCCTCTTCCAATGTACTCTTGAATGCTTCGATCAGATGATGGGGAAGTTTCCGGATAAACCCGACTGTATCTGTCAAAAGGATCTCCTGGCCGCTTGGAAGTTTCAAATTTCTCGTCGTTGGATCCAGGGTAGCAAACAACTGATCCTCCTCCAAAACACCTGCTCCTGTCAATGTATTTAAAAGCGTGGACTTGCCCGCATTCGTGTATCCCACTATAGCGATCACCGGAATCTTTGTGCGAAGTCTCTGTTCCCGTGTGATCTCCCTGTGTTTCCTCACTTCTTTTAATTCTCTGGAAAGCTGGGCAATTCTGTTTTTGATAAGGCGCCGGTCCATCTCCAGTTTCTTTTCTCCAGGTCCCCTTGTGCCGATTCCGCCTCCAAGCCTTGACATGGCGCGGCCAAATCCTGTCAGCCTGCTCTGTCTGTATTTTAACTGCGCAAGCTCCACCTGGATCTTTCCCTCGCTTGTCTTTGCGCGGCCTGCAAAAATATCCAGGATCAAAAGAGTCCTGTCCATGACTTTTGCGTCCAGCTCCTCCTGCAGGTTGTTCATCTGTGCAGGCGTGAGCTCATCATCACAGATGATCCCGTCTGCATCCGTCTCCCAGATAAGCTCCTTGATCTCATCGATCTTCCCTTTCCCCACATATGTGGCCGGATGGACGCTCTCCCTGTTCTGGATGACAGCGCCGACTGTCACAGCCCCTGCTGTCTTTGCAAGTTCTTCCAGTTCTTTCATAGAATTTTCGGTGTCATCGCCCTCCCTGGCACTGACACCGACCAATATCACTCGTTCCTTCTCCTGTTTTAATTCAATCAACTCTGCCATAAATCTTCCTTTACCTAGTTCTCAAAAATTGGGCCTCTCTCGCCGCTTTCTCATCATCCGGGTATTCTTTCACATAGGCCTCGATAGCCTCTTTTGCCTCATCCCATTTTGCCTGTTTCTCATAACAGATGACCTGGTTATACTTCATCTCCTGCACAAGCTCTTTGCTGTCCTCCTCAAGCGCCAGACCTTTTTCAAAATATCCTTGCGCTTCCGCAAATTTTTCTTCCTCCATAGCGCTGCATGCCATGAGATTGTAGAGGGATGCAGTTTCCTGCACGCCGTTTTCCAGCGCGCCCTCAAGAGACTCCCTTGCTTTTGTATATTCCCCCATTTCCCAGTAAGCCATACCAAGACCTTTATAAGCCTGCCCAAGTTCCTCGCTTTTTCCGTTTTGAACAGCTTCCGAAAAACTTTCCGCGGCCTTTTCATAATTTTCTTCGTTCAGATACTCTACCCCTTTGTCAATCTGGCTTGCCTGGCATCCACTCAGCACAAATACCGCGCCAAGCGCCAAGGCCGCCACCTTCTTTTTATTCATATTCTCCTCCTGATTGTTATGGTCATTCTTTGATATGTTCCATTCCCTGACTCATAATGGTTTGAATATGTCCATCTGCCAGAGAATAATACACGGTTTTTCCATCCCGCCTGTTTTTTACAAGTTTCATCTGTTTCAACACCCGAAGCTGGTGAGAAATCGCAGACTGGGACATTTCCAAAAGCTCCGCCAGATCGCACACACACATTTCAGACGAGAGCAGTGCATACAGAATACGGATTCTGGTACCGTCGCCAAACACCTTAAAAAAATCTGCCAGCTCTTTTAAATCCTCCTGCTTTGGCATGCCCCTTTTCACCTGTTCTATTACGCCATCGTGGATATGCACACTTTCGCAGCACTCCACTTCCATATTTTCTTTTTTCATCTTCTTCACTCTTTTCATGTTTATGCCTGCCACAGCTCATCAATCTGCCAGTCTATCGGCTCCACGCCGTGGGCCTGTAAAAATTCATTCGTTTTGCTAAACGGCCTGCTGCCGAAAAATCCACGGTATGCAGAAAGCGGGCTTGGATGCGGCGCCTCCAGGATGAGATGTTTGGGATTGTTCAGCATACTTTTTTTCATCTGGGCAGGTCTTCCCCAAAGAATGAATACGATAGGGCGATCCTGTCCATTCAACGCCCGGATAGCTGCGTCCGTAAACTCTTCCCAGCCAATCCCTCTGTGGGAATTCGCCTGATGAGCACGCACAGTCAAAACAGTATTTAAAAGGAGCACTCCCTGCTTTGCCCACTTAGTCAGATACCCGTGGGTTGGAATGGTGCATCCAAGATCATCGTGCAATTCCTGATAAATGTTTACAAGCGACGGGGGAATCTCCACTTCCGGTTTTACGGAAAAGCAGAGCCCATGGGCCTGTCCATCCCCATGGTAAGGGTCCTGTCCAAGGATGACAACCTTCACATCCTTTAGAGGTGTCAGGTGAAATGCATTGAAAATATCGTTCGCAGGAGGATAAATCCTCCTCGTCCTGTACTCGTGGTTTACTGTGTCGTAAAGTTTCTTATAGTAAGGCTTGTGGAACTCCTCTCCAAGGGCCTCAAGCCAGTCGTTATTGATCGCTCCCATATCATTACTCCTGATCTTCCAAGCGCACGGAAATCCCTTCCCTGCGCAGGTATTCTTTCACTTCTCTGATTTCCAGTTCTTTATAATGAAACAGCGATGCCGCCAGCGCAGCGTCCGCTCCTCCTTTTGTCAGTGCGTCCCTAAAATGGGCAAGCGTCCCTGCTCCGCCGGATGCAATGACCGGAATGGATACTGCCTCTGCCACTGCCTTTGTCAATTCCAGATCATAGCCCGCTTTTGTACCATCACAATCCATACTTGTCAAAAGAATCTCCCCTGCGCCAAGCTCTTCCGCTTTTTTCGCCCATTCTATGGCATCGATCCCCACATCTACTCTTCCGCCGTTTTTGTAGATATTCCATCCGCTTTTGTCTTCCCTCTTTTTTGCGTCAATGGCAACAACCACACATTGGCTGCCAAACTTTTGTGCAGCCTCATAAATCAGATTCGGATTGGCAATGGCTGCGGAATTCACAGAAATCTTATCCGCGCCTTCCCTCAAGATCTCCCTGAAATCCTCTACTGTGCGGATACCGCCTCCTACAGTGAAAGGTATAAACACACTCTCGGCAACCTTTCTCACCATATCCACAACCGTTTTTCTCTCATCGGATGAGGCGGTGATATCCAGAAACACAAGCTCGTCTGCTCCTGCGGCATCATAGGCTTTTGCGATCTCCACCGGATCCCCGGCATCTCTTAATTTTACAAAATTCACACCTTTTACCACACGCCCTGCGTGCACATCCAGGCATGGAATGATTCTCTTCGTAAACATGCTATCCCTCCTGCAGCCTTACAAAATTCTTTAAAATCTGAAGTCCCACGCTGCTGCTTTTTTCCGGGTGGAATTGGCAGGCAAACACATTGTCCTTTTCCACGGACGCATGAATCCTTGTACTGTAATCTGTCACTGCTTTTACAATCTTTTTATCCTCAGCTTTCAAATAGTAGGAATGTACAAAATAGACATATGGATTACCCTCCAGACCTTTAAAAAGTCTTCCGCTATTGGTGAGTTCCAGAGAATTCCAACCCATATGCGGTATCTTAAGTCCTTCTTTGTCCGGAATCCTTAAAATCTCTCCCTTTAAAATCCCAAGACCTTCCACCCCAGGGGTCTCTTCACTTCTCTCAAACAAAAGCTGCAGTCCAAGACAAATGCCGAGAAACGGTGTCCCTCTTTCTGTCACTTCTTTTATCACACTCTCCAGGCCAAACCGCCTGATGTTTCCCATCGCATCGCCGAAAGCTCCCACTCCTGGCAGGATCACTTTGTCAGCGCTCAAAATTTCTTTTGCGTCCCGGCTAATACATACGTCTTCACCAAGGTACAAAAGCGCCTTCTCCACACTCTTGATATTCCCGGCATCGTAATCGATTATCGCTATCATCTTTCCACAGCCTTTCCGTTTTTTGTTCTATTTTACATCAAGTTCAAACCAGAATTCAACACCATTATCATAATTGCGCACACCATACCCTTTTTGCATTGCCTCCATGATCGCCTTTACAATGGAAAGTCCGATGCCGTTACCTCCGTATTCTCTTGTGTGGGCCTTATCCACTTTGTAAAACTTATCCCAGATACGTCCGATATCCTCCTCTGGAATCGGTTTTCCTGTGTTGAACACAGAAATTCGCGCAATCTTTTTATCTTTCCGGACTTTGATGTCAATGACGCGTTTTCCATCCAGGTGGTTGAGTGCATTACTGAAATAATTGCGCACCACCTGCTCAACTTTATACTCATCCGCCCATACATATACCGGAGTGCCTGTATCAAATCTTACTTCAGCACTTTTTTGCTGGATCAGAATCTCACAGCTTTGGATCACTCCCTGGATGAGTTCCACAATATTAAACCGGTCAAACTGGACATCCGACTCTCCAAACTCCAGCTGATTCAAGGTCAAAAGATTTTTCACCATCCGGTTCATCTTTCCTGCCTCATCCATAATAACATCACAGTAGAAATCTCTGCTCTCCGCATCTGAGTTTACGCCTTCCTTCAGCCCTTCCGCATACCCCTGAATAAGGGCGATCGGGGTCTTCAGCTCATGGGAGACATTTCCGATGAACTCTGTACGCATCTCCTCAATCTTTTCTTTCTTTTCAATATCCTGTTTCAGTTCATAGTTTGCATTCTTAAGCTCTGATATCGTCTCCTCCAGTTTTTCAGACATGGTATTGAAATTTCTTCCCAGAACTCCGATCTCATTCTCTCCGCCGCTCGTGTATTTTACCTCAAAGTCCTGCTCTGCCATACGCTCGGACAATGCGGCAAGCTCCAGTATCGGCTCTGTGATCTTTTTGGAGAACAGCCACACAAGGAGAATGCCGACAGCAATAATGATAACACCAACGTAGGCAAGAAACTTGCTGGACAATACTACGCTCTCCCGGATACTTTCCAGCGGAGATCTCATAATAAATGTATTGCCATTGGACAGCTGTCCCCACATTTCCAGATAGCTGGACCGGCTTTTTACGTCCTTGGACTTCCATATTTCATAGTTATCGGCTTTGTCCAAAAGTTCCCCTTCATTTTTTCCATACAAGTATCCCTTCAGCTGGTTTTCCAACACATCCATCTCATGGGCTGTCGCAAATCCTGCCTTCATCTTATTCTCGTACACATCGTAAATTCCAAACGAAATATTGGCCCGCTCCGATTCATCCAGGAGCCGTTGTATTGTCACATTATTATAAAGGTCATCGTTCTGTGATTCCAGGATCTCATACACTGCAATCAAATTTGGTTTTTTCTGTGAAACATAGTACTCACCAAGAAAAACATTGTTCACCATCAAGATTGCGAACAGCATGGCCAGGATCAGCCCAACAAACATGACCAGCATTTGTTTTCTTATAGAATGTTTCATGATTTTGTTACCTCAAATTTGTAACCCATGCCCCAGATTGTTTTGATGTATTCTCCTTTGTCTCCAAGCTTGCTGCGCAGTTTTTTCACATGAGTGTCAATGGTCCTCGCATCTCCAAAATAGTCATAATTCCAGACATTGTTCAAAATCTTTTCCCTGGAGAGCGCAATCCCCTGGTTTTCCACAAAATAGGAAAGCAGCTCAAACTCTTTGAAACTTAGATCGATCACATTTCCGTCTATCGTCACCTGATGGGCAGATTTATCCACAACGATGCCGCCGGCATCAATGGACTCTGCACCGGAAAGCTGATTTGTCCTGCGCAAGATCGCGGAAACTCTTGCCACAAGGATTTTGGGACTGAACGGCTTGGAAATATACTCATCCACTCCAAGCTCAAATCCTAGCAGTTCATCCTTCTCCTCTGTTCTTGCAGTCAGCATGATGATCGGGACTTTGGAATTTTTCCGGATCTCCCTGCACACATCCCAGCCATCCATCAAAGGCATCATCACGTCGAGAATGATCAGGGCAATGTCTTTTTCATCGTAAAATTTCTCGAGTGCGTCCATCCCGTCTTTTGCCTCGATCACTGTATATCCTTCGCGCTCCAGAAAGTCTTTGACCAGCTTTCTCATTCTGGCCTCATCATCCACCACTAAAATCTTTATCTTTTCCATCCTGCGGCACTCCTTTTCTCTTTCATTCTGATCTAACTATTTTATTCTATCAGATAAGTATGATTGTTCTGTGAATTTTTCTTCTTTTCCAAACATCATGATAAATCCAGCTGCCAAAAGACCTGCTGTTATCCAGATCGTGCGTTCCCCAATCTGTTTTGTCAAAAGTGCTCCAATAGCCGCTCCGATCGCAAACACAAGGATAATAAAATAGTAGTACAAACTTTTCTTTTTCATTTCTTCATCCTTTGTCTGCCGATATCTGCACAAAAACTCGGTCGCGCTTCTCATATTTCCAATGCACATCGTCGTGGCGCATGGGATCCCCTGAAACTTGCGGAAACTGTCCACCTGCATGGCGCATGCAAAGGATAGGACTGCATTTGCTGCAATATTCACAGACTGCGGCAAAAATCCCACAAGAACAAGCAACACAATCTCCGCTGCCAGCACGATCTGTCTCCAATGTATTTTCTGCGCCTCCTTGTACCTGTATTTCACCCATTCGCTGACATATACGCCGCCCACAAATGCCAAAAGCGGCACCAAATAGCGAAATGCGTGCGCAAAATCAGCCATGGCCAGATTTTGTCCAAAAAGAACGATATTTCCGGTCTGCGCATTGGCAAACACATGATCTCTGCAATTATACGAATATGCGTCCTGAAATCCTCCCGCCAAAGTGAGGACCACTCCCAATGCCATGGATTCGGATACCTGTTGGTTTTTTGCCTTTTTCATCCTACCTTCCTCTTGCCTTTCCATAATCGATACGTTTCAAAGTTATACATCTTTTCTCCCATATTTGGATAGTTAAAATTTTATAACAGCATTTCTGCAATTCTTTACTTCCTTTTGTCTAAATCAATCAAATATCTCTGGATATCGGATTGTTAGCTTTTTGTTAAAAGGCCCGTAATATCTACAGTTAAGTTACTCAAGACTCATCAATATTCGCATAAACTCCTCTGCTTTTATCTCTTCTTCACTAAATTTGAATTTTTTAGAATCATCATATAGATTTAGGATTAATTTCAAAAATCTCCCGTATATATTTGCTTGCGATGGTCTTAGAGATCCAATATCACTCCATTGATTATATCCATTTCCTCTATCTACAATATCCTTAAATTTTCCCCATTGCTTTTGGTCCATCTCCCCTGATTGATCAAGAGAACGATTACACATCATTAACCAACTTAAATCTTTGGATTCTGAATTATGAAATCTAACCGCCATAATCTCTAAAAGGGCTAATGCAATATCTACCTGTCCTTCCATTAGTAATTTATGTACTATCCGAGCTTTTTCCATTGCCTGTTCCTGGCTTCTAATATCAATACCTTCCCACATGACTGAAAAAAATGTTTCTATTTTTCTTTTTTCTTCCTTTGATGGTTCAGAAAAAAAACTAAAATAATCTCGATATTTTTCAAAGATTCCTTCTGAAAGTCTTCCGGTGTCCAAACTAAAAGTCAAACTGATAAACTTTTTTAAGTACTCGTTTACACAAGTATCCTTTCCGTAAATTTGTTTTACGGAATGTTCTAACTGAACTCCATCTACTGCTATAATGACAATTACATTATCCAGCTCTGCAAACAAATGATGCAGTCGTTCCAGTACTTTGATTGCATAAGAAGGAATACATCTATCCAATTCATCCACCACAAAAATCAAAGTTTTTTGTTCTGCTATCCGTTTTAAAGACTCTCGTGTTTGATCTAATGTTTCTTTAAATCCAAATAGCATATCAAAACTTTTATCTTCTTCCTCTAACTTTGATTCTTTCTTTTTGACAGCGTCTATTGTATCAATTAGATTTAATCCGATGTGTTTCTCAATAAACCTTCCTGCTATTTTTTTCACCTCTTCTTTTGCAATCACCCAAGATGCCTGAACCGTTCTGTCTATTGTTCCTCCAAAAATGTTCTCTTCCCCCTTCACCGTATCTAACAAGGAGGACACCATTGCCACAGCTGGTTCCTCATAATAATCGTACTGCCAGCAATTATAGTGAAACAAAAAATATTGGTTATCCCCTGTGGTTTCCGATTGCTCTTCTCTCAATCTTTCTTCCAACATTTCCATCAAAAAGGTTTTTCCACTTCCCCATTTTCCATCAATAGCAAAGCTGCATCCCCTCTTTAACTCAGAAAGTGTATGGACAAACTCTGTGATTGTATTGACAAATTCTTCTCGATTCAAAACATCCTTTTTCTTTTCCATTTTCCTTCTCCTTCGTATTAAATCACCCGTCCTGCATTTCACAAAACTGGTGATTTTTCTTCCTTTTGCGGAACATATTCTATTTAAATATTTCTACATACCCTGATACTATTTTCCTGCAATACTCTGCCTTGAAGAAACCACTTTTAAACAAAAATGATATTTTATCAGCTCCTGAGATAACGTTTTCTGATAAGCGGATATCATCTCATGAAACCTCGTGAAGTATCCGGTTGTTACTCTGTCAATTGACTTTCCTCAATCTTGTTGAAATTATACGCAAGCATATACCGAATCAATCCATAAATGCCGCTTTTATCCTGCTTTTAAAATTCAACTCGAACACGTTTTCTAAACTGCAAAGCATCTTCTATATCCATTTTAACTTCATTGATATTTTTCCTTTTCCTTCATTGTAATGCATCTATCCTTTTGTTTCAATTAAGCACCTTAAAAAGTTACTGATCATAGAGACCATTCCCGTTCTTGATTTTCACTATACGGTTTACCCAGTTCTTCTATCATAAAGCAAAGAAAAAACGCTGTGCAAACACAGCGTTCCAAATGGACCTGGCGGGAGTTGAACCCGCGTCCGAAAGCCCTTCCATTATAGCTTCTCCCAATCACAGTCATCGTTTTGACATTCCCTCCATGAAACGCCCGGTGACAGGCTTTTCACTTCAGTAGCTTCATAAATTCTTTTATCCCCTCAAAGCTTTGGAGACAAAGTGCCTCACCTTGTTGAAGCCGGTTACTTAAGCGGTGAGATACCTAAGGCCGACTGCTGCACAATTAGGCAGCGTACGCTAAATTTTCGTCTGCGTTTAATTTTAAGTTGCAGGTTTTAACGCAGTCCCGCGCTGCGGATGGCTACTCTAACTTCTAGACCCCCGTCGAAACCAGTACAAGCCCTTATTGTTATTGAATGTACTGCCCACAGACTTAGGACTATTATATCGAACGGATCTGTATACTGTCAAGGGGCGAAAATCGCCCCCTGTATCGTCTTACTCCCTCTTATTGTGAACAAAAACGAAATTCACAATTTATTGTCACTATAAATGCTGTGTGTATCACAGCACCTTTACCGTCACCTTGACCATATCTCCATGCTGTTTCCCGATTTTTTCTCTTATATCTTTCCGCACTCCTATAATATAGCAGATGGACCCATCGCTGTTTTTGACGCCCATATTGACAATACTGCCGCAGTACGGCTCCCCGTCAAATGTGGCCTCCACTTTGACGCGGGCTTTCCCAAACTCTTTTCTGATATCATAGGGAAAACGGACATATGCTCCGTTTATACCCGGTACCTTTTCTAAGACAGCCTCAAACTCATATATTTTTGATTCCATCGCCCTTTTCCTCTCCGTCACCTTTTCTTCTTATTATACTGTTTTTTTGACTGTTTACACTAAAAAGTTTTAGAGCACTCCTGTCACAAAATTTACCACTGTTGTGTTCAAAAAACAGATGACAAGTCCAACTGCTGTCGGTATCAGGATTGCAAGCGCCATCCATTTCACACTTCCGGTTTCTTTTCGGATGGTAAGGCAGGTTGTGCCGCAAGGCCAGTGCAGGAGTGAAAACAGGATGGTATTGAGCGCAGTCAGCCATGTCCAGCCATTCTCCGTTAAAATCTGTTTTATGAGATAGATATCGGAAATGTCCTGAAGATTCCCCTGGCACAAATATGTCATCAGGATGATAGGCAGCACGATTTCATTGGCAGGCATTCCAAGGATAAATGCCATCAGGATCACACCGTCCAGACCAATCATTCTCCCAAAAGGATCCAAAAAATTGACACAGTGCTGCAAAATGCTTGCATCTTTTGTCTGTACATTGGCCAGCACCCAGATGAAAAGGCCTGCCGGAGCCGCCACAAGGACTGCACGGCCAAGCACATACAATGTTCTGTTTAAGATAGAATTGATAAGAACTCTCCCCACCTTAGGACATCTGTACGGAGGAAGTTCCAGGGTAAATGCAGACGGCATTCCCTTTAGTATTGTGCCGGAGAGAATTCTGGATACAAGCAAGGTCATACCGATTCCAAAAAGAATGACAAACGAAAGGCAGACTGCTGCCAGTACAGAGTCTGCGCCAGCCCCTGTACTGCCCACAAAAAATAGGGACAAAAGGGCAAGCATTGTCGGAAATCTTCCGTTGCACGGGACAAAACTGTTTGTGAGAATGGCGATCATCCGCTCTCTTGGCGAATCAATGATCCGGCATCCGGTCACACCCACTGCATTGCAGCCAAATCCCATACACATGGTCAGAGCCTGTTTTCCACAGGCGCGGCATTTTTGAAAACATTTATCCAAGTTAAAAGCCACCCTTGGAAGATACCCAAAATCCTCCAAAAGCGTGAACAGAGGGAAAAAGATTGCCATCGGCGGCAGCATCACGCTGACTACCCAGGACAGTACACGGTAAGCTCCGCAGATGATCGGTTCATAAGCCGCAGGTGAAATCCCAAGAAAAACGGCTCCTTCTATGAGCTTTTCCTCCAGCCAAAATGCACCTTTCTGCAAATATGCGGAAGGAATATTGGCGCCTGCTGCCGTAATCCAGAAAATCCCAAACAGAAAAAGAAACAAAACCAAAAATCCGGTTACTCTCCCTGTAAACAGGCGATCCAGCATCCGGTCTTTTCTATCATACTCTGCCTTCTCATACACAACTGCACGCTCGCATAATTTCCGTGCTCTTTTTACAAATGGATCCACTGATTCCAAACATGCTTGATGGACAATGCCTGTTTGCTCTTTACTTTTCTCCTGCAGACTTTCAATGGCATCCAGGATCTGCTCCACACCCTCCCCGCTCCTGGCTGAACAGCCGATCACCGGGATATGTAACTCTCCGGAAAGTTTCTGCAAGTCCACGTGGATTTTTTTCTTTTTGGCCTCGTCGAGAAGATTGACACAGAGCACTACTTTGGGCGTGATCTCCATAATCTGTAAAAGCAGGATCAAATTTCTCTCAAGGCAGGTGGCGTCGCAGACAACCACAACTGCATCCGGTCCTTCAAGACAGATATAATCTCTTGCAATCTCCTCTTCCCTGGAATGGGAAGACAGAGAATAGCATCCCGGCAGATCCACAAACTCATATACCTTACTTCCTCTTTTGCATGTTCCGCTTACGCATTCCACTGTTTTTCCGGCCCAGTTGCCTGTGTGTTGTCTTAGTCCTGTCAGATGATTGAAAACCGTGCTTTTCCCAACATTGGGATTTCCGGCCAGAGCGATTACCTTGCGCACGTTTCCACCTCCTTCACCATCACCCACCTGGCGTCTTCCTTTCGGATGGCAATGACTGCCCCGCACACCTTGTAGGCCACCGGATCACCCAAAGGACTTCTCCCCACACATACAACTTTTGTGCCGCTGATAAATCCCAGATCTTTCAGCCTTTGTTCTATGGAGATACCTTCCAAAAAGCCCGTGATCTCTGCCTTTTGCCCAGGTTTCATATCCGCTAAATTCATCGTCCATCTCCTTTTCCCGACAACACGCCAAACTCATGCGCTTGTTTTCGCGTGCGGGAAAATGTGCTTACTATCAAAATATGCACAATGACTTCAAAAGGAAACTAAAAACGTTTCTTTTTATCCCCCTTCTTCTTCAGGATATGGGGGAACTGATTTACCGCCAATGCGACCACGATCCCAATCGTGGTGTCTATCATACGGTTGATGGCAAATTCCACTGGACTTACATCTCCTCTGTGTGTGACTGTGACACAAAGAAAAACCACGCACATCAGATAAGTCCCTTTTTCCTGTTTCAGACCAACCGAAAGCTTGATGATAGGGATGAGTAAAAGCGAGAGTATTGCATAGCGGATGATTTCTCCAGGTGCAAATCCCGTACTTTTTTCAAAGATGAGAAACAGCATTCCCCAAATACCTCCGATGATGGTGGCGATCTCCCTGTTTTTTGCTGTTTTTAAACTGTCCTCCCAATTATTCTGGATACACAAAATAGCTGCGATCGCCGCATAAAAGGGCACGCCCTCCCTCCAGATATCATCAATCAGAAAACATAAGAAAACGGCCGCAACTGTCTTCCAGATACGGCCACCGATTTTAAATGTATTATTTTTCATAGACACCTTTCAAAGTGAAACTCTCCAGCACATGTCCTTCCATGGCGTGATAGAGTTCATTCATAAAAAATCCGTTTTCCAAATCCAGCTTTGTATCCAGCGCATACACATGCACTTCATATGTATGAGCTTTGTCCGGAGGCGCCATGCCGCCATAAAAACTGGACAATTCTCTGCTCTGACTGTTTCCCTGTACGCTCGCCCAACTATTGCATCCTTGCACAAAGTCTGTAGCCGTCACACTCTCATTTTCCTTTAATTCATTTCTGGTGATATTTGCCGCAAGCCAGTGCACCCAGGAAAATCCCATTGTCACCGGATATGCGTCCTTATCTTCCAGTACGATTGCAAAAGAAACGGTTTCGTCCGGAGCGCCTTCTATCTTTAACGGTAAAGAATAAGACGGCATACCGTTTTCATTAAATTGTGTTCCATTTGCACCATATTTTTCTTCAATTACGCCATTTACAATTCCTGTACTTGTAACGATCATATCTGCACCTCCAAGTCTTTTTTCTTTTGTAATCATACTCCATCCTCACACCCACGTAAATTACCCACTTTTTTGTAAGTATCAGGGACTGATGATTCCTCTGTCTATGAGCATCTGTTCTTTTCCCTGCTCCTTGAGATAGGCAATCCCAATGCGCTGCATGATCCCAAGCGCCTCCAAAAGCGGCTCCCCGTACTCCTTTGTCAGAGAGTACTCCACGCGCAGGGGATATCCCTCAAACACTTTTTTCTCTACAAACCGATATTCCTGCAGCTCTTTTAAATGCTCTAAGAGCATCTTCTGGGTAATTCCATCGATATCCTTTTCCAGTTTTGATAAGGAAGTGGGGCCAAGGCGCAGCCTCCACACAATGATCGGTTTCCATTTTCCTTTTATCATATCATGTACCAACTCTAACGGGCATGTAAATTCTTCTCTTACTTTCATTTGGCATCCCCCTTTTTTCGTCAGTATTATATTAACATACTTGGGATGATTTACGGAAACTTTATCAGCAAAAACAGCCTACTATTCACTGGTAGAAAAGAATACGTAAATGTATTGCAAAAATTGCGGCAGATAGGCGTTAATCTATCTGCCGCTGTCTCCCTTTTAACCTCTGTCATATCCAGTCTATTTCAACCGTGGTAAATTGATTGATTTTCAGATTATCATAAGCTTATGATCTTCGTATTCTGTTTTTCCTCCTGCATACAGGGGCTGCCGCCAAAAGCGCTAATGCGGAAACGGTAAGAAACGCCATAACTTTGCCCCCGTCATCTCCTGTTTTCGCACTTTTTTGTTCTGTACTTGTCATGGCTTTTGCTGTTGTGCTCTCGCTTTGTTTTATGTTCTGCCCACTCTGTGCATTTGTGCTCTTTATTCCTCCGGATGCTTTTACTTTTTCCAAAGCAGCCGCCAGTTCTTCTGACGCTTGCACAACTTCTCCTTTTGTGGCCTCCTCATCTTCCAGGACACTCACTGCTTTTGCCAGTGTTTCCCCAAGAAACTGCCTGTAAGGTTCACATTCTTTTACAAGACGTTCCAGTAAGGATTTGTCCGGTTTCAGGCGCAGATTGCTCATTGCCTCCAAAAGCATTCTCCACGCTGTATCCACTTCCTCCTGCATGGCATTTTCATCTTTGTACACATTCTGTGCATCTAAAAGTGCCTGTTCAAATCTATCTTTGCCAGAGTTTACATATTGTTCCAGGTCAAGCCCTTCTGCCATGGCAATGACTTTGCCAAGATCTTCTTTGTCCCCTTGTTTGAAATATAAATACTGCATTGCTTTTATCAGTTCCTGCCAGCTTTCATCGATCATCTCCTGCGTAATGGATGGATCTCCTGCTTTGACTTTGTCCAAAATGGCTTTTGCGTTTTCCTTGGCTTTATCAAAATGTTCCAGTACTTTTGGAACTACGCCTTTCGTATCCGCTGTTTTTGACAGCTCATATGCATATTCAAGTACTTCTGTGGACAGTTCCTTTTGTTCTTCTTTTTGCTGCAAAGCCTCCATCTTTTCTTTCAAAATCAAAGCTGCCCCATTGATTTCTTCTTTGGATGCCGTTTCATTGATCAATATATAGTACGCCTGCCATGCCGCATCCGCTGTTTCCTTTCTGGATTCTTCCGTGTAGATGGATGCTGTATCGGTTTCCACAAAGTCCACAAATGCCTGCAGTTCCTTCTTTAGATTCTTCTTATCATCATCTGGCTTTGATCCTTCTGTCTCTTTTTTTACTCCGTATTCAATGTAATCAATACCAAATTTTCCTGTTGGTACAAGCTTGATTGTATGTTCTCCTTCTGACAGTTCCCGGCTTTCAAACACTTGTCTGTACTCATTGACCACTTCTTCAGAGTGATTGTCGATTTCCCCTGCTTTTTCTCCGTCAATATAGACTTCTGCTCCAACCTGACTTTGGTCCACTTTTGCGCCAACTCTCACCTTTGATCCGGTGAATGTATAGGAAATGGATGCGCCCTCCACAAGCGGAGTGTCTGTATCTCCGGTGTAAGTCTCCGTGCCCTCATAAGCATCCGCGCTTGGCCACATCTTCCAATTTCCTACTTTCTCCATCTGTTCGCCGTCTGTTTTTATCCATTCAAACGTCTCTTCTTCCTCTTCTGCATCAGATCTGTCCGCCTGGTTGCTCACATAGGTTGTCTTCGCGATCAGTTCCAGCGTATCTGTCTTCCATACATTGACATGCATCCTGTATCCCTGGATATGATTCGGCAGTTCCATTTTCAGAAATACCCCTGCTTTTTCTCCCTTATCCAGGTAATCCTTTGTCATTTCCATGTCCAAAAGACTGCCATCCGCATCGTACAGACTGATCGCTGCTGTAAATCCATTCTCTTCGCTCTCCTGATTGCTAAGTCCGATCCTTACCTGGAATGTCTCTTTTGCCTGCATCTCCATTGTATTGCCCGTCATGTCCGCTTTATATCCGCTGCCTTCTTTTGAAATATCCCGTATCGCACCAAGTACCTGCGCATCCGCCCAGTCTGTATGGTCATTGGAATCACTGCCGTTTTGTTTTGTCACAAGTTTCAGTTTCTCCACACCGCTGACACTTACATCAACCACATCACTTTGTCCGGTGACCAGATTTTTCTCATAAATCAGCTTTTCATCCGCAAACACCTGGAAGATCGCATCCCCGATATTTCCGCCGACTTCATCATCGATTCCTGCCACTGCATAAAATCTGGAATATTTTCCATCCAGGTTATAGACGATTTCACTGTCAGCATGGAAACCAAGGCCTTTTTCATATGTTTCTCCGCCTACACGGATCGGATTTCCCTGACAGGAGACATCCACGCCTTTTTCTCCCCAAAACGTAGTTGCCGACTCCCATTCCATATCTGACAGATACGTGCTCTCTGCCATATACTGCGGGGACTGGGAGGAGGTGGTTCCGTATACCTCGCATTCCGACAAAAATGCCTTCTCATCCTTAGGGACATCTGTGAATGTGATCTTCACGTATCTTGCCTCATTTCCGTCAATGGATTCCTCGTAAGGTCTGTCCTTTATCGTCTCTTTTGTGTACTCTGCCACAGTTGTCCACGGACCTGTATCTTTGTCCATGGCCACCTCGATCTTATATGGATACGGTTCTTTTGAAAATCCCAGTTTGATCTTGTATACATACTGGGCAAACTCAAGGTCGCTCATCCAGTACTCTCCGTTTCCTGACACGCCTGCAACCCATGATGTCGCCATGTCGCCGTCCACTGCCAGTGTTCTGTCTTCGTCATTGCTGCTTGGAAATGCCGGACGTCCGCTTGCCACATTTGCCGTACCGTAAAGTTTTGGATCTTCTATTTTTTCTGTGTTGTCCTCTTTCTTTACCGTGTAAAATCCATCCGGCTCCTCCCCTTCTTCTACGCCGTCTGTGTTGACAGTCGTCAACCGAATCTCCGCATCCGGAAGACCTTTTGAAGTAGCTCTTATGATGGTTTCCCCGGAATAATAGGAGCGGAATTCAATAGCTGCTTTTCCATCCCGGATTGTTTTATTCGGGATAAAAGTGTACTCCTTTCCGCCAGGAAATACGCCCGGCCCGGATACAACTTCCAGTGTGACTTCCTGCGTCTGATTGACCCACTGATCGTTCTTATCCTTCATGGTAACGATGATCTGTGCGTCATCCGTACCATTATTTCCCAGCGTTTCCTGGGATGCACGAAGTTCCATTTTCACTGCAGTGCCGTCCACAGACTGTTCCGGAGCCACTCCTGTATTGTGTTCTCTGTACCAATACCAGCTATTCAAAGGAAGACGGTAATAATCCACAACTCCCATGGTGGCAAGTCCGTTTCCTCCGATCGTACCGTGATGGAATGCACACCAAAGCGCCAATCCGGCGCTGTTTTTTTGCAGCTGATATTCATCTATTGTTCCAGGTTTGGCAATCTGATCATAAAATGGCCGATATTCTCCCGGACGGTTTGCTGCTTTGGAGCCGTATTCAGCCACAATGTTTGGCATGGTCAGATTCTCAAATTTTCCTCCGTCCCCGTTGTACCCTGCAATATCACAGATTTCAAGGCTGTCATATCCTTCTCTTTGCACGCCGCCCATGCCTGCTTTTCTTGTCGGGTCCAGAAGATGAGAAAGATTTCTAAGCTCATTGACCAGATCCTTTGCTTTTTGCTGGGTATCGGAATCTGTAAAGAAGACTTCATTTCCCATGCTCCAGTTAATGACAGAAGGGTGGTTTCGGTTCACCCGGATCATATCCGTAAGCGCCTGCTTACAGCTGTTTTCAAATGCCTCCTCATCCGCAGGATTTTGTGGGTAGGCGTCTTTAAACCAATCGCTTGCCGAAAGCGTGGCCGGCTCATCCTTTCCTGCACATCCGCCCATGCCCCAGAACACACTCTCAGACCAGAACAGCATGCCAAGTTCATCACATGCTTTTGCATAGGATGGGTCATGCGGATAATGGGAGCCGCGGATAAAATTCATCCCTGCTTCTTTTAACATTGCTACATCCCGGTAGAATCCCTGGTTCGTGACAGCATCTGCCCATCCGCCGTGGTCTTGGTGCGCATTCGCTCCGTCGAGCAGCACCTTTTCTCCATTTAAGTAAAATCCGTCATTTTTGTACTGGGCCCACCGAAATCCAAGAGGTGACTCGTATGTATCCGCAACTTCTCCGTCCGCGTACACCGTTGTATGCACTTCGTAAAGGTACGGATCCTCGGTATCCCAAAGATGAATTCCCTCAATCGTCTTGCTCGTATCGTCAAAATTATAAATTTCTCCGGGCTCTATCACCTGCTCCGGTGAAGAGAACCGGGCAACCACCACATTGTCCGCATCCACAACCTGCTGTATTACGGACACGGTCTTGGCTGTATCCGAATCGTTTTCCACCTCTGTCTGTACATTCACGTTGGAGCGCCTGTTTTCAATATTTTCAAGAATCTCATCCTCGCTTGGATAATTGTCCGGCACATTCACTGCCGACTCATCAAAACCTGGATTCGTAAGATCCGGAGTTGTCACAAAAGTTCCGTACCAGGTCACGTGCACATCGTCTGTAACGTTCAAATAGACATCCCTGTAAATCCCTCCGGTAAACTGATGATCTCCTGCCCTTGGCGTAAGATCTGGCTGCCAGATATTGTTCACCCGGACTGCGATCTCATTGGCGCCTGGTTTTACAAAGTCCGTGATATCGTACTCGAATCCAGTGTATCCCCCCTCATGGGTTCCGACAGGCTGTCCGTTCACATACACCTCAGCCATCTGGAACACTCCTTCAAATTCAATATTGATCCGCTTGTCTTCCCAGTCACTTGGAACCTCAAAAGATTTTCTGTACCATCCGTAGCCTACATAGAAACTACTTTCCATGTCGTACGGCACACTGAAATTGTGCGGCAGCGCCACATCCGACCATGCGGAATCATCAAACTCCGGAAGAGATGCGCCTTCTGCGTCACCTAGGTAAAACTTCCATTCCCTGTTAAAATTTACTTGAGTACGCCCGCTCTTTTCAGACTGGTACTCTTCTCCTACACGAGTCTCCTCGTCTGCTCTGACCGGTATCTCAATGCCAGGGCAAACCATCGCCGCTGCCAGGGCAAACCCAAGCAGCTTTTTTCCGGTTTTTTTCCACTTTTTCATCATACTTTTCCCCTTTCTGCTTTTTCTGCATTTTTTCAGGATTTGGTTTTATTCTAGAAGAAAAGGAATCAAATTACAGTATAAAATTTCACTTTATTTTTATGAAATTCTATTATAAAACAAAATAGAATCGCAAATTTTCACCTTTACGATTCTATTACAATATTTTTTATTCAATTCCCAAAATCTCTGCAAGCACCTCTATCAGCACTTCATTGGTACAGGATTTTACATATCCCATCATGTGCAGGGAAATCTCGTCCCATTTTTCTGCATCACTTAACTTCCCGTTGTGTCTTGTCTCATCGATCAGGCGCACAAGCTGCGGCGCAAGCTCTTCATATGTCTCCACTGTAGTGTCTGTCACCATCTTTCGTAGCTGTTCTTTTGTCGTTGGTACCATCTTTTTCCTCCCACCCTTATCCAAAATTGCGCACTTTGAATTCTCGTTGCGCCTCTCTTGTCTGGTCTTTCTTTGCAATGTCCGCGCGCTTGTCATAAAGTTTTTTTCCTTTTGCAAGTCCGACCTCCACCTTCACAAGGCTGCCTTTAAAGTAGACCTTCAAAGGAACCACCGTGATCCCTTTTTCTTTCATCTTTCCAAACATTTTGAGGATTTCATTTTTGTGCAGCAAAAGTTTTTTCACACGAAGCGGATCTTTATTGAAAATATTCCCCTTTTCATACGGGCTGACGTGCATACCGTAGACAAACATTTCTCCGTTCTCGATTCGGATAAACGCTTCTTTTATACTGCATCTGCCCATGCGCAGGGATTTTACTTCTGTCCCGTGAAGGGCAATCCCAGCCTCGTAGGTATCCAGGATAAAATAGTCATGATATGCTTTCTTGTTGTTTGCGATCAATTTGCCGTCCACCTTACTCTTTGCCATCCGTCTCTCCTCCTTTTACAAGCTTAAAGTCAATGGTCCTTGAAAACCGGTCCGTGCCTGCGACCTTCACCTTCACTTTCTGTCCAAGCTTATAGCTCTTTCCTGTGTGCATACCGACCATTTCATAGGTGTCCTCCATATATTCATAGTGGTCATCCTGCATCTGCATGACATGAACAAGTCCTTCCACTGTATTTGGGAGCTCCACATACATGCCCCACTTTGTAATGCTTGAAATCACACCTTCAAATACTTCCCCTTCATGTTCTTCCATATACTCCACTTTTTTCAGTTTAACTGTCTCTCTTTCCGCCTCTTCTGCGATCCGCTCCCTTTCACTGGACTGTGTGCACACTTCCGGGAGGATCTTTTCATAATGGGAGAGCCGGTTTTCGTTCATCTTTCCCCTCAGCGTCTCCTTAATGATCCTGTGGATCTGAAGATCCGGGTATCTTCGGATCGGCGAGGTAAAATGGCAGTAGTAGGCTGCCGCCAATCCAAAGTGTCCGGTGTTCTCCACCGTATACTTTGCCTGTTTCATAGAACGAAGAGCCAGTCTGCTGATCAAAGCCTCCTGTGGTGTATCCTCGATCTTTGCCAGAAGTTTCTGGATCTCCTTTGGCCTTACCGCCTGGTTTGCAATGTGCATGGAATGGCCAAAGTTATTGATAAAGGCAGCAAGCTTTTTGATCTTGTCCTCATCCGGCACATCATGGGTACGGTACACGAACGGGATTTCCTGCCAGAAAAAATGTTCCGCGATCGTCTCATTTGTGATGAGCATAAAATCTTCGATCAGTTTTGTGGCTGTATTTCTGTCATATGGTTGCAGACTCTGCGGATGTCCCTCTTCATCCAGGATCACCTTTGTCTCCGGAAAATCAAAATCAATGGATCCCCTCTTCCTTCTTTTTTCCCTCAAAAGTTTTGCAAGGGTTTCCATCTCTTCAAACATGGGAACAAATTCCCGGTACCGTTCTCTCTCGGTTTCGTCTTTGTCCTCCAGGATCTTCTTTACGCTTGTGTATGTCATTCTCTTATCCACACAGATCACTGACTCCGCGATTTTGTGGTCAACGACATTTCCTTTTTCGTCAATGGTCATAATGCAGCTTAAGGCAAGCCTGTCCTCCCCTGCATTCAAAGAGCAGATCCCGTTTGAGAGCACTTTCGGCAGCATAGGGATCACCCGGTCCACAAGATAGACACTGGTCCCCCGTTTGCGCGCCTCCCGATCCAGGGCGCTGTTCTCCTGCACATAGTTGGTCACATCCGCAATGTGAACGCCCAAAATATACTTATCCCCCTCTTTTCTCACAGACACTGCATCATCCAGATCTTTCGCATCTTCCCCGTCAATGGTCACCATCATCCAGTCACGCAAATCCATTCTTCCCGCCATATCCGCGCTGCTGACCGGTTTTCCGACACGCTCGGCCTGATTTTTCACCTTTTCCGGAAAATCCGTGGGAAGGTCATACCCTTTGACAATGGATAAAATGTCAGTACCCGGCTCATCTGCATATCCCAAGATTTCCACAACAGTGCCTTCCGGTTTCTTTCCTTCTCCACCGTAAAACGTAAGCTCCACCACGACTTTTTGTCCTGTCTCTGCGCCTTTTGATTTCTCCGCCGGAACAAAAATATCCTGTCTGATCCTTTCATTGTCCGGCACCACGAACCCGAAACTTTTGCTCTTCTGGTAATATCCCACAACTTTTGTAAGTCCGTGGGAAAGTATTTTTGCAATCTTTCCCTCCCTTCGTTTGCCCTCTTTTGCCGGTTTCAATACCACTTCCACCTCATCCCCCAAAAAGGCATATCCCGAGTCCTCCTCAGAGATAAAAATATCCTCCCCGCCGTCCGCCGGGGTGACAAATCCAAACCCCTTGGCGTGAGGCTGGTATACGCCGGTGAGCTGCCGGCCTCCTCCTTTGACGTATTTTCCTTTCTGGGTCACATGGATTTTTCCTTCCCTCTCAAGTTCATCCAGGATCTCTTTTAACTCATGCTTTTCAGCCTTTGGCACTTGAAGAAGTACGGCGAGCTCTTTTAGTTTCATCGGCACGTAGAGATCGTCGCACATAAATTCATAGATCAGTTTTTTTCTTTTTTCAAATATTGATTCCATATATCTCCATCCTCTTATCCGCATTCCGTATGAATGTAAGACAAAAGAAAAACACTCTATTTTTCCAAATAGAGTGTTCCATCCTCAGCCTGTATTCATACTTTTATTAAGCGAATACATGTAAATTCAATACTGCTGCAAGTACAAAAAATAAAACTGCCACAACTCTTGTACCTTTAACAAGGGCACCTTCCATGGAACGTCCCTTATTCTGTCCCCAGTATGTCTCTGCGGCTCCACTGATTGTACCAAGTCCTGCTGACTTTCCTTCCTGCATCAATACGACTGCTGTCAATGCAATACAATCTATCACGAAAATAATTGTCAACACGATTTTTAAAATGTCCATTCCCATCGCACCTCCTGTGTATAAACCATATTTATGGTACCACATTCATGCTGTTTTTGCAAGGTGTATTTTCTATTTTGCTATCTCAAATCTGGTAAATGGATTCTCGTACTGCGCCCCGTCCGAAAGCCGGTCTTCGATCCGCAAAAGCCGGTTGTATTTTGCTGTTCTCTCTGCTCTGCAAGGCGCTCCTGTTTTGATCTGACCTGCATTGCACGCCACTGCCAGATCGGAGATAAAACTGTCCTCCGTCTCCCCGGAACGGTGAGAGATGACAACCTGGTATCCTGCCACTTTGGCAAGCTCAACAGCCTGCAAAGCCTCTGTGAGCGTCCCGATCTGGTTCACCTTGATAAGAATGGCATTGGCTGCTTTTTTCTGGATTCCAAGCGCAAGCCTTCTTGTATTTGTGACAAACAGATCATCTCCTACAAGCTGAAGATCCTGGCCAAGCCTTGTTGTCAGAAGTTCCCATCCTTCCCAGTCCTCCTCGTCCAGAGGGTCCTCCACAGAAACGATCGGAAACTCTTCCATTAATTCCTCCAGGTATTCGATGATCTCCTCGGAAGAGCGGACCACTTTTTTCTCCTGTCCTTTGCTCTCTCCTTCAAAGACATATTTTCCAAAATCCTTGTCGTAAAGCTCTGAAGCAGCCATGTCAAGGGCAATGGCGATCTCCATACCCGGCTTATACCCTGCTCTTATGATGGCTTCACGGATAAAATAGAGCACCTCTTTTGCCGAAGTAAGCTCAGGTGCAAATCCGCCTTCGTCGCCAACAGCAGTCGTGTATCCCTTTTCCTTCAAAATCTGTTTCAACGTATGATACACTTCCGTGCACATCTGAAGTCCTTTTTTAAAACAGCAAGCCCCCACAGGCATGATCATAAATTCCTGGATATCAATGGCATTGTCCGCATGCCTTCCCCCGTTTAAAATATTCATCATCGGCACAGGCATCTTTCTTGCACCCACGCCTCCAAGGTATGCATAGAGCGGAAGACCAAGCGCCTTGGCCGCGGTCCTTGCACAGGCAAGAGATACCCCAAGCATTGCATTTGCACCAAGATTGCTTTTGTTCTCCGTGCCGTCCCTTCTTAAGAGGATGCGGTCAATCGTACACTGGTCCAGCACATTGGTTCCGATAAGCTCCTGCGCGATTTGATTGTTCACATGATCCACAGCCTTTTCCACGCCAAGCCCCCTGTATCTTTTTCCTCCGTCTCTGAGCTCTGCTGCCTCAAACTTTCCAGTGGATGCCCCGGAAGGCACTTGTGCACGGCCTACGTACTCATCTGCCGCCAACACCTCCACCTCCACAGTTGGATTTCCCCTGGAGTCCAAGATTTCTCTTGCAAAAATATCCGTAATCGGCAAATATTTCAACATGTCAAATTCCTCCTTTTTCATGGAGATAGTATGACCAGAGCGAAATCATTCCATACCGGGACGAATTTTGTAAAATTTTCTATTTTTGATTCAGATATTTTTTCAAAACAATCACGAACCAGAGCGGCACCACAATTCCTTTGATGATGCTGGAGATGGAAAGGCTCCACCATACTCCGTCAAGGCCAAGCGCTGTGGAAGACAAAAGAAGGGCCATCGGGATCCTCGCCGCTGTAAAGACAATGCTCACAACCGCAGGCGGAGTTGGTTTCCCGAGTCCCTGAAACGCGCCTGCAGATGTCAGTTCATTGCAGTTGAACCATTCTGAAACTCCAAGGATCCAAAGGTAGCTTACGCCCATTGGGATCACGTCTTTTTCCGTGATAAATATTTTGAAGATCGACTCCGGAAAAACAACAAGCAAAAGTGTGGTAAAGATTCCCCACACGACCATGATGGCCATTGCTGTCTCGTATCCTTTTTTGATCCGCTCCTTTTTTCCGGCTCCATGATTCTGCGCTATAAATGCATTGACCGCGGAACCGAATCCTTCCGCTGTCATCCACGCGATGGACTCAATCTGGCTGCCGACTTTCTGCACTGCCACAGCTGCATCTCCCCATGCAGCCACGATCCTTGCTGTTGCCATTCCGATCATGGAAAAGATCATGCTCTGCACGGCAACCGGAAATCCCATTTTCAAAATCATAATCATATACATTTTCTGTGGTTTTTGAAACAAGTGTAGTCTCTGGAAAATGACCGGTTCCTTCCACACGATCTTCAAAAACACAAGAAACACAATAATCTGTGCCAGCACAGTGGCAATAGCAGCGCCTGCAACACCCATTTTCGGAAAAGGTCCCATGCCGAAAATAAGGACAGGGTCCATGACAATGTTCACAACAAGACCGATCAACGTTGCCTTAAACGTCACAAGACTCTTTCCCATGGCCGTCATAATTCCTGTGAGCACCAGATTCATAAAATTAAAGATGATGCACCCACCTGTTATCATGAGATATATCTTTGCATCGTTTCTCACTTCCGGCTGATTTAGTTTAAAAAAAGCAATCAGCGGCCGAATAAAAATAGTGCATGCGGCGGCAAACAAAATTCCAAACAAGACGCCCATCTGGATGGCATTTCTTGCATAGGATGCCGCCTCGTCGATCTTCCCGCCACCAAGCGCATGAGCGGTTTTAATCTGTCCTCCGATCCTTGGGATCGTGATCAGGCCGTTGGAAAACCAAATATACATACCCGCAGCGCCCACTGCCGCAACTGCACCACTGCCCACCCGTCCGATCCAGATCATATCCGTCAGGTTATACGCCATCTGAATAAAAGAAGTCCCCATGATCGGCAGCGCAAGTCTTGCAAGCGAGCCGGCAATGGGGCCATTCAGCAAATCACATTCTTTTTTCATCTGTATTCCTATCCTTCCTCTTTGTCGTCTTACACTGCCTTTTTATTGTATCTGCAAGCATCTTTTTCGTCAACATACTCTCAAAAATTCCAGTGCTTTTAAAGTCGAATTTTCTTGTCTTTTCTATAGACAGAATGTAAAATCATATAGGAATGAAATCTGAAAGGAAACAAAAAGTTATGCAAAAAGAATCCACTTTAAAAACCTACACTCTCCTGACGGCGAGTATTGCCATGATGGCGGTGGGGACGTATTTCTTTAAATTCACGAACAATTTTACGTTCGGCGGTATCACCGGCCTTGCAGTCCTTATAGCAAAAACCGGACTGATGTCAGCCAGCGACTTTACCTTTGTCATGAATATCGTCCTTCTTGTCATTGGCTTTCTTGTGCTTGGCAGGGGATTCGGATTTAAGACTGCTTACTGCAGCATTCTTTTATCTGTCATGTTGAGCGCCCTTGAGCGCCTCTTTCCGATGAGCCGTCCTTTGACAGATCAGCCTATGCTGGAATTGATGTTTGCCATCGCACTCCCTGCGTTCGCCTCTGCCATACTTTTCAACATCGGTTCATCAAGCGGCGGAACAGACATCATAGCCATGATTTTTAAAAAGTACACAAGCGTCAACATCGGAAAGTCTTTGATGATCACTGATGTGGGAATCACGCTGGCAGGTTTCTTGATCTTTGACATCAAGACCGGACTCTATTCCGTACTCGGACTGGCCATCCGCTCCTTTATGGTGGACAACTTTATCGAGAGCCTGAACCTTAGCAAATATTTCAACATTGTCTGTTCAAAGCCTGAGCCGATCTGCGATTACATCACACACACGCTGAACAAAAGCGCAACCGTCTGTTCTGCGAAAGGCGCATTCTCCGGCCAGGAAAAATACATCATCTTTACGGCCATGACGCGCTATCAGGCCGTGAAACTTCGAAACTTTATCAAACAAGAAGAGCCGGAGGCCTTTATCCTCATCTCCAATACAAGCGAGATCATCGGAAAAGGATTTCACAGCATTTAAGTTTCCTCTGCTATTGTTCTTGTGCCGATTCCAAGCAGGAGGGGCAGAAGGAACAACAGCGGAAGCGCATACCGAAAATAGATGGTGCCGTTTACCGGGGAGAGAAAGTTTACAAGGATCAAACACACAGCCGGAAGATACAAAGACGCGGCTGCATACTTTCTCTTCCTGAGCAAAAAGGCAAGCGCTCCAAGCGTGATCCATGTATAGAGGGCCGGTGATTCCAAAACCGAAAATACTTTAGAGGAATGCACCATATCCGAATATTTCTCGATTCCTTCCCTGGCGCCTTTAAATTCTGGCAGTGAATGGAAAGAAAAGCCTTTTCCGTCAATCCTCTCTCTCATACAGCGTTCACTCGTCTTTTCATAATATTTTCCCCTTTGAGTGCCATTATCCCAGATGTAAAAATAGCCATATGTCTGATCCAAAAATGCCTCCACATAGCATTTGGGGTATTTCAACAGCATTTCTCCCCATACTTGAAAATATTCCTTCATTTCCTGCCCAGTGGCATCTTCACGGAACGTATTTTTCACAGGGTCCGAAAGATCCGGATCATAATTCTTTCCTATCTTGTCATAATCCAGCACTTGGTCAATGACTTCTTTTTCTCTCTTTGTGATCTCATCCCCATATTCTTTTACGCACCGCGCTGTCTGCTGAAACGGAATGGATAATGCCTCTCTTCTGCTGCCCGGCGTGATCAAAAGCGCTGGGTAGAGCGCATTTACAATAAGGAAATATACTGCCGCACTTCCAATGAAAACAGAGGCAAACCGAAAAAAGTATTTCTTTTTCTTCCAAAACACAAACAAAATCGGAAGAGAAAACAAAAGGACATACACACCGTTTTGCCGCAGCAGACACATCAGGCACGCGGTAAGAAAAAAGAGCACCATTTTCCCCTTCTTTTCCAGCATGGCCCCTTCACTTCTGACCACATCCACAAGAAAAAGCACAAAAAGCACCACGCTGTCTGCAAACAAGGTATCTTTGCTCAAAAGCACCACATACCTTGGCACGATCGGATACAGCGCAAAAATCCCCATCGTAACACTCTGACACCAGATTGGCAGCTTTAATTTCTTCAGGTATGCAATTGTACAGGAGAGTACTGCGGCTGTGGAAAAAAACTGAACCAATGTGTACAAAAAAATCCCCAGATTATCGGAATGAAAAACTTCCCTTCCGATTTTTACTGCTCCTCCCATCAAAACCGTATGCAAAACCGGATGATGGTTGTTGATCAGCTGATCTTGGGATATCAGATTCAGGTAATTCGATGTCCCGTTTGGCAATTGAAAAAACTGACTGATCTGCGCCCCCGTATCTCCCATAAAAATTCCCGGGTAATACGCGATCAGGTACGGCAGCCAGAAAATCGTCAAAACAAAAAATGCACTTCCAAAGGGATGTTCTTCCAGAATCCTTCCAATCTTCCCCTTTGGCGGCTTTCTCTCCCATCTCTTGGAATTGTCTATAAAATCATAGATTTCCCCGAGCAAAAAACTATAAATCCCAAAAAGAACGACACAGACGAAAACCGCAGCCAAAATCCTCCACGGACTTCCTATGAGCATATCCAGACTGTGCGTTACCTCCATACTGTATCCTGTGACGGTAAATACAGAAAACAGTGCTGCCGTCAGACGTATCCATCCCATGTTTCAACCTCCCTGATTGTCCATTTACTTTTTATCCCCACAAAGGCAGGAGCCATCCAAACAGATGGCGCCTGCCCATACATTTCTCTTTTGCTGTTTTAAAACTGCGAATACACGAACTGCGGTGCTGTGGAAAGATTCGCAGACATCAGATAAACATAAAGTATCACCATAAGTCCATAAAAAGTCAAGACCCACAGGATAAAATTACTTATTTTATTCCTTTTTATTTTCCTGATAAAATCTGTAAATACTTTCATTCACATCTACCCATCCTTTCTTTCCAAGATGCACCCGGTCACAGAAAAAGTACGGTGTATATTCGTCTTCGGAAAAATCCGCCAGTTTGGCGCCGTATTCTTCTGCAATATCCCGGATATTCTGATAATATTTTTGTCTGGCCTCCTTTGGAAATTCCGTGTAGTCATAATAATATCCGTTTACAGGCATCATTACGAGCATAGGTTCGATTCCCATATCTTTACACACATCGAGAAAACTTTTCAGATCATCGTATTCCGGCGATACGGAGTATCCATTCCTTGCGTGCTTGCTGCTGCCTTTTTTCCCCGGAAGTATCTTCTTTAATTTCCGGTAATATTTGCTGTCAAAATAAAATGGATTTTGTTCCTCTGCCTCACATTCTGCCACTGCTTTTTCCTTATATTGCTCAAAATCCAGGTCCTCTTTTTTTGGCTGTTTCTTTCCATCCATTTTTATGCCTGCTCTTTTCATACCAGCCACAATGGAAAATCGCTCTTTTTCATCCAGGAAAGTATTCCAGAACTTTTTGTAAGCTTTATCCCAGAAACTGCCCTCCCCCTGATCTATGCGCTCGTACATTTGTACTCTCTCAAGCGTTGGGGGATCTACCTTCAAAAGTTTATTTGTCCTGTTTTGTATGTACTCCTTTGTCTTATCGGAGAGCTTTTCATTGTCCAGCATTGCCAGATAGTGGGTTTCCGAAAAACGGGATGCAAATGCCTCGTCCACGACTCCTTCTTTTTTAAACCACTGAGGGGACAAAATGAGCACTGCTTTTTTGTTCGTCATAGATTCCCCGATGGATGCAAGTGTGATTGCATGTCCAAGGCACTGGTAATATCCCGTGCCGATAAGCATGGGATGAAAAGTGGTTTTGGAGAACATCTGTGTCGGGTGGTAAGCGGTCCCTTTTAGATGGTCAAACTCCGAGGAGCCAAACACAGGAATCACATCTTTATCAAGATTCTGTGCAATCCCTGCATGGGATTTGTATTTTTCCTCATTTACCCATGTGGCAACTTCCGGATTTTGCAGCGCAGCCTTCCTCCCCATATAGACATGGCATCCTGCAATTGTTCCAAAAAACAGAGCTGCCGCCAGGAGAAACGCTGCTGCTTTTTTCATACCTTACGCCCTCCTTGTTTCAACCAGCGCTATTACCTTTGCAGGAGTATCCACATCGCTTCTTTCAATCTCTGAAGGCGCGATCACAATGCCAAACCTCTCCTCCAGCTCTGCCAAAAGCTCTGCAAATGCCAGGGAATCCAAAAGCCCGGATTCTAAAAGTTCTGTGTTCTCATCTTCCATTACTAGATCATCATCACAAATCTCTGCCAGTAATTCTAAAATCTCTTCTCTCATGTTATTTAACCTCCTGTGTTATATCACTTCAAAAAATCGTCCTGAAAAAATAAAAAATCCAAAAAATACAATCTGCATAGTCACAAACCAGGACGCAGCCTGATACCATTTTTTCTTTTTATTCTTTTTATAAAACTTTGATTTCTTCTGATATATTTCTGTCAACGCTAAAATCACACCATGATACAGTCCGTATACAATATAGGAAGGAGTGAGCCCGTGCCATACCCCCATGATCCCCATATTGATGATAAAACCTACACTGGCTCTTTGCAGACGTGTATGAAACCATTTCTTTTTCACACATTTCATGATAAAACGTGTGAAAATAAAGTCCCTGAACCAGTGCGACAATGTGATATGCCATCTGTCCCAAAACTCTTTTAGATCTTTGCTCACAAATGGGGCTTTGAAATTATCCGGCAGTCTTACACCGAGGATATAGGCAGTGCCGGCTGCCATCAGAGAATACCCTGCAAAATCAAAAAACAGATAAATTCCGTATGTGTACGCATATCCAAGGTTTAAGTACCATACATTTCCCGATCCCAGAAACGCCATCCACCGGTATACGGTTGCCGCAATGACAATTTTATACACCATCCCCAGGAGAATCTTAAAAACACCGTCCCCAAGGAGCGTCAAGTACTCTTTTCTCTCCAGCACCTTACTCCAGTCTTCATGGAATCTCCTGCTCCTGTCTATAGGCCCGGACGAAAACGACGGGAAAAACAGCAGAAACGCTGTAAATTCCACAAGCGGCACTTCCCGGATCACTCCATCGTAAATCTCTATGATGACCTGGACGCTTCGAAATGTCAGATAAGAGATACCCAGGAATCCAAACCAGCTTACGCGGAACAATGGGGCAACTTTGCACAAGATCAATGGCAGCAGGCCTAGCAAAACGGCCAGATAATAAAGGATTTCCACTCTTCCGTACTTGCGGCGGATCGCCAGATAGCCTTTTACCACTATAACCGACAATACATAAAACAGGATCAGGTTTAGAAACTCCGCCGGATTTTTGTGCAGCACAAGCCCTATCACAAGAATAGATGCGCAAAGCTGATAATACCGCAGCGGTTTTTCCATGATTCCCAGAATCACAGCCGGCAAAAGGATCATGATCAGACAGAGAAAAAATGGAAATCCGTCGTAAAAACTCACCGTCCACTCCTTCCCAGCGCTTTTCTGTCCGCTTTCCCGTTCGCTGTCATCGGGATACTGTCAAGAAAAAGAAATTTTTTCGGAATCATGTATTCCGGAAGAAATTTTCCTAAACGCTCTTTAAGGTCTTTTGTATACGCTCTTTCATCCTCTGTTCTCTTTTTTGCGACCACATGGGCAGTCAGGCTTTTTACCTTTCCCTCCCTCTCATTTGCAGTTACCACGGCATGTTTGATATCGTCCAGTTTTAAAATATTGTTTTCAATGTCCTCGATTTCCATCCTGTACCCGTGCAGTTTGATCTGGAGATCCATGCGGCCGCAGTAGAACAGCATGCCGTCCTCCATATATCCTTTATCACCGGTGTGATATCCTCGTATGCCGTCTTGGTTTGTCAAAAAGAAAACCTTTTCTGATAGCTCTTTTCTTCTGTAATATCCCAAGCTTACTGAATCGCCGATGATGACGATCTCTCCTCTTTCTCCATCCTTGCAAAGGTTTCCCTCTTTGTCTCGGATTTCAATTCTCGTCCCCGGCTTTGCCTTTCCAACCGGCAATGGAGATACTGTCTGACAAAGTTCTTCTGTCACTTCAACCTCTGTGACTGCAACTGTTGACTCTGTCGGCCCGTATGTATTCATAATGACAGCCTTTGGAAACCTCTCCGAAAGTCTTTTTGCTGTGCGGTTTGTCAATGTTTCTCCACAGAATAGAAACACTTCAAGATCGGAAAGATTTTGCCCGTCAAAAGATGGTTCCGACAGACACACCTCTGCGAAAGACGGAGTGGACACCCATATGTGGACGCCGCTTTTTTCCAGCTCACTCTTTAACGCCCCATAATCTGCCTGCGTCCGTTTATCCAGGCAGTAAAGCGTACCGCCGCTTGCAAGACAGGTATACAAATCCATGACTGACAGATCAAAAGAAAACGGAGCCTGATTTAAAAATACTTTTCCGTCTTTATCTTCCCGTTTATTTCCAAGGGATACAGACCAGTCCAGAAAATGGGAAAGACCGTTTTCCGTAATCTGCACTCCTTTTGGCTCTCCCGTGCTGCCGGATGTAAAGATAATATAAAAGACATCTTCCCCGGATACGGGATTCAGTTCCCTTTTGTCTGCTTTTGGAATTTCTTTTTCCGGAAAAATCAGTTTCTTGTCTCCCACGTCCACCTGCAGCTCTTCTGATGCAAGCACTACGTTTGAGTCCAGCATATTTAAGATCGACCCGATTCTGGACTGTGGAACAGAAATATCTATCGGGCAGTAAGCCCTTCCTGACTTGACACAAGCTAAAAAGGCAACGAGCATTTCCGGCTTTTTGTGTCCATACACTGCGATCGGCTCTTTATTTTCACCGCAGACCTCGTCCAGATACCATGCAAGTCTGTCGGAATCGCGTTCCAGTTGCCCATATGTCAACGTATGCCCGCCCGAAGAAACAGCAGTCATATCCGGTCTTGTGCGGGCATACTCCTTGATGCATTCTAAGATGTTCATGTTTGTCTTCACCTCGTCTTTCGATTTGCCCACAGTATATCCAGATTCTTCCTGACAGACAAGCATCTTCATAGATTCTTAAAAATTCTTCAGAATGCCTTTCATTTTTCCAAAACAAAACTTTCAGAAATTCCTTTTGAGGCCAAAATAAAGAAGGCCCCTCAAGCCATCTCATGACTTTGGGAGCCCTCCTTATTTTACGGCTGTGTCTTTCTTTTTATTCTATCACCAGATTCTGCTCTTTCATTACGTCCACAACCCGATCCACATACTTGGCACACAGCTCATCTGTTGCCGCCTCAACCATAACCCTGATCAAAGGCTCTGTACCGCTCTCGCGCACAAGGATACGTCCTTCCTCTCCAAGCTCTTCTTCCACAGAATGGACTGCTGCCTGGACTTTCTCATTTTCTCTTGCCTGCTTTTTGTCCGCCACCTTGACATTTTTTAAAAGCTGAGGATAAATTTTTACTTCCTCTGTCAGTTTCGCAAGGCTCATCTTCTTTTCCAGTACAGTCTCCATGATCATAAGGGATGTCAGGATTCCGTCCCCTGTTGTGGCGTGTTTTGCAAAGATAATATGGCCGGACTGCTCTCCTCCAAGGGAGTAGCCGTTTTGTACCATGTTTTCATAGACATATTTGTCGCCTACTGCTGTCTTTTCATACTTGATCCCTGCCTTGTCGCATGCTTTGTAAAGTCCAAGGTTTGACATGACCGTTGTCACGATCGTATCATCGTTTAGTCTTCCCTGCTCTTTCAGATATTTTCCGCATACATAGAGGATCAGATCGCCGTCCACGACTTTTCCCTCTCCGTCAACCGCAAGACATCTGTCCGCATCCCCGTCAAAGGCAAAGGCAATGTCCAGATTTTTTTCTTTCACAAGCTCCTGCAGGGACTCTATATGTGTGGATCCGCAGTTTGTGTTGATATTCAGCCCGTCCGGCTCATTGTGGATCACGTATGTCTTTGCGCCAAGTGCATCGTAAACGCTTTTTGCGATCGCAGACGCACTTCCATTCGCGCAGTCCAGTCCGACCCGCATTGTCTTAAAAGAACGGGTTGCAAGAGAAATCAAATGGCCAATATACCGGTTTCTTCCGGCCGCATAATCAACAGTCCTTCCTATCTTCTCTCCTTTTGCGAGCGGCAGTTCGCCCATCTTGCCGTCCAGATACGCCTCAATTTTTTCTTCCACCTCGGTTTCCAGTTTCTGTCCCATACCGTTGATGACTTTGATCCCATTGTCATAAAATGGATTATGGCTTGCCGAGATCATGATCCCACAGTCAAAATCTTCACTTCTTGTGACAAAAGAGACGCTTGGCGTTGTAGTCACATGCAGAAGATAGGCATCAGCCCCTGATGCAGTGAGCCCTGCGGCAAGCGCATACTCAAACATATAGCTGCTGCGTCTTGTATCTTTCCCAAGGACAACCCTTGCTTTTTTTTCCTGTCCATAATACCAGCCAAGAAATCTTCCAACCTTGAAGGCATGTTCCACAGTAAGACCTTCATTGGCCTCTCCCCGAAATCCATCTGTTCCAAAATATTTTCCCATTGCCTTACCCTCCTAAGATATTTTTATTTAGACAATTGTTCTTTTTTTTTGCACTTTACATCACAACATTATATAGACTTGGACTGAAAAATACAATACTTTTTTTGCTGTTCACAAAATCTTGTGTTTTTTTGTCCCATTTTTCGTTTGCAGTTGACTGCTTGCACGGGATATACTATGCTGAAAATCAGATTAAAAATACCATGTTACCGGAGGATTTTTATGAAGACAATTATGGTCATCGACGATGATGTGTATATCGGAAATATGTTGGAGGAAACATTGGAAAACGAAGGATATCATATTGTGCGCGCCTACTCAGGGACAGAAGCTCTGCTGCTTCTGAACGCGCAAAAACCGGATCTGATCCTTCTGGATCTGATGCTGCCTGGGCTTAGCGGGGAGGAACTTTTGCCCAAACTTTCCGGCATTCCTGTCATTGTCGTCAGCGCAAAGAGTACTGTGGACGACAAAGTACAGCTCCTGCTGCACGGTGCAGCTGACTACATCACCAAGCCTTTTGATACAAGGGAGCTTTTGGCAAGGATCCTCGTGCAGTTTCGGGACAGTTCCAAAAAGACAGATGCCTCTCTGACCTTTTCGGATATTGTCTTGGACACCCGGACGCCTTTGGTGAGTGTCCTTGGAAAGCCGGTTCACCTTACCAAGACCGAGTACGCGATCTTAAAACTGCTTCTTCAAAATCAGGGCCAGATCATCACAAAATCCACGATCCTGGAGCGCATCAGCGAAGATACCCCGGACTGTGTGGAGAGCTCCCTGAAAGTCCATATCAGCAATCTTCGCAAAAAGCTGCGGGCAGTGTCGGACAAAGACTATATTGAGGCAATTTGGGGCATTGGCTTTAAACTCCGGGACGAAGAATAAATCTTTACGGTTTCTTTACGGTCTTCTTTACCGCTTTCTTAACCTTTGTCTTGTAGACTATGGGCATCAACAATTGAAAGGAGACTTTTTATGGAATATGTACTGACTACCAAAGATTTATGTAAATCTTACAAACATTTTAAAGCACTCAACCAGGTTTCCATGCACATCCCAAAAGGATCCATCTATGGATTTGTCGGCAAAAACGGAGCGGGAAAGACCACGCTGATCCGGCTGATATGCGGCCTGCAGTCCCCAACTTTTGGCGAATACTGTCTGTACGGAAAAAAATTTACGGACAAAGATATTTTAAAATCCAGAAGACGTATGGGCGCTGTGGTGGAGACACCGTCCATCTACATGAATATGACTGCCAGGGACAATCTCATTGCCCAGTACCGCGTCCTTGGACTTCCTTCCCTTGCGGGACTGGAGGATCTGCTCGTGCTTGTTGGTCTTGAAAACACCGGAAAAAAGAAAGCGAAAAACTTTTCCCTTGGCATGCGCCAAAGGCTTGGCATCGCCATTGCCCTTGTGGGAAATCCGGATTTTCTTGTCCTTGACGAACCGGTAAACGGGCTGGACCCGCAGGGCATCATTGAGATGCGCGAACTGATCCTAAAGCTCAACCGGGAGAAACAGATCACCGTTCTTATCTCCAGCCATATTCTGGACGAATTATCAAGACTTGCTACATGCTACGGATTTATAGACAGCGGCAGACTCGTAAAAGAGATCAGCGCAGAAGATCTGGAGGCTGCGTGCAGGAAATGTCTTTGCATGGAAGTCACGGACACGAAAGCTTTTGTGCGCGTTCTTGATAAATGGGATCTTCCGTACAAGATTTTGTCATCCAGTAAGGCAGAGATTTATGAGAAACCAAACATTTCCAAGCTGACACTGGCCCTTTCGGAGGAAGGGTGCGACGTGCTCTCCATCCAGGAAAAAGATGAGACTTTGGAGAGCTATTTTATGAATCTGATCGGAGGTGGAAATCATGAGTAGACTTATACACGCGGAGTTTTGGAGACTGAGAAAAAACGTCCTCTATTTTATCTGCCTTCTCTTCATGCTTGGCTACACCCTCCTTGGATACCTCTCCCAATACAGGAACCTGAAAGAATACGGCTATCACTATTCTGTGGACACCTTCTTTTTCGGATGTCTTGTTCCGATTGGTTTTGTATTTGCGGTTTTTGTAAGCCTTTTTGTCGGTACACAGTACGCGGACGGCGCGATCCGCAACCGTCTGATCGTGGGAGCAAAAAGAAGAGATATTTATATGTCATCCTTCATTGTGACCGGGGCAGCTGCAGTCTTTATCACGATCGCAACATATGTGTTTGGCCTTACCGTTGGCATTTTGCTTTTGGGAAAACCGGAAATTCCTTGGAGTCATATGTTTCTTTTCATGGCAGCAGGGATCGTGATGAGCGCAGCATTTGTATCAATCTTCCACATGTTCGCCATGCTGACTTCCAGCAAGACCAATTCTGCTGTCTTTTGCATCCTGCTCTCTTTTGTCATGTTCTTTGTGGCAGTTGGGATTTACCAGGCTTTGGTACAGCCACAGACCATTCAGCAGATGGTGATGAAGGATGGCGTTTCCGTGATCGAGACGGTAAAAAATCCTGGTTACCTGACCGGTTTCAAGCGGACCCTCTACCAGGCTTTTCTGGATATTCTGCCTCCTGGCCAGGCCATGCAGCTTGGAGAGTGTTCCTTGTCTCATGCCGCAAGAATGATGGGGTACTCTGCTCTTATTACGATCATCACAACGTTTGTCGGAAACTTTATCTTTTGCAGAAAAGACATCAAATAACGAACTTAAAAATAAAGGAGTGTTCCTATGGAAATCTGGCTGTTTCTGTTTCCAGCAGTCTGTATTTTGGTGATAACAGCGCTGCTCATAAAACTATATCTGATGAGGAGATCTTTGGATGAACTGTGTCAAAATCTGCCGGAAAAGATCAAGACGGACACAAATACGCTTCTTGACATTTCCAGCCGTGATCCTCATCTTCTTGCGCTGGCAGACAGCCTTAATGAACAGCTTAAAACGCTCCAGAAAGAACGTCTCCGTTTTCTTTCCGGGAACCAGCAGATGCAGGAGCGGATCGCGGATATTTCCCATGATCTTCGAACACCGCTTACCGCGATCATCGGGTATCTGGATCTTCTGGAAAAGGAAGAACACACAAAGACATCGGACCGGTATCTTTCTATTATACGGAACCGGACCGATGTCTTAAAAGAGCTGACCGAGGAGCTGTTCTGTTACTCCATACTGACCTCCCCGTCAAAGGAGATGTCCGTGGAACGTGTTTCTTTAAACCATGTTTTAGAGGAAAGCATTGCTGCTTTTTACCTTTCGCTCAAACAGGCGGGCATATCCCCTTTGATTTCCATACCGGACACTCCCATTTACCGCAGCCTGAACAAAAATGGACTGTTCCGCATCTTTGGAAACCTCCTCACAAATGCTGTCAAATACAGTGACGGGGATTTGTCCATCCATCTTCTGCCGTCCGGAGAAATCCTGTTTTCCAACCATACAACCGCGCTTGACAGTGTGCAGCTAGAGCAGCTTTTCCACCGTTTCTACACAGTGGAAACTGCAAAAAATTCAACTGGTCTTGGCCTTTCCATCGCAAAGGAGCTGACCCTTCACATGGGCGGAAAACTGCAGTTTGACTACCAGGATTCCCTGTTGACGATCCGCATATATTTTCCGGAAACCAAGCAGATTTAAAATTACATTTTCTTTGATTTTGTGTTGGTTTTTTCATAGCTTGCTATTTATATAACCCTAAAAAAGCAGACGGAACCTTTTTATAGGTTTTCGTCTGCTTTCATTTCTATTGTCTATATAAGTTTTTTAGTGGTGGAACAAGCGGATTCCTGTAAATGCCATTGCCATGTGGTGTTTGTTGCATGTTTCAATGACATTGTCATCGCGCACAGAACCACCTGGCTGTGCAATGTATTTTACCCCGCTTTTGTGTGCGCGTTCAATGTTGTCCCCAAATGGGAAGAACGCATCAGAGCCAAGCGCTACATCTGTCATTTTGTCCAGCCATGCACGTTTTTCTTCTCTTGTAAACACTTCCGGTTTTACCTTAAAGATTTTTTCCCACTCGCCGTCTGCCAGAACATCCATGTAATCCTCGCCGATGTACAGATCAATGGCATTATCTCTGTCTGCACGTCCGATCTTGTCGATGAACTGAAGTCCAAGTACCTTCGGGCTCTGGCGCAGGAACCAGTTGTCTGCTTTCTGTCCTGCCAGTCTTGTACAGTGGATACGTGACTGTTGTCCTGCACCGATTCCGATTGCCTGTCCGTCTTTGACATAGCATACGGAGTTCGACTGTGTGTATTTCAATGTGATCAGGGAGATCATCAAATCTCTCTTTGCAGCGTCCGGGATGTCCTTGTTTTCTGTCACCACATTGGAAAGCAGCTCTTCATTGATTGCAAGCTCATTTCTTCCCTGTTCAAAAGTAATACCGAATACTTCTTTGTGTTCTACAGGCGCAGGTTTGTAGTTTGGATCGATCTCAATGATGTTATAGTTTCCTTTTTTCTTCTGTTTTAAGATCTCCAAAGCCTCAGGCTCGTATCCCGGGGCAATGACTCCGTCGGAAACCTCACGTTTGATCAGTTTTGCTGTGGACACATCGCACACATCAGACAGAGAAATAAAATCTCCGAAAGAAGACATTCTGTCCGCACCTCTTGCCCTTGCGTACGCACATGCCAGCGGAGAGAGTTCTCCAAGATCATCCACCCAGTAAATTTTCGCCAAAGTCTCATCAAGCGGAAGACCTACGGCTGCTCCTGCAGGGGAGACGTGTTTAAAAGATGTTGCAGCAGGAAGTCCTGTCGCCTCTTTTAACTCTTTTACAAGCTGCCAGCCATTGAATGCGTCCAGGAAATTGATATATCCCGGCTTTCCGCACAGAACTTTGATCGGCAGTTCTCTTCCGTCCGTCATGCAGATTTTGGATGGTTTCTGGTTCGGGTTACATCCGTATTTTAATTCCAGTTCTTTCATCTTTCCTTCTCCTTTGCTCCTTGGGTGATTATTTATTTTTATTTACGATCTTTGTCTCATAGGTTCCTGTGGCAATGTCAATGTAGCGTACAAAAAGAGAAACCTTATTGTCCTCATTTAAACTGTTCCAAAGACTCTGCGTGAAAGCCTCCATGTCATCCGGGATCGCGATCAGTTTTGGCTCTCCTTCAAAACTTGGCAGCGGATTTCCATCGCATTTGTATGTGTGGATGAAATGTCCTTCACCTGCCGCCGGATTGTTGTAAGCAAATGTATAGCGGTGGCAGCTGTCCGGATTTCCGTTGTTGCTCTTTAAAATAGACATTGCATAATTGTATGTGCCGTTTTCTATGTGCATGATTCCGGAAATGCGCGGTGTGTAGTTTGGTGCATCCGGCTCAAACTCCCGGGTCCTCAAAGACTGCTCAAAGGTAAGCTGTTTATCCATTCCCTCGTAGATCGTGTCTGTCTGGTCACCGTTTGTAACAATCGTTTTATTCCCAAGGACACGCACCGGAGCGTAGATAATAAGGCTTGGGTCCGTCAATTTGGAAGGGTCAAATGCCTGTGTGCGGATTCCCTGTCCTTCCTCCACAAACACGCGGTTTCTGCTGTTCTCGCTTCTTCCCATGATAAAATAAGCGGTAACCGCTTTTGTCCCATCCTTGGAGCGTCCGATGATGATCCCTCTTCCCGGATAGGAATTGCCCTGCAATTCTTTTTCGATTGATAACATTTCCATGAATACATTCTCCTTTTTCTCAAATGGTTTCGTCCGTATCAACTTCATTATATACAAAAAACCTGCACAGCACCAGTATCCGGGATAGTATTTGTTCTTATAGGGATTTATAAGTTATACTTAATTTATATGGTTAATTCATTAACTTTACTTATCATTTGATTTCCTTAGTCTCCATGACAAACTTGACTTCTCCTTCCATTTCATCGGAAATACCAGAATAAGAATCATAGTCTTCGGCAAGTTTCTGCATACCTTTCAACTTATTCTTCAAACTTTCAAAATCGTCTCCAAACACATCGGCAAGTTTTTTGATACCTTGTTTTTGAAATTCATCCATTCCTTCCTTCAGCGTATTCGCACCGTCCGAGAGTTTGGATACGCCATCCAAAAGCTGCACCGTACCGGAAGAGAGCGTGCCGGTCCCATCCAGAAGGCTCTTTGTGCCTCTGGACAGCATAGCTGCCCCTCCATTTAACTTGGCATTGTTTTCACTTAATTTTGCGGAACCGATCACCAGATCCTTTCCGGACATTTCCAAAAGTTCGACTCCCTTTTTCAAGGCCGCGTCGTTTTTTTGCAGTTCATTCAAGCCCATGATCAACTGCTCGCTGCCATTCTCTGCTGATTTTGCAAGTTTGGATGTATTCTGCGCGATCGTTGTCACCGTGTTCGTGATCATTGGAGCGCTCTCCTCTGCGAATGCATCAATTCCTGTCTTCAACTGTCCTATGCCTGCCGACAGTTTTGCGATGGGAGCATCGTCCAGTTGAGCCGCCTTGTCTTTCAGTTCTTCGGAAGTTTTTAAAAGCACCTGGGAAGCTCTCGAAAGTCCTTCACTTCCAATCACAGGCGTCAGTCCATCTGCAACCTGTTTCAAGGCCATGGAAACCGGCACTGTCTTTCCATCCACACTTACCGTCGGCATCTGTACCTGGCCAAGCGTCTTTGTATCACCTTCGATCTTGGGCGCTGTTGTCTTTGCTTTTCCAAGAGCTGCAGCTACTTTTTCTCTTACAGCATCCTCCACACCTGCTTCTTTTAAAATTTCATCCACTTCTTTTGTCTCTTGATCCAGCTTTTGATTTGCAGTCAAAATTGCAACATCCACTTGTTCCTGTGCCTCTTTCACCATACTGTTTCCAAAAGCCTGCAGTTCTTCATTCTTTTTTGCAATCTGGCCATTTAAATCCGTGTACCCGGATGTCACCGCGCTCCTGGCAGTCTCGATTCCTGCTTTTGATTCTTTTACTGCCACATTCGCTTTGTCCACTGCCTCTTCTTTTACTGTCATAAGGCTGTCCGCCATGCCAGAAAGCCCTTTGTCTGTCACTACTTTGCTAAGGTTTGAAAATCCGTCCGAAATCTGACTGATTCCTGTCTGCATCTTCTGTGAACTTGCCACAAGCCCGTTTGTTTTGTCTGTCAGTTTCCCATCCAGCTCTTCCAGACCTTGTGAAAGCGTTTCAAGATTTTGTCCAATCAGCGGCAATTGTTCTTTTGCTGCTTTCGCAATTTTTCCGACGCCTTCCACGTATGCTTTCGTGCCGGATGAAAGCGTTCCCGCCCCGTTTGTATATTGTCTTATGCCTTCTGCAAGCGTTCCTTCTGCTTTTGTATATTGGCTGAGCCCTTCTTCCAGCGTCCCCGCTCCGTCATGTAACGAAACTGCTCCTTCTGTCAACTCATCCACTCCCGCTGTAAACTCGAATGATTTTTCCTTCAGCTCCAAAAGTCCATCTGCCAAAGAATTACTTCCGTCCGCAAGTTTCAAGGATGCATCGGTCAATTCATCCATCGCCTTTTGCATCTCATCGAGACTGTCTATCTTATCAAGTCCAAGGTCCGCAAATACTTGTGCACTGACCACCGTAAAGATCGGCTCCATTTCACAGTCCGTCACATCCGCCTCAATGGTAATGCTTTCCGGGATTTCAAGATCCACATCTTCCATTTTATCAAGGCCTAAATTTTCTGACATACCAGGCAGCACGGCTCCTGCCACGATTGCTTTTGAACCGTCTGAGATCACTTTCCCATTGTCCACCTGCACATTTGTAAACGTATCTGTCGGAAAGATTCCTCCGCTCAATACAACAAACGGAACATACAGATTTTCCTTTTTCCCGTCAATCTCCACTTCCTGCTTTACATTGTTTTTGTATTCCAGTTTGATTTTCAGATGGCCTGACTTTCCTTTTAAATTCTCTGGTTCCATCTCTTTTCCATTTAATTCATACGTCAGTTTCATTGTCACCGGAAGGGTCTTATCGGTTTTGCCTTGATAATAAATGTCCTCTCCATCTGTGCTCCAGACAAGTTTCTCTCCGTTTTTTTGGAATGTCTCATCACCTTTGATATTTTTGATCTCAGAAAGCGAGGAGGCATCTTTGACTTGTTTTTCGTTTTCTGCATGTTTCAGCCAGTCGGAAACCGTGATCTCCTGCGGATTTCCCTTGGCGTCCATGTTTACATAGACAGATTCATCTTTAAAAATCTCTTCCCCTGCTGCAAATACATTCATCTGACAAAGGGTTGCTGACGCTGCGATTGCGATCGCTGACATGGTACGTTTTTTCCATTTTCTATTTTGATTCATATCCAAATCCTCCTTATACATTCTTTTTATTTGTTTCTTTTTTCGGCAAAAATCCAATCGAGGTGTGAACGATCACCTTATCAAAAATCATAAACATAGCCGGAAGGACAAGCAGTACCACGATCGTACTGATGATGGCTCCTCTTGACAAAAGCGTACAGATGGAACCGATCATATCCACCTTTGAATATACGCTCACACCAAATGTAGCTGCAAAAAAGCTGATCCCACTTATCAGAATGGATTTCATGGAAGTCTCGTGTGCGATTTTGATGGCTGTCTTTTTGTCCTTACCACGGTACCGTTCTTTCTGATACCGGCTCGTCATCAAGATTGCATAGTCTACAGTGGCCCCCAGCTGAATGGTCCCTATGACAATACTTGCCACAAACGGAAGGGAGATTCCCTGATAATACGGGATCGCCATGTTGACAAAAATGGCAAATTCAATGACCGATACCAGAATGACCGGCAGGGAAATGGATTTAAATACAAGCATGATAATGATAAAAATCGCTGCAATGGAGATGATATTTACATTCTTTAAATCCACGTCCGTTACATCCGCCAAATCCTTTGTAAGAGGCGCCTCCCCGATGACCATGGCACCTTTATCGTAAGACTTTACAATATCATTAATCTTACTGATCTGCGCATTTACCTCGTCTGTCGCTGTCTTGTACGTTGAGCAGACAAATTCCATTTCATAGTTCTGGCTTTTTAACATGGAAGTGAGGTCTTTTGGAATCATACTTTCCGGGACGGATGGGCCTAAAACCGAATCCACTCCAAGCACCCACTTCACGCCGTCCACATGCTCGATCTTTTCCATCATCTCCGTCTTTTCCTTGCTCTCCATGTCCTTTGGCAACAGCAGCATATGCAGGTTATTCATCTGGAAATCTTCCTGAAGTTTTGCATTTGCCACATTGCTTTCCAGAGACTTTGGAAGAGACTTGTCGATATTGTAGTACACTTTCGTGTGGTTATTTCCATAGATCGCCGGCAAAAGCAGGACCAAAAAGACAACGATCCATATTTTGTAATGTCCGGTGATAAAATCGGATACTTTGTCAAGATTTGGTATCAAAGCTCTATGTTTTGTCTTTTCAATTACCTTGTCAAAAATCAAGATCATGGATGGCAGCAATGTCACACAGCAGATCACACCGATCACAACGCCTTTTGCCATAACGACCCCGATGTTCATCCCCAGCTTAAATGTCATAAAACAAAGCGCCACAAATCCTGCGATCGTTGTCACAGAACTTCCGATCACGGATTTAAATGTATTGGCGATCGCATGCCCCATGGCTCTTTCTTTTTCACCGGGGAATCTTTTTTTATTGTCCTCATAGCTGTTCAGAAGAAAAATGGAATAATCCATCGTGACCCCAAGCTGCAGCACGGCAGTCAAGGCCTGTGTGATATAGGAAATCTCTCCAAGGAAAAAGTTGCTGCCAAAGTTATACAAAATCGCCATTCCAATGCTCAGTAAAAACAGAACCGGAACAACAAAGGATTCCATCGCAAGTCCCAGTACGATCAGACAAAGGGCTGCCGCGATCACAACATATGCCGGCATTTCCTTTAAAGACAGATTTTTAATATCCGTCACGATCCCTGTCATCCCACTGATAAAGCACTGCTCACCTACCTCTTTTCGCATCTGGCTTACCGCCTGCATGGATGTATCGGAGGAGGTGGTGTCATCCAAAAGCACAAGCATCATCGTGGCATCGCCTTTGAAAAGCATCTCCCTTATATCTTTTGGAATCATGCTTTCGGGCACGGAAATATCCGCGAAATCGTCATACCAGATCACATCCTTGACATGTTCAATACCTTCTATTTTTTCTTCCAGTTTCTGCACATCCTTGTTCTCCATATTTTCCACGACCACCATGGAAAATGCTCCGGTCCCAAATTCATCCACCATGATATCCTGACCCTTTACTGTCTCAAGGGAATCCGGCAGATAGCTTAAAAGATCATAATTGATCCTCGTCTTCGCGATTCCGATCAGGGATGGGACAAGGAGCAAAAGCCCAAGGATGAAAAACACCCATCGGTGTTTTGCTATCCACTTTCCTACCTTCACCATCTTTTTTGCTCTCCTTTTCTTTCTGTAATTTCATTTTATGACCAATAGTCATTTCTGATCCCTTTTCAAGTTATATATCAAAAATGACTATTAGTCAATATTTTGTGCTGTGTTTATATTTTTTTAATATATTGACTTTCAGTCAGTTTTGCACTCATAATATAGATACGATAAAAACGGATCGAGGTGAGTCGCATGACAATAGAAAAAAACACGCTTTTAAAAAAAGCTGCTCTGAAAAAAAAGCAAAAAAAAGAAAGCCTTTTGAATACGGCTTTCGAATTATTTCTCACAAAAGGCCTTGCAAAGACAACGATCTCCGATATCGTGGAGAAAGCCGGCGTGGCAAAAGGGACCTTTTATTTGTATTTCAAAGATAAGTACGATATCTGTGACAGCCTTGTCTCTTCCAAAGCCGGGGACATCTTTTTGAACGCCCACCGCTCACTTGCAAACACAGATATCCATGAGTTTGAAGACCAGATCCTCTACATCCTGGACCATGTCTTAAACCAATTAAACGAGGACAAGGCGCTGCTGCGTTTTATTGAAAAAAATCTTTCCTGGGGTATTTTCCGCAAAGCCCTGGATTCCACACTTCCGAACGAAGACTGCAACATCTATGAACTGTATGAAGAAATGTTAAAGAAAAGCTCCAAGTCTTATAAAAACCCGGAGCTTATGCTGTTCACCCTCGTAGAGCTCATAAGCTCCACAGGTTATAGCTGTATTTTATACAACGAACCGGTATCCATGGAGGAATACAAGCCAGTCCTCTACCGCACGGTCCGCAGTATCATGGATAGTTTTTGCGAAGGATAATATTCGTCCTCCTACTTTTTCGGATACTGATCGTACACTTCCCCTTCAAAGCTTTTCCACAAAAATGTTCCGTCTTCCAATGTCATGTACCCGTGCGCGCTGTTTTCCTTTGGAATGGAAACAGAACCCGGGTTCATGTACAGGAAGGACTTCCCTTCTTTTGTTGTGCAGATTTCGCATTTTGGCACATGGGTATGTCCATTCAAAAGAATATCTCCCTCTTTTAACATCGGCGGGTTTGCCGGATGAAAATGATGCCCGTGGGTTGCAAAAATCATTTTTCCGTCCACGTACAAAATCGCATAGTCTGCCAGCACTGGAAATTCAAGCACCATCTGATCCACTTCTGTGTCGCAGTTTCCCCGAACACAGAGGATTTCTTCCTTCACCTCGTTTAGCATTGCCAGCACTTCTTTTGGCTGATAGTCCTTTGGCAAGTCATTTCTTGGCCCATGGTACAGGATATCCCCCAGCAAAAGCAGTTTGTCCGCTTTCTCTTCTTTGTATGCCTCCAGCATTTTTCTGCAGTAATATGCAGAGCCGTGGATATCGGATGCGATCATGATCTTCATTTTCTTTGTTCCCCTTTCTGTCTTTTCCTTGTGTTGTATGTTCTATTTTTATTTCATCGGGCTTTGCCTTTTATCTTTGCATCAGGCTTTGCCTTCTAACCTCGCTCCATCAGATGGAGAAACAATCCTTCCAGTCCTTCTTTGATGTCTTCGTATGTGACGTCAAAATTGCCGGTGTACCAAGGGTCCGCAATATCCCTTACTCTCTCTGTAAACTCCAGAAGTTTATGCACTTTCCCTTCCGGGTCCGCTCCCAAAATGCGGTGCATGTTGCGGATGTTCGCGCTGTCCATTCCGATAAGATAATCGAACTTTTCATAATCTTCTTTCGTCATCTGTCTGGCCCTGTGGTCACCGCATGGAATGCCGACTTCTCTTAATTTTTGCCTTGTTCCGTAGTGGACCGGGTTACCGATCTCCTCGCGGCTTGTAGCCGCGGAGTCGATGTAGAACTCAGATTCCATGCCGCGGTTTTTGACAAGGTCTTTCATCATGTATTCTGCCATGGTGGAGCGGCAGATGTTGCCGTGGCAAACGAATAGTATTTTTATCATGTTCGCATTTCTCCTTATATGTTGATTTTTCCTTGATTTTACAGGGTTTCCGCATTTTTCCATTTTAGGGAAACTTGCGTATTTTGGCATATGTCAGCAGGTTTTTCCTCTGAAAAGTTGTAAAATAGGTTGTAAAATTTCCCCTATTTTACAACTTTACAACTCACCTAACTACATATCTTTTTCCTCTCTTTTTGAATATCCTCAAAGCCTACATGCGTATAAGTGTTCAGCGTTACGCCGATATCCGAGTGCCCCATAATCTTCTGCAACGTCTTGGGGTTCATGCCCGACTTTGCCATATTGGAACAAAAAGTATGACGGCAGACATGAGGTGTCACCTTTGGCATTTCAGCTTTGTAAATTTTATTATATTTCTCACAGATATGCTGGAAATATTTTTCCCAGTGCAGGGCGACCATTGGCATATCATTTTTGTCCAGATACAGGAAACCCACTTTCCCGTCTATCATTGGTTCTGTCTTTGGCTTTTTGCGGTTCTCTATGATTTTGCGGAAACACTTTTTCACCTCGTCTGTCATGGGTACAAGCCTTGTACCGCACTCGGTTTTCGTCTCCTCTATGACATACTCCATATTCCGTTTCCTCTGTAACTGATGATTGACGTCGATAACGCCGTTTTTCAAGTCAATATCCGCAATCATCAGCCCTACAAATTCAGAAATCCGAAGTCCTGTCTTAAAAAGGATATAGATACCTTCATAGTATCTGGAAAAGTGTTTATCCTCTTTTACGAATTTCAGAAATGCCCGTTCCTGCTTTCTGGTAAGGGCTTCTCTTGTCACACTGTCATTGACAACTACCGTGGCAAGCTGGAACTCAAAGGGATTTTTCCTTATCAAATCATCATCAACCGCCATCTGGAACGCTGGCCTTACAACGCCACGCACAGAATGTATGGTGCTGTACCCTCTGCCGTCACTCTGCAATTTAATCAGCCAGCCTTTTGCGTCAGATAATTTCACCTTATCAATCCGCTTTTTTCCAGAGTCCTCTTTCTTGATAATGTTAATGACAAAGTTATAATTGGCTTCTGTATTATGTTTCACTCCTGTTTTCTGCGACACATATTTCTTCACCAAATCCAGCACTGTCATTTCACCGCCGCAGGGAACAATATCATCTTCCAAATCTCTATGTATCAGCTTTTCCTTTTCCCTCAGCGACAAATCATCTTTTGCCCCTTTGGGAACGGTATCTGTATTGACCAGTTTCCAACTGTACACATATTTTATATTTCCTGCATTATCTGTGTATTTATACATGAAACGTCCGTCTTTACGTTGACTCTCTCCATTTCGCAAGACACGCCCTTTATTATCACGTCTTTTCTCGCTCATCTTCGCTCCTTTCCACTTTTGGAAGAGTCCCGATATGACATTTTAAAGTATAACATATCCGGCACTTCTCTACCATATCCAAATCCATAAAATGCCATAATCCAGCGTCAGATAGCGTCCAGTTCATCAATGATTTTCTCAAACTGCTTTCTCTTGATCTGGATACGGTTGCCCTTCATCATAAGCCAACAAGCTCCTTGACCTTCCTCTGCCAGCTTGCGGAGCTTCTTCTCTCCGATACGAAAATATTTTGACGTTTCTTCAATGGTGAGGGTGTATTTCTCCCATACAGGAATATCCGTATTACTCATACAGCACCCCCTTTTCCGCTTTTGGTATCATACTGGATATGCGGTATCAGCTCTTCCCTGCCTATCCGCTGTAAATGCCCTGTCAGCTTGCTGGAAAGGGGCGGACTGTACCTTGCCTTGTCCAACATTTCCCCGACTGATTTCAGCTCACCTAATGCGTCATGCTCTTCGAGGAAGCAGAAACCCTTGACCGCCGAGATAACACCCCCGTCCGTCAGCCATTGTTGGGTTTTCAGAAGCGAGTTCTGTGTTTTGGGGATATGGAGCTTTAAAGACTCTACGTTCCCTAAGAAACGTTTCCAGAAATGGCACGTTTTCCAACGGCTCTTGTTGCTCTCGTTCTTGTTGGGAACGACAAAACGCAGATTATCCGCCAGCAGACCGAATGCAAGCTCTCCAAGCTCCATAGGTCTTTCCTCAAAGAGCATGGCAAAGGCGTGTGCCTTTTCATCACGGAGCTGTATCTCTGTACGTTTCCAACTTCCGATTTCATCAAGGGATTTATTGTACTTTGCGCTCACCTCTCTGTCTTTATCGTAGAAGCGGTAGGATATAGCGGATTTTCCAGAACCGAGATAAACCGTCCTTGCTAAATCGTCCGTATCATACTTGCTGTCGTCAAAATGGTAGAAATCGCTGGTGGAAACAAACTCCTCTTTTTCAAATTTCTTTCGTATCTGTGCAGGCGTGAAGAATGGTACTTCATTCCTGTCGTCAATGGCAATGTCCAGCCTTGTAAAATGAAACTCTGTACCGAACCAGCGGACACATTGATGAAACATGTGCCCGAATGTGCGGTTATGACTGTCGAGGATATTAAAAATATCATCACACCCTCTCCCCGTCATAACGAGGTAACAGCCAAGCCCCTGTGGATTATCTTCTGTGGGCTTTGCGTTGCCCGATACATAAATATCTCCTAACTGCCAGCGTGTCTGGTAAGTCTTGAAAGCCACCTTCGCCGGATAGGTGATAAATAAATCTTCCGGCAGATCTAAGACGTGCCTTATCACCTCTTCTGCCGTTGCACTGTCAAATACAATGCTGATGTAATCAATCTTTACTGTCAGATGTTCGTGTGTTGCTATGTTGCATGACTCCTTTCTTTCCGTTGTGTTTTGTGCATAGTAGGAACAGCCTTTTTTCCTTAATTCATGCACGTTTTCAGCTACTATGACTTGTATGCGCAGGGCGGTGTTACATATTCGCCCTTTGCGGAACGCCTGACGGCGTTCCTTTCCAGATATACCAACCCGTCCGTGTCACGCCTGGGGTGACGTGCCCCGTCCGTTCTGGCATATCTGGAAACTCCGATTTTCAGTCCACAAGACTGTATATTAACGCTTGTGAAGTGAAAATATCTCTTATCAATGCTTACTTAAGCGTGTGATTGACCCTATAGTGCTTAATCACTGTATCTAGCGATAGAATAACGCCAACAGAATTACTTGTCAAGAACTTTTTCTTGACTTTTTAGAAACAAATAAGTATGATAGGCTTATAAACCAAGTAAAAGGAGCAGATATACCATGAATTATCAGCTTTTGGGCGAGAATATCCAGATTATCCGAAAACATAGAAAAATGAAACAACAGGAGCTTGCGGACGCTATTGGTATTAACTTACAGAGCCTTTCCAAGATTGAGCGTGGTGTAAACTATCCTACCTTTGAAACACTGGAAAAGATTATGAATGTGTTGGGAGTAACCCCGAATGAGCTTCTGACGGGCGAATGGGAACAAACTTCCCATGTGGAACAATTCATCATGGAAGTTGTGAAACGGGAAGAAGATTTCAATGTTTCTCTGGACAGTTTACCAGACCATGAATATTTCCAGAACCAAGAAGAATGGCAGTTCTACATGAAAACAAAGTTATCCGAATATATTCAAAACTATATGAATGACACAAAGACTTCTATTGAGGAACTCAGTGAGATAAAGAAACTAATCCAGCGACAGAAAATAGAACGACTGATGAAATGTTACGACGTTCTGCATAGTAAAGAGCGCTACGGCGAACCCTTGAAAGGCTATCCACATGTTGAGCCTTATGATGATGCAACATTAGCTGACCTTGCGGATGAGAATAATAAGCGGAACATTCCAGAAGTGTCACCGAAAGATGATTTTGACAGCTACGATTATACCGAATATCTGAAAGAACTCAATCACAGAAAATAGACCGTTTCTCTCCTCTTACGTATAAGAAGATACAGAAAAATAAAAAGCCCGGATCAAGAGTGTAAACACCACCTACGGTGGCAGGCTCTTGACAGGGCTTTTCATTTTCTGTTTATGGTAGACAAGAGGAAAGCAAATGCCCTTTCCAACTTCTAAAAAAGAATGGTGTAAAAAAGATCATGCAATGAGTTACTCATTACCATTTAAACATTGCTGCACAGAATCAATCCACGTTTCGATTGCTTCTACCAAAACAAACTGCTGCTGTAAAACAGCCATACCTGTTGCAGGAATCTCCGGCATATTTTCCTTTTCCCTTATATTCTGTTCCAAATAGCTTTTCAGCTCCTTTATCTTCTCTTCGATACTATCTATACACATCTTTTTCTTTTCTAAGGGGAGACTGTCTAAATTGACGATCACAGCATTAAAGTCCAAAAAGATATGAATAGGCTCTGAGGAAATATCAAACATGAGTTTTTCAAATGCTTTTTCCCCCGCTTCAGTTAAAGAATAGATTACTTTTTCCGGCATTTTACCCTCTTTTACAATACTACCTTTGATAAGCCCTTTTTGCTCTAACTGAATCGTCTTTTTGTAAATGGACGGTGTGCTGATTTTTACCCATTTAGAGATATTTCGATACTCTACAAGCTTCTGAATATCATAAGCACTCATTGGTTCTTTTTTTAATATACCTAATACAATTAAATCAATCGTTGCCATAATGTTTTCACCTCATTGTTGATATGAAAAGTAACTACTGTAATTTATAGTAGTGAATTTTACATATCATGTCAAGAAATAGATCATGAATTTATCTTGACAACTACTATAATTTATATTTGAAAGGAGAACATAAAATGAACAAAAAGAACACGAAATTAGAATTATTAGGAAGTGCTCCTGTTCCAAAGGCATTGGTTTCTTTAGGAATACCAATTATGATAGGTATGCTCATTAACGCATTGTATAATCTTGTAGATGCTTATTTTGTAGGAGGACTGGGAGAAAGCCCTATGGGAGCAATTTCTATTGTATTTCCGTTAGGTCAGGTTGTAGTGGGGCTGGGATTGATGTTTGGAAATGGAGCGGCTTCCTATCTTTCAAGATTATTAGGACGAGATGATAAAGATACTGCTAATAAAGTTGCTAGTACAGCCTTGTATAGTAGTGTGATAATTGGAGCAATTCTGATTATAATTGCAACAATATTCCTTAAACCAATTTTAACATTACTCGGTGCAACCGATACCATTATGCCATATGCGCTGACCTATGCAAGAATATATATAATTTCTTGTATTTTCAACGTATTCAATGTGACAATGAATAACATTGTGGCAAGTGAGGGTGCGGCTAAAACAACCATGTGCGCTTTACTTTTAGGTGCAATTATTAACATCGGTTTAGACCCTCTTTTCATTTACACCTTCAACATGGGAGTGGCTGGTGCGGCGATTGCAACCGCTATTTCACAGTTTGTTTCTACTATAGTATACTTATCCTATATTTTAAGGAAGAAAAGCGCATTCACCTTTAGTATAAAAATATTTGATCCTACAAAACAAATATTTATTGAAATTTTAAAAATAGGAATTCCTACTTTAACCTTTCAACTTCTTACAAGTCTTTCTATTGCCTTAATTAACAAAGCTTCGAGTGGATATGGCGATTATGTTATTGCCGGAATGGGCGCTGTCACAAGAGTAACTTCTATGGGAACATTGGTTGTATTTGGATTTTTGAAAGGATTTCAGCCTATTGCTGGGTTCAGCTATGGGGCGAAAAATTTCAAACGTTTGCGTGAATCTATTAAGACTTCAATCCTATGGTCAACTATATTTTGCGTAATTGTAGGGTTACTGATGTTTTTATTTTCCACACAAATTATTGCACAGTTTGCAAATGGAAATGAAGCAATGATTTTGGTGGGTAAAAAATCGCTCATGGCAAATGGGTTATCATTTTTCTTATTTGGGTTTTATACAGTATATTCTTCCTTGTTTATCCTTGCTATGTCTATTGTCTTATATGTATTCATTCAACGCACCTCCATCCCTCATTATGTCATATTTTATAAGTCTGGTGTTATAGTGTAGGGTTTTTTAGTTTACCGTAGAATACCCTGAATAGCAAGTTTATTCTCAGTCTATCTAAATATTGGTTCAATATATGTTTTGATTAAATCTATCCTATCTCTTACCTTTGGCACAAAAAGCGCAGAAGATGACACAACTATTTTATCTTTTGTATTCACATAAATTATATTTCCTCCATCCCCCATCGCTGCATAACCATCTTCATTTACCCACCATAAATATCCATACGATAAATCATGTTTCTTCCATCGGCTATGCTCTCTCGTACTTTCTTCCACCCACTTTTCTGATACAATTCGTTTTCCGTTCCATATGCCTTTATTCAAATATAACTGACCAATTTTTACCATATCCATAGGGGAAAGTGTAAGTCCCCAACCCGCTGTATGAATCCCTAATGAGTCCCGTACCCATCCGCTGGTATCTATAGATTCATTAAATGCCAGTTGTTCCTCCTTGCTTTTAAACACCAAATCTCCATCTACATGAATTTCTAATGGTGAAAATAAATTTTCATCTGCAAACTCAAATACCGACTGCCCTGTTGCTTTTACTAATATTCCTGAAAAAATATCCGGACCAATCAGAGGTGCATATCGGAATGTTCCTATCTTCCCCCGGCCCCCTAGCTGGTCTAAAGAAAATTTCACCCAATCCTCACTAGTAAAATATTTCACATATGGAGCAAAAAAACGATACTTATAAGGTGCTGTCATTGTCAGCATATCCTTGACTGTGATATTTTGGATGGTGTTTTCTCTCTTTCTTACTATGTATCCAGGGAAAAAATCCAGCACTTTCTGATCAACACTTTGGATATATCCTCTATCTACTGCAATCCCAATCAGTATTGAAATAATACTTTTTGTTACAGAATAAACATGAACCTGGCTTTCTCTTGTACATCCCTTGAAATATTTTTCATATACCAATTTTCCTTCTTTTAATACCGCCACACCTGTGGTATTCCCATAATCAGTGCTGATTTTTTGTTCGAATTCTCTAATTCTTTTCTGATCCATGATATCTCCTTTCCTTTAACCTATTTGTAAACACATTTTTTCTGCTTTATTTTTTTAATATCTTTTTTACTGGATAATAGACCTCTGTAATGAAATCGCTCTCCTGCAAAACCTCCGAAGGACTTGTTACATAAACTTCATAAAGTGCATTACAATTTTCATACCCTTCTTTTTCTGCCCATTCAATTTGCTTTGCATAAACAGAAGAGAGCTGAGAGTAGGAACCATGCACAACAGTTTTCAAACAAAGTCCAGGATAAAAATCCCTTGTTCCCGTTGCATACTCGTTGATTGGGACAGCAAATTCTGTATCCAGTCCAAATGGACTATATTCATCACTATGGAATAAAACCATTGGTGGAGCGGATGCTGTCAGGTTCTTTTCCTTCATTTTCTTAAACAGCTTTTCAAAGCAATACCCATACTCATCAGGAAAATCCTGTTCCTGAATCATCTTTCGTATGGACAGAAGATACATCTTTGGCACCTCCACCAGTTCTATACCAATATCTTCCATATATGACATAATCGACTTGCCCTTTCTTATGGCAAACATATCAGCATCTATCTGCTCCAACATATTTTTATACATCATCATTTGCATTGAAATCTCTTTTTTCTTTTTACTAAGAGCCGCATATAGTTTGTCATCCATTGCCTCCTCTGACTCAAGAATTGCCTTAATCTCTTCCAACGAAAAATGATACGCTTTCAGCCGATTAATAAACAGCATCGTCTCCAACTGATTAATAGAATAATATCGATACCCATTTTCTGGATTGATTTCTTCTGGAAGTATCAATCCTATTTCTGCATAATACCGAAGTGTTTTTGTGGATACTCGGCATATACTCGAAAATTCTCCAATCGTCAACATATAATAGGCCTCCTTTCCAGTGCCAGTATAAACTTTGCCCCAAGGGAAAAGTCAACGGCACTTTTCATACGCATTTTCAAGGTAGTCGCATATTAATCGAATATAAAAAGAATTGCAAGTTTTATCTGATTTAACACTCCTGTCAACTCGGCACCTCTTTTATCCATCCTGTCTCCACAACATACCCAATATCTATCCTATCCACTCAACTCTCCGCCATTTTCCACAGTAGACCAGTTCCCACTTACCCGTAAAATGAAAAAATCCGGGAACCCGAACCTGTCCTCTGACAAGCCCCGACTCCCGGAAATCCCTTGTTTTCTACACTTTTTCGCTATCTTATTCTTTGACTTTTGACATCAATACAACTGTCTCAACATGTAATAGTTAGGCTATAACCAAATAAGTCCACATTTACTAAAAGTCCTTGAAATTCAAGCCTTTTGCAGCCATCTTATCTTCTCAATTTTATATGTCTGATTAGGCTATTTTACCTGTCATACTACTATTTCTTCTGCTGCCCTTGCTGAATTATTCTCTTGTGCTGCAATTATTTCTTCTTTTGTTTTACCTCTACTGTCAATTAACTTTTTTTGCTCAATTTGCAGCTTATCTAATAAAAAATCATGATTAAGCTCAAACTCTGTAAATATTTCACTCCATGTCTTCACATAGATCTTAAAATTATCTACCGAGTATACAAGAGACTTTTCCCCATTATACCTAAGGTTTTTTATTTCATTCTCTATTTGAGTATTATATTTATTTCCGACTAAATAAAATTTCCATTCTATATTAGGTGCATTAAAACGAGCTTCTTTAAGTATAACATCTTTATATCTTTTGACTTGTTCTAGTTCTTTGTAACCTAGTACTACCTTGGGATGTTTTAATTCCACAATAATACTACTTTTAATATCTCCATTTTTCATTTGGCGCACAGCAAAAATATCCATCTGCTTACGTCGATCTGGATCATCGATAGTTATCTCTTCTTTTGTATGTGCATCGCCTTTAAGTATATAAATATATCTTCTTAAGGCCTCTTCAAAATCTGGTTCCTCAGCTGTTACTAGATGATATTGTTCTCCAAACAACCAATAATGCTTTTCTATAAAAGGCTGTATCGAATTAATTTCACCTGCCCCAAGTTCCTTGTTAAAAACCAGTTCCTTTAAATCTGCAACAGCTTGAGCCCTATCTTTTAACATCATAATAGTTCTGGAAATATTTGACATCGTTGTGTACTCTAATGCCTCTGCCAATTCTGTCCTTTCATCTTGCGACATATTCACAACGCTATCGATTATTTTTATAAAACTGTCCTTTTCTCCCGATTCCATGATCAATGCAAACATCCTTATTATGGTTTTTAACTGAGGCTTATTCAACCCTGACAATATTTTAGGTTCTACATAATACACTGTTGAAATTAATTCATCTAAACATTCTTTTTTAAAATTGTCTACAGGGTTGTTCTCATCGAAATCGGGATATGCTTCCTTTTCTTCTATTGTTTTCAGAAATCTTTTTGCATATTTTTTTATAAATGGTATTCTTTTTTCTCTAATCAATTTATCAATTTCTCTTTTTATATATTTAAAAGCTTCATCTTCTCTACTGTTACCCGCAATTTTCAATCGCAGTTGTCCTGTTACTACAGAGAAATCAAAATCTTCAAATAAGCTACTAGTTATATATACACTATGATAAAAATTATCACCTTTATTGTTTAAGGTTGTGTTTTCTTTAAATTTTTCTCTGTTATTTTCATCTAAGTAATAATATTTAGAATACTCACCATTTAGTTTTTGTGTCCAACGACAAAAGACAACATCAAATTCTACATCATTATACCTGTACTTTCGTACTTCGCGATCCTCAAGAATTTCAGAGTAATCGATTGGATTATTATTTATTAACAACTGAAATTCATTATTCTTCATCAATTCTAAAAACCAGCAAAATTCAATATTTAAAAAATGCTTCATATGACCAACATTAAAGTCTTCATTAATTCTAAAAAAACTCACTGTGGTTCCTACTTCAATATTTTTATCCACTTCTTCAGGTTCTGTAGCAATATAATCATTTAATCCGTCACTCTCAATGAGGATTGTGTATTTGTACTTTTTGTCATCTTCCTTATATATAGTCTCCCATTTTGCCTGCCCTGCAAAAGTAAAAAAAGTTAATCTACCAACACCATTTTTTCCATGATAACTAGAGCTATTTGATTCACTATTACGAATAATAATTTTATTAGATTCAAAGAAAGGTTTAAATTTTGCATTCAATTGGTTAAAGGGAATACCGTAGCCATTATCTGAGATACTTATTTCTTCTATACCTTCAATACTATTTTGCAAAATATTTATATTGACGCGAGTAGCTGTAGCATCATAACCATTCCATACATATTCCGCTATGGCTTCCTCCGGCTTATATTTACTCAGTACTCTTTTTATTCCTTTTGATCCAAGTTCGATTTTTTGAACAGCCATTCTTTCCCTCCCGTTAAGCTTTTATGCTCTCTTTTGCGTAATCTGCATAACTATTTTCTTTTTGAACTCTATCGTTTCAACAGTATCTCTTCCAAAACGGCTAATGCTTTTTGTAAATATAATATCTAGTTTATGAGATGTACAATCATCCAACATACGATTAAATTCCTTGCGTGAAGAACCTGTTTTGCTAGTAGAAATATCCATATATACATCCGCAAGAAGCCATTGCGGTGTAGCCGCCGTTATTTTTGTTAAATGCGATACTTGTGCAGCCAAACTTTGTAACTGTTCTGAACTATTCGTACTAACACGACAATATATTCCGATGCGCTTGTCCCGTTTCTGTGGTATGGGTGGTATGAAATGAACTTTTTTTAAATTATCCATACATCATCGCCTCTACAAATCTAACAATATCCGCATAGACTAACTAACATTTATTTCATATTTTACATGATAACTAGCCTTTTTACAATCATTCTATCCACTCAACCTGCATTTATCCATCCTGTCTCCACAACATACCCAATATCTATCCTATCCACTCAACTCTCCGCCATTTTCCACAGTAGACCAGTTCCCACTTACCCGTAAAATGAAAAAAACCGGGAACCGGAACCTGTCCTCTGACAAGCCCCGGCTCCCGGAAATCCTTTGTTTTCTACACTTTTTCGCTATTCTATTCTTTGACTTTTGACATCAATACTACGCACTCCACATGGCTCGATTGCTCCGAATTGATGTCACGATTTTGTCACTTATTCAAAACAGGTCGTTTGTTTGCGGAAACATATCAACACTTTTTGCGCCAAAAATGTATCTGTACATTTCGCTATCTATATCACAGTCTAAACTTCGTTCGTATGTGGGAAGGGATGAACAGATAAAGCGTATCAACGACCTGCAAGATTATATCACACAGCAGACCGCCTACCTCACCGAATTTGACGAGACACTGGTGCAACGCTGGATCAAGCAGATAACCATCTGGGAGAACCGCATCACCGTTGAACTGAAATCCGGTGTCAGCATAGATGTTGATGCATAACTTCATAGACGCACGAAACCCTCCTGACCATGATGACCGGGAGGGTATTTTTTCTAACTTTTATATTTAGCTGTTCGAAACCCCGAGTAATCGGGATAGGAAGTTACAATCAGTTACAGCGCTCAACAATAGTACCAAAAAAGATAAAACGGTTAAGATATTACTAATCATAGACATCCCTCCTCGAATACTTGCTAATGTTATGTGTCCTCATTTATACATCTAGCATACACCATTTCTGGATTCCGGAGCAGGACATTAATATTATATCATTTCGGACCCCAATTTTCAATTAGCGAAATGTACGAATATACTGTGTATAGTCGCTCCCACTTTTCTTTTCTCTGTAATATCTTTCCTAGAGACTCTAAGCCTTTATCTCCGCATCTTGACTGAATGATTGATAGATTCCATTTGTTAAGTTTTCCCTTGTTTACATGAATAACTTTCGCATCAAATACCGATTGTTTATTTGCGGACTCTAACAAAAGTCTTTCTAAATCATCATCTATTTCAAGCTTGGGATATGTCCTCAAAATGGTTATTCCAACTTCATTAACATTCAAGTTTTTAGCACCATCAATTTTATTACATATAAAGGTTACATTCAAAAAGCGGGTTCCAGTGAAATCTACATTTCTCAGATTACAATTGTAGAATACAACATTTTCAAGCTTAGCATTTTTAAATGATGTCCCTCTCAAGTTGCAATTATAGAGGTCTACACCTATCAATTCCGAACCTCTGAAATTGCAATCCGTCATAATAGACGCTTGATACTTAACATTATAAAATCGAGCATCAACAAAACATAATGCATGCATATTTGCTTTGTAATTATATCTATTCGATACTCCGCCCAACTTTTTATGACAATGAGTCAACGTAAAAAATATTCTCTTCCCCATTTTTTTACGGATAGTATTTCTATTGTTCATTCGTAATCTTCTCTTTGCATCTTTTTTTCTCTTTCCTCGGCCCATGTATTATCACTTCCTTGTTCAAACAGTAAATTGATGAACACTTCAACTTTTATTTTTTGATGTATCATCATCGATTTTTTTATCATCAAATACATATCGTTTTTCTCCGTAAATCTCCGGATTATTTCGTTCTTTTCCCTTTCGATATGGTCTTACTGGGATTACTCTCCCGTCAGAGAGTGTTCGTTCATGACCTCGAACCCCCCAAGCTGGAACATGATATTTACGTCCTGAACCAGTTGCAGCATACTCAATAGGCCTTCCATCTTTATCTACAGCAATGATTCTCTTAATTAACACAATTCTATCTTGCGATTTATACGCATCATCGTCTGCTGAAATTGGTCCTCTCTGTTCAACAACTCTTATTTCTTCTGGATGATTATTTATTTCATATTGTACTCCCACCCAGAAGTTGCCAAGCCAGTAAGCTAATCTCATAATGTCATCGAAAGAAAAATAGTCTAATGCTTCTTCCGAAATCTCTACAGGAAGAACATATGCATTCTCATCTTGACTGACCTCGATTACTGCAACATCCATCTCTGAACCCCAATCTTTATCAACAAGGCAAACCGTGATAGCACAGTAAACAGATCTTCCTATATATCTGTATGACGCAAACACCCCATACGGAGAAGACTCCTCACGATAACGGCTAATACCATTTAAAATCATACCAATTTGTGTGTCCTGATGAATGTCTCCAAAGATTTCTAATCTAAAATCTCTCAACCCAACTGCTTGTTCAAAAAACTCATACCGTCTTCCGATAAACGAAATTTGGTCTGCTTTTGCATCCGTCATGTTAAAATAGTCCAAATTAGCCCCAAAATCATAGTTGGTACCATTCACTCTACTTGCAGAAAAATCAATATTTTCTTTCACAGCTCGTTTCCACTGCCATTCAATTTCTTTCTGTGTAGACGGCATTCGATTCAAACTAAAATCCATATGAGTAATCCTCCTGTTATCACTTCCACAACCCCTGACATCTAATCCACGTCCTGTTTCGGGCGGGGACCGTAATTCGCTGCTGGGATTTGATCCGCTACGGCTTTCCGGCAACGGCTGACCCAGTTGTAAACGATGCTTACTGCAATATCGTTCTTGCGACACCAGTCGGCATCTGTCATGCCGCTCTGGCGGCATTCATTGATAAGCCGGATCTGTTCCGCCATCGGAACACGGGCTTTGCGAGTACCTGCCATAACCTATTCTCCATAATTGTAGTGAAATAGTCTAAGTATCTATCGACTACAATTATAGTCAAAACTTGAGGATAAGGAAATCCGCAGGGAATATTTGGCGCTTACCTTGATTTTATTTTCTTGACAGCAAACAGACGGTCCCCACATGAATATTTTTTGCAAACGGATCATCTAATTCTCATCTCTATTTTTCTCTTCTTTCCAACGCATCAATTCTTTCCTCGCTTCATCGGGGCTTTGAACCATCCATTGGAAAAAACTTTGTATTGCTTGTTCCATTGTCAGATGATTCGTTTCCAATATTTGCTCTGCCTGACGTTTCACTTCTTCATCAATTTCTATCTTTATTGTTTCATAAGCCATGTCCCCACTCCTCTACAATATTGCCAGATAACTGTCCAGTCTTTCATTCACATACCCTGCAAACAGTTTTTCCATCGATCCTAAATTATGTTTTACATGATACTCATCAAAAGCATTATAGTAAGCAACCCGATCTGTAAATTTAATATCAATCGGCGGATATCCTGCTTTCATCAGTTCCAGATTTACCAGCAGACGCCCTGTACGGCCATTTCCATCTATAAATGGATGAATGCCTTCAAATTCAATATGGAACCGAGCAAGCCTGGGAATGATATGCTCAGTGCTGTTTCTATAAGCTTCCAGCAGCTGCTCCATCTTAGGCTGGATCAGATAAGGCTGTACCGGTTCATGTTTTGCCCCCATAATTCTTACTGGAACTCTTCTGTAAATCCCGCGGTCCTCTTTTTTATCCGCCAGTACCAGATAATGGATCTGTTTTATCACGCTCTCTGATAATGGCACCTGCTCACTGACCAGATCCCGCACAAAGTAAAACGCTTCTTTATGTCCGACTGCCTCCATATGATCTTTGAGCGGCTTTTGATCAATCGTAAGACCTCGCAGCACCAGATCCGTTTCCCGCAGGGTCAGCGTATTACCTTCGATTGCATTGGAATTATAGGTATACTCCACCACAAATTCTTCTGTAAGACGCTCTGCCTCTCCTTCTGTCAGCGGGCGCCTGGTATCCAATTCCGCTTTCTTTCGGTCTATCCTCTCTAACAGACTTTCTGCAGACCTGTATCGGCCATCTTCCGGTTTCTTTGCATCTTGCGGAATTTTCCAACTGCGTCCTTCACGGAAAACCCCTGGGATTTTCCCTTCTGAGCACAAGATTCTTACTCTTCTGTCTGAAATTCCCCATTCCTCTGCTGCTTGTTTCACTGACATATACATAAAGTCTTTCACCTCGCTCAGATAATAATATATCCTATTATCGGAATAATAGCAACGCTATCGGAACAATATTTTGCATTTATCGGAATAATATCAAAGATCCGGAAGATACTATTGTCTCTTCCGGATCCATGCTTTCACATTATTTATTTTTTCTTTCCTCAGTAGTAGTAAATCCGTAGTCCCCCTCTACCTCTCCCACCCCTATTTGCCGCATTTCAGCCGCCAAAGGCCGCCAAGAACCTCATTCTCTGACTCCTGCCGTGGCAGATGAAAAGTATTTTTATCATGTTCGCATTTCTCCTTATATGTTGGTTTTTCCTTGTTTTTACGGGGTTTCACGCACATCCCCATTTGAGGAAAACTTGCATATTAAAGAGAGATATACATTTTGCTCTATCTCCCTTCTCCTCTACAAAGAATCAAATTATGACAACTGTTTTGTTTTTTCTTTATAATCCTTAAGCACCACATTAATATTATTTAATAATGATTTAAAGCCATCAAAATCTATACTACTGTAGTTTTTCATTATATATTGAGAAAAAATTTCTTTACCATAAAATTTACTTGTATCGTATGTATCCTTTTTACAAAATTTCTTTCCACCAATTTCGTGAGAAAGTGTAGTTTCATCAAACAACATTTCAATATCGCTTTCTTCACTCTCGCCGACCAATGGTGTTATCATAAGATATAGATTCTGTAACAAATTTATCCATGTTTTAGTACATAATTCCTTTTTTCTATCATCAGAAATTTTATTACTTGCAAACTTGTATACAGGCTTATTTTTATTATTCAACTCATTATCAAACAGCAAAATAACAGAGTTAAACGGAACAGCATTTCCTAAATTTTTAAACATTTCTATATAATTTGGATACTTTTCTCCACCTTCCTCAGAAAAAAATTTATATATATTGTTCATGGTATCTGCACCATCTTTTTTAAAATTCAAAAAATAGGCAAGCCGTTTGCTTCTCTGCAAAAAAGATACTTTGTACTCAAACTGCCCTTTCGAATTCCTACTTACTAAATTTGGATACTCTTTCCATAAATTTTTTAAAGCAGCTTTCAAATAGACCACATCTGTTTTTCCTTCTGTTACAATTAATGGTTTCGGATTAGCAAAGAAATATTTATAAAATATAAATTGACTATATGCTCTTTCTCTTCCATTAAGATATTCGTATGCAAGTTTCTTCCCTTCCAAATTCAACTTGTTATTATACCATTCTAATTGATTAATAAAAGAAAAACGTCCTTCAAGTTGATTAATAGTTCCTTTTATTTCATTTTCAATAAAATATTCTCCCGATCTATACAATTGATAAGCCATTGCTCTAGTTCTTTTATAATAATCTCTACTCACATGAAGTTTTTTGTTAACAACAATTCCTGTGACTTCTTGCCTAGAATCTCTATATTGAACCCTTGTTTTCCTCTTATTAATGTTGAATCCAGCATTGATAATTTCCTTTTCCAGTTCTTCAAAAAATATGTTTTTAATGTTTAAGAACTCTCTATTATTTGTAGAAAACGTTAAATCATCCACATATCTTGTATAATCTAGTCGATATTTCTTTGCTAATTTAGATATTCTTACATCAAATATATTGCAAATCAAATTTGTTATTATTGGAGAAGTAGGTGCTCCTTGTGGCAGTTTACCTTGATAGCATGTCAACTGCGCTATAACAGTTGCCACTTCTAATGGTAACTGAAAACTGTGGTCCTTTAAAAAATGGCCCCGCACTCTTCCAAAATGAAAAGAGTCAAAAAAATTTTCCAAATCAATATTTATAACAACTCGTTTATTCCGGTGAATTTTAGCATTCGTAATAAAACTTTTCTCTTTTTGAAAAGCATGTGAGATATTAGGATTGACATTGTATTTATTCCAAATTTCTTTTTGGTAATTATACAAAGCTTCAGCAAGTTTTCTTTGAATCACTTTTAAATCTTTCTGCGGAGCATATATATGTCTAAATCCCCCACTTTTCTTAGGTATATCAAATGATGTATATAACTCGTCAACTCCTTTAATGTATAAAACATATGATAATTTCTTCCTTGGTATATCTAAGAAATCAGCTAGTTCATTTCTGCTTTTTACTTTATCTATTGTATCCATTTCTTCATCCTCAAAAAAACGTGTGGTTACTCATTATGCGATGCGTAATATATAATAAAATATACATACACATAATACAGATTGATAGAGAGCATATCTTCCTACCATTTTAGTCAACACTTGCGAAACACAAGTCCATAATCTAACCACACGCTTATATAAGCAAATTTTATCACGAATAGTAATCATTCTCAATACAATTATTTAACACTGGAAAATGCTAAAAATAATTAACAAATGATTATCATACCAAAACGCCTTTCAAAAGTTGTAAACTTGTTGTAAATCACCTCTACCATCTGAAAACCTGCATAAAATAAGGAAATTCAATAAAAACGGAAACTCCTGCCGTGACAGATGAAAAGTATTTTAATCATCTATGACCTCTCTTTGTATTTACTGTATTTTCTTGATTTATAACGAACTTCCGATAATTGAGGTTTAATACCACATCCTCTTTCTTTTCGCTCATCCTAAAACCCACTATCCAAAAAAAGCCTCATCCTTGATATACTAACAATATACCATAGTCGAGGCCTGTTTTCTATTAATATAAGAGTATTCAAAGTTTGTGAGGGTCTACGAAAGATGTATTCAAGAGGTCGAAGCTGTTAAAGGCTCTGCCAAACCGTAAAAAAGGTAAAAAATAGAAAAACGCCTTTGTTCCCAACACATTCTGGTAACTATTTACTTGGCCAAAGAAAATACTCCTGTAATTTTATCCGGAGCTAATAACTTTATTGTGTAAGGAACATTCAATGCTCCTTTTACGATGATGACCTCCAATCTTTCCTTATCATCTTTATCATTAAAGAATAAATCTGGTTTATACAGTAACTGAATAACATCAAATAAACGATAATAGCTGTCAGATGGAAAATCCCTCAGCATCGGTCTCATATCAATCCTTTGTTTCGGTATACTGAGATTATAAATTACGAACACAACGGTTTGGCTTTGTGCAGCAATATTCTTTAATTTATAAAGGAAACGCTCAACGGAATCTGCATCATCTAACAAAACACCATTGAAATCGTCAATTACAACGATTTCCGCTCCTGAATTTTCAACGATATCCAAAATCTTATTACTTTCAGAGAGCTCATTATATGGAATCAATGCCAAATTTTCACCATTCAAATTCACTTGACTACTTGTTAATTTTTCCCAATCTTCTTCTGTTACTATTCCACGTTTTATATACTCCACATTTACATGAGCATTTTCACCAATTATTTCAATACTTACATCAAAAGGCTTATCCTTCATACAGCAATACACGACTCTATGACCAGATATAATATTCTGATTTACAATATGATACAAATATGTACTTTTCTTCGCACCAGTACAACCAGCTACCAATACTATATTCCCTGGAAAGACAGGACATAATTTATCCTGTTCTGGATAGCCCCAACGTATCAGTGACATATTCTCATGGGGCGGAAATATACTTTTCGTCTTCTCTGAATTTAACGTTGAACTATCACTATTTCTATTTTCTAACGAATACCTTTCATAGCACTTATCCCTATGCCCTTTTAACTCTTTTTCGGTAAATTTTCTCCCCTTTGGATGGTGAGGATTATAAGCTTTTACCTCTGCATGACAATCAAAGCACAATGGAATACAATTATCGGCAGTATCTTCTCCACCATCAGCAACTTGCTTTATATGATGCAATTCAATTTTTTGACCCACATACTTTCCACACAGACAACAATGCCTACCACAACGAACCAGTACATCATCTGCAACACTTGTTGGAAATCCCATACGTTCACCCTTTCAGTTTTTCTTTTAGTTATGTATCTAACATATCCCAGTCGTCCCCTAAGACCCATCTGAGAGCGGAAAGTTTACCATTGAGCATTCCCCATTCAAAATCACTATATGGTCCAAGATTTTCTTCTCCGTACTTATCGATTACTTTCTGGGCAGATTCTAACGCACCTTTCCATATTTCCGGATTAACCGTTTCCATGCCAGTTTCAATTCGATAGCGCAAAGACAGATGCCTATCAAACCATATTTTATCAAGAAAAACACCCACAGCATCGACAATTTCCTCTATGCTACGTGGTTCATCTTCATCATCACTTTCAGGAAGTTCCTCCATTAGCTTAACATCGGGAAGGCTTTTACTTAATTTGTATTCTTCTAAGCCAATGGTCAACTTTTCTAATGCAGCTTCAATGTTAGACATTTTCTGATTTTGGTTTGCAAAAAAGGCTAACTGCTCTTCTTTATTCATTTCAATTTCAAGAAATTCCATACGAATTCCATAATTCGACGGCGAATTTAACAAGGTTGCAAGTCTCTCCAAATGATAGATTTGTACATCTATATTTTCATCGATTTCAGTTAATTCTTTTCGTTCAGACAATCTTAACTCCTGATTCGTAACAAATACAATACCATTTGCATTGTTCTTTTTTACTCCTTCTAAATCGTGTTCGAATTTCGATTTAATATCTGAAAAACACTGCTGCCCTCTGGGAAAGTAAACTGCTCCAACCCATTTTGTTCCATTATCAGTTAAAATCATATCTTTCAAACCATCTCTGCCACCTAATGGATGAGATGGATCAATATTTCTAAATCCATCACTAAGCAACACTACCGCTGCCAATCGCTCTGCCGGTGCTTGTCCTTTATCCCAATCTAATAATCTATGCCAAGTTTCTCGTCCATCGTTTCTTCTCATGTATCTGCTCCTTTTATAGCACAATTTATCTATGAATATTATATCAGATTGCCCAGCAAAATAAATATTCCAGATAGACAAAATTTCAAATTCACTTTGTATCAAAATAAAAATGGCGAAGTGCTTATCGTAACACTCCGCCGAAAGCCTAACCGGTTTGAGCATAAATGCTTGGTTAGGTCTACTTTGTTATTATATTCAGTATAACGGATTTTAAACACTCAAATGTGCTTTCCAATCTGTCGGTAAATTCATTGCCACAAGACTGATTACGCTGCTGTTATTTTGAATCAGCTTATCAAATTCGTCTACAAATATAATCCATTCCTCATCTGATGATCTCAGATATTTCATCGCCAATAAAATTTGATATAACCCATTATGTGCTGGCGGAGGTGTGATTTTATCCACATCGAGAATTTCCGGTGTAGTATGTATTGTTCGATTATAAATACGGGAATTGTGAGCACACATATTGCGTAATACAGAAACCCCCTGCACCCAAGAAGCAAGCATTTTCTGTGATGGATTTACCAAATTTCCCTTTTTTGATTTGTACTGGTAATTAGCTGCCAATATTGAATATGAGCTTCCAGCGCCTGTTTTCAAGTTTTTAATTATCTTCGATAACGTCCCAAAAGAAAGAACTTCTACTGCTGCCCATACAGGCACTCCACCATCATGATTGTCAAAATTATGTTTGATAAATACATCATTAGAACGAGCAATTTCTGATGCTATTGTAGACATATTCTGCCAATACAGCTTTTTCTCCTTGAAGATTGATGAATCTTGCAAAATCAGCGCATCTCCATGTACAAGTAATGCTTCCACCAATCGTACTCTCAAAGCCACTTCAATCTTAGAAATCATTGAAAAAATCAACACAGATAATTCCTGATCGAACTGATACAACTTTAAAATGTCTTCAAATTTGGTTCCTGGAACATACTTTTTTGTAACATTATCATATAGATGAAACGAATATCCTCGTAAACGATAAAATCCAATTGATTTTAATGCCTTTTCTACATCTCCTCTAGAAATTATCGTCATTCCTGCATCAATATACGATTGTACCTGCTGTGTTATTGTTAATAATTGTTTTGGATATTGATACATAAAACACCTCATAAATGAAAAAGTCCCACCGGGTTGCGCATGAAAATCAGAGGCGTGGTGGGTTCTGTTGCTATCATTATACAACTTTAAATTCGATTGTCAAGAATTCTTTCTCCAAAAAATACAAGTTCCCCTTGTTTCCTGACGTGCACATCTGTATCAATCCCTTCGCATCATTCATTGCCCTCTTGTTGTCCTCTTTCAAATTATTTTATCCGATCCTTCAATTTGATGCTACATTTTTCATACTCTTGTATTGTCGTTTTCTCTGCTACCTCTCTCAAAATATAGTATCGTGTCCGAGAAACGATGCGCCTCTCCTTTCTATCCTCCATGTCTGCATTACCCATTTTTTTCATATCGTTTCACCCAATTTCAAATCTGATGATAAAAGCAATTATACTTCAAGGCTTTTGAATAATGTCTGTTTGTTTTTGATCCTAGCAATCTTTCTAGTCCTTCTCTTATAGATTCTCGTCCACTCCCAAACATTTTTCTTGTCTGTACCACATATTTGTACAGCTTTTTTGCTAATTTCTCCGTTCAAATACTGTTCCACAATCTTTAACTTTCTCTACTGCACTAATTTTGCTTTTTCTAGACATTCTCCAAGTAAGTTTTTACATTTTAATGCCCCACTAGAGGGTCGCATATCAAAGTCCTTACTATTCCAAATGGGGAAAGTATGGACTTTTTTAGCAATAAACACGGTGATTTATTTTCAATATCCAGAAAATCAAGAAATTAAGACTAAGTTTTCCTTAAATCTGTGATGTTGCACACAGCGGGCAGTTTATATTTCTAATAACGCAACGGACATACATCCATATTTTTACAGATAGCTGTACGCCCGTTACTTTTAGTCTCTCAAATAGGGATTGATATAATTCTTCCAAATATTTTTTACAACATCTTCTATAGTCATATTTTCCTGGCTACTGGTGAACGATAACTGAGCTGATAAATACAAATTTCCCGCTATTTCTTTAGCTGTATACATACCATTCCATGATCTAACTCCACCACTAAAGGAATGAAAGTCTGTAGAAATACCAGTATTCATTGTTCCCCAACTCTGATCCATAAACACTCTTAAATTTCTGATTAATTTTCCTGCTTTATAAAACTGATAAAAATAATTCCTGGAGTCGTTTTTCTCTATCACTACCTGAAAGTATGGGGATTGTATTTCCAACTCTGCACATAAATCGGACATAATATTATTAACTTCCTGGAAACTTTGTGACATAAGCTGATTGATTTCGAAATCACTTGCCCTTGTCTTTTCTATTTGACCTGAAATACCGAGAGAATCAAAGAGTGAGGATGTTGTAGTTCTGTTATTTTGTGCTGTTGGAACAGGAACTATCAAATTTTTTTCTTTCAATTTCGTTTCGATTGCAACAGGAATATCCCCCATAGCTGGATTATTCATATCAGCAACTTTATCCAGAAATGTTGCCACATTAGCTGAGATATTCTGTGCCCTCTTTAAATCTTCGCCCAATCCACCTATATTCTGAAATTGTATTCCCTTTAAACTTTCATTTAATTTTTCATATTCATTCTGCCAGTATTTTACATATTCTGCCCGAATGGCTGGTTTATATATTCCAGAATTAATTACTGCGGGGAATATCTTTTCGCTATAATTTCTGTCACGCATAACTTCTAAGACTTCATACAAACAATTAGAGGATTTTAAATATGCGTTTGAAATAAGCAAGATTGTATAATCCATTTGCGGTATGGACTGCATATATTCTTTAATACTGCTCCAAGTACCAATATCAATCTTATCCCGATGAAGATTAATCGTATTATTTTTCGCCAGTGCAGTTTCAATGTTTTCAGCTATTTCTTCATCAGCCCAACAATATGACAAAAAAATTTCAAATTTTTTCACCCTTTTTATTTCTTACCTTCCCTCGGCGCCTAGATAGAACATTACATCAAAACACCCGAAAACTTTGTTTACAAATATAGAAACACCGTTTACAAATGAAATTGTACTGGCGACGACCATTTTCTCCTAGAAAAAAGGAGCATTTCTCACTCCGGCTCATAAACAGGCCTGTCCCAAAGTATGCCGTTTACACATTTTCTTGTACAGGATGAACAATTTGCGTTTACTGAACTTCTTTTAACACAGGGTAATACAAAACATTTTATTTAAGTGAAACAACATCCCTCCATCCCTACTTCCCAGGTGCGAGAGGTCCATAGTAATAGCTTGCTGTTGCGCCGCCGTCAATCAGAAACGTGGAGCCGGTAATAAATGCTCCTTTATCACTCATCAGAAGTTCTGCCACATTTGCAATTTCATCTGCAGTTCCCGGCCGCCCTGCCGGACAATTGGCAAACATATTCTTGTAGAAATCACCACGCGGTCCATTGAATTCGTCAAGAGCCAGAGGCGTCACAACAATTCCCGGAGCAATGGCATTGAGCCGCGCGCCTCTTTGTCCCCATTTAACGGATTCTGCCATCACTCGCTTTTCATTGCAGCGTTTCGCCATCTGGTAAGCGTGCAGGGTATCCCGGATATTTTCCGGTTGCAACAACGGGAGATTTAATAATTCTTCTGTCGGTGTAGTTGCCAACAATTCGTCTTCTTGGGCTGTCAGGGCTGGCATACGCCAGCCGGACTGACTGGAAATGGTAACACCCACACCGCCTTTTTTGATGATCTTTCCCACTTCTTCCAGCAAAACTGCAGTTCCATACAAGTCCACTTTCAAAATCGTTTCAATTGACGCCTGGCTTGGGGAAACGCCAGCTGCATTGACCAGCATGGAAACTTCGCCGAAACTCTGCGCCTTTTCAATCAGTTTCATAATGGATTCACGGGAAGACAAATCCATTTCTACAGGCACCGTATCAAAACCAGCACCGTTCATTGTTTGAGAGATCATCTCTGCATTTTCCAGTTTTTTATCACCTATAACAATCTTCATTCCATAACCCATTCTTCTGGCAATCGCCATACCGATCTGACCGGCACCTGTTAAAATCATGACGTTGTTCATTTGTTATTCCTCCTATCGTAATCCATCTTTTGTCTTTCATATTTTTCAATTGGTAATTTGTTCTTCTCTACAGTGCAGTATCAAACAGACTTTTGGGCCCAAGATACAACCTTACTCTCTGATTTTGACGCATCTGCTCCGTGAATCGAAAGACCTGCCCCAAAAGATGCCCCTTTACAAATTTTTTTCAGTTCACTCTCACAAGAACCAAGACCACTGCCCTCGTGGGTCATGACTGCCATTACTTTTTTACCCGAAAAGTCCAATCGCTCCAACTGCGTAAATATGGCACATGGAAAAGTTCCCCACCAGCAAGGCCCGCAGACGAAAATATTGTCGTAATCTTTAACATTATCAAGATATTTTTTCAATTCCGGTCTTGCACCGCTGCGAAGTTCCTGTTGTGCTTCTTCTATACAGACATAATAATCTGCTGCATATTCCTTGACTGTTTCCACTTCAAAAAGGTCACCGCCCACGGCCTTCTGAATGAACTCTGCAACAATCTCGGTATTTCCTTTGGTAAGATTTCGGATGCTGCCATTCCAGTAGTTTTCACCCTTACGGGAATAATAGATAATCAGATTTTTCGCCATAATAGTTTCCTCCTATTGTTTTTCCCATCTCATAAACTTTCTCAAAAATTACTCATTTTCTGTATTTTCATTTTAGGTATTTCTGACAGAAAGAACAATTCGGATTCCCAGGCAATTTCATAAGAAAAACTTATAGAGCAAAGTGGGCAATCCCACTTCACCTCCCCTTCCCCTCACTCATGAGGGGCCCTCTACTTTGCGCGCCGCCGCAATACCGCAAAGCGGAAAGTACCCTTATTGCGGCATGCGCATCCTGCCCGGAGGGAATTCTTCTATAGGAAATCCATCGGATTTTTCTTATAGAAGAACAAAAAAGACCGTTTCTGCGTCTTTACAGATACGGTCTTAATCTTGCTTATCCTGTTTATTCTTTCCGGCCCTCTAAAAACCTGGATTTTAGCATGTCTGCAAAATCCTCGATATAATAGCCTGAATTATCTGCTTTCCAAAAAGCACAATAAGTACGTTTGATGGGGTTCCCTCTGCGAGTTAAAAGCAATCGGCTTAGTGCTGGTGCAAAGCTCGGTTCATTTTTCCCGCCCTCTACCGGCATAAATCCATTTCCGCCAATTACCAGAAGACGTGCGTCCTCTAAATTTTCTGCGAACTGGAAATCTCCTTGGATTCCCACGATCTCGCGATAATATCTCTGTTCCGTCTCCTGCTGTTCAGGAGATGCCACCAAAATGCAGGGAATGTTTTTCAAATCATCTATTTCTACACATTCCAGAGATGCAATCGGATTTCGCGCTGCAATCTCTATGTAACACTCACTTGTTGCCAGAATAAAGTTTGTATATTCATCTGAAAATGCTCTCCGCTGGTCGCTAAGTATCAGATCAACCCCTCCGTCCCTCAGAGCCTCATATAACTCTTCATGGGTTCCGTTTATAATCTGTACAGAAACATCCGGGTATTTTTCCGAAAATTCCGCAACAGCCAGGCGAAATTCCTGTCCGCTGTAACATTTCAGATATCCAATACGAAGTTCTGCTCGATCCTTATTTGCGATACGAACAGTTTCATTGCAAAGTCGTTCAAAATCTGCAAGCAATACCATACTTTTCCGATAAAAATACTCGCCCGCTGGTGTTAAAGAAATTTTTCTGTTTTCGCGGTTCAGAAGTTTTACTCCCAGTTCATGTTCTAACGCCTGAATCTGCTGCGACATTGCAGATTGTGAGATGAAACATTCTTCAGCTGCTTCCGTGAAACTTTGACATCGAACTACTGCCTGAAAATATTTCATTTGTTTTATCACTTTGTCTTGTCATCTCCATTCATTTCATTCTTGTCCTTTTCCATACCTGTTCTTTTGTCCCCGTTCTTGTCCGTTCCCATGGTTTTCTTCATTCCCACCGCCGGTTTCTGTATCATCAGTAACACTGTTTTCATCACCAGTTAAAGTTTGGATCAAATCCCAAATTTCCCGCATAGGCATATTTTGAATTTCTTCTACGGTAATGGATGGATCAAGTTTCTGTAACTCTAAAAATGCACGGTATTTGCCATAGGAAAGCCCCAGGTCGTTGGCCACTTCCGTTTCTTCTGGACTTATAGAATAACAGTAGGCATTTTTTTCTCCGGAAGTACAGGATTGAACACCGGAAAGTATTTGTGCGGCCTGATCTGAATCTTCTCCAGCAACGACAACGGTCAAAATCCCATCATTTGACAACAGCGCAGACACCTCTTCATTCTCCAAAATCTGATTCACTGCCTCGGAATATTCCAGATTCCATACATCAATGGAGCTCACCAGCTCCTTCCCGTCATCATTCCAGCCTTTTGCAGAAATTATCCTGTCAAATCGGTTGACACTCAGTTCAATGGACGGATTAATATCCATGCTGATTTCCGCAGTAGGGGTGAAGTACAGCCAGTACCCTCCAAGAAAAAGAAGAAACATACAGGCAGCGGTCGGGAGAAAAATTCTAAATCTTGCTTTTTTTATCCGTTTATAGTCGGTTGTTTTCCGAAAGACATATTCCTTTGTCTTTTGTTTTAATTCCTCTGCGGCCTGTACCTGATCCAGTGCTTTTTTCAGGCTGTCATTCATCTTCTTCACCTCCCAATTTTTCTCGGATTAATTGTTTAGAACGGTTCAGGAGCGTATAAACCGTATTTACATTTTTCCCCAGAATCCGGCTGATCTGCGGGGCTGTATACCCTTCATAATAATACAAGTACACGACATCCTTATATTTTTGTGGAAGTGACAAGACTGTTTCTAAAACTTCCCGGTAATCAGGCGGCATTTCAGCCGGCTGTTCCATAATTTCATCCAACGAGACAGTACGATTGCGGAAAAAACTTTTGAGTAAATCTTTACAGGCATTTATGGTAACGCGGATAAGCCAGGCTTTTTCATGTTCCTCATTTTCAAATGACACAGAACTAAGAGCATATTTCAAAAAAACAGTCTGAAATATGTCCTCGGTATCCGCATAATTTTTCAAATGAATCATACAAAGCCGCCGCACCATATTAGCGTACTGTTCGACTGCCCGGTTAATCTCCTGTTCACTCCGCATCGTATCCTCACCTGCTATTTTCTATCTGTCTTATCCGCCTCATAATCTTTATTCTGCCCTCGTCTGGCAGTATGGTCACAAATGCCATCCCTGTCAGGATCCGCATAGCGCCCTCTGTTTCCTGCATGATCGCAGATGCCATCATTATCCTGGTCCACATAATTTCCGCCGCAGTCATTTTGCAAAGGGCGCTCTTTTTGATTCCTGCCACAATTGTCACAAATACCATCTACATTGGCATCCACATGCTGGCAATCATTTCCCCAGTAGTCACAAACTCCGTCTCCATTGCCATCTGCAAAGTTTGTTCCAGTTCCCGGCTCTGCTGTAAAAGCTTTCGTTGCTCCACCAGCCAATACCACAGCAGCCAACAAAACACCAGCTAATGTTCTTTTCATCATTTTACCCATACGTCATTCCTCCTCGTATAATAAGTTTGTAAGCATAAAACAGCTTACAGACTTATTCTTTTTTGATTAGACAGAAGGATAATTCTAAACATCCTTTCAGAAGAGGCTTCTTC